>JADJEE010000002.1:0-1200000 GCA_016709225.1 Deltaproteobacteria bacterium | reverse complement strand
GTCGAGCTCGAGCGAGAAGCCGTACTCGCCTCGCGCGAGTGCGTGCAGCAGCTCGATCGACTTGCCGGGCTCGGCCGTGCTCGGCGACAGCGCACCGCCGAGATCGGCGATCGTGCGGAACGCCGCGGCGTCGAACCCCACGCCGTGGTCGACCTCGAGCCGTCGCGCGCTGTGGTGGACCAGGCGTGCGGTCTCGCGGGCGTCGGTGGCATCGACCCAAAGTGTCGTCAGCGCGGCCGCGAGCTCGGGCGCGTCGTCTTGGAGCAGCTGCAGCTGCTCGGCGGTGCACTCGGCCAGCACCGTCAGCTCGCCGCGCGCGATCGGCCCGCGGAAGAAGGTGGCGAGGTTGCGGTCGGCCTCGCGACTCTCGCCGATGCGGCCCCACGCGTGCAGGTCTTCGATCCACAGCAGCGCGCGCTCGGTGCGGCACGCTTCGAGCAGGTCGACGCAACGCTGCTCCCACTGGCCGAGGTACGACATCCCCGCGATCAGGCGGCTGCCACGGATCGACCACACCGCGTGGACCTGATCGAGGTTGCGGTGCACCGCCCAGCCGTCGGCCTCGAGGCGATCATGGATCGCGCGGCGCAACAGCGTGCTCTTGCCGCAACCACTGGGCCCCACCAGCAGCACCGAGCTGCGCTGGTCGCCGCACAGCAGCTGGCGCAGCTGCTGCGTCCACGGCGAACGCTCGGCGCCGAGCGGCGCGTCGCCTTCGGCGATGAGCTCGGTCTCGTTGCGGCCGAGCTCGGCCAGCAGCGCCGCGCCGCGCTGGCGCGGGTTGGCGCCCAGCGCAGGGCGGTCCTCTGCGCCCGGCCGATCGTCGACCAGCTCGAGCAGCCCGCGGCTGGTGGCGGTGAAGCTGAACAGACGCAGGGTCTCGCGGGGGCTGGCGCGCAGCTGCTCGATCGCCAGTGGGTCGAGCGACGACCAGCGCTGGCGGAAGTAGCTGCTGGCCTCGTCGGCGAGCGTTCGCTCCGGCGCGTGCGGGAACCACTCGTGCGGGCGCAGCGGGTGGTAGGCGATCCACAGCGGCGCGTCGTCGGTGCCCCCGCGATCGCGTGGCTCGAGCACGAGTGAGAACCTGCCGCGCACGCGTCGGCGCGGCTCACCCAGCAACATGTCGAGCTCGACGCCGTGCAGCGTGCGGCCGGGCACGAACTCGAGCGCCTCGAGCTGTGCCGGCCACAGCTTGGCGATCGCGCGTCGCAGGTGCTGGACGATGCGTTGTTGCAGCTTCAGCGCGCTCGGGCCCCGCTCGAAGCGGTCGAGCTCGCCCAGGCCGAGCGTGTGCCAGTACAGCGTGGCGCCCTGTCGGCGCTCGAACACCGTGACCCGCAGATCACACAGGCCGCGCAGCGATGAACGGGTGTCTACCATTCGAGTCGAGGGCGCACGGTGGGGCTCGGGTGAATCACTCGGGGAGCTCGGGTTGTAGATCGAGGCCTTCGCGCACGCGGCGGATGAACTCGCCGAACCACAGCCGGGGCACGGTCGCGGGGTCCTCGAGATCGACGCCAGGCGCCGTCGTGAGCCCGAGCTGCGACAGCTCGAGCACGCCGTCGGCGAAGCGATCGCGCAGCGCGGCCCGGCGATGGGGCTGCTCGTTGGTCTTGTACGGCAGCGGGGCGAAGTGCTCGGCGCCGAGCTCCGGCATGCCCAGCTCGGCGCGCCAGGTCAGCGCGCGCAGCTCGAAGTGCGAGGCGCCGAGACCTTCGGCCGGCCACACCCGATGCAGGCCCGCCTCGAGTTCGAGCAGGTTGCCGGCGAACTCGCCGCGCACGCGCACCAACACGCCGCGCCAGCCGGCGGCGGTGCGTGGGTCGTCGAGCTCGTGCCGGGCCTCGGCGAGGGTGTGGGGCGGGCCCCACGGCAGCGGCGGCCACGGGGGCGCGTGCTCGCCGGCGCGGTGGAGCGTGACCGTCCATCCCCGCGCGGTGCTCCATGCGTCGAGGCAGCGCAGCCAGAGCGCCAGCGCCTCGAGGTCGTCGAGCGCCGCGCCCACCAAGGTGATCGCGTCGCGGCGCTCACCCTCGAACATCGCATGGACGAACTCGACCTCGAAGCGCGCGTGCGCTTGCTCGGCCTCGACGACCAGCTCCTGCAGCGGCTCGCGCTCGGCTTCGGCGGCCAGCGCGAGGTCCTCGATGGTCTCGAGGGTCGCGACCGCGTCGCCGAGCCGGGACAGCACCACACGCGCGCGCTCGTGCTCGCGCAGCGCCGCCACCGTCGTCGCGTCGTGGCGGCTCGCACTGGCCAGCTCGGCGGTGAGGTACGCCATGCGTTGCTGCAGATCCTCGATCCGCGAGATCCGCAGTGCAGCCGCTGCGCTGCGTCGCAGACGCGCGATGCGATCGAGACCGCGTGATGCGGGGTTGGCCGCGGCGCCGCCACGGCCAGGCCCACGGATCCACGCGACCTGCAGCGGCGGTGCCGGCTCGATGTGCTGCGCCGCAACGCCAGCGAGCGCGGCCTCGAGATCGTCAGCGGCGATCACCACGCGTGCGCCGTCGGCCTCCGCACCCGCGAGCGAGAGCACGCGGGCCAGCGGCGCGACCAGGTGATCCTCCAAGTGGCGACGCAGGGCCCGCGCGCCGTAGGTCGGCGAGTAGCCGTCCTGCGCGAGCCGGGCCAGAGCCGGCTCGGTCACGACCAGATCGATGTCACGCTGGGTGAGCCCGCGTCGCTCGCGGATGCGCTGCAGCGACACCCGCGCCACCTCGGCGATCTCGCGGGCATCGAGCGATGCGAACGGGATCACGGCGTCGATGCGATTGACGAACTCGGGACGGAAGTGGCGATCGATCTGCGCGAGGTAGTAGGCGCGCTCGGCCTCACCGCGGGGGGCCACCGCCGCGCCGAAGCCGGGGCCGTCGCCGTGCGGGCGATGGCTGGCGCCGAGGTTGCTCGTCATGATGACGATGGTGTTCGCGAAGTGGGTGGTCTGCCCGCGCGCGTCGGTGAGTCGTCCCTCGCCGAGCACCTGCAGCAGCAGATCGAACACCGCGCGATGGGCCTTCTCGATCTCGTCGAGCAGCAGCACGCAGAAGGGCTGCTGTCGGACCCGCCGCGTGAGCTCGCCGTCCTCTCGGGTGGTGCCACGGATGAGCCGCTCGGCCGCCCACGGATCGGCATACTCGCTCATGTCGAAACGCACCATCCGACCCTCGGCGCCAAAGAGGATCCGCGCGAGCGTCTTGGCGACCTCGGTCTTGCCGACGCCGGTGGGGCCGACGAAGAGGAAGTTCGCCAACGGCTTGCCGGGCGGCTGCAGGCGGGCCTTGATCGTGCAGAGCGTATCGATGACGCGCTCGATCGCCTCGGGCTGCCCGATCACGCGGCGACGAAACTCCGCGGCGAGCGCGTCGCGGCGCATGCGTTCGTCGTCGCGCAGCAGAAACATCGGGATTCCCGTGCGCAGGCTGAAGGCCCGGTGCACGTCGTGCGTGCCGATGCGGTGCGGCGTGCCGTCGTCGTCGATGTCGTGCTGGTGGATCGCGCGCAGCTCCGCCCACAGGCGCACCGCGCTGCCGGGCAACGCACGCTCCGGCAGGTAGCGCTCGCACAGCTCGACCAGCGGTGCGATCGCAGCCTCGTCGAAGTGCGCGTGCGTTGGTTCGCGCCCGGCCACGAAGCGATCGTGCGCGAGCACGGCGTCGTGGCTGCGCGCGGCCGACAGCGGCGCGATGTCGACGCGGTGGAAGCACGACAGGATCGGTCCGTGCTGCTTCTCGAACTGCTCCAGCGCCGAGGCGGTGCACTCTCCGATGATGCGCACCCGACCCTCGACGATCGCCGAGCGCATGTTCGCCGCCAGGTCCTCGACGCCACCGCTCTTGCCCGCGAAGAGGTCGGCGAGGTTGTCGAAGTAGAGGACTGCGTCGAGCCGTTCGGCGGCGCGCATGACCTGCTGCACCCGCTGCGAGAGCTCGCCGAAGCCCGACTGACCGGCGACCAGGGCGGCGCCGGAGCTGGCGATGCAGCGGCCATTGCGGAACCGTTCGGCGTGCTGCAGCAGCATTGCGTCGAGCACGGCCGTCTTGCCCACCTGCGGTGGTCCGACCAGCACCACGCAGGTGCGCTCCTCACCCGCGAGCAGTGCGACGAGCCGCTGGATCTCGGGCTCGCGACCGACCACTGGCGGGAGCCCGCGCTCGATCGCGGCCAACCGATCGTCGCCGATGGTGCGCAGCAGCTCCTGCGCGACGTTGCGCTCGTGCCGGCCGGCGCGGTCGCGCCGTGCGGCAGCGCGACGTCCCGCATCGCCGATCTCGGGCCGCTCGACCTGCAGCGGCACGAAGACCAGCTGCTGCGAGCGGACCGGCAACAGCCGCCGGAAGCCCGCGTCGTCGAGCTCGCGTGCCGCCACGCGGCGCTCGACCTCCTCGACGACGCGCGCGCTCGTCGACTCGCCGGGCGCGACGTAGATCACCTCGCCGAGCGGCAGCACGTGCACCCAGGTCGCGGTGCCGTCGGGCACGCAGACGCAGGGGATCGCGAGATCGCCGTCGCTGTCGAAGCGCGGCGGCAGGTCTTCGCGCCGCAGCGCCACCGGGATTTCGAGCAGGGTGGTGGTGGGTGGGAACGCGAAGCCCGCGATCGCCTCGGCATCGACGCGCGCGAGGTGCTCGCGCAGGAAGAGGGTCTGCGTGGTGATGGCTTCCTCTCGGGTGCCCGCACGGCAGACCAGATCGGGGGCCCCGAGCGCGAACGCGTAGACCGTGCCCGAGGCGTGGGTGCGCACCACCAGCGGGAGCTCGAGATCGAGGATGACGGCCACGTCGCCCTTGCGATCGTAGGCCGAGCTTGCGGGATTGTCATGGCCGGCGTGCAGCCGGTACTAGCGCCCCCGGAGGTGGAGGTCGAGGAACTCGCGGACGTCGACGGCAGCGCGGAAGCCCTGGAGCTCGGCCGTCATCACGCCGTCCACGAACAACTGCAAGCGCGGGATGCCGCGGATGCCGAGCCGCTCGGCGAGCACGAACTCGTGCTCGGTGTCGACCAGCACCAGCTCGAACAGCGTGGGGCGTTCGCGGTGTAGCGACTCGAGCGTCGTCGTGAGCACCCGACACGGGCTGAACCATGTCGCGCCGAACAGTACGATCACGGGTCGCTGATGCGATCGTTCGAGCACGACCTGCTCGAAGGCGATGTGTGGCTCGTTGTTCACGGACTCGCCCCCTCGCGCTCGCAAGCTAGGGACGGGCGCCGACGCGACAACCCGCGAGCACGTCGATCGCGACGCGCAGGCTCTGCGCTCGGGCGTGGCCAGCGGTGGCCACTCGCGGCCGCAGTTGGCCGCAGTGGGCCGGCCGTTGCGGGGAAAGCAGCTCGTCCACGCGATGCTTCGCCGGCGGTGATGTTGGCACGACCGTCGCACTGCGACGCCGCCATGGACGGGCCTCCGACGCGCAGCGATTCCAGCCGAGTCCTCGAGCAGCTCGAGCTGTTGGGGGTCGACTCGGGCACGTTGACGCGGGCTGGTGTCGCGCGGCCAGAGGAACTCGCGCGACACTGGCGCGGCGAGCGGGCGCCGTGTGCGGGTCGCGCGACGTTGCGCTGCGTCGGCTGTGGGCTCGAGGCATCGCTGCAGTTCCGCTGCGAGGGGCACTGCGAGCGCTCGTGCGAGCACGCCGAGCGGGCCGCTTCGGCGCTGCTGCGGGCGATCCCGCGGGTGCCGGTGCGTCACTGGGTACTGTCGCTGCCCGGCGCCCTGCAGCTGGCCTCGGCGGTCGATCAGCGCTTCGTCGCGGCGCTGTGCCGCGAGTTCATCGCGCTGGTGTTCGAGTTCGTGCGCAGGCGCGTCGGCGCGCAGCACCCGGGGGGTGTCGAGTGCGGTGGTGCATCGCTGGTCCACCGCGCCGCGCGGGCGCTGGTGTTCGACGTGCATGTCCACGCGCTCGTGCTCGACGGCGGCTATGTCGTCGACGGTCGCGGCCCGCCGACGTTCATGCCGCTGGTCGACGAGCCGACCGCACAGGAGCTGGTGGAGCTCACCCGCGCCGTGCGCGAGCGACTGCTCGCGCGATGGCGGCGGCGCGGCAGCCCCGAGGACCGCGAGCTGTGGCGGCTCATGCTGGCGCAGTGGGCCGAGCTTGGGCCGGTCGCGACCACCGCGGTGCGGCGGGTGCGGATCGAGTCGGTGGGGCCGGCGACGCCGCGCAAGGTCGGGGTCGGTGCGCGGCGCGACGGCTTCGGCGTGCACGCGATGCGTCGCATCGAAGGTGAGTCCCGCACCGCACTCGCAACGCTGGCGCGATACCTCGTGCGGGCCCCAGTGTCGCTGCAATCGCTGTCACCGGGGCCGCGCGGCATTCTGCAGCGGCTGCCGCACGCCTTCGCCGACGGCACCACCCACGTCGAGTTCGCGCCCGAGGAGCTCGCGCGCCGCCTGGTCGCGCTCACGCCGGGACGGGCGATCCATCGCGTCTCGTACCACGGTGCGTTGGCCCCGGGGGCGGCGGCGAAGTGGCGCGGTAAGCCGCTGCAGCTCGCACTGGTGCGCGAGCCCGGGCCCGCGCCGATGCGGACCCGTCGCGCACGTGCGGGCTCGGTGCTCGCGGAGCCCGAGTGCACGCGCTGTGGCGAGCGCATGCGGGTGATCGCGCTCGAAGAACTCGCCGACGCACCGGTGTTCGACAGTGCGAGGCCAGCATGATCGAGCTGATAGAGTCGCCCGATGGACGCTCGTCCCGCGCTCGACGGCATTCGCGTGCTCGACTTCACCCAGAACCTGCCCGGCCCGTGGGCCACGCTGGTGCTGGCGTCGCTCGGGGCCGAGGTGATCAAGGTGGAGCCGCCCGCCGGTGACACCGCGCGGCTGACCCCGGAGCTGTTCGAGATCGTCAACGCCGGCAAGCGCAGCGTCATGCTCGACCTCAAGCGCGACGACGAGGTCGCGCGACTGCACGGACTGCTCGGCGAGGTCGATGTGGTCGTCGAGGGCTTTCGACCGGGCGTGATGACGCGGCTCGGCTGCGACGCGGCGCAGGTCCGCGCGCGGCATCCGCGGCTGGTGTACTGCTCGATCAGCGGCTACGGGCAGTCGGGCCCCCACGCCACGCACCCGGGGCACGACCTCAACTTCCAGGCACTGACGGGGGTCTGCGATCTCAGCCGCGATCGCGAACAGCACCCGCTCGGGGCTGCGCTCCCGATCGCCGACCTGTCGGCCGCGGCGACCGCGGTCTCGGCGATCCTCGCGGCATTGTTCGCACGCGAGCGTCATGGCGTGGGCGCCACGCTCGACGTCGCGATGGTCGACACGCTGCTGGCGTGGTCGCACGCGTGGGCCGACGGACTCACGCCCCGGGACACCCGGCTCTCCGAGACGCTCTCGCGTGTGGTCGGGCCACGTGCGGGCGCGGCGGGGCTCGCGGGCGCGGCCGCCGGACGGCTCTCGCGGTGGCTCGAGGGCCCCGGCGCGGCGGCGCGGGTCGACGCGTTCGGCCGCGGCCTGCGACGCACGGCGATCTACCGCCGGCTCGCGCGGCTGCGGCTCTACGCGCTGCCGCACTACGGCCTGTTCCGCACCCGCGACGATCGCTGGCTGTCGATCGCGATCGTCGACGAGGACAAGTTCTGGCGCGCGCTGTGCCGCGGGCTCGCGTTGCCGGCGGTTGCCGCGGTGCCGCTGCCGTTGCGCTTCGTCGGTGCGGCCGCGCTGCGGGCCATGGTGGCGCGGGCGGTACGTCGCGAGTCGCTGGCGCACTGGCTCGCGCATTTCGATCGCGAGCAGGTGCCGGTGGCACCGGTGCTGCGGATCGCCGACGCCCTCGCGGATCCGCAGCTGGCGTTCCGCACCGCCGGGGTCCTCTCCGGCGCGCCGGTCTCGTTGACGCATCGTCGGCTGGGCCCGGCGCCGCGGCTCGGTGAACACACCGTCGCGCTGCTGGGCGCGCGCGACTACTAACGTCGGGCGCGCGGGTCGACGTAGACGCTGGTCAGGGGCACGCCGTCGAGCGTGACGACGTGGGTCGGTGCGACCTCGCCGAGCTGCTCCCACAGCTGGTACTCCCACGTCGCCATGTGCAGCTCGTGGAAGACCAAGCCCGCCTGGGCGCGCGCGAGCGGGACGCTCTCGATGCCGGCGGGCCAGCGACCCTCGCGGCGGTACTGCAGCACCGCGAGTTCGTGGACGTCGTGCACGTAGAGCCGCCGCGCGCGGCCCAACCACGTCGGGAGCTCGGGTAGCTCGCGGGCGATCGCATGGCCCCAGAAGCCGCGACCGAGACCCAGCCGCGCGCCCCCGCGGGCGCCACCGACCACCGCACCGTACTGCGACATGCCGAAGGGATGGGCGTCGACGGTGGCGATGGCACCGGGCGCGAGACACAGCAGCAGCGCCAGCCACGGCCGCCACCGCGGCGCCTCGACGCGGCGCCACAGCGCGATCCAGGCCCGTGCGGCGAGCAGTGCGACGAAGGGGTAGGCGGTGATCCAGTGCTTGGTGCCGCCGAAGATCGGCGTGGTCGGCCACGCGATGAGCAGCAGCGGGAACAGGGCCATGATCAGCAGCAGCAACCCGTCACCGCGGGGCCAGCCCGGCGGCAGCGGAGTCGCGGCCGAGCCGACGGCCGCGGCCTCGGTGCCCGGCGCCGCCAGCTCGTTGCCCGGCGCCGCCAGCTCGTTGCCCGGCGCCGCCAGCTCGTCGCGCACCGAGACCACGGCGCCGGCGATCGCGAGCGCCACGATCACGCTCGGCACCGTCGCCAGCGTCATCACGAACGGATACGCGATCGGCATCGGCGGCTGGTTGTAGTTGGTGCCGAGGAATTCCATGTTGTAGTAGGCGTGCTGACGGTGGAAGGCGAAGTACTCGCCGATCCGCGCGACGGGCTCGGCCCACAGCCACGGCCACAGCAGCCACGCCACCAGCGGTCCGAGGATCGCCATCGACACCAGCGAAAGCGGCAGCCACTGACGCCAGCGCAGCACGTGACCGCGGCGTCGCGCGTGCAGCAACGTGACGGCGTGGTGCAGCGCCAGCAGCGGTCCGAGGAACAGCGCGTTGTGCTTGATCGCGATCGCGACCCCGAGCACGACGCCGGCCGCGATGCCCCAGCCGCGGCTGCGCTGGGCCGCGCGGTAGGCCAGCACGACCGCGAGCATCGCGACCGCGACCGGCACGTCGAACGCGTGCAGCTGGGCATGGAACGCGACGTGGGGCAGGAGTGCGAAGGCGCCGGCGGCGAGCAGGCCCGCCAGCACACCGCCCCACGCGGCCGCGGTCGCGAACAGCAACGCGACGCCCAGGCCTGCGAGCGCCTGCGCGGGCAGCCGCATCGCGGCACCCTCGGTCATGATCGGCCACATACCACCGTCGTCGCGGATGCCGTCCTCGGCGGTGCCGGGCTGGGGCGGCTGGGCAAACGCGAGCGCCGACACGCCGGCCAGCAGCTTGAGCAGGGCAGGGTGCTCGTGGTTGATGCGGAAGTAGCGGTCGCGCTCGGCGCGGGCGAGCGCCTTGCCAGGCTCGCGGACGACGTGGGCGGCCCACGCGGCGTACTGGCGGCTGGCCGCGAAGTAGATGCCCTCGTCGCGCACGTAGCCGACCTCGACCGACGCGCGCGCGAGCACGAGCGTGGTCAAGAGGCCCAGCAACGCGGCGATCCATAGCCGCCGTGTCCGTGGCAGCGCTGGGTTCGCGTCGCTCATCGGTTGCCCTCCAGCGCGCGCAGCTCCAGGCAGATGGTCCGCTGCGGCGTGACGTCGTAGCCGCGGGCGGTGAAGCTGCCCGACAACGCGGCGGTGACCGTGATCTCGAGCGCGTGCGGGCCGGGGGTGGTGGCGATCTCGAATGCGCGCCAGCCCTCGATGTCGGCGATGGTCGTGCGCCGCACGAGCTCGCCATCGATGCGAACGACCAGATCGATCGGTGCGTCGTTGCGCAGCCGCGCATTGTAGTCGCCAGCGCCGAGGTGCCCGCGCAGGCGGTCGCCCAGCGCCACGTCGGGCCAGCGCACGGTCACGGGGGTGCCGTCCTTCACGGTCATGCCCAGGCACGCGCGCGGGCGGTAGTCGATCTCGACGATGCGCGGGCCGACCTCGCCCTCGTCACAGCGCCCGCGATCGCGCCCGCGACAAGGCCCGGTGTCGGTCGCGATCTCGCGACCGATCGCGCTCGCGGTCAGGTCGTTGACGAGCCGCGCCGCGGGCTGCTCGTAGCGGGTCCACGTGAACGGTCCGACGTCGACGCGGGCCAGCGCGTGGGGGCGCGGCAGGCCCTCCAGCGCGACGTCGAGCGCGTCGGACCAGTCGCGTCCGAGCCCGATCACGTCGAAGCGCGCGACGCCGTGGAGGTCGGGGGCCATCAGCGCATCGGGCTCGCGCAGGGCCGGCACGTGCATGCGTGCGCTAGGCCCCAGCCACTCGTCGGCGAGCAAGAGGGGCACCGGCTCGTCGCGGGCGGCGATGGTGTCGGCGAGCTGCGACCACGCGGCGTCGTCGAGCGGGTCACGGGCGAACCACGCGGTCGCGACGGTCTCGAGCGCGGCAGCGCCGACGAGCACCCACGCCAGCCGATGCGCGCGCCCACGCGGGGCGGGCGTGGTGACACCGGGCGCGGCGGCGGCGGCGACGGGCGGGCTCGATGGGGTGCTCACGGGCCCTTGGGTGCGCCGAGGTCGAGGTCGAAGCCGAGCTCCGGCGGTGCGAGGCCATCGCTCTCGATGCGCACGCGCAGGTCGACGGTGGTGCCTGCGGCGGCGTCGGTCGGCAGGTCGAGCCACTGGCGTCCGGGCCCGTGCGGGACCTTGCGATCGAAGATCGTGATCCAGCCACCCTGGCCGTCGGAGAGCTCGATCACCAGGGTGTGGCGACCCTCGGGGCGCATCTTCGCGGCATCGTCGTCGAGCGCGAACCACCCGGTCAAACGCTCCGTCAGTGTGACGGCGGGGAACCGCACCTGCGTCGCGGGCCGCGTGGGCGCGGAGCCGTCGGGGCGCGGGCGCACCCGCGATGGCTGCAACAGCACCGCGGGGTGCACCAGCATGTCGGTCTTGAGTGGACCTGCGTGGGCGCCGTTGACCTCGGCGATTCCGTCGTCCACCCAGCCGATCGCCTGCGTGCGCTCGCGTTGGTGGCCACTGCGCACCTTCATCGCCCACGCCGCCACCGCCAGCACGGCGGCGGCGGCGACCATCCATGGGCGCAGCCACGGACGGCGCGGCGGGCCCTGCCGGGGGTTGCCACCACCGCCGGCGATCTCGAGCGCGAGGTCGATGCGATCGGCGAGATCGAAGCGACGCGAGCGTACTCGCAGCAACATCGTCACGGCCGCGGCGAGCAACGAGATCGCGAGCGCGAGCACATCCTTGCCGCCCCACACGCGGTAGCGCAGGGTCCACAGCCCGTCGCGCGCGGGCGCAGCGATGAGGGTGGGCTCGGTGCCGTCGTCGCCCTCGGCCTTGCCGCCCCGCAGCGCGCCGCTGCGCCGCTCGGCGATGGTGGCATCGGGCCCGTCGCCGACAGCGGGCGTCTCGACCCACGTGACCTCGCGGCCATCGTGCTCGAGCTGCCAGCGGGGGTAGCCGGCGATGTCGAACACCAGCCGCGTATCGGGTGCGGTGCCGGTCACGCGCAGCTGCACGATGCCGCGGCCGGGATCGTCCTGCAGGACCTCGAGTGCACCGGTGCCCAGCAGCCGCGCCGAGCCCTGCGGTGCCCAGCGCTTGCGCTCCCACAGCTTGAGCGCGCCGAAGCGTTCGACCACCACCGCGTCACGCACGCTGCCGCGGCGCGTGACCACGTAGCGCACGTCGAGCCGATCGAGCAGCGCCGGCGTGTCGGCCTCGGGCTTGTGCACGAAGTTGTCGCCGGGCGTGAAGCCGGCCTTGTACATCGGCACGCCGGTGCGCACCGGCATGTCCATGAACCAGTGGAGGTTGCGCGGCGCGGCGACCATCACCCGCCAGCGCACGTCGCCCTCTTCGCGGCGCTTGGCGTCGAGCCACTGCGCGAGTGCGGCGTAGTCGTCGGTGAGGCTGGGGTCCTCGGGGTCGTAGGCGACCTGCGGGGCCCCGACCGCCAGCTTCGACATCACCTCGGCGCTGTCGCGGACGCACCACGCCAGCATGCCGACGCCGACGAGACCGAGCGCGATGCCGGCGATGCGCGCAGGCCCGCCACGTCGCAGCCCGCCGAGCACGGCCCGCCACGCGAGCCCAATCGCTGCGCCCGCCGCCAGCAGCAGCCCCGGCTTGCACGCGATGAGGAAGCGCTGCCACTGCATCTGCCCGAACGCTGGCGAGACCAGATCGAGGCGCAGGTCCCACAGCGTGTCCTCGGCGGTCCACAGCCACAGCAGCACGCCGCACGCGGCGAATACACGCGCCGCCGGGTTGCCGAAGATCGCCACCGCCACCACGCCGACCGCGACCAGGCTCGACACCGCCATCGGCATGCCCTGGATGAGGTGGCCGCGCTGCGCCTGATCGACCATCCACGACAGCGGCTGCCACAGCCAGCCGTAGCTGACCATCCACATCCGCATGCCGCCCATCGGCCACACCCACCACGCCGCCAGGCCGAGCCCGAGCAGCAGGGCGATCGCGAAGGCGACCACGGTCGGCACCAAGCGCGCGCGCGTCCGCAGGCCGCTCGCGATCGCCAGCGGCACGCACAATGCGAGCACCACCAGCGTGATCGGGTGGGCCAGCAGCGCGCCGCCGAACGCGAGCGCGGCCCGCCCGATCGCGGCGGCGCGCGGCCGGGCGTCGTCGCAGTCGGCGGCCAGCATCGCCTCGCCCAGGCCCAGCCACGTCAGCGTGTTGGCGAGGGTCTGCGGCCACACGCCGTAGTCGACCGTGTAGATCCAACCACCCTCGCGGTAGGCCCCGGCGTCGCACAAGCACAGCAGCGCGGCCACCAGGCCCGGCAGCGGCCCGAGCCCGCACATGCGGCCCAGGCGGAGCAACGCCCATCCCTGGCTCACGAACACGACGGTGAAGCCGAGCGCATAGGCTTGGTGCCAGTCGAGCAGCCCGATCGAGCACACGCGCAGCAGCACCACCAGGGCGTCGCCGAGGATCGGATAGACCTCGCCGATCGGCGTGCCGAAGAACCACACCTCGCTCCAACCCCGCGGCGCGCCGTGGGCGAGCACGTCCGCCCAGGCCCAGATGCGCGTGAGGTGGACCGTGTGGTCCTTCGACAGCGGTGGGTGGCCCAGCGGGATCGGCCACAGCAGCCACAGGCCCACCAGCGTGACGAGCACGAAGCTCGCCACGCGCACCTGTCGATCGCGCGGGGACGGGGCGGGCGCACTCATGGGTGGGGTTCGCCGAGCAGGATCGTCCACGGCAGCGGCGTGCGTCGCTCGAGCACGCGCATGCGGGTGCTCGCGAGCGCCACGAACTCGCGCCGGCTGAAGTGCTGGATGTGGCCGGGCGTGTTGCCCAGGGCCCGGAGGTAGCGTCCGCGGGCGAGGTTCATCGCGCGCCATAGCGGCTCCCACGGCGCGCTGACGAGCACGCGGCGCCCCGCGACGCGCGTGAGCTCGGCCAGCCCGCGCGCAGGCTCGGCGATGTGCTCGAGTACCTCGCAACAGACCACGAGATCGAAGCTGTCGTCCTCGAACGGCAGCTCGTAGATCGAGGCCTGCACGCGCTCGATGCTGGGGTCGAGCCGCGGTGAGATGCGATCGAGCACCAGGTCGGAGGCCACGAAGCGCTTCGGCTGCGGCGCCGACGACCACAGCTGTTGTGCGAGCAAGCCCTCGCCGCAGCCGACCTCGAGCACGGTGCGTGCGCCGACGCTGCGGTACAGCCCGATGACCGCGTCGAGGAAGCCCCGCACCAGCGCGCGCGCGATCGGATTGCGGGTGCCGTACTTGTCGTAGTGATTGCCGACGATGTTGTCGACGCCGTCGGGGTCGCGGCCCCGTCCCTGCGCGGCGGTGCTCACGTGGCCTGCTCGCGGCGAGGGGAAGACGCGATCGCGTTCGCGGTCGCGGCCGCGTCGGGCAGCAGCGCCAGCGCGGTCGCGTCGGGCAGCCACGGTGCCGCCGCGGTCGACTCGATGCCCTCGGTGGCCGCTGCCGCGCGGCCCGGCGACTGGCCGTGGGCCTCGAGCCTTCGCACGCGCAGCAGCACCTCCTCGGTGAGTCGACGGTTGGTCGCCAGTAGATCACCGAGCAGTGCCATCAATGCCACGAGGATCGACAGCACGACCGCACCGACGCCGACCAACAGCGACTGCACGTGCCCGGAGTAGTCGGGATCCTGCACGTAGTAATAGAGGAAGCGCAGCCCGAGGCCACCGCCGACCAGGAACAACACCACCGCCAGGAACCCGAAGGTCTGCACCGGCCAGTAGAGGTTGTAGGCGCGCAGGATCACCGCGCCGTTGCGGCGCACGTACTCGAAGATCGAGCGGAACAGCCGCGACTCGCGGGCCTTGGCGTTGGTCTGGATCGCGACGTTCTCGATGGCCAGGCCCAGGTGCCCGGCCTGGATGATGGTCTCCAGCGTGTACGTGAAGCGGTTGTGCACGAAGATGCCGTAGGCCGCGCGTCGCGACAGCGCCCGGAAGCCGCTGGTCGAGTCCGCCACCGTGGTGCCCGATGCACGTCGCACCACCCGTGAGCCCCAGCGCTGCAGCACCCGCTTCACGAACGAGAAGTGCGCGATCGCGTCGGTGTTGCGATCGCCGATGGTGAGGTCGGCGCGCCCGGCCAGGATCGGCTCCACCAGCCGCGCGATGTCGCTGCCCTTGTATTGGTTGTCGGCGTCGGTGTTGACGATGATGTCGGCGCCGAGCCGCAGGCACGCGTCGAGCCCGGCCATGTGCGCGGCGGCCAGCCCACGGTTGCGGGGGAATCGCACGATGTGGTGGACGCCGAGCTCCCGCGCCAGCGCGCTGGTGCCGTCGCTGCTACCGTCATCGACCACGAGCACCTCGATGGCGCTCACGCCGGGGATGCTGCGCGGGAGATCGGCGAAGGTCTGCGCGAGCCACTCTCGCTCGTCGAGACACGGGATCTGGATGAACAGCCGCACGGGCGCTTCGCACCTTTGTACCACGGCGACCGCGACGCCCGCTCGACAAGCTCCCGTGCTTGCCGGCAAACTGGCGCGTGCTCGCATGATGCTCGGCAAGCTCGATCCGGCGGCGCTGCTGTGCGGGGCCGCGCTCGCGTGCGGGTCCTGCCGTCGCGTCGAACAGACCGACGAGGCCGCGTCACCCGTGAACGTCGATGCAGACGCCGAGGCCGCCGAGCCGGTGCCGGTGGGACCGTCGGCCCCACCGCCGAGCTTCGAGGGCCGCCCGATCGCAGCGACCATGAGCCATCACGGCGCCGAGTGGCTCACGCGACCCGAGCGCGAGGTCGAAGAGGATCCCGACGCGCTGCACCGCGCGCTGGCGCTGCGCCCCGGCCAGGTCGCGTGCGACGTCGGGGCCGGCAACGGTTACCACAGCCTGCGGATGGCCGCGGCGGTGGGCCCCGACGGGCGCGTCGTCGCCAGCGATCTGCAGCCCGAGATGCTGGCGTTGCTGCGCGAGCGGGCCGATGCAGCGGGCCTACGCAACATCGAGACCGTCAGCGCGAGTCAGACCGATGCCGGGCTCCCTGCCGGTGGCTGCGATCTCGTGCTGCTGGTCGATGTCTACCACGAGCTGGCCGATCCATCGGCCATGCTCGCGTCGCTGCGGGCCTCACTGTCGCCGGAGGGACGGCTCGTGCTGGTCGAGTTCCGCGGCGAGGACGACGCCGTGCCGATCAAGCCCGAGCACAAGATGACGCGCGATCAGGTCCTGCGAGAGCTCGAGCCCCGCGGATTCCGGTTGGTGCAGGACGTGCCGGGTCTGCCGTGGCAGCACGTGCTCGTGTTCCGTCGCAGCTGATTCGCGGTTGCCCCCGGCGGCGCAGCCGTGGCATCCTCGTGCGCATTGGAGTGTGCACATGCGTAGGTTCATGCGTGGGATCGGGTGGTCGTCGTGTTCGTGTCTATTGGCCATCGCGTGCAGCGACGACGGCGTGTCCGCCAGTGGCGAGACCGGATCGAGTGGTGACGCCACCTCGGCGACGACCGCATCGACGGGCACGCTCGACGGTACCGACACGATGACCACCACCAGCGCGAGCACGGCCGCGCCGACCACCACGGACGCCACCACCGGGCCGGGCGACACCGAGTCGGGCACCACGGTGGCGGACTCGAGCGGTGGCGGCAGCACCGGTGGCGGCAGCAGCGGTGGCAGCGGATCCGACAGCGGCAGCAGCGACACCGGCTCGAGCTCGGGTGGCATGGGCTCGTCGAGCAGCGGCGAGGCCGTGCTGCCCGACATCAGTGGCTCGCATCTGCTGGTCATCTCCACCACGCTGGCGCCCGATCTGCCGCTGCAGTACGACGTCACGGTGGTGCAGACCGCCAACGGCGGCGGCGCGCTGCTCGACATCTCGATGCAGCCGCTCACGCTCGACGTCGGCAGCACGACCACGCCCCGCCTGCCGCTGGGCGCCCCGCTCGTGTTCGACGACGTCGCGGTGGCCGCCGACGGCAGCTTCTCGATCGACGTCGGGCAGCTCGACATCGACGGCCTGACCAACCCCGTGACCGGCAGCGATGCGACCGCGCAGAACGTCGTGCTCGACGGTCAGCTCGTGAGCGACGACAGCTGGTGCGGGACCGTCACGGGTGATCTCACCGTGCCGTTGATGTTCGACCTCGGGGGCACCACGTTCGCGGGCACCGGCTACGTCGGCGCGCTGCCGGCGGTCTCGGACCTCGGCTGCTGAGCCGGGTGCGATTGGGTCGGCGCCCTCGGTCGTCCTCGAACGAGGCCGTCGAGCGCAGCCCCGCAGGCGAGGGGGTCGGCGGCGTCGGTGTCGACGTCCGCCTCACGCGTCGCCGAGTCGTCGCAGCCGGGTGAACGCGCGGTTGAGACAGCGGGTCAGCGGAACCTCGCCGTCACCATCGAGCCAGTGATCGATGGCGGCCTCGAGCGCGGTCGCGAGCGCGCCGGCGAAGACCGCGGCCTCGAGGTCGTCGCGGGCGTGCTTGGTGCGGCGCAGCAGCTCCGCGAGGGCCGCACGCAGCACGCGGAGGTCGCCGGCGGTGACCTGCAGCAGCGCCGGGGTCGCGCGCATGAGTCGAGCGCGGCGCAGGATGCGATCGCGATCGCTCGCATACACCTCGGCCAGTGCCCGCTGCAGCGCGCGCTGCATCGCATCGATGACCCCGTGGGTCTCGAGCTCCTGCGTCAGCACGGCCAACAACATCGGGTCGTACTCGTCCCACAGCACCACGCGCTCCTTGCTGCCGAAGTTGCGATAGATCGTGGCCGGCCCCACCTCGGCGGCGGCGGCGATGGCCTCGATCGACACCGCGTCCCAGCCGTCGCGCTCGAAGAGCTCGAGCGCGACCGCCTGGACCCGGCGCATCGCGACCAGGCGTCGGCGGGTGCGTCCGTCGACTTGACTATCGAGAGCATCTCTCATATGATAGATTCTATCAGAATCGAGGCGCCGATGGCCGACCCCACCCTGCGCGAGCGTCTGCTCGCCGATCACGACGCGATCCCGACCTCCGCGCTACGACGCCTGTGGCGGACCGGGCGCAGTGCGCTCGGCGTAGGCGCGGCGCTGGTGCGCAGCCGTCGCGGGGACGAGCTCGACCTCAGCCAGCTCGAAGGCGTGGTCCACGAGCTCGGGGGCTTGAAGGGCGTCGCGATGAAGGTGGGCCAGATGCTCGGCTACCTCGACGCCGGCATGCCACCCGAGCTGCGGCAGATGATGTCGACGCTGCAGACCGCGGCACCCAGCGCGCCGCTCGAAGAGGTGCACGAAGTCCTGCGCGAGGCACTCGGCGAGCGCGCGCAGGCGCTGATCGACACGCTCGAGCCCGCGCCGCTGGCGGTCGCGAGCATCGGTCAGGTCCATCGCGCGTGCCTGCCCGATGGTACGCAGGTCATCGTGAAGGTGCGCCACCGCGGCATCGAGGCGGCGCTGCGGGCTGACTTCCGCTCGGCCTCGCTGGGCAAGGTCTTCGCCGCGATCGCGGGCACGCCGGCGATCCGCGACATCATCGAAGAGGCGCGCACGGCTTTCCTCGAGGAGTGTGACTTCGAGCTCGAGGCGTCGCGGCAGCAGCGGTTCGGCGAGATCTTCGCCGACGATCCCGATGTCGTGATCCCGGCGATCGAGCCCGCGTGGTGCGGGCCCGGCGTGTTGGTGGCCCGGTTCGTCGGTGGCCGCTCGCTGGCCGAGTTCCTCGCGACAGCGCCCGCGCAGGCCGAGCGCGATCGCATCGGCGGCGCGCTGTTTCGCTTCTGGGTGCGGACCCTCTACCGCGAGGGCCTGTTCCACGCCGATCCGCACCCGGGCAACTTCGCGATCCTCGACGACGGCCGCGTCGCGCTCTACGACTTCGGCTGCGTGCGGCAGTTCGACCGCCCGCTGCTGCAGGGTTTCGCGCGCCTGGGCGAGGCGACCCGACGCGACGACCCTGCGGCGATGTCCGCCGCGATCGCGGGCCTGGGCGGCGTGCCGCCCGGCGACGACGCCGGCCGAGAGCATCTGCGTCAGCTGCTGCGCGGCTTCTTCGGCCCGCTGCTGCACGAGGGCGCGCGCGCGATCGCGGCGGACGAAGGCTTCGAGGCCCGCACGATCATGCGCGACAAGCTGGCGGTCGGCCGGCTGCAGCTGCCGGGTCGCACGCTGTTCCTGTTCCGCCTGCGCTTCGGGCTCTACGCCGTGCTCGCACAGCTGGGCGCGGTGCTCGACTGGAGCGCACTCGAGCGCAGCTGGGCGCGCGCGCTGGTGGCGTGACGCCTGCGCCCGCGTCGGGCCGTCAGAGCCCGTGCTTCTTCATGCGATCGATGAAGGTCACCCTCGACATGCCGAGCCGGCGGGCCGCTTCGCTCTGGTTGCCGTCGCTCGCCTGCAGGGCCTCGGCCAGCAGGCGGTGTTCGAAGGCCGCCACCTGCTGGCGGAAGCTGCCGCCGTCGGTCGCGGCGACGCTGCGGCGCGCGTGGGCCTCGGGGCCGATGCGTCCGCCGCCCGACAGCGCGACCAGCCGTGCGATGGTGTTGTCGAGCTCGCGGATGTTGCCGGGCCATCGCTGCGCCGTGAGCTCCTCGATGAGCTCCGGCGTGAGCTCGACGTCGTCGAGCCCGAAGCGCGCGGCGTGGCGCAGCGCGAAGGCCTGCGCCAGCGCCGGGATGTCCTCCCGCCGTGCGCGCAAGGGCGGCACCACCAGCTCGACCACCGCGAGGCGATAGAACAGATCCTCGCGAAAGCGGCCGGCCGCGACCCAGGCGCGGAGATCACGGTGGGTGCACGCGACCAGCCGCACGTCGACGCGGCGCGGTGCATCGGCGCCCACGCGACGGATCTCGCCGTCCTGCGCCACACGCAGCAGCTTCGCCTGCAGTCCCGGCGGCAGCTCGGCGATCTCGTCGAGCACGAGCGTGCCGCCGTCGGCCTGCTCGAAGTAGCCGCGGCGCTCCGCGATCGCCCCCGTGAAGGCGCCGCGCACGTGGCCGAACAGCTCGGACTCCGCGAGCGACTCCGGCACGGCCGCGCAGTTGAATCGCACCAGTGGACCGCTCGCGCGCGCGCCGTGGACGTGCAGCAGCGCCGCGATCGCCTCCTTGCCGGTGCCCGTCTCGCCGGTGACGAGCACGTGCACGTCGCGGGGCGCGACCCGCTCGACGAGCGCCAGCAGCCGGCGCAGCGCCGGTGAGTGGCCGACGATGCGATGACCGATCGCACGCTCGGCGGCGGCGATGCGATCGCGCCGGCGCAGCAGCGCGAGCTCGGCTGCGCGATCGACCACGTGCCGCAGCTCGTCGACGTCGAACGGCTTGGCCAGGTAGTCGTGGGCGCCGGCCTTCATCGCCGCCACGGCGGTGCGCTCGGAGCCGCGGGCAGTCAGCAGGATCACCGGCACCCCGGGGCGCTCGTCGCGGATCCGTCGCAGCAGCGCGAGCCCATCCATGCCCGGCATCGAGAGGTCGGTGACGACCACGTCGACGCCCTCGAGCAGCGCGAGTGCCTCCTCGGCCGATCCCGCGCGGGCGGTGGTGTGGTGCTCGAGCACCTCGCCGAGCGCGTAGGTCACTGCGGGCTCGTCATCGACGAGCAGGATCTTTGCCATGGTCTCCCCCGGTGGGTAGCGACACGGTGATGGTGGTCCCGCGCCCGGGCGTGGATGCGATGCTCAGGTCGCCGCCGTGCATCCGCGCGACGCTGCGGGCGAGCGCGAGTCCGAGGCCGGTGCCGCCCTCCCGCCCGCTGCGGAACGGCTCGCCGGCCGTCGCGGCCGCCTCGTGGGTCATGCCCACGCCCTGATCGTGCACACGCAGGTGCACCGACGTCGCATCGCTCGCGCTCGCGAGCGTCAACACACCGCCGCGCGGCATCGCCTCGATCGCGTTGCTGCAGAGGTTGGTGAGCGCCTCGCGTAGCCGCCGAGGGTCCGCGAACACCCGCGTGGCGGCGATCTCGAGCGCGATCGTGACGCCGGACTCGGCCGCACGGGCCTCGAGCACGAGCGCCAGCTCGCGCAGCAGCGCGACGAGGTCGACAGGCTCGGGCGCGACGTCGGTCAGGGGGCGCGCGAGCGAGAGGTACTCGGACAGCGTGTGCTCGACGCGATCGATCTCCGACAGGGCCACGCGCATGCGCTCACCCTCGCGTGCGCTCGCTGGCGCCGCGGCGGCGAGCTGCACCAGCGCCTTGATCGAGGTCAGCGGATTGCGGATCTCGTGGGCGACCTTGGCCCCGAGCGCCTCGGCCTCTCTCGCGCGCGCGGCCGCCTCGACGATCGCGCCGCGCCGCATCGCGTCGAGCGCGGCCGCGGTGCGCACGTGGGCATCGCCGAGTCCGACGATCGCGAGCCAGAACAGCGCCAACGCGACCAGCCACGAGACCGCCGCGATGCGACCGGCCGCCGCGGGCACCGGTCCCACCGGCGGCATCAGCAGCAGCACCGCCGCGATCATCACTGCGGCGCCGAGCACGAGCCGCGCGCGCCGGCTGCGGCCGAACGCGGCCAGTGCCACGACCACCGGCGCCGCGAGCACGGGTAACAGTGGGCTGGCCATGCCACCGGTGCACGCGGCCGCGAACGCGAGCGTCGCGAGGGTCGCGAGCAGCGAGATCGTCAGCCAGCGCTCGCTCACCAGGCGTCGACGCAGCACCAGTGCCTCGATCGTGAACGCGGACAGACCGATCGCGAAGGTCGTCGCGACCAGCAGGAGCTGCCAGCGCGGTGCATCGGTGGCCGCGAGCAACGCGGCGTTGGCCGCCACGCCGCAAGCGACCACGGCCGGCCGCAGGCGCAGGAACGCCGTCGAGGCGGCGCGCAGCTGCTCGACGCGCAGGCGATCGTGGGCTTCCACCGAGGGCGAGCATGCAGCCAAGCGCTGCGCTTGGGAACCGCATCCCAAGTCTGTCGAAGCCGCGACAGCCTGTCGGAATTCCGACAGCCGTCGAACCCACGCGTCCACCCGCAATCGAAGCGGCGCGGCTGCGGCATGGCCGATGCACTGGCGTTCGCCGACATGAACGCATCAGTCATCGCCGCGCGCATGCGCGTGCTCCTCGGCCTCGTCCTCTGGCTCGCGCTCGCGCTCGTGCTCGGCGCCAGCGGTGTGCTCACGATCGAACGGCGGCCGCTGGTCCCGCTCGCGATCGCAAGCTCGACGATCGCCCTGGTGCTGCTGGGTCGCCGCCGCGGCGCGCTCGCGACCGTGGCACAGAGCATCGACGTGCGCGTGCTGATCCTCTTCCATGCGATCCGCGCTCCGATCGGCGCCGGCTTCCTCGCGCTCGGCGCCGATGGACGCCTCGATCCGCTGTTCGCCGAGGTCGCCGGCTGGGGCGACATCGCGGTCGGCATCACTGCCGTCATCGCGGCGATGGGTGGCGCGCGGCCGAGCGCGACCTGGATGCGGGTGCGGCTGGTGTGGAACGCGTTCGGGCTGGCCGACATCCTCGTGGTCCTCGTGATCGCCCAGTCGATCCTGCTCGGCTCGGATCACCCGCAGACGATGGCGGGCCTGCTGGTGATGCCGTGGCCGGTGATCCCGCTGTGGGTGGTGCCGCTCGTGCTTGCCACCCATGCACTCTCGTTTGCACGCCTGCGCGCCGGGAGGCCCGCGTCGACGGCGAGCGGCCGGCTCGCGGCGCCGACGTAGCGCGGGGGTCGAGCGCGGCGCATGCAAGCTTCGCGAATGCGCCGCCGCGGGGAACTCAGCGTGGCGTGGCCTCACCGGCCCGGCGGGCTCGCATCGATCGCACCCAGCGATCGAAGTCGTCGGCGGTGGTCTCGACGAGCTCGCCGGCGTCCTCCATGCGCGCGAGCGCTTCGCGGAGCTCCTGCTTGCCGCGGCGCAGGCGACTGCGCACGGTGCCGTGGGGGATCTCGAGGATGTCGGCGAGCTCCGCCGACGTGAGGTCTTCCCAGTAGTAGAGCTCGAGGAGCACCTGCAGATCGAGCGGGATGCGTCGCAGCGCCCGCAGCAAGGCGCGCTGCTCGGCGCGTTCGCACAGCAGCGTGTTGGGCCCCGCCCCGGCGGCGATCGGCTCCTCGACGATCTCGGCCATCGGACCGCGCCTGGCGAAGCGCTCGCGCTGCTTGAGCAGGCGGTGCCGGGCGATCGCGAACAGGAAGGTGCGGAAGCTGCTCTCGGCGCGGAAGCTGTCGCGGCTGCGCACGCACTCGAGCAGGGTCTCTTGCACGAGGTCGTCCACGTCGGCGCCGAGCTTGTTGCAGAAGAAGCGGAACAGCGCCTCGAAGTGGCGCTCGAACAGCTGCTTGCCCGCGCCGACGTCGCCGGCGCGCCAGCGATCGAGCAGGTCCAGGTCGGCGTCGTCGGGCATGCGCGGCTAGAAGGTAGCAGCCTCCGGAGATCCGATGCGGACCTCGTGCGCGCCCGGGCTTGCTACCATGCGACCCGAAGGCCTTGCCCGAGTCGATCGACAGCGACGACGACGATCTCGACCTCGCAGCGGTCGACGTCGATCGCGAGGGCCTCGAGGTCCAGCAGGTCCGCGCGCGCGCGTACGCCAAGCTGTTCGGCGAGGCGCCGCCCGATCCGCCCACCGCACGCATCGGCCGCTTCGAGCTGCGTCGCGAGGTCGGTCGTGGCGGCATGGGCGTGGTGTACGCGGCGTTCGATCCGCAGCTGCAGCGGGCCGTCGCGCTCAAGGTCGTGCGCGCCGCCGGGGTCGAGCGCGGCGCCCGTGGACAGCGTCGACTCCTGCGCGAGGCACGGGCGGCGGCGCGGCTGTCCCATCCCAACGTCGTGACGATCTACGAGGTCGGCGAGGAGGCCGGCGCAGTGCACATCGCGATGGAGCTGCTCGACGCGGTCACGCTGCGACAGCACGAGCAGCGGCTGCGCGGCGATGCGCGGGCGATCGCGCGGGCCTATCTCGCCGCGGGGCGCGGGCTCGCGGCCGCGCACGCGGCGGGCCTCGTGCACCGCGACTTCAAGCCCGACAACGTGCTGGTCGCCCGCGATGGTCGCGTGTGCGTCACCGACTTCGGCCTCGCGATCGCACGCGGCGACGCCGACGACCGCGACGAGTCGGGCGAGCTCCCGCAGCTGCGCGCCGACGACCTCACGACCCACGGCGTGCTCGGCACGCCGCCGTACATGGCACCCGAGCAGCTGCGGGGCCAGGGCGCGACCGCGCTCGCCGATCAGTTCGGCTTCTGCGTCGCGCTGTGGGAGGGCCTCGCGGGGCGACGACCGTTCGCCGGCGACGACGTGCCCCAGCTGTGCGCCGCGATCGAGGCCGCACGCTTCGCGCCGGTGGCCGAGGGCGCGCAGTTCCCCGCCGCGCTGCGGGCGATCTGTCGACGCGGCCTCGCGGCCGATCCGGCGCGGCGCTTCGCCTCGATGGACGCGCTGCTCGATCGCTTGGCGACGGCGATCACGCCGGCGCGCTCGCGGCTGCTGCCGGTGTTCGCGGTGGCGGGCCTCGTGGGCGGCACGGCGCTGTGGTGGCGCAGTGAGCAGCAGGCCTGCAGCGGTGGCGGCGATCGCATCGCGACCGTGTGGCACGCCGATCGGCGCGCGGCCCTGGGGCGCGCCTTCGTCGACACTGGGCTGCCGTTCGCGGCCGACGTCGCGCGCGAGCTCGATCGCCAGCTCGAGCAGTACGCCCAGGCCTGGCAGGACGGCTATCGCGAGGTCTGCGAGCGCACGCGCGTGCGCGACGAGGCCTCGGAGACGGCGCTCGATCACGGCATGGCCTGCCTCGACGATCGTCTCGCGCGCCTCGACGCGACGCTCGGCGTGCTCGAGCGTGTGGAGCCCGAGCTGGTGGAGTCGGCGCTCGCGGTCAGCTCGTCGCTGCCCGCGCTGGCGCCGTGTCGCGCCGCCGATGCGCCGGCCGGGGCGATCGCGCTGCCGGAGGACCCGCGGGCGCGCGCCGCCGTGCAGGCGCAGCTGTCGGCGATCGAGCAGGGCGCGGCGCTGCGTCGCGGCGGTCGACCGCAACAATCCGATGCTGCG
This sequence comes from Deltaproteobacteria bacterium, assembly GCA_016709225.1. Lineage (NCBI taxonomy): Bacteria > Pseudomonadati > Myxococcota > Myxococcia > Deltaproteobacteria bacterium. The sequence continues at coordinate 1,175,526 of JADJEE010000002.1, read as the reverse complement.
CTCGCCGAGGCCATCCACGCTGCCGCAGCGCTGGGCTATCCGAGCCTGCTCGCGCTCGCGCAGCTCGAGGCCGGCGAGACCGCGCTCGCGCTGGCCGACGAGGCCCGCGCGGCATCGTTGCTCGAGCAGGCGATCACCGCTGGCGACCCTGCGACCATCGCCCACGCGTCGGTGGCCGAGGCTGCCGTCACGCTGCAGCAGGGCGATGCCCGCGGTGCCGTGGCGGTCATCCGCGCGGCACGCATCGCCGTTGGTGCGGCCGGCAACGCGCCGCCCTTGCAGGCGCGGCTGTGGCAGCTCGACAGTCGCGCCGCCTATGCCCGCGGTGATTTCGCCCGCGCGCTCGAGGATGGTCGTCGTGCGCTCGCGGTGGTGATCGATCTGCACGGCGAGCGCAGCCTCGAGGCCGCGGCTGCGATCCACGTGATCGCGGCCGCGTTGCACGGTCAGGGGGCGTGGCGCGACGCGGTCGACGAGAACGAGCGCGCGCGAGTGATCCGCGAGGGCCTGCTCGGCCCCCACCATCCGCTGGTCGCGGAGTCGTGGACCAACCTCGGCGGCTCGTGGCTCGCGCTCGGCGAGCTCGAGCGCGCGCGGCAGTGCTATGCCGAGGCGCGCGCGATCGACCTCGCCGCCTACGGCGAGGAGCACCCCGCGGTCGCGGAGCTGCTGCTCAACCGCGGCACGATCGCCGCGCAGCAAGGCCAGCGCGAGGCGGCGCAGGCCGACTTCGATCGAGCGCTCGCGATCCTGCAGCAGCGTCTCGGCCCCGATCACGTGCGCGTGGCCCCGGCGCTGCTCGACCTCGCCGGGCTCGCGCTCGAGCGCGGTGACCTCGAGATCGCCGCGCGCCAGGCCCAACGCGCGCTCGAGCTGTTCGAGCTGCATCGCGGCGACGCGCACCCGAGCCTCGCGATCCCACTCGGTTATCTCGCCGCGATCGCGAGCGCACGCGGGGATCACATGCGTGCGGTCGAGCTCTCGCGCCGCGCACTGGCGATCCGCGAGGCCGCCCTCGGCGCGCAGCATCCGATGGTCGAGCGCTCACGCGCGCAGCTGCGCGACGCCGAGGCTGCGGCTGCGGGGGGGCAGCGCGTAGAGAATGCGGCCGCGCCATCGGGGTGAGCCCCACGCGGAGCGCATCGGTGGCCCACTGGCCAACGCTCGGCCGAGCAGCGGCTCGCGGGCGCTCGTCATCGCGCGTGGCGATCGGTCGCGGATGCACGGCCGGAGTGCTGGTGACGCGCTGCCGCGGTGTGTAAGATCGCTGCGCTCGAGACCCAGCGTTGCCGGAGGCACAACAGACATCGCGGAACTTCGGGTTCCTGGTCGTTCACGATCCGCTGCTCGACCAGCTCGGCGCGTTGGCGGAGCGGTACTTCGCGGAGGATCCGAGCACGTGCCTGGTCAAGCTGCGGCAGTTCGGAGAGGTCCTCGCGCAGCGGACGGCCGCGCGGGCGGGCCTGTATACGACGCCGCAGGAGAGCCAGGGCGAGCTGCTCGGGCGGCTGCGTGACGCGGGGCTGCTGCCGCGCGAGGTCGGCGACCTCTTCCACGGGCTCCGGAAGGTGGGCAACGTCGCGACGCACGACATTGCGGGCACGCACCGCGACGCGCTGTACCAGCTGCGGATGGCGGCGAAGCTCGGGGCATGGTTCCACCGCACGTTCAGGGACCGCACCTTCAAGCCCGGCCCATTCGTTCCCCCGCCCGATCCCAAGGCGGAGAGCGCCGCACTCGCGGCCGAGCTGCAGCGGCTTCGCGAGGAGGTCGCCGCCCAGCAGAGCGCGGCCGAGGCGGCGCGCGCCGAGGCGGCGGCCGCGGCGAGGGACAAGCTCACCGCGGAGCAGCGCGCGGAGCAGGAGGCCGCGGATCGGGCGATCTGGGAGCAGCTCGCGGCGGACGCCGAGAGAGAGCAGGCCCGCCTCGCGGAGGAACTCGCGGCACTGCAGAGCCAGGCGACCGCACCATCCGCCGCCGAGGTTGCAAAGATCGCCGAGCGTGCGACTGCGGCTGCAGAGCACCTCGAACTCGACGAGGCCGATACGCGGCGGTTGATCGACGAGCAGCTCCGAGCGGCGGGGTGGGAGGTGGACTCGGCCGAGCTAACGTACGCGAAGGGGGCGCGCCCGATCAAAGGCAAGAATCTCGCGATCGCAGAGTGGCCGACCAGTAAGGGTCCGGCGGACTACGTGCTGTTCGTCGGGTTGATGCCCGTTGCCGTGATCGAGGCGAAGCGCAAGGCCAAGGACATACCCGGATCGCTCGAGCAGGCCAAACGCTACAGCAGCGCCTACGCGATGCCGGCCGAGCAGATCACGCCTGGGGGCCCGTGGGCGAAGTACCGGCTGCCGTTCCTGTTCGCGACCAACGGCCGGCCATTTCTTCGTCAGCTGCAGACCAAGAGCGGCATCTGGTTCCTCGACGGGCGCCGGCCGCAGAACCTGTCGCGGCCCCTCGAAGGCTGGTTCACCCCTGGCGGTCTCGCCGCGATGCTCGAGCAGGACATCGACCAAGCCGACGCCCAGCTCGCGGCGGAGCCGACCGAGTATCTGGGGCTGCGCGACTACCAGATCGCGGCGATTCGCGCCGCCGAGGCGGCGATCGAGCGCGGCGATCGGACGTGCCTGCTGGCGATGGCGACCGGCACGGGCAAGACCCGGACGTGCATCGGGCTGACGTACCGGCTGCTCAAGACCCGGCGATTCCGGCGGGTGCTTTTCCTGGTCGATCGCAGCGCGCTGGGCGAGCAGACCGCGAACGCGTACAAAGACGCGCGGCTGGAGAACCTGCAGACGTTCACGCAGATCTTCGACATGAAGGAGCTCGACGACATCAAGCCCGACTCCGACACCAAGCTCCAGATCGCGACCATCCAAGGCATGGTCAAGCGGATCCTCTTCCCCACCCGCGAAGAGGACATCCCGACGGTGGATCAGTTCGACTGCATCGTGGTCGACGAGTGCCACCGCGGGTACCTGCTGGACCGCGAGATGGGGGACGTGGAGTTCCAGTTCCGCAGCGAGGGCGACTACATCTCGAAGTATCGCCGGGTGCTGGACCACTTCGATGCGGTGAAGATCGGGCTGACCGCGACGCCGGCGCTGCATACCACGGAGATCTTCGGGCGGCCGGTATTCCAGTACAGCTACCGCGAGGCGGTGATCGACGGCACGCTCATCGATCACGAGCCACCGATCCAGATCGTCACGCAGCTGGCCGAGGACGGGATGCACTGGCGCGCGGGCGAGCAGATGCAGCTCTACGATCCCCACGCAGGGACGCGCGACACCGTGCTGCTGCCCGACGAGGTCGACCTCGAGATCGACAGCTACAACCGGCGGGTCGTGACCGAGAACTTCAACCGGGTGGTGTGCGCGACCTTGGCCGAGCACATCGACCCGAGTCTCGAGGGCAAGACGCTCATCTTCTGCGCGACCGACAGCCACGCGGACCTGGTGGTGACGCTGCTCAAGGCGGCGCTGGCGGAGAAATATGGTGAGGTCGAGGACAATGCGGTCCTGAAGATCACGGGGGCGGCGGACAAGCCACTCGAAATGATCCGGCGGTTCAAGAACGAGGTGAACCCGACGATCGCGGTGACGGTGGATCTGCTGACCACGGGGATCGACGTGCCGTCGATCTGCAACATCGTGTTCCTGCGCCGGGTCCGCAGCCGCATCCTGTACGAGCAGATGCTCGGGCGGGCGACCCGGAAGTGCGACGAGATCGGCAAGGAGGTCTTCCGGATCTTCGACGCGGTCGACCTGTACTCGGGGCTCGAGGCGGTCAGCACGATGAAGCCGGTGGTCGCGGATCCGAAGATCCCGTTCGCGCAGCTGGTGCAGGAGCTGGCGGCCGCGAAGGCGCACGACGTCGCGCAGGCGGTGCTGGATCAGCTGGTCGCGAAGCTGCAGAGCAAGCACCGGCGGATCAAGGGCGGCGCGGCAGAGCAGTTCGAGACGGCCGCCGGGATGACGCCGAAGGAGCTGGTGGTGTGGCTGCGCCACGAGTCGCCGCAGGCGGCGTCGGAATGGTTCGCCGGGCACGGGCCGGTGGTGACGATGCTGGATCGCAGTGCGGGAGATGGGTCGCGGCTCATCATCTCGGACCACGAGGATGTGCTGCGGCGGGTCGAGCGGGGGTACGGCAAGGGCGAGAAGCCCAAGGACTACCTCGACAGCTTCGCGGGGTACCTGCGCGACAACCTGAACCAGGTGCCGGCGCTGCTGGTGGTGACGCAACGACCACGCGAGCTGACGCGGGCGCAGCTGAAGGAGCTGCGGCTGCTGCTCGACGAGGCGGGGTACACCGAGGCGGCGCTGCAGACGGCGTGGCGCGAGACGACGAATCAAGACATCGCCGCGTCGATCATCGGGTTCATCCGCCGCGCGACGCTGGGGGACGCGCTGGTGTCGTACGGCGAGCGGGTGGACCGCGCGATGAAGACGATCCTGGCGAGCCGGCCGTTCACGCAGCCGCAGCGCAAGTGGCTGGAGCGGATCGGGCAGCAGCTGCGGGTCGAGACGATCGTGGACAGGGAGGCGTTGGATCGCGGCCAGTTCAAGACGGGCGGCGGATTCAAGCACATCAACAAGGCGTTCGACGGGCAGCTCGAGTCGATCCTCGGCGACCTCCACGAGGCGCTGTGGGCGACGGCGGCGACGGCGTGATCAAAGCGAAGCATGAACACTCAAGACATCGTTGCTCGACTCTGGAACCTGTGTAACGTCCTGCGGGATGATGGGATCACGTACCACCAGTACGTCACGGAGCTCACGTATCTGTTGTTCCTGAAGATGGCGAAGGAGACGGAGACGGAGGGGCAGCTGCCGAAGGGGTACCGGTGGGCGGACCTCGAGAAGAAGGAGGGGGTCGAGCAGCTGAACTTCTACCGCGCGCTGCTGCTGCACCTCGGGTCGGAGGGTTCGAAGCGGGTGCAGGCGATCTACGTGAACGCCTCGACGTCGATCAAGGAGCCGCGGAACCTGAAGAAGATCGTCGACGCGATCGACGAGCTGGACTGGTACTCGGCGAAGGACGAGGGGTTCGGGGATCTGTACGAAGGGTTGCTGGAGAAGAACGCAGGGGAGAAGAAGTCGGGGGCGGGGCAGTACTTCACGCCGCGGCCGCTGATCGACTCGATGGTGCACCTGGTGAAGCCGCAGGCGGGGGAGCTGGTGCAGGACCCGGCGGCGGGGACGTGCGGGTTCCTGATCGCGGCGGATCGGTACATCAAGGAGGCGACGGACCAGCTGAGCACGCTGAAGGAGAAGGCGCAGGTGTTCCAGATCCGGGAGGCGTTCTACGGCTGCGAGCTGGTGCACGACACGCATCGGCTGGCGCTGATGAACCTGATGCTGCACGGGATCGAGGGGGAACTGCACCTCGCGGACACGCTGTCGCCGCAGGGGGCGGAGCTGCCAAGGGCAGACGTGATCCTGACCAACCCGCCGTTCGGGACGAAGAAAGGCGGTGGGCTGCCGACACGGGAAGACTTCACGTACCCGACGTCGAACAAGCAGCTCGCGTTCCTGCAGCACATCTATCGCGGGCTGAAGGTCGGTGGGAGGGCGGCGGTGGTGCTTCCGGACAACGTGCTGTTCGAGGACAACGTGGGGGCGCAGATCCGGGCGGACTTGATGGCGAAGTGTGATTTGCACACGATCCTGCGGTTGCCGACGGGGATCTTCTACGCGCAGGGGGTGAAGACGAACGTGTTGTTCTTCTCGCACGGGGCGAAGGAGACGGGGAACACGAAGGCGGTGTGGATTTACGACATGCGGACGAACGCACCGGCGTTCGGGAAGCGGACGCCGTTTACCAGGGAGCACTTCGCTGGGTTCGAGGCGGTGTTCGGGGAGGATCCGCTGGGGAAGAGCAAGCGGAAGGATGAGGGGGAGAGTGGGCGGTGGCGGAGGTTCTCCCGGGAGGAGATTGCGGCGCGGGGGGAGAATCTGGATATCACGTGGTTGAAGGACGACGGGCACACGAACGCGGAGGACTTGGCGGCACCGGAGGAGATCGCGGCAGATATCCTCTTGAACCTCGAGCGGGCGACTGAAGAGATCCGAGCACTGCAAGCTTCCCTCGGCGGAGAGTCGGCGTGAGCGGTCGCGCCGCAACCATCAACGTCGTCCCCGGCCTGCATGCACTCTCGGTTGGAAGGACCGAGATGCCTGCTCCGCGTGGGTGGACTTGGGTTGCCCTCGAGGAGGTGGCGAGGCTCGAGAGCGGGCACACTCCCAGTCGAGAGCACCCCGAGTACTGGGACGGCGGAATACCTTGGATCGGCATCAAGGACGCCCGAGCCCACCACGCTGGTGTGATCTTGCAGACACTTCAGACCGTCACGCAGGCCGGCATCGACAACTCGGCAGCTCGCGTCCTCCCGACTGGTACCGTTTGCCTTTCGCGCACAGCGTCGGTTGGATACGTCGTCGTGACCGGCCGCGAGATGGCTACCAGCCAAGACTTCGTGAACTGGATCTGCGGTCCCGCTCTGGATCCGCACTTTCTCAAGTACCTGTTCATCGCGGAGAACGAAAGCCTCCATCGCTTCAGCAAGGGAACCACTCACTCGACGATCTACTACCCGGAGGTGAAGGCGTTTTACATTTGCCTTCCACCCCTCGCCGAGCAGAAGCGCATCGTCGCCAAGCTCGAGGAACTGACCGCCCGGAGCCGGCGGGCAAAGGAGGCGCTGGATGCCGTGCCCCCGCTGCTCGACCAACTCCGCCAGTCCATCCTCGCGGCCGCCTTTAGGGGGGATCTCACGGCGGACTGGCGGGCGAAGAACCCGAATGTCGAGCCTGCTAGCGATCTCATCTCCCGCCTGAGCGAGGAACGGCGGGAGCAATGGGCGACTGCGGAGCTAGCGAAGCTCACTTCGAAGGGCAAGCGACCGACAGATGGCGCGTGGAGATCGAAGTATGTTGAGCCTCCGAGTCTAGACCAGTCGAACTTCGACCCCATTCCCGCAAGCTGGCGCTGGACACCGCTTGAATCGGTGAGGGCCGGGGACGCGCCCATGGTGTACGGAATCATTCTTCCTGGGGAAGACGTGCTCGGGGGTGTTCCATATGTGCGGCCGGTGGACATCGCCACGGACGGCACAGTTGATATCGCCCAGCTGAAGCGCACCACCGCCGAGATCGCCGATGAGTATCGACGGTCAAGCCTGGAAGCTGGAGACATCATCCTGTCGATCGTTGGGACGATCGGCAAGGTCGCCGTGGCATCGCCTCTGCTCGCGGGGGCCAATATCACGCAATCATCTATCCGCATACGACCAGGTGCGCCGACGTCGACGGAGTTCCTGAAATGGGCCCTGCAGGCGCCCTGCCTTGTGCGACAGTATGACCACTTTAGGTTTGGAAACGCCGTTCAGAGGCTCAACGTCGAGCATGTCCGTCAGCTCGTCCTACCCCTACCGCCGTTAGATGAGCAGGCGGAGATCTGCGCGGTCATTCAAGCGGCGCTCGCGCGCCTTGCCCATCTTGAGTTGGGCCCACTGTTCTCGCGGCTCGAGAGCCTCGACGCGAGCGTATTGGCACGGGCTTTTCGCGGAGAACTGGTTCCCCAAGACCCGGACGACGAGCCAGCAGCCTCTGCGCTAGAGCGGGTTCGCGACGACCAAGTTGCAATCCGCAGCTCCGAACCCAACCCTAGGCGGCGCGGTCGATCTGCACGTTCGAAGGCCGAAGCCGAGACTGAAGGTTCCGACGAGCAGCCGGATGTTCGCGAGCAGGCGGCCTCGTCACAAACAGAACCCGAGTTGAGTACTGTTCCTGAGGATGTGGTCCATGACGAGATCTTCACGGCCTTGTGGACACTAGGCTCGCTCAAGGACGATGACGCCGCGCGGCGCGTGGCCGTACACATGCGTCAGGCCCGACACATCACCACCAATAATGGCATCTCCAGCCCCCAACTCCTCGCCGCGATCGACTCCGCCGTCGCCGCCAACCACCTCGACCGCCCCCTCCCCAACCACGTCCGCGCGATCAAACCCGACCCCACCTCCTACACCTCCGACGACTGGCACCACATCCTCCTCACCACCCTCCCCGCCACCCGCACCGATCGCGAGACCGCGATCCGCACCGCGGCCGAGTACGCCCGCGACAACCTCGGCCTCCGCTTCTCCCGCCTCCGCAGCGACGGCCACATCGTCCAGGCGCTCCGCTGGGCGATCACGACCGCCATCCGCCGCGGCGATGTCCTCCGCCACGGCTCCACGCACATCTCTCGCATCCCCGACGATCGCCGGGCAGAATCCACAAAGTGATGTCGAAGTCGGGCAAGACGCGCGGACCTCGGCATGCGAAGACGCATGTCTTCGGCGGCTCGTGGACCGACGAGAAGCTCGAGCTCCTCTCCGGCTACCTCAAGGCGTACACGACCGCGCTGAAGGGCAACCCTTCGAAACCTCGGCACTTCATCACCGGCTACATCGACGCGTTCGCCGGGACGGGGTCGCGAGCGGCGACGCGTGAGCCCTACGCCCCCCAGGGCGCCTTCGACTTCCCGGACCTGGCGCTCCCGGACGCGCAGCACCTGCTCGATGGATCCGCTCGCCTCGCCCTTCGCACCGAGCCGCGCTTCGATCGGTACATCTTCATCGAACGCAGCCCCGATCGCTGCGCCGACCTCGAGGGCTTGAAGGCCGAGTTCCCCGACCTCGCGAAGGACATCCTGATCCGCCAGGGCGACGCGAACGCCGAGCTTCAAGACCTGTGCAGCAAGGACTGGCGGACCCGACGCGCCGTCCTCTTCCTCGACCCGTACGGCATGCAGGTCGATTGGAAGACGATCGAGGCGATCGCCGCCACGAAGGCGATCGACCTCTGGCTCCTCTTCCCGCTTGGCATCGGCGTGAACCGCCTCTTGACGAAGTCGGGTGACATCCCGGCGAGCTGGCGTAGACGGCTCGATCTGCTCCTCGGGACCGACGACTGGTACGAGGAGTTCTACCGCGTCGAACGGCAGCCGGGGCTCTTCGGCGACGTCGAGCACGTCGAGAAGGCGACCCTCGAGACGATCGGCCGCTACTTCAACGAGCGCTTGGCATCGATCTTCGCCGCCGTGGCGCCGCAACCGCGGGTGCTGAAGAACTCCGCCAACAACCCGATGTATCTCTTCTGCTTCGCGGCCGCGAACGAGAGGGGCGCGAAGATCGCCCTGAAGATCGCGAACCACTTGCTCACCAAAGGAGTTTGAATCATGGCGCAGGGCTCCGGCATCGAATGGACCGAATCCACATGGAACCCCGTGACCGGCTGCAACAAGATCAGCCCGGGTTGCAAGCACTGCTACGCCGAGCGCATGGCGGCCCGCCTGCACGCGATGGGTCAGCCGAACTACCGCAACGGGTTCGCGCTGACCCTGCAGCCGCAGATGCTCGAGATGCCCCTGCGCTGGCGGAAGCCACAGACGATCTTCGTCAACTCGATGAGCGACCTCTTCCACGATGACGTCCCCCTCGACTACATCGAGCGCGTCTTCGATGTGATGCGACGCGCGCACTGGCATCGGTTCCAGGTGCTGACCAAGCGGGCGACGCGACTCGCCAAGGTCAGCTCGCGGCTGACATGGTCGCCCAACATCTGGATGGGAGTCAGCGTCGAGAGTGAGAAGTACCGGGGCAGGATCGACGCGCTGCGCGCGACCGGGGCGGCGGTCAAGTTCTTGTCGCTGGAGCCCCTCCTGGGCCCGCTGCATGGGCTCGACCTGCGCGCCATCGATTGGGTGATCGTTGGCGGAGAGTCTGGCCCGGATGCACGGCCCATGGATCCCGCGTGGGCGCTCGACCTTCGCGACCAGTGCCGACGCGCGCACGTCCCGTTCTTCTTCAAGCAGTGGGGCGGCACCAACAAGAAGCTCGCCGGCAGAGTGCTCGACGGCAGAACCTGGGACGAGATGCCGAGGGCAGGGGCTGTGGGCGCCGTCGGGGCACCGTCCACCCGCCGTCCGCCACCGGCCGTGAGCACCCGGGTGTCGTTACCCGTGACGCGGTGAGGGACCCGTGCACCTCAATCGAATCCAGCTCGCGGGCTACCGCTCGTTCTCCCCGGATGCGCCGTTCGAACTGCGTGACCTCGGACGAATGAATGTGCTGCTCGGGCCCAATGGTGTTGGGAAGTCGAACCTCGGTCGCTTCGCGTCCTGGCTCCGCCAAATGCTCGAAGAGATGAACCGGGCACTGGGCCAGCCCTTGTATACCAATCCGTTGTTGCTGCGCCCGTCCCATGAGCCGGTGGACTCTTGGCAACTCGGCGGGGCAGATATCATCGCGAACTTCTGGGTCGATGCGGCCCAGCTCCCGAGCACGATCGCAGCGCCCGCGCGCTGGCTCGATCCGGAGGGGGGGCTGCAGGTGGAGTTCAAGGCGACGCTTCCGCAGGGTGGGGCCTGGTTGGCCACGCTGCAGCCGATCGCGGCTACTGGGCAACACTTCTTCCGTGCGGACTCGCCCGATGTGGCACACCCAGAAGTGCTCACGGCGAATCTCAGCTACCGGTCTGGTCACGGCAACGAGGAACATGGTCAGCGGCCGCTGGCGCTCGATCTTTGCCAGTTACTTCAGCGGCGGTGGCTACATGTGCACGCGCTGCGACATCCTCACGCCCCCGGGTCTCTGGGAGACCGCACGCGTCGTGAGGTCTACGAACTCTTCAAGAATGAGGCCGCGGCGCGGCGCTGGCAGGGAATTCGCCGCCGACTCGAGGCGTGGACGGGCCGCCTGCTCGGGCAGCGCGTCAAGCTGGACGTTCTCGAGTATGATTTTCGTGTCACTCGCGGCTCGCCGCAGCAGTCCGAGTTGCAGCTGGCGCTTCAGCAAGCTGGCGATGGTGTCGCCCAGTATGTCTACCTGCTCGCGGGCCTCCTCTTGCATCCCGAGGATCCTGCGGTGGTCTTCATCGACGAACCAGAGGCGCACCTCCACCCCGGCGCCACGCTCGAGCTTCTTCGCATCATCGACGAAGAACTCCCCCACGTGCAAGCGATCATCGCCACGCACAGCCCGGCCGTGGTCGACGCGCTGGCCCCCGATTGGAGGTTTTGGCGCGTCTCCCGTGACGACAACGGCGCCAGCCGAGCCGAGCGGGTGGAGACGCAGGCCAGCCGGATCGCGGCCCTCGACTCACTCGGCATCCACGCCAGCCAGATCTTCATGGCGCGCACCGTCGTCTGGGTCGAGGGTCCCTCCGACGTCGTCTACTACCGGGCGCTGCTTGCCGAGGTCGACCCATCGCTCGTCGCAGGTCGCGACTATGCCTTCGCGCTGTTCGGCGGCAGCAACGGCACCCACTTCGCGGTGGACGGGGACGGGAGCCTCGGCGAGGTGATCGTCGATGTCCTTCGCCTGGCGCACCGCAACGTCTTCATCCACGACAAGGATGCAAAGCCTGCCTCGCGCGCCCGGGTGGACCAGTGGCGCGAGCAGATCGAGTCTGCGGGGGTGAAGGGGCAGGCATTCGCGACCCCAGGCCGCGAGGTCGAGAACCTCGTGCACCCGGAGGTACTCCTCGAGGCGGCGCGGGCGACCGTGAAGACCGTCGCGGCGAAGGCTCGACGCATCACGGTGACGTTCGGCGCTGCGATCGATCTCGGCCCAGACAGCCCGTTCGCGCCTGCACTCGCGAACAGCGTACGCGGCCGACCAGCGAAAGCGCTCCGCGACTCGGTCGCCGCGCAGCTCCACAACAAGAAGCACCAGCTCGCCCGCGAGGTCGCACGCATCGCAGCCGAACGCAGGAAGGGGGACAACGCCAAGTCCGTCTTCCGCCCTGAAGCAATCGCCTGGGCCAAGGAGGTCGTCGACGCGATCCGTCGATGATCCAACACGCTCGCGCCCTCCCGCTCCTGACCCGCCCGCGACATGCCCAGCACCCTTCACCGCCTCTTCACCTTCGCCAAGGCCACCCGCGCCGAGGCCCTCGAGAACTTCACCACCGAGGCCCTCGCCGCCGCGATCACCGACGACCCCGCGCCCCTCGTCGCAGCGCTCGCCCACGTCCCCGGCCTCCAGATCCCACCCACCACTCGCCTCCTGCGCGTCGACACCCAAGTCCCCGTCGATGGCGGCACCGTCGACCTCGTCGTCGCCTTCGACACCATCACCTACTGGTTCGAGGTGAAGGCCCACGGCGGACTCCACGGCGACCAACTCGCGACCTACCGCCGCGCGATCGCGGACGACACCTCGGGCGAGTCGATCACAGCGGGCATCGAGCATGACGATGCGGTCGCCTGGTTCCGTGCCCGCATGAGCGAGCTGAAGACGGTCGGGATCCTGGGCGTGCTCCCAGAGTTCCGACGTGCCCCCGACGCCGACCCGGCCGACGAGGTCGATGCTGAGTCCTGAGCCGCAACGCCTCGCCGCTTCCGCCGTCGCCCCCAACTCGCCCCCCTCCCCCACCTGTGGTAACGCTTCCAAGGTCCGATGCCGCGCTCTGTCGCCAGCCTCAGCCCCACGGTGCTCGCGTGGGCCATCCGCGAGTCCGGCCTCACCGCCGCCGACCTTGCCGATCACCTCGACGTGCCCCCGGCGACCCTCGACGCGTGGACACTTGGCACATCCTCTCCTTCGCTCACGCAGGCACGAAAGCTCGCGGCCCGCTTGCGCCGCCCGCTCGCCGTCTTCTTCCTCCCCGCGCCGCCAGAGCCCGCTCGCGCCGCGGCCAAGTTCCGCCACCCTCCTGACTCCGATCGCGACGCCCTCAACCCGAAGGAGACGGCGTACATGCGCGAGGCCATCCGGCTACAGCGCCTGCTCGCGTGGTTGCTCGAGGAGCTGGATGAGCCCCACGTCCGGCTCCCGAGCATCGCGAAGCTGTCACCCGAGGACGCGGGGAACCGACTGCGCGCCTTCATCGGTGCGCCCGCAGATCCGACGGCCTTCACCGCCTCGCAGTACGTCGCCGCATGGCGTGCGGCGCTCGAGCAGCGGGGCATCTCGGTGTTCTTCTTGCCGCTCGGCGCCGACGGGTGCCGCGGATTCTCGCTGGCCCACCCGCGTGCGCCGCTCATCGTGGTCAACACCGCCTTCTCCGCGCCGGCGCGCCTGTTCACGATGCTCCACGAGCTCGGCCACCTCGTCCGCGGCACCGACTCGGTGTGTTCGACGGATGCGGTGATCGGCGCGGCCGCAGACCCCGAGGAGCGCTGGTGCGAGGCGACCGCGGCCGCGACGCTGATCCCCTGGCCGGAGTGCGCCGCGTTCATGACGGCGAAGCTCGGATGGCAGGGCGAGAAGGTGACCGAGCTGGCGCAGGCCAAGCGCATCGCGACCCACTTCCGCGTGAGCCTGCGAGCGGCGGTCCTGCGACTGATCGAGCACGGGGCAGCGAGCTGGCCCCTCTTCCGCGCCATCCCGCCCGCCGCCGACAGCAAATCAGGCGGCGGCGGTGGCGAGGGGCGCACGCGCCTGCAAGCGCGACGCGATGAACTCGGCGAGCGCACGCTCGACCTCGTCGCCCGCGGACTGCGTCGTGACCTCCTCGGCCGCGGCGATGTCGTCGCCTACCTCCGCGTGCCCCCGCTCGCGCTCGAACAAGAGGCGGTCGGAGCCTCGTAGCCATGCTGGTCGACGATGACGATCACCGCTGGGTCATCGACACCTGCTCGCTCTCGCAGATCCACTGGACGTATCGCCAAGACTCCAAGCGGCTGTTCGCAGCGTTGGGCCAGCTCGTCGACAAGGACCGACTGTTCTTCCCGACGCAAGTCATCACGGAACTCAGCGCGGTCGAGGACCCGTTCCCTCCGCATCTCTGGGCCAAGAAGCACAAGAAGCCCGCAACCCGGCACGGCGAGTGCCTCGACGAGCTGGCCGAAGTCCTCTCCGACTCGCAGGTCGCCAGCGTCGTCGACCCCGACAAGTCGTTTGGCGCCGACGAGGCCGACCCGCACATCCTCGCCCTTGCGTTGTGCCTGAAGAAGGCCGGTCACCAGGTGACGGTGGTGACCGAGGATCGCAGAGACAAGGGCGGCAAGCTCTCCGTCGTCACGGCATGTGGCCTCCTGCGTGTCTACGCGTTGCCCCTCGCGGCGTTCTTGCGCCGCTTCGAGCTGATCCCGTTGTGACTCGCGAAGGCGCAGCCCGCTACTCCCACCCGCGTCCATGACGACGCGCGCCGCTTCGCCACGCGGCACGAACTTCCCTGGCCGACACGACAGCGCCCGCCGAGCACCCCGCGTACAGCTCGAGAGCGCGGCCCGCACCCGCGGCCTCTCGGCCCATCGCGGGACTCCGAAGCTGGTGTCGATCCCACGGCCACGGCCCGCACGGATCCGCGCGCGAGCGCCCGCGCATGCGCGAGTTGGGAGCCCGTGCACCCCGTCGAGGTCCACTTCCCACCGGCAGCTGTGAGCCGCCATACCGCGGAACAATCCTACGAACCGCGGGCGTCGTCGCAGCACTGAAAAGCCGAGAGACCTCGCTCGCGCGTACGGAATTCCGAGCACCGGACGATGTCTTCCTTCCACGAGACCCCGATGAAGCACCTCAAGCTCGCCCTGTGTTCGGCCGTGACCTCGGGACTCCTGCTCGCCGCGCTCGCGCCCGGTGAAGCGGTGGCGGCCTCGGGGAGCAACGCGCTGGTGCGGGTCGAGGTGATCGATCACGGCGCCGGCACGCGCACGCGGGCGACGAAGGCGGTCGGCTGGGCCGAGACCGCGAGCATCGATCTCGAGCTGTCGGGCCATGCCCACGCGCTGTCGATCACGCCGCACGCCGTCGCGCAAGGCATCGCGCTGGACTTCGATCATCGTCGCGATGGCACCGTGGTCGCCGACGACCTCCGCCTCGGCAGCGCCGACCGCCGCGTGGTCGTGGACGACGCCGACACCACGGTGGTGATCACGGTCGTGTCCGTGAAGACCACCGTCGCGGCGCAGTAGCCCCGCTCGCCGCCCGCGCACGAACGCTGCTACGCTTGCGCGGCCTTGAGCGAGGCCGCAGTGCACGCCGAAGCGCCGGTCGGCCCCGCCGCCTGGGTGCCCCGAGCGCGGGTGAGCGCGACGACCGTGGTCGCCGTGGTGGTGCTCGCGCTGGCGCTGCTGCACGGCTGGCGCTGGGCCTTCCTCTGCGACGACGCGTACATCTCGTTCCGCTACGCGCACGACCTCGCGCGGTACGGCGAGCTCGCGTTCAACGTCGCGCCGCTCGAGCGCGTCGAGGGCTACACCAACTTCGCGTGGGTCGTGGCACTCGCGGTCGGCGAGCGCGTAGGGGTCGCGCCGCCCGACGCCGCGCTCGCGTTGGGGATGCTCGCGCTCGCGGCGATCGGCCTGCTGGCGTTCACGCTGGTGCGCGTGCTCGGCGGCGACGTGCGCTTCGGCGTCGTCGCGCTCGGCCTCGTCGCTGCCAGCCCCGAGGTGGTGGTGTGGGGCACCAGCGGGCTCGAGACCGCGGCCGCGGCCGCGGCCGTGCTCGGCACGATCGCGGCGTGGCATCTCGGGCGCGTGCGCATGGCCGGCAGCGTCGCGGCGCTGGCGGTGCTGCTGCGCCCCGATGCGGTGGTGATGCTGGGCGCGTGGGCGCTCGCGTGGCTCTCGCTCGAGGGCCGCGCCTACTGGCGCGCGCCGACGCGGCCACCGGTGCGCGTGCTGCTGCAGGCCGTCGCGCTCGCGATCGTGCCGGTCGCGGTGCACCTGCTGTGGCGACGGGCCTACTACGGGACGTGGACGCCCAACACCTGGGCCGTGAAGGCCCACGGCGCCGCCTTGCGCGACACCTGGGGTGTGGCCTACGTGCAGGCATGGAGCAGCGCGACGTGGCTTCCATACTTGGCGTGGGTGTTGCCGCTGCTGCGCCGTCGCGCGCTGCCGCTGCTCGCGTGCGCGGCCGCGTCGGTGCTCTACGCGTGGTCGGTGGGTGGCGACTTCATGGCCTACTCGCGCTTCCTCGTGGTCGCGTCGGTGTTGCTCGCCGTGTTGATCGCGTTGGCGCTGTCGCGCGCGAGCGAGCTGCTGCGGCGTCGCTGGCCGCGTGCGCGCGCCGGCACGGCAGCGTTGCTGGCGATGGGCGGCGCGCTGGCGATCGGCCTCGCATGGCAGGCCGATCGCCGCTTCGATCGCGATCGTGCGAAGCCCGAGGGCTGGCTCGACGGCAAGTGGGAGGGGGTCACGGCGATGCATCGCTTCGCGGCGGTCGGCGTGGCCGCGGGCGCATGGTTGGCGCAGCACGTGCCGCCGGACACCGTCATCACGGTCGGGGCCGCGGGCGCGGTGCCGTATGCCTCGGGCCTGCCGACGATCGATGCGTTCGGGCTCGTCGATCCGGAGATCCCACGCATGTCGCCGCCGCCGCTGCGACCGGGCAGCGCGGTGCGGCCTGGGCATCAGCTGTTCGCACCGCCCGAGTACATCCGCGCCCGCGATCCCGATCTGCTCTGTCACGTCGGGTTCCGCGGATCGCAGCCGCCCCGCGAGGCCGAGGCGCGGCCACCGTTTCGCAGCGGCTACGCGTGGGCGTGCGTGCAGCCCGGTGCCGACGCGGCGATGGGGCCGGGCGGCGAGCGCTTCGACCCTGGTGTCTACTGCTGTCGACGCCCACGCGATCGCGTGGTCGGCCCCTTCGGTGCGGTGGAGGCGGCCCATGAGTGAGCCGCGCTGGCACGACGTCGTGCGCAGGATCCTCGCTGCGCTCGCGATCGCGTGGATGCTCGCGTTGGCGGTGGTGTTCGTGCTGCGGGTGTCGTTCCCGCTCGAGCTCGAGTGGATGGAAGGTGGGGTGCTCCACCAGGCGCTGCGGTTCCAGCGGGGCCAGGCGCTGTACCCACCGCCGTCGGCGGAGTTCGTGCCTTTCCTTTATACGCCGCTGTACGCGATGACGGTCGGCGCGCTGGGCTGGCTGTTCGGTCTCGACTATCCGCTCGCGCGGGCGGTGAGCATCGCGTCGACGATCGCGATCGCGGCCGCGATCGCACGGGCGGTCGCACGCGAACACAAGCCGCGGCTGCACGGCCTCGTGGCGGTGGGCCTGGTGTGCTCGGGCTATGTGTTCGGCTTTCGTTGGCTCGACGTCGGCCGCCCCGACGCGATGTTCCTCGCGCTGGTGGTGTGGGCGCTGGTGCTGCTGCGCGAGTCGTGGGGCGACTACCGCAAGGCCGCGCTCGCGGGCCTGCTGATGGCGCTGGCGTTCTGGACCAAGCAGACCGCGGCGGTGTTCGTGATCGCCAGCGGCGTGGGGGCGCTGTTGGTCGCGCCGCGTCAGCTGTGGGTCTACGCTGGCGTGATCGCACTCATCGATGGCGGCGGGCTATGGCTGGCCAACCGCGCCAGCGATGGTTGGTTGTGGACGTACGTGTTCGAGCTCCACCAGGCCCACGCGTTCAACCACGAACGCTTCGAGCGCAAGACCTGGGGCATGTTCGTGCACGCGGCGCCGTTCCTCACCGTGCTCGCCGCATGGTTGGTCGTGCGCTTCGCGTGGCCGTGGCTGGCGCGCTCGCGTCGGCTGCAGGGCGCCGAGGAGCAGCGGCTGCGCGCACGCATCTCGGCCAACCGCGGCGTGTTGTTCTGGACCCTCATCGCGCTCGCGTCGGGGCTGGTGAGCGCGCTCGGCTACAGCACGCAGTGGGCCGAGCCCAACGCGTTCCTGCCGGGGATCGTCTTCGGTGCGCTGTGGATCGGGGTGGTGTGGCCGACAGGTGGCCGCGCCGAGCTGCTCGCGGGATCGTTGATCGCAGCGCAGCTGGTGTTCGCTGCCGCACTCGAGCCGATGTACCAGCCGATCCAGAGCGGTGGCCTGGGGGGCCTGGGCGACAGCTATGCGTTGCAGCGGATGCACCGCACCATCCCCGATGCAGCTGCGCGGGCGCGGGCCGAGCTGCTGCGTGAGCACCTCACCAGCGGCGCGCGCGAGGTCTTCGCACTGCACCGCCCGTGGTGGTCGATCCTCGCCGGCGGCGACGGGCACGTGGGGAGCATGGGCCTCGCCGACCTCTCCGCGGCCGATCGACGCGACGCCGAGGCGGCGATCCTCGCGCGCCTGCGGGCGGGCGAGTTCGACGAGCTGTGGTTCGAGGGCGAGCCGCCGGCATGGCTGCGCAACGCGTTGCGCGGTCGCTACAAGGTGATCGAGCGCTTGCAGGGTGAGGACCGTGTGCGCCCGCTGTCGGGCTGGATGTCCGAGGCCGGTGTGGTCACGGCCTACGTGGCAGACCAGGTCCACATGGCCCCCATCGTCCCCGCCTCGGTACCCACGGACGCCGTGGTGCTCGCCGACTTCGAGGACGGCACCCTGCAGGGCGTGCGGACACGCGGCGGCTTCGGACGGCGGCCGGTCACCGGCTTCACCGGCGAATTGCCGCAACCCGCGGGGTACGGCGGCGAATTCTGGCTCTCGAGCGCGGGCGCGTCGGGACGTCTCGAGGAGCACGGCGAGGCCGAGCTCGGTCCCATCGCGCTCGCCCCGGGTGAGGCGATCCAGCTCGGTGTCGCGCGCCTGGGTCGAACCGGAGCAACCGGCTGTGAGGTCGTCGTGCTCGACGAGCACGGCGCCGCAGTGGCGACGTTCGTGGTGCCCGCCACGAACGCCGTGATCGCACGTCAGCAATGGCAGGCCCCTACCGCCATGCAGGTGCGCATCGTCGTGCGCGATGCCGACGCAGCCGCCGCGATCGCGATCGACGACGTCTGGCGTGTGCGCTCGGCTCCGTGAGCCCACTCATTCCGCAACGCGGGGTCTGCCGCAGCGTCATCGCTTTGCAAGCTCGCGGTGGTTCCGCAGTCCGTGCGACCTGTGGTAGGCACACTCGTCTTGCAGTGGCCGTGGCGGCGGCCACCGCTTCTCCACCTTTGACGCGAGAGGACTCCCATGAAGATCACGAACCGACTTTCCATTGTGGTGCTTGCTGCGATTCCCCTGGGCTGCCCCGGCGACGACACCTCGGCCACGAGCGTCGCCGACTCGTCGACCAGCGACAGCGACAGCAACAGCAACAGCGCGAGCAACAGCAACTCGGCCTCGAACACCAACGGCGAATCGAGCTCGTCGTCGGACGGCACCACCACGATGACGTCGACCACGGTCGCCGACTCGTCGTCGACCGACCCGACCAACGGCAGCTCGTCGACCGACCCGACCAACGGCAGCTCGTCGACCGACCCGACCAACGGCAGCTCGTCGACCGATCCGACCGCGGGCAGCAGCTCGTCGGGCGGCATGGGCTCGAGCAGCTCCGGCGGCATGATGGACACCTGTCCGGCGAACGACCTCGGCAACACCGTGCCGAGCTCGATCACCGTCGACACCACCGGTCTCGGTGACACCTTCACGCCGAGCTGCATCGGCATGGGCGGCATCGGGGGCGAGGACACCACGGTCTCGTTCACGGCACCGGCCGCGGGCACCTACTACTTCTCGACCGCGCGTCCCGGCACCACGGTCAACGACACGGTGCTCTACCTGCTCGACGGCGACTGCATGGGCGCCGAGCTGCAGTGCTCGGACGACGCCCTGGCTGCCCAGTCGCTCGTCGTCGTCGATCTCGCCGCCAACCAGACGGTCGTTGCGGTGGTCGATGGCTACGGTGCGGCGAACTCGGGCTCGATCGAGCTGTACGTCGGCCAGACCGCCGACGGCGTCGACGGCGGGACCTGCTGCACCGAGCAGACCGGCGTGATGGGCTGCGACGCGGCGGCCGTCGAGGAGTGCGTCTGCGGCGTCGACGGCACCTGCTGCGACACCGAGTGGACGGCCGACTGTGCGGACCTCGCGGTCGACTTCTGTGGCGCTGCGTGCGTGTTCCCGGCCTGCTTCGAGCAGACGGGCACTTGCGATGCGCCCGCGGACGATTGCTCGTGCGTCGGCTGCGTCGACGACGGGGCCTGCGGGTTCGACGACGACTGCGTGTGTGACGACTGTGCCGATGACGGCTTCTGCAGCAACCCGTTGAACTGCAATGACGACGGCAGCTGCGATCCGTACTCCGAGGGCTGCGTGTGCGCCGACTGTGCCGACGAGGACGTCTGCAACGGCGGCACCGTCGGCGCCTGCACGATCGGTGCGGGCACGACCTTCACCGACAACGTCGGTGGCGCGATGCTCGACCCGGGCACCATCGACCTGACGCTCGACGTCGCGGGCGTCGATGCCTACGACTGGGACGTCACCCTGGCGCTCAACCTCACGCACACGTTCTCGTCCGACGTCGACGTCACGCTCGAGTCGCCCTCGGGCACCATCATCGCGATCACGACCGACAACGGCGGCGGCAACGACAACGTCTTTGCCGGCACGACGTTCAGCGACAACGCGGCCGCGCCGATCTCGGACATCGTGTTCGCCAACAACGTCGCGGTTGCGTCGGCGCAGGCCGAGGGCGCGTTCGGTGCGTTCCGCGGCGAGGACCCGAACGGCACCTGGACGCTGCACGTCGGTGACGACACCGCGACCGACTCCGGCACCGTGGTGAGCTGGGGCCTGACCATCACCCCGGCCAACCCGGCGCCCACGTTCGACCCGGTCGTGACGGCCTCGGGCTCGCCCGGCACGGCGATCATGGACAACGCCACGGTGCAGGCGACCCTCGACATCGCGGGCGCGACCTCGATCTGCGACATCACGGTCACGACCGACATCGCCCACACGTTCCCGGGCGACCTCGACATCACGCTGGTCTCGCCCACGGGCACGACCACCGTGATCACCACCGACAACGGCGGCACCAACGACAACGTCTTCGCGGGCACCGTGTGGGACGACGACGGCGCGGCGGCGACGGACTTCGTCTACGTGAACCTCACCCCGGCGTCGCCGCTGGCCCCGGAGGGTGCGCTCTCGACCTTCCTCGGCGAGAACCCGACGGGCACGTGGACGCTGAACGTCGGTGACGACGCGGGCGGTGATGTCGGCACGATCAACTCGTGGTCGATCGACATCACGCCGTGCGACTGCCAGTAGCGTGAGCGCCGCGAGCCTTCGCCAATGGCGGGGGCTCGACGGTTCGAATCCAACGGGAACGCGGCCACGACGGCCTCGTTCCCGTTTTCGCATGCGCGTGTCGGGGTGAAGCCACCGCCCGCGCGCCTGGGAGGCTCGCAACCCGGGGCTGCTACAGTGGGGCCCGCGATGTCACCCGTCGACGACACCCAGTGGCCCTCGCCGCCCTGGCGCGTGCGCGTGCTCGGCCCCGCCCGCGTGCCCTCGCCGCTGCAGCTCTCGCTGCTCCCGGGCGACGAGGTCCCGGACTACGTCGGCGACGACGAGCGCGTGCTGTTCGACGTCGAGTTCCGCGAGGGCGACACACCGCGGCCCGATCGTGCGTTCGAGCGCGCGGGCCCGCGCGAGCACATCTACTTCGAGCCGGGCCGCACGACCCTGGCGGTGGTGACCGCCGGTGGCTTGTGCCCCGGCATCAACAACGTGATCCGATCGCTGGTGCTGACCGCCCACCACCGCTACGGCGTCAAGCGACTCCTGGGGATCCGCTATGGCTTCGCCGGGCTCGATCCCGCCGCCGGTCTCGAGCCGCTCGAGCTCACGCCCGACGCGGTGCAGCACGTGCACAACCGCGGCGGCTCGATGCTCGGCACATCGCGGGGGCCGCGGGACATCGACACCATGCTCGATCGCCTCGGCGAGCTCGGTGTCGACGCGCTGCTCGTGGTCGGGGGCGACGGCACCATGCGGGGCGCGCACGCGCTGGCCGAGCGCGCGCAGGCCCGCGGGCAAGGCATCGGCATCATCGGCGTGCCCAAGACGATCGACAACGACATCGACTTCGTCGACAAGACCTTCGGCTTCGAGACCGCGGTCTCGATGGCCCGCATCGCCATCGACGCTGCGCACACCGAGGCGACCTCCGCCCAGCGCGGCATCGGCCTGGTGCGGCTGATGGGGCGCGACGCCGGCTTCATCGCCGCCCACGCGACGCTCGCCAGCCGCGACGTGAACGTGTGCCTGGTGCCCGAGGTGCACTTCAAGCTCGACGGCGAGAACGGTCTGCTCGCGCACCTGCAGCGACGACTCGACGCGCGTGGCCATGCGGTCATCGTCGTCGCCGAGGGCTGCGGCAAGGTGCTCGCCGACACCAGCGAGACCCGCGATGCATCGGGCAACCTGCGCTTCGCCGATGCGTCGCTGGACATCGGTCGCTACCTCGAGCGTCGCCTGGTCGAGCACTTTCGCGACCTGGGTGCACCGGTGTCGCTCAAGTACATCGACCCCAGCTACATGATCCGCGGCGTGCCGGCCAACGCGATGGATGCCGTCTTCTGCGATCAGCTGGCGCGCTCGGCCGTGCATGCGGCGATGGCCGGCAAGACCGACCTCATGGTCGGTCGCTGGCACGGCAGCTTCACCCACGTACCGCTGCCGCTCGTGCTGGCCTCACGACGCCGCATCGATCCGGATCGCGCGCTGTGGCTCGCGGTCACCGAGACCACCGGACAGCCGCGCTTCCACTGAGGCCCGACGCGCGAACGCCCGCCCGATGGTGCATCGGACGGGCGTCTCTCGCGGGCCGTGGCGCGGGCCTTGGCGCGGGCCTTGGCGCGGTCCAAGATGCGTGGCTAGTAGCTCATGCGCACGATGTCGCGGGCGATCACGTAGGACTTGTGACCCCCGCACGGGAACGCGACCTCGAGCTCGACGCTGGTGCCCGGGGCACCGCGGATCGCCGCCGCCCAGGCGTCGACCGTCGGCGGTGCCTCGCCATCGACCGCGACCAGCCGCATGCCCTCGCGCAGGATGCCCTCGGCGGGCGCGCCCGGCAGCACCTGCTTCACCACCACCGTGTCCGAACCATCGCGCTCGATCACCACGCCGATGCCGCTGTACGTGTACGCGCGCTCGACCGCGTGGCCGGGGCACTCCGACAGCGCGACCGTGCGAATGACCGCCGTCGAGGTCGCGACTGCGCCTGCAACGACGATCGCGCCGAGCACCGCGCGACGAGCGAGGCGCCAACGAGTGAGGGAGGAGTGGATCGAGTCACGCATGCTGGTCGGACCTTCGAAGGGAGGAGACGCCCAGTCTCCCACCGCTTGCTGACGTTGGCCAGGGTCTTGGTGGATGCGCGGTTGACGACGCGCGCGGTGGGACCGCCTTGTATGGCGGGATTTTCTCGGATATTTCGCAAGCGCCGCCACGAGCGGCTAGCGTCCCACGAGACGACGACCCGCCATGATCGCGCGCTCTAGGTTCACCTTCTCCCCTCGATCACTCTGGGATCGCACGTGCGCGAGCGCGATCGCGACAGGTCTGTTGCTCGTCGCGTGCCGGGCCGAGCCCGGGCCGGCGCCGGAGTCGACGCAGCCGCAGCCGGTCGCCGCCGCGCCCGCGGCGGAACCGTCGCCGACGCCGAGCCCGACCGCGACGAAGCCCGAGGCGAAGCCCGACGCCACGCTCACCAAGACCAGCGCGCCCGTCGCGGAGGTCGAACCGTCGCCGACGCCCGAGCCGGAGCCACCGGCGGCGCCCGCCGGACCCCACGGTGTGCTGATCCTCGGCGACAGCCTCGCGGCCACCGGCTTCGGCGCCCTGCTCGAGAAGAAGCTCGACGCGCACCCCGACATCGTCTGCCATCGCAAGGGCAAGAGCGCCTCGGGCCTGGCGCGCCCCGACTTCTTCGACTGGACCGCCGAGGCCAAGAAGCAGATCGAGCTGCGCAAGCCCGCGCTCGTGGTCGTGATCATGGGCGGCAACGACGGCCAGGACATGACGCCCGCGACGAAGAAGGGCAAGCGCGTGCCGTGGGCCGACCGCGAGGCGTGGGCCGCCGACTATCGCGCGCGCATGGACGCGTTCCTCGCCGACATCGACGACGACACCCGCAAGGTGGTGTGGCTGGGCCTGCCGACCATGGGGCTCAAGTCGCTCGAGACCAAGCTCGAGCTCATCCGCGAGATCCAGAAGGATGCGGTGCTCGCCCGCGGCGAGACCTACGTGGACACCGCGCCGATGGTCACCACCGACGACGGCGCCCTGCTCGAGCAGGCCAAGGTCGGGAGCTCGCGCAAGCCGCAGACGATCCGCGCCGAGGACCGCATCCACTTCACGATGGCCGGCTCGGAGTACTTCGCGGATCGCGTGTATCCCGAGGTGCTCGCCGTGCTCGGGGTGCCGGAGAAGGTGGCGACGGCGGACGCCAAGGGCGATGCGCCCGCGAAGCCGACCCCCGCGGCGGCCCCCAGCGCGACCGGTACTGCGGCAAATGGTGGCTGAGCCCACCAAAAATTTTGCCGGCTGACGGGTTGCTCCCACTCGCGATCGTGGGCTAGCGTGTCGAAGCTCCCGCGATCGGGAGTGCGCCATGCGAACGTCGCAACGCACCCATCCCGTGATCGAACGCCTCGCGACCCGCACCGGTCGCGTGCTCGCGCTGGCGGGCGTTCTCCTGACCCCCGTCCTGGCGCCCGGCTTGGCCCAAGCCGCCGACGACCGTCAGGACGACGCCGCCTCCGAGCGCAGCGGCAGCCCCGGTCCCAAGTCCGAGCGGACCTTGGTGAAGCACCGGGTGGTGCCGTACGAGAGCGTCGACAGCATCGCCACCCGCTACGGCGTGACCCGGGCCGAGCTCGAGCGGTGGAACAAGGTCCTCAAGGGTGGCCAGCTCAAGGCCGGCTGGACCCTCAAGGTCATGGCCAGGGTCGTGCCGCCGCCCCGGCAGAAGATCTCCTACGAGGTGCAGTTCGGCGACACCTGGCAGAAGATCGCGCAGCGCTTCCACGTGCCCGAGGGGGATCTCCACCGCTGGAACCGCAAGGTGCCGCGGCAGTTCAAGGCCGGCCAGGCGCTGGTGGTCTACACCGACCCCAAGCCCCGGCGCGTGAGCGCGGTGGCCTCGGTCGAGCCGGGCAAGGCCGGCACCCTCGGGCAGCTCCCGGGGGAGGGCACCCTGACCCTGCCGGAGTTCGACGTGCCCCAAGGCGGCCTGTCGGTCGGGCGGCCCAACCGCGGCAAGCTCGTCAACGGCGTGGCCCTGCCCGAGAGCGATCTCTACACCGTGCGGCGCCCCGAGGAGGCGTTCGGCAGCAGCCACACGATCCTCAAGCTGCAGCAGACCATCTCGGCCTTCCGGCAGAGCTCGGGCTACGACGGCAAGATCGTCATCGGCGCCATCAGCCTCGAGCACGGCGGCCGCTTCCGCCCGCACCACTCGCATCAGTCCGGCCGCGACATCGACATCCGCCTGCCCAAGAAGGCCGGCGCGAGTCTCAAGAGCGAGTCGCCCAACGACATCGACTGGGCCGCCTCGTGGGTGCTGATCCAGTCGTTCATCGAGCACGGCGACGCCACGTACATCTTCCTCGACTACAGCCGGCAGAAGCGGCTGTACGAGGCGGCCAAGGCGGCGGGTGCGTCGTCGGCCGAGCTCGACAAGGCGCTGCAGTACCCCCGTCCGCGCAACACCAACAACGGTGTCGTGCGCCACGAGGAGGGGCACCTCATCCACGTGCACGTGCGCGTGAAGTGCCCCGAGAATCAAGTCCGCTGCGAGGACTGATCGCGGCGGCGACCGTCGGACGAGGCGTCCGCGCGAGCGTCAGGTCGTTCGCGCGTCGACGTCACGCCGGTAGCAGGATCATGCCTTCGGCGCGAGCGTCTCGATGAACGAGCCCAGCCCGTCGGCGGCCGGACCAGGCTCCGGCGCCGCTTCGGCCTCGACCGCCGTCGAACGGGCGAACCAATCGCAGCTCGCCAGCCCCAGCAGCAGCAACACGGCCACGCGCTCGGCAGCTGAAGCCATGCAGCCCCTCCACCACGAGCACGTGGCGTGCAGCGGTCGCGAGCTGCACCTCGGCGCCGCCGCGACGGATGCGGGGCTCCCCGCCGCGCAGGCGAGGACGCTGATCGAGCGGCATCACGCCGGTGCGCGTGGCGGAGCGCGACAGCTCGACCGAGCAGCTGGGGCCCTGTGGCAGATCGTCGATGCGAACGCTGGAGTTCGCATCGAGGCGCACGTCGATGCGATCGCCCCCGGGAATCCGCATCCGCACGGTCGCGCCGGCGTAGGTGACCCCCGTCAGGCCCACGCAGACGATCTCGATCCACGTGGTCGCTCGCGGCGCCTCGGGTCGTCGGCCGCCGTCGTCGCGCGGTCGGGTTCGGGTCGCGTCGTCGGCGTGGCGCAGGCCCTCGGGTCGCGCGGCAGACAAGCGCGAAGGCCTCGACACCAACAGCAGCGTGCCGCTCACCAACGCGTGCGCGAGCGCGTCGGCGACGGTGTCGTCGTCATCCATGCGACCGGCCTCGATCGCATGCCGCGACGAGAGCGGCATGCGCCCAAGGGTTCTAGCCCGATCGCGTGGGACTCACAAGCTGACCCGCGGGTGCAGGTCTCGGGTGGAGCGAGCCGTCGCTCGCTCCACGCGTCACCTGCCTGCTATCCGCAGACTGCGTTCGAGCACGCCTGGCCCATCGGGCAATCGGCGTCCGACATGCACGGTTGACCGCCACCGCCACCGCAGCCGGGTGCGGTCGGATCGGCGCAGCACGGGTCGAGCATGGGATTGCAACCACCGCCGCCGTCGCCACAGATGCCATTCTCGCAGACCTCGCCCATGACGCAATCGTCGTCGGTCATGCATGGCGCCCCGCCATCACCACCGCCACCGCAGCCGGGCGCGGTCGGATCGGCGCAGCACGGGTCGAGCATGGCATCGCACTGTCCGCCGCAGACGTTGTCGACGCAGGTCTCGCCCATCGGGCAATCGGCGTCGGTCATGCAAGCCTGGCCGCCACCGTCATTGCCACCGTCGGTGCCGCCGCAGCCGGCCGGGTTGTCGCAGCAGGTCGGATCCGTCATTGGATCGCAGTTGCCACCGCTGTCGCCCCCGCAGACGTAGTCGATGCAGCTCTCACCCATCGGACAGTCGGCGTCGGTCATGCACGGCTCGCCGTTGCCACCGTCGGTGCCGCCCTCGGTGTCACCGCAGCCGGCCGGGTTGTCACAGCAGGTCGGGTCGGTCATCGGATCGCAGCCGCCGTCGCCACCGGCACACATGCCACCCTGACAGGTCTGGCCCGGCGCACAGTCGCTGTCGGCGTTGCACGGACCCGCACCGTCGTCGCCGTTGCCGCAGCTCGGATCGATCATCGGATTGCAGTTGCCCTCGGCGCCGCCGCCGTCGCCGTCGGTCGCGTTGCCGTCGGTGACGTTGCCGTCGGTGGCATCGCAGTTGTCCACCATCGGGTTGCACTCCTCGAGGTTGTTGCCGCCGAGGTCACCCTTTTGCAGATCGCACGCGAGCGCCGCTGCCACCGTCGCCACACAGAAACCGAGCCCGAGTCCAATTCGAATGCTTCGCATCGTCATCCTCCGAAGTAGTCCATGCAGCGCGTGGGTCGATCCGTCTCGCGTGCGATCGAATTCGTCTCGTCAGTCGGCGTCGGGGCACAGCCCACGCACGCGGGCGAGCAGCGGCGAGCCGGCGTGGTCGCGCTCGAACGTCGCGGCCGCCTCGCGGACCTCGTCGGCACGGCCGAGGTTGCACAGCGCTCGCATCCGCGTGATCTCGCGTTCGGCCGCGAGCGACGAGCTCGGGTAGCGCCCGGCGTGCGCGGCGACGGCTGCGAGCGCCCGCGCGGGTGCACTGGCGGCGAGCGCCTGCGCGGGCACGCAGCGCCGCGATCTCGTCGGCGTCGATGGTCGCTTCGGCAGCGACGGCCGCGGGCGGCTCGGTGGGCGCGGGCAGGGCTGGCACCTCGTCGACGCTCGTGGCCTCGCGCGGCGCGTCGATGACCGGCGCACGGCGGCCCGCGCGAGGCGGCGCGATCGCGGTCGCGTCGTCGGATGCCGCGGGTGTGGGCGTCGGCGAGGGGGTCACGCTGGGCGTCGCGGCCTCGCGCCGCTGCGGTGGTTCGGCCGGCACCGGTGCCACGGTCTTCACGTCGTCGACGACGCGCGCCTGCGACGACGACGGCGTGCGTCGAGCGTCGCTGGCCGCCTGCGGGCTCACGTGTCCGCCATCGCTGGCGAGCCACGAGGGCAGCTGCGCGCCGAGCCACAGCAGCGCGGCGGCGGCGGCGGCCGCGAACAGCACCACCGGTGCGCCGCGCCGCGTGGCGGTGCCCGTGCCCGTGACAGGATCGTCGTCGCCATCCTCGAGTGCGACGATCTCACCGGCGCGTGCGCGTGCGGCCAGGCCCTGCCAGCCGCGCGTGCGCTCGTCGTCGGTCGGTCGGTGCAGCTCGCGATAGGCCGCGAGGTAGCGCTCGTGTTCCGTCATGCTGCACCTGTGTCGCGGTGGAGGGCCACCGTGCTGTGGAACTGTTGACGCGCCAGTCGCAGTCGCGAGTACGCGGTGTTGAGCTTGATGCCGAGCGCATCGGCGACCTGCGGCATCGGCATGCCCTCGATCTCGGACAGCACGAACACCATGCGGCGGTCCTCGTCGAGTCGCTCGATGAAGCCCGCGACGATCGCCGCGGCCTGGCGGCGGGCGATCGCGTCGTCGGGATCGTCGGCGCGCACCAGCTCGGGTGGCAGCGAGTAGCGGCGCGGTCGCTCGGCGATGCGGCGATGGTTGCGAGCGATGCGTCGCGCGATGCCGAACAGCAGGCCGCGGATCTCCCCGCGGTCATCGAAGGCCTCACGGCGCCGGTGCAGCACGAGGAACACGTCCTGCACCGCGTCCTCGATCGTCGCCCGCTCGACGCCGAGGTTCTGCAGCACCCGCCACACGAAGTCGTGGTGGGCCTGGTACATCCGCGCGAGATCGGCGAGCTCGCCCGTCACCGTCTCGGGCTCCCGCTCGATGCGGGCGCGTTCGCGCAGGCTGGTGATGGAGGCCACCTCGGATCTACATGCCGCGAGGTGGCGCATCCGTCACGGTCGGCGGCGTCTTCGTGGGTCGGCGAGCACGATCTCGAGGCCGGCCAGCACCCGGACCCCCACCGCCGCGCGCCAGATCGCGCCCTCGTTGCGGATCTCGAAGCGCGGCGATCCGAGCGGTATCGCAGCATGCGCGTCGATCATCACGCGGAGGCGCCGGTGGGCGCGAACCGCGAGCCCGGCGCCCAGGTCCCATGCCGCCCAGAGGACCTGGTCGTCGAGGTTGAGATCGAGGTTCTCACCGCGCCCGAAGGCCGAGCCCAGCTCGATGCCGGTGCAGCCCGGCATGAGCTCGACGCGACGACCGAGCCGCGCCTGTGCACAGCCCCGAAGCGTCGCGGTGGTGAGGAGGATGCGGGCCTTCGCACCGCCGTCGGAGCTGGCCTCGCGCGGCAACCACTGGCTCGCCATCGCCTCGACTCGCAGCCATCGCCAGGTGAGTGCGACCGCGAGCGCGAAGCCGGCCCCGATCTTCGGCAGCCCGCCGGCCTCGAAGCCGGCGCTCGCCCGCACCGCGAAGCCCGGGCGCGTGCGCCACCGCGGCGGGGGTTGCTGCGGCGCCGCCGAGGGCGTCGGTGCGGGGGCGATCGGTGCCGCCGCGCGCGGGCCCGGCGTCGGCGGTGGCAGCGGCTCGAGCGGCTCGAGGTTGGCCTGATCGATCGCCGAGGTGACGAGCGCGGCGGTCAGCTCGGCCGCGACCTCGCAGCTGTCGACCACCCACGTGCGCGTCTCGTGGCCGGTCGCCGAGGTCGTGGTCGCGGCGAGCTCGAGCTGGCCGGCGTCGAGGGCTTGCACCTGCGCGTCGATGCGCAGCGCGAGCGGATCGCCCGGGGCCGGTGGCACACCGAGGCCGGCGCGGATCTCGGCCGACAGGCGCATGAGATCGGGGCAGCCGTCGAGGCCGCGCCAGCGCAGCTGCACCGCGCCGAACGATGCGGCCGGCTCGCCCGCCCACGGATCGACATCGGCGTGCGCCGGGTCGGGGGCGAGCAGCAGTCGTGCCGCGACGATCGATGCCAGGGGCGCCATCTAAGGTTGCGTGGCCTGCGGTTGTAGCAGGTCTGTCGCGGGGCGCGAGCGATCGTCCGCGCGTGTCTCGGGCGTCGACGCGAAGTGGTCGCGCATCGTCGTCAGTCGACGAACGGGCCACGGTGGCGAATCGGCTGGCGGTGCGGCCGTCCGGTGAGCCACGCGAAGCGAGCACCCGCGGCGCCGCGCACCTGCACGGCGCCGGGGCCCAGCGACGCGGCGGTGCGGGCCGGGATGTGCTCGTCGCCGATCGTGATCTCGCCGGCGAGCACGTACAGCAGGCCGTCGTGCGCCGTGGATACCTCGCGCTCGAAGCTCGTGTCGGCCAGCAACTCGACGTCGAGGTAGTCGACCTCGGTGTGCAGGGCGACCGGCGAGTCGCCACCGGCGATGGTGCGCACGCGCAGCCCGTCGACCTCGCGCACGGGCATGTCGCGACCCGCGATGCCCTCGTACTCCGGCGCCATCGTCTTGCGCGAGGCCTCGAGGTTGACCCACAGCTGCAGGCCGCGGTTGCTGCCGCCCGGCCCCGGCATCTCCGAGTGCCGCGCGCCTGCCCCCGAGTTGAAGCGCTGGGTCCCGCCCGCGCCGATGGCCGAGCGGTTGCCGAGGTTGTCCTCGTGGTGGAACTCGCCGGCGATCATGTAGGTGAACGCTTCGAAGCCGCGGTGGGGGTGCTCGGGGAAGCCGGCGGGCTCGGTGACGTCGAAGTCGTCGAGCAGCACGAACGGATCGAGGTTCGCGAGCGTTGGCCCGGGGAACACGCGGTGCAACGTCGCGCCCGCGCCGTCGGTGGTCGCGCGCGCCTCGATGCGCTGGCGGATCTGCGCCAGCCCCGATCGCGGTGGCCGCACGATGGTGGTGCCCTTGCCCTCGCAACCGATGATCGCGGGCGCGAGCGCGACGGCCGGCAGCGAGCGCAGCAGCTCGCGACGACGCCACGGCCTCATGCCGGCGGCACCCAGAAGCAGAGGTTGTCGAGGCACTCCATGCCGTCGGGGCACAGCTTGCCCTCGCTGCAGTCGAGCGCGCAGCCCATCTCGTCGTTGGCGAGGATCGGCGCGCACACGACCTCGGCGGTGCCGGTCGCGGGCGCATCGAAGCAGTCGCAGGCGTCGACGCAGCCGCGGATGAAGCACACGTTGGCGTCGGCGTTCGAGGACGCCGACAGGCAGCTGATGGTCCCGACGCTGCGTCCGGTGCCCATCCAGTTGCACAGCGTGTTGTCGATGGTGCCCATCTCGTCGCGACACGCGTTCCACTCGCCGACCACCGGCGGATCGCAGGCAGGCCCGGTGGTGGCGCCACCCGAGCTCGAGTCGGCGGCGCCGCTCGAGCTGGTCTCGGCGCCGCCGGAGCTGGCTTCGGCACCGCCGGACGAGCTGCCCGTGCCGACGTCGGTCGTCGAGCTCGAGCCCGCGGTCATGGCCGTCGTGGTCGGGTCGGTGGTGGTGGGGTTGGTCCCACTGCCGCCGTCGTCACCACCGCAGGCGGTGATCGCGATGCACGTCAGCAGCATCCGAATGCGTCGAGACCATGGCGTCATGGGATCCGAGGATGACCGATCGCCCTCGCGCCGTCACCCGGGTACGCCTACGCCGGTACGTCGCAGCCGTCGGGGCCACACGCGAGGGGGTCGTCGGCCGCGGGCGCCTGCTCGGCCTGCTCGCTGCGCGCCTGCTCGAGCACCTTGCGGAGCACCGCGGCCGGCTGCGCACCGGAGATGCCGTAGCGGCCGTCGACCACGAAGAACGGCACGCCGGTGATGCCGAGCTCCCGCGCCTTCTTTTGCTCGGCGCGAACCTCCTGCGTGTACGCATCGCCGGCCAGCGTCGCGCGGGCGCGCTCGGGATCGAGGCCGGCCTGCGCGGCGAGCTCGACCAGCACGTCGTGATCGGAGACCGCGCGACCCTCGTGCATGTACGCGCGGAACAGGGCCTCGACCAGCTGTGGCTGCCGGCCCTCGAGCGCGGCCCAGTGCAGCAGCCGGTGCGCGTCGAAGGTGCGCACCGGCACCACGCGATCGAAGCGGAAGTCGAGGCCGTCGGCGGCACCCACCTGCGTCATGCGATCGATCATCTGCTGCGCCTGCTGCATCGACGCGCCGTACTTGCGCGCGAGTCGAGCGACCAGATCGAGGCCCGGCTCGGGCTGCTGCGGCGCCGCCGGGTCGAGCTCGAACGCACGCGAGACCACCTCGACGTCGCCGAGATCGCCCGCGCCCGCGATCGCCTGCTCGAGGTGACGCTTGCCGACCCAACACCACGGACACGCGATGTCCGACCAAACTTCGACGCGAAGGGGTTTCACCTTGGTGTCCAAGCTAGCACGGGTGATCGCGCGCGTCGGCCCGCGTCGCGAGCGTGCACTGGCCCACGCGATCGCGCGCGGGCCGTGCGCGTGGTTGCGACTCCTGCGTAGCGGCGATCGCCGGCGCGGGTCGACGCCGCGGTCGCTGCAGTACGCTCGCGACCATGGGGCACTGCAAGGGCACGCAGGCGTGCATTCGAGGTTCGGCGCAGCTGGCGATCGCGAGCGCGTTGCTCGGCGTCGTCGGATGCGGCACAGGGGGATCGGGCGGTCGCGGTGACGACGGCGGCGTCGGCTCGGGCGACAGCACCGCGGCGGGCAGCTCGGGCGCGACCAGCAACGCGGCCGACAGCAGCGACAGCGGTCACGACGACGCGCCGCTGCCGGACATGGGCGTGCCGGTGCCACCGACCTGCGGTGACGACGATCCGGGCGCCGCGCTCGAGCTGGTCGGCGCGGGCGAGGGCGTGCACGTCGGCCTGGTGCCCGCGCTCGGGCTGGCGGAGTTCACCCTCGAGGCGTGGGTGCGCTGGGATGGCTATGGCACCACCGCGTCGTCGGGCGTCGGCGGTGTGGCGGTCGAGCCGATCCTCTCCAAGGGTCGCGGCGAGGACGACGGCAGCACCGTCGATTGCAACTACGTGTTCGGCGTCGATGCCCAGGGCCACCTCGCGGCCGACTTCGAGGATCTCGCCAGTGGCCTCAATCATCCGGTGACCGGCACCGCGGTGCTCGAGACCGGCGCATGGCACCACGTCGCGGCGAGCTTCGACGGCAGCAACTGGCGGCTCTACCTCGACGGTTCGCTCGACGCGACCGCGTCGACCGACGGCGCGAGCCCCCGCAACGACAGCATCCAGCACAGCGGCATCGGAACCACCTACGACTCGATGGGACGCGCCGCGGGCTCCTTCGATGGTCGCATCGACGACGCGCGCATCTGGGATCGTGCGCTCGACGAGGCCGCACTGCAGGCGGGCATGTTCGCCGCGCCGCCCGACACCACGGGCCTGGTCGCCCACTGGCCGCTCGACGCCGTCGACGACGGCAGCGTGCCCGAGCTCGTGGGCGGCTTCGTCGGCGAGCGCACCGGCGGGGCGTGGTCGCTGCCGGGGCGGCCGCGGATCGCCTCGGCATCACCGAGCGCGACCAACCTCGCGCCCGTCGAGACCGCGCCGTCGGACGCCGTGGTGCTGTCGGTGCAGACCGCCGACGCCGACGCCGACGAGCTGCGCGTCGAGCTGTGGGGGCGCCCGATCCCGGAGCTCGAGTCGTTCTCGATCGCGGTGCTGCCCGACACCCAGTACTACTGCGACGGCACCCATGGTGGCAGCGCGCAGATGTTCTACGACCAGACCCAGTGGCTGGCCGACAGCGCCGAGTCGCTCGACGTGCGGGCGGTGCTGCACGTGGGCGATCTGGTCGACGACGGCCACACCTACGTCGAGGAGTGGATGGTCGCCCAGAACGCGCTCGAGCGCCTCGAGGACGCGCTGCCCGATCGGCCCGAGGGCGTGGCCTACGGCGTCGCGGTCGGCAATCACGATCAGGCCACCAACTCGTATCCCGGCCAGACCGGCTTCTACAACCAGTACTTCGGCACCACGCGCTTCGAGGGTCGCGACTACTACGGTGGCCACTTCGGCGATCGTAACGACGCCTCGTTCATCACCTTCGGCAGCGGCGATACCCAGTTCGTGGCGCTGTTCTTCGAGTACGACCAGCCCGGCACCCCGACCGACAACACCGGCCCCGACGCCGACGTGCTCGCGTGGGCGCGTCGCGTGCTCGCCGATCACCCCGATCACTACGGCATCGTGGTGCAGCACTCGTGCCTGGTCGGCACCGGCAACGGCGTCACCGTCGACACGCCGTTCTCGGCCCAGGGCCAGGCCCGCTGGCAGGCGCTGCGCGGCGAGCCCAACCTGCGGCTGATGGTCTGCGGTCACGTGCAGGACGAGGGCCGTCGCACCGACGTCGCCGCCAGCACCGTGCACTCGCTGCTGTCGGACTACCAGTTCGACGGCATGGGCGGCTCCGGCAAGCTGCGCCTGATGAGCTTCCGCGCCGACCTCGGCGAGCTCGAGGTACAGACCTACTCACCGCACTTCGACCAGTGGTACGAGACCGACGACGCGCACTTCGTGCTGCCCATCGATCTCGACCACGGCGGCGGCGAGTTCGAGCTCATCGGCACCGTCGAGCACGTGCAGGCCGGCAGCACCGTCGACCTGCCGTGGTCGGGGCTGGCCGCGGGCGGGCGGTATGAGTGGTTCGCGCGGGTGACCGACTGCACCCACAGTGTCGACGGGCCGCGCAGCGAATTCACGGCGGAGTGATCGCTCGAAGGGGGCGGCGCGGGGCACAGCTGCACGGCAAGGCTCGTCGACATCTGCACCTCGAGCGCGAGGCCTGTGCCCGCGAGGAGAGGTCGAGGGCTGCGGGGTGCACGAGTAGGCTGCCATCGAAGCACGATCGCGACGCGAGTCGCGCGTGTTCCACGGCGCGCGCGCCGGAGTTCACGGCTTGGGGAGCTTGGCGTCGAGCTCGTCGGCGCTGCGCAGCGATCGCGGGCGGGCCTGCAGCACGACCGCAGGGCAAGCGAGCGTGGTGACGACCATCGTGACGAGCATGCGAGTGCGCGAGAAAGGCAGGTCGAGCACGCCGGCGTAGGCGAGGGCGGCGAGGATCCCGATCGCAGCACACGCCGAGACGGCGATCGCGATCACCAACCACGACCCGGCGATGAACGCGATGCCGCGCGGGTGTAGGCGAGCGAACAGCCCGCGCACGAACCCGGCGTAGTCGGCTCGGCAGCTGCGATCGTCGGTGGCGATCGTCCGCTCGGTGCCATCGGCGAGCGTGAGGACGCAGGCCTCGAGCGTCCCGATCCGTGCGACCCGCACGGATCGGATCGCGGCGAACTCGACCCGCCGCGGTTCATCGCCGACCGACGACGAGAACACCACGGCCGCGTCGTCCGAGGCCACGACGAGCTCACGGCCTTGGTGACGAAGCGCGACCCGTTGCGTTCCCATCATCGCCGCACGAAGCTACCGCGACGCCCTCGGCCGAGCAACGCCGTGGTGCCGGCCCCGACGTCGCTACCGTTGGGACTCGAAGCCGCGCCACTTCCCGGTGGCAGAGCGCGAGCCACGGGATCAGCACGGCCGAGTCTCGAGCGCGTGCGATGGATCGCGCCCATCGCGGGTGTCGACGCGAGTGTCCTACGCCCGGTCGCGGGGTGCGTTGCGTCGGGAGTTCGAGTCGCGTGTCCATCGTCACCGGTGCCGAGGACCTCAGTGCGCACCGTCGCCGGACCGGACAGGAAAATCCTTGGTTCGCCGGCGGAGACGGACTGGGGGTTCACGGCCCCGCCTTCGATGCGCGCAACGAGTGTCGATCGCAGCCGCGGATCATCGGATCATCGGATCATCGCGTCACTGCGGGCACGCGCAACCGCACTCCGGCGGTTCGTAGGTGACGGGGTCCCCTGGGATCATCGTGCAGGGCTCGAAGCCGGCCGCGGCGGCTTCGCACTCGAATGCGTCGTCGAGCGCGACCAACTCGACCGCGCCGATCTCGAGGCCCAGCAGGTTGAAGTACACCCGCGTGAGTCCATCGGGGCAGGTCGAGTCGCCCGCGCCTTGGCAGCCATCGGCCGCCGACGCCAGCACGCACTCGCCCTCGAAGCCGGTCTCGACCACGTCGCACGTGCCACCGGCGACGACGATCGTTGGCACCCACGCGCAGGTCTCGAGCGCGCTGTCGACCGCTGAGCACTCGGCTTCGGACTGCGCCGCCTCGCAGGTGGTCGGAAGGCCCGCCGTGGTCTCGCTGGCGCTTTCGCTGCCGCTCTCGGCGTTGCTGGTGGTCGCAGTGGCCGAGCTCGATGCTTCGCCGGTGGTCGTGCCCGTCGCCGTGCTCGACGACTCCATCCCCGAGGATGAGGTGTTGTCGCCGTCGGACGCCGAGCTCGAACCGACCGTTGTCGCGCTGACGCCGATCTCCTTCGAGGGGCCGACGCACCCGACCCACAGCAGCGCGAGTGCCCAACAGCGACCCCCGCGACCAACCCATGACTGCGATGTTTGCCAAGCTTGCATGCGAACTGTGGTCTCCGGTCGTGGGGGTTTCTGTCAGCGCGTGGGTGCTGCGAGCTCGCAGTCCTGCGACACGCGGGCGACCAGCGGCGAGCGCGGGTGTCGGCCCACGAACACCCGGGCCTCGCCGCGGCCGGCCGCGCGTCGCCCCGCGCGACACAGGGCGATCGCGCGGTAACCCTCGCGCTCGCTCGCGAGCTGACCATCCGGAAAACGTCGGACGTGCTCGGCCAGCAGCGCGAGTGCGGCCTCCGGGTCGTCGCGATCGATGGCGGCCTTCACCGCTGAGATCTGCTCCACCTCGGCGGCGAGCGCAGCCGCGAGTGCGTCGGTGGGGGCATTGCCCGGCGGGCTTGCGCGCGCCGGCGTCGTCGGAGTCGCGGCGCCGGGTGCGGGCGATCGCACCGGGGCACCCACGACGCCCACGGGTGCGAGCTCGGCCGGCAGCGGCGGCGCATCCTCGATCGTCGCCGGCGTCGGCGCGGGTGCGGCCACGGCCGCGAGTGCAGGCGTGGGTGACGGCGCGCTCGCTCGGCGGGTGACGACGGTCGCGGTGATGCCGATCGCGAGCGCCGCGAGCACGCCGATGCCCTTTGCGCCGAGCCACGCACTCGCGGCCGCGACCGCGGTGGTCGCGGTCACTTGGGCTGGGTTGCCGAGCCGCATGGCCAGCACCGCCGCGACGCGGCGCGCGGTCGCAGGTGTCGCCGCGGTGCTGCCCTTGGCGTCGGCGACCAGTTCCTCGGCGTCCGCGGTGACGCCGCGTCGTGCCAATGCGCGCTGCAGCTCGCGCCGCGCCGACTTGATGCGAGAGTAGGCGGTGTCGAGCTGGATGCCGAGGAACTTCGCGAGCTCGGGGCCCGAGAGGCCTTCGAAGACGTGCAGCGTGAGTGCGGTGCGCTTGTCGTCGTCGAGGTCGGCAAGCGCGCGCAGCAACAGCGCGCCGCGCTGCGCCTGCTCGAGCGACGATTGTGGATCGTCGCGGTCGGTCGGTTCGACCGCCAGCGCCCGCAGCTTGTGCTCGGCACGCGACGCGCTGCGGCGATGTCGGAACGCGACCCGTCGCACGATGCCGAACAACCAACTGCGCAGCGAGCTACGGCCCTCGAACTCGCCGAGACGGCGATGCACCGTCACGAACACGTCTTGGACGGCGTCCTCGACGCTGGCGCGCGGGACCCCGAGGCGCAATAGGCACGCGTAGACGAAGCCGAAGTGCTCGCGATACAGGGCGGCGAACGCAGCCGCGCCCCCATCGTCGCTCGCGATCCGATCCAAGAGCTCCACCGGTCCGCCCTCGCAGTCTCCGGCTCCCGGGTAGTCTGTCACGGAAATCGCACCTCGAGCCCGGCCGCCACGCGCACGGCGACCGGGGCCGCGACGAACACGGGATCGAGGTCGCGCACATGGAAGCCGGGGCGACGCAGGGTCGGGCTGACGCCCAGTCCCGCGAGCAGTCCCACGCGGCGGATCGGCGACCACACCAGCGCTGCGTCGAGGGGCAGGGCGGCGAACAACGCCGCGGCATCGCGGTTGTCGATCGCGCCGAAGCTGCGCCCTCGCATCATGCCGAGCTCGATTCCCGCGCAGATCGGGAACTCGAGCCGTTGCCATCGCGGGGCGTAGCAGCCCGAGGCGCCGAGGGTCCAGAGGTCGATCACGCCGCCGAGGCTCGGACGGTCGGCGTAGCGGCTGCGTTGGCCCGGCAGATAGCGCCCGCGCAGCTCGGCGCGGGCCCGCGGCCACCGCACCGCCAGCGCGCCGCCGAAGCTCGCGTCGGCGATCGCCGGCAACACGCGGAGGAACTGCCCGCCGATGTCGACGCGCAGTGCTGCATCCACGCCGCGCGTGCGCGTTCGCATCGACGTCTCGACCGGCGCGCGCGTGTCGCTGGCTCGTGGCGTGGGCGGTGGCCGCGACGGCGGAGCCGCGCTGGTGACGGCAGGCGGGTTCGTGATGTCCTCGTCGACCTGCGAGCCGAGGGGCGGCGCGGCTTCGTCCGGCGGTGCGCCCGACCGTGTGGTCGGATCGGCGGCAACCGCGATCAGCAGGCCGGCTGCGGCGGTGAGGGCCTCGCACGAGGTGCCGCGGAGCTCGCGTCGAAAGGCGCCGTCGTCACCTTCCAGCACCAGCTCGAGCATCCACGTGCTGTCGTCGAGCCGCTCGATGCGTCCGCGCGCCAGCGTCCGACGCAGCGCCGTGGTACCGGCACGGCGTTGTACGTGCTCACGCACCTGCGCTGCATCGGGACAACCATCGGGCGCCGACCACGTGAGCTCGAGCGGATCGTCATCGCCCGGGCTTTGGGCCACGACGACGTCCGGCGGCCCGAGCAGCCCGTGCAGCGCCAACGCGATCGTGGCCACCAGCGTCACGACCGATGGACGCTACCACGGCCGCGCGCTGCAGCGCCTGATCACGGGCGGCCGTGTTGCGCGCGTTGCTGACTCACGGGATCGGCGGCGCGTCGCTGATGCGTGCGACCGCGCTGCCGCCGGCAGGCGTAGCTGACGTTGCGGTCGACGGATCATCGCGGGCGCACCGAAGTCGCTGACGGTGGGGTTCGCCTTGCCGGAGAAGAGAAACTGCGCGACCGAGAAGGGGTGTTCGACATCGCCTGGCACCGCCCGCACCTCGACCTCGTCGGTGGGGTTCGATCCGCTGCAGGCGCCGGAGCGTGCGCGGGCCCGTACGGCACCCACGGTAGAACGGTAGAACGACCGCCCACGCGGCGACGACGGCGACCGCCGCGGGAACCACGGCGAGCGTCAGGTCGTGGAAGGCTGGCGACACACGTCGTCGTGACGAGCCCGCCGCACCCGCCCGCTGCACTTCGCGCCCGCCGAACCGCCGACGAGGGCGCGCCCCACGAGGCCCCGCAGTCCGACCCCGCACTGTTCGATGCGGCGCGTGGCGGTCGCCTCGATGCCTTCGGCCCGCTGATCCAGCGCCACCACCGTGCCGTGCTCGCCGCGGCGTTCGTGGTGCTCGGCGACGCCGGTCAGGCCGACGACATCGCCCAGGAGGCGTTCGTCACCGCGTGGACCAAGCTCGACGAGCTCCGCGATGCCTCGCGGCTGCGCGCGTGGGTCTGCGGCATCGCGCGCAACCTCGCCCGCAACGCACGGCGACGGCTGCGGCCCGAGCCACTGGCGTCGCGTCACGGCCCCGCGAGCGCGCCCGCAGAGGTCGAGGAGCACACGGCGGCGCGCGAACAGGCCGCGCTCGTGCGTGCGGCGCTGCACGGCTTGCCCTCGCGCTATCGCGACGTGCTGGTGACCTACTATCTCGAGGAGCAATCCATCCACGAGGTCGCCGAGTCGCTCGGACTCTCGGTCGCGGCGGTCGAGCAACGCCTCAGTCGTGGTCGCAAGCGCCTGCGCGGTGACATCGAGCGCATGCTCGCGGTGCAGCTCGCACCGAAGCGATCGCGCGAAGCCGCCGCGTGTGCCGTGCTGCAGACGCTGCGCATGCAGCCCCGCGCGGCCGCACGCACGCGGGTGACGCGATCGCTGCCGGTCGCCGCCGTGGTCTGCTGTGCGCTCGCGGCCGCGACCGGTGTCGCGGTCGTCGCCGGTGCGACGGCGTCGTCGCGGGCCGTCGAGGCCCACGACCCACCCGCGCCGCCCCCGGCCTCACCGCGGGTCGTCGCCGCAGCACCGCCGCGATCGATGCCACCGGCCGCGGTGCCGCAGGTGCCGCGCGCGACCCCGCGGCCGCGAGCCCAGCTCGCCGCGCCCATGGCCGAAGCCGTGCCCGCGGCCGCGTTCCACATCATGGAGCTGCCGTGCGGGCGCTCGCTGGTGTCGCCGCCGGACGCTCACGAGTATCGCGCCGCCATCACCGAGATGTATCGCCTCGCGGCGCTCGCATCGGAGCTCGACGGCAACGACTACGAGTGCGGCGGTACCACCACCGCAGACGCGACCGCACTGCGCGAGCTGCAGGGTCGCGTCGTCGACGTCCACGGCGTGCCGGTCGCGCGCGCCATCGTCATCGCCGACGGCGCGATCGAAGCCAACGAGGTCTTCGAGGTCGACCACGTGGCCGAGACCGACGAACGCGGCGAGTTCGCGATGCCGATCGCGGCCGACGACGTGATGATCTGGGCGCTGCACGAAGGTGGACAGCGGGCGCGACTGGTGCGGGTTCCGGCCGGTGACACCGATGTCGAGCTCGAGCTCCGACTCACCGCCGGCGGCACCGTGTCGGGCTCCGTGCACCGTGGCAAGTGGCCCGAGCACGGCACCGTGCGCGTGCAGGCGCTCGACAGCGAGCTCGCGATCGCGCTCGCGACCACGGCCGGCGGCACGTTCGAATCGCCGACCGTCAGCGCAGGCACCTACGCGGTCGAGTTCGTGCGTGACTGCGTCTACGACTGCGCCGCCGTGGTGCCGACGCGTGCCGTGGTCGTCGTGCGTGCGGGCGCCGACGCGCAGGTGCAGCTGCACGTCGATCCCAGCCGCGACGCCGACGTGCGGCCCGAGATCCGACTCGACCACTCGATCTACGAGCTGCACGCCGACGAGTTCCGCTACGTCTACGACCCCGACGTGAACCGCACCATCACCATGTCCGCGGTGAGCACCGACGGCATCGACGCGAGCTGGGAGCTGATCGCCCCGCAGTTCACCCTGCCCGAAGGCGACTACACACTGTGCGCACGGCTGGCGGATCCGTCGGCGCCCGACGCCCAGCTCGAAGGCGCGCCCGCACCCGACTGCCAGTCGTTGCACCTCGAGGGCGCGAAGATTCACGCGCCGGTGTTCGACCTCCGTCGCCGCCGCTAGCGCACGACCGGTCGCATCCACCTTCGAGCAGCCGCGGTGCAGCACCGGCACCACCTTGGCGATGTCGGCGTCGTCGATGACCACGGTGAAGTTGATGCTGCCCGTGCCGAAGGTCGTCATCTCCGCGTTGA
Organism: Deltaproteobacteria bacterium; assembly: GCA_016709225.1. Taxonomy (NCBI): domain Bacteria; kingdom Pseudomonadati; phylum Myxococcota; class Myxococcia; species Deltaproteobacteria bacterium. Next base: position 1,134,370 of record JADJEE010000002.1, on the reverse strand, counting down.
CGTCCGCCTCGGCGATGCAGTGCGGGATGCGCCGTGCTCATCGGCTCATCGGCCACCGTCGGCGAGCTGCCGCTGCACGCCGCGCAGCACCGGCCCCTGCAGCACCGCCGCGAGCATCGCGAGCGAGCGCGATCCCGCTGCCGTGCTCACGGGCTCTGCCAGCGCGGCGTGGACCCGCAGCTCGCCCGGCTCGGCGCTCGCGAGCGCGAGGCCGAGGTCGTCGAAGCGCAGCGTGCTGCCCTCGATGAAGCTGCGCACGGCGTCGCGCACGGGTGCCGGTGCGGCCGCGGCGAGCACCTGCGCGAGCACCTCGACGAGCGCGGGCGGTAGCTCGAGGCCGAGCAGCTCCGGGGGAAATGGCAGGGCCCGCGCGATCGGGCCCCGCGGCACGCCGTCGCGATCGAGTCGCGCGACCTCGCCGAGTCGCTCGCCGCCGACGCGGACGCATGCGATCACGCCGCCGTCGTCGTCGGGCACGAGCGCGTGGGTCGGATCGCCGGCGTCGTAGGGACGGCCGTCGATCCACGCGCGATCGATCCCGTCGCGTCGCTGCAGGCAGATGCCGGGCGCGGGCCAGCTGCGATGATGGGGCGTGGGCACGAAGCTGATGTCGGGCTCGACGATCCGTCCGCGCCACGCGGCGTGCTCGAGCGCGTCGTCGAAGCACTGACGTGCGTGCGTCTCGTCGCCGTCGATCGTGAAGCTGTGGCGCAGCGACTCGAACAGCGCGGGGGTGGGGTAGGGCCCGCGGTAGCGCAGACCGGGTACGCCGGCGTGGCGCGCGAGCGTGGCCACCAGGTCGAGCACGCAGGTGCCCGCGCCCGGCGGCAGCGCACCCGGGCGATCGACCGCGGGGATCCGCGTCGGGGCCGCCCACGCGACCGCGCTCATGCTCGCGATCGCACTGCCGCGGTGCAACAGGCGATCGCAGCGTCCGAGCAGGAGGTCGTCGCCGGCCAACGGCGCCAGCTCGATCGCATCGTCGCGATCGGGCAGCCGAAGCCACGCGTGCGCGAGCGCGTCGCCGTTCCACTGCAGCTGCCACGCGAGCAGGCCCGCAGGGTCATGGGCCCGCACGGGGCGGCCCGCGTCATCGAGCTGCAGCGCCAACATCGCTCGCCGGCGACCGTACCACGGCGATGTGCGGGCACGCGCGCGCGCGCTCGCCGACGCGCGACCGCACGCGGCAGGCTCGCGCAAGCCGGGCTACCATGCTCGACCATGTCCCTCGTCTCGCCGACCTCCTGCAGCGCGATCGCTCTGGTGTGCTCGATCTCGCTGGGCTGCGGCGACGCGGCGTCCAACGACGGTGACACGGATGCGACCACGCAGGTCGCCGACACCAGCGACGGCACCACCGACGGCACCGACACGGATGTGCCGGGGAGCGACAGCACCACCGCCGATGCGCCCGTGCCCGCGGGGCTGCCGTGCGACACGCCGTTCGAGTACCAGGGCCACGCCGGTTGTCAGGCGATGGTCGAGGGCCTCGAGGTGAAGTTCTTCCCGCCACCGCCGGGCCAGCGCGTCGATCGGCTCGCGATCTACCTGCACGGCGACGGCGCGGCCGACTACATGGAGAACTGGGCCTTCTCGGAGGACCTCTTCGCGTGGACGCAGCCGCGCAACACGATGATCGTCGGTGTGCTCTCGCCGGCGTTCTACGACGACGGCACCGTGGCCTTCGGCGCCGCACAGCCCTCGCATGCCGAGCAGGTCGCGGCCACCATCGAGGTGTTCCTCGCCGCCTACGAGCCGCAGTACGCCGAGCAGAGCCTGTACTGGGGGGTCTCGGGCGGTTCGTGGTTCTTCGCCAGCTCGTTCATCGCCCACGTCGGCCATCGCGTGCCCGGCGTGTTCGCGGCCAGCTGCGGTGGCTCGGGCAGCTCGTTCGGGTGGGCGTGGGATCCCATGACCGACACCGCCACGCGCGACGCGATCCCGATCTACTTCAACTACGGCACCCAGGATTTCCTCGCGCCCAACATCATGGGCAGCATCGCGGAGTTCGAGGGCATGGGCTTCGCGGTGGATTCGCTGGTGCACGAGGGCGCGATGCACTGCGATCATCCCATCTCGGCGCCGACGATCGAGTTCTGGTCGCGCTACGTGCCGTGAGCCCCGTCCCCTCGAGCAGGCGCGCGCTTGCGGGCGCGTCGGTCACATCGCGGCGATGGGCGACCCCCCGTTCGGGTGGGCCGATGGTACCGCCGCGTTCGCGCGGCTGTTCTCGGACAGGGTCCACCGGCGTCCTCGGTGATTGCTATGCTCGTGCGCCCGTGCCCGCGCGACGACGCCTTGTGTGGTTCCCGCTGTGTGTGGCGCTGCTCGCCTGCGACGCCCTGGTGTCGCGCGGCGCCGGCGATGCGACCCCGCGCGAGGCCGACCCCGGGGCGAGCGATGACGAGGATGCCAAGCGACTCGCCGCGCTCGTCGTCGACGCCATCGTGCCGCCCGCGGTGACGCCGACGCTCGAGCTCGACGAGATCACGTCGGCGCACCGTGGCGCCCGCGTGCGCGTGCATGGCCACGTCGCCGCCGATCCGATCCTGCAGCGTAGCGGCGGCGATGCGACGGCCGCCCCGGCGTATCGCTTCGTGATCGAGGGTCGCGGCGCGCGGCTTGCGATCGACTACGACGGCGCGCTGCCGGACCGGTTCCAGAACAAGCTCGAGGTGATGATCACCGGCACGCTGTCGAGCGACGGCGCCAGCCTGCACGGCGACGATCTCATCGCGAAGTGTCCCGACCGCTACGAAGCCGCGCCTTAGCGAGCGGGGCGGGGAGGCGGTCGCTGCAACCGACGCGGAGGTGTGCGCGTCCACTCCGACGTGCGTCCAACTCCGTCGGATCCATTTGCCAAGATTCGCGCCCAGGGCGGCGCCCTCGTCGTCCTGCTCGGCCTGCGCGCGGGGATGCGCGTCATCGACTACTTGGTCGCCAAACTGACGTTTCCGCCGTCGGGATCGACCCTCACCGAGGCGGAGATCGACCGCATCCGGATGATCGACGGTGGCCTCTACGGCCTCGAAAACCTGGTCACGCTGGTTGCGATGATCCTGTTCTTGGTGTGGATCCACGGCTTGTTCGTCGCGATCCGTGCCAGCGGCCGCAGCACCCGGTGGTCGCCCGGCATGGCGGTGGGTGGGTGGTTCATCCCGCTGGCGAACATGGTCCTGCCGTGGCTCACCGTGCGCGACGCGTTGCGCTCCCTCGACCGGCCCGCCGCGCTCGCCGGTGCATGGTGGATCGCGTGGCTGCTCGCGATCCCATTGACGATGCTGCACGGATTCCTGACGCAGGTCAGCCTCGTGCCCGAGCTCGGGCGGGCGCTCGAGGTGCTGCCGGCGGAAACCCTGCGCACGATCTACGAGCTCGGGCCCAAGACCTTCTGGCCGCGCTTCGTCCTCGACACCGGGGCATGGGCCCTCCTGCTCGTCATCGTGACGTCGCTGCGCGCAGCGGTGAGCTCGCGCCGCTAGAGCGGCCAGCGACGGGCATCCGCGGGGTTCGTCGCGCCCAAGGGCTCACGGCCCGCCGAAGAACCACAGGTACCCGAGCGGCAGACCCACGCCGATGGCCGTGATGATTGCCCCGCGCCCCACCAGCCCCTTGCGCCCGGGAATCATGAACAGCCCACTGGTCGCCAACACCAGCAACGCGATCGCGTAGCCATCGGCGAACCACGTCCACGCCTTCTTGCCGCGGTTCAAGTGCAGCCAGTTCGCCACGCGCAGGAACACGCGCGGCTTCTGGCCCTCCTCGAAGACGTGCCCGGTCTGGGGGTTCGCGTGCAGCGTGCGGCCCTCGAACGCGATCTCGAGCTCCTCGTCGCTGACGCGGTAGATGTCGACGGGCGCCTCGTCGATGCCGGCCGCGCTCGCGACCGCGGCCGCGGCCGCGGTGTCGTCGTCGGGCAGCGGTGCGGCGACGTCGAACTCGCGCTCGACGTTCGCGAAGTTCGGATCCCAGTCGGCGAGGTGGTTCACCGCCAGGCCCGATACCGCGTAGACCAGCGTCAGGCCGACCGCGAGGTAGCCGAGATCGCGATGCAGCGCGCGCAGCCACGGCCGCAGCTTGAAGCGCCGCCGGCCCGGCGCCGCAGCTCCGTCAGCCATAGCGTTCCTCGGTCCAGGGATCGGCGTGGTTGTGGTAGCCGCGGGTCTCCCAGAAGCCGGGCTCGTCGCGCTTGACGAAGCGAATGCCCTCGAGCCACTTGGCGCTCTTCCAGAAGTAGAGATCGGGCACCAGCGCGCGCACCGGTGCGCCGTGGGGCCGGGCGAGTCGCTTGCCGTCGAGCTCCCAGGTGACCAGCGCGTCGTCGCCGGTGGCCTCGGCCCAGCGCACGTTGGCGGTGTAGCCGTGTGCGCCCTCGAAGATCACGTGGCGCACGCTGTCCTTCACGCCGGCCTTCTTCGCGAGGTCCTTGATGCGGACGCCCTTGAAGCGCGCGCCGAGTACCGTCCAGCCGGTCACGCAGTGCACGTCGACGGTGCGCTCGACCGCGCCGAACGCCACCAGCGCTGCGAAGTCGAGCTCGAAGGGGCTCTCGACCTCGCCGTGCACGCGCAGGCGATACTTCGAGACCGCCGACTCACCGGGCTCACCACCCATGGGCTTGAGCGCCTCGATCACGCGCTGGCCGGGCGGCACGCGGGGCCGGCCATCGGGCCGATTGTCGGCGTGCGCCTTCGGGGTCGCGACCACGTACAGCCCGCCCGCCAGGCCCGTCACGATGGTGCCGGCGGCGGCCTTCAGCAGGAAGTCGCGGCGTGCCAGGCCGCGCTCGCGCGTGTGCTCGCGGTTCGACAGCTCGTCGGGGTCGTCATGCATCGTCGCGTCGGTCCTTGCTTGCAAGAGGGTATGCGATGCCGACGCCCGGGGTTACCGAGCACGGACATCCGCGTTCGATACGGGCGCCGCGACCGGGCCGGATCGCCCGTGCCGCGCCTGCGCCGGCTCCGCCTGGCACGTCGGTCAGCGCGGGATCGTCACGGCGAGGCCCAGCTCGTAGAAGCCGCCGGTGAAGCGGCTCGCGCGGTTGGAGTAGTTCCACAGCCCGACCCCGGCCCACACCGAGACGCGCTCGACGAAGCGCAGCTCGAGGCCGGTGCTCCACGTGGTCCACACGGTGACGGGCACGCTCTGCGCGCCCATCACCTGCGCGCGGATGCGGGTGTAGAGCGCGGGCACGCGCCATCGCAGCGCACCACCGAAGCCCGCGTACGCCCCACCCGCCGGGCGTTGGTACCACCGGCGATCGGTGTCACAACCCTCGGCCGGCTGGCAGTTGGTGCCGCCGACGCCGGCCCCGATGCCGAGCTCGTTGTCGCCGACCAGCGTCAATCGTCGCCGTGCGGGCACGCGGCCCGTGATGCGCGTACCCGCGAAGCCGAGGGCCCAGCCGCCCTCGCCGGTGGCCGCGGCTGCGAACTCGCCACCGCCCTCGATCGCCACCCGCGGCGAGACGCCGATCGCGAGCGTCGGGCCGCCGTAGGCTGGGGCCCCGCGCCCGGTCGCCGCGCCCGCCACCTCGACATCGCCTTCGTACACGCGGCCGGGCGCGCCGCCCATCTGAGTGCGCAGTGGTGGGGCGAAGGTCGGGGCGCACGCCGACGCCAGCAAGACCCCCGAGAACAGCACGATCCGGTGCATCGGCGCCGAGGATCGCACGATCCCCGCGGAAATTCTCGCTGGCTGTGATCGTTTGCCGCGCTCGCGCGTCCTTCTCTCGGATCCGGGATTTGCCCTGGTCTGCTGGGTTTGGAATGAGTTGCGCAACGACGCACGGCCACCACGAGGGCCCGCCCGCGGCATTCGAGCCCGGGGCCGCTGGCGCATCCACGTTGGCCCGCGCGCTGCGGGTCGATGCCGAGGATCCCGAGGTCGCCCGCGCGCGAGCGGCCATCGAGGCGCGGCTGCTCGGGGGGCCCCGCGCCGCGTCGATGATCGGGCGCTACATCGTGGTCGAGCGGCTCGGTGCCGGTGGCATGGGCATCGTGTACGCGGCCTACGATCCCGAGCTCGATCGAAAGGTCGCGCTCAAGCTGCTGTTCCGGCGCGACGCGGGCGACGTGGATCGCGAGCGGTTGGTGCGCGAGGCCAAGGCCATGGCCAAGCTCGCGCACCCGAACGTCGTCCACGTCTACGACGTGGGCGAGCACGAGGGGCGCATCTTCATTGCGATGGAGTACGTGCGCGGCAGCACCCTGCGCGCGTGGGCGCGGGCGGAGCGACGGACCTGGCGAGAGGTGCTCGCGGTGTGCCTCGACGCCGGCGAGGGGCTCGCGGCGGCCCACGCCGCCGGCATCATCCATCGCGACTTCAAGCCCGACAACGTGTTGATCGGTGAGGACGGGCGCGCCCGCGTGCTCGACTTCGGTCTCGCCCGCAGCGCGAGCGAGCCGACCTCGCCGGAGCGCGAAGCGTCGGAGGCACCGGAGGCACCGTCGCGATCGCAGCGCGGCACCGTCACGCGCACGGGGGCGGTGTTGGGCACGCCGGGGTACATCGCGCCCGAGCAGCTGCGTGGCGCGGCGCCGGATGTCCGCGGGGACCAGTACTCGTTCTGTGCGACCGTGTGGGAGGCGCTGGCCGGCGCGCTGCCGCGGGCACGGGCGATGGCCGTCGGCAACGATTCGACGGCGGTCCCGCTGGTGTCGGATCCGTCCGGCCCCGCTGCGCCACCGCGCGGTGCGATGCCTCGGTGGGTCGAGCGCGTGCTGCGACGCGGGCTCGGTGAACACGCGCGTTACCCCACGCTCGATGCACTGTTGCGGGCGCTGCGTCGCGATCCGGCGGTGCGGCGGGTGCGTCTCGCGGTTGCGACCGCGATGCTCGCGACGGTCGCCGGCGCGTTCGCGATCGGGCTCTCGGCGCGCGCGCCCGCGGCGGGCGACGACCCCTGCGGCGGCGGAGCCGAGCGCCTGGGTGAGGCGTGGTCCGGCGATGATCGCGAGCGAGCGATCGTCGACGTGCAGTCCCAGCCGAGCGACTTCGCGGCCGAGCTCGCGCCGCGTCTGCGCACGCAGCTCGACGAGTTCGCATCGCACTGGACGGCCCAGTATCGCGACGCGTGCCTGGCCCACCAGCGGGGCGAGCAGTCGTCGGCGCTGCTCGACCGACGGATGACCTGTCTGCATCGCGGACGCAGTGCATGGGGCACCGTCGGTCGCGTGCTCCGAGAGGTGCGGGTCGATGATCTCCCCGGTGTCGCGCTCGCGGTCGGCACCCTGCCGGACCCGGACGCCTGCGGCGATCTCGAGCGGCTGTCGGGCAACGAGGTGCCGACGTCCCCGCGGTCGCGCGCGCTCGCGGAGCGACTGAGCGCGGCCCAGACCGAGTACGTGCTCGGTCATGCCGAGGTGGCGCACGCGCAGCTGGAGTCGCTGCTGCCCGAGGTGCGCGAGCTCGACGATCCCATGCTCGCAGCCGAGGCCCTGCTGACGCAGGGCAAGGCGCTCATCGATCTGCGACGTCGAGGTGACGCCGCGGCCGTGCTCGGAGAGGCAGTGCGTGCGGCGCTGCGTGCCGATGCGGACGAGCTCGTGGTGGAGGCGTGGGGCCAGCAGGCGTGGGCGGTCGCGACGGGCGCGCAGATCGAGCACACGCGGATCCCCGAGGGCCGCGAGATCATCACAGCGATCGCCGAGCGACACGGCGACAGCCTCGCGACGCTGTCGCTGTACAACAACCTCGCCGGCGTCGAGCTGGCCGCGGGGCGCCGCAGCCTCGCGCAGCCGCTGTACGAGCGCATCCGCAAGCTCGCACCGGGGGTCTCCGGCCGCGCGGCACAGCGGACCCTCGCGCAGGCGCTGGTCGGCTCGATGGAGTTCGAGCGCGACCCGGCGGCGCGCGCTCGGCTGGGTGCCGAGGCGGTCGAGCGCATGCGTGCCGCCGCGGGCGACGGCCATCCGCGCACGTTGACGGTGCGGCGACTGGCCCTGAACTACCACGAGTCCCTCGACGAGGTGCTCAAGATGGTGCCGCCGCTGTGCGAGGACCTCCGCCGATTGGAGGGCCAGCGTGGGCGGAACCTCGCGGAGTGCGAGCGCTTCCGCGTGGTGCTGCACGTGCTCGCACGGGATCACGCCGCGGCGATGGCCGCCGCGCGGCGCTGGCTGGCCGCGCTCCCGTCCGATGGGCAGGCGCTGCCCGCTGCCTACGTCGCGCTGCTGCGCGGCGATGCGGTGACCGCCGAGCAGGGCTTCGCCGCGCTCGCGAAGCCGCTCGAGGCCGAGTCCCGGCGACCGTGGTGGTCCGATGCCGAGCTCGGTGAGCTGGAGGCCGCGATCGGTTGTGCTCGACGTGCGCAGGGGCGTGGCGACGAGGAAACATACTTCGAGCGGGCGCTCCACCATCTCGGCGGCGATGGTCAGCGCGAGGTCTCGGGCCATGGCCGTTGGATGATTCGATTTGCCACCGCGCTGCGCGACGGCGAGTTCTGCAGGCCGCGCGGCTGAACCCCGTGGATCACGAGCATGGTACCGTCACCCTGGATGACCACCGACTTCGAGCTGCTCGCGGCGTGGCGAGCAGGCGATGTCACGGCTGGCTCGGAGCTGTTCGCCCGTCACTTCGCGCAGGTCTATGGCTTCTTCCGCAGCAAGCTCGAGTATGCCGCCGAGGACCTCACGCAGGAGACCTTCCTGCGCTGCGTCGAGGCCCGCGATGACTTCCGCGGCTCGGCCAGCTTCCGCACGTACCTCTTCACGATCGCCCGCAATGCGCTCTACACCCACGTGGTCCGAAAGGCCAATCAGCCCAAGGACCCCGACTTCGAGGTGACCTCGATCGAGGACCTCGACGACTCGCCGAGCGCGGCGTTGGCGTTCCAGGAGGACCACAAGCTCCTGGTCCACTCGCTGCGCCGCCTGCCGCTCGAGCTGCAGGTCGCGCTCGAGCTGTACTACGTGCAGGGCCTCCGCGGCGCCGAGCTGGTCGAGGTGTTGGGCTTGCCGCCTGGCACCGTGCGCAGTCGGATCCGACGGGCGCTCGAACAGCTGCGCACCAACATGGCGCGGCTATCGGCGTCGCGGAAGCCGATTCGCACGACCCTCACCGACCTCCGCCGGTGGGCCGCGAGCGTGCGCGCGGCGCCGACGTAGCCCCGCGCGGTCGTCGATTCGTGGGGCGATTCGGTGATCATTTCAGCGGCGGCCGGGTCTGATAGGCGCAAGGCCGATGACGGCGGAGGTTGGGATGGATCACGTGAAGACGACGACAAAGTTGGGGTGGATCGGAGTGGTTGCGGTGCTGGCGCTGGCGGGTTGCGACCGCGATCCATTGGTGCATCAAGATACGAAGCACGCGCAGAAGATCTACGAGGGGCGTGCGATCGGATGGACGAAGTGGGCCCTCGAGCAGCCCTGGTCGACGGGCCCGGTGCGCGACACCGACGGCAGCGCGTGTGCGCTCGAGCAGCACGGCAGCGTGTGGTACCTCGCCGGGACCACGGGTGGCGCGGTGGAGCGTGCGTGCACGGTGCCGGCCGATGCGCACATCTTCTTCCCCTTGATGAATCGCTGGGTCGCACCGACGCCGGACTCGATCATCGAGGACGACCCCGAGAACGACCTCGCGGCGTGGCTGGCGTTCGTGGTCGAGTACTTCGCAGAGCGCCGGGCGCAGACCTGCGCGCTGAGCCTGCGGCTCGACGACGAGGACCTCCTGCCGGACCTCGAGAGCATGGACGAAGAGCTCTACGTCGACGTGCTCGATCAGTTCACCGTCAACATGGGCGATGACAACTTCGCGACGGACTTCGGCGGCACCGCGGGGCCACGCGTCACCTGGGTCGATGGTCACTGGGCGTTGTTGCGGCCGCTGCCACCTGGCGATCATACGCTGGAGTTCGGTGGAACCCGGTGCGTGGACGGCGAGGCGGTCTTCGAGACCAATGCCACCTATCAGCTCCACGTCGAGTGAGTGCGGGGCCGTCCTTTGCGACGCGGCGGGGCGGCCGCGTGATCACGGCCGTAGGCCCGCGCGCGCGCGATCGGGCGCCGATCCGCGCGCGGGCCCGGACATTCGCTACGCTCACGCGCAGCCATCCGACATGCGATTCTTCGAGGCCATCCACGGCGTCTACTTCGACGATCTCGATGCACTGCAGATCCTGCACAACTCGCGCTACCTGCTGCTGTTCGAGCGCACGATCGGCTCGTTCTGGACCCGCACGATGGGCTGGGGCGGGGTGCTGTCGGCGGCGGAGGATCCCGATCGCTACCACCTCGTGCGCACCAACCACATCGAGTACGAGCGCCCAGTGACCGGCGTCGGCGAGGTGCGCGTGCGCATCTGGGTGGAGAAGCTCGGCCGCACCAGCCTCACCTTCGGCTTCCGTCTGCTGCCGATGGACGAGGACGTCGAGTACGCCCACGGCTCGCGCGTGGTGGTGTGCATCGATGCGGGCAGCCATCGACCGACGCCGTGGAGCGACGCGTTCCGCCGGCGGATCGGGCCCTATCTGCGCGACGGCGGCGGCTGACACGCAGCCGTGAGAACGGTTGCGGGCCGGCTCGGTCCGCGCGACGCTCGACGTCCCGATGCTGACTTCCTTTGCGGCGATGGTGCTCGCGATTCCGGCGCCGTGTTACGGCGTCGATCCACCGGCGCTCGAGGGCAGCCACGTCTGGGTCGAGTACCCCGCGTCGCTGTCCGAGACGCAGGCGATGACGGTGCTCGAGGCCTCCGATGCGGCGTGGGACATCTACGAGCAGGAGCTGGGGTGGTTGCCGCCGTCGCAATCCATCAAGATGCGCGCCGACCTCGCGACCGACACCGCCTACGGCCAGTGCGTCACGGTCGCGTGCGAGGACGACGACGTGCCGCTGTGCTCGATCTTCGGGCCGGCGTTCGACGACAACGAGCACGCCCAGACGTCGGCCCACGAGATGGGCCACGCGTTCCAGTACGCGCTGATGGGCAGCTACCTCGACAGCCTGGCATCGTGGGCGTGGTGGATGGAGGGCACCGCGAGCTGGATCGAGAACTTCTACGCCGAGGATCCGCGGGTGTGGTCGCGCGTCGGGCAGTACGTCGCGAACCCGCAGTGGGGCCTGCACAGCGACTTCTCGGATCTGTTCGCGGGCGTGCGCGGCGATCACATGTACGGCACCGCGGTGCTGGCGTACTTCCTCGAGCAGGAGTACGGCGGGCCCGACACGGTGCGCGCGACCTGGGAGTGGGGCGCCGAGCACAGCGGTGAGAAGATCTTCTTTCGCGATGCGATCGAAGGCATCGGGCTGTCGTTCGACGAGGTGTGGCCGCACTACCTCGCAACGTTGAGCGTGCTCGACCTCGAGGGCGGCGAGAACGTCGAGGCGATTCCCGGCCACATGGTCATCAACGCGCTGCCCGGTGAAGGCGCACCACCGGCCGCGAGCCTCCCCGAAGGCCTCGGCTTCGGCGTGGTCCACCTGCCCGCGACGCTGGGGATGGCGGGGATGGATCTGCGGGTCGAGCTCGATGCCGAGGCCGCGGTGCCATGGCACGCCGTGCTCGCGCGTACCGACGGCGTGACCCCGGGCAGCGCGGTGCTCGACTACGCCGTCGCGACCTGGGACGACGCTGGCCACGGCGAGGTCGTGCTGACCGGCTTCGACGGCAGCGCCGATGCGTTCTTGGTGGTGTCGCCCGAGTCGATCGAGAAGCACCCGTTCGGGTATTCGTTGCGGGCCGAGCTGGTGCCCGCGGGCGCGGCCGACGGCTCGACCTCGTCGGATGCGTCCACCACCGACGGTGGGGCCACCGCCACCGGCAGCGACGACGGCGGCAGCGAGACCACGACCGCCCCCGCGAGCGAGGGCGCTGCCGGGTGCAGCTGCAGCAGCGCGCACGGAGCCGGTGGCGCTGCGTGGTGCGTGCCCGTGGTGGCCGTGTGGGCTCGACGGCGACGCAGTGCTAGCGCAGCAAGCCGGCCATCTCGCTGCGCCCGCTGAACTCGATCCCGAAGGTCTGCGCGATGAGGCTGTAGACGTCGGCCTCGCGCTTCTCGTCGTGGGGATCGGCCACTCCGGTGGCGCCGTCGAAGCCGTGGGTCAGCAGCGTCGTGGGGTCGACGCCGCCATAGACCGCGTTGCCGCGCAGCAGCGGTGAGATGAACAGGCTGCCGTTGTTGAGGTGGTGCGCGGTGCCCCACGCATTGGCGCCGGCGGGTCGTCGCTTGTCGCGGCCGAAGTCGGTGGCGACGTAGATCATGCTGCGATCCCACATCTTGCCGAGACTCGGATCGCCGAGATAGTCGGTCTGCTGCAGCAGCGTGATGAGGCCATCGATCGCGAGCATCAGCCGGCCCCACATGACGTTCTGCGCGATGCGATGGTTGCTGTGGCTGTAGTCGAAGGCCAGCGGCGTTGCGACCACGTCCTCGCCGTGGAACTCGGGCGCGAAGTCGAGGGCGATGGTTGCGGTCGCCGACAGGCCGAAGTACGTCAGCAGGAACGCGAGCGCGGCCTGCTGCTCCCACTTGTCCTCGTAGAGGTGGCCGAAGGTCTCGGGCAGGATGCTCTGCAGCGGCGACGCGGCCAGCCCGTACTCGGCGGGCAGGCGATCGGGTGGCAACAGCATCAGCTTGGAGATGAGGTCGAGCTCTTCGAGCGCGGGCGACAGCTCGCGGCGGGTCGTGAGGTAGTCGCGACGCAGCGGCGCATCGCGGAAGGTCTGGCCGAACGGGCTGGCGTCGTCGAGTCGGTCGCGCACGCCGCGGGCGCGGGCGATCGCGGACGCCGAAGGGGCACCGACGAGCCCGCGCGAGCCGTGGGTCGAGAGCGCGAAGGTCAGCGGATCGGCGACGATCTCTGCGCGTGCGAACGCCGACAGCGTCGGATCGTCGCCGGGCTCGACGTAGCCGCCGGTCGCCATGTTGACGTTGGGCAGCGGCAGGCCAGCGCCGTGTCGCTCGGCGACGGCCTCCGCGATCGTACGACCGCCGTGCACGCCCGCGCCGGTCAGGGCCCGCTTCTGCGCGATGCCGTGATTGACCGAGGTGCACGCGTGACCGACCACCGCCATGTCGCGGTAGTGCTTGGCGAGGAAGTCGGGCAGCGGGTAGCTGTTGGCGAACACGAAGTACTCGCCAATCGGCGCCACCGCGCGGAGGTTGCTGCCGGACGGCTGCACGATGAGGTCGTCGGGGTAGGCGTTGATGGTGTCGGCGAGTGCGGCGTCGCCGACCTCACTGACCGCGACCGGCAGGAAGCTGTCGATGATGCTGCCGCCCCCCGCGGCGCACACTACGAACAGCAGCTTGCGATCGATGGCGGCGTCGCCCTGCGAGGGGCCAGCGGCGCGGCCGCGGCCGATCGCCGCTGCGATCGCACCGGCTCCGGCCGCGGCAGCACCCCCGCGCAGCAGTGCACGGCGCGAGAATGTGGAAGGGAGAGCGTGCGTGCGTGTCATCGTGGGCACCTACAGGAAGAGGAACTCGGTGGTCGTGGCGACGGTGAAGCACGTCAGCTGGGCGAAGTCGGCGGCTGGAATCGCCGCGCCGTCGCCGTCGAGCGCCAGCTCGCCGAGCAAGGTCCGCTCGGCGGCCGTGGGATCGCGCTGCAGCATGCGCCGGTACAGCGTCGTGATCGTCGCGTCGAAGGGCTTCGTGTCGGGCGCAGGCGCGGCGGCGTCGAGATCGAGATCGGTGAACACCTTGGGCTCGCCCTCTCGATCGGCGTTCACGCGGCGGGTGCATGCCGCCAACGCCATGCGCTCGCTGACCAGCGGCGTGGTCACCAGCGGCTGGCCGAGTGGTCGGTACAAGCCCTGGCGGAACGGATCGTGGCCGCCGAGGCTGGTGAGGTGCACGAGCTCCGCGCACGAGTACTCGCCCAACTCGGTGCAGACCTCGCTGGGGTCGAGCTCGAGCGCGCGCGAGAGATCCTGCTCTAGCGCGTGTGCGCGCTTCCACAGCAGGTGATTGCGGGTCGACGCCGGCTGAGGTCCGTCGCTCGCATCGTCGGCTGGGTCGTCTTTGCACGCGCCGACCAGCAGCGTGCAGCCCAAGAGCAGTCGAGCAGTGGTGCGGATCATGATCGTGTCGCTCATGGGGTCCCGAAGGCCGCGGTGTCGACCAAGCGATGGATGAGGCGGTTGGCCGAGTGGCCGTCGTCGAGCAGCGAGCGCGCGAGCTCGTCGAAGTCGTCGTGTTCGTCGGGCATGGGCCCGCGGCCGAGTGCGTGCTCGAACAGCGTCAGCGTCATCGCGCGGCGGAACGAAGGGCTGTTCGCCGCGAGCGCGCCCCACTGCACGACATCGGCGACCGGCTGGCCCAGCAGCATCGACGTGCGCGGTGCGTCACTCCACGCGGGGATCAGCGTGCTCGGCCGCTCCTCGACGTAGATGCCGGTCTTCATGCCCTCGAGGACGATGCCGTTGTAGTAGGCGAACGCGTACGCCAGCGGGTCGAGCGTCGAGTGGCACTGCGCGCACGCGGGTGCACCGACGCCCTTGTCGTCGATGTCGCTCGGCTCGCCCGCGACCGGCGAGATGCCCTCGTGCTTCGAGATGTCCATGCCCAGGTACGCGCGGTAGGCCTGGGCGGCGGTCGTGCGTGGCAGCTCGCTGAACATCGTGTTCGACATCAGGAACCACTGCGTGGTCAGCATGCCGGCGCGATGCTCCGGCACCAGCGGCTGCCCGCCGTCGATCGCGGTTGGGTCCGGCGTCGGGATCACGCCATCTATCGTCGACAGCGCGCCGGTCTGCGGATCTTCGACCACGTGGTACTGCGCGGTGAGCAGCCCGCGGATGTCGCGGTCGTCGCTCATCAGGTAGCGCCACAGCCGGTAGTCCCAGTGGTAGTCGGCCAGCACCACGCGGAAGCCGGCGATCACGACCTCGGTGTCGGCACCGACCGACTGGATCGGCTTGACCTTGGGATCCGCGAGCTCGCGCAGGCCGGTGGTCCGCCACCACGATGCATCGAGGCACCCCGCGAGGTCTTCGTGCAGCCGCGCGCGGGCATCGTCGTCGGATAGCGCGCGGATCGTCGACAGCGCGTCGTAGTCGGGCGAGTGGCCGCAGTAGAGCACCATGGCGCGGCGGTAGGCGAACCCAACGTCGTACTCGCCGAGCCGGTAGTGGTCGTTGCCCGCCTCGGGCGCGAGCGGTGGCAGCCACAGCGAGTCGGCGCGGCCGGGGTTGGTGCCGAGCAGGAGTTCTTCGAGGTTGATCACCCCGTCGCCGTCGGCATCGTCGTCCTCGATCGCGTGCAAGGCGTCGGCGAGCCCCTGCTCGACCGGCGTACCGCCGAGCGCGGTCAACAGCGACATGCCGAACTGGTTCCACGCCACCGGGTCGGTCGAGGGGTGGCACAGCTCGCAGGTGACGAGCGCGCCGTTGCACTCGGGGTGCTCGGGGTAGACCTCGCAGAACTGCTGCGGCACGGTGGGACGCGCGAGTGCAGTGCTCGCGAACGCCATGGCCGCGGTGCAGAGCACCAGCGCCAGGCCGCCGGTGCGCGCGCGGGCGTGGTGGCGCGAGCGCCCGCGTGCGTCGAGGCGCGCGCGCAGGGAGCGTCGCTGCGGGCGAGGTTTCGTCTTCGTCATCGTCGCCGAGTGAGTCGCGCGAGCGCACCCGGCTTTCGGTCCCTCTAGTCGAGTTGTTGCTCGCAATGCGGTGCCGGGTCGACGACGAACACGACGACGCCGACCAGCATCACACCGACGATCGCACCCCACACCAAGTAGCGACCCCAGCGCGCCCAGTGCGGTAGCTCTGCGGGCGCACCGCGGCGGATCGAACGCAGCACGACGGCAGCGAGCACCACCTGCAACGACGCGGTGGTGCACAGCATCGCCACCACCACCGGCGGCAGATCCAGCACACGCGTCAGCGCCAGGCCCGCGACCGCAACGCTGAGCACCAAGTTGCACAGCAGCCCCCACAGCTGCAGGCGATACAGGCCGACGATGCCGGCGATCATCGCCAGTCCGCACAGGCCCGGCGCGACGTCCCGCCACCGCATGCCCGAGCTCCACGACACCAGCGTCTGGGCGTCGGCGACCGCGAGGATCATCATCAGCGTCAGCACCCCGTGGTGGGCGATCGGTGCGAACGAGCCGCGGTACCGCTCGGGCTCGAGCCCATGGTCGCGCAACGCCAGCAGCGCGCCGCAGCAGGCGAGGTTGGCCGCCAGCGCGGTGATCGGCACCACGTGCGGATCGGTGATGTTCACCAGCGCGCCGAGCACCGCGGTCGACCACAGCAGCGCGCGCAGCAGCATCTGCGCGCCCGCCGTTCGTGCGCCGAGGAGCACCAGCGACACGAACACGGCGGTTGCGGGCAGCGCCACGACCGCCAGCACGTCGACGTGCGAGAGCGCCGCGACGGTGCGCGTCGGCAGCAGCTGCGGCTCGGCGACGTTGATCGCGGCCGCGGCCAACGGCAGGCCCAGCAGCGCGCGGATGGTCCACGCCCTGCGCGCCGACGCTGCGTCATCGCGCGCGACCACCTGCCAGAGGCGATCGACCGCGACATCCGCGGGCCGGTAGTCGGCGTGCTCGCGCTGCGCCTGCTCGACCAGCGCCTCGAACGCATCGCGGGGTGGTGTCTCAGACATCGTCGCCTCCGCTGACGGCCGCGCGCACCTGAGCCTCGGCCTTGGCGACGCGCCCGTACAAGGTGGAGATCGGCACCTGCAGCAGCACCGCTGCATCCTGCCAGGAGCGCTGCTCGATCACCCGCAGCACGAAGGCCTCGCGCAGCGCGTCGGGCAGGTCGCGCACGGCCTCGCGGAAGCGCTCGAGCGCACGCCGTGCCGAGAGTTCCTCGTCGGGCGGCGTCGGGCCGGGCGGCTCGGTGTCGACACGCCGCGCATCGATGTGGCGCCGACGCACGCGTTTCGAGAGGTGCGTGCGTGCGACGTTGATCGCGATGCCGTGCAGCCATGTGCCCACCGCCGAGCGGCCATCGAAGCTCCCGATCGAACGATGGGCCCGCAGGAAGGTCTCCGCGACGAGGTCGTCGACCGCGGCATCGTCCTGGACCAGCGCGCGGATCTGCCGAGCGATCGCGACGCGGTGCTCGCGGTAGAGCGCCGCGGTGGTCGCCCGCATGTCGCCCATCGTCGCCGGTGAGTCCACGCGCTTGGCCGTCAGCGGCGCGTCGGCTGGATCACGCGGCTCGGCTCGCGACGCGATGGGGGCGAGCGCGAAGCACAGGGTGGACACGGTCGGCACGGGCGCGGCAGGGGTCCGGGGATCGTGAGTCGCGCGAGCGGGGGCCGCTTTCGGCCGGGCCGGACGAAAAAGCGACGAACGCCTCCGATGCGCGCCCTCTGGCCGGCTCGCGCGAGCCCACGTCGGTGTCAACGCCAGGTCAGCGCATCGCTCGGACGTAGGCGCCGGGGGTCACACCCGCGATGCGTTTGAAGTGCCGGTGCAGCTGGCTCTGATCGTACAGCCCGACCTGCGCCGCGACCTCGGCCTGCGGCACGCCGCGCGCGAGCAAGGCGCCGGCGAGGCCGATGCGGCGATGCGTCACGTAGGCGTGCGGCGGCAGCCCGACCTCGTTGCGGAAGGCACGGCAGAGCCGGAACTTGTCGAGTCGTGCGTGGGCGGCCAGAAACTCGAGCGAGATGGTCTCGGTGAAGCGCTCGTCGAGCAGCGCGCGCGCACGCTTCACCGCGCTGGTCCAGGCGCTGCGTGGGCGCGACGGCTCGCGGTGCTCGGAGGTCAGCTCGCACAGCGCCCGCAAGGCATCGCAGCTCAGGGCTTCGAGCGCTTCCACGCTGGCTTCGCTGCGCATGACTGCGCCCTCGAGGGCGCGATGCAGCGCCGCGAGCGGTGCGACGCGGGGATCGTCGCAGGGGAGCGCGTTGTACCGGGGAGGCGCCACCGTGGCGCCGAGGGTCGCCCGCGCCTCGTCGACCACGCGCGCGTCGAACAGCACCACCTGGAAGCGTCGCATGCCGCGTCGCGCATGCTCGGCGAACACCTCTCCGGGCACCTTGAGATCGACGGTGCCGGGGCGACTGGACCACCGCTTGCCTCGCAGCGACCACTCGGACTCGCCGCTCGAGTGCAGCGCGCACGCGTAGCGATCGGTCACGCAGGTGAACAGATGCCCGTCGCTGCGGAACTGCCCCACGCTGACACCGGGAAGCGTCGCGGGACGCGTGAACGCGACCTGGGTGCGCCCGAGCTGCACGGCCGAGAGGTCCATGGCGGCACGATACCAGCTGCCTGCGAGGCGTGCCCGGGGGCCGTGCCGCGGTGCGGGCGCGCGGCTGCCAACTTCGCCCAATCGCGGAGCACTTGCGAGGGTGCATACGTCGAGCATGACGACGCAGGTCGAGTTTTCCACGCAGGCTGGTACCCGCATCGCTGGCGCGCTCGCCGAGCCTCCGGGGGCGGGCAAGGTGGGTGCGGTCGTGGTGATCCACGAGTGGCACGGGCTCAACGAGGTGATGAAGCTGCACTGCGAACAGTTCGCGCAGGCCGGCTTCGTCGCGTTCGCGCCTGATCTCTTCCACGGCAAGCTCGCCGCCGACGACGGCGAGGCCGCGAAGCTCATCGCCGAGTTCGACTTCCAGCGGGCCGTCGGCGACATCGGCGAGACCGTCGCGTACGCGCGCGCTCACGTGCGCTGCAACGGGCGCGTCGCGGTGGTGGGCTTCTGCCTGGGGGGCGCGCTCACGCTCGCGGCCGCGCGCTTCGTGCCGGGCTTGGATGCGGCGGTGCCGTTTTACGGGCTGCCGCGGCTGCCGGCCGACGCCTTCGTCGGCATGGCGACGCCGGTGTGTGGCCACTATGCGCGCGTCGACGAGTGGGCCGATCCGGCGCTGGCCGAGCAGATCCAAGGCAAGGTCCGCGGCGGCGGTGGCGAGATGGAGGTCCACGTCTACGACGCAGGGCACGCGTTCATGCGCTCGACCGACGCGTCGCGCCACGAACCCAAGAGCGCCGCGCTGGCGTGGCAACGCACGCTCGAGTTCCTGCGCACGCACCTCGGCTGACGTCGCGAGAACCCGTACCGCGACGATACGCCCGGTGACTCCCGCGGGCAGCTCGCCCAATCCATGCGAGACTCCCCCGCGCGTGCGCGTGCTCTACCTCGAGCCCTTCGATGGCGGTTCACACGCGGCCTTCGGCCGCACGCTGATGTCGGCGCTACCGTGGCAGTGGACCGCGATCACCCAGCCGCCGCACCACTGGAAGTGGCACATGCGGCAGGCGGCAGTCGACGCCGCGCTGCGACTCGAGGGCCTGGGCGCGACGTTCGACCTCGTGTTCGCGTCGAGCTACGTGCCGCTCGCCGAGCTGGTCGGCCTGGTGCCGCAGCTCGCGGGTGTGCCGCGGGTGCTCTACTTCCACGAGAACCAGCTCGACTTCCCCACGCGCACGCCGGCGCTCGATCGCGACCTGCACTACGGCGTCACGCAGCTGGTGAGCGCGATGGCGGCGAGCGTGTGCGTGTTCAACTCGCAGCACAACCGCGACAGCTTCCTCGGGGCCGCGCGCGCGCTGCTCGCACGCATGCCCGATGGGCCACGGGGCGCGTGGGTCGATCGCATCGCGGCGCGCAGCGAGGTGTTGCCGGTGCCGCTCGAGCTGCCCGACGTCGCGCCGCCGGTGGTGGCGGTCGATCGCGATCGCGGCCCGCTCTTGCTGTGGAACCACCGCTGGGAGCACGACAAGGATCCCGACGCGTTCATCGGCGCGCTGCGGTGGCTCGACGCGCAGGGGCTCGCGTTTCGGGTCGCGATCTGTGGGCAGCGCTTCACCGAGGTGCCGGAGTGTCTGCGCGACGCACCGTCGTGGCTCGGCGATCGCTTGGTGCAGCACGGCGCGGTCGCGTCGCGCGACGACTACCTCGCGCTGCTGGGGCGCACCGACGTGGTGGTCTCGACCGCGGTGCACGAGTTCTTCGGCGTCGCGGTGCTCGAGGCGATCCACTGCGGCGCGCAGCCGGTGGTGCCCGATCGGCTGTCGTACGTCGAGCTGATCCCACCGCGGTATCGCGTGGCCGACGAGGCCGCGCTGCGCGATCGGCTCGCGTCGCTGTGCCGGCACTACGCCGCCGGCGAGACGCTGCGCGCCGATCGGCGCGACGTCACACGGGCGCTCTTGGCCGACGCGGTGATGCCTCGCTATCGCGCGCTGTGCGAGCGCCTCGTTGCCCGTTGACGCGCGTTCGCGTTGGCCAACTCACGATCGGGCCCGCGCGCCGCTACTCGCGTCGCACGGTCGCGCTGGCGCCGGCGTCCTCGTCCCAGTGCACCTCGACCACACACGGCCGGCAGCAGACGTCGCAGTCCTGCACGCTCGTGCCGACCGCGTCGGGCTCGATCCACAGCTCGAGCGACTCGCCGCACCACGGACACTGCGCCGTCACCTCTTCGCCCATGCCGCAACACTCTAGCAGCCCGCGATGGAGCTGATACCGTGGCGGCCATGACCCGTCCGTACAATCTCTCGGCCGGCCCCGCGATCCTCCCGCCCGAGGTGTTCGAGCGCACCGCGGCTGCGGTCCGCGAGCTGGCGCTGCCGGGCGACGACGCGCTCGAGTCGAAGCTGTCGATCCTCGAGATCAGCCACCGCAGCAAGACCTTCGAGCGCATCCACTTTGGTGCCATCGCGCTGTGCCACGACGTGCTGGGGATCCCGCGCACGCACAAGGTGTTGTTCCTGCAGGGCGGCGCGAGCACACAGTTCGCAATGGTGCCGATGAACCTGCGACAGCGCAGCAAGGCGTGCTGCTACATCGACACCGGCGTGTGGTCGAAGAAGGCCATCGCCGAGAGCAAGCTGCTGGGCGAGACCCGCGTGGTCGCCAGCGCCGCGAGTACCGACGGCGGTGTCGGCTACGATCACATCCCCGCGCTGCCTGACGCCGCGACCTACCGCGACGGTAGCTATCTGCACGTCACCAGCAACAACACCATCTACGGTACCGAGTGGGAGCAGCTGCCCGCGATCGAAGGCGTGCCCTTGGTGGTCGACCTGTCGTCGAACATCGGCAGTCGCCCGATGGGCATCGAGCACGTCGCGATGGGCTACGCCGGCGCGCAGAAGAACCTCGGCCCCTCGGGTGTGACGCTGGCGTTCCTGCACGAGGACCTGCTCGCGCGCGAGCCGGACGGCGTGGTCCCGACCATGCTGCGCTACACCACCCACGCCAAGGAGGACAGCCTCTACAACACCCCGAACACCTTCGGCATCCTGGTGTTGCTGCACGTGCTCGAGTGGATGCGCGATCACGGCGGCGTGGAGGGCGTGGGCGCGGTCAACCAGCGCAAGGCCGACAAGCTCTACGCGCTGCTCGATGGCAGCGCGCTGTACCGCCCGCACGCCAAGCCCGGCAGCCGCTCGCGCATGAACGTCACGTGGACGCTCGACGGCAAGGACGACGCCGAGCGCGACGCCCGGACCAAGAAATTCCTCGCCGCGGCCGAGGCCGCCGGCTTCTCGGGGCTCAAGGGGCATCGCCTGGTCGGCGGCTGCCGGGCCTCGATCTACAACGCATTCCCCGAGGCCGGCGTCGACGCGCTGGTGGCGTTCATGCGGGAGTTCGAGCGGGTCTCGTGAGCGACTATCCCATTGCCGCGCCCGGCTGGGCGGCGATCGACACCGTGTGCTCGGCGATCCACCGCAACACGCTGCCGCACCAGTTCACCAGCGCGACCGCCTACGATCTCGACAGCGCCAATCCGCTGCCTGCGATCTGCGCCTGGGAGGCGCAGACATCGGTCGGTCCGCAGTGGCACTACGTCACCTACGGCCTCTCGGAGCTGTTCGAGAAGAACTCACCGGTGCCGCACATCTCGGGCTTCGGCTTCGAGCTGTGCCTGCGATTGCCGCGGGAGCGCGTCGCCGAGGGCGTCGAGCAGCGACCGCCCACGTGGCCGCTGCGAATGCTGCAGGGCATCGGTGGCTACGTGATGTCGGGCCACGGTGAGCTCGACACCGGGCACATCATCGACATCGGCGGGCCCATCACCGGCGGTGACCCAGCCACCGCGCTCGAGGGCGTCGTGTGCGTGCCCGACCCGCAGCTCGCCGCCAACGGCAAGCTCGAGGGTCCGTTCGGCAGCGTGCTGTTCCTGCTGCTGGTCGGCCTGTGCCGCGACGAGATCGACTCGATGCAGGCCGAGAGCTGGGACCTGGTGCGCAAGGTCGGACTCTGCAGCGAGCTCGCACCCGGCGGCGCGACCGACCCCGCCCGCGGCAGCTGGCGCACCGATCCGCGGCGCGCGGCGGCGTTCCGCCGCTACGAGCTGGGCGTGTTGCTGTCTTGACGTCGGCCCGGCCGAGCGCCGGGCCTGCGCGGCGATCGATCCGCTTTCTTGGCGTTGCCGGTATACTGCAGGGATGTTGCGCGTCTTCGCGCCTGGGGGACGTCTCGGTCGTGGCACCGCGGCCGCGCTCGCGTGGCTGTGCACCGCCGCCTGTGCCACCGGTGACACCGCGTCGGGTGACGAGGCGATCAGCTTCGGCCCCGGTGGCAACTCCAACGCCACGCCGACCACGGGTGGCAGCGGCGTCGACACCACCGACGGCGTCGACACCAGCCCGTCGGGCAGCATGACCAACGGCTCGGGGGTCGACACCAACGATCCCGACTGTGTCGACGAGGACGGCGACGGCTACGGCGAGAGCTGCATCGCCGGCACCGATTGCAACGACGACGATCCCGACGTCAACCCCGGCGCACCCGAGACCTGCGACGGCACCGACGAGAACTGCGACGACATGATCGACAACGGCTGCGAGTGCCCCGACGACGGCGTCAGCGGCAACTGCAACATGCCGACCGATCTGGGGCCCCTCGAGGTCGGCGGCAACGTGCTCGGCGTGGTCGGCAACGTGCCGCAGCAGGACGGCATCGACTGGTACAAGGTGCAGTTCCCCGCGGCCGCGCGCCCCGGCGAGGGCACGCCGACGATCCAGTTCGCGATCAACGAGGACGACGCATTCGTGTTCGACGTGGTTGCGGGGCAGTGCGAGGCCGCGGGCGCCACGTGCAGCACCGGCGGCATGAACGGCGCGGCGATCGGACTGACCAGCTGGTCGTTCGTCGACGACGACCCGATGTGTTGCACCCCGCCCAACGACTCCATGGTCGCGTGGCCCAACGACACCTATCTGCGGGTGTATCGCACGACCGACGGGGCCAGCTGCGCGGCCTACCAGCTGCAGGTCTCGCGCTAGTAGCTCGACACAGGGATTGTGACGGGCCATGACACCGCCCGGACCGCCCGGCTCAGTCGGCCGCGATGCCCTCGGGCGCGACCACCTGCGGGGGCGCGACGCCCGGCGGCGCGTCGGTCGAACGCCGCACCGCGTCGCCGTCCATGTCGATGTCGCAGGTCATGCGGTCGCCCTTGGGCACCACGCGCCACGGCGGCAGCGACGGCAACGGCGGCGGATTCTCGCCGCAGCCGGGGTCCTCGGCGTCCTTGCGACCGTCGTAGTCGTTGTCGACGCCGTCCGTGCACGACGTGATCGACAGCCGTGACTCGGGGTCGGGGTTCACCGTCAGCAGCGTGTCGGGCAGCGCGTTCCAGGTCGCGTCGAAGAACGCGTGGTACTGCGCGGCGAGCTCGGGGCTGCGGATGAGCAGCGTGTTCTCGTCGTTGTTGTACTCACCCGAGCTGGTCCAGTTCATCGAGCCCGCGATCACCGAGTGGCCGTCGATCGCGGCCGACTTCATGTGCATCTTGCCGCCCCAGTTCTCGACCTTCACGGGGATGCCGGCGGCGCGCAGCAGCTCGTGTTTGCTGTACTCGTTGCGCGCGCCGGTCGCGTCGATGATGACGCGGATCTCGACCCCGCGCTGGTGCGCGGTGATGAGGTCCTCGGCGATGTGCTTGTGGGTCAGGAAGAACACCGCGATGTCGATGCGCTCGCGCGCGTGCTTCAGCAGCGGTCGCACGCCGTCGCGGATGGGATCGTCCTGCGGCGAGAAGCGCAGCTCGACCTCGGCGTTGCCCAGCGACACGCGCGCGGGGCCGTGGGGCAGCTTCTGCGTGTGATAGAAGCCGCGCCCGTACATCTGCTCGAACTCCTGCGCATAGCGGCTCGCGAGCTCGCGCGAGTGCGCCACCACCACGAGGTTCGCGTTGTAGCCACCGCTGCAGGAGTCGCTCACGTTGGTCGAGCCGGTCCACACGTGACGGCCGTCGACCACGAAGAACTTGTCATGCATGATCGCGTCGCTGTCGCCGAGCTGTTCGCGGCTGGCGTGGGCCGCCAGCAGGCAGCCGTCGCCGAGATCGTAGGCCAGACACTGCACTGGGCCCAGAGTGTCGGGCGGTCGATCGCAACGGGGCTCGCCGCCGATGTCCTTGCGCGCGCGCTGCTTCGCCAGCCGCAGGTCCGACTGCTGGTCGCTGTGCACGTCGCCCAGCGCTTCGACCATCGCGTCGGTGCTGCTGTAGTAGTTCTTGCCCTCGCGATCGCGGTCGACCACGCCGCGGACCTTCACGCCGCGGGCCTTGGCCGCCGCGAGCGCGGCCATCACCTGTGACTGGTTGCGCACGCCGTAGATCGCGAAATCGATGCTGGTCTGCGCGCCCTCGATGAGCCGGAGCAGGGAGCTGCACAGCGGCACGTCGCAGGTGTCCGCGGGCGCCGGGCGGTCGCCCGGCTGGTAGAGCAGCAGCTCGAGCTCGCCGTCGGGATCGGCGATGGTCGGTGCCACGGGGGCGTCGCGCCCGGGCTTGGGGCACGCCGCGAGTGCGAGCACGGCCGGCATCGACAGGAGCAGGGGCGTCGTTCTTGGGTGGCGCATCAGAACTCGGACTCGACGATCTCGGGGTGGGCTCGTACGAACGCGATCGCGGCGCGCTCCGACATGCCCGCTTGGCGCAGGGCCGCGGTCGCGACGCCGCCGATCTGCGAGTAGGGCAGGTACGCCCGCGCGAAGTCGACGTCGTGCTCGGTCGCGTAGCGCAGCGCCTCTTCGATCTCGGCGACCACCGTGGGCAGCGTGCGCTCGTAGAGCTTGCGCAGCTTGGCGTCCTTGGTGGTGCAGTAGCGGGTCGCGTCGAACTTGTGCGTCACGCGGACGTTGCGGGGCTGGAACGTCCGCAGCGGGTTGTCGTCGACGAGGATCACGCGGGTCAGCGACTCGTCGAGGATGCGGAGGTCCTTGGCGGGCTCGACCACCGGCGTGCCGTCCTTGCGCGGCTGCAGCACCAGGTGGCTGTTGGTCAGCACGCCCGCGATCGCGGGATGCTCGGGCAGCGGCTTGCCGCCGAACTGCCACGCCCGGAGGTTCGCGACCGTGGGCTCGTCGAGGTAGGCACTGAAGATCACGATCGCGCCGCCGAGCGCCGCGATGCGATCGAGCGCCGCGGCGGCACCTGGGGCGAGCTCCAGCTTGCGCCGCGTCGGCTTGGGCCGCGTGTGCTCGACCTCGAGGTCGTGGCAGCCGGCGGCGGCGGCGTCGTAGAACTGGTCGTAGAGCGTGTCGTCGAGGTCGAACACCACGATGAACCGCGCCTTGGCCAGCAGCTCGACGGCGCGGCGGTCCTCGAACTGACCCGCAGTCGCGCGCGCGAGTGCGGCGTCGAAGTGGGCGGCTGGGCTGCCGCCCGGGTCGCTGCGTGACAGATCGCGATAGTGGTTCTGCAGCTCGACCGCGCGGTCGCGGCCCAGGCCGTGCTTCGACATGAGCGCGGCGATGTCGAAGAAGCGCATGTCACCCGCGTTGGTCTCGGCGTAGCGGTCGGCCCAGGCCGGCCGCGCGTCGAGGGTCACGGCGGCCAGCGGATCGGTCGCGGTGGGGGGTGCCGGGGTGGCGGCGTCGGAGGCGGTGGGGCAGCTCGGTGACGTCGTGGGTGGCGCGCCCGTGGCGGACGCCGTGGCCACGCACGCCGTAGCGGCGCCGAGTGACGCGAGCACGAGCGATCGGAGCAGGGGCATGGGCGCCCCAACCATCGCGCAGCACCTGCGGGCGCGCAAACCCTCGCGCTCGCGGAGCGCGGCGCGTCGCAACGGCGCCCCTGGCGGGTCACACGACGCCGTCGGCGATCGCCTGCTGCAGCTCGTCGGCGCCGCCGATCAGCTTGCCGCCCACGAACACCTGCGGGAACGTCGGCCAGCCGCTCCACAGCTTGATCGCGAGGCGCTCGCGCCAGGCGCTGAAGTAGCTGCCGTACTCGATGTACTCGAACGGCTTGCCTGCGCCATCGAGTGCCTTGCGCGCGCGCTTGCAGTGCGGGTTCTGGGCCATGCCGACCACGACGATCGGCTTGTGCTCGACCGCCTCGGCCACGCGGGTGACCACCTCGGTCTGCCAGCGCGACATCTTGTCGAGGGCCTTGGCGGAGATCTGGGACTCGGGGAGCTGGGGTCTTGGCACGATCGTCACGCGGTGTAGCATCGAATCGCCGCCGACGCCGATCCGGTTACGGCTGCGGCCGCCCGAAGGGGGCGGGCCGCGGACATCGCCCTGCGCTCACGCGCGACGACGACGGGTCGCGATGAGGCCGAGCCCGACCAGGCCCATCAGCAGGCCGAGCCCACGCGAGCCCGGGCTCACCGCGCAGAACAGGTCGCCGGTGCCGCTGAAGTCGAACTTCACGTCGACCTTCACGCCCTTGGCCTCGAGGGCATCGATGCAGTCGTCGGTGTCCGCCGCCGCGACGTACTGGCCGTCGCAGAACAGGCTGCCGTCGGTGTCGCAGGTCGCCGTGCAGTTCTCGGCGAAGGCCGCCTGGCACTCGGCGAAGCCCTCGGCCTGGCAGTCGATCTGGCAGTCGAGGTTGATCGCCGCGGTGCACGAGCCGCCGCAGCACGACTCGCAGTCGGCCACGCAGTCGGTATCGGGACCGGTCACCTCGCAGCTGCCGTCGCACTCCGCCGAGCAGCTGGCCTCGCAGCTCGAGCGGCAGCGGGTGCCGTCGGCATCGCCGGCGCACAGCGAGTCGCAGTCGGCGGTGCAGTCGGCCTGGCATGACGCGCTGCAGTCGAAGCTGGCCGGATCGGCGAGGCACTCGGCCTGGCACGCGCCGGTGCACGAGGTGGTGCAGTCGACGTCGGCGGTCAGATCGCAGTCGCCGCTACAGCGCACCTCGAGGTCGGCGGCGCAGGCGTTCACGGCTGCCTTCACGTCGCAGCTGCCCTCGCAGGTGGTCTCGTAGCGCAGCTCGCAGCGGGTCGCCGCGTCCACCACGATGCCGCCACAGGCAGCGACGCCGGCGTGGGCGGTGGCGGATCCGAGGGCCGCGAGGGCGAGGGCGGTGAGGGGCAGGGCGGTGGCGAGCGTGCGGATCATGGGCATGGTGGTGGGGCTCCGACCACGAGCGGGCGTCGAGGGACGCCGCCGCAGCGGTCGGGGGCCGCGGGTTGCAACCGCCGGACCAGGCCTGCACGGCGACCCTCGTGCACGATCGTGCATGGCCCACGGCCGCAGGCGCCCGACACCGACGTCCGACTGCGGTGGAACGCAACGCTGCGGGCTGCCGCGGGTCACCGCTCCAGGAACGGCTTGTCCGGCACCCGGACGGGTCCACCGATCGCGGCCGTGCGGGTGAACGTCACGTTCAGCTGGGCCCGTCGGGTCTGCTGCAAGGCGTTGTCGATCTGCGACTGCAGGCTCTCGCGCTCGCGGCTGCAGAGCTCGCGCTGAGCCACGAAGGCATCGAAGAGATCGTGCTCGAGAGCGCTCCGCATGAGTCGCTCGAGCTCCAGGTCGGCGCGGTTGAGCTTCTGCAGCCGGCCATCGAGCTGCCGCACGCTGTCGGTCAGGTCACTGACGCTGGCGTTCTCCGACGCGATGGTGCCGGGCAGCTGCGCGAGCGCGTGGCGGACCCGACCCATGGCCTCGGGCGGCAGCTGCAGGTAGATCGAGGCCTGCTCGGGGCTGGACGACAGACTCGTGACGTCGCCGCCGGCCTCGCGCGCGATCGCCTGCAGTGCGGCCGCGGTCTCGATCGGCTGCGCGACCTCCATGGCGACGTTCACGTAGCTGGCGACGATGCGACCGCCGGGGAGCTGCGGCGCCGGGCGCAGCGGCGCGATCGCGGCCACCGGGGCGACCGCAGGGGTCGCCTCGAGCGGCTCTTCGGTCGCGCCGCGGCCGGCGCAGGCCACGAGCAGGAGAGAAAGGATCCACGACCGGTGGCAGCGCATGTCGACCTCCGCCGACGTCGCAGCGCCGGCACCGGCCCAACGCGCGCGGGCGCGGATCGATCTAGGTCGCGGCCGCGCCCCGCAGCGCCGCCAGCCGCTGCGCCACGCGGGCGATGATGCTCTGCTCCGCGGCAACGGCCTCGCCATCGGCCCACGCCCCGTGGTGCAGGTGCACCAGCAACTCTTCGAGTCCCGCGGGGGCGATGCCCTCGAGCAGCGCGTCGAGTGGTTGGGCGGCCGCGGCGTGCACCGTCGGATCGGCGACGCTGTCCGGCGACAAGCGCAGCAGCGACTCGGCCCAGATCGCACCACGGGTCGCCAGGTCGAGGCAGCAGCGGTCCATCGTCGCCTCGAGCATCGTGCGCTCGCGGGCGTCGAGCACGCCGTCGGCGACCATCAGCCGCATGAGCACGCGGCACGCGAGGTACTTCTCGCGGCGATCGTCCCGCAGTACCTCCTCGACCGCGGCCAGCGCGGCTGCGCGCAGCCGGGGATCGGCGGCATGGGGGTCGTGGCGCGCGGGAGCCATCGAGGTTCGATCATGCCACGGGGCCGGCCGTGCCACGAGCCACGCCGGCTGCAGGGTAGCCCGAGCGTCATCGGCCGCTCGCTCGTGCCCGCGCGCTGACGCGGGCCGAGCGGCAGCCCGACGATCAACCGCTCGGCGTGCCGCCGCCGGCGTTGGTCAGCGCGTAGCCGGTCATGTCGCTGTACGTGTAGGCGCCGACCAGGCCGTAGTACGAGGTCACGGTGCCGGTGACCTTGTCGATGCGGTGGGCGCCGTCGCCGTAGGCGACCGTCCACACGTAGCCGTAGTAGTCGATGCTCACGCCGTAGGAGCCCGGCGTCGGCCAGTTGGCGGCTGGCAGCAGGGTCTGGCGATCGATGCCGACCACGCCGCTGCCGTTGGCCATCCACACCAGGCCGTCGTCGCCGGCCTCGGCCATGCAGCCGGAGTAGCCGCCGCCGTTGCCGGTCATCCATGTCTCGCTGCTCGGGTCGAAGCGACCGAACGTCGACGAGCACGCCCACACGTAGCCGTCGGAGTCGACGGTCATGCCGTAGCTCGACACCGGCACCGGCCAGGTCGTGTAGGCCATGTCGTCGAGATCGACGCGCACGAGCATGACGCCGCCGAGCTTGGTGCCCCAGAAGTTGCCCTCGCCGTCGACCGCACCGCCGTAGATGCCGTAGTAGTCGTTGGGGAAGCCCGCCAGCGTGACCATGTCGATCACCGCGCCGTCCTCACCGTCGAGCAGCAACACGTCGGTCTGCTGACCGACGCGACCGGCGGTCCACAGCGCGATGTTCTCGTACTGGCAGGTGTCCTCGTTGAAGGTGCCCTGCGTCCACGCGACCGGTCGCTGGCTCTCGTAGTTGAACGGGGTGTGCCACGCGATGCACTCCTCTTCGCCCCACGCGAGGTAGCTCGAGTCGCTCGAGGTCTGGATGCCCGGCGTGCCGTTGGACTCGTTGCAGCGATCGGGCAGCGCGTAGATCTTGGTCACGCCGCCGGAGCGGTTGGCGACCGCGACGTCGCCCTGGAGGTTGACGCTGGTGCGCGATGGGCTGCCGTTGCTGTCGGGCCGCACGATGTAGCGGCCGACCTCGGTGACCGTCTGCGTGTCGATCTTCGAGATCGTGCCCTGCGTGCTGTTGGCGGCCCACAGGTAGGAGAACTCCGGCTCGCCGTTGCCCATCGTGCAGGGCTTGCCCGCGAAGTCGGGCGTGACGCCGAGGTCGAACTTCGGCCCGCCGGCGGTGGTGTTCGAGGTGGCGGCGGTGGTCCCATCGGCCGCGGTGACGCCGGTCTCACCGACACTCGCGCTCGTGGTGTCGCCGGTCGTGCCGCCGGTCGCGGACGCCCCGGTGAGCGAGCCGATGCCGCTCGAGTCGTCCCCGGCACCGGTGGTCGCCGCGTTCTGCGAACCGACGCAGCCGAGCCCGAGCCCGAGGCCGATGCACGCCAGCCATGGAAGATGGGCGACAGAAGAAACCCGTGAGCGTCGTGCCTGCTGAACTCGCATCGTCGAAGACTTGCCCCCACGGGAACCCTCGCATGAATCGCGCAGGTGATTCAACCCATCGACGCCGCGGGGATCGGCCCGCATCGTTCACGGCGGTACACCCAAGCATGGTGGTCCGAGGGGCGTGACTCTCCTCGCGGTGCTCGCCCCCCAAGTCCAGCAGTGGGCCGGATTCGTCGTTCGTTTTGGCGGTTTGATTTGTTGGCTTCCCGCGTCGAGCTCGCGAGCGGATCAGATCACGTTGCCGTCGCTGCGCACGTGATGCAGCCGTGCAGCGGCCTCGCGCGCGCTGCGGGCGGTCGCGACCAGTGCGTCGAGCGTCGCCGCGAGATCGCCCGTGGAGGCTGCGGTGGGCGGCGCGTTGCGGTCATCGGGATCGCCGAGCCCGGCGTCGCCCTGCTTCATGCGCTCGACCACCGCGCGCTGGACTGCGGCGGCATCGCTCAGCCCCCGCAACACGCCGACGTGCATCGAGTGGGCGCGGGGGTCGGCGCCACCGCCACCGCCGCCGGCGGTCTGCACCTGCACGTCGGCGATGCCGAACATGCGCTGCAGTGGGCCCTGCTCGACGGTGACGTTCTGCACGTTGGCGTAGGTCAGCGTCATGTCGTGCACGACCACGATCCCCTCGCGGATCCGCAGGCTGCGATCGGTGATCACGTACCAGCGGTTCTCGTAGTCGAGCCGTACCAGCGCGTAGCCGAGCACCGCGATGAACGCAAAGCCGAGCCCGAAGGCCCACTCCGCGAACCGGAGGATCGTCGTGACGAACGCGGGCTGATTCGGCGCGCCGGCGAGTGTCTCGAGCGATGCGAAGGTGGTCGCGAAGGCAAACACGAACACCAACCCGCGCAGCGCCAGCGCCGTCAGGCGATAGCGCAGGTACGCCGGTGCCGCGAGCACGACCTTGCCGCGGTGTGCCGCTGCGGGCGGGGGCGGCACCGCACAGATCTCGGTCACCAGTCGCAGGAACGCGTTCCACATGGTCGTTGGCCGTGGTTGCAGCCCTGGGCTATCGCGGCGCGAGCGCGGCGAGGGCATCGCGGACGCCGGCGAGCTCCCGGGTGACGGTTTGTAGCGCCTCGGTGAGCGCGGCATCGGGGGCGGCGGCGGGCTCGTCGAGCTCGCCGCGCATGCGCGCGTAGAGAAAGTCGCGCACCGCTTCGTACTCGAGCAGGCCCTCGATGGTCATCTCGGCGGTGGCCGAGCCCGAGGCGGTCTGCACCAACACGTCGGCGAGGCCCAACCAGCGCTGGAACAGGCCCGAGCGCAGGTGGATGTCCTGGATGCGCCGGTAGGTCAGGTTGATCTCGCGACGAAAGAGGATGCCCCAGCGCATGTGCACGCCCTCGGCGTCGAAGCGGTAGCGCATGCTGTGGAAGCGGAAGTAGAGCAGCGGCAGCAGCAGCACCAGCCCGGGCCCGGTGAGCAACGCACGCAGCACGTACAGCGTCCACAGCTTGCGGTGGGGCCGCTCGATCACCGCGATCGCCGGTGGGATCGCGCCGGCGCGGGCGCGAGGTTGCAGGGAGGTCGACATGTCGCGGTGCTCCACGACAGTGTCGGTCATGTCGACGGCAACGGGAAGTGCCGCAGGCCCACGAACTCGCGCTGCAGCTCGGCGCGGAAGTCGGGGTGGGCGATCGAGATCAACGCGAAGCCCCGCTCGCGCAGCGTCATGCCGTGCAGATCGACCGCGCCCCACTCGGTGACGATCCAGCGCACGTGGCCGCGGGTGGTGACGACGCCGGCGCCAGGCTGCAGCGTCGACACGATGCGCGAGCGCTGGCCGTGCTGGGCGGTCGAAGGCAGCGCGATGATGGCCCGGCCTCCGGGCGAGCGGGCCGCGGCATGCATGAAGTCCATTTGACCGCCGATGCCGGAGAAGATGCGGTGGCCGATGCTGTCGGCGCACACCTGCCCGGTCAGGTCGATCTCGAGCGCAGAGTTGATCGCGACCACGCGCTCGTTCTTGCCGATGAGGTTGACGTCGTTGGTGCGATCGCAGCCGTGGAACTCGACCAGCGGGTTGTCGTCGACGAAGTCGTACAGCGTCCGCGAGCCCGAGACGAAGCTGGTCACGATGCGGCCGGGGTGGACCTTCTTGTGGCGGTTGGTGACGACCCCGGCGGCGACCAGGGGAAGCAGTCGATCGGAGAACATCTCGGTGTGCACGCCGAGCTCGTGCTTGTCGAACAGCCGCGCGAGCACGGCGTCCGGGATGGCGCCGATGCCCATCTGCAGGGTCGAGCGATCGTCGATGAGGTTGGCGACCTGCTCGCCGATGCGCTGCTCGACCGCGTCGGGCTCGCTGGGCGCGTGCTCGTGCAGCGGTCGGTCGGTGCAGCAGAACGCCGAGATGCACGACAGCGGCAGCATTGCGTTGCCGTGGGTGCGGGGCATGCGTTCGTTGATCTCCGCCAGCACCAAGGGCGCGCTCTCGATCGCAGCGCGGGCACAATCCACCGAGGTTCCGAGCGTGCACATGCCGTGGCGATCGGGCGGCGAGACCTGCACGATCGCGGCGTCGAGCGGGATGCGACGGCTGCGGAAGAGCGCCGGGATGTCGGACAGGAACACCGGCATGAAGTCCGCGCGGCCGGCCGCGACGCTCTCGCGCAGCGGGCCACCGGTGAACAGCGACACCGAGTCGAGCCGGCCGGCGAACTCCGGCGCGGCGAACGGCACCGCGCCCTCGAGGTGGAGGTGATACAGCGTGACGCGCTCGAGGTCGCTGCGCTGGCACAGCGCCTCGACCAGCGGCGTGGGCGTCGCGGCGGCACCGTGGACGAACACGCGCATGCCCGATCGCAGCGGCGCGACGACGTCGGCGGGCGCTCGGCCGCGCGACCGCCAGGGCGTGGGTTCGGTGGGGCGTGGCTCGCAGGGGGACGTGGGGGTCGCCATGGACGCGCACGAGCATCGCAAGTTTTTCCCGCCGTGCGCGGGGGCAGCGGCCTGCTACGATTGCGGCGATGAAGCGAGGTGGGTGGGCGATGGCGATGGCTTACGCGATGACGACGAAGCGCATGGCGATGACGTGGCTGGCGGGTGCGGCACTGACAGTGGGCTGCGGGCCGGTGGTCGACGGCGGCGGCGGGAGTGACGACGGGGCTAGCTCCGACGGCAGCGGCAGCGCGACGACCGGCGTGTCGACCCTCAGCACCAGCACCGGTCCGAGCACCACCGACTCGCCCACGACGGCGTCGGTGACCACCGACGTGACCATCACCGCGACCGCGACGGTCACGACCGATCCCACGACCGCGACGGTGACGACCGACCCCACGACCGCGACCGACACCGGCGGCGGCCTTCCCAACGACTCGATGTGCGAGTTCGACTCCGAGTGCGCGTCGGGCCACTGCTACGTCGCCGGTCCCCTCGGGGGGCTGTGTGGCGAGTGCAACACCGACGCCGACTGCGACGTCGGCGGCTGCACGGCGCCGAACCCGTTGGCGATGCCGCCGCAGGGCTCGCGCTGCAACGTCGGCGAGTATGGCGGCGGTTGCATGAGCGACGACGCCTGCGGCGATGCTCTGGTGTGCGCGTCGATCATCGATGTGCCCGGCATCATCGAGGTCGCGACCTGCAGCGAGTGCGTGGCGGATGCCGACTGCGACGCAGGGCAGCTGTGCGCGCCCGACATCGCGGTCGTGCAGGTCACCGGGGTCAAGCGCTGCGTCGCCGAAGGATCGCTCGCCAACGGTCAGAGCTGCGATCTGCAGGGCAGCGGTGACAGCTCGTGCGCGTCGGGACACTGTGCGCTGGCCAGCGTCATGGGCATCCTCGATCTCGGTGTGTGCAGCCAGTGCGAGAACGACGTCGACTGCGGCGCGGGTCACCCGTGCCAGGACGCCAGTGTCGATCTCATGACCGGCCTGCAGCCGGCGATCTGTCTGTAGCCGCGCGCCGTGGCCGGGCTGTGCTAACGTCGCGCCGCCGTGATCCGCCGCAGTTGTTCCGTCGTCGCGATGTGTCTGGCCCTGGGGTTGCCGCCTGCGCTCGGCTGCGGCGGTGGCCCGTCGAGCTCGAGCTCGATCGAGAAGGCGCTCGAGGCCCCGAAGAAGGAGGCGCCGGCCAAGGCTGCGGGCAAGCCCAAGGAGAAGCCGGCGCCCGATCCCAACGCGGCGCCGTGGACGGTCGATGCGATCCGCACCGCGATGACGGTCGGCACCAAGGTGTCGTGGTCGCGCAGCGGCACCGACGCCAAGGGCAAGAAGGTCGGCGGGACCCTGACCTACGCGATTGCCAAAGCCGGCGACGACGGCGTCACGACGACCTACACGATCGACCCCGATCCCGGCACCAACGCCGCATCGTCACAGCTCGCGACCGCGCCGTGGTCGACCCTCGGCCCGTTCTTCGCGATGGAGAAGCCGACGGTCACCGTCGAGGGGCGCGAGAGCGTGACCGTGCCCGCGGGCACCTTCGAGTGCTCGCGCGCGCGGATGCAGGACTTCTTCGGCAACCAGAAGACCGTGTGGATGATCATCGACAAGCCCGGCGTGCTGGCGAAGATCGAGGACGCCGGCAACGCGGGCGACGACGCCGACAAGACCGCGATCGTCTACGAGCTGGTCGCGCTCCCCGCAGGCTGACGGCGTGGCCGATGGCGCAGGACGATCACTGGAGCGTCTATGTGCTGCGGTCGCGCTCGAGCGCGCGCACCTACGTCGGCATCGCGCTCGACGTGAAGCGCCGCGTCGCGCAGCACAACGGACGCCTGCCGGGCGGGGCCAAGAGCACGCGCGCGGGGCGGCCGTGGCGGGTCGGCAAGGTCTTTGGTCCCTTCGAGACCCGCGGCGAGGCGCAGCGCGTCGAGGCCGCGATCAAGCGCCTGCGCGGAGCTGCACGGCTGCGCTGGCGCGCGTGAACGCGCGGCACGTCACAGCTGGACCAGAGGATCATCCACCCCGATGCTGGGTTCGCATCGGCGGACCCGCGGATGTCGGAGTGCCCCCATGATTCCCCTGGTCATCCTCTCGAGCTTCGCGGTCCCCGAGCCCCTGCGCGCGCGGTGGTACGCGCAGCCGCTGCAGCCACAGGCGCTGACATGGCCGCCGGGCATGCCGCTGTTCGCCGGCACCGAGCCGCCGCGCTTCGACTCGGTGCGCTCGTTGATGACGAGCCTGGACGGGCTCGACGGCGCACCCAACCACTTCGCCGCCGACGCCCAGGGGGTGCGCGGATTCCTGCTGCCCGACGCGGTGCAGGAGCTCCACCAGGATCTCGCCTGCGCCCTGCGTCAGCTGGGATCGCTCGGCGTGCGCGGCACACTGGCGTTCCTGGTGTTCACCGAGCAGATCGGCTTCGTCGTGGAGCTCGACGGCGAGGGTGGCACCGCGAGCTGGCGCCCGACCTCGGAGATCTTCGCCGACGAGGGGCTTGCGCGGGCCTTCATGATCGAGATGGAGTTCGTCAACGCGTGGGACCGCGACACCTCGCTGACGCGGGCGGCGTTCTTCGACGCGCAGCGCGAGCTCGGCATGGCCGCGATCGAGTCGCAGCCCCACCACGAGGACGTGCTCGCGCGGCTGGATGCGGTGCCGGCGGCCACGCTGTTCGAGTGCATGCGCGAGGGTGGCGTCACCGGCCAGCACGACCGTCCGCTGCACGAACTCTACCCCGATCCGAGCGCGCTGGCGGCCGCGGTCGCGGCCCGCGAGCCGGCGGTGCGTGCCGCGGCGATCGAGCTGCTCACGCTGATCGACGAGCCCGCGGGCGAAGCGATGGTCGGCGCGTTCGTGAACGACGACTCGGAGCACGTCGTGCGGCACGCGATCCGGGCGCTCGGACGCATGCGCTCGGATGCGGCATTCGAGCGCCTGCTCGAGCTCGACCCGCGGCGCCTGCTCGGGTTCGTGCAGCTCGCCTTCGGTCGCGCGCTCGAGCACAGCCGCGCACCCGGAGCCGAGCGGATCCTCCGCGCCGCGCTCGAGGGGCCGCGGCTGCGACCGGCGGCGTGGTCCGAGCGTGCGCCTGCCGCCGATGATCCGGCCCGCGAGCGCGACATCCTCCACGCGCAGGTGGTGATCGAGACCAGCGCGATCCGTCGCCTCGCTGACGTCGAGGTGCCACTGTTCGCGATCTTCGAGCATCACCCGGTCGCGGCGGTGCGGGTCGCGGCCGCCAGCGCTGGCGCGCCTCGGCGGCTCGCTGGCACAGTCGCAGCAGCTGCCGCTGCAGTACGCGCTGATGGGCATGGGCAAGGCGCTCAACCAGGACGACGAGCGTCGCGCGGTGCTGTGCGGCGTCGACACCAAGGACGAGTCGATGGGCATCGTGCGGCTGAACGAGATCGACGCTGCGACGCTGCAGGCGTTGCTCGACGAGGGCTTCACCCACCCGTCGCTCCAGCAGAACGACGCCCCGTCGGTCGGGCAGTTCGCGGGCATGGCGGCCTCTCACCCCGAGCTGCGCTTTGGCGGCTATGCGGTGCCGGCGTCGCGCGCGGACTACCGCATCAGCCTCGACGCGGTGCGCGTGCGGCTGGACGCGGTGCCCGACGATCGACGCGACGAGGTGGCGGCGCTGTTCGACCAGCTCTCGCGCTCGGCGACCAACTGCGACGCCGCCGAGGGCGAGCTCGCCTGCTGGTGGACCTGAGGCAAGCGCGGGCGTGCGAGCGGCCGGGTGGCCGCGCGCGCGCGCTGGGGCCGTGCATCGGGCCATTGTCACGGATGGCGTGCGAGCTGCGTTGGTCGGGTGATGATGTCGCCCTCGCCCCGGAGCTCGCCGATGCCCACCGCCGCCGCCGACGTCCCCGTGTTGTCCTCGATCCTGCGCAGCGTCATCGTCCACCGCCAGGGCGCCGTGTGCGAGCGCATCGCGGCCTTGACGGAGGTCGGCGACGCGCGAACCCTGCGAGTGGTGGGCCTGCCGCTGGCGCTGGTGGCCGGCTCGCTGCGCGCGCGTGTCACCGGCGGCGGCGACGACCTGCGCGTGGTCGACGTGCGGCCGGCGTTCGAGGTCGAGCTCGGCGGCGAGGTCGACCTCGCGATCGAGCAGCGCGAGCTCGAGTCCGCCGAGCACGACTGCGCCGCGCTCGAAGATGCGATGGCCCGCGTGGTCGCAGAGCAGGGCGAGCTGCTGGCCCTGACGCCGCGATTCCGCGAGCCGCCGCGGCGTGAGCCACCCCGCGCCGCGCCGCTCGACGCGATGCTGACGCTGGCGTCGTTCATCGACGAGCAGGTCGAGGGGCTGCACGCGCGTCGGCGTGAGCTCTCCCGCGCACTCGTCGACGCGCAGGAGCGCGTGCGGCTCGCGCGTCATCGCATCGCCGAGGCCTCCGCGGCCACGCGGACCGAGCGCTCGCGCGTCACGCGGGCGGCGTGGGTGATGCTGTCGGGTGCACCCCCGGTCGGCAGCGCGCTGGCGATCGAGTATCGCGTGCCCGGGGCCCGCTGGGTGCCGAGCTATCAGCTCACGCTCGACGAACAGGGCGGCGCGCAGCTGGTCATGCGCGCCGCGATCGCGCAGGCCACCGGGGAGGATTGGTCGGCGGTCGAGCTGTCGCTGTCGACGGCATCCCTGGTCCGCCGCACCGAGGTGCCGAAGCTGACGGCGCTGCGAATCGGACGACGCCAGCCGCCGCCGCCACGCGCGGGCTGGCGCGAGCCGCCGGCGGGGCTCGAGGGGTTGTTCGCCGACTTCGATGCGTTCGAGGCCCACACACGTCGGCGTCTGCGGGCGGTGCCACCGCGAGCGGGTACGAGCGCGAAGGCACCGGCCAGCGCCGACGCGCGCGCGAACCTCCCCGGCGCGCCACCGCCACCGCCTGCCCCCGCACGGCCCACGATGGCGCCGCAGATGCCGGCTCCGATCGCGGCCAGCCCCGCGACGTTGGCGGCCCCGGTGCCGATGCCACAGGCGGCGAGCTTCGGTGGCATGCAGCAGGAGCTGCGTCGCGCCGAGTCGATCGCGGCGCCGAAGGGCCGCGCGAGCATCGGTGGTGGCGGGGTGGAGCGAGAAGCGGCCGATGACGCGATTGCGCACGACGGTGTGTCACCCAGCGAGCCGTCCGCGATCGCGCCCTCGGCGGGGCTGCTCGACTACGGCGCGGTCCGCATGGCCGGGCTCGACGACGGGCAGCGCGGGCGCTTGATCCCGGCGCCGCCGCTGTCGCAGGCGCTCGCGCGATCGGGCGCGCGCGCGACCGATCCCGATGCGCTCACCCGCCGCGTCGCGACGGCCGAGCGTGCCGCGCTCGAGGTCGCGACGCTGCCGCTGCCGAACGCGAGCGTGGCGGTCGACGCGACCTTCGGCTTCGACCACCGCTACGATGCCCGCGCGGCGGTCGACGTGCCTGCGACCGGCGCGTGGGTGACGGTGCCGGTCGCGGCGTGCGAGGTGCGACTGCGGCCGCGCTTCGTGTGCGTTCCCGCGGTCGAGCCGCAGGTGTACAGCACGCTCGAGCTCGACAACCAATCCACGCGTGCGCTGCTGCCGGGCCCGGTCGATGTCGTGCGCGGCGGTCAGTTCGTGCTCGCGACCTCGCTGCCGGCGATCGCCCCGGGCTCGAGCGGCAAGCGCCTCGGGCTCGGCGTGGAGGAGGGCATCAAGGTCGCCCGCAACACCCGCTACGAGGAGACCACCGGCGGCATCTTCCGCGGTGCGGCGCTGCTGCTGCACACCGTCGAGGTCGAGGTCGGCAACCGGCTGGCGACGCCGATCGAGCTCGACGTGCTCGAGCGCGTGCCGGTCGCGGCCGATGGCGAGAAGGATCTCGAAGTCGAGGAGCAGGAGATCACGCCGACCTGGCAGGTGCTCGACGCGACCCACGATGGCGAGCAGATCGCGGGCCGCCGTCGCTGGCGCGTGACGGTGCCCGCCGGCACGAGCGCGACACTGGTCGCGAAGTACACCATTCGCATGCCGGCCGATCGCATGTTGGTCGGCGGGAACCGCCGCACATAGGGAGGAACGCCGCCATGCCAAACGACGTCACGAATCCCGAGTCCGCGCTGCCCGTGCGCGCGGTGTCGTTGCTGGAGGATCGCGCACAGGTCGAGCGCCGCGGCGAGCTGACGCTCGCCGGTGGCCGCCGCACGTTCGAGATCACCGGCATCTCCATGCTGGCGGTCGACCGCTCGCTCGAGGTCACCGCCGAGGGGGCGAGCGTGGTCGATGCGGGTCTGCACCGTCGCCTCCGCGAGCGTCCGGCGGGTGGTGTGTTCGCCGACGCGAGTGCGCTGCGCCGCCGCGTCGACGAGCTCGAGCAGGAGCTGCGGGCGCACGACGACGCACAGGTCCGCATCGAGGTGCAGCGCCAAGCGCTTGCGACCGCGCGCGCCGACGTGCTGCGGGCGATCGCCGAGGGCGTCGGCGCGGGCGTGGCCGATGCGGCGCAGTGGCACGCGCAGCTCGAACACGCGTCGCAGCGGGGGCTCGCGCTGGACGGGCGGCTTCGCGACAACCGACGCGAGCACGACGCGTGCGCGCGACGACTGACCGACGCCCGCGCGGCGCTGGCGGTGGCCGAGCAGCCCGAGCCCGAGCGCGAGTGCCTGCTGCGGATCACGCTCGAGGGCGAGGGCGCCGCGCGGGTGCGCGTGCGCTATCAGGTGCCTTGTGCGGCGTGGCGGCCGGCGTACCGCGCGCGCCTGCACGGTGGCGTCGTGACCATCGAGCAGGACGCCGTGCTGTGGCAGAACACCGGCGAGGCATGGCGCGACGTCGAGATCTCGCTGTCGACCGCCCGTCCTACGCTCGGTACGACGCCGCCGTCGTTGACCGAGGATCGCCTGCACACGCGGCCGAAGACCGACACCGAGAAGCAGACCGTGGACGTCGCAGTGCGCGAGGTCGACATCGCCGACACCGGCGAGGGCCGCCACGAGGACGCGCTGCCCGGGGTCGACGACGGCGGCGAGGTGCGGCGGCTCGTGCTCGCGAGCCGCACCGATCTGCCCAGCGACGGCGAGCCCCATCGGGTGTCGCTGAGCAGCTTCACGGCGCCCGCGACGGTCGAGACGCTGTGCGTGCCGGAACTCGGCACCGAGGCGCAGGTGGTCGCACGCTTCGCGAACCTCGGCGCCGAGCCGCTCATGGCCGGCCCGGTCGACGTACTGCGCAGCTCGGGCTACGTCGGCCGCACGCAGCTCGGCTACGTCGCGCCCGGCGAGGCCGTCCGGCTGTCGTTCGGCAGCGAGGACGGCGTGGTGGTGACGCGCCGCGTCGCGGTCACGAAGGATGCCAGCCGCCTCACCGGCCGCACGACCCAGCGCACCACCGTCACGCTCGCGATCAGCAACGCCAGCCCACTGGCGCGCACGCTGGTGGTCGAGGAGCGCGTGCCGGTTTCGGAGGTCAAGGAGGTCGAGATCGAGGTCGACGCGCGGGCGTGCAGCCCGGCCCCGCGCGAGCTCACCCGCGACGGCATCGCGAAGCTCGAGCTCGAGCTGCCGCCCCACGGCACGCGGACCGCGAGCTTCGTGTGGGAGCTGAGCGCGGCAGGCAAGGTCGCGGGGCTGTGAGGCCCGCGATCAGTCCGCGGACAGCGGCAACGGCATCCGCACGAT
The DNA here is from genome assembly GCA_016709225.1 of Deltaproteobacteria bacterium. Lineage (NCBI taxonomy): Bacteria > Pseudomonadati > Myxococcota > Myxococcia > Deltaproteobacteria bacterium. The sequence goes on along the minus strand of JADJEE010000002.1, from coordinate 1,093,744 downwards.
CGACGCATCGCCCTCGAGCCCCAGCTCGCGCGCGGCGGCCTCGAGATCCAGCCCGGCGAGCCCGACCTCCGCGACCAGCAGCGCGCACGCTTGCCGGTCGCACCGCATCCGCGGCGCCACGCGGGTCGTCGAGATCGTCGCGACCTCGGTCAGCGCGATCGCATGCCCGTCCGCGCCCGGTACCGTGACGCCGACGAGCGCGTCGGGGCCACCGTCGCCGATCCGGACCGCGACCTCGGTACCCTCGGCGTCGTCGCGTCGACCGACCACGCGCCCGCGCGAGGACGCGAGCTGCACCGCCTGCGCGAGCTCGCCGACCGCGACCCCGAGTCGTGCGGCGCGCTCGCGATCGGGGGTCACGACCAGCGTCTCGATCGCGGGCGTGGTCATGACCTCGACCGGCGCACCGAGCTGACGCGAGGCCCACTGCGCGAGCACGGGCGTGACCCGCTCGCGCACGGCGGGGTCGTCGGCCAGCACCGCGAGCGCCTCCCGGGGCACCGCCGGCGCGTCCGCCAGGCGCAGGCCCACGCCCGCGGGCAGCTGGGCGGCGAGCGACGTGAGCACGGGCGCGAGCGCGTCGCCGTGCTCGCCCGAGAGGCGCAGCCGCAGGCCGATGCCGCCACCGGGCACCTCGCACGTCGTCTCGGTCTCGATCCGGATCGTCGCGATCGCTGCGGCCTGGGCCTCGCCGAGGCCAGCGCGCTCGAACAGCTGCGCGGGCTCGATCGCCGCCGCGCCGAAGGCACTGCCGCCCGCGGTCCCTAGCAGCTCGGCCACGCGCTGCGGCGCGATGCCGAAGGCGGCGGTGCGCACGGGATCGATCTCGATCACCGTGCGCTGCACCGGGCCGCAGCGACGGACCTCGCGTACGCCGGTGACGGTCTCGACGCGCGTGCGCACCTGCGCGGCGATCGACGACAGCTGGGCGGCGCTGCGCGACGCGCCCTCGACGTGCAGCCACTGCAGCTCCTCGTCGCGGGGGTGCGACTCGACCATCGGCGGTTCGAGCCCAGGCGGCAGCCTCGCTGCGATCTCGCCCATCGTCTGCCGCAGCTCGAGCGCGGGCACCATCGGATCGTCGACGTCGATCGCGAGCCAGCAGGTCACTGCGTGCGGCGTCACCGTGGTCCACAGGTGCTGCGCCGCGTGACCGGCGATCGCGGCCTCGATCACCGTCGCCGCGTTGTCGAGGTCATCGGGGGCGTCGCCCGCTGCCGCCACGCGCACGGCGATCCACGACGGCGCCGGGGCGGCCGCGACGGTGGTGTCCGCGGCGGCGGCACGCGGGCCGGGGTCGGTCGGTGGCTGGCGACACGCGAGCAGCAGCGTCGCGGCGAGGACTTGCACGCGCACGGAAGGTGCCGGTCGTAGGGCGCGGTCAGCAAAGTACATCGTGCAGCTGCTGGCGGCGCAAAAGTACCGCTGCCGCTGCGGCATCGGGGTACGCACGGCGGCGAAGCCGGTCAGCCACATCAAGGGCGGGCGCTACTCGATGGACTTCGCGGTCGACGTCGCGGTCGACAAGTACATCAACCATCTGCCGCTCGATCGACAGCGTCGCATGATGGGTCGTGCAGGCCTCGAGATCGACACCCAGACACTGTGGGATCAGATCGAGGCACTCGCGCGGCACCTCGAGCCGAGCTATCAGGCCCTGCGGTCGTACATTCTCGACGCCGATGTCGTGGGCGCGGACGAGACGTGGTGGCGGCTGATGGACGGCAGCGGCTCGAAGCGCTGGTGGGCGTGGTCGCTGACGGTACCCGATGCGGTGTGGCACGGCATCGCGCCGAGCCGCTCGGCCGCGACCGCGCGCGGCTTCATCGGCGACTTCGAGGGCACGCTGATGGTCGACGGCTACAAGGCCTACGAAACCCTGGCCGCCGACCACGGAAGGATTCGCTTGGCGCACTGCTGGGCGCACGTCCGGCGCGCAAGTACTTCGAAGCGGAGCGAAACTACCCGCAGTGCGGCGAGGCGCTCGACTTGCTCGGCGAGCTCTTCGCGCTCGACCACGAGACCGAAGACCCCTCGCTCCTCGAGGGCGAACGTCGTGCGCACGCCGAGCGCGCGCGACTCGAGACTCGCAACGCCCGAGGGCTTCACCATCGAGGAGAACTTCCGAGACTCGAAGGATCCTCGCTTCGGCTTCGGGATGTCTGCGTCGAGGATCTCCACGCCCGAACGCCGTGACCGGCTGTTCCTGATCTCGGCGCTCGCGGTGGTGCTGCTGACTCTGCTCGGGGCGGCTGGCGAGGAGATCGGGATCGACCGCTATCTCAAGGTCAACACATCGAAGCGTCGGCAACTCTCGCTGCTGCGGCAGGGCTCCGAGTGGTACGCGCTGATCCCGATGATGGAGACAGCGCGACTCCGGAAGCTCATGACCAAGTTTGGTCAGATGATCCAAGACCATGCCCTCTGCCGCAGAGTCGTCGGCGTCGTATGAGGCGATGCCTCAGGTGTTACCCATGTACCCGGGTCAGTGTTACCGATCATCCCGGTTGCTCAGTTGGAATCGCAGCAGCACGATCACTCAGAAACTCCGATGCTGAGGCTAGCCGTGCCTTCAGAGCCCTCACGCAAGACGATTACGTATGTTCCCTCCGTCAACTCTAGGTCGACTGGCACGGGTGGGAACCCGGGCGTGTCAAGAGATGCGAGGAGCACGACTGGGACCTGCTGAGAGCAGTCCCCACATTTTCCCAGGTACGCAGTCGCGTGTTCAAGTGCAATCGCAACCGACGCCGTCTGATCGACGGAGAAGCGAATCACGCGCTCCATTCTAAACGCGCCCCCTTTGGGCAACATGGCGTCATCTTTGTATCCCAGCGTGGTTAGATCGTCGCAATCAATCCCGACTTCTGTGAGCGGCAGCTCCATCGGAGTGGCAGCGCTGCAAAACCAAAAATCATGTGCACATCGCGGAAGGCTCTGAAACGCATCCATCGAGACGTCGAACTCTTCGCCGATGGAGATGGAGTACTGCGCTCGGAACTCGGCTTCATCAGCGTCTGGCAAGTCGGCAGCGTCACGGAATAGACTGCGATAGCGCTCCACCCCTGTGCGATCCACGAGAAAACGCGCGAACATGGCGGCGCGCACATAATCAGTCGAAGTCAGTTGTCGGTTCCAAAGAAAGGTCGGCGCAATCTCTTGGGCCTCATTCGCAGTGATGGCGAGAGGCGCGAGAGGACCGAAAGCCTCGGCGGTGCCCTCCTCCAGAGAAGGCAGCGATCTTCCATCAAGGTCGATCTGCATCAAGTGCACGAGTTCATGATACTGCCCAAGTTCTTGACTGATCCAGGCAACGCCGTCAACCGCACAGCTCGGAAACTCCCCGCACGGGACTTCAGGAGACCGCGTGGTACGCACCTGCGCGCGGAACTCCCCTGGGTCCGTGCCGGCGTAGGCATCAGAGAACCACCGGATGAAAGCGTCGTACGAGGCCGCCTGGCCCCCGCATGCCCGCAGGCTTTCGTCCTCGTAGTAGATGTCGACGAACTCCCCCTGCTCGTCCGGGGGACGCGGACCTCCTTCCACACACCCGGAGATCGCGGCGGCGACAACCGCTGGCCCGACACGAGTCGTTCCATGATCACGCGCGACGCTTTGTGGTCGTCGGTCATGTGCCTCGTGGACGCGGCGTTCGGCTCGCTTGCAGCGCGGTCCCGGGTCGCATCGCCTCACGCGGGCTACGCTACGCCGCGAAGTCCGCGCCGTCAAGCTGCTGCTCGTAGAAGGCCACGCGACCGCACGCAGCGTCGGATTGCAAGAGCAAATAGTACGAATCATCAGCGTCGACCGCCAGCCCCACGACATCGATGCGCGCATCCTCGTCGCTCGTGATCGCTGTGTCCCAAAGTGCCGCTCCTGTATCGTCACGTGCTTGCAAAAGGGCGATCGCATTCCCGTCATCCCAGGACGATGCAGCGATCACGTCTCCGCGATCGATCCGCTGTGAGCCGACCAAAAAGGGATACGCTGACGCAGGCGCCGCAGCCGGTAGGTTGACCGGCGTGCTCGATGCGATCTGGCCGTTGGAATCGAAATCATACAATCTTCCGGGGGGCGCCTCGGGCAGGTCGCCGTATGCGTATGCACGCGCGCGCCACCATCCCGTCGCTGGATCGGAGATTAGGTGGACGCTCCGCGTTGTAATGCTCGTACCGACTTGAGTTGGAGGGATGGGCGTGGTCCAGAGTAGGCTCGCTGGGAGACGGTCGATGTCAAAGGCTGCAATCCACGCAGAGGAACTCGAATATCCACCTACTGCTACAATCTTGTCGGTCGCCGTGACCGCAAGCGCAGTCGCAGACGACATGCCGTCAGGGGTAAACGCAATCTGGAGCGCGAGTGATCCATGCGAATCGAATGCCGCTAATAGCGCCTGGGTGCCGGCGCCACCAGATGTCTCGCCCACAAGCCAGGCCAGTTGCTCTTCATCTTCTCGTCGCCGGGTGACTCCGAATGCTCGGTCCTGGGTCGCCCCGCCGTCGTAGCGTGATGTCCACACCACAGTTCCTGGTGGAAACAGGCAAGTCGGTGGACAAGCACTCGGCCCGAGCGGATCCCCATCACAATGCTCGCCCGTGTCAACGACTCCGTTGCCACAACGTCCGTGGGGTCCGCCGACGTCGGCAACTTCGCCGAGGTCACCGTTGCTCTCCACGCTTCCCTCGGAAGGCCAATCCGTCGAACCTGAGCCCGTTTGCGTGGCCCCAGACACCGTCGAGGTCGATGAGCTTCCGAATGATGAACTGTCGGAGCGACAGGAGACGAGTGCGCCCAGATAGCATGCCCTGCGAAGTCGCTCGCGCCAGCGTTGGCCGCGTTTGGCCATGTATGTCACATCCCCTCGGGGAAAATGCCTTCGCCAGTGAGCGCGTCGAATGTCGGTGATTCACGATCGCTGTCTTCTGCTATCATGAGAAAATACACCCGAACGCTGTTGCTCCCACAGAACGGATCGTTGTGGCCGCTGACATTCACTCCTGACAGGCGTAACAGAACTTGCTTGTCGTCCGGCGGGTCATGCATGAATAGCCAAGACTTGTTATCGTAGGGATCAGGCCGACGAAACCGAACTGCCCGAGCGATCTGCTTCGCCGTTCTCTTCTGTGTCGGCGGCGGTAGCGTCGCCAGAGCTACCGGAGCCACGCTCGCAGGCGGTCTTCCCGTGTTGATCTGAATCAGTGTGGTCCGAAGCGCAGGGCTCAGTCGACCCAGTCGACCCGGACTCGTCGGTCGTCTGCTGACACGCAGACAGGCCCAAGAACGTCGCGGCGACCACCGCGCGTGGGCACAAGGCGGGGCGGTGGATACGCGTGGGCCTCCGTGGCGCCAATTGCCCATCCATCCTCTCAGGGGAACCCATCGCGCACGCGATGTCAACTGCCGCGAACGACACAAGCGGCGGCGGTCGGTCTCCTCGGCCCGGCGCTAGCCGCGTCACACACGCGGCCGCGCGTCACTCTCGAAGCGTTCCGCATGAGCCGTGGGCTGATCAAACCCCGCGCACGCCCGGACGCCCGCACCCTTGGGTTCCGCGGCCGGGCGCGTATACTCGCCCGCCCGACGTGACCATCTTGAGCGCCCAGGGCGTGCGCCGGACCTACGGCACACGCGATGTCCTGCGCGACGCCTCGGTGTCGCTCGCCGCGGGCGAACGCGTGGGCATGGTCGGTCGCAACGGCGCCGGCAAGAGCACGCTCGCGCGCATCCTCGCTGGCGCGGAGCAGCCCGATGCCGGTCGCGTGGTCGCGCGGGCGGGTCTGCGGGTGGGCTACCTCGAGCAGCAGCCTGCGTTCGCGCCCGGTGTCAGCGCCCTCGATGCGGTGCTCGGTGGTCTCGATGCCTGGCAGGCCGCGCTCGCGCGTCACACCGAGGCTGCGCGACGGCTCGAGCAAGGTGATGGCGACGAGGCTGCGCTCTTGCACACGATGGCCGAGGCCGCGGCGGCGGTCGAGGATCTCGGTGGTTGGGATCTCCGCCATGCGGCCGCGAGCATGCTGACCCAGCTCGGTGTCACGCGTCACGACGACGAGGCCGCGCGGATGAGTGGTGGTGAGCAACGGCGGGTCGCGCTCGCAAGGGTGCTGGTCTCGGCGCCCGACGTGGCGATCCTCGACGAGCCGACCAACCACCTCGACATCGCGGCGATCGAGTGGCTCGAGACCTGGCTGTCGACGCGCTTTCGCGGCGCGCTGGTGATGGTGACCCACGATCGCTACCTGCTCGACCGCGTCGCCGAGCGCACGCTCGAGGTCGATGACGGCGCGGTGTTCTCGTACGAGGGCGGCTGGGGCATGTACCTCGAGGCCAAGGCCGAGCGCGACGCCCATGCCGATCGCGTGGAGTCCAACCGCCGCAACTTCCTGCGCCGCGAGCTCGAGTGGCTGCGCCGCCAGCCCAAGGCCCGCACCACCAAGTCGCGCGCGCGCATCGATCGCGTGGAGGCGGTGGCCGATCGCGCCGCGCCCAAGGCCGAGAAGACCGCGATGCTGCGCACCGAGTTCGTGCGCAGCGGCAACATCATCCTCGAAGCCGAGGAACTCGCCGTCGCCCGCGGTGGACGCACGCTGCTGCACGATCTCACGCTGCGACTGTCGGCCGGCGAGCGCATCGGCATCGTCGGCCCCAACGGCTGCGGCAAGAGCAGCCTACTGCAGACGCTGCTGCTGCAGACGCCGCCGGCCGCCGGCACCGTGCGGCTGGGCAAGAACACCAAGGTCGCGTGGCTCGACCAGCTGCGCACGTCGTTGAAGGACGACGCCACCGTGTTCGACAACGTGGTCGCGGATCGCGGTGAGATCGAGATCGGCGGCGAGCGCATGGACGGCTTCGGCTACCTCGAGCGGTTCCTGTTCTCGCGCCACGATCAGCGCAAGCTGGTGAGCACGCTGTCGGGCGGCGAGCGGGCCCGCGTGGCGTTGGCGCGGACGCTGCGTGACAGTGCCAACCTCGTGGTGCTCGACGAGCCCACCAACGATCTCGACGTTGCGACCCTTGCGGCGCTCGAGGAGGCGCTGCTCGACTACGCCGGCTGCGTGCTGGTGGTGACCCACGATCGGTGGTTTCTCGATCGCGTCGCGACCTCGATCCTCGCGTTCGAGGACGATCGCGTGGTGCTGCATGCTGGCGGCTACACCGACTGGCTCGCGCGACGCGAGGCCGCCGCGCCGGCGCCCGTGGCCGTACCGAGCAAGCCCAAGCCCGAGCCCGCCGCGGCGGTGCGATCGAAGGGCCGCGGCCTCACCTTCACCGAGCGGCACGAGCTCGCGGGCCTGCTCGAGAAGGTCGACGCGGCCGAGCAGGAGGTCGCGCGGCTGCAGGCGCAGCTCGAGCAGGCCGAGTTCTTCACGCGGCCCGAGCCCGAGCAGCGGGCCTTCTTCGTCACGCTGGACGCTGCGCGGGCCGAGGCGGCGCGGCTGGGTGCGCGCTGGACCGAGCTCGCCGAGCGCGACGAGAGCTGACGCGCGGACGCGGGCTATGGGCCGCGCGGCTCGGGCAGCGGCACGCGCGAGGCATCGCCATCGATGCGTCCGAGCGCGTCGTCGCGCCAGGCCTGCTTCGCGGCCTCGATGCGCTCCTTGCTGCTCGCGACGAAGTTCCACCACATGTGGCGCACGCCGGGAAGCGGGGCGCCACCGACCAGCAGCACGCGGGCGTCATCGCGGGCCTCGACCTCGACCGCGGCGCCCTCGCGCAGCACCAGCATCGTGCCGGCGCCGTGGGTCTGACCGGCGCATTGGAGCACGCCGTCGGCGACGTAGATCGCCCGCTCGGGGTGGCCGTCGTCGATCGCGAGCGTCGAGCCGCGGGTCATCGCGGCGTCGACGTAGAGCGTCGGTGAGCACACCCCGACCGGCGAGCGTTCGCCGTAGGCGGTGCCGGCGACCACCCGCAGCGTCACGCCGGGGCCGTCGATGCGCGGCAGCGTCGCGACACCGTGGTGATCGAAGCGCGGTGCCATGTCCTCGAGCTCGGCCGGGAGTGCGACCCAGCTCTGGATGCCGTGCACGGTCGCACCACCACCGCGCGCCGCCTCTGGACTGCGCTCGGAGTGCACGATGCCGCGACCGGCGACCATCCAGTTCACGTCGCCGGGCCGGATGCGCTGGCGCGAGCCGAGGCTGTCGCGGTGCTCGATCTCGCCGTCGAACAGGTAGGTCACGGTCGCGAGCCCGATGTGCGGATGCGGCGGCACGTCCATGCCGAGTCCGGGCGGCAGCGCGGCGGGGCCCATGTGATCGAAGAACACGAACGGTCCGACCTCGCGGTGTCCGATCGACGGCAGCACGCGACGCACGCCGAAGCCGGCGACGTCGCGCGGCCGCCCGGGGATCGTGCGCACGAGGATCGCGTCGCTGGCGTCGGTGGACATGGGCTCGCCCATGCTATCAGGCGCGACGCGAGCGCGACGCGGGCGCGGCCGCGTTCAGTACGCCCGCAGCACGTCGGGCCCGACGTCACTCGCGACCAGGCAGCTGCCGACGTCGCGGCGCGCTGGATCCGTCACCGGACAGGCGTAGCCGCTGGGGCAGGGGCGATCCTTGGCGCACGCCATCGTGCAGCGCTGCTTGCCGGCGACCTGCATGCAGGTGTCCGCAGGGCTCTTGCACTGCGCGTTGTCGGTGCACGCGCCGCCCAGCTCGATGGTGGCCGGGCGTTCGCAGGCCGGCGCGGCGAGCACGAGGCCCAGCGACAGGCCCGTGATCCACGACGCGATGACGCCGGAGGTCGACATGCGAACGCCAGGGTAGCACCATCGCCGCCCGTCGATGCCGCGCTCCTCGAACGCAACCGCGATCGCCGTGATGCTGCTGGCGGTCGCCGTGTTCGCGGCGATGGACGCGGGCCTCAAGCTGCTGGTGCCGTTCTACCCGCCGCTGCAGCTATCGGCGCTGCGCGGCGCGGCGTCGCTGCCGTTCGTGCTGGCGTGGGTGCTGCCGAGCACGAGCATCGCGGGGCTCGTGCGCGTGCGCTGGCGGCTGCACCTGCTGCGCGGCTTGCTCGGCACCGCGATGATGGCGAGCTTCATCTTCGCACTCGACACCCTGCCGCTGTCGACCGCGTACACCATCTTCTTCGTCGGTCCGATCTTGGTCGCAGCCCTCTCGGCGCCGGTGCTGCGAGAGCGCACCAGCCTGCGCAGCTGGGTTGCGATCGTGGTGGGGCTGGCCGGCGTGCTGGTGGTGCTGCGACCCGGCGCCGAGGGCCTCTTCACCGGATCGGCGCTGATGATGCTCGTGGCGGCCACCTGCTATGCGCTCTCCAACCTGACCGTGCGCGTGCTGTCGCGCACCGACAGCACGCAGGCGATGGTGCTGTGGCTGATGGTGCTGCTCACTGCGATCGCGACCCTGGCGTCGTGGTCGCAGTGGGTACCGATCCGCAGCGACGACTGGCCGGTGTTGCTCGGCATCGGCGTGGCCGGCACGATCGGGCAGTACGCGATGACGCGGGCGTTCTCCCTCGGCGAGCCGGCGGTCGTGGCCGCTTTCGAGTACACCGCGCTGCCGTGGGCGGTCGGCCTCGATCTCGTGGTCTGGCAGGTGCTGCCGGACCCAATCACGTGGGTGGGTGCGGCCATCATCGTGGGCAGCGGCTTGATGCTGCTGCGAGCCGAACGGTAAAGCCGCGCGGGCGGGCTTCCCATCGGCGCGCCGGCAGACGACACTTCGGAGGCGCACCATGCCCCGGTTTGCCAACCCCCGTCATCCCACGTCGATCACGCAATTGTCCGATCGACAGCGCGAGCAGCTGCAGAAGGTCTCGCCCCAGCTCGACGGCTCGACCGCCGACCCCGCGCTGGGCTTCACGCGCGAGCGCTTTCGCGGGCTCGAGCTGTGGGACGTGGTCGACGACGACGGCGTGGTCCGCTACGAGGTGTGGTTGCACGACATCGACGCCGGCTTCGCGTTCCGCGGCGACGGCACGCCGATCGGTCGGATCGCGCAGTTCGGCCTGACCTGCGAGGGCGACGACGCGGGGTGGGACTTCATCGCGAAGGCCGCCGCGGCCACCGAGTTCGGCGACTCGGACGCCGGCGGCATCAGCTGGGCGCGCGACGCCGGGTGAAGCGCCGCGGCTACAGCACGCCGCGATCGCGGAACCACGCGTAGGCGTCGGCGATGGTGTCGGCGCTCGGCCGCGGCGCGTGCCCGAGCTCCGCGATCGCGCGTCGGCTGTCGATGCGGCCGGCCCGGAGCGCGTGCAGCGACTCGCTGGTGTACAGCGGCTCGCGACCGCTGACGCGACCGAACGCGTCCATGAACGGCGCGCCGACGCGGGCGACCCACATCGGCACGGTCGCCCGCGGTACCGCACGACCGCACGCCGCGGCCGCCAGCGCGCTGACCTCCGAGACCCGCAGGTAGCGACCGCCCACGAGGTAGTTCTCGCCGTCGCGACCGCGCTGCGCCGCCGCCAGCGTGGTCGCGACCAGGTCGCGCACGTCGACGAAGTCGAAGCCGCCGTGGATGAGCGCGGGCAGGCGGCCGCGCGCGAACGCGAGGAAGAAGCGACCCATGCGCGAGGGCTTGAAGTCGAACGGCCCGATCACGCCGGTGGGATTCACGATGACGAACGGCACCCGGCCGGCGAGCTCGGCCCGCACCGCGGCCTCGCCAGCGGCCTTCGAGCGGTTGTAGTAGGGGTCGCTCGGCTTGGGTCGCGGCGCGAGCTCGTCGATGGCCCCGGGGCCATGGTCGAGGTCGAACGCGTGGCACGAGCTCATGTGCACGTAGCGCTGCACGCCGGCCTCGCGCGCAGCCCGGGCGACGGCGGCGGCGCCCTTGACGTTGACGCGCTCGACCACGCCACCCCGGTCGCCGAGGATCGAGATGGTCGCGGCGAGGTGGAACACGGTGTCGACCCCTCGCATCGCCGCGGCGAGGCTGTCGGCGTCGGTCACGTCGCCGCGGGCATGCTCGAGCGCGAGCCCGTCGAGCGCGGCGGTGTCGCCCCGCACGAGCACGCGGACATGATCGCCCCGCTCGAGCAACGCACGCACGAGGTTGCCGCCGACGTGCCCGCTGGCACCCGTCACCAACACCGTCATGTCGCCGCCCCTCCGAGCCCGAAGCCGTCGTGGAGCGCGCGCAGGGCCAGCTCGCCGTAGCGCTCGTGCACCACCACCGAGATCTTGATCTCCGAGGTCGAGACCATCTGCACGTTGATCGACTCGCCGGCCAGGATCGCGAACGCCTTGGCCGCGACACCGGCATGGGTGCGCATGCCCAGGCCCACGATCGAGATCTTGCAGATGTCGCGGTCGGTCGTGATGCTGGGCGCTGCATCGCCGAACTGCACGGCCGCCAGCGCAGCGGCGGCGCGATCGAGGTCGGCCTCGGGCACCGTGAAGGTGACGTCGGCGCGGCCGTTGGCGCCGGCGTTCTGGATGATCATGTCGACCACGATGCCGAGCGCCGCCATGCTCGCGAAGATGGTCGCGACCACGCCCGGCACGTCGGGCACGCCGACCAGCGTGAGCTTGGCTTCGTTGCGCTCGAGCGCGACACCGGAGACCAGCACCGATTCCATCTGAGGCTCCTCTGGCACGATCATGGTGCCGGGTCTGTCGTCGAAGCTGGTGCGCACGTGCACGGGCACGCCGTAGCGCATGGCCAGCTCGACGCTGCGGATCTGCAACACCTTGGCGCCCTGGCCGGCGAGCTCGAGCATCTCTTCGCAGCTCAGCCGCGCGATCTTGCGGGCCGTCGGCACCACGTTGGGATCGGTGGTGTACACACCGTCGACGTCGGTGAGGATCTCGCAGGTGTCGGCCGCCAGCGCGGCCGCGAGTGCGACCGCCGAGGTGTCGGAGCCACCGCGGCCGAGCGTGGTCACGTCGCCGGCATCGTCGGTGCCCTGGAACCCCGCGCACACGACGATGGCCCCGCGATCGAGCTCCCGTAGCAGGCGCTCGGCGTCGACGCCGACGATGCGGGCGCGGCCGTGGCTGCGATCGGTGTGCAGCCCCAGCTGCGCGCCGACCAGCGAGAGCGCGGTGCCGCCGGCGTCCTGGATCGCCATCGCCAACAACGCGGCGCTGACGACCTCACCGGTCGCGACCAGCTGATCGAGCTCGCGGGCGTGCTCGGGGGCATGCTTGGCGGGCGCGACGTAGGGGCCCTTGCGTGCGCCGCCCTCGGCCTCGGGGTGCACCAGCGCGTTGGCGAGCGCGATCAGGCGGTTGGTCTCGCCGGCCATCGCCGACACCACCACCACCAAGCGTGCACCGCCAGCGGCGGTCGCCAGGCAGCGCTGCGCGCAGCCACGGATGCGCTCGAGCGACGCGACCGACGAGCCGCCGTACTTCTGCACGATCAGCGGACGGCCGTCGGTGCTCATGGGTCGACGCGGACGACGCGGTTGCCGAAGCCGTCCGCGAAGTAGAGCTTGTCGTCGGGGCCGATCGCCAGCCCCATGATGCCGTCGGCGTCGGTGGACATGCGGCCGAGCTCGGCGCCGTCCTCGAGCGAGAACGCGAGGATCTCACCGGTCGCGAAATCGGACACCAGCAGCCGCCCGTCGTGCAGCACCAGGCCCGAGGGCCGCTGCAGGCCACTCACGAACGGCTCGAAGGCCACGCCGTCCCAGCCGGTGTACTCGGTGGCGCCGTCCCAGTTGTTGGGCAGGTCGCCGTTGCTCGCGCCGCCATCGAGGTCGAGCCACATCACGCGCCCGGTGCCGGTGTCGGCGAGGTAGAGCCGACGCGCGTCGGCGTCGATCTGCATGTGGCTCGGGACTTCCTGCACGCGCGTGACGACCGCGTTGAGGTAGCGTCGGATCACGCCGTCGACGTGGCTCGAGCCGCCAGGGCCGTGGTCCATCATGAAGTCGTAGCGCACGACGTGGCCGTTGCCGCCGTCGAACGCCCAGTAGACGTTGTCCGACTCGTGCGCGATGCCCATGCACAGCGGGCTCTGGTGCAGCATGTCGAGGTGGCTGCCCTCGAGCGGGTTCGGCGGAAACTCCTGGTTGACCATCGCGAACACGTCGAGATCGGCCGACCACAGCGTCGGGCCCATGAAGTCGTCGGGGGTCTGCGGGCCGACGTTCCACTCGTCGCGCGACTCTTGGCACGACGCGAAGCGGTTGCCGACGCCGAACGCCAGCGACGACACGTAGGCCATGAAGTGCTGCCCGTAGGCGTCGACGCGCAGCTCGGCGGTCTGCGTGGCCTCGCCCGGGTCGCTGACGATCACCACGCCGTGGATGGCACCGTTGACGATCCACAGCTGCTCGGGGTGATCGGGTGCGAACTCGAGGTCGCGCGGCACCGAGAGGCCGTCCTGCGCGGTCGCGATCACCGTGAGCGTCGCGCCCAGCTCCGGCGCGTCCGGGAAGCCGCCGGTGCTGTCATCGCTGCCGCCGCCACTGCTGGCGTCGACGCCGGTGTCGGCACCCGTCGAGCCGCCCTCGGCTGCGGAGCTCGAGCCCGCGGGCGCGGTCGAGCTGGCGTCGTCGTTGCCCTCGCCGTTCGCGCCGCCCCCGTCACCGCAGGCCGCGAGGACCGCGAGCAGGAGGGGCACGGCAGCGAGAGGGGTCGAGGTCGCGCGCGGCATGGGCCGACGGACGCTACGCGAGCGCTCGCGGCGGTGCAAGCCGCGCGGGACGTCAGGCGGCGCAGCTGCAGGCGCAGGCGCGATCGCTACGGGCACGGCGTGCCGCAGGCGTTCACGAGGCCGTCGTCGCAGATCACGACCTCGGTGTCGCAGGTCACGATGTTGCAGTCACCGTTGGCGCTGCTGGGGCACGTCAGCGTGCAGCTCGAGCCGGCCTCGCAGCGGGCGTGACACGGCGGCGCATCGCACGTGAACGCGCAGCTGCTGTTCGGACCACAGGCGCACTCACCGTTGGCGCAGCTGCCATCGCACTGCGGGTTGTCGCCTTCGCAGTTCACGTGGCATGGCGGGGCCGCGCACGCGAAGGTGCAGCTGGCCGATGCCCGGCAGGTGCAGTCGCCGTTGGCACACTCGCCGCTGCAGCTCGAGCCCTCCTGGCAGTCGAGGTGGCACGGCGGCGCGGCGCAGGGGATGTCGCAGCTGCCGTCGACCGGGCACACGCAGGTGCCGTTGCCGCAGGGGCCGTCGTGTGGCGCGCACGAGGCCGCGAGCAACCCCACGACGAAGCCCAGCGCTCGACGCATCATTGCCGCCAAGCACACCACGGGCGCGTGCGGTCGTCCAGCCGCCGCGCTTCTCAGCCGCCGGTGGCGATCTGCGCCTTCACGATCAGGTAGCGCAGCGGCGCGTCATCGCGATCGTTGACGAGCTCGAGCGATGCGCCGAGCGGCAGGTGGATGACGGTGCCGGGTCCGAAGGGGTGCGCCACGCCGTCGACGCGTGCCTCGCCGCAGCCGGTGGTGCCGATGACGATCTCGGCGTCCCGCTGCTGCACGTGGCGGCCGACGCGACCGCCCTCCGCGAGCTCGCACGACAGCACGGCGGTGAAGGGCGACGCGCTGGCCGAGCCCAGCAGGTCCCACACCAGCACCGTACCGCGGCCACCGAAGAGGTCCTCGCGCACGCTCGGGGAGCCGCGGCCGATCTGCATGGCGCGATGGTATCGTGGATGCCTGGCGACGATCCGCACCATGACTGCCCTGCGTTCGACCTCGTGGTTGGTCCCCTTGCTGATGGCCTGCTCCGCCACCGACCCCGACGCCAGCGACGGCGACGGCAGCGGTGGGCCCAGCGCGAGCTCTGCGACCGCGAGCGCGACCGGCATGGGCTCTGCGGATGACACCGCCGACAGCGGTGGTCACGATCCGCCGCCGCCGCTGCCCGCGGTGTGCGACGGCATCGACGCCCAGGACATCTCGAACCCCACCGTGAGCATCGCCGGCGCCGACTGCAACGAGGCTGCGATCCGCAGCGCGGTGGAGGCCGGCGGCACGATCGTCGTCGACTGCCCCGATGCGCCGGTGGTGTTCACCTCGCAGATGGTGATCGACAGCGACACCGTGATCGACGGCAATGGCGTGACGGTGTTCGACGGCGGCGGCACCACGCGGCTGCTCTACAAGGGCCCCGGCCCGACGCTATGGCTGCAGAACCTGACCATCCAGAACGCGCAGGGGCCCGAGGCGCTCGGCGACGCCAGCGTCACGCAGGCCAACTGGTTCGACTGGGCCGGCGGCGCGGTGGTGGTGCAGTGCCACGACAACTCCTTCGATGTCGGCGGCGGCCTGTTCGCGAAGAACTTCACGTGCACCGACAGCCGCACCGGCCAGCACACCCGCGATCCCGAGACGAATCAGATCCTCGATACCGGCAGCGGCGGCTGCGTGTACTCGTTCATGTGCACGTTCCACTGCGACGGCTGCGACTTCCGCGACAACCACGCGACCTTGGGCGGTGCGGTCGCGACGCTGGGCGCCAAGGTGCAGGTCACCGGCACCAGCTGCATCGGCAACCAAGCCCGCTTCGACGGCTCCGACAACGACAACCAGGGCTACGGCGGCTGCTACTACCAAGACGGCACCGAGACCGCGCCGGGTGAGGACGAACTCAACTACGTGCGCTTCTGCGGCAATCGCTTCGAGGACAACGTCGCCGACGTCGCCGGCGGCACCATGGAGTTGTTCTACCGCCAGGGCACGCACACCAGCTTCGAGTTCCAACAGAACCTGTGCCGCAACAACCACGCCGACGGGGCCGCGCAGGGGCCCGTGCAGAGCGGCAGCGTGGTTGGCCAGGGCGGCTGCCTCTACGTCTACGTCGACACCGAGACCCACATCGATTGGGCGCCCGATGTCGGACCCGACACCTTCGTGGTGTCGCGCAACGCGTTCATCGACAACACCGCGCTGCGGCTCGGTGGCGGCGCGGCCATCTACAACATCTGGGACACCGCGGCGCGCCTCGACGCCAACCTCTTCGTCGGCAACGGTGTGCTCACGGAGGATCAGAGCGCCGGCGGTGGCGGTGGGCTCGGGCTCATCGGTGCGTTCTTCCCGGTCGAGTCCAACACCTTCGTCGACAACACCGCGAACAATTGGTCCGGTGGCGTGCACCTCGGGGCCGGCGGCGTCGCGCTGCGCAACAACCTGTTCCTGCGCAACGCCGCCCACACCTCCGAGGGCGATCCACGGGTCTCCGAGGCCGAGCACGTCAACTGGAAGCTCGACGAGACCGACGACGGTCAGGACAACGGCTTCCTCGTGTTCGCCAGCGGCGGCAACTTGTTCTCGCCGTCGGCAACCGCGTGGGGCGAGCCGCGACCCTCGCCCGGCGCCGCGGTGACGGACGCCGATCCACTGCTCGGGCCGCTCGACGAGCTCGCGTTCCCACCGTCGCTGCCGCTGCTGCCCGGCAGCCCGGCGATCGACGCCGGCGTGGCGACCGAGGCCGCCGGACCGGACATCCGCGGACAGGCCCGCGACGACCGCCCCGACATCGGCTGCTACGAAGCGCCGTGATGGGGCGGACGTCGAGCCGCGCGGCGACTACTTCTCGTACTTGCGCTGCAGCACCCAGATGATGGTCTGGGCGGTCTGGTCGTCGATGCCGAGCAACCGCTGCATGGTGGTGAGCAGCTCGTCCTCGGCCTCGTCGACGTCGCCCGACGCCAACGCGATGTCGGCCGCGAGCACGTAGGCCTTGGCCTTGAGCGCGGGGGTCGACAGCTCGGTCAGTGCGTTGACCGACTCCTTGAGGTTGGGATAGCGGCGCACCATCTTCTGCGCCTCGGCGACCACTTGGCCGAAGTCCCGCTCCTTGAACTCGGGCAGGGTCGTGGCGAACCCGCGCACCACCGCGATCTCGGAGTCGTCGATGTCGCCGTCGGCGCCGGCCATGAGCAGCATCGCATGGGCCAAGAGGACGTCGTCGGTGGCCTTCTTGGTCGAGGCCATGCCAGAGAGGCGAGAGAGCAGACCCATGGATGTTCTCCTTCTCGGGGCGGTACCCGAGTCCTGCTCGACACTACGACAGGGTGGCCAGCAGCGACAACCGCAGCGGTTGGGAGCCGTTCGCGTGGGTTTCGCGAGCGTCGGCGCGGGTGGTGGTCCGGCGCGCGGTCGCAGCCGGGGCGAAGCGAGCGGCGGCACGCCAAACCGGGCGCGCCGTCGATGCCATCGCGGTTTCACCTGCGACCCAAGGTCGCTGTCCGGCGCCGTTGCCTCGACGCGAGCGCGCCTCGCATCGCTCGACGAGGGCGAGTGTGCGCGCAATCGCGAAGGCGGCGGTGAAGCGAGCGAGCGTCGCGGTTGCCCGATCGATCGCCCGATCGGTCGACCGTCGTCGTGGGTTGCTGGGATTGCCGATCACGTGCGTCCGCACGCGAAGGAGCGAGCGCCAAGCCCACGCGTTCGTGATACACGTGGCGACCGATGCTTCTTGTCCTCCGCGCGCTGTCGGGCGTGCATCCGGGCACGATCTTCCTGCTCCGCGAGCGCACGACCCTTGGTCGCGCCGCGATCGCCGACGTGCAGCTGGTCGGTGACGCGGTTTCACGCTTCCACGCCATCATCGAGCGCGACGAGCACGGACGTCTCGTGATCGCCGATCTCCACAGCAAGGCGGGGACCTTCGTCGACGGCACGCGGGTGCAACGCGCCGTGCTCGAGCCGGGCGCCATCGTGGAGATCTGTGGGTTCCAGCTGCGGGTCGAACACGCCGCCGAGGACGCGCTGCGCAGCGGCGGCGCGCCGGCCAAGGTCTCCGGCTTCCAGGCGGTGCAGCAGACCCGTCGCGTCCCACTCGAGCCACCCGCGAGCGCGCCGACGCTGGCACCACCGCGACGCCCGACCGCGGTACCGGCACCGCCGCCGGCGTCGAGCTCGACGGCCCCGCGCGAGCGCGAGCCCGCGTGGCTGGAGCTCGTGCGCGAGCTGGTCGAGTACCGTGCGCTGCGCGAGGACGGCGTCGCGACCCATGGTCCGATGGCCCCGGCGGCGATCCGCTTCAGGGCACTGCACGCCCGTTTCTCGACCGCGGGCTCGGGCTCGGTCGATCGTCCTCGCCGCTCGAGTCGACGCTTCGCGTGCGACCTGCCGATCATGTTGGGCTCGTCGCGCGGCACCGTGGTCTCGACCCTGGTCGGCCGACTCATCGACGTGGGCGCCGGCGGTGCGAAGGTGCTGGTCGATCATCCGCTCGAGGTCGGCGACGCGTGCTGGTTGCTCATCGCCACCGGCGAGAGCGCGCGCTCGGGCATCGCGTTCCAGTCGCAGATCGTGTGGCAGGACCTCGGTCCGCGGGCCGGCCTGTGCTTCGTCGGCCGGCCCACGGTCGGGCCCGAGGTGTTGCCACCGCTGTGGACGCCGGCCTCGTGAGCGTCAGCCCGCGATCGCCGTGAGGTTGTCGCTGGGGCCCGCGCTCGGTCGGATCGGAACGAACGCACCGCGCTCGGCGTCCCACGCCTCGATCTCGGGGCCGTCGATGTCGTAGAACCACCCGTGGAGCGTGAGCTCGCCGCGCTCGACCGCCTCGCGCACGATGTCGTAGCTGCGCAGGTTCTCCAGCTGCAGCAGCACGTTCGCGCGGGCCAACGCGTCGCCGCTGGCGTGGGCGGGCACGCGGAGCTGGACGTGGCTGGCGTGTCCGAGCCACCGCGCTGCGCTCGGTAGCCCCGGCGGGATGCCATCGCGGATCGCCGCCATGGCGCCACACCCCGAGTGCCCACACACCACGATCTGTTTCACCTTGAGCACGCCAACTGCGTACTCGACCCCCGCGCCCTCGGCGGGCATGCCATCGGCGCCGGTGGGCGGCACGATGTTGCCGACGTTGCGGTGCACGAACACCTCACCGGGCTCGGCGCTGGTCATGAGCAGTGGCGAGATGCGGCTGTCGGAGCACGCGATGAACATCGTGTGCGGCGCCTGGCCCGAGGCCAGGCGCTTGAAGAGCTCGCGATGGCGCGCGCGCGCGACCTTGCGGAAGCGCTCGACGCCGTCGGTCAGACGCTCGGCCGGGTCGGTGATGCCCTCGCGACCCAGCATCCGCTGCGCCTCGTCTTCGGTCGCGACGGTGTGCGCGGCGAAGTGACCGTGATGGTCGTGCGTCATGAGGGTCTCGGGCAGCGGACCCTCGTACAGGATCGCCAGGGCGCTGCCGCGCGCGCGGATCTCGTTGAGCATCTGTGCCAGCGCGTCGCCGCCGCTGATGTCGATCGCGGTCACGCCGGTGAGGTCGACGATGACGCCGCGGGTCGCGTCGAGTCGCGGCACGCCCGCGCGCAGCTCGTCGAGGCTGTGCAGCCCGAGGAAACTGAGCGCACCCTCCAGCGTGATGCGGTAGGGCCCATCGCCGCCGACGCTCACCACCCGCGCGTCGGTACGTCCGAAGCGAACCGCGGCGATGGCCAGCGAGACCGCCACGCCGATGCGGATGCCGGCGACGAGGTCGAACGCCACCATCGCCGCGAACGTCAGCAGGCACACCAGGCCCTCGGCGCGCGAGATCCGGAACAACGAGTGCATCTCCCGAATCGCGATCATCCGCACCGCGATCGCGAGCAGGATGCCCGCCAGCGTGGGCATCGGCACCATCTCGACCCACGGCGCCAACGCGACCACGATGAGCAGCACCACCAGCGAGTGCACGATCGCCGAGCGACGGGTACGGCCGCCCGAGGTGAAGTTGAGGCTCGAGCGCGCGATCACGCCGGCGCCCATCATGCCGCCGGTCGCGACCGCGGCGAGGTTCGCCAGCCCCTGACCGACGATCTCCTGGTCGGGATCGTGGGGCGTGGCGCGGGACATGCGATCGAGGGCGCTGGCCGAGAGCAGCGTCTCGAGCGTCGAGAGGCCGAAGATGACCACTGCATCGCCGAGCAGGGACGCCACGTCGATGCCTCCCGGCGAGAGCATCGGCAGCGAGAACAACGTGCGCGGGATGGCGCCGACGCGCTCGACCTGCAGGCCGAGTCCGACCGCCGCCACGGTCGTGAACACGACGGCGAACAGCGGCCCCGGCAGTCGCGGCCATCGCCGCGAGGCGAGCAGCACCAGCGCGAACGTGAAGCCCGCGATCGCGACCGCGGCGAGGTTCGAGTGCTCGAGCAGCTCGC
This sequence comes from Deltaproteobacteria bacterium, assembly GCA_016709225.1. Lineage (NCBI taxonomy): Bacteria > Pseudomonadati > Myxococcota > Myxococcia > Deltaproteobacteria bacterium. The sequence continues at coordinate 1,073,713 of JADJEE010000002.1, read as the reverse complement.
CGATGTGCGTGATGACGTCGACCACATGGGCCTGATCGGGCGCGGGCAGGCCGAGGGCGCGCGGCAGCTGGCCCACGAAGATGAGCACGCCGATGCTGGCGGTGAAGCCCAACACCACCGGCAGCGGCACCAGCCGCGCGATGCGGCCCAGGCCCAGCAGGCCTGCGGTGAGCTGCATCGCCGCGGCGAACAGCGATGCCAGCACCAGGCCCGCGAGCCCGTGCTCCTCGACGATCGAGGCCACCAGCACCGCCATCGCTGCGGTCGGTCCACACACCGACAGCGGCGAGCCGCCCATCAGCGCGCCGACGATGCCGGCCACGATCGACGTGACCAGGCCATACGCGATCGGCAGATCGCTGGCGATCGCGACCGCCATCGACAGCGGCACGGCCATCAGCGCCACGGTGGTGCCGGCCGAGAGGTCGGCCATCAGGTGCTCGCGCCGCAGCAGTCGTCGCCACTGCGGGCGCAGGGCCGCGAACCCGAGACCTCGCAATCGGATGCCGTCGCGCGCGCTCATGTGGCCCCCTGATTGCTGGCGAGCCCAACGACGATTGCCGTGAGCACCGGCAGCGGTGCGAAGCTGAGGAGCGACCGGCACCGCGTGCACTCGGTCAGGTCGAGCTGGACGACGATGCCGATCGCGATCGCGGCGAGCAGCGCCGCGAGGCTGGCGTGTGCGGCCACTCGGGCGCGGGGCCGAGCACCGGGCCGAGCACCAGAGAGGTCACGATTGCTTCGGGAGAGGCCGCTCGCTCGGTCGCGAGGGCGATGGTCGATCACGGAAGGCAGCATGGTCGGTGGATCACTTCGGGCGATGCGTGGGCGGCGTGGCCTCGGGGCCACGTCGTCGACGTCGCTTGGTCGTTGGGGAGGTTGGGGGATCGCGTGCGGCTGGACAGCCGCGCGCGGGGCCTCACCCGCGCGGCCGTCCAGCACGACGAACGGCAGCGCGGGTGCAACGCGCGCGCACCGGCGAGCACGCGACACCGGGTCACGTGCCGCTCGGGCGCGCACGGCTCAAGCGAGCGCGTCGATGGGGGGCGGGATCGCGTAGCGCCGCTGCTGCCGGCGAACACGGACCGGGCGCGGGTCGATCGCGTGGCTGCCGGGCAGCTCCCGCGACGGACGTGCCAGGCGCTGCATCTCACCGCGGAAGCGGTGCCGCTCGAGTCGCCGTGCCTGGGCGAACTGCCCCGACTCCGCGAGGTCCTCCTCGAGCTCGAGGGTCGTCGGCGCGGACTCCCGCGTCTCGGACTCGAGCTCGCGCGCGTTGCTGCGCGCGGGGCCCAGCATCGCCAGCAACAGCGCTAGCAGCAGCGTCCACGGTGCGCTCGAGACACGGCCCACCGCGGCGGCGCGTGGCTGTGTCGAGTTCACCATCGGCGAGGCGAGTATAACGCGGGTGGATCCACTGCGCCACCACACGCCTCGCGCTCGCCCGCGGCTTCAGAAACGGCCGCGGACCACGAGCCCGACGCCGTCGGTCGATGCTTGGGGCGTGATCGCGGTGGCGCGAGCGGCCCGCTTGCGACCCACGACCACCAGCCCGATGCCGGCACCCAGCACCGCGACCCCGGTCGCCGTGGTGATCGCGGCCGGCACCACCGTGCGATAGACCAGCGGGATGCACGGGCCGCCGCGCGGATCGGTGGGGCACCCGGCACGCTGACCCGCGAGGGCGAACAACACGATGCCACCGAGCGTGCCCGCGATGCCGGCGCCGGTCAGTGCCCAGCCCGCGTGCAGCAGCGGCTGACGGGGAGCCACCACGGTCGCGGCGGTCGGTGTCACCGGGCGTGGCGCCACGGGGGCGGGCTCGACCGCGGGTTCGCCGGTGGTCTGCGCCGGCATCATCGCGCGCTCGATCGCGAGCTTCGCGTCGAGCGTGCGCTCCTGCACCAGGCGTCGCAGGTCGGCTTCGCTGCAGATGGTGCACACGTCGTCGAACGAGGCCACCACGCGGTCCTGTTCGAGATCGTGGACCTCGAGACGCACGGTGTAGTCCGACGACTTGGGCTCGGCGACGGCGGTGGTGACGACGAAGCGCGCACCGATCGCGGTGGCCAGACGCCCGCGGCAGCCGCCGTCGTTGCCACAGGCGGCTCCGAGCTCGGCGAGCGCCCGATCGACGCGCTCGCGCGGGACCACCTCGATCGCCGCGGTCGCGAGCTCGCGTTCGATGGTCTCGAACACCAGGACACGCTGATCGACCGCGAGCTCGGGCGCGACCGGGGGCAGCACGCCCACCACGGCGGTGGGCTCGTCATCGGCGGGCTGCAATGTGGCCAGCGTGGCGAGCAGCAAGGACGCGGTGATCATCGAGTCGACCTCGCGAGGGTTGGGGACGACGCTTCAGGCACGGCTCACCGTGACCCCGTGCGTGCAAGCGCTTGCAGGCGATCGTCGGCCTGCGCGACGCCGAGGGCCGACGCGGCGCGCCACGAACGCTCGGCGGCGGCGTAGTCCTTCGACTTGAACTGCGCCTCGCCGAGGCGCAGGAGATAGCCGCCGTTGCCGGGAGACAGCTTCACGGCCTTCTCGCCGTACTGCACCGCCTCGACGTACGCACCGACCTGGAAGTGGAGGTCGCGCAGCGCGTCGAAGGCGGGCGCGTAGCGTCGATCGATGCGGGTCGCGTCGAACAGCTTGCGCAGCGCGGCCTCACGCTTGCCCTGGGCCTTCAGCTTCTTCGCCTGCGCGACCATCTCCTTGGCCTGCTCGCGCGCGAGCTTGGGATCCTTGGCGTCCGGGTTCGCCTCGGGCTCGCCGTCGGGCGTGACCTCGGTCGTCGGTGAGAGCTCGCCGTCGGCAGTCGGCTCGACCGCGGGCTCGACGGCCTGCGCGACCGCGGGGGGCGGCGTCGCCGGGGCCGCGGCCGCCGCCACGATCGTCGCCGCGGCGTCGGCCCCGACGTGCGAGCGCTCGCGTCGGCGCTTCGCGGCGCGCTCCCGCACGCTCGTCATCACGCTCGCGAGCCGCTCGGGTGGGGCGGTCTGCTCGGACGATGCCAACACCGGTGCTGCGAGCTCGGCGAGCTCGGCCGCGGCGGCGAGCTCCTCGGGGGTGAAGCCACCGCGCTCGGCACGGTCGCGCAGCTCGGCGATCTCGCCCGCGAGCACGCCGCTGCGCTCGCGCGCACGACCGATGGTCGGATCGAACAGCAGGGCTTGCACGTAGAAGTCGCGCGCGAACACGCGGCCGCCGTCGGCCTCCCAATAGTCGTCGCCCAGGCGCGCCAAGGTGTCGGCGAACTCGCGGCTGAGCGTGTCGGCCTCGAGATCGCCGGGGCCGTCGGTGGCGTCCTCGAGCGCACGCAGGGAACCCACCGCGCGCAGGGCGGTGTGCTCGGGCTCGCGGACGTCGGGGTAGACCCAGTGCGCGCGCGAGGCCCACAGCCGCGCGTCCGCGGCCAGGCTCTGCACCGCGCTGGGGGCTGCCTCGGTCGACTGCGGACGCAGCATCACCGCCGCACCGGCGGCGGCGGCGGCCAGGAACAGCGCACCACTCGCGACCAGCCACGCCGGACGGCGACGCGGCGGCGCGGTCGCGGCCCGCAACGCCGCGAGCAGTGCGTTCATCGTCGGGAATCGCTCCGCAGGATCGGCCCGCAGCCCCCGCAGGATGATCTCCCGCAGCTTGGTCGGCACCTCGCTGCGCGGCGGCGGCGGATCGATCTGGCCCTGCCGCACGGCGAACGCCAGCGCGAGGCGATTGTCGCCCGAGAAGGGGCGCTCGCCGTAGAGCGCTTCGTAGAGCACGACGCAGAAGTTGAACTGATCGCTGCGCGCGTCGGTCGGGGTGCCGAAGTGCTGCTCGGGCGACATGTACGCCGGCGTGCCCATGATGCTGCCGTGCCGCGTCAGCTGGGCCGAGAGCACCGAGCCGGCGCGATCGGGCAGGAACGAGTCGAGCGTGCGCTCGGTGTTGCGGACGTCGGGCTCGTCGTCGCCGACCTCGCCGGTGGATCGCGCGAGTCCGAAGTCGAGCACGCGCACGCGGCCGTCGTCGCCGACCATCGCGTTCTCGGGCTTGAAGTCGCGGTGGACGATGTCGCTGGCGTGGGCGGCGGCCAGCCCCTCGCCGGCCTGAAGCAGCAACGCGAGGCGCTCCGCGAGGCCGTGGCCTCCGCGATCCAGCCACTCGCGCAGCGTCACACCGCGCACGAACTCCATGGCCACGAAGATGTGACCCTGGACCTCGCCGACCTCGTACACGTGCACGACGTTGGGGTGCGAGACCTTGGCCATCGCCTGGGCCTCGCGCATCAGTCGCGTGCGACCGGAGAACTCGACCGAGATGTCGGCGGCCAACACCTTGACCGCGATGCGCCGATCGAGCTCCTCGTCGAATGCGGAGTAGACCACGCCCATGCCGCCCTCACCGAGCTGCTTGAGCACGTGGTAGCGACCGATGCGCTGGAGACCACGCGGCAGGCGTGCGCGAGGATTGACCTCGACCGGATCGACCGGATCGACCGTCGCGTCCGCTGCCGCTGCGGGGGCCGGCTCGGTGATCTCCGTCCTCGCCACCACGGCGGTGCCGTGCGCGGGCGTCGGGGTCCAGTGTTCGGTCCGTTCGACCACGTCGATCGAAGATACGCCGGCCGCCGCGTCGCGGGCCTCGCGAGACCGCGCACTGACATCGACGTGAAACCGCGCCCACGCGGCGTGCCCTGGGTGGTGGGTGGTAGCTTGCACGCACATGGCACTGCGACGACTGGCGACTGCGGTGGGTGGCGGCGTCATGGTGCTCGCAGCCTGCGTGGCCATCGATCCCGACGCCCGGCTGTGCGCGGTCGGGGCCGCGGATTGCAGCTGCACGCTGGGCGGGAGCTGCGACGCGGGGCTCGAGTGTCGCGCGTCGATCTGCGTCGATCCCAACGCGGTCGCCGACAGCTCGAGTGGAACGATCGATCCCGGCAGCAGCAGCAGCGGCGCCGTCGCGACGACCGAGACCGGCGATCCGAGCGTCGATCCCGGCAGCAGCGGCGAGAGCTCGGGCGGCGGCAGCGACCAACCCAACGTCGTGTTCGTCACCTCGCAGCTGTATGCCGGCGCGGCGCTCGGAGGTCTCGACGGCGCCGACGCGCTGTGCCAGTCGGTGGCCGAGTCGGCCGCGCTCACCGGCACGTACCGCGCGTGGTTGTCCGACGCGCAGACCTCCGCGAGCTCGCGGATGGGCAGCGCGCGCGGCTGGGTGCGCAGCGACGGCAAGCCCTTTGCCGTCGATCTCCAGCAGATCATCGAGGGGCGCGCGTTCTATCCGCCGGTCACCGACGAGCACGGCAACCCGGTGCCGATCCCGGACTACGTGTGGACCGGCACCGGTGTCGACGGCAACTTGCTCGACGTCGATGGCTCGCTGATGTGCAGCGGCTGGACCAGCGACACCGGTCAAGGCCTGATGGGGACGCTGGGTGCGGGGCTGGGCTGGTGGACCGCGTATGCCGCGTCGAACTGCAGCTTCACCGCCCACCTCGTATGCCTCGGTGTCGACGGCGACGCCGACGTCGCGCTGACGCCGACCGCGGGTCGCTTGGCCTTCGTCAGCAGCGGCTACGTCGGGCCGAGCGATGGTCGCGACGCTGCCGATGCCCTGTGCGCGAGCGAGGCCGCGGCCGCCGGCGCGGACGGCAGCTTCCTCGCGCTCATGGCCAACACCGGCGAGAGTCCGGGCGCGCGCATGAACGCCGCGGGGGCGCCGTGGGTGCGCGCCGACGGCGTACCGATCTTCCTCGACGGGCAGGTGTTCGGCACGACCCTCGCGGCGCCGATCCTGTACGACGCCGAGGGCGTGCCGACGCCGCTGGCGATCGCATGGGCGGGGGCCTACGGCGTCGACCAGATCGCGACCGACGCCGACAACTGTAGCGGCTGGACGGCCACCAGCGGCTTCGCCGCGATGTTCTCGGTGATCCACGCCTACTGGCAGGGCTGGACCATCGATGGCCACTCGAGCGCGCAGGAGTGCCAATCTCCCTACAGCGTGATCTGCTTGGAGCAGTAGCGCGGCCGCGAGGGGCCACGTTACGATCGGCAGAGGTGGGCGTCCGCGCTGCTGCGTGTTTTCTCGAGGCCGAGCGCCTGGCGGGTGTGCTCGGCAAGATGCGTCTGGCGTCGATGTGCTCGGTGACCTCGGGGGAGGCCGCCTCGATCGCCGAGACCCCAGAGCTGCTCGAGCGGCTCGAGCGCGGCCTGGACCGTCTGCGCGAGCAGTTTGGCGGCCGCGCGACGGCCCCGGCCAGTGCGCCGTTGGCCCCCGACATGGAGGTCGCCCAGGATCTGCGCCGGCACGTACGTGCCCACCTCGATCTTCTCAGCCAGCGCTCGCTGTGGCTGCGCGATCCCAAGGCCGCGATCCGGCGCGTCGACGAGACCGCCGCGGCGACGTTGCGGGTGCATCGCGTGAGCGTGTGGTTGCTCGACGACGGCCCGCTGCGGATCCGCTGCGTCGACCTGTTCGAGCGCGCCGAGGGGCGGCACAGCGACGGCCTCGAGCTGCGTGCGACCGACTTTCCCACCTACTTCGAGGCGCTCGCGACCGAGCGGACCATCGCGGCCCACGATGCCAAGCGCGATCCCCGGACCGCGTGCTTCGCCGAGAACTACCTCGAGCCGCTGCAGATCGAGGCCATGCTCGACGTCCCGATCTGGGCTGACGGCCGCATGCGGGGCGTGGTGTGCCACGAGCACATCGGCGCGCCGCGGGTGTGGAACGCCGATGAAGAGACCTTCGCGTACCTCATGGCGAGCTTCGTGGGCATGGCGCTGGAGCTGTCACCGACGTCGCCGTGACGCTCCGCCATCGCGCGCCTGCAGCAGGCAACGCGGGTGGTCGCCGGCGGGTCGCAAGGGGCCCCCGTTCGGCGTGACCGCGCCGTCCCGGCGACGGGCACCCACGGATCGCAGCGGTTGTCCACGACCTCCCGCACGGGCGGGGTCGGCCTCGATCGGCGGCGCCCGACCCATGCGCTGCCACGGGCCGACGCCCCAGAATTCGCCGTCCGTCACCGCTTGCTCGGGCCGCGGCCGAGCTCGGCACGTCGAGGGGTGATTGCGACAAGTCGTGCACGGGTGCATTAACCCGCGCAGCGAAGAATGTCGGCGCCCGAAGACGGTCATCGCAAGCTCAGCTGGCGCGAGGGGCTCTACCTCGTCGGCCCCGACCCGCTGACGTCGCCGTACTACTCGTCCGGCGCGCTCATCGTGGCGGGCGTCGGCTTCGCGACGCCCGCGTTCCAGCTGGGGCTCTACGCACTGCTGTTCGCGCTGGCGCCGATCTACGTCGAGGCCGTGCTGCTGACGCTGTCCAACGGCGGCACCTACGTGATGACCCGCTACGCGCTCAGCCACCTGGGCAAGGTCGCGATCGTCGCCGCCGCGATCGTCGGGGTCGTCATCTCGTTCTCCTACGTCGCGACCGCGATCGTGAGTCTGCTGTCCTACAGCGACTACGTCAGCTCGATGGTCGACGAGCTGAAGGGCGCGCGCACCCTCGCGGCCATCGCAATCTCCACCGTCCCGGCGATCGGCTTCGGCGTGTGGGTGATGCCCCATCGCATCCGCCAGACCCTCAGCACCGTCGCGGTGACGTCCCTGGTCGCGATCTCGCTGTCGGCGGTGATGCCCTCGGGCGTGGTCGTGATGTTGCCGCCGCTCATCCTGTTGTTCACCCTCAACAACTACGGCCTGCGCGAGAGCGTCAAGGTCAGCAAGACCATCTTCCTCTTCAACCTGCTGGTGATGGGCGTGACCATCTTGCTGGGGTTGATCTACCTCGTGTTGCACGGGGTCGACCTGACCAACTTCATCGACGGCGCCACTGCGCTGCGCCCGGTCCACGAGGCCCACGCCGAGATCGCCGCCGCCGGCCACATGGCCGAGGGCAGCGGGCGCTCGATGTTCCTGCCGGGCTTCGCGACGCTCGGGGCGGCGCTCATCCCGGTCGCGCTCGGTTCGTCGATCCTCGGCGCCTCGGGTGTCGAGTCCGTGATGAACATCCCCGAGGAGCTCGAGAACCCACGCGCGGACGTCCGACGCATCTACCGCGCGATGTTGATGACGCTGCTGGTCATCGGTGGCTCGTTGTCGATCCTGGTCTTCATGATCCTCTCGCCCTCGCAGCTGGTCGGCGCGTCGGGCTATCTGCTCGCGGAGCTGGGAGAGACCGTGGTCCGCGGTGTCACCGGCAGTGACACGCTCGGGCGGCTGTGGAACATCGTGATCGTCGCGAGCGCGGCGCTCATGCTCATCGGTGCCACCAACACCGGCTTCGCCGGCGCGCGTGGCCTTTGGGTCACGATGGCGCGCGACAACCTGCTGCCGCGTGCGCTGCTGGACGTCAACGAGCGCGGGGTCTTCGACCGCATCAACCTGCTGTTCTTCGTGGCGATCTTCGCGGTCTGCTACGAAGCCGACGCCTCGACCGAGGTGCTCGAGCGGTGGTACGGCGCCAGCTTCGGCTTGGTGATGCTCTCGGGCGTGGTCGCGTTCATCCTGCTGCGACGCTTCAAGGCCAGCGACCGTCGCGTCTGCCGCGCACCATTCCCCGTCAAGATCGGCGGGGTCTCGGTGCCGGTCGCCGCGCTGCTGGGCCTCGCGCTGCTGTCGCTGGCGCTGCTGGGCCTGTACGACCGCTTCGGCGATCAGATCCGCGACCTGCGGGCGCTGCTGGTGACCGCCGCGATCGCCGTGGGTGCGATCTTGCTCGGCTACAACCATCGGCCGCTGCTGCGCGCGGGCTACAACTACTTTCGGCGTGTGATCGAGTCGGTCGAGAGCGACGCGATCGAGACCGAGGACCGCACCATCGTCGTCGCGGTCGGCGGGGTTCGCATCGGCAACCTCCTGCGACACACTGTCGACATCGCGCGGGCCCAGAGCATCGCCAGCGGCATCCCGTACCGACAGATCGTCGTGTTTCACATGACGCGCACGGTCCAGCGCGAGGTGGTGTATCGAGTGAAGCGCGAGTCCATTCGTCCGGCCGGGATCGACGGCAACGTCGTCCGCGTGCACACCGAGCTGACCGAGATCGCCCCCGACGACATCACCGTGTATCTCGCGCTCGTGCCCAATCGGCACACCGAGAAGGACACCCTGCACGCGGCGATGGACGAGTTGGTCGACTTCCACGCCCGCCACGGCTTCCGCGGGCACATCGTGATCATCGGCGACTACGGCATCAGCGACCAGGACAAGCAGGAGTTGCAGGAGCGACTGGTCGGCTCGACCCTGCTGCCGGTCTCGGTGTAGCGCTGAGGCTAGTACCTCGACACAGCGATAGTGACGGGCCATGACACCGCCCTGACCGCGCCTCGCTGCGTTGCCGTACCTTGAAATACGCCCGGTATTCCGGCGGCACGGCGCCTCGCGGAGTCGCGGCCATGACGGCGTTCTGACCCATCACTATCGCTGTGTCGAGGTACTAGCCGAACTTGCCCGTGATGTAGTCCTCGGTCCGGCGGTCCTCGGGCTGCGTGAAGATGCGGTCGGTGTCGGCGACCTCGATCAGCTCACCGTGCAGCAGGAACGCGGTGCGTCGGGACACGCGCGCGGCCTGCTGCATGTTGTGGGTGACCAGCACGATGGTGTAGCGCTCGCGCAGCGAGTTCAGCAGGTCTTCGATGCGCGTGGTCGCGATGGGGTCGAGCGCCGAGCACGGCTCGTCGAGCAGCAGCACCTCGGGCTCGACCGCCAGCGCCCGCGCGATGCACAGGCGCTGCTGCTGGCCGCCCGAGAGCACCGTGGCCGGCTCCTCGAGACGATCGCGGACCTCCTCCCACAGCGCGGCCTGGGTCAGCGCGTGCTCGATGAGCGCATCGCGATCCTGGCGCGTCCGCGTCCGCGTGAGCCGCAGACCGGCGAGCACGTTGTCGCGGATCGACATCGTCGGGAACGGGTTCGGCTTCTGGAACACCATGCCGATGCGGCGCCGCAGCAGCACCGGATCCACACCATCGGCGTGGACATCCTCGCCGTCGACCAGCACCGTGCCCTCGTGACGGGCGCCGACCACCAGCTCGTGCATGCGGTTGAGGCAGCGGATCAACGTCGACTTGCCGCAGCCGGACGGGCCGATGATCGCCGACACCTGCCGCGGTGCGAGCTCGAGGTCGATCGCGCGCAACACCTGCTTGGCGCCGTACCACGCCGAGAGCCCTCGCACCGTCAGCTTCGGCGCGCCGGCCGTGTCCGCACGCTCGTTCATGTGTGCCTCTGCATGCGCCCGCGCAGCACGATCGCGACCCCGTTGAGTAGCAGCAGCGTCGCCATCAGCACCAGGATGCCGGCCGCCGCGTTGGCCGTGAAGCCCGGCTGCGGTCGCGTGGTCCAGTCGAAGATCTGGATCGGCAGCGCCGAGAAGGGCGCTTGCAGGCCGTCGGGCAAGAAGTCCATGTATCCCACTGCGCCGAGCAGCAGCAGCGGCGCCGCCTCGCCGAGCGCGCGGGAGACCGCGAGGATCGAGCCGGTCAGGACCCCGGGCAACGCCATCGGCAGCACCACCCGTCGGATCGCCTGCCAGCGCGAAGCGCCGAGCGCCAGCGCGCCCTCGCGGATCTCGGAGGGCACCGCGCGCAGGGCCTCGCGGGAGGTGAGGATGATGATCGGCAGCACCAGCAACGCCAGCGTCAGCGCGCCGGCGATGAGGCTGCGGCCCATGCCCAACGCGCGCACGAACAGCTCCAGGCCGAGCAGGCCGTAGACGATCGACGGTACGCCCGCGAGGTTGGCGATGTTGAGCTCGATCCAGCGCGCGAGGCGTCCGCGCCGGCCGTACTCCTCGAGATAGATCGCGGTCGCGAGGCCCACCGGCACGGCGATCGCCGCCGTCGCGCCGACGAGGCACAGGCTGCCGACGGCGCCGGCGAGGATGCCCGCCGAGCCTGCGTGCCGCGAGGCGTAGCTGGTGAGGAACTGCCAGTCGAGGCGCTCCAGGCCCGCGATGGCGACGCCGCCGAGCAGCACCGCGAGTGAGATCACCGGGAGGATCGCCGCCAGCAGGCACAGCAGCGAGAAGCCGCGCTCGAGCAGGCGGCTGGGGCCGCGTCGCTGCACCGTGGGGCTCACGTCGCCCCCGTGGCCACGCGCGCGCGGTTGCGTCGCGTCAGACGTCGGCTGAGCAGGTTGGCCGCGAACGTGAACGCGAACAGCGTCGCACCGATCACGAAGATCGTGCGATACGCCAGGGTCCCGCTCGAGGCGTCGCCGATCCCGACCTGCACGATGTACGCGGTCATGGTCTCGACTGGCACCCGTGGATCGAGGGTCACGCGGGGTTGCTGTCCGGCCGCGATGGCGACGATCATCGTCTCGCCGACCGCGCGGGATACCGCCAGCAGCAACGCCGCGGTGATGCCGGGCAGCGCGGTGGGCAGCACCACGCGAAAGATGCACGCCAAGCGCCCCGCGCCCAGTGCGAACGCACCCTCGCGCAGCTCCCTCGGCACCGCTGCCATCGCGTCCTCGCCCAGTGACGTGATCATCGGGATGATCATCACGCCCATCACGATGCCCGCACCGAGCGCGTTGAAGCCGGCCAGCCCTGGCACCACCTGCTGCAGCGCGGGTGTGACCACCACCAGCGCGAAGTAGCCGTACACGATGGTCGGGACCCCGGCGAGCAGCTCGAGCGTGGGCTTGAGCACCGTGCGCACGCGCGGCCGCGCGAGCTCGCCGAGGTAGATCGCCGCCAGCAATCCGAACGGCAGTGCGACCGCGATCGCAATCGTCGAGGTCAACAGCGTGCCCACCACGAGCGGCCAGATCCCGAAGTGTTGCTGGCTGAACAGCGGCGTCCACTGGTCGTCGAGCAGGAACGCCGACAGCGGGACCTCGCGGAAGAACGCGAAGCTCTCGCCCAGCAGGACCACCAGGATCGCGGCGGTCGTGGCGATGGAGATCAGCGCGCAGCCCAGCAGGCCTCGCTCGATCACCCGCTCGTGCAGCGGCTGCCCGGGCCGCCGCCGTGCCCGCTGCCGCCCGGCGTTCATCGGGCCGCCAGCAGCGCTGCGCTGGCCCGCAGCAGGTCGTCGCCGACGAAATCGGAGCCCGAGCGGCGCTCGTCGAAGCGCGCACGCACGCGGTCGTATGCGGCGGCGGAGAGCGGGACGTAGCCGACCTCCCCCGCGAGCATCGGTGCGCTGCGCAGGTAGAACGCGACGAAGCTCTCGACCGCGGGGACCTGCGCGGCGCGGTCGGACACGTAGAGAAACATCGGGCGCGAGAGCGGCTGGTAGTGACCCAGCGTGACCGACTCCAGCGACGGCGCGATGGCACCGTCGCCGTTCTCGGCGATGCCATCGTCGACCGGGATCAGCTTGAGGCTGGTGCGATTCTCCCACCAGTACGCAAAGCCCATGAAGCCGAGCGCGTGGGGATCGTGGCGGATGCCCTGGACCAGCATGTTGTCGTCTTCGCTGGCGGTGTAGTCGCCGCGGCTTGCGTGCTCACTGCCGACGATCGTGCGGGTGAAGTAGTCGTAGGTGCCGGAGCCCACGCCGGCACCGAACAGGTGCAGCTCGGCGTCGGGCCAACCCCTGCGCACGTCGCTCCAGCGCATCACCACGCCCTGCGCCGCCGGGGCCCACATGCGGCGCAGCTCCTCGACCGTGATGTCGTCGATCCACCACGCGTCGGGGTGGACCAGCACCGCGATGCCGTCGAACGCGATCGGTAGCTCGATGGCGGCGATGCCCGCGGCCGCGCACGCGTCGAGCTCGTCGGGTTGGATCGGACGCGACGCGCCGGCGATCGCGATCTCGCCGCGGCACAGCTTCTTGATGCCGCCGCCGGTGCCCGATGCTCCGATCGTCACGCGCGCGCCGAGCGTGCCGCGGAATTCCTCCGCGACGGCCTCGGTCAGCGGATAGACCGTGCTCGAGCCGTCGATCGCCAGCAGGTCGCCGCGATCGCCCCCGGTGCAGGCACCGCAGGCGTACAGAATCATGGGGATCGCGCAGCGCATCGCCGTGGGTCCTCCAGCAGAGCACGGGGATGTGACACGGCAGTGACGCAGGGGGAGGATCTGCGGGCGCCAACTCACGATGGTCTGCGACGAAACCGTGTCGCGATGGCCGCATTGTCACCTCGACGTCACGTGCGAACGCGTTGGCCGTCACGTACGGGTGACATCGTCCGGCCGCCGTGCCGACCCTCGCGACCTCGTGGATCTCGTTCCTCCTCGCCGCCCAGCCCCCCGAATCGCCACGAACGTTGGCCCCCGACGTGCCCATGGCGGTGGCCGCCGACGGCACCACGGCCATCGACGTGGCCCCGCCGTCGTCGCCGCAGTCCGGCGCGGCCGAGCCGGGCGCGGGCGCGCAGGGCGAGGCCACGGCCGCGATCGACGCGGCCGCCGTGCCCGCGCCGGTCGATCCCTCGCCACCCTCGGCGCCGGCGCGCACGCCCGCGGTGGCCGCGACCACCGCGACCATTCGCACCGCAGAGCACGGCGCAGTCTCGAAGGTCGAGGAGTCGGTGTACCGCATCGGCAAGGGCTGGAGCATCTCGAGCAAGGACCAGCGCTTCTCGTTGCAGCTGCGCGGGCGCATCCAGTTCCGCTACGACCTCGAGGTGCCGCACCGCCCCGACGCCACGCCGCAGCACTCGCTGCAGATCCGGCGCGCGCGCGTCGTGCTGATGGGCCACGTGTTCAGCCCCCACGTGAAGTACCACTTCCAGTTCGGCTTCTCGCCGCGCGACATGCAGAACGACCTGCCGAACGAGAACGGCAGCATCCGCCGCAACCCGCTGCGCGACGCGCGGCTCGAGTTCGACCGCCTGCGCGACTTCACGATCTGGATGGGGCAGATGAAGGTGCCGTTCTCGCGACAGCGCATCATCTCGTCGTCGAACATGAACCTCGTCGACCGCTCGCTGGTCAACGCGGAGTTCAACCTCGACCGCGACCTCGGCGTGCAGGCGATGTCGAAGGACCTCGGCGGGCTCGGCAACCACCTCGCCTACTACGCCGGCGTGTTCATGGGTGAGGGGCGCAATGCGTTCGAGCTCACCGACTTCGGCCTGCTCTACGTCGGCCGCCTCGAGGTGCTGCCGTTCGGCAAGTTCGACGACTACACCGAGGGTGACCTGGCGCGCTCGCGCAAGCCCGGCATGAGCATCGGCGCTGCCTATGCCTTCCACGACGACGCCCACGCCGCGCGTGGCAACGTCGGCGATCGACCGGCGGACGACGGCACCACCGACTTCCACAACGCGACCGCAGATCTGGTCTTCAAGTGGCGCGGTCTGTCGGTGTCGACGGCGGCCCACCTGCGTCGCGGTACTCAGCGCCGCGGCGGCGCTGCGCTCGACGACACCGGCACGCCGATCGCGACAGCACCGGCGCGCCAGGGCGTAGGCTGGTACGGACAGCTCGGCGTGATGTTGCCTCGCATCCCACTCGAGCTGGTGGGGCGCTATGGCTTCGCGCGGGCTGTGTTCGGTCGCAGCTCGCTGCCCGACGCCGACGAGGCTGGCGGCGGGCTCAACTGGTACTTCGTGGGGCACGACCTCAAGCTGCAGCTCGACTACTTCCGCAGCTGGGACGAGAGCATGGGCACCAGTCCGGCCGAGGCCGCCCGCAACGGCACCGACCGCGTACGCGTGCAGGTGCAGCTTTATTTCTAGTGGCCCTGGGCTCACGGCGGATCGACGCCGAGCTCGGCGCGCGTGTGCTCGTCGACCTGCTCGAGCCCGAACACGCGCTCCCATTTCGCGATGACCACCGAGGCCAGGCCGTTGCCGATGACGTTCACCATCGTGCGCGCCATGTCCATGATCTCGTCGACCGCCAGCAGCATCGCGACCCCGGCCTCGCCGGGGAGACCGAAGCTCGCGCAGGTGCCTGCGATGATGACCAGGGTCGCCCGCGGGACCCCGGCCACGCCCTTGGAGGTGAGCATGAAGGTCAGCAGCATCGCGATCTGCGTGCCCAGCGGCATGTCGATGCCCGCGGCCTGCGCGATGGTGATCGACGCGACCACCAGGTACAGCGTCGAGCCGTCGAGGTTGAACGAGTAGCCGGTCGGGATCACGAAGCTGGCGACCCGACGCGGCACCCCGAACGCGACCACGTCCTCGAGCAGGCGCGGCAGCGCGGCCTCGCTCGATGCGGTGGAGAATGCGGTCGCCGCCGGCTCGCGAATGGCCCGCAGGAAGCCGCGCACGCGGATGCCGGTGACCACCATGATGGGCAGGAACACCAGCACGAACAACAGCGCGAGCGCGAGGTAGAGGCTGCCGACCAACGCCGCGTACTTGCCCACCAGGTGCAGCACCGCTGGCCAGCCCTTCACGAACACGCCGTCGATCTCGCGGCCCGCTGCCATGTGGCTGACGTTGTAGGCCATCGCGCCGAAGACCCCGAGCGGCGTCAGGCGCATGACGAGGTCGGTGTACTTGAACATCACCTGCGAGACGGCCTCGAAGAACGACAGCACGACCTTGCGGTGCTCCGCGCCGACCCGCGTGAGCGAGATGCCGAACAGCGTCGCGAACACCACCACCGGCAGGATGTCGCCCTTGCCGGCGTGCTCGACCAGGTTCGACGGGAACAGGTGCAGCGCGATCTCCCAGCCGGACTTCTGCTGCGCCAGCTCGACGGTCGCGTGGCCGCTGAGATCGATCGGCAGCCCATCGCCGGGTCGCAGCCAGTTCACGACGCCGAGGCCGATGAACAGCGCCAGCGTGGTGACGATCTCGAAGTAGAGCAGCGCCTTGCCGCCCATGCGGCCGACGGCCTTCAGATCGCCGGTCTGCGCGACCCCGACCACGATGGTCGAGAACAACAGCGGCACGATCAGGCCCTTGATCAGGTGGATGAATGCGGACGAGAGGAACTTGAAGAGGTCGTAGGCGCCTGGGTACTGGTCCTGCGGCGCGAAGCCGCCCGCGACGATCCCCAGCAGCAGACCCATGAAGATCCAGAAGGTGCTGCGGGCCCAGAACGGTCGCGACGTGGGCGGTGCGGCAGACATCGGCGGATGCACGATACCGCGAATGTCTGCGCACGCGGGCGCCGATTCACGGTGGTTTCATCGGCGCTTGACCCTGGCGAGGGCGTCGCCGTCATCACCTCTGGCTAGCCTGGGAGGTGATGTTCGACCTCGATGCCTACGTCGCGCGACTGAGGTCGCGCGCCGATGATCTCGCGCTGCGCCAGCGACCTTGCGGTCTGTCGATCGCGCTGTTCGACTCGATCGCACACGTGCGCGACGCCGATTGGGACGCCGTCGTCGGTTCGCGGCTGTTCATGGGGCGCGACTACCTCGCGGCCTTCGAGCGCGCACGGCCGCCACGGATGGGCTTTCGCTACGCGGTCTGTTACGAAGGCCGCCGCCCGGTCGCAGTCGCGAGCTACCAGCTCCTCGACATCGCGCTCGACGCGTTCGGTTCGCGGCTCGAGCCGGCCATCGCGACGCCGCAGTCCGAGCGGTTGCGCGAGCGCCTGCGCGATGTCCGGCGCAACGTCGTGCGTAGCGTGGGTGATGCGATCGGGGAGGGCGGTGCGCAGCGGCTGCTGATCAACGGCAACGCGCTGGTCACCGGCGAGCACGGCCTCGCGGTCGCGGCCGGCTTCGACCCGGGCCGCGCGATGCATGCCCTCGCCGAGGCGACCTATCGGCTGCGCCGCGCCGAGAAGCTCGCGGGTGGCGTCGCCTCGGTGCTGGTGAAGGACTTTGGCGCCGGCGCGCGCCTCCACGCCGACGAGCTGCTGCGGTTCGGCTACCACGCGTTCGAGGTCGATCCCAACATGGTGGTGGCGATCGACCCGGGCTGGCGGCGCTTCGACGACTACCTCGGGGTGTTCTCGGCCAAGTACCGGCGCAAGGCCAAGGACGCGCAGAAGAAGTCCCGCGCGCTGCGGTGTGAGCGACTCGATGGCGCCGCGATCGAGCGCCATGCCGCGCGCCTGCACGCGCTCTACCTCGCGGTGCACCACAAGGCCCGTCTGCGGCTGGCCAACCCCGGCCCCGACTACTTCCCCGCGCTCGCCCACGCGCTGGGCGACGCGCTGGTGGTGCGCGGCTGGTGGCTGGACGACGCGTTGGTCGGCTGCAGCGTCGCGCTCGGCCGTGGCGACGTGCTCGAGGCCCACATGGTCGGTATCGACTACGACCACAACCTCGATCACGGCATCTACCCGAGCACCCTCTACGGCTTCGTCGACGACGCGATCACGCGTCGTGTCCGCGAACTCTCGCTCGGCCGTACCGCGCTCGAGATCAAGAGCTCGATCGGCGCGGTGCCGCGACCGATGACCTGCTACCTGCGCCACGCGAACCCGGTGGGGAACCGGTTGCTACGGCCGTTGGTGGCGCAGATCAGCCCGTCGCCGTGGTCGCCGCGGAGCCCCTTCCGCGAGGCCTGAGCCGCGGATGCCAAGGCAGACCTCGCGCGGCCCCGATCGCGCCGCCCCGTGAGCCATCCGCTACCATCGCCGGCGGTGCCGTCCGTGCCCGCTGCCGAGCTCCGCACTCGCTTCGCGCGCCTGCTCGCGGGCATCTGGTTTCGCTCGCTGCAGACCCGCGGTGAGCCGCCGCCGGCGGGCCCGGTGCTGTGGGTGCTCAACCATCCCAACGGCCTCGTCGATGGGGTCGCGGCCGCGGCGGCGCTGCCGGGCGCGCCGCGTTTCATGGGCAAGGCGACGCTGTGGAAGGTGCTGCCGCTCAAGCCGTTGCTGGCGATCTTCCAGCCCATCCCGGTGCATCGCCGCGCCGACGGCGACGTCGGGCCCGAGGCCACCGCTGCGACGTTCGCTGCGGTGCACGAGGCGTTCGCGCGCGGCGAGTCGGTTGCGCTGTTCCCCGAGGGCATCAGCCACGCGTTCCAGGATCTCGCGCCGCTCAAGACCGGTGCCGCCCGCATCGTGTTGTCGTCGCCGATCGCCGTGCAGGTGGTACCGGCGGGCCTGGTCTACGGCCAGCGCGAGACCTTCCGCCACAGCGCGTTGGTGCGGCTCGGCGCGCCGGTGCCCATCGACGATCTGCGCGCGCAGGGGGCCACGCCGGCGGCAGTGCACGAGCTGACCGCACGGCTGCGCGCGGCCATGCTGCCGCTCACGCTGCACGGCCCCGATGACGCGCTCTCGCGGCTCGCGGAGCGACTGGCGTGGCTGCTCGCCGATGGTCCGCGTGAGCGCGCCGATCTCGAGGGCGTGCGCGCGCGTGTGCGGTTGCTCGGTGAGCGACTGCGACAGCTGCCGCTCGATCAGCAGCAGCGCGTGTTCGAGGGGGTCGAGCAGGCCGACGCCGCGCTGGCCCGCAGCGGCGTGCGGCCCGATCAGGTCGGCTTCGCGTACTCGCGGGGGGTCGTCGCGCGGTGGTTGCCCGGCTTCCTCGCCCGTCTGGCGATCGCGCCGGTGGTGCTGCCGCTGGCGCTGTGGTGGTGGCCGGTCTATCGCGTGACCGGCTTCGTCATCGATCGCATCACGCTCGATCTCGACGTGGTCTCGACCTACAAGTTCCTGCTCGGGCTGGTGCTGTTCCCGCTGTGGCTGCTCGCGAGCGTGGTGCTGGCCGGGCTCCGCTTCGGCGCGTGGGGGGTCATCGCCACCGTGCTGGCGGCGACGATCGCATTCGTCGTGTTGCCGCTGTCGGAGCGGCTGCGCGAGGACGTGCAGGCGATCCGCGGCTTCATGCGCCGTCGCGATCCGATCCACGCGGCGCTCGTCGAGCAGCGCGCGGCGCTGCTGACCGCGTTCCCCGAGCTCGAGACCGTGCCGGGCTGACGCCGCGCCCGCTCAGATCTGGCACAGCGGCGTGCCGGTCGAGGTCCGCAGCACCAGCGTGCGCCACGCCAGCATCGCACCGTCGGACTGTCGCTCGGTCTGCAGCACCACGTTCTCGATGTCGCCACCGCCGATCACGTTGTCGTTGGCGTTGGTGGTGTCGCGGGGGCCACGATCGCTGTAGACCGGCTCGCTCGCGACGATCTCGTCGGACAGCGCGTCGTCGAAGAACAGCTGCGAGGTGACGAACTCGGTGCCACCGATGCGGATCTGGAAGTGGATGTGGATCGTGCGGCCCGAGTACCAGCCGGGGAAGCAGGTGTCGAAGTCGACGCGGCCCTCGGCGTCGGTGGTCTGCACGCCTCGCATCCAGCGCGCGGCCTCGGCCGCGGGGTTGCCGAGCGTGCACATCGCGGAGGCGTCGTCGCCCGAGTAGTAGCCGTCGGCGCTGGTGTGCCAGACGTCGACCTCGGCGTCGGCGACCGGGTTGCAGTCGGTGTCGACGATCTTGAGTGCGAGCCGCACCGGCAGGCCCGGCTGTCCCTCGCTGATGTCCTTGCGCTCGATGGTGTCCGCGTAGCAGGGGCCCAGGGTCGCGGCGCAGGTCAGCTCGCAGACCGGGCCGAGTCCGCGCGTGAACGGGTCGGGGTAGTTGCCGCACATCGACGCGGTGCCGCCCGAGGCCCAGCCTTCGATCGTCGCGCACGCGCCGGTGTCGCTGCTCGAGGCATCCGCTGCGCCACTCGAACCATCGCTCGAGCCGCCGCCGCTGCTGTCCGCGACCCCGGTGCTGCCGGTCGCCGAGGCCGACGCACCGCTCGAGCCGCCGCTCGAGCCACCGCTGCTGCCGCCCCCGCTCGAGCCGCCGCCGCTCGACCCATCACCGCTGCTGCCGCTGCCGCTGCCGTCGTCGCCGCCGCAGCCGGTCAGCGCGACCACGCCCGATGCGGTCGCGAGCGCGCCGAGTCCTCGCAGCACGCGACGGCGGGTGGTGTGGGTGCGGGCACGGTGGAGGGCGCGGCGTTGCATCGCCAGCAGGTTACCGCGGCGACCTTGCGGGATTCCTAACTCGATGCCGCCGATCGAGGCGCGACCGTCGTCGACTGCGGATTGCACGGTACAGTGCTTACAGTCGTGAAGCCCACCAGCCCATCCGCGCCGGCAGTGCTCGTGGTCGAGGACGACGAGCAGCTGGGCGCGCAGATCGTCGCCCACCTGCGGGATGCCGGCTTCGATCCGACCCTGCTGCGACGCGGGCGGGCGCTCACCGGTGACGATCTCGCGCTCGTGCAGCTGGTGGTGTTGGACCTGATGCTGCCCGGTGTCTCGGGCATGGACATGATCGCGCAGATCCGGGCTGCCGCGGCGGTGCCGATCCTCGTGCTCAGCGCCCGCAACGACAGTGCCGACAAGGTCCGCGCGCTGCAGCTCGGCGCCGACGACTACATGACCAAGCCGTTCTGGCCCGAGGAGCTGGTCGAGCGCGTGCGTGCGCGGCTGCGACGACCGACGCTCGCGCCGCAGGGGGCGATCGAGCTCGGTCGCCTGCGCATCGACCGTTCGGCCCGCGAGGTGTGGGTCGACGGTGTACGTGTCGAGCTGACGCGCGTCGAGTTCGAATTCTTGCTCGCGCTCGCCGAGCGCCCCGGCGCCGCGATCACCCGCCGCGTGCTCGTCGACCGCGTACTCGACCCTGCGCGCGATGGCGACGCCCGCACCCTCGACGTGCACGCCTCGCGGTTGCGCAAGAAGCTGGGCGTGGAGGAGTTGATCGAGACGGTGTGGGGTATCGGCTATCGCCTCGCGCACGAGGGCGGCCGATGAAGCTGCGCACCCGGTTGGTGTTGTCGTCGGTGCTGGCGATCGCCGCCACGGTCGCAGCGCTGGCGATCTACGACGGCGTCGCGCGCCGCCGCGCCGCGCGATCGCTGCTCATCGAGATCGCGGCCGAGCACCTCGCGACGCAGCGCGAGGCGTGCGAGGCCGAGCCCGGTGGTTGGGGCGGCGAGTGGGTCGGCCCCCGTGGTCATCGCGGGCCTCCGGCGGGTCGTCACCGGCCGCCGCCCGGCAAGCACGAGCCGCCGCCGCATGAGCATGCGCCGGACGAGCCGCGACCCCGCCCGCCGCGCGCGTGGGCCTACGACGGTGAGCTGCGGGCCCACGCCGCCGACGCGCCGGCGTTGTTGCCCGCGTGGCTCGACGCGATGGACGACGACGGCATCGCTGCGCTGCCGCTGTCGTGGCGCAACGACGACGTGGCGGCGGTGTTGCGCACGCCATGGGCGGATGGCCCCTGCCGCTACGTGCTCGTGCAGGGCTCGACCGGTAGCTGGGGTGCGGTGCTGCCGAGCGGGCGGGTGTGGTTGCTACCGGCGGTGGTGGTGCTGGCCGCGGTCATGATGGTGGCCGGGCCGATGATCCGCCGCATCCGTCAGCTCACGCGGGCGGTCGAGCGCTCGGCATCGTCGGCGTACGATCTGTCGATTCCCGCGCTCGGCTCCGACGAGGTCGCGGAGCTGGGGCGAGCCTTCGATCGCGCAGCCCGGCGCGTGCGGGACGAGCTCGAGCAGCGCATGCGCAGCGAGACGGCGCTGCGCGAGTTCCTCGCCAACACCACCCACGACCTCATGATCCCGCTGACGGTGCTGCAGGGACACCTCGCGGCACTGCGCGACCGCGTGGCAGGGGGCCAGGTGCCCGACGCCGACATGCTGCGCTCGGCGATGAACGAGGCCCACTACATGGGCGCGCTGGTGCACAACCTCGGAGCGGTCGCACGCCTCGACGGCGCGGCCCCGAGCCTGCAGCGGACCCGGGTCGATCTGCGCGACGTGGTGTCCCGCGTGCGCGCGCGCCACCGGCCGATCGCGCGCGAGGCCGGCGTCGAGCTGGAGGACGCGGTACCGGCCGAGGCGGTGCTCGTCGACGTCGACGTCACCCTCATCGAGCAGGCCGTCAGCAACGTCGTCTACAACGCGGTGCGTTACAACCACCGCGGCGGCCACGTCGCGATCGTGCTCGAGCGCGTGGGCGACGACCGCTTCGCGCTGCACGTGGTCGACGATGGCCCGGGCATCGCCCCCGAGCAGCTCGCGCGTGTGCGGGAGCGCGGCGTGCGAGGCGACGACGCTCGCACGCGCGCGCCGCAGGGGCAGGGGCTGGGTCTACCGATCGCGCTGCGCGTCGCCCAGCTCCACGGTCTCTCGCTCGAGTTCTCCGCGGTCGACGGCGGTGGGCTCGAGGTCGTGCTCGCGGGTGATCGCTGCCGGCCGCAGACCGATCACGCGCCGCGCAGCGACGCGTCGTCCTCGAGCGCGCGACTGAGCTGACGCAGGACGCCCATGCGGTCGGGTGCGAGCAGCAGCGCCGCGATCGCCCCGGGCGCGATCAACATCCGACCGAGGATCGCCAGCGCCTGCAGGTGTTGGATGCCATCGGGTGGGGACACCAGCGCGACCACCACCCGCACCGGCTCGTCGTCGGGCCCGCGGGTGGTGAGGCCCGACGGCGCCAGCCCGACGGCCGCGAGTGGGTGCGCGACGTCGAAGCGCGCGTGCGGGATCGCGACCCCGTGGCCGAAGGCGGTGCTGCCGAGCGCCTCGCGCTCGCCGAAGCCCGCGCGCAGCTCGGCGCGCCCGAGTCCGTGCACCTGCGCGAGCGCGGCGACCAGCTCGTCGACGACGCCCTCGACATCGCGGGCGGCGACGCGATGGACGATGGTGTCGAGTGTGACGACCGGGGTCACGGCCGGCTAATTGCCCCCAAGCGAGGCCCGTGGTCAACGGGCCCGCGGTCACGGAGCGCGCGAGAACCGCAGCCTTGCGCATCGGGCGACGCAACCGCCGCGTCGACGTGCGATGCCTGCTAGAAACGTCACGTGATGGTGGTGCACGTGTTCGTGGAAGCGATCCGCGCGCCGTTGGTGTGCACCGCGGGCGCCGCGACGCTGGACGAGGCGGTGCGCGTGCTCGATGACGGGGAGATCGCCCGCATGCGCACGCTCGCGTTCGAGGCCGATCGTCTGCGGTACGCCGCGGCGCACCTCTTGCTGCGGCGTGCGTTGACGCAGCTGCAACCCGGCCGCGAGGCCCACGCGTGGCGGTTCGTGCGGGGCCCGTACGACCGCCCCGTGCTGCACCCCAGCCATCCCGAGCGCGTGAGCTTCAGCCTCACCCACACCGCGGGCGTGGTGGCCTGTGCGGTTGCCGATGCGACGCTCGAGGTCGGGATCGATGCGGAGTCGTTCACCCGTGCAGCGCCGCTCGAGCTGGCGGCCGCGAAGTTCGCCGCCGCCGAGCGCGAGTGGCTCGCGGTGCACGACGGCGAGGCGCGTGCGCGTGCGTTCTACGAGCTGTGGACCCTCAAAGAGGCCTACCTCAAGGCCCGCGGCCTCGGACTGGCGCTGCCGCTCGATTCGCTGACGGTGGTGCCGGGTGATCCGCCGCGCATCGAACTCGCCGCAGAGCTCCACGACGATGCCGCGCGCTGGTCACTGTCGCTGCGTCGCCATGCCGATGCGGTGGTGGCGATCGCCGTCGGCCGCCGCACGGCTGCACAGCCGCCGCCGCGGCTCGTCTGGCACCCCGGGTGACACGGCTTCGCCGGGGCCCGGCGTCACGCGCAGCCGAACTGCAGATCGGCAAGCACGCGCTCGTGCTCGGTCGCGACCGCGATCACGCCACGCTCGGCGAGGAAGGCATCGACCTGCGGCCACAGGCTCGCGGCCGCGCTGGTGCGGAAGAACCCGAAGTGGCCCACGTGATCGATCGGCAGTGAATCGACGCCGATGTGCCGGTGCTCGACATCGGCGGCCTGCCAGCGCTGCAGCAGCCATCGCACGTTGGCGGCCGGCGCGAACGCGTCGTCGTCGAACGTGAGCGCGAGCAGCGACCCGCGGTAGCTCGCCAGTGCGTCGCGCAGGTGGGGCAGCTCCGACAGCAGGTAGTCGGGCGAGGTGCACCACCGCGCCCACTGCAGCGCGACCCCGGGTGGCAGGTCCTCGCCGAGGCCCGCCCAGGCCGGCAGATGGCCGAAGCTGCGGACCATGCCGGGGATGACGCCGTGCATCAGCAGCCCCAGCCACAGCCGTCGCGGGCCCTCGAAGCGCCCGACCCAACCACCTTGCGCACCGACCGTGACGATCGCATCGGCGGCCGGCCGCAGCGCGGCCGCGATCTGCCCGCCGAAGCTGTGGCCGACGGCGACCAGCGGCACGCCGGTGCCGCGCCGCGCGACCCAGCGCTGCACCACCCGCGCGTCGTCGATCCAGTCCGACATCGTCACCGGGTCCTCCGACAACGGCATCGAACGCGAGGCTCCGACACCGCGATAGTCGTAGGTCACCACCGCGACCCCACGGGCGGCGAGGTGCTGCGCCCACGCGGCGTAGAAGCGCTGCGGCACCGCGGTGGCGCCGTGGATCACCACCCAGGCGCGCGGCTCGACGTTCGGCAGGTAGCGCGTCGCGCCCAGCGGGCGGTCGTCCAGCGCGGGGATCTCGAGCTCGTCGGAGCGGACCATGGAGTGGTTCTTGAACCCGAAGCCGCCCAGGCGCCCCCGAAAACCCGCGCAGACCGGGTCTGCGTCGATGCAGTCACCCAGCCCGCGACGGTGCCGTCCCTGCGGGGGCGGCTCACGCCACGTCGTCGGGGTCGTCGTCGCGCTCGCCGTGGGCGCGCAGCAACGAACCCAGCGCCCGACACAGGTCGGTCACCGTCACGATACCCGCGAGCTTGCCGTGCTTGGTCACGAGCGCAGAGCCGATGTGCAGGTCGGCGAGCCGGTCGGCGACCTGGTCGAGCCGCGCATCCACCTCGACCACGAACGGGTCGCGCGTGCACACCGACCACACCAGCAGCGGCACCGCAGACTCGCGCCCGCCGAGCACGTCGGTGGCCACGCCGATGTCCCGCGCCGAGACGATCCCGACCAGTGCGCCGTCGCGCATGACGGGCAGGTGATGGATGCCGTGCTCCTGCATCATCGCCCGTGCGACCGCGACGCTCTCGTCGGCCTGCACGGCGTAGGGGAAGGGTGTCATGGCCGTGAGCACGCTGCGGATCGGACGCGGCATGTCGCCATCATCCATCGGAACCCCGTCGCGCCGCTACGCCAAGTGTGCTGCGGTGGACGAACGCCGTGCTGCAGGGCTTGCGTGCGCGGCCGCCTCGCGCGTCAGAACACGCCGGGCCCGATCCGAAACGGTGGCCACGGTGGGGCCTGTTGCTCGAAGTAGTGCACGCGCGACACCGGCTCGCCTTCGTGCGCACGGGCCTCGACGTTGGCCAGCGCGTGCGCGTGCCACAGCGCGAACACGGCGTCGGGATCGTCGAGCCGGGGGTCGTCGGCCGCGAGCAGCAGGTGCTCGGCCATCAGGCGCCGTCGCAGGTCGGTGGCCAGCGCGGCGTCGACCACCACCGCGTTGATCTCGGCCTCGGTGCGGAACCCTCGATCGTTGACGTTGGCGCTGCCGACGGTGAACCACTCGTCGTCGATGATCATCACCTTCGCGTGGACGTCGATGGGCACCCATGTGCGGCCGCCCGCGGCGGGATCCGCCGCCACCAGCAGCCGCGTGAGCTGGAAGTCCGGGCGGGCAGTCCGGATGGCGGTCGCGGTGGCGGCGGTGTAGTAGCCGCTCGGATCGAGGAACGAGACCTCGCCGTCCTTGATGGGCCACGCCACCACCACGACGTGCAAGCGAGGGTTGCGAACGATCGCGCGCGCGATGGCCTCGCCGATCGCCGGGCTGCGAAAGTACTGGTTCTCGATGTAGATGTAGCGTCGCGCGTTGCGAATGGCGCGTTCGTAGGCGGCGAGGATGCCGTCCTCGCCGCCCGGTGTGGTGCGGACGATCTGCACCCACGTGTCGCCGGCGACGGCGTGGGCCGGCGCGGCGGCGTCGAGCTCGACGTTGGGATCGCTGCCCAGCCGGGTCCGGATCGCGTCGACCAGCCTCGCGGTCGGGCTCTTGCGCCGGGCCGCGAGCGACTGCTGCCAGCGCTGGGCGAAGTTGAGCACCAGGTCGCCGACCGCCGGCCCCTCGAGTCGCACCATCAGATCGTGGCGCGGCAGGAACGGCGGCAGCGACTGTCGTCGCACCGCGGCCTCGCGGGTCCAGGCATCGCTGCGATGGGGGAAGCGACGCGGGTCCCAGGGATCGTGGGCGGTGGTGTCCCAGTCGTTCTCCTTGATGTTCATGCCGCCGCAGAAGCCGATGCGACCGTCGACGGTGAGCGTCTTCTGGTGATAGCTGCCGGTGATGCCAGGGTGGTCCTGCTCGAGCACGTCGATGTTGTCGTGCCCGCGCCAGAACCACCGTCGCATCCAGCGATCGAGGATCGGCGTGTAGACCATGCCCCAGATCAACAGTCGCACGCGCGCCCCCGCGTGGGCGCGTCGCTCGAGGATTGCGCCCATGGTCTGCTCCGCGCGCGCGTCGGGCTCGGTCAGCGCGTCCGCAAGTGGCCGCCGTAGCTCGCTGTCGGGGCGGCACATCCAGGTCGCGATCTGGATCTCCTGCGTGGCGTGTTCGAGCGCGTCGGCGACGGCTGCCCATGCCGCCTCGCCGTCGACCAGGACCTCGACGCGATTGCCCCCGCGTGGCGGCGAGTAGGGGGCGATCGCTTCGGGGCTGGGCGGCGTGGCCTCGGGCGTCAGCGCGCCGGGCACGCTGGGGTGCGCGAACCAATCGAAGACGACGACACGGTTGCTGGGGCCGAGCGGATCATCGGCGAGCGCGACGGTGAACGAGACCGCGTCGGGCGTGGTCGCATCATCCATCGCGCGTCAGCTCCCGTGCGCGCGCCGCAGTGCGGTGGCGGTGTCGGCATCGAGCAGGCCGGTGTCCGGTAGCTGGGCCTGGCGCTGGAACGAGGCGATCGCCGAGCGCGTCATGGGCCCGGCGTCGCCGTCGACCGGCCCGGTGAAGAAGTTGAGGTGGTTGAGCCGTTCCTGCGCGCCGGCGACGGTCTCGGGCGCGGGCAGGCCACCGAGCGTCAGCGCGAAGCGTCGGTACGCCACCACCAGCTGGGCGGTGCGGGCCCCCGCCGGCACCCGCACCTGCAGCCGACCGCGCTCGTCGAGCGCGCCGTGCTCGGTCACGCCGTCGTCGAACTGCAGCGTGTACGGCCGATCCGCGAGCGCCGTGCCGGCGCTGTCGACCAACTCGAGGTTCAGCCACGACGTCGGCGGAGCTTCGATCGCAACGCTCACGCGCGCATGGTGGCAAACCCGGCGCGTGCTCGCCAGTGTCGAGCGTGGCGCGGCGTGGATCCCCCGCGCGTGGATCCGGGGGCGCGCCGCCGCTGCACCGCGCGAGCGGTGTTCGCCGCCCGTGCGCGCGCCGAACCGCCGTACTGGCCGATCGGACGCTGGCGCACCGCCGCGCGCGGGGATCGTGCCGACCACGATCGGCGCGCGCGGGCGCTTCAGGGTCGTCGTCGCTCGGGCGGCGGGGCCAGGCCGGCGACCTCGTCGGCCGTCAGGTCGCGCCAGCGGCCGCGCGCGAGCGTGCCGAGCTCGATGTGCATCACGCGGATGCGACGCAGCGCGACCACGCCGTGATCCAGCGTCGCGCACATGCGCCGGATCTGTCGATTGAGGCCCTGGGTGAGCACGATGTGGATCGTCTGCGGTCCGCTGCGCCAGACCCGGCAGGCGTGGGTCACCGCGTCGCCGATGTCGACGCCCGCGGCCATGCGCTGCACGAAGTCGTCGGTCACGCGGCGATCGACGCCGACCACGTACTCCTTCTCGTGGCCGTGCTCGGCCCGCAGCACCTCGTTGACGATGTCGCCGTCGTTGGTGAGCAAGATCAGACCTTCGGAGTCCTTGTCGAGACGGCCGATGGGGAAGATGCGCTCTTCGTGCCCGACGAAGTCGACGATGTTGCCGTGCACGTGGCGCTCGGTGGTGCACGTGATGCCGCCGGGCTTGTGGAGCGCGATGTAGACCGGGCGCTCGAGCTTGCGCGGACGTCCGACCGGCGCACCGTCGACGGTCACGACGTCGCCGTCGGCGACCTGTGTGCCGAGCACCGCGACCGCGCCGTTGACCTGCACGCGTCCCTGCGCAATGAGCGTGTCGGCGCCGCGCCGTGACCACGCGCCGCTCTCACCCAGGTACTTGTTGAGTCGCAAGGGGGCTCCGACCGCCGCGGAGTCTACCCAAGCGTGCGGCCCGACACGACCCGCACGCGCGTGACGAGGGTCCCGTTGCGCCGCGGTGGCTGCTACGCTGCCACTCGCCCCGCATGTCGTCGCCGCGCCTGCTGTTGTTGACGCCGCCGATGACGCAGCTCAACACGCCGTATCCCGCCACGGCCTACCTCATGGGCACGCTGCGACGTCATGCCCCCGAGATCGCGGTCGCGCAGGTCGATGGCAGCATCGAGCTGTTCCTGCGGTTGTTCTGCCGCGAAGGGATCGCGCGGGTGGTCGACGCACTGCCGGCCGCGCACGCCAGCGCGAGCGTGGCGTTCGTACGCGCCCACGGTGCCCGCTTTCGCGACAGCGTCGACGCGGTCGTGCGGTTCCTGCAGGGGCGCGATCCCACGCTGGCGCTGCGCATCGTCGGACGGGAGTGGTTGCCCGAGGGCCCGCGCTTCGCCGCGCTCGCGGCCGACGACGACGACGACGACCCCATGGCATGGGCCTTCGGCAACCTCGGCCTCGCCGATCGGGCCAAGCACCTCGCGAGCCTGTTCATCGACGATCTCGCCGACGCCATCCGCGAGGGCATCGATCCGCGCTTCGAGCTCTCGCGCTACGGCGAGACGCTGGCCTCGTCCGCGAGCAGCTTCGAGCCGATGTTGGCGGCGCTGCAGGGGCCGCCGACGCTGGTCGACGATCTGCTCGACGCGCTCTGTGGTGAGCTGTGCCCCGGCGCCGCGCCGGATCTCGTGGGCCTGTCGGTGCCGTTCCCCGGCAACCTCTACGGCGCACTCCGCATGGCGCGGGTGTTCCGCGCGCGCTGGCCGGGTGTGCGCATCGCGATGGGCGGTGGCTACGTCAACACCGAGCTGCGCGAGCTCGACGATCCGCGGCTGTTCGATTGGATCGACGACCTCACGTTCGACGACGGCGAGCGACCGCTGTTGGCGTTGCTCGGGCGCCTGTCGCAGCCCGACGCGCCGCTGCTGCGCACGATGCAGCGTCGCGGCGGCCGTGTGGTGATGCAGAGCGACCCCGCGCTCCACGACATCCCGCTGCGCGACGCCGGCACGCCCGACTACGAGGGGCTGCCGCTCGATCGCTACGTCTCGCTGTTCGAGATGCTGAACCCGATGCATCGCCTGTGGTCGGACGGGCGCTGGAACAAGCTCACCATCGCCCACGGCTGCTACTGGCGCCGCTGCAGCTTCTGCGACGTGACGCTCGACTACATCCAACGCTACGAGCCGGCCGCGGCGGACGTGTTGGTGGATCGCATCGAGCAGATCGTCGCGCAGACCGGCCAGACCGGCTTTCACTTCGTCGACGAAGCGGCGCCGCCGGCGGGGCTACGGGCGCTCGCCGAGCGACTGCGGGCGCGTCGCGTCGACATCACCTGGTGGGGCAACATCCGCTTCGAGAAGGCGTTCACGCCCGAGCTCGCCCGCGCGCTCGCGGCTGCGGGGTGCGTGGCAGTGAGCGGCGGTCTCGAGGTCGCCTCCGATCACCTGCTCGAGCGCATGAACAAGGGCGTGAGCGTGGCTCAGGTCGCGCGGGTCACCGATGCGTTCACACGCGCCGGCGTGATGGTGCACGCGTACCTCATGTACGGCTTCCCCGGCGAGACCGCGCAGGACACCATCGATGCGCTCGAGCGCGTGCGGCAGCTGTTCGCCGCCGGTTGCTTGCAGTCGGCGTTCTGGCACCGGTTCGCCGCCACCGCCCACAGCCCGATCGGGCGCGACCCGCAGACGTTCGGCATCCGTCTGCGCGCCGCGGCCCCCAGCGGTGCGCCACGCTTCGCCCGCAACGAGCTGCCCTTCTCCGATCCGACCGGCGTCGATCACGATGCGTTCGCCGCCGGACTGCGCGCCGCGGTCTACAACTACATGCACGGCCTGGGACTCGAGCGGGACGTTCGGACGTGGTTCACAGCCCCCGCGCAGGCGGCCGGACGCGATCGTGCCCACGGCGGTCGCGGCAGCCGGGCGCGCCGCCGCGAGGGCCCGTCGCTGCCCGCCCCCACCGTCGCCCCCGACGTCATCGCGCGTGCGCTCGCGCAGGGCTAGTACCTCGACACAGCGATTGTGACGGGCCATGACACCGCCCTGACCGCGCCTCGCTGCGTTGCCGCACCTTGAAATACGCCCGGTATTCCGGCGGCACGGCGCCTTGCGGAGTCGCGGCCATGACGGCGTTTCTGACCCATCACAATCCCTGTGTCGAGGTACTAGTCGAAGGCGGTGCGCCGCGGCTACGCTAGTTGTGTGATGGGCGTGCGTGGTGCCTCGATGGCGGTGGTGATCGCGTGCGCATGCACGCGCCCGAACCCGTTGTTCGGCGGCGGCGAGTCGGCCACCGGCGACGGCACCACGACCTCGCAGGGCAGCGGCTCGGCGACCGCGAGCGAGGCGAGCACCACGCCCGTCACGTCCGCGGACGCGTCGTCGGGCACCACCGGCGTCTCGTCGAGCACCACCGGGAGCGAAGACGGCAGCTCGGGTCACGCGGCCGACATGGGTCCGGCGTGCACGCTTCCCGAGCCGCTGGAGCTCGGCATCGCCGTGGTGCAGGACGGCGTCGACATCAACGCGTCGTGCGAGGTCCTCGAGCTGTACGGCGTGCTCGAGCGGGGAGTCGGCTCACTGAGCATCGTCGACTGCGGGGGCTGCGACCTGTGCGTCGGGAGTCCCTTCACCATCACCATCACCGGTGTCGCGCTGCCGGTGCTGCCCGAGTGCGCGCACGTCGTGCTGTGGGGCACGACCGTCGACAGCGTGTGCGCGTGGGAGGGGCTGGCGGTCTTCGACGACGGCGCCATGGAGCCCCACTACGTTCTCAGTCTGACGCAATCGCCGAGCGACATGGTCTTCCCCGGCTTCGCCGTCATGCCCCATGTGCTCGACGCCTGTCCGACGCCCAATTGCCCGGAGGCCGCGCTGCTGCGGCTCGATTTCCCCGGCAGCGGCGACACCACGATCGCGCCGGACGATGCGCCCAAGCCGATGGAGCTCGCCTTTCCGAACGCGCCGGCGGCCGCGAAGTGGATCGTCGACGATCTCCAGTCGATGCTTGCGCCCGATTGCCAGCGCCACGTCGCCTGGACCGCGACGCGCCCGTGACGTCGCTGCGACCGCGGCGCGGACCCGGGCGCGCGGCCGCCACCTCAACGCCGGGGCACCAGCAACGCGTCGAGCCCGAGCCAGCGCAGGCATGCGTTCGCGACCGCGGCGTCGTCCTCGAAGCCGTGGCTCGAGTCGAGGTCGGCCTCACCGTCGTGCTCGAGCACGAAGTACTCGATGGCCGCGTGCAGCACCGACTGCTGCACCCGTGTCATCGCGCCGTAGCCCGCCAGCGCCTTGTCGAGCCGCAGCGCGATGCTGTCGGCGAGCGAACTGTCGACGACGTCGCGTTCGCGCGCCGCATCTTCGACGTCGGCGCCCTGCACCGATAGCCGGTTGCGCAACCATGCCGCGGTCGCGGGCTCGGCGGGGAACGCTCGCGTGAATGTGCTGCGGGCCTCGCGGGGCAGCGCAGCCAGCAACACCGCAGGGATACCGTCGGAGCTCGCGTCGGTCATCGCCGCCAAGGTAGCCGCTTTGCCGTGCAGTGACCGCAATTGAAGAAGGGCCCGCGTTGGGGCCCTCTTCGACCAGTGCGGCCGCCGCGGCACCCCCTTTGGTGGTGCCGCGTCAGCGCTGGCGCATCACTGCGGGATGATGCAGATGCCGACGTTCTCGTAGCCGGGAGGGGCCTGGCCGGCGTCGTAGAACGGCGTGCACTCCTGGCCCTGGCCCATGCAGGTCGCGGCCGGATCGCTGGTGTCGCAGTACTCGCTGCAGCAGCCGGTCGAGCCCATGCAGTTCGGCACGGTCGCCGCGTCGGCGCAGAAGAGGCCCGGGTCGCAGACGTTCAGGAACTCGCAGGGGTCGCCGAAGCCACCGGTCTCGCCGCCCGCGTCGGGCGAGCAGAAGAAGCCGTTGGGCTCGGGGTAGCAAGCTTCCTCGGTGCCGCAGTCCTGCAGAAGAGGATCGCAGTAGGGCAGGCAGAGGATCAGCACGCCGTTGTTGGTGATGGAGCAGCCGGTGGCCGGGTCGGGGCAGACGGGCGCGGCCTCGGTGCCCATGCAGAAGCCGACGCAGGTGCCCATGTTGGTCTCGCCGTCGACGGCCCAGCACATCGAGCCGATGTCGCAGCTGTCGATGCCGCTGACGCCACTGCCCTCGACCGTGCAGGTGTCACCGACGGCGTCCGGCGCCGCGTCGAGCGGGCTGCATCGCGTGGCGTTCCACGAGTTGCCGCCGGCGTTGTCCCACGGCATGCACTTCTCGCCCTTCGGACAGTCCTGCGCCCAGACATCGCACTCGTTGCTCACACCGCCACCGTCGGGATCGATGATGAACACGCCGGCCGTTGCGCTTGCGGTCGCGTCGGTGGTCGTCGTGTCGTCGGACGCGGTGGTCATCGAGCCCATCGAGGGATCGTTGGAGGTGCCGGTGTCGCTCGCCGACGGATCGGTATCGGTATCGGTGTCGTCGGTCGTGTTGCTCTGCGTCGTCGAGGGCGACGTCGCAGAGGTCTCGTCGTTCTTCGGCGCACCGCAGGCCGCGAGGGCGAGTACGAGGGTGGTCGAAGCGAAGAGGGAACCGGTCTGGGCGATGGAGAGCGTCCGCATGGATCGGACTGTAGGCAGGTCTGCGCGCGGGAGACAACCAAATCCAACAAGCCTGGGATAAGGCGCGTGTGAACGGGGGTTATGCGGGATTTTGCGCGGCTGAGGCCACGGCGGCGCCGCGCTCGCCGATGCCGGCCCCGCGGGCCGCCGCGACGCGATGTCGTGGCCCGGGTCGACCGCGCGCCGCGATGGCGCGGGTCCGCGGCCGTGGCGATCGCCAAGCCCTCGCGACGCGTCACCCCAGGCCCCCTTGGCACGCACGTTGCTCTGTCGGGCATGCGATGCAGCAGCCAGCCCGACGACCGCTCCACAATTTCATCGCCGCCGCCTGCGTCGCGATCGGCATGCACGCTGGCGTGCTCGTGCACGCCCTGCTCGCGCCCGAGGTGCCGACGTCGGTCACGATCGGCCCGGTCTACGTGGGCTCGCCCCACGTCACCGCGACGACGCCGGCGCAGGGCCCGACGGCGGTGCACTGTCGCAGTCGCAACCGCTGCACCATCGATCGCGTGGCGCTGCTGCACGAGCCGATGCCGTTCGCCCGCGGCACCACGCTCGCGCCGGTCGCCGATGGCCTGCGGCTGCAGGGCGCCAACGGCCTGCTCACGCGGCTCGATCTCCGCGACGGCGACGTGCTGCAGACGCTCGACGGTCATCCGCTGCGCGATGGCGCCGATCTCGAGACTGCGATCGCCGGGCTCGGAGACGACGGCTTCACCTTCACGCTGCGTCGCGGACATCGACAGCTGCGCAAGCGCGTCGACTTCGCGCAGCCGTCGCTGCGCGTGAGCGTGTGAGCGCGCGAGCGCGGGCGCCGTCGGCTCACGGTGTCAGGCACACCGGCGTCTCGACGTCGAAGTGCCCCGGCACGACGGTGCCGTGGCCGAAGACGGCGGCCAGCAGGCCGCAGCGCTCGGGCTCGGTCTCGGCGTCGCAGTCGCGCGCGTAGGCTTCGACGAACGCGGGGCTCACGATGCGCTCGGGCTCGGGGGCGAGCGCGATCGAAGAGTACGCGGGCACGTCACCGAGCTGGAGCTCGAGTTGCTCGTCGAGGTGGCACAGCCCGCAGCCGTTCACGCCGCCGATCAAGACGTGGCGGTAGGGCTCCGCGTCGTCGATGGGGGCCTCGACGGGGAACCCGATCTCACCCTTGAGCGAGCGGCCGGGCGCGGTGAACTCGGCCAGCTCGAGGCCGTGCGAGCCGTCGCCGATCGGCACCACCGTCATGATCAGCGCGTCGCCCATGATGAACAGGCGGGGGCTGTCGGGATCCTCGCTGGGCTGGGCCGAGAACGGCGACACCGCGGCCACCAGCGACAGCGGTCGATCGAGCACCTCGAGCACGCACGTCAGCGTCACGGGCATCGGCAATGCGTTCACCAGCGCGACCACCTCGCCGATCGAATGCGGCGAGGTCGTCACGCCGTCGGGCCTGGCGCAGGTGGCTTCGACCTCGAACGGCGCCGGCGCTCCGGTGTCCGCGTCGTCGGAGGGCGCGCCACAAGCGAGCACGGCCACGCAGCACGTGAGCAGACCAGCCGCCCGTCGCCGCGGGTGCGTCGTGGATGCCGCCGCGCCCATCATCGCAGGCCACGATACACCCCTGTCTCACCGTTGTGCCCGCAGTCCCCGCGGGCCGCCGGCGCGGTCGCCCGCAACAAAACCATCGTCGGCGGGGTCGGAGCTCCAAGATGGGCACCTCGCGCCGGTCGACATGAGCTCCGCCCTCGCGCACTTGCAACACCCACGTGGCAGACTCGCCGCCAACGTGCGCATCGGCGAGGTCCTGGGCAGTGGCGCGGTCGGTCGGGTGGTCCGCATCGAGGGGGCCGAGCGCGCGCTGGCGGGCAAGATCCTCCACGCGTCGCACCGCGGCGACGCGGCCGCGCAGGCGCGGTTCGTCCAGGAGGCACGGGTTGCGGCGAGTCTGCGCCACCCGCACATCGTCGAGGTGCTCGGCATCGAGACCATCGAGGGCGAGTCGGTCTTGCTGATGGAGTTCGTCGACGGCCCGACACTCGCGCAGCTCGTCGCGCGTCGCGATCGCCTGCCCGAGCACGAGGTCATGGCGCTGCTGCGCGGCATCGCGGCGGGCCTGGCCCATGCCCACGAACACGGCGTCATCCACCGCGATCTCAAGCCCGCCAACGTCTTCGTCACCAGCGCGGGCGTGCCCAAGATCGGTGACTTCGGCATGGCCCGCGGCGCCTCGCTCGGTGACGGCGATCGCGACGCGCTGAGCGTGCTGGGCACGCCCGACTACATGGCCCCCGAGTGCCTCGACCCGCTCGCGGTCGATGGTCGCAGCGATCTCTACGCGCTCGGCTGCATCGCCTTCGAGTTGCTCACCGGCGCGCCGCCGTTCACCGGCGCCACCCCACACGCGGTGCTGCGAGCCCATCGCGACGACGATGCCCCGGCGCTGCCCGCCGAAATCACCGCCGGCCTGCGCGGTCTGGTCGCCTCGTTGCTCGCCAAGGCGCCCAGCGCTCGCCCGCAGGCGGCGGGGGCCGTGCTGGAGGCGCTCGATCGCTTGCTGGCCGGGGAGTCGATCTCGCTGGCGCTGCGCGACGACGGCGATCGTCCGCGCTGCGCCGCGTGTCTGCGTCCGCTGGTGCCGGGGGTGGCCGCGTGCCTGCACTGCGGGCGCGCGCTGCTGCGCCACGAGCCGGGTCGCTCGCGCGTGATCGTCACCGGGCCGGGCGAGGTCGGCGACAAGCTCGACAACACGCTGCGCCTGCGGCTGCACGCGTTCCTGCGCGACGAGCCGGGGCTGCGGCTGCAGGCCCGTCGCGCGCTGGAGAAGCGAATCCCCCGCCTGCCGTTCGTACTCGTCGATGGCCTCAGCGAGGCGCAGGCGGCCGCCGTCGCGACCGCGCTCGGATCGCTGGGCCTGCAGGCGCTCGCGACCGAGGCTGCCGCGCTGTCGCTGCCGGCGATGCGCCGCAAGGCGATGATGCTCAACGGTCGCGTCGCGCTCATCGTCGCGACCTCGAGCGCCGGCGTGATCCACTCGCTGCCGGGGCTCGGCGGCCTCGCGATCGCCGGCCTCGGCATGGTCTTCGGTGTGACCTTCGCGGCCGGTCGCACCGTCACCCGCGTCGCGAAGGGCGACACGCCAGTGCCGGCGGCGCTCGACGCCGCGCTGCAGCGGCTGGTCGCGGCGCTGCCGGCCGTGACCGCCGGCCGCCATCGCGACACCGTGCGGGCGGTGGCCGAGCGTGCCATCTCCCTGGCCCTGCGCCCGCAGCTGCGGGGCGACGAGCTCGTCGACGAGCTCGCGCGCGCGGTCGATGCCGCCACCGCGGCCGCGGGCACCCTCGATCGCCTCGACCGCTCGCTCGGCACCGGTCTGGGCGGTGGCACGCAGGCCGATCGCGAGCTGCTGCGCGAGCGCGACCTGTGGGCCGGCCGTCTGCAGCGCGTGCTCGCCGAGCTCGAGGCCATCGAGCTGCGCCTCGCCCGGGTGCACGCGCAGCACGATCGCGACGGCGACGACGCCCTCGCGGCCCTGCGGGGCCACGTCGAGGCGCTCGAGGAGGTGCAGTCGTGAGTGCCACCATCGCCGCCGCGGCGCCGCGCCCGATCGGCGCACCCTCCGGTCTCGAGCCGCTCACGGGCGCGCGCAGGGTCGGCAGCGAGCTGCGTTGGAGCGTGTCCTACGACGGTGTCGAGGCCAGCTTCGCGCAGCTGGCCCCCGAGCTCGCGCGCGATGCCACCGTGCGCGCACGCTTCGTGGACGACGTCGAGCGCATGGTCGCGCTCGACGTGCCCGCCCACGAGGCTCCGTTCGCCACCGGGCCCGCGCCCGATCCCCGCGACCCCGAGGCCGCTCCGCCGTGGCGCCTGCGTCGGCAGCCGCCCGGGGTCACGCTCGACGCATGGTTGCTCGAACACACGCCGGCGTCGATCGAGCGGGCGCTCGCGCTCGTGCGCGCCGTCGCGTCCGCGGTCGCGCAGGTCCACGCCCGCGGCTTCGTCATCCGCGATCTCCAGCCCCGTCACGTGGTGATTCAGACCGACGGCGACGCGGTGACGGCCGCGGTGCTGGTCGACATCGGCCTCTCGCGCACCGACACGCTGTCGAGTCGCACCGCCGCCAGCCTGCTGGTCGAGGACTCGCCGTACACCGCGCCCGAGTGCCTGCGACGCACCACCGTCGATCGCCGCGCCGATCTCTTCAGCCTCGGCGTGCTCGCCCACGTCGCGTTGACCGGGGTTGCGCCGTGGGGGGACGTCGGCGCCGTCACGCGCCCCGCGACACCGGCACCCGCGGCGAGCCAGCTGCGGCCCGAGCTCGGTGCCGTCATCGACGGCGCGATCGCGGCGGCGCTCTGCGAGGACCCGGATCGCCGACCCGCGAGCGTCGAGGACTGGCTGCAGCTGTTCGAAGGCGGGGCCGTGGTCGCGCTCGCGCACGTGCGCTGTCAGGCCTGCGGCGCCGACGTGCGTGCGGGCCAGCGGCTGTGCCTGTCGTGCGGACGCCAGGCCGTGCAGTTCGGCCACGCCGCGCCCGACAGCCTCGACGTCCAGATGCTGGTGTTGCCCAAGGCCAGCGAGGAGGCACAGTTCGCGCAGCGGCTGCGCGATGCTCTCGCGACCATCGCGGACGGCGAGCTACCGCCGCTCGACTTCCTGATCGGGGACGAGCGCATGTACTCCAAGCGCGAACGTCAGGCCCGCATCCGCCTGCCAGCCAAGCTGTTCGGCCGGCTCACGCCCGCGACCGCGACGCAGCTGCAGCGCTACTTCGAGGCGCGCGGCATCGCCACGCGCATCCGTCCCGATCGGCCGAGCACCCGCGCGCCGGTGGTCGCGGCCATCATCGGTGGCGCCGGGGCCCTCACCGCGGGTGCGGCCCTGCTCGCGGGCAACGGCATCCTCGCGATCTTCGTGCTGCTGTTGTCGTTCTCGGTCGCCTTCGCGTTCGCGCGCCGTCGTCGACGCCGCCGACCGAGCCCCGACCCGTTGCTGCGGTTGCGGGCCGCACCGGCCGCGCTGCCGGCCTCGGACCCGTGGGTCGCGCGCCTGGCCGCGCTGCTCACGGCCGACACCGCCGCCGACGTGCGCCCGCGGATCGCCCAGCTCGCGCTGGCGCTGCAGAACCTCGTCGACCATCGGCTCACGCACCATCGTGAGCGCGCCGAGATCGATCTGGTGACCGCGCCGATCGAGCGCTTGGTCGCGCTCATCGAGCGGGAGGCCGGGCGCGTGCACGAGATCGATCGCGAGCTCGCCACCCTCGACGAGGGCGCGCTCGTCCGCGCCATCGCACGCAGCGAGGCGCGTGCCGAGCCCGAGCACGAACGTGCGGCGATCCGCCTGCGACTGGCTCGCCTGCGCGTGCTCGAGGACGCCCGCGCGGCGGCGTTCGGTCGACTGCTCGACGGCGCGTCGCTGATCGAGCGCGCGGTGGCCATGGGTCTGCGGGTGCGCGACGAGGGCGTCGAGCACGAGCGCTGGGTTGCCGCAGCACTGCAGGCGTTGGACGGCGAGTGACGCGTCGCGCGGCACGCGGATGTCTCGCCGCCACGCGATCGATTGGACAGCCTCCGGCGGTTCGAGCCTGCAGCCGGTGCTGCACCGCCCCTGCAGCGGTGGCCAAACGGCCACGCGTGCCTTCGCTACGCTGCCGATGTGGGAGACGTGACCCTCTCGGGTTCGCCCGCACGACTCACCGTCGTGATGCGCGGCAAGCTGGATCAGACCACCGCCGTGGAGCTGCGCAGCAGCGTCTCGCGGTGGATCGAAGAGCGCGGTGAGCCGCCCGAGGTGTTGTTCGATCTGCGCGACGTCGAGGACTACGACATCCTCGGCCGCGGTGAGCTGGTCGCGATGCACGGTGCGCTCGCCAACGCGGGACGCCGCTGCGCCTACGTCACCACGCACCCGCGGATCCGCGGCCTCGCGATCCTCACGATCGGCGAGGTCGGTGACGCCGGGTCCCGTGCGGTCGCCACCCTCGAGCAGGGCGATGCGTGGCTGCGCCGCCGCGCGACCGCCGAGACGGCGATCGAGCAGGGCACCGACCCGCGCCGTCGCGGCTGACCCGACCCGCCAACGCGACTACTGCAGCGAGGAACGCGGGATCACCCAGCTGTCGCGCTCGTCGCCGTCACTGTCGATGATGCGAGCCGTGAGCGTGGGGTCGGCGGCAGCGGTGTCGATCTCGAGCCCGATGAAGAAGTTGTCGCCGTCGTAGCAGCCCAGCAGATCGGACTCGTTGTCGTCGCAGCCGTTGTTGGGGTTGGCCAGCGGCGACGAGGTCAGCTCGGGCAGGCCGTAGCCACCTGCAGCCCCCGGTAGCAGGCGCAGCTCGGCGCGATGGACGTCGCCCGAGAGCAGCACGACGCCGGCGACGTCGTGATCGGCGATGAACTGCCGCAGCCGCGTCTGCGCCTCGGGGAACACACCCCACGAGTCCGAGTGATCGAGCAGGGTGTACTGGCTGCCCGACACCACCAGCTTGAAGGTCGCGTCGGAGTCGGCCAGCGCGTCGTACAGCCACTCCTCTTGCTCGTCACCGATGACCGAGTCGTCGAGCCCTCGCCAGTAGCGGTCGTCGAGCAGGAAGATCTCGACCTGGCCGTGTCGCTGCGCGCTGAAGATGCCGGCCAGCTCCTCGGTGCCGTAGCTGGCGTTGGCCCAGTACTCCTGGAACACCCGCAGCGCGTTGTCCTTGCCCGCCGCGGTGCCGTCGAGGTTGTTGCCGACATAGTCGTGGTCGTCCCAGACCGCGAGGATCTCGCTCTCGTGCAGCAGCTCGCGGCGCTGCGGCCGACCGTGGGCCCAGCGGTACCACTGCCGCAGCGCGCCGACGTTGCCGGTGTTGCCGTAGTGGTTGTCGCCGATGAACATGAAGATGTCGGGGGCCCAGTCGCGGATGGTGCCGAAGATCGGCTGCGCGTCGTCGTGGGTGCACGAGCCGAACGCGACGCGCACCTCACCGGCGGCGTCCGGGCGCGGCGCGGTCTCGAACGACCACGGGCCGTGACGTTCGCCCTCGATCTCGAGGTCGAACCACCACTGCGTGTCGGGCTGCAGCCCCTGCACGTGCACGGTCTGCGTGAAGTCGGCGCTCGCGAGCGGATAGCCGTGGTGCACCACCGGCGCGTCGGCCAGCGCCTCCGCGGTGGCGGCCAC
Organism: Deltaproteobacteria bacterium; assembly: GCA_016709225.1. Taxonomy (NCBI): domain Bacteria; kingdom Pseudomonadati; phylum Myxococcota; class Myxococcia; species Deltaproteobacteria bacterium. The sequence continues at coordinate 1,034,005 of JADJEE010000002.1, read as the reverse complement.
GCGCAGGCGTACCGCTCGCGTCGCGTCGGTGCGGTACCACAGCCGCGCGCCGTCGGGATCGGCGGCGCCGATCATCGGCCCGAATGTCAGCGGGCTGTCCCAGGCCGTCGCGCAGTGGTTGTCGAGGCCCTCCGGGTCGACCCACGACGCCACCTCGACCGCGCCGCCGTCGCTGCCGAGGAACACATCCATGTCGTTGCGGCAGTAGATCGGTTCGCCGTCGAACGCGACCCCTGCGGCGACCGGGTGCCAGCGATCCTGGCCACTGCCGGCGGCGACGCGCAGCTCGAAGCGATCGAGCTCCTCGCGGGGGATCTGCAGGTCTTCGAACGCGTACACGTCCCAGGCCCCGAGCTCGCGATCGTTCCAGGTGGTCGGGATGTCGAGCGACCAGCAGTGTCCGTCGCCCAGGCACGCCTCCATCGCAGAATCGGTGTTGGCGTTGGTGTCGGTGCCAGTGCGGATCGAGATCGTCACGATCGAGACCATGTCGGTCGAGGGTGGCGGTCCCGGGTCCTGACAGCCCGCGCCGTCGGTCGGGATGCCCTCGTCGATCTCGCCGTCGCAGTCCTGGTCGATGCCGTCGCAGATCTCGGCCGCGTCGGGGCTGCCGGTCGGGTCGCCGCCGTTGCAGTCCGTCGGCCCGCTCGAACCCGAGGAGCTGTCGGCCATCGTGCCGCCCTCGGCGCTGCCCGATGCGTTCGTGCCCACGCCGGTGCCGGAGGTGTCGCCACCCGACGTGCTCGACGCGACGCCACCTTCTTGATTGCCTCCGCTGCCCCCGCCACCGCCGTGACAGGACAACGTCAACCCCAGACCCACCACGAGTGCCGCCCGCATCGGCGCATCATGCCAAGGCCGCGGTGCGCGTGTGGGCGGTCGCATGCGCAGGCCTGCGTAGCCGCGGCGATTTCGGTGGTTGCTCCACGGCGCGGCGCAGCCGCGCTGGCGGGGCGATCACGCGGTGGCGTTGGCGGGCACGGCCGTGCGCGCGCGTACCATTGCGGCTTGCATCGCATCGGCCAGCTCCTCGACGCTGGCCGGCTCGCAGCCCTGCTGTCGCAGCAGCGCCAGCAACCACTCCGCCGCCGCGGGCTTGCTGCCGTGCGCGCGCGTGGGGTACACGGCCCGGGTCAAGAACATGAGCGAGGTCAGCACGCTGCGGATGATGGCGCCGACGAAGCCCTCCTGCTCGATCACGATCGCGGAGCCGCGGCAGATCGACGTGGGGTCCGTCATCAACACGCGGTAGCGCTCGCGCGCGGCCTCGCCGGGTGGATCGCCGGCCCCTGCGACGACCGCACAGTGGACGATCGCGGCGTGCTGGTGTCCGCGCTCGGCCAGCCGCGCCAGCGCGTCCATCAACGCGGCGGCGTCGTCGGCGGTCGGCGATCGCCGAACGACCACCAGCACGAAGCACCGCCACAGCGCCATGAGCTGGGTGGGCGTGTCACGCATGACCTCGAGGTCCGTCGGCATTCTCGCGAGCACCACGGCATCATGCCGGCGCCATCGCCGTCAAGCGCCCTGCGCTCCACGTCGACCCCGTGCGTGCCGCAGCGATTGCGGTGCGACGATGCTCGCGGTCACGTGCCGGGCGGTACGAGGTTCGGCACGATCGCGACGGCGCGATCGGCAAGCCGCGCGAGATCGGTCCCCACGCTCGAGCTGAACAGACGATCGGCGACTCCCAGCCGCCGGGAGCCGGTCACGATCACGGGCGCACGCTCGCGCGCCGCGACCGTGAACAGCGTGTCGACGACATCGCCTTCGACGACCAGCGCCTGCGCCTGCGGGCAGCCGACCTTGGCGAGCCACGCCACCAGCTCGGCGGGATCGAGCGCAGCGTGCGGATCGCGGGCGAGCTGCACCGGCGACTCGAAGTCGGGCGCGTACTCGCGGGGTGTCGTGCCCTGCAGCGCCAGCAGCGGCCGGCCGAGCGAGCCCGCGAGCCGTGCGGCGAAGCGAGCGGCCTCGACCGCGGGCTCGCGTCCATCGGTCGCCAGCAGCACGGGTCCGGCACCGATCTGCTCGCGGGTGAGATCCGGCGGCACCACCACGACCGCGCTCGGCAGCGTGCGCACGAGCCTACGCGCGACTCGACCCAGGCGCTGCAGCGCGATGGCGTGGGCGGGCGCGATGCGACCGAGCAGCAGCGCATCGATCCGCTGCTCGCCGATGCTCGCGGCCAGCCCCTCCTCGGGTGAGTCGCTGAACGCAACGTGGGCACTCACCACCACGCTGCGGGCGTCGGCGTCCTGCAGGGCGGCGTCGAGATCTCGCTGCGCGCGAGCGACGACCTCGTCGGCGAGGTCATCGCGCAGGCTCACCCGCAGCCGCTGATCGATCACGTGCACGCCGACGATCTCGGCGTCATCGGTGTGCTGTCGCAGCCACGACGCAAACTCGATGGCGCCGCGACTGCGCGCCCGTGAATCGATGCCGAGGGCGAACCGCATGATTCGATCAGCCTAGCAGCCGGCCCCCGGCCGCCCGCGCGCAGCTCGTGCGGCGATCGCCGGCACCGTCGCGGGGGATTGTGCGCGCGACCACGACCGTCCGGCCACCGCGCGTCACTGCATGGTGGCGCGACGAGGGCGTCGGCTCAACACAACGTACCGGTGTCGCACGCCACCTCGACGGTGAAGTCGACCGGCACGTGCTCGGGGGCGCAGGCCTCCTCGCCGCACACCGCGAAGCGCAGCTCGCCGGCGACCGCGAGCGGCCCGCGACCGCTGGGCTCGAAGTGGTACACCAGCGCCAGCCCTTCGGCGTCGAAGCGGGCGGTCTCGATGGTCGCCGCGGTACCGGCCTCGACCCGCGCGTTCGCGTCGATCTCGAGGCGAGCTGCGTAGTCGAGGTTGATGTGCCATGGCGCGTGGGCCTGCACCGTCACGCGGGCCTCGACCGGTTGCCCTGCGACCGCGCGTGCGGGCGCCTTCACCTCGAGCTCGTAGCGCGGCCCGTCGGCCGGCGCCGCCGCCTTCGCATCGCCGGCCGGCGCACGCTGCTCGACCGAGCACGCGACGAGGGTCGAGATGGCGACGAGCGCCGTTCGCAGGGGGCCGAGGCAGTGCACGACCAGCAGAACGTCACGGCGGGCGCCGATGTATCGCGATGTCGCCCTGACGGGCGCTGCGGGCCGTTCTTCGCCCTCGCGGGCACCCTTGGCGTGGCCCCCGCGGGGCCCCGAATGTGGCCCTCGCCACACGCGCGGACCTGTGGCGCCGCGGGCCCGAGACGGATCCGCGGGCTCGCCCCCACTCACCGAGCGTGATGACCATGCACTCCCTCGCGCTTCGTTCTGGCCTCCTCGTCCTCGCGATCGCTGGCCTCGCCGGCGGCTGCAACCTCGATCTCGGCGACCTCGTCGGTGGTGGCGACACCGGCGACACCGACGGTGACACCGACGGCGACACCGAGTCCGCGGGCATGGACTCCGGCGAAGGTGGCGGCGAGGGCAACGCGCTCTCGATCTCCGGCGGCGGCGAAGGTGGTTCGGGCGCAGAGGGTGGTTCGGGCGCCGAAGGTGGTTCGGCCAGCGAAGGCGGCTCGGCGGCCGACAGCACCGGCGGTGGTGGCGAGATCGACGGTGACCTGCTGGGCCTGTGGGCCGGCGAGGTCGACGGCGTCGGCATCGGCTTCGGGTTCTACGACGACGGCAGCTACGAGCAGGCGACCGTGCTGCAGGGCGAGCAGGACGGCTGCGCCATCCTGATCCAGGAGTACTACGTCGGTAGCTACGTGGTCGATGGCGACGCGCTCGAGCTCACCCCGGTGGAGGGCGAGCAGCACATCGACCAGTGCGGCGAGATCACCGACAGCGCCGACGTGATCGATCCCTCGGCGTGGACCTGGTCGATCGCCGTCGACGACATCGGCGAGGCGCTCACCCTCACCAGCGGCGACTCGACCCTGGTGCTGTACCGCAGCGAGGGTGCCTGACGCGTCCCCGTCAGGGGGCGTGGTCGGTCCACGACGTCGCGCACGCCATGCGCAGCGCGCCGTCGTGGTGGCGGATCCGGCACAGCCGCCGCTCGACGGGCGGGCCGTCGTCGCCGTCGGTGTACATCTGCGACAGCGCGAAGATCTCGTAGCCGTCGAAGCGCACGCCCACGCCGCTCTGCAGATATGTGGAGCGGCGTCCGCCGGACTGATTCGGGGTCGTGACATCGAGCGTCACCGCCCGCCAGCCCTCGGGTAACTGGCGCGCCAGCGTGAAGGTGGCCACGCTGGCGGGCGAGTCGTCCTTCACCGAGCGGTGCACGTGGGGGATCACCGCGATGGGGTTCGCGTCGTCGTCGGGCCACCACCAGAACGGCTTGCCCTCGAACGCCTCGTTCGCCATCAGCCCCGGCGGATCGACGAGCTCGGGGCTGCCGCTGCCGTGCATGCCGGTGAGCCCCAGCTCGGTCTGCAGCGTCTTCCACGGCAGGGTCTTGCCGACCGCGCGCATGCGTTGCTTCGGCCGCGTGGAAGGTGGCGTGAGCGACAGCGTCACCGGTGTGGTGAATGCAATCGCATCACCGAAGCGAAAGTCGCCCTCGAGCATCGTGCTCACGCATGCATCGGTCGGGTGGTCCATGCAGCGCTCGAACGCGTCGGCTTCGTCGCCGCCCTCGCCGGTGCCCTCGACCAGCGCCGCGAACCATGGCTCCTTGCGCAGGGCCGCCAGATCGCCGTCCTTCTTGGCCTTGCCCGCCACCGTATCGCCGCCGCGATCGATCGCCTCGGCGAGCGCAATGCGGGCATCGTCGGTGCGGCCCGCCAGCGAAAGTGCACAGGCGAGATTGAACGCATCTTTCCACGGCATGCGCTGCGCCATCGCGAGGACGGCGAATCCGCGGGCAGCCTCGGGGTAGCGCTTGGCCTTGTAGTCCTCCCACGCCTTGGTCTTCGTCGCGGCGAGATCCGGCGCGGGGGCGGGCGATCGCGACGCCCCGAGCTGCTCGGCGAGGGTTTCGAATGGCGTGGGTGCGGGCGTGGGCGTGGTCGTGGGCGCCGGTGGTGCCGACGGTGCGACGCTCGGCGTGCTCGCCGGGCCGGTCGCGGGCGTGGTCGCGGGGGAGGGTGGTGTCGCGGTGCTCGGAGGTGTCGCGGTGCTCGGAGGTGTCGCGGTCGCGGGTGTGGGCGTGGTCGCGGGCGTGGTCGCGCGATCGGGTGACGGCGTGGCCGCGGCCTTCGCGACCTCGCCGTCGTCGGGGGTGCGATCGCAGGCGATCGCCAACAGCGTGCAGTGACACCACGTGCGCAGCTTCATGTCGTCGGGGCGAGGCTAGCAGTGCCCGCGCGCGCGTCGGCGTGCGGGCGTGCGAAGGGTGCGATCGCATGTTCGTCTCGCGGCCTCGCGCACGTGGCCATGGGATCGCGCCCACGCCGGCGCGCGGGCTCGGCGGGTTGCGATCTCGGACGGGGCAGGGCGGTCGTCTTTGCAGGCGCCGTGCGGGCCCATGCGAGCCATGCGCCGCTGGTCTTGCGCAGCCCGGCCTGCGGACGCATACTGCCGGGCCGGTTCGCGCTGCGCCTGCTCCCGGGTTCGGCGCGCTCACCGGTCACCACGGGGGTGCAACGGTTTCGACGGGGGCACGGAACGAAGAGACTGCGTGTCGCGGATCCCAGGCCCCCGCGTCAAAACGACCTGGGAAACCACAGCTGCCAACGACAGCAACTACGGCCGTATGGCCCTCGTCGCCTAAGAACCGACGACGCGTGCAGGTGAGGAGCTCGAGTAGCCTGCACGCGTGGACACACGAGCTGGTCGTCACGAGTGTCGCGGCGTGACGGCAAGATCAAGCGGCTGGGCGAAGGGATCGCTTGCCTGTAGGCGTGCCCCGAGCCGAGATCAAATCTGCAGGCCACACACGTGAAGAGGTCCTTTGCGAAGGCCTTCGGACCCGGGTTCGACTCCCGGCGCCTCCACTGAATTGATGCCGAGATCGGCGAGCGACGCGGGTCCCGAGGTGAGCTCACCTCGGGACCTTGGCGTTTCTGGGCGCGTCGCCGAAGGGGCGCCAGATGTGCGATGCGGCATGTGTCAACGAGAATGAGATTTTTGGGTTGAGAGTTTAGTGAAGTCCGAGTTCGATCTCCGAGCGATTCTCGGGTGGGTTGATCCAGACTGCCTTGGGAGCGTGGGCACCTGCGGTGGGCCTGCGACGAAGCGCTCTGGGTTCTTCGCGAAGGCTTCGTTCATCACGAGCTGGCGCTGGCTGAGGACCTCGGCGGCGCGTCCGAAGAAGACGTCGGCGGGAGTGAGGCGAGCGATGCCGGAGTGCCGGTGCTCGTCGTTGTACCAGGCGAAGAAGCGCCGGCAGAAGTCGCGCGCGTGGTCAAAGCTCTCGAAACGCTCCGGGAAATCTGGGTGCGACTTGAGGGTGTGGAACTCGGACTCGGAGTGCGGGTTGTCGTTGCTGACGCGCGGTCGGCTGAACGACGCCGTGATCTCGAGGTCGCGCAGCAGCTGCTTCACAGTCTTGCCCCTGGGCACGGGCCCGCGGTCGGCGTGCAGCTTGAGCGTGCCCGGTTCGATCCCGTGGCGGTTGCACGCCTCGCGGATCAGCTTCGCCGCGAGCTCGCCGCTCTCCTCGTGGGCGAGCATCCAGCCCGGGTTGTAGCGGCTGAAGAGATCGATGATCACGTACAGCGGGTAGTAGGTGTACTTCACCGGGCCGCGCAGCCACGTCACGTCCCACGTCCAGACCTGGTTGGGTGCCGTGGCGATCAGTTCAGGTCGCGCGTACTTTGGGTGCCGGGCTTGATCGCGGCGCTCGCGGATCTCGTCCTGCAGCGCCAGAATCCGATACATCGTGCGGGGATGGCAGAGGTAGTGCTGCTCGTCGAGCAACGTGGCGTGCACGGTCGCCGGCGCCTTGTCGACGAAGCGCTCGGAGTGCAGCACCTCGAGCACGTTGGTCCGCTCGGTTTCGGAGAGCGCGCGTGAAGGTCGTCGACGTGGTCGGCGGGGGCCATGCAGGGCCGGCTGCCGCCAGCGGTACGCAGTGCTCCGCGGCACGCCGAGCGCCTCGCAGGCGACCGCCACGCCGAGCTGGCCCGCGAGTTCGTCGACCGCTGCCTTCACGTCGGCTCCTCGGTGTCGTCGCTGTCCAGCCCCAACACCTCCGAGAGTTTTTTTGGACCTCGATGATCTTCTCGGCCTTGCGCAGCTTCTCGCGCAGGCGCTCGTTGTCACGCCGCAGCTTCTCCAGCTCGGCCTGCTCCGCCGTCTGCTTCGGCTTGGGTCCGCGTTTGCGCTCCAACGCCTTCAACGTACCCTCGAGCCTCTGCCCGCGCCAGCTCGTGAGGTGCGACGAGTACAGGCCCTCTCGCCGCAGCAGTGCGCCCACTTCGCCCGGCTTCGTGCAGGCGTCGGCATCCTGCAGCACGCGCAGCTTGTACTCCTTCGTGAAGCGCCGCCGATGCGCTCTCTCTCGGGTCTCCGTCTCGACCTTCCGTGGGTTCGCGCTCGATGTCATCTCGTACATGGTCCCTCGCGCCCCTCAGTAAATTCCGGCTCGGCAGTGTCTCATCCCTCGTTGGCACAGGGGGATGCGAACGGGCGGCTCCTTCGCTCCGTCGAGTCTGATCGGCAACAAGTAGCGCGAGCCACGAGCGCAGCTCCAGAAGGTCGTTGACGGGCTGGTCGGCAGCATCGACGATCTGCGGTGGCGACCGGATCAAGGTCTAAGGGGTGCGAGTCGCACCCGCCGCCAACGGCACTGCTTCTTACCGTGATTCGGTCGCCACTTCGTCGCGATGCTCGACTTGAGGAACATGCGTGATGCGAGCGACCTCGCGAAGTACCTCGGGATCTCGGAAGGACGCGCGCGCCAGCTTCTCGTGGCCTCCCCGGAGGAGGTGTTCAAGACCTACGAGATCCCGAAGCGCGGAAATCGGGGCGTGCGCGAGATCTGGGAAGTGACCGAGACCTGGGCCGCCGACATGTACAAAGGCCTCGCGCGCAGGCTCAACGCGCTCTTCGTCGGCGCGCTCGCTGGTTTCCCCCACCCGTCCGCGCACGGGTACGTCGCTGGCCGATCGACGTGGACCAATGCGCTCGCGCACCTGGGTCAGCGACGCGTACTTTGCACGGACATACGGGCCTTCTTCAAGTCCATCCAACACGAGCGCGTTCGACAACTGCTTCTGCGATGCGGGCTGAACAATGAGGCGGCCGCGGCCCTCTCGCGCATCTTGTCCTGGGACGATCACGTGCCGCTCGGACTGCACACGAGCCCCATCGTTGCGAACGCCGTGTGCCACGACCTCGACGCGCGCCTGCGCGCGTTGGCGCCGGCCGGACGCTACACCAGGTATGCGGACGACTTGTTCTTCTCCGGGCCCGAACTCCCGACGCGGAACGATGTCGCTGCCGCGCTCGCCGCCGACGGCTTCGAGATCGCACCACGGAAGTGGGGTTTGGCGAAGGCGGGACGCGGTCTCTACGTCACCGGCCTCTCGCTCGAACATGGCGACCGACCGCGCGCGCCGAGGAGCATGAAGCGACGGCTCCGCCAGGATCTCCACCACGCTGACAGGTACGGTCTCCGGCAGCATCTCGGGCGTCGCGGCTACCCGTCGTTTCAGTCCGGCATCAACAAGATCCACGGGACCATCCAGTACCTCCGGGGCATCGAGCGTGACCTCGGAGATCGGCTGAACAAGGAGTGGATGGAACTCCTCGGCCGGGAAGGCGTCGCCGTTGCCTATCCGACGCAGGAACGCCTCGCGGGCCGCACCGTGCTCTTCCTTCTCGACGAGTCGGTCCCGCCAGACCGTGACGTTCTTCTGCTGTGCCTCACGGTCGTCGAAGATGTCGAATGGGTCTCGGCAGAAGTCCAGCGCTTCCTGGATGATCGCATCGCGGACACGATGACCGCCGAGAGCGAACGAGCAGTGTTGAAGCAAAGGGGACTCCACTGGAACGAACTGACGCCCGACAACCGAACGCGAGCCACCGAGCTGCTGCGGACCCTTCCGTTTCGCTCATTCGTCGCCTACGCGGCACTGCCGAAGCAGGACAAGGCTTCATACGCCGAGACGTATGCTCGAACTCTCGCCCAACTCCTACGCGACCGGATGATCCGCTACGACGGATGTACGCTGAAGATCGTGGGCGAGGAGAACCCAAGGGTCGGCAGAAGGCTCCTGTCCGAAATCGCGAACTCGATATTCAGCGAGCTCGAGTGCCTCGGTGCGCGTAGGCCGGCCGCGGTGCCGAGCTGCGAGGTCCTCTCGAAGGGGAGCAACCCTGCGCTGCCCCTGCCGGATCTCGTTCTCGGAGTCCTCGGAGACTTCGCGCTTTCGATCGTCCGCTCTGAACGCGAGGAGGTGGGTGATGGCAAGAAGAAGCGGAGGTCCGGCGACCAGGCGAGCATCCGCTTCGAACAGATCAGCCACAAGGTGAAGGCCATCTACGACCTGCAGTCGGGCGTCGTCTACTCGCGCCGCAACCCATTCACCGCCTGGCCGCTCGACAACGCTTCCACGGGGGGCGAGTGACTCGAAGCTCGCCGCCTCCAGAACTCGACCTGCCCGGCGTCGGTTGGATCCGCACGGAACTCGGATGTCTACCGCTCCCGCCGCTTGACGGAGATCTGATCTACATCGGCTCCGACGCCGCTGGGGAACATGCCGCAAGTTCCGTCAACGTCGTAACGGCGGTCTATGCAGCGATGTACGGTTCGGCGCAGTGGGAACTCGGACGTCGCGCCGTTAGGCAACGGTTCATGTCCGACGGACGAAGGATGGCATACAAGCGACTTAACGACAGGCAGCGCAAGGCTGCCCTCGACGGCTTCCTCGACAGCGCAAGCCAGATTGACGGGCTCGCCGTATCCCTTGTCTTTCCCAAGAGCATCCCGCACGTCTGGGCCCCACCAGGGATTCTTGCGATTTGGCAAGGAAGTGTCGGCCTCAAGGGAAAGTGGACGCACTCTGCGTTCGAGCGGCTGATGCGCACCGCAACCCTGATCTCTTTATTGATTGGTACATTCGGAAAAGACGGCCAGAACGTTTACTGGATTTCGGACGAGGACGCGATCTTCGCCACGCCCGAGCGATCGGCTGACGCTGCTCGACTGATGTCTCAGCTGGCCAACCTGCATGTCCGCCATCAACCTGGGGAACTTGGGATCGGCACGGTAACCATCGACCCCGGCGATCGAGCCGAGGAAGACCTTTGCGCAGTCTCCGATCTCATCGGCGGCGCGCTCGCCGAGATCTGCACCGACATGAACTCGGGCGAAACGGGCGAAACGAACCGATCGCAACGCTGGTTGTCTGCGAATCTCAGTTGGAAGGCACAAGAAGTCGGCGGATGGATTGCGAAGCGTCACGCAGGACTCAGGATCGCGACGTTCATGTTTGAGAATGATGGCCAGAATCAGTTGGGCGTTCGCCGCCTCGATCTCGAACCCTCGGCGCTCTGGCACCCCTGAGCCGCAAGAGCCACTGCGCGTGACCGAGCCGTAGTAGATGGGCGCTTCCGGCAAACGCCGAGTCCCGAGCTGAGTCGTGAGCTCACCGCGGACATGACCACGCCACTACGCGACCCACGCCTGTGACAGGGTCTCCGCCTGCTGCAGCACCGTGGCGGTCGCGCTCTCCTGCTTGTCGGGCGGATAGCCGTGCTTGCGGAGGATCCGCTTGACGATCACGCGCAGCTTGGCGCGGACGGATTCCTTGACCGTCCAGTCGATGGTCACGTTGTTCCGAACCGTCTCGACCAACTCGCGGGCGATCGTCCGCAGCGCCTCATCGCCGAGCACCTTCACGGCGCTGTCGTTGACCTCGAGCGCGTCGTAGAAGGCGACCTCGTCCGGGGTCAGGCGCAGGAGCGCGCCGCGCTTGTCGGCCTCTCGGATGTCCTTGGCGAGCGCGATGAGCTCCTCGATGACCTGCGCGGCCTCGATCGCGCGGCTCTGGTACCGACGCACCGACTTGTCGAGCATCTCGGAGAACGACCGCGCTTGCACGATGTTGTGCCGGGATCGCAGCTTCACTTCATCATTGAGCAGCTTCTGCAGCAGCTCGACCGCGAGATTGCGGTGCTTCATCGACTGGACCTCGGCGAGGAACTCGTCGGACAGGATTCCGATGTCGGGGTTCTTCAGGCCAGCGGCCGCGAAAATGTCGATGACCTGGTCCGAGGCGACGGCCTTGGACACGATCTGTCGGATCGCGTGATCCAAGTCGCCGGAGAGCTTGCGCTCCGAGGTCGAGAACTTGGCGATGTCCGCTCGCACCGCCTGGAAGAAGCCGACGTCGTCGCGGATCCGGAGCGCCTCGTCGTGCGGGACCGCCAGCGCGAACGCCTTGGACAGCTCGGTGACGCCCTGCAGGAGTCGCTGCTTGCCGTCCTCCTGGCACAACACGTGTTCCTTGGCCGCCGACATCGTACTGAGCCGCTGCGCCGCGCTGCCGGTGAGTGCGGGCTTCCAGTCGAAGCCATCGAAGATCCCGCAGCACAGCTCGTACCGCTCGAGCATGACCGCGACCGCCTCGCCCTGATCGATGGCGGTATCGCCCTGGCCTCCGCTTTCCGTGTACGTGTGCAACGCGCGACGGAGCTGATCGGCGAGCCCGAGGTAGTCGACGACGAGGCCGCCGGGCTTGTCGCGGAAGACCCGATTGACCCGCGCGATCGCCTGCATGAGGCCGTGGCCCTGCATCGGCTTGTCGACGTACATCGTGTGGAGGCACGGGGCATCGAAGCCCGTGAGCCACATGTCGCGCACCAGGACGATCTGCAGCGGGTCCTCCGGGTTGCGCAGTCGCTTGGCGAGAGCCTCGCGCCGCGACTTGCTGCGGATGTGTGGTTGCCAGTCCTTGGGGTCGGTGGCGGAGCCCGTCATGACGATCTTGATGGTGCCTGCCCCGTCGTCATCATCGTGCCAGTCTGGGCGCAGGGCCACGATGGCGCGGTAGAGGTCCACGCAGATCCGGCGGCTCATGCACACGACCATGGCCTTGCCTGCCATCGCCTCCGTGCGGGCCTCGAAGTGACGCACGAGATCGTCGGCGATGAGCGCGAGCCGCTGCTCGGTGCCGACCAGGGCCTCGAGCGCGGACCACTTCGTCTTGAGCTTCTCCTTACCGTCGAGTTCCTCTCCCTCGGTGGCCTCCTCGAACTTCTCGTCGAGCAGCGGGCGCTGGCTCTCGTCGAGCTGGAGCTTGGCGAGCCGGCTCTCGTAGAAAATCGGGACGGTCGCGCCGTCCTGCACGGCGCGTTGGATGTCGTAGACGCTGATGTAGTCCCCGAAGACCGACCGCGTGTTCTTGTCGGTCGACTCGACCGGGGTGCCAGTGAAGCCGATGAACGAGGCGTTGGGGAGCGCGTCCCGCATGTGGCGGGCGAAGCCATCGATGAAGTCGTACTGACTTCGGTGGGCCTCGTCGGCGATGACAACGATGTTCTTGCGATCCGACAGCAGCGGGAAGCTGTCGCCCTTGGCCTCGGGCATGAACTTCTGGATCGTGGTGAAGACGACCCCGCCCGCCGCGACGCTGAGCAACTCGCGGACATGCGTGCGGTCGCGGGCACGCTCGGGGGTCTGGCGCAGGAGATCCTTGCACCGCGAGAAGGTGGTGAAGAGCTGCTCGTCGAGGTCGTTGCGGTCGGTGAGCACGACGAGCGTGGGGTTGTTCATCTGCGGGTGCAGCACGACGCGCCCCGCATAGAACGCCATGGTCAGGCTCTTGCCCGAGCCCTGCGTATGCCACACGACGCCGACGCGGCGATCGCCCGCGGCATGGGAGGCGCGCACGGTGGCCTCCACGGCGTTGGCGACGGCGTGGAACTGGTGATATCCGGCGACCTTCTTCAGATTGACCTCGCCGTCGTTCTCGAACACGACGAAGTAGCGGACGAGGTCGAGGAATCGGTGCTTGTCGAAGGCGCCGCGGAGCAGCACCTCGAGCTGCGAGACCGCGGCCGGGGCGAGCTGCTCGCCGTCGACGGTGCGCCACGGTCCGAACCGCTCCTTGCTCGAACTGAGGGTGCCGATGCGGGCGTCGGCGCCATCGGAGACGACCAGGAGCTCATTGAAGACGAACAGGGACGGGACCTCGGCCTTGTAGGTCTCGAGCTGGGCGATGGCGCCCCAGATGGTCGCGTTCTCCGAGGCGAGGTTCTTGAGTTCGACGACGGCGAGCGGCAGGCCGTTGATGAACACGACGATGTCGGGGCGACGTTTGTGGCTCCCTTCCGTGATCGTGAACTGGTTGACGACGAGCCAATCGTTGTTGTCGGGATGGTCGAAGTCGATGATCTGCACCGGGTCGTAGCCGATGGTGCCGTCGGGCCGGAGGTACTCGACGCTGACGCCGTTGACGAGGCAATGGTGGAACTCGCGGTTGGCGTCCACGAGTTGCGGCGAGGTGATCCGGCTGACGCGGCGGAACGCCTCCTCGATGGCGTCCGCGGGTACGGTGGGGTTGAGCCGGGCGAGCGCGTCGCGCAGGCGACCGGCGAGGATCGGCTCGTCGAACCTGGTGCGCTCGGCGGCGGGCTCGTCGGGGGCGATGGCGGGGCCGAACAGGGTGGCGTAGCCGAGCTCGGCGAACCACTCGAGGGCGGCTTGTTCGACGACGGACTCGGTGAACGGGGCGGTCATGCAGCCATCAATCCGGATCCACAAGCGGGTTGGCAGGGCGACGGCATCTCCACCCGACACGGGACGGTGCGGTGGGTCGTCATGGGCGCGCCGCCTCCACGATCCTGGGCATCATCGCCTGCCGCTGGTCGTGATGGAAGTGCCGCGATCGGCATCGTGGTGGCGGCCGGAAGCGATCGCGGGATTGGCCAAAGTGACGCGCCGCGTGGGCCGGGTCGACGATTCCGAAGTCAGCGATGCGATGGTTCGGGAATCCTGGACGAAGTCGGGTGCTCGCGCTGGCCGGTTTCGCGCGTGCGTGCCTCGGCCGGGGGGCCTGGTCATCGCTTCTTCGCCCTCGACTTGGGCTTGGGCGGACTCGTCTCGCGCTGCTTCGCGGGCCGCCGCGTGGGGCGGGGAGCCTGTAGTTGTTTGGCGACCTTCTCGAAGGCGGCGTCGACCGCCCGTGGCTGGGCATCGACGCGTTCGTGGTACCGCGCGTACTCCTGCTCGGCGCGCAGTCTGGCGGTCTCAGCAGAGACGGTGCCGGCGTGGTCGAGCAGCGCGCGACCGGAGGCCTTCAGGAACTCGTCGAGCTTTGCGATCCAGTCCTGCATCGTCATGGGCCTGCGCTCGAGGGCCTGGAGCTCGGCGTACTCGATGTAGAGGCTGACGATGCGGTGCAGGACCGCCAGCTCCTGCTCGGTGAGGTAGTTCTTCGCGATGAGGGCGTCTTCCTTGCGCACGACGCCGTCGGGCCGCGTGGTGTGCATCCCCATGTTGGGCTTGTCCGCGTCCGCGCGAGCATGGACGATCTCCGCGGCGGTGTGGCCGTGGGTCGCGAAGTGCATCTTGTTCTGGACCGTCGCGAAGAACCGCTGCGAGGCGTTGGCGTCCGGCTCGTAGTCGACGCTGGTGGCGTAGATGTCGAGGACCTTCTGGTAGAACCGACGCTCGGACGCCCGGATCTCCCGGATGCGTTCGAGGAGCTCGTCGAAGTAGTCGCGATGGCCGGGCCCGGGCGGGTTCTTGAGCCGCTCGTCGTCCATCGTGAAGCCCTTGACCAGGTACTCCTCGAGGCGCTCGGTCGCCCAGCGGCGGAACTGCGTGCCGCGGGGGGAGCGGACGCGGAACCCGACGGCGAGGACGACGGTGAGGTGGTAGTGCTGGACGGGGCGAGAGACCTGCCTGGAGCCCTCTGTGCGAACTATTAAGTGGGACTTAATCGTTGCCTCGGGGGTGAGCTCGGCCTCGGCGTAGATGGCCTTCAGGTGCAGGTTGATGTTGGGGACGGAGGTCTGGAAGAGCTCCGCCATCTGGAGCTGCGTGAGCCACAGGGTGTCGTCGGCGAAGCGGCACTGGACACGGGTCCGGCCATCCTCGGTTTGGTAGAGGATGATGTCGGCGCGGGGCGGCGAGGTCATGCTGGGGATCCGAGCGCGTCCGCAACGTGGGTGACGTCGAGTTCGCCGGACAGGAGGCGAGGGAGGAGGGTGTCGCGCATGTCTTCCAGCAGGCGGGCCTCTATCAAATGCGCCCACGACGCCGAGTACCAAGCGGTCGCAATTCCCTCAAAGGCATCTGCGACACGAGAGTTCGGAACGACTATACTCTGAGCGTAGATGGCGTTTCTGTTTACTCCAGGAACGGCGGAGTCTGCAGCAAGACGCGGCAATCTCATTCGCTCAAGCCCGCGGTGCAGGTAGCGGAGGCCCACTACGTCAGACCTGCGCTGAACGTAGAACGCCGTGTCTATCACGAAGAAATCGGACGGCGCCCAAGTAACAACACCAGGATTACCCTTTCTCCCCACGACGATTCCAGGTCCACTAACCAGAGCCACATCATGCGATCCGATCTGACCGTTAGATCCGAACACTAGGACGCCCCCAGCACGCCGGCCCTCCTCCTTTAGGGCCTTTCCGTATTCGAGTGACAACAGTTCGCCAACGGCCGCCACCCGCCACCCCTTCGGGATCTCGCCCAACTCCGACTGCTCGAACTCGCTCGGAAACAGCTTCGCGGTCTCGGCGTCCATGCCGCTCGGCTGTCGGCCGTCGGCCTTGGCGCGGACGGGGTCGAAGTCGACGAACCACGACTTGAAGAGCGCCCGCGCCATGGCCTCGAGCGTCTCGCTCATCCGGCGGTTGAGTTCGATCTTGTCGTCGAGGCTGCCGAGCATGTGAGCGATGGCGCGCTGGGTGGCGAGCCCGGGAATTGGGATGCTAGTTCGCGCTATGTCCGCACGGCGAATTCGATGTCGAGTCGTACCTGTGGCGAGCGAAGCTGCCTGGGCGAGGTACGCGGGGGAGTTCAGGGCAGCGGCAAGGAACGCTGGCTGCAATACGCGCGGGTCAGCGCGCACAATCGCCACATCAACAGCTGTTACGCACCTCCACGGGAGATCGTGGACGAGCCAGGCGCGCCCAATCGGATCCGGCATTCGCGCGATCAGGATGTCGCCTTCGCGAATCTCCGTGCAGTTCAGTCGATGGAATGTCTCCTCCGTCACCCACCTATAGTTTCCCGTCTCAACGAAAGTGCCTCGGCCAACATTCGAGATCTGGAGCAATCGGTACCCACTCGCGCCTTGATCCTTTGACTCGATCCAGTCACCGTCGGCGATCAAGGTACAGACATCGCGCAGCGGTGCTGTCGCCCATGAGTCTGGATGTTGGACTGGGACGGGAAGTACATCGCTCACGTCAGTGCTAGTGCCCATACCCCAACCCCCTCAGGTTCCCCCGAATCACCTTCTCCAACCGCGCCCCCGCCTCGAACTGCGCCTCCAGCTCCCCCACCAACCGCTTCATCTTCACCTCGAACCCCTCGGCATCCTCCACCACCTCCTCCGCCCCGACATACCGCCCCGGCGTCAGCACGAACTGATGCCCGGCGATCTCCTCCGTCCGCACACTCTTACAAAACCCCGGAACATCCGCATACCCGCCGCCGGCATCCCCGCGCCAAGCGTGATACGTCCCGGCGATTCGCCCGATGTCCTCCGCCGTCAGCTCCCGATGCACGCGGTCGACCATCGACCCCATCTTCCGTGCATCCACGAACAGTGTCTCCCCACGCCGGTCCCGCATCTTCTTCCCGCGCCCGCCCAGCCCGTTCTTCTTGTCCCGCGCCAGGAACCACAGGCACACCGGGATCTGCGTCGAGTAGAACAGCTGCCCCGGCAGCGCGACCATGCAGTCGACCATGTCGCCCTCGACCAGCGCCTCGCGGATCTCGCCCTCCCCCGACTGCTGCGACGACATGCTCCCATTCGCGAGCACGAAGCCCGCGATGCCAGTCGGCGCCAGATGATGCAGGAAGTGCTGCACCCACGCGAAGTTCGCGTTCCCCGCGGGCGGCACCCCGTACTTCCAGCGCACGTCCTCCCGCAGCCGGTCCCCACCCCAGTCGCTGTCGTTGAACGGCGGGTTCGCGATCACGTAGTCCGCCTTCAGATCCCGGTGCATGTCGTGGTGGAACGACCCCGCCTCGTGCCACGCGATGTTCGCGTCGATCCCCCGGATCGCCAGGTTCAGCTTCGCCAACCGCCACGTCGTGTGGTTGCTCTCCTGCCCGTAGATGCTCACGTCGCCGATGCGGCCGCCGTGCGCCTCCACGAACTTCTCGCTCTGCACGAACATCCCGCCCGAACCGCAGCACGGATCGAACACCCGCCCCTTGTACGGCGCCAGCATCTCGACCAGCACCCGGACCACGCATTGCGGCGTGTAGAACTGCCCGCCCTTCTTCCCCTCGGCCGACGCGAACTGCCCGAGGAAGTACTCGTACACCCGCCCGAGCACGTCGCGTGAGCGGTTCTCCTTGTCCCCCAGTCCGATCGTACCGATGAGATCGATGAGCTCACCCAGCCGCTGCTTGTCGAGCGCCGGCCGGGCGTAGTCCTTCGGCAGCACCCCCTTCAGGGTCGGGTTCTCGCGCTCGATCGCCACCATCGCGTCGTCGAGCAGCTTGCCGATCGTCGGCTGCTTCGCCTTGCCCTGCAGCTGCGTCCACCGGGCGTCCTTCGCCACCCAGAAGATGTTGTCGGCCCGGTACTCGTCGGGGTCCTCGGGGTCGGCGCCCGACTTCTTGTCGGCCTCCAACGCCGCGTGCTTCTCCTCGAACGCGTCCGAGATGTACTTCAGGAAGATCAGCCCCAGCACGACGTGCTTGTACTCGGCCGCGTCCATGTTGTTGCGCAGCTTGTCCGCCGCCTGCCACAGCTTCGCCTCGAAGCCCAGATTTGCCCCCGACGACGACGCGCCCGTGCCGTGCTCCGCTGCCTTCTTGGCCCGCGGCCGCTTCGGCTCCGGGCTCTCCAGCACGAGCGGTTCTGTGGCCTCGTACTCGACGTCCTCGTCCTCGTCTTCGTCCTCGCCGCCCTCCGCCAGGCGCACGGATCCACCTCGACCTTGCCCCTTGAGCAGCACCCCGTCTCCCACCAACGCATCGCGGACCTCCGCGTACGTGTCGGCGTCGACCTCGTGCCCGAGCGCCTCGCCGAGCGCCTGTCGCAGGCGGCCATTGCCGATGCTCGTCCCATCGGCGGGGACCAGTTCGAGGAGCTTGGTGCGGAGTTTCTTGCGTGACGTGGACATCTGGCGGTAGCGCAGTGGGCCCGAAGCACTGCGGGCAGGCTCGAGGCGCGGGCAGTTCAAGGCAGCACACGGACCGGGCCCTCGGGGGCGCCACCGCATGTTGCGCGCGGCGAGGTTACCCCAGCCGCCCGGGCGTTCGGCACGGCGCCGACACCTGTCGCGGGCACTGTCGGGGCCGTCCCTGTGCACAGCTCGGCCAACCGATCGACAGCGGGGGCGATGACGAGCGCTCAGCATCCGGGCCAGGTGCGCGACTGGCTGCCCCGGTCGGCGACGAGATCTCGACGCCGGCCTCGAAACGCGGCCTGACCGGATCGTCGCTGTGGGCTTCGCCGACCAGCCCGCGCCCGGTCCCGCCGACGGCGGCTCTGCGCGCCGCTTGATCGGGATAGCTCTCGCGGAGGTGTTCGTTCTCGACGACTGGGGGCCTCCCGGGGCCTCCCGCGATCCGCGATGCCGAGCGCCATGACACGCTCGAGAACATCCCTTCCCGACCAGCGACCTCAGCGGCGATGTCGTCGGTCTCGTCGCCACTCTTGCTGATCGCGAGAACGCGTGGCGGTCCGGAGATGCCGTACGGAAGAGTTCCTCGCCTCGTGGGATTGGCCGGGCTGAGGACGGTGCCGGAGATCACTCCAACCGGTTCAACGCCCTCTTGTCGGCGGTCGAGGGCCGAGTTGCGCACGCCAGGTTCTTCTGACACCTTGAGCGGTCATGGCTCGTGATCCGGATATCACCGAGACGATCGACCGAATCCTTGCGTCTGCTCGTCGGCAACCTGCGAGTCCTTCGGATGCGCCAGACGAGGCGCAGTTCCTCGCGCGCATGCACATTGTACAGCTGCTTTCCAACCTCGATGACGAGGAGCTGCGGGACCTCGTGTTCGCATACTACGCGGGGCGCCATACCTTCGACGGCTGCAGTGGAACGTCGAGGCTCGTGCTGCGGACGTTGTCCCGCAGTGAGTCTATTGCAACGCTGAGCGGCAGTATTCGGGAACTGTTGAGGTATCTCACTGCGTACAAGCAGGAGATCGGCAAGCTGACGTACTTCGAGCCCGCGGCATGTGTCAACGAGAATGAGATTTTTGGGTTGAGAGTTTAGTGAAGTCCGAGTTCGATCTCCGAGCGATTCTCGGGTGGGTTGATCCAGACTGCCTTGGGGAGCGTGGGCACCTGCGGTGGGCCTGCGACGAAGCGCTCTGGGTTCTTCGCGAAGGCTTCGTTCATCACGAGCTGGCGCTGGCTGAGGACCTCGGCGGCGCGTCCGAAGAAGACGTCGGCGGGAGTGAGGCGAGCGATGCCGGAGTGCCGGTGCTCGTCGTTGTACCAGGCGAAGAAGCGCCGGCAGAAGTCGCGCGCGTGGTCAAAGCTCTCGAAACGCTCCGGGAAATCTGGGTGCGACTTGAGGGTGTGGAACTCGGACTCGGAGTGCGGGTTGTCGTTGCTGACGCGCGGTCGGCTGAACGACGCCGTGATCTCGAGGTCGCGCAGCAGCTGCTTCACAGTCTTGCCCCTGGGCACGGGCCCGCGGTCGGCGTGCAGCTTGAGCGTGCCCGGTTCGATCCCGTGGCGGTTGCACGCCTCGCGGATCAGCTTCGCCGCGAGCTCGCCGCTCTCCTCGTGGGCGAGCATCCAGCCCGGGTTGTAGCGGCTGAAGAGATCGATGATCACGTACAGCGGGTAGTAGGTGTACTTCACCGGGCCGCGCAGCCACGTCACGTCCCACGTCCAGACCTGGTTGGGTGCCGTGGCGATCAGTTCAGGTCGCGCGTACTTTGGGTGCCGGGCTTGATCGCGGCGCTCGCGGATCTCGTCCTGCAGCGCCAGAATCCGATACATCGTGCGGGGATGGCAGAGGTAGTGCTGCTCGTCGAGCAACGTGGCGTGCACGGTCGCCGGCGCCTTGTCGACGAAGCGCTCGGAGTGCAGCACCTCGAGCACGTTGGTCCGCTCGGTTTCGGAGAGCGCGCGTGAAGGTCGTCGACGTGGTCGGCGGGGGCCATGCAGGGCCGGCTGCCGCCAGCGGTACGCAGTGCTCCGCGGCACGCCGAGCGCCTCGCAGGCGACCGCCACGCCGAGCTGGCCCGCGAGTTCGTCGACCGCTGCCTTCACGTCGGCTCCTCGGTGTCGTCGCTGTCCAGCCCCAACACCTCCGAGAGTTTTTTTGGACCTCGATGATCTTCTCGGCCTTGCGCAGCTTCTCGCGCAGGCGCTCGTTGTCACGCCGCAGCTTCTCCAGCTCGGCCTGCTCCGCCGTCTGCTTCGGCTTGGGTCCGCGTTTGCGCTCCAACGCCTTCAACGTACCCTCGAGCCTCTGCCCGCGCCAGCTCGTGAGGTGCGACGAGTACAGGCCCTCTCGCCGCAGCAGTGCGCCCACTTCGCCCGGCTTCGTGCAGGCGTCGGCATCCTGCAGCACGCGCAGCTTGTACTCCTTCGTGAAGCGCCGCCGATGCGCTCTCTCTCGGGTCTCCGTCTCGACCTTCCGTGGGTTCGCGCTCGATGTCATCTCGTACATGGTCCCTCGCGCCCCTCAGTAAATTCCGGCTCGGCAGTGTCTCATCCCTCGTTGGCACAGGGGGCCGAGATGGCCTGCGGCGATGGCGACCGCACCGTTCTCGTGCGCTCCCCGTTCTCCGCGAGCTACGTTGCGGAGTTCAAGGCGGCCGTACCTCCCGATCGGCGCCGCTGGATCGCCGCCTACCGAGCGTGGAGCATCAGCGAAGACTACGTGTCCATTGTCAAGCGACTCCTCGCGCGCCACTTCCCATCCGCCGAACATCCCGAGAACAGCGATGATGCGGCCGTCGACTGACATCTGCGGTAGATGCGGGCACCTCCACATCTGGGGTGCTTCGGGTGCTTCCGCGCCGGAGGCTTCCTCGGCTCCGCTGAGGATGAGTCGCGACTGAGAGGCCCGCGCGACCGGGCGTTGCATTGTGCTCGGCGTGGCCACCGACCGCGGTCGACCGCGCCCAAGCAATCGGCCGTGGGAGCACGCAGCCCCGTTCGCGATTGAGTGAACGTGTCGGCTCCCCGCAGGACACCCCCCATCCCCCCCAGGACACCCCCCACCCCCCGCAGGACACCCGCCCCCCAACCCCCCCGTCCTGCTCCCACCCCCCATCCCCCCGCTGCAACACCACCCCGCTCACGACCGACAGCGCCCATGCGGCCGACCGACTCGCCCGCAGAAAGCGACTCATCGTGACCACCTCCTCCTCCAACTCCAACGCGGCCAAGAACCTCGTCGCGAAGCTCGTCGCCGAGGCTTCCGCCCTCGACCCGCGGGCGTTCGCGATGCCGGTGCCGCTGCACGTGCTGCTCGGCGAGGCGGTGGATGTGGCGCGGTTCGTCGAGCACTACTGGAAGCGCGAGGCCGGCGGCAAGAACGGTGCGGTCGCGCGGCCGGGGCTCGAGGATGCGGGCAGCAAGCACCTGGCGCGCTCTATCGGCACGGAGATCCTGCAGCTGCAGGCGCTCGTGCAGCAGGCGCAGACGGCCTATCTGCTCGCGGTGCCGCCGCCCGATGATCAGGTGGTGCAGCGGGCGTCGTTCGTGGTCGACGAGCTGTCGGCGGCGCTCGAGTGGGTGTTCGACGACGGCGTCGACGACGAGCGCGCGGCCAAGCTGCAGGCGGTCGTCGATGCCCATCGCGACGAGCCCGACAGCGAGGATGCGCTCGCGAGCGAGCTGGCGGACTACGGCGCGCTGGCGGCGGAGTACGCCGACGAGCTGGGCGAGGTCGGCGGGTTCGACCACGATCTGATCGCCGAGGCGCCGAAGCTGGTCGCGGCGCTGCGCGAGCGCTCGGCTGGGCGCATCGCCGGTCATGCCGACGAGGGCGCGCGTCAGCTCGAGCGACGCAATCGCCTCACGATGTTGCTGATGGCGAAGATCTCGCGCGTGCGCGCTGCGGCGCGCTACGTCTTCCGCGAGCACGACGACATCGTGCGGCAGGTGACCAGCGCCTACGAACGCCGCCGCCGCAGCGCCGCCCGCCGCCGCGCCGCGGCCAACGCCGGATCGACACCGACCACGGCGACCGACACCACCACCACCGATCCTGCGGCGACCCCGAGCTGACCCGCACCCCCCGGTGCGACGCCGTGAACACGACGGCGCCGCGGTGCCCCTGCGGCGTCGTCGTCGTCTCGGCGGGGGTACGATCGCCCGATCCCCACATCGCCCGCTCCCGAGCCCACGCGATCCACCCGCCGACCCCAATCGACCGCTTCTCGACAGATGCAGCCCCCCGTGCAACCCGATCCCTTCCGGTCCACCGTCGGAGACATTCGCGCGTGCCTCGAGGCGCTCCGTGAGGCCGATCGCCTGCTCGACGCCGCCCCGCGAACGCAGCGCGCCGAACTCCGTCGCGTGCGTGAAGTCGAGCGCGCCCATGCGACCGGGCCGATGCGTCTGCGGGAAGAACACCTCCTTCGCCGGACCGTGCTCCGCACGCCAGTCGCGGAACCGTCGCTGCAGCGTGCGCAGCTGCCCCGCGTCGAACTTGCCGGGGTGTCGTCGCTGCAGCTCGGCGAAGACCGTCTTCGCCTCGAGCCCGCCGTCGAGATCCGCCTCGAGCAGCGGCACGACCTCCGTCGACCACACCTCCGCGAACGGATCCTCGCGCGTCCGCCAATCTCGATCGCGCTTCGTCTGCGACGGCAACGCGCCCGTCTCCCACGTCCGCGCGCTCCGCTCGCTCATGCCCGCCGCCGCTGCCGCTGCTGCCTGTGTCTTGCCTTCCATCCGCTTCCTCCTCAGCAAGCGGACCTGCGCGTCGGTGACCATCTCGACCCCGTTCTGGGGCCGATCCAGCATCATGCCGGGGCGCTTGCCCAGGCCACCTCCCGCGCCGTCCGCATCGCCGACGGACCGGCAAATCTAGTCGTCGTTGACCGGCAGAAGTAGTTGTCGCTGATCAACCGACAGTCAGCCCGTGCTACGCTGACAGCGTGGTAGGTGCACGAAGCGGCATGGCCGTATGGGTCGTGGTAGCCGCGCTCACGGGCTGCGGCGCCGCGGTGGACGTCCCGGTATGCACTGATCCACCACAGCTCGAGCTCACTCATCCCGATGGGCTCGAGGACGACCTCGTCGATGCGGCCGTGAAGCATGCGCAAGAACGGCTCGACGAGTTCATGAGTCCGCTGCATGGCTACGCGTTCCAGGGTCGGTTCCAGTCGACGTCGGGCGACGAGAACGTGTCCGTGACGGACGCACGCGCTTTGCTGCTCATAGAAGGTGACTGGGTGCGTCTGCATCTTTCGGACGTCGCCGAGCCCGAGGCACTCGTGCTCGACTACCACCCTCCCTGGGTTTCCGACCGCATCACGGCCAACTCCCAGCACGTCGTCTGTCCGGCGGAGCTACCGGTTCCCGAGCCCGCGGAGCCCTTCCTGCTGCCAGCGACGCTCTGCGAGGGGACGAACAACAGAGACGACACCGAGCTCTCGATCGACATCGTGCCCGTCGCTGCCGACGACATCGACTGGAACGACCTCCTCTTCCTCAACGACCTCCGAACGGGCGGGACCCCGTACAGCAGCGAGTTCGAGTCCTCCGGCCGCGCCCACACCGTCCTCGACCAGGCGTCGTACCGGTCCGGTGCCGGTGACATCCGCGTCTACGTCGACTACGAAGCCCGCTGGGAGATCGACCGGGACTGCCTCGCCAGCCACGCGATCGTCACGATCGACATCCTGCACGCCGAGCGATGCGACATCTCTGGCCACACCCACGGACGCTACGACTCGTACTGCGTCACCATCGCGACGATCGATGGTCGGCCCCAGTGGGCCTCCGGCTTCTGACGTCGGGGCGGGACGAGCTCACCCGAGCTCATCCCGCGGCGTCGGTCGGCATCGGTCGATACCCGTCGACACCGGTCGGTCCACACGAAATCCCGCGAATTCCCCGTCCCACGACCCCTGCGCGCCGGTTCGACGCCCGGCGCCTCCACTGAGAGAACGACGACCGTGGCGTCGTACGGGGATCCCGAGGTGAGCTCACGTCGGAATCGTGCGCTTCGGCCATCGGCGAGGTGGCGGGCCGTCCTTTCTTCCTCGGGTTGTCCAATCCGCGGGATCGAGGTCGGTACGATGGGGCGATGACTGCACTCGCCCTATCGATGCACGACCTCGACCCCAAGTCGCCCGTCGACAGGCCACGCAGGTACAGCAGCGGCAGCACCTCGGCCACCTTGGGCGCTCTCCGCATGTACGGCAGCAAGATCGAGCTCGAGAACCTCTGGCGATCGCCGGCTTCGTCGACGCCTTCTTCATGCTCGGCGCTCACGCGAGGCACAACTTCGGGCAATACCTCGCCGGGACTGCGAAAGTTGTTCTCTCCACACGGGGCACGAACGCACTCCGCTTGCTGCCACGCCGTCGCTGAGCTGAGCGCTCGGAGGATTCGGCGGCGGGCATCTGACCAGGGTCTTCCTGGAAAGGGTCAGCCGTCGACCGCTCTGCCGATCTTGAACTCGAACCCTTCTTCGATCTCGGCGTACCCGACCACGCGAACGCCGAGGGCGGCCAGCTCGGCCTCCCTTGGGTGGCGAGCATTCCGAACGGGATGCGGCCACACGATCCATCGCTCGCACGGCGCATGCAGTTCGACCCGTCGGCCGAGGATCACCGAATAGAGCTCACCGAAGAGGTCGGCGTGCTCGTCGACCAATGCGGCGTAGTCGGTGACCTGCTCGACCAGCCGCTTCATCTGCCGCGCAGGTTTCAGCTCGATGGCCGCGGGGAGGTCTCCGTGCAGGGCAAGGATGTCACAGACGATCTCGCCGTTCTCCACCGGCAGCGACAGCTCGTCGGTCACGAACAGCAGCGGCGCCTCTTGCTCGTCGAGCTGAAGGTCGCGGATGTGTCGGCGGTTGCGGCAGGCCCCCGCGAGTAGGAACGACTGTAGCCGCTTCTCCGGTGTCTCTCGCGTGTGGTCACAGGCGACGCAATGCTCCGCGTACTCGCGCTCGAAGTTCGCCGCCAACCCTACGATGTTCGTGATGGTGGACTTGCCACGCTGCGGCCGGTCCGGTCGCAGGCCAATGATCGAGATCGCGGTGGATGATGGCCGGAAGTGAACCTCGCCGAGGTGGGCGTCACGCACGTCGGCGAGATGTGCTTCGATCCTGCGTGCCCATTCGATGGTTCGCTGAAGGCGTTCCCGCTGCCGGTCATGCGTCGTCATCTCCAGTTCAGGTCGACCCAGGTGATGCGGGGCTCCAGAGGCACGCCGTCCCACGAGGGCGGTGCACCGATGTCGAGCACGAAGACCTCGCCGTCGAGCGCAGCCAGGATGGAGCGAACGTCCTTCTCCTTGTCGGGTGCAGTCGGATCTGTTGCGGACCAAGCTCGGCGCAGCGCATCGCTGCCGAGCCGAGCCCGTCACGGTCCACATCGTCGACCACCTGCGTCAATGCTCGTTCCACAGCCCCGCTTCCAGGCGAGCCTCCGCCTGCACCCGCAGCTCGCCAGCGTCGTTGCGGTAGACCTCGAAGTTGCCGATGTAGCGGAGGTCGTCGGGGAAGAGCTTCGCCTTGCGGTCCAGCAGGCTCTGGATGACGGCGGCACCCGCAGCCGGGCCTGGGATGCTGCTCAGCAGCCGTCGGGCCTCGTCCGCGTACTCGGATCCCTTGCCGACCTGCTCCATGACCTGGGCGTTCCAGATCGTCACGGCGATCATCAGCACGCTGCGAACCTGCTCCTCGGTGGGCTCGATGCCGGTGTCGTCGACGATGCCGTCGATCAGCGGCTGCGCAAACTCGACGAGGTGCAACGAGATCTTCCCCTGCTGCATCTGCTTGCGGGCGCCCGAGTGTCGCCCAGTGCGGTCGGTGAAGGAGCCCATCGCGGCGCTACTCCACGGCCTGGAGGTACTTCTTGCCCTCGAGCCTGTCCACCCATCGGGTCGCGGCCTCACCCCGGTTCACCGTCTCGACGAGCACCGTGCCGTCGCGGGAAATCTCGACGGTCGTCTTGATGCAACGACCGCGGACGTAGTCGGCGTGCCAGTGCAGGCGACCACGCACGAACTGCAGCCCGCGAAGCATGTCGGCCGCGCTCCACTGGTCGTCGTCCTCGAACCACCTGCCCGAGACGCCGCGGGGGCGACCGTCGTGGAAGCTGAGCACGCCGATCGTGTAGATGAGGCCGAACGAGAACGTCTCCACATCGTCTTCGGGCATCCGCAAGACGATCCGGACGTGGCTGTCCTCGTCGCCGACCGTGGGTTCGACCTTGGTCTCGACGACCTCGAACTCGACTGCGGTGCCGGTCCGGATCAGGTCGTGTTCGATGGGCTCGTCGTCGTGGGTCACGGACGCGAGGTTACCGCTGCCCGTTGAATGGTGTACGTGCGGTGCGATCTCCACGGCCGCTGGGCCGGCCCGCGCAAGAACTCTGGGATTCAGCGCCCTTGGGCGTGCATCCGTCAGGGCCGATGCCAGGGGGCCGCGCTTCGTCGACGTGCTTGCCGATCCCTTCTTGCTCATGCCGCCGTCGACACCATGGCGGCGTCCGGCGCTGCGGCAACCGAGAACGTCGCACGCGCACGTGTGGTTGGGCGCGGTCGCCCGGCATCACGCGCGAAACGGCGTCGCCGCACGACGCCTACCTCGGACCGCCCCACGCAAGGGCGAACGCGGGGCTCGACATCCAGCGCGCGTGCGGCCGTCCACGGCCCCGCTTCTCGTCGCGCAGCACGTGATCGCCCGATCAGCCGCCGAGCTGGATCGTGTACTCCGCCTGCTCGATGCTCCCACAGCCGGCACCGTGGGGCTCGACGGCTCCGTAGGCGATCGGCTCGGCCGTGAGCGTGCCGAGCTCCACGCCGGCGCGCAGGACCCGGAGGCGCAGCGCGTTCGGCTTGCCCTTGGTCTGCAGCTGGCCGATGCCGCCGTCGGTGCGCAGGCCGTAGACCTCGAGCGAGGGGCAATCGAGCTGCGCGCGCGTCGTGGGGCCCACGACCCGATCGCCGTCGGTCTTGCTGGGCGCGACGTCGGAGACGACGAGTGCGCAGCTCTCGGCCCTGCCGTCGATGGTGAGCTCGAGGTCGAGCGTGGTGTCGCGGGTGATCGCGGGCTGCAGCTCGATGAGCACCCGTGGCGGCGGCAGGACCATGCTGGGACAGGAGGGCGCGACCGAGCCCTGCGCCTGGACGGCCGTGGGCGATGGCGACGGTGCGGCGTCGCCGGAGCTCGCGGTGCAGCCGTGCAGGGCACCGAGGAGCGAGGCGGCCACGAGGAGGCGGCGGGCGAGGTTGCGAGCGGGTATGCGGCGACGTGGCATCGTCGAACCATTTCGTAGCGCGGTCGACGATGCCGTCAATGTCACGGCGCGATCACCCGACGCGCGCGGCCGGGCCGCGGGCCTCGATCAGTACGAGCACCCCGAGGCGGCGTTGGCCTTCTTGCGGCAGGCGTCGACGTCTCCCTGCACCTGCGACGGGAGCTTGTAGCAGCCGAGCAGTGCGGAGAGGGCCCCGCGGGCGCCCTTGTCACCGCCACCGGCGGTCCAGTACTTCGCGTGCACGTTCGCGACGCACTTGACGGCGGCGCCGAACAGCGGGAGGCCGCACTTGTCGAACTCCTTGGCGTACTTGCTGGGATCGCAGGCCGCAGGCGCGGTCTTGCCGGCGTGCGCGAGGTCGGCGGCCACGGTGACGTGGCAGGTGCCGCGGACCTCGCGGCTGATCATCTCGTAGCCGCCTGCGCCGTCGGAGAACGAGACGACGTAGCCGCCGGCAGGCAGCGCGGCAAAGGTGACGAGGCCCGAGGCATTGCTGGTGCCGGTGCGATCGACGACGCCGGTCAAGGTGACGGTGTGACCGGCGACGGCCTTGCCGCCCCGGCGAACGGTGACGACGATGTCGCCGGTGCCCTTGGCGTCCTCGCAGCCCTGCTTGGTGCGCGGCTGCTTGGGCGGCAGATTCGCGGCGTAGCCCCGGGGCTCGACCTCGCCGACGTTGCAGAACCAAAACGCGTCGGCGATCGCGTCGTCGACGACCGCGGGGGTCTTGGCGATGCCCTCGCGCATGACGATGATGGGCGGCTTGCCAGCGGGTTGGTCGTAGCAGACCGAGGAGAGCCCCTGCGGAATCATCGTCCAGTAGTTGCCACCGGCCGCGCGGGCGCGCAGCGCGGGGACCTGCTGATTGGCGATGTAGATGCCGCCGATGCGGCCGTCCTTCACGGCACTCGAGATCTGCGAGGCGGTGAACTGCTCGAACACGTTGCCGCCGAACATTCGCATCAACGAGTACTGGGCGCTGACGTCGATGCGTGCGTCGATGATGTCGGTGGTCTTCCACGGCTCGGGCTCCTGTGCAGGGGCCTGCAGCGGGCGGAGCTGCTGCACGGCCTTCTTGTCGAGCTCGAGCGTCGGCGCAGCGACTGCGACGCTCGAGGTGAGGAGGCAGGCGGCAGCGAGCGCGCCGGCGCGGGCGAGGCGAAGGGGGCGGTGGATGGCGGTCATGCCGAGCAGTGGGCCCGTGCCGGCAGTTGTGACCGCGCCGGCGCGTCGATCGCAGGGATTCGTCGTCGCCCGCGCTGGGGGACGCCAAGGCGCCCCGCCGTGCCGTGCTCGCTTCGGCTGTCCATTCGGCCACGCGGGGCCGGTGCAGATTCCCGTGATCGAAATCGCCACCGCCCAGTCTTGGGCAGGCGATGTCGAAGCCGTTTCCGCGATCTTCTCTGCGCCGCTCGCTCCTCCCCGCGCTCACCCTGGCCGCGCTTGCCGCCGCGTGCACGGCCGAGGACGACTTCGAGGGCGTGCTGGCGCCCGAGGACGAGGAGGCGTTCCGGGTCCACTTCGACGCCATGAGCAACAACTTCGAGTACGTGCAGGACGATGGGGTCGGCGCGCGCGCGACGGCCTACCTCGAGCTGCCGATCAAGAACGCCAACGGCACGCCGGCGGCGCCCGTGGGTGGATTTGCGGTGCGTGGGACGTGCGGTGTGACGTTCATCTCGCCGCACTACGCGATCACGGCGGCGCACTGCGTGGCGGCGCCGCACATCGCCAACAACACCCAGCCGATCACGGTGAGCCACCTCGACATCAGCGACATCAGCTACTGGTCGCTGGCGTTCTCGTCGACCTTCGACGGCAACTTCCCCAACTTCGAGCCGCTCACGCAGGCCGCGCAGGACCTGGCGGGGTACCAGAAGACGTCGATGCAGTGCACGGTCTCGGCGCGCTGCGGATCGTCGAACAACATCAACTGCGCGATCAATGCCGACGTCGCGATGCTCTACTGCCCGACGCGGCCGAGCAACGCGCAGTGGATCCCCATCGCGGCCGACGATCCCGTGGCCGGCACCGGCGCGGTCGAGATGTACTGGTATCACGAGGTGCTGTTCATCCCCAGTGACCTCGCGGATGTGGTGTATCCGCAGGACCTCGATCGCTGGGATCACTACACGATGTACAACCCGTCGGTGCCGAACGAGGTCGAATCGAAGCGCAACAACTTCCACTACCTCGCGTCGCCGATGAACTCGATCCTGCCGCTGCACTCGGTGCCGTGGTCGGGCGGTACGCAGCGGCGACGCATCGGCGCCGGCAACACCGATCTGTTCGGCTGCCACGGCAGCTCCGGCTCGGGGATCCTGCAGCGCAACGCGCAGAACAACCTCGAGCTACTCGGGCCCGCGCTCGGCGGGCCCGGCTGGGCGAACTCTCGCCTGTGCCGCGACCCCGAGGAGTACGCGCCGGGCACGACGGGGCTGACCTACACGCCGAATGCGTCGGTGCGGCAGCTGCAGACCGCGTACCAGTGGTCGCTGTACTTCGATCGCAATCCCATCGTCTGGCAGCCGTGGACGCCGATCGGGCCGGGGCTCGACCCGACGCCGTGAACCCGGGCGCGTGCTATTCGGGGTTGGCGAGGGTGCTGTCGAGCTGCACGTAGCAGGCCTCCATGCCCTCGTCCATGCCCGAGCCGAGCGCGCCGTCGCGGGCTTCCTTCGACTCGTAGCGCTGCGTGATCCGCATGTGCGTGACGTCGCCGTCGGCGGTGAACTCGTGGGTCTCGATGAGCGAGCCGATGACCTGACCCGAGGCGAGCGCCATCAGCTCGGTGTGGACCGCACGCTCGTGGAGCACGACCTCGGTGAAGACGCCCTGGAGCGTCATCACGGGGTCGTGCTCGCCGTCGGTCCACGCGAGGCTGAGCTTGCCGCCCTCGCGGGGGTCGCACTCGATGCGGCTCAGCGTCAGCCCCGGCGGCGGCAACATCCAGCGACGCATCTTGTCGGGGGTGAACATCGCGGCCCACACCAGCCGACGCGGGGCGTCGAAGCTGCGGGTGAGCACGAGGGTGGTGTCGTCGGGCGTGGCGATCTGCAAGGGTCGGTGTTGCACGGGATGATCCTGGGCGAGGGTTGCGAACGGAGAGAACGAGTCAGCGTCGACGACGACGACCGGCGTCCTCCAGCTTCATGTCGTCGAGCACGGCATCGAGCGCCTCGAAGCGCGCCTCCCAGTGCTCGCGGAACTGCTCGGTCCAGCGCGTGACGGCCGCCAGCGGCGCGGCGCGCAGGCGACACAGGTGCTGCCGGCCGTCGACGCGGCGACGGACGAGCATCGCGCGCTCGAGCACGCGCACGTGCTTGGTCGCAGCCGGGAACGTCATCCGCAGCGGTGAGGCGAGCTCGCTGAGGTTGCGCTCGCCGCCGGAGAGCTGCCGCAGGATCGCGCGACGGGCCGGGTGCGCCAGCGCGTGGAACACCAGGTCGAGCCGGGCGGAGCGATCCGAAACCATGCGGTTTACTATACCGAATGGTTTCAGATGGTCAACGCCCCATGGCAACGTGGGCCCGACGATCGCGGCGGCCGCGGTTCCTTGCGGGTTGCGAGCGGCCTACAGCTCGATGTCGTCGACGCGCTTCGCCGCGCCGAGCTCGAGCGAGTACACCTTGCCCGCGTCGATCAGCACGAACAGCATCGCATCGGCCTGCAGCGGCACCCAGTACTCGTCGGGAAGCTGCCGCGGCATCGGGCGGAAGGCCTTGGGGTAGGCGCGTTGGAACGCGCGCAGCGGCGACCCGATCGCGACGCCCTTCGAGGTGCCCTCGGTACCGTCGAAGGCGATCGCGATGGCGGCGGCCCGCTGCACCCCGTCGACGGTCTTGGACCGCACCTCGACGGTGATCGAGCCGTCGCGCAGCTGTTGGCTGTAGTAGCTGGTCGGTCCGGGCGTGCTGCTGTCCGGCGTGACCTGGCGAGGCTCGCCGTCGATCGCGAGCCCGGGTCGGACCTCCCGCAGCTGCGCGACGGTCATGCCCAGCCCGAGCCCCGCGAGCGTCTCGTCGAACGCAAGCGGCGGTGCGGGCTCGGGGTCCGCGGACGACGGCGTGGCGGCGGCCGGCGACGGCGTGGCGGCGGCCGGCGCTGCCGGGGGCACCGGAGTCTTCGACGTGGGCGCGGGCGCCGGTGCGGGTGTCGGCCTCGCGTCGTCGTCGGCCGCGCGGGTCGCCGTCGCGGGGCTCGTCGGGGGCGACGCGTCGCGCGAAGAGGCCGCCGTCGCGGGTGGCGTGTCGCTCGCGTCGCAGGCGGTCGAGAGGAGCGCGCAGACGATGAGGACGCGATCGAGCATGCCCCAAGCGTACGCCCCGAGCGCGGGTGGCATTCGATCGGCCGGCGCGCACGCTCACGCGGCGGCGAGGGCCTGGTGCGGCGCGACCGGCAAATGCACCGGCCGCAGCGCCGCCCACGTAGTCACGCGCCGCGGCGTCAGGACGCGGAGGCGCGCTGCAGCGGCGGTCGGGTGGCCGCGAGGTACGTGATGCGGATCGAGTGCGCGCCGCCGATCTCCTGCAGCTGCGCGTCGCGGCTGCCCGCGCGCGGGGCCGACAGCGCGATGATGAAGTCGTTGAAGACGTCGAAGCCCAGTGGCCCGCCGCAGACCTCGAGGCAGCCGATCGAGGCGTAGACGTCGTCGCGCGAGAGCGGGTTGTCGGGGCCGTCGTGGATGAGGAAGTTGCCGGTCACCTGCCACGCGCCGCGCTCGGGCGAGTCGGCGCTGTGCACGGTGTAGGTCGAGATCCACGACTTGATGACGTGGGTCTGCTGCTGCGCGAGGCCGACCATCGCCGGTCGGCCGTTCTTGGGGCAGTGCACGCCGAAGCGGAACACCTCGAAGTCGCGCTTGGCGTGCTCGCCCGACGGTAGCGTGCCCTCGACGGTGAGCGCGTAGGTCGGCATCACGAACAGGCCTTCGGCCTCGCCGTACGGATAGGCCCAGGTGTACGCGCGTCCGATGGGACGATTGCCGACGAGCATGGTGACTGGACGCATGGGACCCCGGGCGTACTACGTCGCAGCGCTCGGAACCGATCAGGTTTTCTCGCGGCGTGGCCGTTGGAACTCGCGCGCGACCTGGTGCGAATCCACGGGCAGAGCCGTCGCGATGCGCGCGCGCCTGCGATAGCGTCCTGGGTGATGCAGCGACGCGCCGATCGAGCCGGAGACCCCGCCACCCTCGAGCCCTCGGCGCTCACGCAGCTCGGGCTCGCGACCTGTCGCGCGGCGCGGCTGCGCGGCGACGCCGACATCGTGGCGCAGATCGAGGCCGTGCCGTCGCCGAGCCTCGCGCGACGATGGCAGCACATTGCCGAGGGCTTCGCGGGCCACGGCCTGTGGCCGTTGGTGTTCGAGATGCTGCGCCGCACCGAGGACCGGCCGTGGTTCGCCGGCGAGATCGGCTTCGACGCCGGGACCGATCCCGCCGACCACGACGCCGCCGCGGTGCTGTCCGCATGGTGGGCTGCGATGGTGCCGAGCCAGGGCGAGTCCGACGATGCGTTGGCCGTGCTCGCGCCGTTCGATCGCCGCTTCCCAGGGCTCGCGCCCGCCACCGCGCAGGCCCCCGACGATGCCGCGTTCGTGCTGAGCGTCGGTGCTGCCCAGGGGCGGCTTGGCGTGGTCGGCGTGACGCGCCCGGCCGACGCGGTCGCGGTGCTGCAGTGGACCGGCCCGACCAATCACTACAGCGACATGGGCCAACTCGCGGCGGTGCTGCGCACGTGGGAGGACCGCTTCGGCGCGTACGTGGTCGGCATCGGCTTCGACACCCTGCAGCTGGCGGTCACGCGACCGCCCACGAACTTCGAGCACGCGTGCCGCATTGCCGCCGAGCACATGGCGGTGTGCTCCGACTGCGTCTACCAGGGCGAGGGCAGCATCGAGGCCTTGGCCGAGACACTGGTGGGCGCGACCTCGTGGTCGTTCTGGTGGGACTAGTACCTAGCGCGCTGCCGCCAGACGCGGCGCGGCTGTCCGTCGCCGCTCGATCGCGAGGCGGCGCCTCGCCCATGCGATCGCGAGCAGCTGGGTCGCGAGGCCGAGCAAGAGGTACACCACCTGCAACCAGCTGAAGCTCTGGATCAGCAGGTACTCCACGGCGATCCACACCGCGGTCGCACCACCGGCGACGAATGCCGTGGTCGACGCGAGGCGATGGCGCGCCGCGACCAGCCACGCGGCCGCGGCGTTGCCGAGCCCGACCACCCCGAGCAGCAGCACGCCCGGCACGACAAACGTGCGAAACGGCGAGTGGGCGAGCAGCGCGGGCGTCAGGCCCTGGGCGCCGCCGTGCGGGTGCAGCAGCAGCTGCAGTCCGCCGATCATCGCGGTGACGGCGACGAACCACGCCACCGCCTGCAGGGCGGTACGCAGCGTGCGATCGCGGACCAGCGGCGCGTGGCCCGAGGTCACGGGCGCCCGCGCGAGCGCGTCGGCGATCCGCCGCGCCCACGCGTCGACCGCCTGCATGTCGCGGAAGTCACCGGACTTGCCGCCCTCGGCCATCGCGTGCGCGATGAGGCCGTGGGCGTCGCGCGCGAGCCGGCCACCGAACGTCGCGTGGCCGCGGGCGTCGAGTCGTCGCTGGATGCGTGCGACCGCTGGGGTCGGCGGTAGCTCGCGCTGGCTGGCCGAGTCGTCGAGCGGCCCGCTCGAGAACAGCCACACCGGCAGCTGCAGCAGGGCGTCGATGTGTCGTCGCGCGAAGCGACGCGCGGCGCGGTGCCAGAGCCCCGCATACAACGCGCCGCCGATCACCACCGCGTCGAAGTCCGCCAGCTCGACGGCGGTGGCCGCCGAGCGCAGCTCGACCGCATGGCCGCACGACGTCAGCGTCGTCGCGACCTGACGGGCCAGCCCCTCGGTGCCGCCCCGCTTGCTCCCGTAGACCACGAGCACCCGCATCGACGGGAAGACTGCCGTCGCCCCGCGCGGGGGGCCAACGCAAAGTCCGCGACGGCGATGTCGTCGCAGGATCTGCGCGCCCGCGATCAGCCCCGATCGGACATCAGCAGGCAGAGGCTCTGGTCGGAGCCCATCGGCGCCACGAGGTCGGGTACGCAGTCCTCGTTGAAGTCGCCGGCCACCATCGAGAACACCGGCATCGGGCAGGCGAAGGCCACGGGATCGGAGAACGTGGTGTCGCCGTTGGAGAAGCGGATCTCGATCGCGTTGCCGTCGCGGGTCAGCAGGTCGTCGTCGCCGTCGTCATCGATGTCGGCCACACGCACCCGCGTGAGTGCATCGTCGATGACCGTGCCTGGCGTGGTCGAGATGCCACCCGCGGCCTCACCGTAGAAGATGCGCAGATCGTCGGAGGTCGTCAGCACCAGATCGAGCAGCTCGTCGTCGTCGAGCAGGCCCACGTCCGCGCCCGAGATCGCCGAGCCCGTCACGATGGTCGGCAGCGCGGTGAACGTGCCGTCGCCGACCCCGCCGTAGACCAGCAGCTCGGTCGAGCCGTAGTCGGCGGTGACGACGTCGGGCACGCCGTCGCCGGTGACGTCGGCGGCCCGCACGGCGCTGCCGGTGTTGGTGCCGTAGTGCGACGCGGTGCCGAAGGTCTCGGTGGGCTGGCCCAGGCGGATCTCGAGGTCGGAGGCGCCGACGTAGGCGAGATCGCGGACGTCGTCGCCGTTCAGATCGGCGATGTCGATCGCGCGCACGTAGGTGAAGTCGAACACCTGCGGGGTGGGCCAATTGCCGGCCCCGTCGCCGCGCACGACCCATAGCTCGACCGGGCCCTCCATGTGCACGAACAGATCCAGGGTGTCGTCGGCGATCGCCGCCAGCCGCACGGTGTCGGGGAAGCCGTTCATCTGCAGCGGCGTGATGCCGTCGCTGGCGATGACGCCGGTGCCGTCGCCGAAGAAGGTCTCGACCGCACCGCCGGCCCGCGAGAGCACCACGAGGTCGAGGTGGCCGTCGCCGTCGATGTCGCCGACGTCGACATCGTTGGCGTCGTGCCCCGCCAGCAGCATGTTGACCTGGTAAGGCGCATCGCCCACCGTGGGCGCGCCGCCGGGGCAATCGGAGACCTCGCCGCCGCTCGACGACGAGTCGCTCGCGGTGTCGGTCGAGTCGCCCATCGTCATGCTGGACATGGTTGCGCTCGAGTCGTCGACCGTGCCCGTGGCGCTCGCGGTCGTGGTGCTCGCGGTCGTGGTGGCGGTGGTGGACGCCGTGGTCGCGGTGCCGCTCGACGTGCTGCCGCTGCCGTCGGTGCCACCGCTCTGCTCGGTGTGCGAGGGGTCGAAGCAGCCGCCGCAGGCCAGGGCCCCGAGCCAGAGCGCCGCCCTTCGCACCGTGCGAGCGGCATCGCGGCGGTGCTGGAGGAACGACGGTGTCGAGGGGCTGGGGGCAGCGCAAGTCATGGAGAACATCGTACCCCAGCATCGGATCGCCGCCACCCCTGGGGCGTCGCCCACCGCGGCGTACCGCCCGACGCCGACGGTGCGTCGCATCGGCCGCGGGCGAGCGGCGCCGTCGGCCCGGACATGCTACCCCTCGATGACGCCATGGCGACGCAGCGATCACGACTCGGGCGGGTGTTCTCCCTCGGCATCGCGGCGGCGCTGATCGGCCACGGCGCGCCGGCGCAGGCGTGCGTGTGGGACGGGAGCATGGAGCTCGAGATGGCGACCGATGCGCTCGAGCGCGGCGACTACGTCGACGCGGTCGACACCGCCATGAACGACGACTACGTCACCGCGGCGCTGCCGGCCTCGCGACTCGAGGACATCGCGTTCAGCCTGCAGAAGGTCGCGGCGCTGGCGGTGGTGCGCAGCCACGGCCGCGTGTTCGCGGTGCGTCCGCGCAAGATGACGATCGCGGAGCGCGTGGGCATGAACCTCGCCTGGGCTCAGCTGGTGCTCACCTATCGCGTCGCGATGGGCTACGACGATCCGCGCGACCGGCTCGCGCTCGCCGAGGCGCTGGCCGCCGATCCCTACCAGCGCGGGCGAGCGCGGGAGATCCTGCGCGCGCTCGCCGACGCCGATGTCATGCCCGACCGTCGCGGTACCGAGCTGCTGCGTCGGCTGGACGGCGCGTTGGCAGCGGCGGCGCCGGCCGGCGAGCCCGCCGGTCGCGGCCTGGTCCCGTCGCACGCGCCATGACGCGCTGCCAGATCTGCGCCGATGAGGCTCGTGCGAGGCTCACCCGTTCCGAGCGCGCATTTGCTAGCGTCCACACATGGCTCCGATCCAGCGCCTGCTCTCCCCCGTGGTCGCGTCCCTGCTGCTCTCGGCATGCGGTGAGACCGGTGACGCGCAGCCCAGCGGCACCACCGGTGATGACGGCGCGACCCCATCGACCTCCGCGGCCGACTCCACCGGGGCGGTCGACGGCACCGGGGCCGAGGGCAGCACCACCGGTGCGCCGACGCCCGCGATGATCCCCGCCCGGGGCATCCACATCGACTGGGTCGAGGCCAACCAGGGCGTGGGCGTGCCGATCGGACAGGACGGCGCGTGGGTCGGGCCGGCCGACCGACTCGCGCGACTGCTGAAGAACCGCGTGACGTTGATCCGCGCGTTCTGGACGCTCGAGCCCGACTTCGAGCCGCGCGAGATCGAGGCGCACCTGCTGCTCTCGTGGCCCGACGGCACCACCGAGCGCATCGTGCAGACCAAGCTGGTCGACGGCGACGCCTTCATCGGTGATCTCGCGCGGGTGTTCTTCTGGGGCATCGAGGCCGAGCGCGCGGTACCGGGGCTGAGCTACGCCATCGAGCTGTACGAACACGATCCCGCCTATGCCGAGGGCGCGCCCGAGAGCCCGCCCTACTTCCCGGAGGTCGAAGGCGCGCCGGTGTTGGTGGGCATCGAAGACAGCTACCAGCTGATCAAGGTCACGCTGGTGCCGTTCAACTACGACGATGGTGGCAGCTGCGTCACCGAGCCCGACACCTCGGAGACGACGATGCAGCTGTTCCAGGATCTCATCTTCATGATGAATCCCATCGATCGCCTCGAGTTCACGCTGCACGAGCCGGTCGACTGGAACACCCCGCTGTCGAACTTCGGACAGCTCAATTCGTACCTCAGCGACCTTCGATTCGAGGAGAACGCGCCGCCCGAGATGTACTACTACGGGCTCGTCGACGTGTGCTCCGGCGGACTCGGCGACGCGGGCGGGCAGGCATTCGGCATCCCCTCCGATCCGACGATGGACCTCGCGTACCAGCGGGTCTCGTCGGGGTTGTCGCTCGACCCCGACTGGTCGGCGGAGACCTTCGTGCACGAGGTCGGCCACACGCAGGGCCGGTACCACGTGTACTGCAACGGCGAAGAGGGCGGACCCGACCCGAGCTACCCCAACGAGGGCGGGGTGGTCGGCGAGTGGGGCTTCGGCGTGGTGGATTTCGATCTGCGCCACCCGACGGTGAACAAGGACTACATGACGTACTGCCACCCGGTGTGGGTCGGCACCTGGGGTTGGAACAAGGTGCAGCCGTTCGTCGAGACGCTGTCGACCTGGGATTCCGGCTATCCCGGCGGCGGTGCGCCGGCGGGCGATGATCCGTACTCGGGGTCGCTGCTGGTCGGTACGATCGGCGCGCACGGCAGCGAGGACTGGATCACGGTGCCCGGCGGGCTCGGGCGCGCGGTGCCCGGCGAGCTCGCGATCGATCTCGCCTACCACGACGGCCGCAGCGTGCGGATGCCCGCGCTCGTCCGCACGCTGCCCGACAGCCTCGATCGACAGATCGTCATGCCGTTGCCGCAGGACTTCGCGGGCGTCACGGCGCTGCACCGCGTCGAGGAAGGCCAGCGCCTGCCGATCGATCGCGCGGCGATCCGCGAGCGGCACCAGCTGCGTGCGGTCCGGCGCGACGCGCCCTGACGCGCGTCCGGGCTGCAGTATGCTGCGCCCCACGATGCGCATCGGCCGGTCATTCGCGGTGGGGTGGGTGCTGTTGTTCGGCTGCCGTCCGCGCGCCGAGGTTGCTGCGCCGGCCGCGAGCGACCGCGTGTCCGAGTCCGCGGACTACGACACTGCGATCTGGGAGGCGCCGCCGGCCGCGGTCGCGCAGCGCTTCACCACGCTGCAGCGCGAGGGCGTCGCCGAGGCCGGCACGATGGGCGTGGTGCTGCTCGATCGGCGGCTCTCGCAGGTCGCCGCGGCCGAACTCACCCGCCCGACCGCGTCGCGCGCGGAGCTGGTGGCCCGTGCGCGGCGCCTCGGCTCGCCGTTCGTGCCGGTGCACGCAATGGTGTTGCGCGAGCCGCTGCATGCCGGCGCGGCGATCGAGATCCTCGCGGCGGTGCCGGGCCAGGGGCCCCTGCGCGTCGGTGTCGCGGCGGCCGACGATGGCAGCACCGCGTTGGTGTTCGCACGGGGCTTCTTCGTGCTCACGCAGCCGGTGCCGCGTCGCGGCGCGCAGCGCCTGGGCTTTGCCCTCGCGCCGCCGGTGTCGGGCTTCGTGCCGGCGGCGCTGGTGGTGAGCGCCGCCGGCGTCGAGCGCCTCGCGGCCGAGTCGGTCGCCGGAGCATGGGTGGTCGCGCGCGAGGGTGGCTTCGACGGCACCGTGGTCGGCATTCTCGGCACCACGGCCGCCGAGCGGGTCAGCCATGGCCGCTACGCCGATCGCGTCGAGCTGTTCGGCGTACTGCGGCTGGGTGATGCGCCGGCGTGGCCCGGCACCGATGGCGACGACCTCGTGACCGCGCTGTCGTCGCTGCGCGCGACGTGGGGCACCACGCCGCTGCACTTCGGTGACGAGCTCGCGCCGCCTTGCTCCCAGCTCGCGAGCAGCGTCGGTGGGCAACCGGTCACGCTCACGCAGCAGTGCATCGAGTGGCCCTCGGGCGGCAGCGATCGCGAGCGCTTCGCAGGCTTGCTCGACAGCCCGCTGGCGTTCGAGTCGCTCGCGCGGCCCGACTGGCACGTCGCGCAGCTGCGACGTGATCCCGATCGCACCAGCATTCGATTCGCGCGCACGTTCGCGTCGCGCACGCCCGCGCAGGCCCGCGCCGAGATCGAGCAGGCAATCCTCGCGCGCTGGCCGGCCATGACCCACGATGCGCTGGACGACGCGCCACTCGCCACGCTCGTCGAGGGCTGGGCCGCCGGGCCGCATTCCCTCGAGGCCGACGCCGCGATCGCGGAGCTCACCGCCCAGCAGGCCGGCCGATGGACCCCGACGAAGCGATGGTTTCGCATCGCGTGGAGCGACCAGGAGCTCCCGCGC
Source organism: Deltaproteobacteria bacterium (assembly GCA_016709225.1). Classification (NCBI taxonomy): domain Bacteria; kingdom Pseudomonadati; phylum Myxococcota; class Myxococcia; species Deltaproteobacteria bacterium. Next base: position 994,303 of record JADJEE010000002.1, on the reverse strand, counting down.
TTGCTCGATGCGCTCGCACCCGACGCGACGCCCTCGGCGTACGCCCTCGCCGTGACGCGCGGCGTGGGCTCGGAGGGGGAGCCGCGATACTTCGTGATTCTCTACCTCGCGCTCCCTGCGATGGATGCCGCGGCGACACCGACGCCGAGGTGACGGCGATGAATGCTCGCGCGAGAATTCGTTCGCGACGCGCTTGACAGTCCATGCCGGCTGCTTCATAACCCACCACCGACGTTCACCGGAGTTCACCGACGATGTTTCGCCCCGCCCACGATTCCCGCTCGCGCCGCCTGCCCAGGCAGCCGTCGTGCGGTCGTGCCGACGGCTGAGACGTCGCGCGTGTGATGCCCGAGTGATTCGTCGCTGAATCGTCGTCGGTCGCCGCACGCCGGCGCTCTCGAGCCCACGCACGGCCGCGAAGCGACGGCCCCGATCCGGCCCCGATCCGGCCCCCATCCGGCCCCCATCCAGCGGGACGCGGGGGGCGAATCGGCGCCGACTCTCAGATTTCACGCCTCGAGTGGCGCCGCAACCCGATGCCGTGGATGGTCCACGGCACCGTCGGTCCGCGTCGTTCCACACGTTGGGGGTGTGAAGGATTCCGGGTTCGAATCCCGGCGATCGGGCGGTCTGACCGCGCGATTGGCAACTGGCTGCAATCGGATTCTCGCAATCCGAATCCAACGAAAGCGAAGAAAGAGATGAGGGGCGGCGCGCCCGAATCACACTTCGTGCGGACCACGACATGGGTCCGCATGGGTGTGAGGGTGGCCAAGAACGTCCCCTGCGCAGCGAATCGCCTCGCGATCGTCCTCGATCGCGTCGTCGGTGCACCACCATTCGCTCGACCGGCGCACTCCGGTGCGTCGCCGTCGGCGTCTTCGGTCTCACCACCGACGCGTGCGGTCCCCGGCCCGGACGCCAAAGCGCCTCGGCTCGCCGCCCCTCGTCGCCAACCTCGCGACCCCAACGAGAGCACCGCCATCGCCATGTCCATCGATTCGAAGGGAGAACGACCATGAAGACGATCATCATCCAGGAGTCCAAGCGAGGGATCGTGCGAAACGACGGCCGCACCGTCGGCATCCTCCTGCCCGGTCGTCACTGGTCGTGGCGATGGTCGGCACGCACCACCGTCGAGGTGGTCGATGCCCGGCAGATCGCCACGGCGTCGGCGCCCGACCTCGAGCGGGTGCTGACCGCCGACCTCGGGCAGGTGCTCGAGGTCGCCGAGGGGACCGTCGCGCTGGTGCGGCGCGATGGTCTGCCGCTGCGGGTGCTCGACGCCGGGCGCTGGATCGTCTGGCACGGTGAGGGCGAGGTCGCGATCGCGATCGCGTCGCTCGAGCCGCTGCGCACGTCGGTGCCGTCGTCGTTCTGGGCGATCGCAGGGTCGCAGCGCATCGTCGATCTCGTGGTCCGGCCGCACGAATGCGTGCTGGTCTACGTCGACGGCGCCTTGGCCGAGTCCTTGGGGGCCGGCCGTCACGGGCTCTCGACCTTTCAGCGCAAGCTCGACTTCGTGCGGATCGATCTCCGCGAGCAGCAGCTGCTGATCTCGGGGCAGGACCTGATCTCGGCCGACAAGGCCACGCTGCGACTGACGCTGCTGCTCAAGTACGCGGTCGTGGATCCGGTCGCGACGGTGCAGACGGTCGCAGATCTCGGCGAGGCGCTCTACGCCGAGGTGCAGATGGCGGCCCGCGCCGCGATCGCAGGGGTCACCCTCGATGGCTTGCTCGAGCGGCGGGTGGAGGTCGCGCGGGACATGACCGCGGCCGTCACCGCGCGCATCGAGGCGTGGGGTGTCGCGCTGCGACGACTCGAGATCAAGGATGTGGTGCTGCCCGGTGAGCTGCGTGAGCTGATGAACCGGGTGATCGAGGCCGAGAAGCGGGCGGCGGCGCAGGTCATCCTGCGTCGCGAGGAGGTCGCAGCGACGCGGTCGCTGGCCAACACGGCCCGCCTGCTGGAGAACAACCCGGTGCTCCTGCGACTCAAGGAGACCGAGGCCATGAAGGAGATCGCGGACAGGATCGAGAACCTGACCGTGGTCCTCGCGCCGAAGGACCTGCAGGACGTCCTGCGACTCGGCGCACGCGAGTGAAGCACGATCGCTGCCGCACACCGACGTGCGGCGGCGATGGCCCGGCCTCGAGATGGCCGCGGCCGCCTTCGGGGTGAGGTGCAGCTGGTGGCACGCCGCGCTTGGGACGCGGAGGCGGTGGGTTCGAATCCCACGACCCCGACCACGAGCAACGACAAAGGAAAGGAAGGACGACATGTTCCTCGTACTGTTGAAGTGGCGGTACAGCATCCGCCCCATCGGGCGCACCGCAAGCGCGGGTGCGCCCGCATGGCGACCGAACGCGCCGACGTCGACGTCGGCGTCGCGCACCCTTGGTGGTGCGCGGCACCAGCAATGCAACGCGTGTCGAACGGCGTACCCGAGGATGCCCGCGTCGCGGCGCCGCCGTGCTCCGGCGTATGCTGCTGCGACCGTGATCGACGCCAGGCTTCGTTTCGCATCGTCCCTCCTGTTGCTCGTCGCATGTGGCGACGTCGCCTCGCCGATGGGCGGCTCGTCGAGCGAGGGCACCGGTAGCTCCGGTGCGACGCTGACGACGAGTACGTCCGCGGCCAGCACGGTTGCGGGCACGACGGGCGCCGCCGACAGCTCGGACTCCGGTGGGGGGCCGACCACCGGCGATACGTCGGGCTCCTCGGGCGGGCCGCCGGTCGACATGGGCGTGCAGCCGGTCGATCCCTGCACCGAGACCGCGTTCTGCGAGGACTTCGAGGACTACACCGAGGTCGCGCTCGCCGACGGTCAGGAGTTCGGGCCGTGGCGCGCTGCGCTGTCATCGGGCGGTGCGCTGATGGATCTCGATGGCACCCACACCGTGTCGGGCGATCATGCGCTGCACGTCGTGCTCGATCAGGGCACCGAGTCGGGCGGACGGCTCTTCACCAACGGTGGCGTGCCGATCCTGGCGGACACGCCGACCCACGTGTACGGGCGCATGATGATGTACATCGCGCAAAACGGCACCAGCGTGCACTGGACCTTCTTCGGCGTCAGCGGTGAGGCCGAGGCCAGCTCGCCGCTGGCCGGCAACTACGCCAGCTACATCATGAGCTCGCTGCCCCGCGACGGCGTGAACACCTACAGCTTCGTCGACGGGCTCTCGGGCGGCCCCTACTATCAGGACTGTTGGTCGCAGGGCATGCAGCCGATGCCGACCGACACCTGGACCTGTGTCTCGTTCGAGATGGACACGCTCGGCCGGCACCTGCGCATGTACAACGACGCCGACCCCACGCCGATCGTGTCGGTCGACGAGACCGGCCAGGGCTGCGTGTCGCCGGCGCCCGGAGACTCGACGTGGTGGGGCCCGGAGATCGATACGTTCTTCGTCGGCGGCTGGAGCTTCCACGAGATGAACGCTCCGCTCGAGCTGTGGATCGACGACGTGGTGTTCGACACCGCGCCGGTCGCGTGCCCATAGCCCTTCGGAGATGACAGACGGGCGAGCCCGGCTACGCCCACGACATGCGGCGGTGTCGGGCCCGGTGGATCGTCCGCGCGCCACGAACCAACGGCGAGCGGCGGCGTATCCCGCGATCGGAGAATGCCCATGCCGATCACTCGAGGGTTGTCGTTTGCTGTGTTGGTCCTGTCGTCGGCCTGCGTCGCCGATGGCGATGATGTCCGAGGGTTTCGCGACGAGGAGGCCGAGCAGGCCTTCCCCGGCGTCACCCCGGAGGCCGTCGGTCACGGTTGGTTCGCGGTCCACGATCGCCTGCGCGAGATCGACTATGCGGTCGTGCGCGGCTGGGCGGTCGCCGAGGGGGACATCGTGCTCGGTCGCGCCGACGGGCTGAGCGCGCTGCAGCGGGGGCAGGCTGCGCCGCCGCGCGCGGCCGCCAACCCCGACCTGTTGTGGCCGGCCGGCGTGGTGCCGTTCGCGGTCGCCGACGATCTCGGCGAGCAGGGCCGTGCGGCGGCGCTGGCCGCCATCGACTACTGGAACACGCACACGGCGGTGCGCCTGGTCGAGCACGCCGGCGAGCCCGACTACGTGGTGTTCGTGCCCGGCGACGGTTGCTCCTCCTACGTCGGGCGCCAGCAAGGTCCGCAGAACATCACCATCGGACCCGGCTGCGGCACCGGGCAAGCCGTGCACGAGATCGGCCACGCGGTCGGGCTGTGGCACGAGCAGAGCCGCTCCGACCGCGACGAGAACATCATCGTGAACTGGGATGCCATCGGCCCCCAGTACGTCGGCAACTTCAAGACCTACGTCGAGCGCGGCGCCGCCGGGGTCGATCTCGGGGCGTACGATCTCGGGTCGATCATGCACTACGGCTCGTTCTTCTTCGCGACGGGAGACGAGCCGTCAATCACGCGGCTCGACGGCAGCCTCATCGAGGCCCAGCGCGAGGTGATGTCGCCGGGCGATCTCGCCGGCATCGCGGCGCTCTACGGCGAACCGACGGGGCCCGGTGGCGGCGGCGGTGAGACCGGTGGTGGCGGCGGTGAGACCGGTGGCGGCGCGCCGGGTCCGTGCGGCGTGATGGCACCCGGTGACGTGCTCGGGGCGGGCGAGATGCTGGGATCCTGTGATGGCCGCTTCACGCTGGTGATGCAGCCGGAGGGCAACGCCGTGCTCTACTTCAACGGCGTCGGTGCGCTGTGGGGCAGCGGCAGCGAAGGCACCGGCGGCAGCTCGCTGGTGATGCAGGCCGACGGCAACCTCGTCATCTACGGGCCTGCCGGTGCGCGCTGGCACAGCCAGACCCACGGTCATCCCGGCGCCGCGCTGTACGTGCAGGACGACGGCAACCTCGTGATCTACGACGGCGGCACGCCGCTGTGGCACACCGGCACCTGCTGTCACTGACGACGGCGTCGACTTCGTCGTGTCTGCGACCGCGCGGCGCCATCGCTGCACCCGTGCGCTCGGCTCGACCGCGGCGCGCGGGCGGGTTAGCGTAGCGGCGCCGCGCGTGGAGGAGACTCCCGACATCGAGCTGCTCGAACGCTGGCGCGGTGGCGACCGCGACCAGGGCAACGCGCTGGTGCGACGACACTTCGCCCTGGTCTCACGGTTCTTCCGGCGCCGCGTGAGCGAAGGCCACGCCGATCTGATCCAGCGCACCTTCCTCGGCTGCGTGGAGTCACGGGACCGCGTGCCGGCGGAGCTCCCGTTTCGCGTGTACTTGCTGGGCATCGCGCGGCGGGTGCTCTTCGATCACCTGCGCGCGGTCGGCCGTCGCGCGCAGCACGAGGACGACGCGCCGCTGCTCGAGTCGCAGGGGTCGCCCAGTCGTGTGCTCGACGACGCACGGCAGCAGCGGCTGCTGTTTCGCGCGCTGCGACGCCTGCCCATCGAGCTGCAGCTGACGCTCGAGCTGCACTACTGGGAGCAGCTGAAGGTCGAAGAGGTCGCGCGGGTGCTCGAGATCCCCGGTGGCACCGTGAAGAGTCGCCTGGCGCGGGCACGCACGCTGCTGCGCGAGGCCATCGGTGCGTGCGAGGCCGACCCCGAGCTGCGCCGCACGACCTCGCAGGGCATGGACGCGTGGCTGGCGTCGATGCGGCGTCGTCGCGAGGGTTGTTGATGCGTGCGGCGGGTGCCGTCACCCCCGCAGGCCGCGCGCGAAGCGAAACGCGTCGCTGCGAGCGAAGTCGGCCAGCGTCGCCACGAGGTCACCGCCGCGGTCGCGATAGGCCTGCTCGAACGCGCTGGCGATCCACGCCAGCGCCGGCTCGTGGTCGATCTCCACGCCCAAGGCGTAGCGGGCGAGCTGGCGCGCGAAGCAGGGGCGCAGCTCGGGATGGTCGAGCAGCGCCCGCGCGAGCGAGCGGGCGTCGTCGAAGACCACATCGTCGAGCTGTCCCGAGGCGTCGATGCTCACGCCGTTGTCCTGCGTCTGCACGCGTCCGATCGCGTCGAACTGCTCGAGGCCGAAGCCGAGCGGATCGACGGCCGCGTGGCAGCCGGCGCAGTCGGGTCGCTCGAGGTGCTGCTCGACCTGCTCGCGGCGCGTGGTCCCCGACGGCGGCTCGCCGAGGTCGGTCGGCACGTTCGGCGGTGGGTCGGGCACGTCGCGGCACAACAGGCGTGTGGCGATGAAGCGCCCGCGTCGGGTCGGCGACGTGAGGGCGTAGCTCGAGCGCGCGGTGAGCATGCCGGGCTCGGTCAGCAGCCCGACGCGGGGCTGCGCCGCGCCCAGCTCGACCCGCGTCAGCTGGTCGCCCGCGATGGACTGGCCGTAGTGGCCCGCCAGCTGGGGGTCTGCGAACGCGAAGCCGGCGTCGAGGATGGCGAGGAACTCGCGGCCGTCGTGTCGCATCGCGACCGCGAGCTCGGCAACCGCGGCGCGCATCGAGTGCAACATGGCGTCGTCGAGCTCGGGGAAGCGCTCGGGGTCGATCCGTGCACGCTCGACGAGCGCGAGGTCGAACATGTCGGTCGCGAATGCACGCACGCCGTCGTCGATGCGTGCGTCGTCCTCGAGCATGCGCACGATCTCGGCCTCGTAGCGGGCAGCGTCGCCGAGCCCCGCGGCGGCGGCCTCGAGCAGCGCGTCGTCCGGGGTCGTGTCCCACAGCAGGAACGACAGCCGCGCCGCCAGCTCGTAGTCGTCGAGCGCGAGCGCATCGCCAACTTCACGGCCGTGCTCGATCACGTGGGTGAAGTTCGGTGAGAGCACCATCGCGGTCAGCGGGTACGAGAACGCGGGCCAGAACTCGGGCAGCTGCTGCTGCGCGAGCTCGAAGATCGCCGTGTAGCGCTCGAGCTCGTCATCGGTGAGCGGCCGTCGGAACAGCCGCAGGCCGAACGCCTGCACGATGCTGCGCGCACAGTCGGCGGGTGCGGTGCCGTCGCCCGCACACGCGCCCCAGCGCGCGCGCCAGGCATCGTCGGCAACCGCCCAAGCGGCGATCTCGCGCGCGGCGGCCTCGTAGGCGGCGACGTCCCCGCGCGAGGGTGTGAGCTCGCGGCTGGCGATCGCGACCCAGCCCTGGACACTGAGATCGTCCGGTAGCACGATGGCTGCGGCGAGTGCCGGCGAGAACAGGTCGCCGACCGCGTGGCGCAGGCGCGAGCGGGTCAGACGCGACATCGACAGCGTGGGTAGATCGCCGTCGTCGGGCACGCCGTTCGGTCCGCCGTCGTCGCTCGCGCCGTCGTCGTCGGTGGTCGCATCGCCGCCCTGGCTGGCAAAGCGCCCGTCGTCGTCGAGGCCGTGGTAGCAGGCGCCGCAGCCCAGCACTGCGGCGATCATGGTGGGGCGGCGCCACTCAGGTCTCGAGCTCATGGATCACCTCCGTGGTCTGTGCGTCCTGGCTGCCCCAGCTCTCGAACGGTGCGCCCAGGGCACGCATGACCGTGAGCGCGGCGCGACTCGTGGGCCCGGAGCTCGGCACGTGCAGCCCGCCGCGTAGCCCACCGCCGGCGCGACCCGCCACCAGCGTGAACATGTTCTCGAACCCATGGTTCGAGCTGGTCTCCGTCATGGCGAGGATGCCGGTGTTGTCGAGCACGGTGCCGGCACCCTCGGGATACTCGGCGAGCGCCGACAGCAGGGTCGCGAACGCCTCCATGATGAACGACACCGACAGCAGTAGATCGGGGTGCTGCTGGTGCCCGAGCTCGTGGTGGTTATTGCTCAGCTGGCCGAAGTCGACGAACGAGTTCTGTTCCATGAACTGGAACGAGAACACCCGCGAGACGCCGCAGGCCATGCCCAACGCGACCAGCTTCGCCATCACGGCGTTGACCTCGAGCGCGGCCGCGGCGTTGTCGACCATCCAGTCTTCGATACCGTCGGTGACGCCGTCGGCGTTGCACGCGACCGTGGTGCCGATGGTCTCGATCTTCGCCTCGATCTCGCGCACGCCGTCGAGGTAGCCCTCGAGACGCATGCGGTCGTGCGCGCCGAGGCGGCCCTGGAGATCGACGATGTCCTGCCGACACGCGTCGAGGTAGGCCAGGCGCAGCTCGCCGTCGTCGAAGCTGCCGGGCGGCGGCTGGCGCCCGCGAACATGTCCTGGTAGACCGCGCGGGGGTCGAGCTGCGCGACGTTGGGCGCGTTGGGCCCGCTGTGCGAGATGGCGTGCCAGCCGGTGCCGGACTCACCGCTGCCGTAGCCGGTGACGCCGACGATCATCGCGCGGCGAGGTGCATCGTCGAGCACGTCGGCCATCACCTGATCCAGCGAGGGCGCCGTCATGGCGCCGCCTGCGGGCGGATGACCGGTCAGCTGTGCGGCCGCGCCCATGATGTGGCGGTTGGTCGAGGGATCGCCGAAGCTCGGGCACGACAGGCCCGAGACCATGGCGATGGCGTTCGCGTGGGCGGCCAAGGGCGCGAACGGTCCCTGCAGCTCGAGTGTGCCGCCGCCGGGCTGCCAGCCCTGGTGGACACCGGCGGCGAAGAACCACGTGCCGAAGCGACGCGGCAGCGCGGTGCCGTCGGCGTAGGCGCGTGCGTTGCCGTCGAGCATGGCGTCGAGCGTCGGTAGCCCGATCGCCACCGGGACCCCAGCCGCGAGGCCGCGCAGGAGCTGGCGTCGGCTGGGTCGCCACGCGGGAATCGTGCGAACGGGACGTCGAGCGGGGTTCTTCGTCATGGTGCGCTTCCTAGCAAGGGGCATCAGCAGTGGCCGCAGCCGAACGACTCGATCTCGGCGACACAGGTGGCATCCCAGGCGTCGACGCAACAGCTCGCGTCGTGCTGGCAGACGCAGCCGCGCAGCGCCCCATCGAGGCACAGCGGCAGTGTCATCGGCTCGCAACAGGGTCCGACGTGCTCGGGGACGCCGGTCCCACTCGAGCCGGTGTCGCCGCTCGAGCTCCCGGCGTCGGTGCTCGCGGTCGTGCCGTCGGTGTCGCCGGCGCTGCTGCCCTCGGTCAGCAGCTCACCGCTGTCGGGGTCGGGCAGCGCGACGAACGAGGTGCCGTCGGACTCGCTCTCCTCGTGGAATCCGGCCACCGGGTGGGGCGGCCGCCGTTGCTCGAGGTCGCCGCGCGCGCAGGCGACGGAACACAGCAGCGACGAGACGATGGCGCAGTGGCGTGTCACCGCTGGCTGCATACGCGGGCGCGGCGATCTGGTTCACGCCCATCGACCGCGGCGCCGCCCCGAGGTCAACGGTTGGCGAATCGTGTGAGCCAGGCCGCGACCTCGGCAGCCTCGGCCGACGAGCCATCCGCCGCGAACAGGGCCTGCGCGGTCTCGGCCCGTCGACGGCGCTCGTCGAACGGGAGCGTCGACAGCCGCGCGATCGCGAAGGCGGCGTAGGCATCTGCCAAGCCGTGGGGACGCTCGGGGGGGCGCGGCTCGCTGAGCAGGTACTCGGACACGGCCTCGGCCTCGTCGCCGCGCAGCTCGAGCAACTCGGCGACCTGGTAGTGCAGGTTCTCGCGATGCGACGCGGTGGCGCCGGGCGTGCGCAGATACGCCTCGATCGCTGCGTGCGCGTGGGGTAGCGCGGCCGGCCCCTGCACGGCGACGCTGCTGATCGCCACCGACGCGCTCGACAGTGCACAGCGGCGCGCAGTGGCCGCGGTGCGGTTGCAGTCGATGAGCCGCGAGGCCTCGTCGAGGGCCAGCGCTTCGACGCTGCGTCCGCTCCGCCGCAGCAGGCGAGCGAGCAGGGAACGTGCGAGCGCGCCGGCCTGCGGATCGCGACCGCCCTGGCGCGAGGCCTCGAGCAGCTCGCGGGCCTCGTCGAGCAGTGCCGCGCCGTCGCGGCGGCTGACCGCGACCAGCTGCATCCGCAGTCCGCGTGCGCGCAAGACTGCGCCGTTGCGATCGCCGAGCCGGCGTCGTGCGGGCGGCAGGTGTCGATCCAAGCGCGACACCGCTGCCCGGCGCTCGCCTTCGTGGGAGGTGAGCAGCGCGAGTAGGGTCGCGCTCTCGAGGGTGCGCGAGGCGTCGATCCCGAGCGCGCGCTCGCGGATCTCGACCGCCCGCCGCGCGTGCGGGAGCGCGTCGTCTTCACGACCCTCGCGCTGCGCGATGATGGCCGCGTTGTGGTGCGCCGTCGAGGTCATCACGTGGTCGGGCCCCAACACGCGCACGTGGCGTTCGACGAGCGCCGCCAGCTCGGCGCTCGAGTCGATGGTGAGGCCCAGCTCGGCCTTCACCAGCACGCGCAGCATCTCGGCGTCGAGCGTCGCGGGGTGATCTTCGCCGAGTCGCGCGGCCAGGCGCGCGGGGAGGTCGTCGACGAGCTCGCGGGCGCGGGTCTCGTCGCGGATGCGGTAGCGTCCGAATGCGACCTCCTCGAGGGCGGCCAGCGCGAGCGGATGCTCGTCGCCGAAGCGATCGCGCTGGAGCTCGTGGATACGGGTCCAGTCGTCGACGAAGACCTGGTGCTCGTCGACGCTGGCCGCCGCGTGGGCCAGACAGCGCCGCGCGTCGACCTCGACGTCGGGCGGGGGCGCGGTCGCGGCCAGTCGCGCGCGCGCCAGCTGCATGTGACTCCGCGTGCTCCCCGAATCGCCGCGCATGCCGGCGGCCGCCCCGAGGCACGACAGCGCAACGGTCTCGGTGTGGTCGAGCCGGTGCTCGGTGGCCAGTGCGAAGACCTCTTCCAGCGCCGGTGTCGCGGCCGGCTCCTCGCCCTCTGCCATGGCCGCGCGGGCGCCCAACAAGAGCGCCTTGGCGTGCGGCGCGGGGGCGAGCTCGGGTGAAGTGAGCAGCTCTGCGATCGCGACCCGAGCGGCGGACGTGCGTCCAAGCGCGAGCAGGGCCTCGGCCGCGGCGACGCGCTCGTACTGCAGCACGGTCGCGTGGTCGACGACCGCGCTCGCGCCGGTGCACTGCGCGGGGTCGGGCAGGGACCCCGCGAGCACGTGGGCGTCGTCGACGTTCTCGGGCGCGCCACTGCCGAGCACACCGAGCACGCCCGCGAACTGCGACGCCTGTTGCTCGAGACACGCCAGCGTCGCGGTGGCGTTGGCGGACGGCGCTGCGCAGGCCTCGCGCGCGCGGTCGCGGTGGCGCTCGACCCAGGCGTCCAGATCGTGCGACGCGTTGGTCCAGCTGACCGGCGCGTGGGCACGCCCGCTGGCGACGAACGCCGCCTCGAGTCGGCTGCGGCCGGCGTCGTTCCACAGCGCGTCGATGGCTGCGGTCGGCTCGCAGGTCGGCGTCCGCGAGGCCAGCACGGCGACGGATGCGATCGCGCCCGCGGTGATCGCCGCGGCCGTGCCAAGCAGCAGCGCTCGACGACGCCCGCGGCCGCGTCGCAGCGCCACCAGCAGCGCATCCATGCTGTCGTGGCGCAGGTGGGGCTCGACCGCCATCGCGCGCCGCAGCACCGGCTCGAGCCAGCGCGGCAGCGGGCGGTGACCGCCCTGCGTCGGCGTCGTGAACTCGGCGCGGATCGGCGCGTCGAGGGTGTCGCTGGCGCGGGGAATCGTCCCGCACAGCGCCTCATGGAGCGAGGCAGCCCAGGCGTACTGATCCGATCGCGGGGTCGCCGGGGCGCCGCGTCGCTGTTCGGGCGCCATGTAGCGCGGCGTGCCGGCGATGCGGTCGCCGGCCGCGTCGTCGTCGTCGAGGCCGGGCTCGCGCAGCCGCGCGAGTCCGAAGTCGAGCACCTGCGCCCGCCGGTCGTCATCGATCACGACGTTGCCGGGCTTGAAGTCGCCGTGCACCACACCCACGCGATGGGCCGCGGCGAGCGCGTCCGCCAGCTGCTCGAACACCTCGATGATGCGCGAGCCCGTCGGGGCCGCAACCAGCCACTGCGTGAGCGGCCGCCCGCGCACGAGCGCCATCACGATGTAGACCCCGAGGGTCGGCACGCCGATCGCCTGCGCGCGCGCGTGGGCCTCGCCTTCGAGCTCGTAGGTGCCGACGTCGAACACCGCGACGCAGTGCCGATGCTCCACCCGCGCCAGTGCCCGGGCCTCGCGTCGCAGCTCGTCGGTGCCACCATCCCCACCCAGGGACGACAGCGCGATCAGCTTGATCGCGACCCTGCGATCGAGCTCGGGATCGTCGGCCTCGTAGACGCGTCCGAAGCCGCCGCGCCCGAGTAGTCGCACGAGGCGGTAGCGCCCGATCTCGAGCGGTGTCGGCGTGGCGCCGAACAACCCCGCCTCGACCGCGTCGAGTAGATCGAGATCGTCGACGTCGCTGGACCCGGGCGTGGCCGCACCGAGCACGCGCGTCATCGACTGGGCTTCGGGGCTGGTCACGGCGGACGTCCATCGTACGCGGCGACCGGCCCGCGATTCGAGGGGCGCCGCGCGATCACGCGGCGGCGGCGAGTTCGTGGGCCCAGAACGGCTCGTAGGGCCGCGGCGCGCCGACCCGGAGCAGCGTGCGGACCTCGTCGAGATCGTGGTCGAGCAGGCGCTCCCACTCGACCGCGGGCAGCCACGCCGACTGCAGGCCCCTCACCAGGCCATCGAGGATGAGCGCGCGCGCGTCCGGATCCGCGGCGCGAAGCAGCGCGGCGGCGACCAGCAACCCGATGCCCGGTGCCCGCGTCTGCGCGAACGTGAACGCCAACAGCGAGGACTCGCCGATGAGGTCGCCGTGGTAGCCGAGCACGACGTGCCACAGGTCGTGGCTGTCGCGCAGCCGATCGGCGAGCCACGCGTCGGTGGCGTCACCGCGGCGCTCGCCGGCCTCGCTGGCGTGCACGAGGCCCTCGGCGGTGAGCTGCCCCTCGTCGAGGAACGCGAGGTAGGCCCGACCGAGCGTCCCCGCCGGCAGGGCCGCGAGCGCGTCGCGATCCCGCAGGCGCGGCAACAGCTCGGGGCGTTGCACGAGCAGCGCGGCGCCACGGCGCGAAGCCGCGAGCCGGGCTCGCAGGGCCCGCGGCGCGCCGCCGGAGATCGCCGACAAGAGCCGGAACACCGCCGCGGTGTCGTCGGGGTTGCGCAGCACCGCGCGCAGCGCTGCGAGGGCTTCGAAGGGGTGGAATGCCAGGGCCGGGCGCATCATCGAGGTCTCTCCTGTTGCTGACAACGTTGTAGATAGCGCTATCTACAACGTTGTCAACAGTGATTCGACGCCGCGTGACATCGCGGGGGATTTCCCGCAGCCTGGAGGCCGGTCGTGACCGCCCGCAGCCCCCGAGCCGCCCGCGCCGCGCGGGCTCCCCGAGCCGCCCGCGTGCGTCGCTCCGCCGAGGCCGCGCACGAGCAGATCCTCGATGCGGCCGACAAGCGGCTGGCCGAGCACGGCCCCCGCGGCATCCGCTTGCAGGACATCGCGCAGGACGTCGGCGTGTCCCATCCGACGATCCTCCACCACTTCGGCAGTCGAGAAGGGTTGGTCGAGGCGGTGGTGGATCGCGCGCTCGCGTCGCTGCAGTCCCGCGTCATCGCCAGCTTCGCCGCCGGCAACCTCGAGGCCGGCGAGGGCGCCGCGTTGGTGCGTCAGATCATGACCACGCTCGGCGACCGCGGCCACGCGCGGCTGATGGCGTGGTTGGCACTCGAGGGCCGAGCGCCCGAGGATCCCGCGAAGCTGCTCTCGACGCTGGCCGCAGTGATGCACGGTCGCCGCGTCGCCACCACCGCCTCGCAGGCGCCGGCCGAGGACACCCTGTTCATGGTGATGCTGGTCTCGCTGGCGCTGTTCGGCGAGGGCGTGCTCGGTGCGAGCGTGCTCGACAGCGCCGGGCTGGCGCGGGATGCCGACGCGCGCGAGCGCTTCCATGCGTGGATCGTCCGCCTGGTCGAGGCCCACCTGCACGGACCCGGCCTCGTGGCCGAGCCCACCGTGCCAGCCCGCGCGGTCGCGCGGCGATCGGGGCCGCGGCGCAAGCCATGAGCGACGCGGCGGCACGGCTCGACGCGGTCGAGCTCGATGATGGCGTCGGTCCGCGCTGGTCGGAGCGGGGTCCGATCGTCGTCTACGACGGCTTCGAGGAGCCCGACGCGCTGCGGGGCCGCGTCATCACGCCGATGTGCGTGGCCTGTCGCGCGCCGGTCGTCGTCGCGGTCGACGTCGTGCTGGGGCGCGGGCACGAGCTCGGCGCCCAGCCGCACTGGCAGGACGCCGTGGTCACGACCTTCGGGCTCGACGAGCGCTGGCTCGAGGCGTTCCACATCCTGCGCACGCGACTCGGCCTGACGCCGTACCTGCTCGAGTGCAGCTGCGCGGCCTGTGGCGCCCGGCACGTCGCCGTGCTCGGCTACGGCGAGTTGCAGCCGGCACGCTACGTGCTCACCTTCGAGGGGCTCGCACGCGTGCGCGAGGGCTGACGCGCCGACGCTCGGCGCGAGGCGACGGCGAGGCGACCGCGCCGCTCGTGCGGTCAGCCGGGCGGCGGCACGCCGAGCTCGATGATGTCGTCCGCGAGTCGCTCGAGGTCGCGCTCGTCGTGCGAGATCAGCACCACCGGCACGGGATGCCGTGCCAGCCACGCCACCAGCACGTCGATCACCGCAGTGCGACGGGCGCGGTCGAGCGCCGCGAACGGCTCGTCGAGCAACAGCGCCCGCGGCCGCGCGAGCAGGGCCCGCGCGAGCGCGACCCGCTGACGCTCCCCGCCCGAGAGGTTCCGCGGTGCGCGATCGAACAGCGCGTCGATGCCGAGCGCGCGCGCGAGCTGGTCGCGTCCTTCGATGTCGGTGCTGCTCGACCACTCGAGGTTGCGCGCGACGTCGACGTGGGGGAACAGCCGCGCGTCCTGGGGCACCCAGCCCAGCTGCCGCTGCCATGGCGGCACGAACACGCCGCGCGCATCGTCCTGCCACAGCTGATCGCCGAGCATCACGCGGCCGCTCGCGCGGCGTTCGACCCCCGCGATCGCGCGCACGAGCGTGGTCTTGCCGACGCCGGAGGGGCCGGTGACGGCCAGCCGCCCACGCGCGCTGCGCAGGCGCACCGGTGCCGACGCCCACGGCCACGTCAGATCGAGCTCGAGGCGCGCGGCGTCACTCATCGCGTGAGCTCCAGCCGGCGTCGCTGCCAGCGGACCAGCAGCTCGTATCCGCCGAGCGCCAGCACCGAGATCGCAATGCTGGCCCACGCCAGCGCCGCCGCGTCGCCGCGGCCGTCCGGACGATCGAGCAGGGTATAGATCGCGATCGCGATGGTGCGGGTTTCGTCGGTGTTGCCGGCCAGCACGATGGTCGCGCCGAACTCCCCCAGCGCCCGCGCGAACGTCAACGCCGCGCCGCCGGCGATGCCGGGCAGTGCAAGCGGCAGACTCACCCGCCACAGCACCCGCCACGGTGCGTCGCCCAACGAGGCTGCGAGCTCCTCGTAGGCCGGATCGATGGCCGCGAACGCAGCGCGCGTCGACATCACGAACAGCGGCAGTCCTACCACCAGTGCCGCGATGATCGCCGCCGCGGCCGTGAAGGGGATCTCGATGCCGAGCGCGGCGAGCCACGGGCCCAGCAGTCCGCGGGTGCCGAGCAACGACAGCAGCAGCATGCCGGTGACGACCGGGGGCAGCACCATCGGTGCGAACACCAGCGCAGAGACCACCGACTTGCCGCGGAACTCTCGACGGGCGAGCCACCAGCCCAGCGCGATCGCCAGCGGCAGCGACACTGCGGTGCACCAGGCCGCGACCTGCAGCGAGAGCGCGATCGCACGGCCCGCGTCGAGGCTCATGGTTGCGTGAATCCTGCGGCGCGGAATCTCTGCGTGGCGACGTCACCCCGGCACCACGCGACGAAGGCCCGCGCACCCGCGGGATCGTGGGCGCCGCGGAGCACCGCGGCGGGATAGACGATCGGCGGGTGGCTCGTGGCCGGTAGCTCGAAGGCCACGCGCACGGCGGGCTCGACCGCGGCGTCGGTGGCGTAGACGATGCCCGCTGGCACCTCGCCGCGGGCGACCCACGCCAACGCGGTACGCACGTCGTCGCCGTCGACGATGGCCCGCGGCGTGACGCGCAGGTGATCGAGCGCCGCGCGGGCGTACTTGCCGGCCGGCACCTCGGGGCCCGCGAGCGCGAGGCGCTCGAGTCTCGCCAGCCCGGCCGCGTCGGTGGGCGTCGTCGATGCGTCGCGCGGCACCACCACCACGAGGCGGTTGCCGAGCAGATCGACGCGGGTGTCGGCCTCGATGAAGCCCTCGTCGGCGAGCGTGTCCATCCACCGACGATCGGCGCTGATGAACACGTCCGCGCTCGCCCCCGCGCGGAGCTGGGCGGCGAGCTTCGAGGTGCCCTCGAAGATGGTCTCGGGGGCCGTGACCCCGGCCTCGGTCGCGTAGAGCGTGGCGATCTCGGCGATGACCTCGGTGAGGCTGGCGGCCGCGAACACGCGCAGTCGATCGCGATCGCCACGGCGGCAGGCGGCGAGGCTCGCGACCGCCGCGAGCCAAGTGCGACGGGACCACGTCATGCTCGCGTCCTTCGTCGCGGCGCCCGAGGTCGCGCCACGCGGAAACGGTTGCTCTGCCCGGGGTAGCCGAAGAACGCCGACAGCCGCGCCATTGCCATCCACGACAGCGTGCGACCCGGCGAGTCCATCGGCGCCTGATCGTAGTGCGAGACGTAGCCGGCCAGTGCGACCGCGAGGAAGTCGACCGGCCACCACTTCATCGCGAGCGCGCCACCGGTGACGCCGCCATCGGCGACGTCGCCGGCATGGTGGCCCAGCGCCAGTCGATCGACGCGCAGGGCGAGCTCGAGCGCGCCGCCGTCCCACGGCGCGTCTGCGGCCGCGCGCGCGGCGGGGGCCCGGCCGACCTCGCGGGGCGTGCCGAGCACGACCCACGCGATCTCGCCGGTCAGGCCCCACGATCGCAGCGACGGCAGCGTGACCCGCGGGGTCTCGGCGTCGGCGTCGTCGTCGATCGCCGTGCGGGCCTCGTCGGCGAAGCCGGCCTCCGCCGTGATGCGCACCGGGCCGAGGTAGGCGACCGCGTGCAGCTCACCGACCAAGCGTCGACCCCGCGTGGGTCCGCCCTTCCAGAAGGTGTAGCCGCTCGCGATGCGCCCGCTGTTGGCGGCCCGATCGGGGGCCTCGTCGACGAGTCCTGCGGCGCCCAGGCGCAGGC
Organism: Deltaproteobacteria bacterium; assembly: GCA_016709225.1. Classification (NCBI taxonomy): domain Bacteria; kingdom Pseudomonadati; phylum Myxococcota; class Myxococcia; species Deltaproteobacteria bacterium. The sequence continues at coordinate 977,297 of JADJEE010000002.1, read as the reverse complement.
CCAGGCGGCGATTGTGCCCGGCGACCCACGCACGTCCGAGCACGAGATCGACGGCGGCGTAGCCCGCCGGCGTGCGGTTGTCGTTGCTCGAGAGGCCGCCGCTACCGTTGCCGGCGCGCACGACCGCCTCGATCGGCGCGCGCTCGGGTCGCACGCGCACCTCGGCCCCGACGTCTCGGCGCACGCGCATCGCGTTGACCACCGGCGCGCGATCGGGGAACGGCAGCGCGTGCACCGGCTCGTAGCGGAACGAGGGGAACAGGGGGGTCTTGGCGTAGCCGGCCCCGATCTCCAGCCATGCCTGGGGTCGGAACACGACGTAGCCGTCGAGCAGGTAGGGCACCGCCGTGCCGACCGTCTCCAGCGTCGCGACCGCGTCGAACCATGGCGCCGGCCTCACGCGCGCGCCGAGACGGAAGCGACCCAGCGCGAAGCCATCGGTACCCTCGACGGCATCGCCCAGCGTGCGTGCATCGATCTCACCGAGCAACGTCGGGCTCACGATCGGCTCGCTGGTGGCCGCGGGTGGTGGGCTCGGCGGTGGCGCCGTCGCGCTCGCCGTGGCCGCCGACGCGGCCGGTTCGCGCGGCGATGCGGTGGTCTCGTCGTGCGCCGCGAGCGACGCGTCGTCGTGGGTCGTCGCGCCGGCATCGAGCTCGGGCGTGGTCGGCCCGCGGTAGGTGCGATCCGTCGCGGGCTCGAGCGCAGACACGATGGCGGCGAGCAGGACCGTGGAGGGCGTCGGCATGGTGGACACGCCGTCGGGAAGCGCGCGGAATGTTGATGCCGCGTGGTTACCTTCTGTGTCAACATCGTTCGAGATCAACCCGCAGATGGTCCAGAAGTCCCCGAACCCACGCCGTCCCACGGCGGCCCCGCGGCCGACGGGCGACTCGACCACGATGCTGACGACGGAGGAGATCGCAGGCCTGCTGCGCGTGCACCCCAAGCACGTGTACCGCCTGATCGCGCGGGGCCTGCCGGGTCGTCGCGTGGGCGGGCAGTGGCGCTTCGATCGCGACGAAGTGTTGCGCTGGTCGGGCTTGGTGGTGCCGGTCGATCGCGCCGCGGCGACCCACCACGCACCGTCGCCGAGCTCGCCCGCTCGCCCGCCGCTGCTTTCGGCCAACGGCGACGTGCTCGTGCAGATGTTGCTCGAGTGCCTCGCCGCCCGTGGCCATCTGCTCGGTTGGGTACGCAGCGATCGCGATCGCGCGCTGGCGTCGCTCGTGCGTGGCGAGGTGCTGCTCGCCGGCAGCCATGGTCGGCGCTTCCCCGCCGCGCAGGACGGCATTCGCTTCGCGCGCATCCACTTGGCGCGACGCGAGGTCGGCCTCGCGGCGCCACCGGGGGCCGCGGCGCCGCAGCTGCGCGCGATGGTGGGTCGGCGCGTCGCCTACCGACCACCGACCGCGGCGATCGTCGAGCACGTCGAGGCGGCGCTGGCGGCCGCCAAGATTCCTCAGCGTCGCGCGCTCGCCGAGGCGGCCCTGTTGCCGTCGCACGAGCACGTGTGCCTGGCGCTCGCCAGCGGGCGTGCCGATATCGGCGTGACCACCAAGGCGTGGGCGCAGCGGCTCGCGCTGCCGTTCACGACGCTGGCGAGCGAGGACTACGGGCTGCTGCTGCGCGCCGAGGACCTCGCAGACCCCCGCGTGGTCGCACTCTGCGAGTGTTGCCGGCGCGGCGATCTCGGCCGCGGGCTCACCGACGTCGCCGGCTACGAGCTGCAGGGCAGCGGCACGATCCACTACGATCTCGGCGACGACGCGGGCTGAGGGATCACAGCCCGATCACGGTGTCACCGACCGCGAACTCCCACGCACCGGCGTCGAGCTCGAGCACGCCGTCGACCTCGAGGTCGTCGCCCACGATCGGACAGCCCGCGTCGCAGCGATCGCAGGGCTCGAGGCCGGCGTGCCACCGCACGACGCGGCCGTCGGCGATGAAGGCGACGTCGATCGGGTCCACCAGCGCGCAGCCCCACACCGGCAGCGGCGCGGCGGTGCTGCCGGGGTCGTGGCGCAGCAACAGCGCTTCGCGATCGCACCTCCGGTAGCGCCAGCCGCGTTCGCGCGCAGCGTCGGTGTCGGCCAGCTCCGCGACCAGCGGGACGCCATCGATGGTGAGCGACACGTGGGCGTCGAGTCGCTGCGCGCGGGCGTCCTCGGAGCACGCCGCGGCGCCGTCGCAGGCGGGCAGCGGCAGCAGCCACAGCGAGGCCGCGATCGCTCGCCTCACAGCCCCTCGAGGAACGCGAGCAGGGCCTCGCGCTCCGCCACCGACAGCGCGTCGTACTCGGCGCGCGCGTCTTCGGCCTCGCCGCGGTGCGCGACGATCGCGGCCTCGACATCGACGGCGCTCGCATCGTGCATGTACGGTGCGGTGTCGGAGAGGCCCCACAGCGGCGGCGTGCGGAACTCGAGCATGCTCGCGGGCCCGTCGACGATGCCGGGCGTGTCGTCATCGCAGACCTGATGCAGGAGCAGATCGCTGAACAGCGGCACCGGACCGTCGGCGCCGGCGAGCTCCGGCGTGTGGCAGTCGCCGCAGCCGATGCTGTCGAACACCGCGCGACCCTCGGGCACCGCGGCCTTGGGCACCGGCGGCGCGAGATGGGACATGAAGAACGTGAGGTGATCGAGGCTCGCGCTGTCGATCTCGGGGTCGGCGCTGGCGTCGTCGTCGGCTGTGCTGCCGAAGCTCAGCCCTGGTTCGACGGGCACCGTGAGCCCGAGCTCCGCCGACATGGCGTCGCGCGAGAACTCGCGCAGCGAGGGCACCTGGGCCTTCCAGCCGAAGCGGCCGATGCGGCCATCGGGCAGCCGGTATGCGACGCCGCTGATGCCGTCGCCGTCGCTGTCGTCGGGGTCTTCGCCGGCGATGATCGTCGCCTCGGCGATGGCATCGATGAGACCAAGGCCGAGCACGCTCGGCGGCTGTCGGCGTTCGAAGACATCGATGTCGGGGCCGGCCTCGCGGCGCGGGAGCCCCGGTACCGACAGCTTGTGCAAGATGGTGCCGTAGGTGGGCGCGACGAAGGAGCCGCCGCCGAGGGTGCCGTGACGCATCACGTCGACATCGAGCGGGCCAGCGCCACCGATCACGGGATCGAAGTGACACGCGCGGCAGCTGTCGCCGTTGAAGTAGGGCCCGAGCCCGGCGGTCACGGCCATGTTGCGATCGAACAGCTCGCGGCCGGCGAGCCAGGCCTCGCGCCCTTGGTCGTCGAGTGGCGGCGGCGCGCCGGGTTCGCCAGCTTCGGGGATCGGCGCGTCGATCGGCAACAGCCCGCTCGAGTCCTGACCGCCGAGGCTGCCGAGGAACGCCACCAGCTCGTCCTGCTCGCCGGCGCCCAGCGCCTCGAAGGCCTCGCGCGCGCGCGCAGCCTCGCCGTCGTGGGCCGCGATCGCTTCGGCGAGGGTGTCGGCGCGGCCATCGTGCAGATAAGGGCCGAGCTTCGACAGCCCCCACAGCGGCTGGGTTCGGAACTCGCGACCGCTGGCGAGGTTCTGCTGCATGCCATCGGCCATTGCGTCGCCCATGTCGTGCAGCAGCAGGTCGGAGTACAGCGGCAGGCCGCCGCGTGGGCCCACGAGCACGCGCACGTGGCAATCGGCGCAGCCGATCGCATCGAAGTGATCCGCACCGCGCAGGGTCTGCTCGGTCGGCTCGTCCGGCGCGGGCACGGCCAGCAGCATCGAGAACGACACCAGGTCGAAGAGGTCCTCCCCGGAGAGCTCGGGATCGGGGTGCGCGTCGTCGTCGACCAGCGGCTCGTCGGGGGCGGCGGCCTGCCGCGGCACGTCGCCATCGGCGGGCGCGGTCGAGTCGACCGGCAGCGCGGCCTTCTGTGCGTCGGTGAGGGGATTGGTGGTGATGCCGAGGTGGTTGTTCAGCGGCCCGCGGATGAAGCCCTCGATGCTCACCGTCTGCGACTTGCGACCGAAGCGGCCCACGAAGCCGCGATCATAGTTGGCGCGGCCGCTGATGCCGTCGCCGTCGCGATCGTCGGGATCCTCGTTGGCGAGGATCGCCTCCGCGGGCAGCTCGGCCAGCAGTCCGACGCCGAAGAACGCGATGGGGTTGCGGCGCGCCTGCAGGTTGACGCCGTCGGTGAGGCCGGGCCGCGTCGGTGCGCCCGACACACCGTAGGCCGTGACGACGCCGCCGTGGGGCGCGGCCACGAAGGTGCCGTCGGCGAGCGTGGTGCCCTCGAGGTAGAAGTCGCGGTAGCGCGGGCCGCTGCCGCCGAGCACCGGACGCTCGTGGCACGCGCCGCAGGAGGCCACGTTGACCAGCGGGCCGAGGCCGTCGTCGGGCGTCATGCGTCGACGCGCGACCGCTTGTCCGCGCACGAAGGTCGCGCGTTGCTCGGTGGTGGCCGAGGGCAGCACCTCGCCGAGCTCGGCGAAGATGTCGTCGGCGAGCGCGGGTTCGGGCGCCACGGGATCGTGACAGGCAGGCAGCAGCCCGGCGAACAGCCACGGGATTCGAGCACGTGCATCAAGTCGCATCTTCATGACCCATCTCTCCAACATCTACGACGAACGTCTGTGGCTCGCGGCTGCGCCGGCGATGACTACGGCGAAGCGCGCGTGCGCGACACCAGCACGCCTCGCCACGGTGGCGGCTCCAGCAGGTTGCCGCCGACGGCGAAGCGCGTGCCGTCGTCGAAGCCGAACACCGCGTGCAGCGCGTAGGGCAGCACGCCGGCGACCTTGGTGGTCTCGAACTCGAAGCTGCCGGGACTCAACGTCGCGATGGTGCCCCGATCGCCCACGACGATTGCGTCGCCGGATGTGTCGACCCACACGCCGTTGCAGCCGGGCAGCGCACCGAGGGTCTGCACCGTCCACGCGGCGCCGTCGAAGCGCGCGAGCGTGCCGTTGGCGCGGCCACCGACCGCGACGATGTCGTCGGCGCCGGTGCCCCACAGGCTGATGAGATCGTTACCGGTGCCGGAGGGCGACTGCGTCCACGCCGTGCCGTCGAAGTGCAGGATGACCCCCGCATCGCCGACCGCGTGCACGTCGTCGGCGGCGGTGCCCCAGACCTTGAAGAGCGCCTTGGCGTCGCGATCGAGCGGCGGCACGTCGACGCTGTGCCAGCTGTCGCCCTCGAAGTGGACCAGCACCGGCGGCCCCGTGAACGCGTCGCCACCGACCGCCCACACGTCGTCGACGGCGCTGCCCCAGACACCCCACAAAGGCGCGTCCACGCCGGTCGGCTGCGGCTGCCAGCCGCCACCGTCGTCGCGCAGCGCCGCGCCGGCGTTGCCGACGGTCCAGGTGGTGCCGCCCTGCCCCCAGACCCAGTTGAGCAACGGCGTGTCGGCCGGCAGCTCGACCTTGGTCCAGGCCTCGCCGTCGCCGTGCAGCATCAGCGCGTTGCCGGCGTCGGCGAGCGACGCCTGCTGTCCGCCGACGGCGAGCACGTCGTCGGCGGCACGGCCCCACACGCTGAGCAACGCGCCGTCTTGGGTCTCGATCGCGAGCTCGAACGCTCCGAGCTCGCCCTCCGGAGGGTCGGGCTCGGCGGGGCACCCCCCACCGAGCATCACCACCAGACACCACCACCATTGCTGCGCCAAGCCTGCCACCCTCGATCCTTCACGAGTGTGGCCGTTCGATGCGACGCGGCGCAACCCGGGGATGCGCGCGTTCGCTGCGTGCAGGCCGTCGGCGGGGCACGTCGCAGGCGTGCCCGGGCCGCGTGGCTCGCGTCGTCGCGGACGAGCGCCCGGCGTGGGGAACGTCCATGACGCGCGAGTCGTGAGACCCTGACGGGCGGCCGCAGAAGTCGCGCGCCGGGATCGAGGCATCGAGGTGTGGTTTGCGTGGTGGCTTGCGCTCGTCGGCGCGCCGGAGCTGACGCTCGACTGGGAGGCACCCGCCGGCTGCCCGGATGCGCAGGCGCTGCGACACGATCTCGAGCAGCGCTGGTCGACCGTTGCGACCGCGGTGGTCCGCGTGCGCGGGCGCGTGGTCGCGGCGGCACGCGGCGGCTTCGCGCTGCGGCTGCAGATCGAGACCCCCGACGGCGCCGCATCGCGTGAGCTCGTCGCCGACGACTGCGGCGAGCTCGCAGAGGCCGCTGCACTCATGATCACCATCGCGGCCACAGGTCCGGCCGCACCACCACCATCCATCGACGAGGTGCATGGTCGCGCGGGCGCCGAAACTTCGCCGCCCGATCCGATGGCAGTGCCAGAGCCTGCGACGCCCACGTCCTCGGCCCCCGACATGCCCGCGGTGACCCCGGACATCGCCGCGATCACCACGGGCGGGCCCGCGATCACCACGGAGGTGCCTGCGGCGACCGCGGCCGTCGACGCACGACCCCGCACGACGGGTCGTGACGGTCGCATCGCGCGACCCCGCGTCGCGCTCGAGCTCGCCGGCGGCGTCGATGCGCGCGCGGTGCCGGGCATCGGCGGCACACTGCTCGCACACGTCGGCGTGCACTGGCCGCGGCTGCGCGCGCAGGGCTTGGTCGTCTACGCGATCGATCGCACCGTGGGTGAGGTCCCGGCGGCGCGTCATCGCGTGCTCGCCGGCGGGCTCGAGCTGTGCGGCCTCGGGGTCGTCGGTGCGTGGGCGATGGGCGGCTGCGGCAGTGGTGAGGTCGGCCGCCTGCACGCGCAGGGCACCCGCGGTGTCGACCTGCGCGGCCGCGGGGTCCCGTGGCTCGCGCTGGCCCTGGGCCCACGCTTCGAGCGCGCGTTCGCCGGGCGCTTCGGTGCCTTCGTCGCCGTGGCGGTGGTGGTGCCGCTGTCGCGTCATCGCTTCGACATCGGCGGGCGCGACGTCGGCGAGGTCGCGCCTGCCGGCGTGCGCGCGGCCCTGGGCCTGGCGGTGCGACTGTGAGTGCCCGCCGGAGGGGGCCTCGCGATTTCTCCGTGCAGGCGGGAAACCACCCCTCCGAGGTGCGAGATCCCCAGCACGGCCACCATCCCGACGACCGCGCGCCGTCGTTCACCGCGATCTACCGCGAGCACTTCGCGTTCGTGTGGCGGCTGGCGCGGGCGCTCGGGGTCGAGCGCGCGGCGCTCGACGATCTCGTGCACGAGGTCTTCCTGGTCGTGCGCCGACGGCTCTGTACCCTCGCGGTCGAGCGCGGCGTGCGGGCGTGGCTCGCCGGCATCACGCGCAACCTCGTGCTGCACCACCGGCGCGCCGCCTGGCGACACGCGCGACGGCTCGCGGTCGTACCCGAGCCCGAGCCCGCGATGCTGCCCGACGACGGCGTCGCGCGCTCCGAGGCCGCGGCCGCGATCGCGCGCTTCCTCGACGGCCTGCCGCCACCGCAGCGCGAGGTGTTCGTGATGATGGAGATCGAGCGCATGACCGCCCGCGAGGTCGAAGCGATCGTCGGCGTCAACCATCGCACGCTGCACACGCGACTGCGGGTGGCGCGGCGGGCCTTCGCGGCCTTCGTCGCGGCCCTCGACGGCCGCTCGCCCGCGCTCGTCACCTCGGAACCGGAGCCGACATGAACACGCACGAGCACCGTCGACGACAGCTGCTCGCGGACTACCGCGATGCGATCGCGCCCCACGACGACGACGCGGCGCGGGCGTGGGCGCGCTTGCAGAGCAGCCCCGACGACGAGGCACCCGAGCCGCTCGCCCGCCCGGGTCGCGGCGCGTGGTGGTGGGGCCTCGCCGCGCTCGCGGCCGCGGCCGCAGCGGTGTGGCTGGCACGACCGGCCCCCGACGCGTGCGTGGCTGCGGTCGGGCCGGATCACGAGCTGAGTGCGCACGCCAGTCGCGACGCCGATGCATCGGCGGTTTGGGGAGCTGCGCCCGCGGGCGCACCCCTGCCGGCCGAGCTGCCGCGGCTGCACGTCGACCCGACGGGGTCGTCGGTGCCCGTGCACGCGCCGTCGCCACGCGAGCCATCGCCCGCATCGTCGGCACCAACGGACGACCTGTCGGCCGGCGCGTCCGGGCCCCGCGAGTCGCCGGGGCCCGCCGACGCGTCGCGCGCTGCCGAAGCGATCGTGCCCGCCGACGCAGCGCGGCCCGGCGACTCGCTACGCGCCGAGCTCGATGCGATCGCACAGGCCCGCGAGGCGCTCGATGGCGGCGAGCCCACGCTGGCGATCGCCCGCATCGCCGAGCATCGCCGGCGCTTCCCGACCGGTGCGCTCGCGATCGAGGCCGCCGCGATTCGTGCGGCCGCGCTGTGTCGCAGCGGCGCCCCGGCGCAGGGTCGTGCCGAGGCGCGCACGCTGCTCGAGCGATCCGAGGCGGCCGCGTACCGTGCGTTGCTGCGGGAGAACTGCGGGCTGCAATGACGACGACGCGAGCCGGGAAACCACTCCCCATGCAACGACCTCTGCGACTCGCTCCCATCCCACTGCTCGCCGCGGCGCTGCTGTGCGCGTGCACCGTCAAGGGCGTCGACCTCGGTGACCTCGACACCGATCAGGGCTCCGCCAGCGACGACGCCACCGCAAGCGAGGTGGCGTCCGCCGACGCGTCGGCCAGCGCCTCGGGTGCCGACGGCACCGGCGCGGTGCTGCCCGACATCGGCCGCCCCTGCGACCACGGCCTCGACGCCGAGCACGTGCCCGAGTCACGGCTGCTCACCACGCCGGCGCCGGCGTGCGGCGGCGACATCTGCCTCTACGCCGACGATGTCGTCGCGCAGGCAGGTCTCTGCACCACCGATGCCGAGTGCAACGCCATCGGCGGGGATCGCTTCGTCTGTGATCCCGACACCAGCGCGTGTCGCCTCGGCGTCGACTACTTTCGCGCGCGCTCGATGTGCAGTGCGGTCTGCGAGTCGGACGCCGACTGCGTCGCCGACGGTGACACCAACTGCATGACCGGCTTCAGCTGCACGCCGATGTCGTCGATCGGCGCGGCCTGCTGCCAGCCGGTGTGCGTGTGCAACGACGATCTCGACGAGGCGAGCGCACTGCAGCTGGCGTCCGACTGCGCCGACGGCACCGTGCAGACCGGTTGTTGCGAGGACCACCCGGGCCAGGGCCTGTGCCCCGGGTGATGCCCGCGCGCGCGCACGAGGGCCATCCGTGCGTGCGCGCTGGAGCCCGACCGAGCGCCTGAGCACGCGCGAAGCCGTGCGCGTGCTTCCGGGGCGCCCGCGTGCGGGCGAATGCTGCGTCCCCGCACGGTCGGCCCGATGGTTGCAGTCGCCCTCGATCCGAGCGCGACGTCGCGAAGCTCCGCATGTCAACCGCGGGGATCGACGCGCGCCGCCATCGGAGTCCATGACCATGCACCGCACCGTCCGTCGCACCGCACCCCTGGCCCTCACCGTCCTCGGTGGCCTCGCCCTCGCGAGCGTCAGCAACACCGCGTCGGCGGCCGACGTGCAGAAGCGCGGCGGTCAGATCGAAGGCATGATCGGCGGATCGGGCTGCATCCCCGGTCGCGCGCCGTGTCGCCAGGATGGCGTGCTGCTGCAGGGCGGCACGCGGCCGTCCTTCGGCACTGGCGTGGCGCTCGGCTATCGCCCGGTGAAGTGGTTCATGTTCGGCGGCATGTACCGCTACGGGATGTTCAATCCCGACTACCGTGTCGACGGCGACTCGGGCTATCGCAGCGCTGCACAGCACACGTTCGCGGTGATGTTCCGGCCGATCCTGCCGATCTGGCGCTTCGACTTCGGCCTCAACATCGCGCCCGGCTTCGGGCGCCAAGTCTTCCATCTCGACCACGGCCGCGATCGCGACCTCTCGCAGGGCTTCTCGTTCCTCACCGGCCCCACGGTCGACGTGTTCCTCACCAGGCGCTTCTTCCTCGGCGCCGAGGTCGACTTCATCTTCAATACCCAGCGGCGCGTGTGTCAGCGTCGCGGTGACACCACGACGTGCAGCAACACCCCCGAGCGCAACGTCGCGCCGACCCACCAGGTGCTCTTCGGCCTCCACCTCGGCGGCACGTTCGGCTGACGCCACCCGAAAGGAATCACGGCCATGATCCTCCATCTTCTCATCAGCTGGTTGGTGCTCTCGCTCATCGTGTTCGCGACCGCGGCGTTGCTGCCGGGCTTTCGCGTTCGCGGCTTCGGCGGCGCGGTGATCGTGGCGACGTTGTTCGGGCTGTTCAACGTGCTCATCGGTTGGCTGCTGTTCGTCGCCATCGGCATCGGTACCCTCGGCCTCGGCTTCCTGCTGGCATTCCTGACGCGATGGTTCGTCGACGCGGTGTTGCTCGAGATCGTCGATGCGGTCAGCAAGAGCCTCGAGATCGAGAGCTTCGGCTGGGCGCTGGGCGCGGCGGCGATGATGAGCGGCCTGAGCCTGCTCGCCGACCTCGCGATGCATGCGCTCTGACGGCGCTGCCATCGGCCCGCGAGCGGCGCTGTCCGAGAACGTCGCCGGTGATCCTGCATGCCCCCGCGCGACGCGGCCCGCCGGTACCAGCCGGCGCTCGCTTCGACGCTCGCGCAACTCTCGTGGGGGTGCGACGTTTGACAGTCGCCACGCCGGCGCCGGACAACTTGCCCGATGACGAAGACCATCGATCGAATGTGCGCGCAGTGGCTGCTGCTGCTACCCATCGTGGCTGCCGTTGGCTGTGACGCCGACGACGGGCCGACCGGCGACGCCACCGAGATCATCACCACCGTGCGGCTGCGGTTCACCCCGGCGGCCGGCACCGCGATCGAGGCCGCGTTCCGCGACCCCGACGGCGACGGCGGCATGCCGCCGACCATCGACGCGATCGCGCTGGCGCCCATGCAGACCTACGATCTGACCGTCGAGTTCGCGAACGAGCTCGTGATGCCCGCGGAGGACATCACCGTCGAGATCGAGGGCGAGGCCGCCGCGCACCAGGTGTTCCTGCTCGGCTCGGCGGTCGACGGACCGGCGACCGACAACCCCGGTGCCGCGCTCATGCACGCCTACGCGGACACCGAGGCCGACTACGGTGCTGGCGGCACACTCCCGGTCGGGCTCGTCAACACCATCACCACCGCCGCCCAGGGCCAGGGCGATCTCATCGTGATGCTGCGCCACATGCCGGCGCTCAATGGCACCGCGCAGAAGCACGCCGGGCTGGCCGAGTCGCTCGCGATGGGCGAGCCGCTCCCGGGCGAGGTCGATGCCCAGGTCACCTTCGCGGTGACGGTGCCGTGATCGCGTGGGCGGGGCGCTGCTCAGGTCGACTCGACGCTGGGCAGTAGCTCCGCCGTCGAGGCGTCCTTGCGCGGTCGTCCGCGTCGACGGGGCGCCAACGCGGCCTCGTGGCGGCCACCGCCCTGCGGCAGCACGATCGCGTCGAGCAGCGGCTGCAGCTCGTCGCGATCGCGGGCGTAGACCTTCGCGTACGCGAGTGCAGCGGTGGCCGCGGTCGCGAGCTGGGCGTTGGCCTCGCAGGTGCGTGCGCGGGCGTCGTCGAGCGCACGCTCGAGCGCTTCGACCTCGCGTTGGGCCTCGAGCACCGTGCTCGCCCGTGCGGCGAGCACGTCGGCGTCGAGCTCTGGGAAGCGCACCGTCGCCAACGGCCCCTCGAACAACGACAGCACCGCGCGTGCACCCGCGGGGATGGGGTCGCGCAGGGGGCCCTCGGTGGCTTCGGGCACGGCAATCAGGGTCTTGGCGGGGTTTCTGCCCATCGTTCGGCTCCTTGTCTGCTCATACGTTCAGTACACGAGCGAGCGCCACCGGGCAACCCAAAAATCGCTTCGGGCGGGCGGCCCATCGGCCGGCTCGAAGTGGCCCACGCGGGCCACTTCGGCCACCGCGTGCGCGTCGCAACTGTGCGGCATCACGGTGGGCGAATGGGTGCACGAGGGCTGCACCGCCGCGGCCGCGATGTTCGAACGACCCCTTCGATCCCTCTTCGTGGTGCTCGCGATTTCCCCGTTCACCCACGGCTGCAGCGTCGACACCGCGTCGCGACCCATGCCGCGCATCGTCGGCGGTGTGCCCGTCGAGATCCGCGAACACCCCCATCAGGTCAGCCTCGAGAGCGACGAGGGCCTGCGCTGTGGCGGCGCGATCCTTTCGGCGCGCTGGGTCGTGACCGCGGCGCACTGCGTCGACGACTCGCCGCCCGGCCTGCGTGTGGTCGCTGGCGTCACGCGGCTGTCCGACGCCGATGCAGGCTTCGGTCAGCGCCGCGACGTCGCGCGCGTCGTGCTGCACCCCGGCTACGACTGGGGCAGCTCACCGATGACCGACGACGTCGCGCTGCTGCGTCTACGCCACCCGTTGGCGTTCGACGACGAGGTCGCTCCGATCACGCCGGTGTCCCCCAGCGATGCCGACGCGGGCTTGACCGCGCCCGGTGTGATCGCGACGGTGTCGGGCTGGGGCGCGCTGCGCAGCGGCGGCGCGCCCATCGACGCGCTGCGTGCGGTCGACCTGGCGATCGTCTCGAACGCCGAGGCGACGCGGGCCTACGGCACACGCATCGAGGCCGATCACCTGGCCGCGGGCGGGCCCTCGCGCGGGGGCCGGGACGCTTGTCAGGGCGACAGCGGCGGGCCGCTCGTGGTGCCGGACGACGACGGCGTCCCGCGGCTCGCGGGCTTGGTCAGCTGGGGGGCCGGCTGCGGGGAGCCATCCGCGCCGGGGATCTACACGCGGGTGTCCTTCGTGCACGGGTGGCTCGTGCGGACGATGGCGGCCGGCGATGCGCCGCCGGCCTGCGCGGTCGGGGAGTGGAGCTGCGGCGACGGCACCTGCATCGACCCGGCGTGGACCTGCGACGGCGGTGCGGACTGTGACGACGGCACCGACGAGCAGGGCTGCGAGGCGGAGGAGGACGACGACGGCGACGGCGGCGGCTACTACTGCGGTGACACGCAGTGGCTGTGCGACGAGGCGTGGTGCGTCGAGCTCGAGGCACTGTGTGATGGCATCGAGGACTGCGACGACGGCACCGACGAGCAGGATTGTTGAGCGGTCGCCTTGCTCGACGCGTCGGCGCGCTTCCGGTCGTCCGAGCGCCGGCACCGCCGCGCGTCACATTCCGGTCACCCAAACGCGAGCGACGCTCGCGTTCGGGGCGGGCCTTGTCGCCGGCGTCTCGGGTGGGCTACCGTCCTGACCTGAAGGGGCGGTCGCGATCCTCGTGTGGCGACCGTCGTGATTGGCAATGCGCGATAGCTTTCTCTTCGGAACCTTGCCGCTGTTCACCGGTTGTTTGGCGTTCCTGCCCGGTTGCACGGACAGCAGCGGCAGCGAGACCAACGCGGACTCGTCGAGCGGTAGCACCAGCACGATGACGGCCACGTCGACGGCCGACGAGACGGGCTCGTCCGAGTCGTCGAGCAGCGACGTCACGACCGTCTCGACGACCTCGCCCACGACCACGGCGGAAACCACCGGCGATCCGCAGTGCGGCACCGGCAGCTGCGGCGAGGATGCACCCAGCGGTTGGTTCGGGCCCACGATCTACGCGCAGATTCCCGCGGGCAGCGAGATTCCAGCATGCCCCGCCGAGTACCCGGATCCGGGGCCGACGCTGCTGGCGGGCTTCAACGACCCGCCGCCGGCCGAGTGCACCTGCGAGTGCAACCTGAGCGGTGGCGCGGCGTGCCAGGGCTTCGTCCGCGGCCACACGCAGTCCAACTGCTACGACTACAACTACTACAACTACGCCAACGTGTCGCCCGGCATGTGCGCGAACATCGAGCTCGACGGCTTCGTGAACGGCTTCTCGTTCGGCGGCTATCCGCCGCCCACGTGCATGAAGGAAGCAAACGAGGACATCTCGCCGGTGGCGTGGGACGCCACCATCCGCAGCTGTCGCCTGCCGGAGACGCCGCTGGTGTGCACCGATGGCGTTTGCTTGCCGCCGGCGCCCGAGGGCTTCGAGGCGGTGTGGTGCATCTACCAACAGGGCGACGTCGAGTGCCCGGCCGGTGGCTTCACGCAGAAGCAGATCTTCTACACCGGCGTCGAGGACTCCCGCGATTGCAGCAACTGCTCGTGCAGCAGCGTCGGCTACAACAGCTGCTACAACGAGGGGCTGCTGCAGGTGTTCGGTGGCCCCGACTGCGCCGGCGAGCCGGTGGCGGAGGTGCCGTTCGGCAACGGCCAGTGCTCGGCGGCGATCGGCAGCTCGGTGACGGTCACCTTCGGCGACGAAGCGCCGTGCTCGGTGATCAACCCCTCGCTGCCCGAGGGTGAGGTCGCGACCGCGGGGCCGTTCACCTTCTGCTGCACCGCGCCGTAGCAGCCCGCCGGCGGCACCCCGCGGCGACGGGCAGCGCCCGCGGGCGACCGTCGTTGCGCGCCTTCAGGTGTCGCCCTCGACCGTCAACACCCAGGTCGCGAGCCCGTCACAGGCGTCGGCCTTGGGCCGGATCTCGATGGCCACCCATGCGCGGTCGTCGATGCCGTTGGCGACCCCGGCCTCGCCCCAGCTCATGTGCACGACGTCGCTGGGGCCGGCGGAGGTCGACTGTTGGGCCACGCCGCCGCAGCCGGTCGAGCCCCCGGCCGCGCCGCGGTAGACGAAGAGGTCGAAGTCGGCGCCGGGCGGGCTGTCGAGCGTCGCCGTGAAGCTGACGGCCTCCCCGGTCAGCGCGTCGTTGTCCTCGGTGACCTGCAGCGAGATCCACGTCGGCTCGGAGCCCTCGGCCCCGAGCAGCGGCGAGGCAGCATCGCCGCTGACTTGTCCGATGACGGTCGCGGTCGCGCAGGTCGCCAGCTGCGGGCACGAAGGTGTGTCGCCGCCCGAGCTCGACGAGCTGCCATCGCTGCCATCGCTGCCGCCCGCGCCGGTCGAGTCCTCGACGCCGGCGCTGCTGCTGGCGCCGGCGGTGTCCCCAACCGATGGGTCGTCGACGGTGTCGCCCGTGTCGCCGTCGACGACGCTCGTTGCGATCTCGCTGTCGCCGTCGTCGGCCTCACCGACGCCACCGAGGGGCGGCGCGTCGTCGGGCTTGGCTCCGCCGGCGCATGCCGGTGCCGACGCGAGCGCACCGACGCAGAGCACGCGCACGGTAGTGACGGCCCACGACGGGTACACGATGTCGTTGCAGCGCGGCAAGGACCCTCGGACGATGCTACCACCGTCGCGAAGCGCCCCGTCGAGCCGGGCGCGCGCCCTCGCTCGTGCGGGCAGTACCCCGGTGCGCTACGATCGCTCGCAGACGACGAACCGTGGCCGATGACGAAGAACGCGACGACAGCGGGCCACGCGGGGCCGCCGAGATGGGCGACCTCGCGCTGCTCGATCGCTGGCGCGGCGGCGACTCCACCGCCGGCAGTGCGTTGTTCGAGCGGCACTTCGACGCGTTGTGCCGATTCTTCCGCAACAAGTTGGCGGCGGGTGACGGTGTCGACGACCTGATCCAGCGCACGATGCTGGCCTTGGTCGAGAGCCGCGATCGCTTCCGCGGCGAGGCGAGCTTTCGCACCTATCTGTTCACGATCGCCCGCCACGAGCTCTACGCCCATCTCAAGCGCAGCGGTCGCGAGCAGGCGCGCTTCGATCCGCTCGTGCACTCCGTGCATGATCACGGCCCGTCGCCCACCACGATCCTCGCGCAGCGAAAGGAGCAGCGGATGCTGCTCGAGGCGCTGCGCCGGGTCCCGCTCGAGCTTCAGGTCGTGCTCGAGCTCTACTACTGGGAGGACCTCGCCGCCTCGGAGCTCGCGCGCGTGCTCGAGCTGCCCGAAGGCACCGTGCGCACGCGGATCCGCCGCGGACGCGCGCTGCTCGAGCAAGCGCTCGGCGAGCTCGGCGAGGGCGAGGCCGAGCTCCACTCGACGCTCGCAGGTCTCGAGGACTGGGCGCGATCGGTGCGCGCGCAGGCCGGCGCGCGCTGAGGCCCTGCCGCGCCGGCGCGAGTGCCCGCCTCGACGCGCCTAGGACGCGGTACCTGTGAACGGCACCGCGAACTCGCACGGGAACGCGACGCCCAACGCGGCGGAGGCCGCGGCGCAGTCGGAGCCCACACAGTCGATGCGTCCCAGCTGCTGGCCCACGATCGAAGTGCTGCTCATCACGGTGCCCTCGACCGACACCAGGATGTTGCCGACCACGTCGTAGCCGGGCACCTCGTCGATCGTGCCGGTGAGGCGTTCGTCGCACGCGAAGCTGCCACCGCCGGCGCTGCACACGAACGGCGCCGTGGTATCGCCAGGCGTGATCTCGAAGGTGCCGGCGCCCGTGGTCGTGATCTCGAACATGCCGAAGCCGTTGCTCGGCTGCGCGATGAAGCTGCAGTCGTTGGTGGCACCGGCGGTCTCCTCGTAGCGCCACGTGCCCGCGCGGGGGAGCGCCTCGCCGCCGCCGTTGCCGTCCGCGGCGCCGCCGGCCTGCGTTGCGCCGGACTCACCTTGGGGTTGGGCGTTGGTGTCGTCGGCCGACGCGCTCGAGTCGGCGCCGTCGTCGTCGTCGCCGTCAGCGTCGGTGACGACGCAGGCAGGCGCGATGGCGAGCAGGCAGGACAGGCGGAGCGCAAGGCGAGGGAATCGGGGCATCGTCGAATCTCCGGCGGCGGTAGAGCAGCACCGGCCCACCGACGATTGCGGCGCTGCGCCGGGCCGGTGGCGGCGATCACAGCCGTCCGCCGCAGTGGCGAGGGGCCGGCTCCGAATTGAGCGATGATGAGGTCACCGTGGACGACCGCGCGCACGAGGAGCGGCTGGAGGGGCGCGTGCGCGATGCGGCGCCGCTCGGGCGCGACCTCCAGGCGGCCCACTGGCACGCCAACGTCGCGAGCCGGTTGTTCGGCACCACCGTCGCACCGCCACGCATCGGCCGCTATCGGGTGATCGCGCGGCTCGGCGAGGGCGCCAGCGGTGTGGTGTGGTCGGCGATCGATCCGGAGCTCGATCGCAGGGTCGCCATCAAGCTGCTGCACGCGCGCGCCAGCGGCGACGAGGGCGATGCACTCGTACGCGAGGCCAAGGCGCTCGCGCGGCTCTCCCACCCCAACGTGGTGCCGGTGTACGACGCCGGCCAGCACGAGGGCCAGGTGTTCGTCACGCTCGAGCTGGTCGAGGGCCGCACGATGCGGCAGTGGCTGGCGACGCAGCCGCAGTGGCGGGAGATCGTCGAGGTGTTCGCACAGGCGGCGCACGGCCTGCACGCGGCGCACTGCGCCGGCATCGTACACCGCGACGTGAAGCCGGAGAACATCCTCATCGGCGCCGACGGACGGGTGCGTGTGTCGGACTTCGGCATCGCGCGCGCGTTCGGCCGCGACGAGCCGCACGCGCTCACTCGGAGCGATACCGCGTCGTCGACCGCGGGCGTCGGCACGCCGGCATACATGGCCCCGGAGCAGTTCTTGTGCGACGCGGAGCAGGCGCGCACCGATCAGTTCGGGCTTTGCGTCGCGCTGCACGAGGCGCTGTACGGCGAGCGGCCGTTCCAGGGGCGCGATCGCATGGCCCTGGCCGCGGCGGTGACCGCCGGGCGTCGTCGCCCGCCGCCCGAGGGCGCCGCGGTGCCGCGGTGGCTCGAGCGTGTGGTGGCCCGTGGGCTGCAGACGGCGCCCGCGGCTCGCTTCGCTGACATGGCGGCGCTCGCCCGCGAGCTCGAGCGTGGCCATCGGCGTCGTCGGTGGACGTGGCTGCCGTTGCTCGCTGTCGGGCTCGGCGCGGCGGGATTGGCGATGGCCGCGACCACGCCGGCGCGTCCGGGCTGCAGCGAGCGCGACGATCGACTCGCGCAGGTGTGGAATCCCGAGGTCGCGCAGCAGATCCACGCCGCCTTCGCCGCGACCGGTCTCGCCTACGCCGACGAGCGGTCGGCCCAGCTGGCGGCGGCGTTCGACCGATTCGCGCTCGCGTGGCGCGAGGCCCATGCGCAAGCGTGCAACGAGCACGGGCAAGACGACGCGGTCGCACTCGCGCAGCAGTACTGCCTGCACACGCGGCTGCTCGAGCTGTCGTCGCTGACGGCGGCGTTCACCCGCGCCGACGCAGCGGTGGTCGAGCACGCCGCGATCGGAGGTCGCGCGCTGCGTGCACCCGCGGAGTGTCTCTACGCCGCCCCGACCGCGCCGGCGCACGACCCCGCGCAGGACCTCGAGCTGCGGGCGGCGATCGCCCGCGCGCGTGCGCTCGGCGACGTCGGCAAGCTCGTCGACGGCCTCGCTGCGGCCCACGCCGCGGTGGAGCAGGCGCGTACGCTCGGCGATCGATCGCTGGAGTCCGAGGCCCTGCTCGCACAGGCCGAGCTCGAGAACCCGCTGGTCGGCTCGCGCCTCGAGGTCGACCCGGTGGCGACGATGCACGCCGCAGTGCTCTCGGCCGAGGCCGCGCGCCGCGGCGATCTGCTGGCGATCGCGATGGTCATGTCGGTCGAGGCGGGGGTCTTCCGCGGCGACTACGACGGCGCACTCGCGCTCGCACCCCGCGCCCGCGAGGCCGTCGCGGCGCTGGGCGATCCGCCCGAGCTGCTCGGACGCGTCGAGCTCGCGCTGGGCGAGCTGAGCACGATGCAGCGCGACGACGGCGACGCCTTGTCGGCGCTCGAGCGCGCGCGGGTGTCGTTCGAGCGCAGCGGTGCGAGCAGCCGCCGTTGGCTGGCGCAGACCTACAACCTGCTGGGCGAGACCCACTTCCGCCACGACGAGTACGACGACGCGCGGCGCGACTACCAGCAGGCCGTGGCGATCGCGATCGCGGAGCTCGGCAGCCGCCACGTCATGGTCGCCAACGCCACCGGCAACCTCGCCGAGACCTACTTCCTGGCCGGCGACCTCGACACCGCCGAGCGCCACTTCGCCGATGCACTGACGATCCGTCGCGAGATCTTCGGCGAAGACTCGGTGTGGGTCATCCACAGCATCGCGCACCTCGGCGACATCGCCCTCGAACGTGGCGATGCCAGCGCGGCGCTCCGCCACTACCGCGACGCGCTGGCGCGACACGAGCGGCAGCCACGGCTCGAGCAGGCGCCCGCACCCGAGGACGAGGTCGCCAACGTCTTTCGCGATCTGCAGATCTGGCTGCAGACCGCCTGGCTGCGCAACGGCGCAGCCGCGGCGTTGCTCGAGCTGGGGCAGCTCGACGAGGCGCTGGCCGAGGCCGACGCGGTCGCGGACGTGGGGCTGCCCGACGATGTGCAACATCCCGACCTCACGCGGCGCATCGACATGCGCGGGCAGGTGCTGCTGGCGCAGGGCCACGTCGACGAGGCTGCCGATGCGCTGGCGGCTGCACTGGCGCGGCTCGAGCGTCGCTACGGCAGCGCGGCCCGACCACTGGTGTTCGCGTTGGTCGGGCTGGGTCGCGCGCGGCTGCTGCAGGGCCGTGTCGCCGAGGGACGGGCATCGATCGCGCGTGCGCTCGCGATCCTCTCGCCGACCCCCGGCGCCCATGCGCGGCTGCGCGAGCAGGCCCGCGCGGCGCTGGCGGGGCTCGACGCCGTGCCCGCGGAGCCGCCCGTCGTCAGCCCGCGGGGTTGATGACGAGGTCGAAGCCGACCCCGGTCATGTCCGAGTACGTGTAGGGATGATCGAGTCCCTCGGTCGCCACGGTGGTGCCGCTCGCGGGGTCGTAGCGCAGCGCGAGCCCGGCGACCTGATCGGGCAGCCACACGCGACCATCGACATCGACCGCGACGCCCACCGGCGTGTCGCAACCCGGCAGCGCGATGGCGTCGTCGAGCACCGCCATCGCGTTGGTGTCGATCTCGACCAGCGCGCAGGGGTAGTTGGCCGCGATGAACGCATGCCCGTTGCGATCGATCGCGAGCCCGCGGAGGATTCGGCCACCGACCTTCCCCGGCACGACGAGCGTCGTGAAGGTCTCGTCGGCGGGATCGAAGCGACTCACGTCGCCCTTGTTGCCGGCGATCCACGGCCGGCCGAAGCCATCGAGCGCGATGCCGTAGCCGTCGGTGCCCTCGGGCAGCTCCCAGCGATCGACCGCGAGCGACTCGCCGTCGATGCGCACCAGCGGGCCTGCGCGGCCGAGCACCCAGAAGTCGCCGCTGGCGTCCACCGCTCCACCGTACGGGCCCCACACCTTGGCCGTCGACGACATGTCCCAGTCGGGCACCTCGACCTCGTCGAGGGTGCTGCCGTCCTCGCCGTCGAGACGACGGAAGTAGCCGCGGTTCTGTCCGCGATGCCACCAGCCGACCCACAGGCGACTGCAGGGATCCGCACCGGTGCCGGCGTCCCATGCAGTCGGGCGCGGGCCTTGGTGATTGAGCGGGTCGCCACCTCCGCCGGCGAGCTCGGCGTACCAGCGCACGCACTCGTCGCTGCCCCACGGCAGCACGTCGTCGGGGCCGCTCGAGGTGTCGATGACGCCGTTGTGGTTGAGGTCGTCGCAGCGATCGCTCGCGGCCGCGATCTTGGCGGTGCCGCCCGCCCGACTCGTGACCGCAGCATCGCCGACCCGGTTGACCGCCGTGCGCGACGGATCGCCGTCGCCCTCGTAGGGGCTGGTGTAGTAGCGCGCGACCTCGACCGCGGTCACGGTGTCGATCTTCGAGACCGTGCCGGCGGTGGAGTTCGCGATCCAGATGTAGCTGAAGTCGAAGCTGCCGACGCCACCGCCCTCGCCCGGCTGGAGCGCCGGGCAGCGCTCGGCCGGCATGAGGCCGGTGTCACCGAGCGCGTCGAGCTTGTCGCCGACGGTGCCGTCACCCACGCCGCTGTCGGCCACCGCCGAGGCCAGGGTCACGGGCCCGGCGGTGTGGGTCTCGTCGCGGGGCCCGGCGCCGCACGCCGTGGCGACCGTGAGCACGAGCGCTGGCGTCAGCCCGCGTTGTCGTGGCAACCCCAGATCTCCATGCGCAGCTCCCAGTCCCAGTCCGAGTTGATGTGCGTGCCGTTGCGCCGCACCGACCACCACGCGCCCTGCGTGAGCGAGACGTGCTGATCCTCGGGGACCACCTGCGAGGCGTTGAAGAGCTGGTCGTCGCCGTCGAGCGAGAGCGCGCCGGCGAGCAGGTTGGCGACCACGCCGACGGTGGGGAACACCCAGCCGTCGACGCCGGGGATGTCGACGCCGTTGGCCGCCATCGCTGCGTCGCCGACCGCCATCACCAGATCGGCATAGCCGTTCGAGGTGTCGGACTCGATGCAGTAGTAGGTCAGCAAGAGGTTGCCCTTGGGCGCCGCCAGGCTGCTCTGGCCCCACACGGTGCCACCGTCGACCGAGTAGACCTGTGAGTCGCCCTCGTCGAGCGCGGGGGTAATGGGCGTGATCTTGATCTCCGCCGCCTCCGAGGCCTCGGCCGTGATCGCGCAGTAGACCTCGTCGTTGGCGAAATCGTCGTCCTCTTCGTGGACGTCGAGCCGCGCGACGCGGACCCGCAGGCGCGGGTCGTCGCACGGCGCGGTGAACGGTCGCGTCGGCGCCACCAACTCGGTGGCCGCGACGGCCTCGTGAGCGGCCGACAGCGGGTGCGCCGCACGATAGCTCCCCGGCGCGGTGAGCCCGACCGCGGCGAACTGCCGTCGCACCGCTGCGGTCGCGGTGGGGTGGGCGGCGAGGGCCGAGCGCAGGGTGGCGACGATCGACGGCTCGCCCTTGGTGGGCTCGGCCAGCGCCGCGGCCAGCAGCCGCGCGGCCGGGGTCGCCTGCTCGACGTGGGTCTGCAACATCGCGACGATCTCGTGCGGCGGTACGTAGGCCATCATCGGATCGTCGAGGAAGTCGGCGTGGGTCTCGATCATCGGCGGGATCTCGGCGCCCTCGCAGCTCGGCGCGAGCGTGCACGGCTCACAGACGCCACAGTCCTGCTCGCAGCCGTTGCAGTCCTCGTCGGCGTCGCAGGTGCCGTTGCCGCAAGGGTCGGGCTCACCGCTGGAGCTGGAGTCACCGCTGCCGTCGCCGCTGCCGTCGGCCGTGCACTCGCAGCTGTCGTAGCCGCTACCGTCGGGCAGGCACGCCTGCACGCCCTGCACGCCGCCGCTGCACGCACACTCGATCTGCGTGCCCGGCACGCACGCAGGGGCGTCGTCGCCGGAGTCGGTCATCGGCATCGTGGTGCCGGTGGTGCCGAGCGTCGGATCCACGCGGCCGTCGTCGCCGCCCGCACAGGCGGCGACCATCGTCACCGCGATCAAGACCTGCTTGTATGTCATTGCTGCAACCCCCTGCTCGTCAGGAGCGTAACAGTGTTGCGACACGGGGAGTGGTTCGAAGCGCGGCGGGCTCGGAGCGCGCGGTCGCGCGCGCCGTCATCCGCGGGGCTGCGGCTGGCACAGACCGCCTTGCTCGATCTGCGCCTGGGTGCGGAAGGTATTGAGCAGGCCCCAGTGTTTGGGCTCGTGCTGCGGGATGGTGCCGTCTTCCCGCACGTTGGTGACGTGATAGCTGTGCTGATTCCAGATGCGGCGCGCCTGCACCCACCGATCTCGCACGTCACGCACCGCACGCACCGTGAACTCGACCTGGCCGCCGAACAGCAGCGTGTTGGAGGCGACGAGGATCTCGGCGGAGCCGTCGTTGTCGATGTCGGCGACGGTCGGGTACTCGATGATCGTGCCGGAGCGATACGGCACCTGCATCAGCACGCTGCCGGCGTCATCGAAGACGTAGACCGTGCTCTCGTCCATGTAGATCGCCTGCGCCACGCCTGCGCCGATGAAGTCGAACGCGGTGCCGCCGGACTGCCCGCTGGCGTCGAGCACCGGCGCGGTCCAGACGATGCTCGCATCGCGGTTGTAGATGCCGTAGTGCGTGGGATCGGCGGCCCCGAACTCGCGGTCGTCGTCGAGGTCGTAGTTGTGGATGTTGATCGGCCGGTTCATGTCGGTGGGGTTGCCCGCCGGCGCGGTCGGGCCCCACACGAGCGTGCCGTCGTGTTCGAACATGACCACGCCGTTGTTCAGCGCGTACAGGACCTCGGGCTCGGGGTCGTCGTCGAGGTCGGCGACCTGGGGATGCGACCAGCCGCCGCTGGCCTGGGGCACGTTCCAGTAGAGCGTGCCGTCGGCGTGGAAGACCGCACCCGAGACCAGGATCTCCATCTGATCATCGCCGTCGAGGTCGGCGATCGCGGTCGCCGAGTAGCTCTGATCGTTGGCGGGCTGGCTCCACAGCAACGCCCCGGTGTGATCGAACAGGTTGGCGCCGGCGGCGATCTCGACGTCACCGTCGCCGTCGACGTCGGCGAGGGCCACTGCGCTGGACTGCGCGCCGTTCCACACCGCGCTGCTCTCCCACTCGAGCGTGCCATCGTGTCCGAACGCGACCAGGTGCGCGGCGCCGTTGGGCCGGCTGGTCACGATCTCGACCATGCCGTCGCCGTCGATGTCGCCCAGGGCAGGGGTCCCGCCCCACTGCACCATCTCGTCGCCGGTGTCGAAGTGCGGCACCCCGGTGGCGCCGTCGAGCACGTAGATGCGCGCCGGCGGCGTGTCGCCCAGCGGTGGCCCCGCGACCACCACGACATCGGGGATGTCGCACAGGTCGATCTCGCCGTCGCCGTTGTCATCGGTCATGTTCGCGACCAGCGGCGTCACGATCGACTCGGCGAACCCCGGCGGACCCATGAAGTCCCACTGCGTCACCGGCTCGAACGCGTCGGGCGGCGCGAACTCGGTGCAGTCGCCCACGCCGTTCATGTCGTCCTCGACCTTGCAGCTGGGCGGCAACACGCCGGTGGTGCCGGTGGTCTCCTCGACCGGCACGTCGAACTTCACGCCCTCGGTCGCGGAGCCCGAGTCACTGCCGGCCGTGGTGAGCGAGGTGCCGATGGTCGCGGTGGAGCCGGAGCCGGAGTCGCTGCCGTTGTTGGTCGTGGTACCGGTGAGCCCCGCGCTGGCGTCCGAGCTCGACGCATCGCCGCCGCCGCAGGCCGCCAGGGAAATCAGAAACAGCCAGGATCTACGCATCGTCGCCCACCCCTTCGCACGCCGCCGCGAGGGGCGAGCGCGCGTCCGAACGAAGATGGTCGCGCACGGCGTGCGTCCCACGCAAGGCCACCCGTGCTCGCGCCCGCGGTCGACCGCTGCGGCGTGTCGCCCACGCTTGCCGCTCGAGCGCTGGTATCCTACGCGCCGACGCCCGCTGCAGCCACCGCGTCGGCCCCGGATCGCACGTGCACCTGCTGACCTCGCTCTCCCTGTCGCTACTGTTCGCGCTCACGCCCCCGAAGGATCGTGGGGGCCCGGAGGTCGCCGCGGTGCCGTGGCCCGCCGATGCTGCCGAGGCCGCGGCGATCGAGGATCCGTTGCAGGTCACGACCTTCGTGCTCGACAACGGCTTGACCGTGATGCTGAGCGAGAACCACGCGCGCCCGGAGGTGTTCGGCGCGGTCGCGGTGCGCACCGGCGGCAAGAACGACCCGCCGGACAACACCGGCATGGCGCACTACCTCGAGCACATGCTGTTCAAGGGCACGCAGGATCTCGGCACCACCGACTGGCGCGCCGAGCAGCCGGTGCAGCAGCGCATCGAGGAGCTCTACGAGCGGCTGCGCAGCGCCGACGCCGGCGCACGGGCGGGCATCCAGGCCGAGCTCGCCGCCGCGGTCTCGCAGTCGTATCGCTACGCGGTGCCGGGTGAGCTCGACGCGCTGCTGGGCCAGATCGGTGGCACCGGCGTCAACGCCTTCACGACCTACGACGAGACCGTCTACCACAACACGTTCCCCGCCTCGCAGCTGCAGGCGTGGCTGGCGATCTACGCCCACCGCTTCGAGAACCCGGTCTTTCGCCTGTTCCCCACCGAGCTCGAGGCGGTCTACGAAGAGAAGAACATCGCGATCGACACCACCGGCTACGAGCTGTTCCGTCGCTTCATGCGCGCGGCCTTTCCGCAGCATCCCTACGGCACCAACGACGTGCTCGGTGAGGTCGACCACCTCAAGCGACCGTCGCTGCGCGCGATGAAGGCCTACTTCGAGCGCTGGTACGTGCCCGGCAACATGGTGCTGGTGCTGTCGGGCGACTTCGACACCGCGACCGTGCGGCCGTGGATCGAGGCCGAGTTCGGCCGCTGGGCCGGCAAGCCCACGCCCGCGCCGCCGGCCCGCACGATCGCACCGTTTCGCCCCGGCGAGCGCGTCGCGATGCGGCTGTCGCCGATCCGCGTGGGCGCGGTCGCGTTCCGGACCCCGCGCGAGGCCGACCCCGAGTTCGCCGAGCTCTCGGTCGCGCGGCTGTTGCTGTCGAACGAGCAGCGCTCGGGGCTCATCGATCGCCTCTCCGACGACGGCAAGGTGTTGCTGGCGATGCACGTGCCGGCCGATCTCGCGGACAGCAACCTCGACGTCGTCGCGTACGCGCCGCGCCTGCTCACGCAGAGCTTCGCCGGCGCCGAGCGGCTGGTGCTGCGGCAGTTCGAGCGCATCGCGAAGGGCGAGTTCGACGCGGCCGAGTTCGAGGCCCTGCGCACCGCGCTGCTGACCAAGGCCGCGCTGCGGTGGGAGGACAACCGCGAGCGCGCGCTCGCGATGGCGCACGCATTCGTGGCCCGCGGCGGCTGGCAGGGGCAGCTCGACTACCTCGCGCGGCTGCATGGCATGACCAAGGCCGATGTGGTGCGGGCCGCCGCGCGCATGTTCGGCGCCTCGCATCTGACCATCCGCTCGCGCGCGGGCTATCCCAAGAAGCAGCGACTCGAGAAGCCCAAGACCCCGCCGGTCACGCCGGTGCCCGGCGCTCACTCGAGCTTCTACCGCGCGATGCAGGAGCGGCCCTCGCCGGCGCCGAAGCTCGCGCTGGTCGATCCGGCCCGCGACCTCGACCACGCGAACGTGCGCGAGGGCGTGACGCTGCACGGCAACGGCAACCCGTTCAACGACATCTACACCCTCGAGCTGCGCTTCGGCGTCGGCACCGACGACATCCGCGAGCTCGACATGCTCGCCGACGTGCTCGGGCGCATCGGCGGCGAGCACATCCCGCGCGAGCGCTTCCATCGCGAGCTGTTCCGGCTGAGCACCACGCTCGAGGCCCGCGCCGAGTCCGATCGGTTCGTGGTCACGCTGCAGGGGCCCGAGCAACATCGCACCCGTGCGCTGCGCCTGCTCACCGAGCTCCTCGACGCGCCGGCGTTCGAGCGCCGGCCGCTGCGACAGGTGCGTCGCGAGATCTGGGGCTACCGCCGCATCGGTCGCAAGGACGCCGGCAACGTCGCCGACGCGCTGCGCGAGCGCGTGGTGTGGGGGGAGCAGTCGAAGTACCGCCGCGAGACCGGACCGGGCGGCGCGCGGGCGCTGGGGCCCGAGCGGCTGCGCCGCGCATGGCGACGGGTGCAGGACTACGCGATCGAGGCCCGCTACGTCGGACGCAAGCCGCTGGTGGAGATCGCCCGCGCGCTCGATCACGCGTTGCCGCCGGGCGTGGCCCAGCTCCCGGCCAAGCCACAGGTCATCCCCGCGCGGGTGCTGCCGTCGCAGACCACCGTCTACTTCGTGCCGCGACGCGACGCGGTGCAGACCCGACTGTGGTTCGCAGTCGACGGCGCCGCGGTGGTGCCGGCCGATCGCGCGGCTGCCGACGCCTTCAGCGAGTACTTCGGCGGCGGCATGGCGGGCCTGGTGTTCCAAGAGGTTCGCGAGCTGCGGGCGCTGGCCTACTCCGCCCACGGCGACTACGAACGCGACGACGAGCCGCAGCAGCACGGCTGGCTGCAGGGCTTCGTGGGCTGTCAGGCCGACAAGACCTTCGAGGCCATCGACGTGATGCTCGGACTCATCACGCAGATGCCGAGCAAGCCCGAGCGCATGGGCATGGTGAGGCAGGCGCTCTCGCGCAGCCAGGAGACCGCGACGCCGCCGTTCCGCGAGTTGCAGGCCGAGCTCGAGACCTGGCGCCGCCGCGGTCACGACGGCGATCCTCGCCCCGAGCTGATGGCCGGCTACGCGCAGATCGAGTTCGACGACATCGAACGCTTCTATCGCGAGCACGTCGCCCAGCGACCGGTCGCGATCATGGTGGTCGGCGACCCGCGCAAGGTGAAGCCCAAGGATCTCGCGCGCTACGGCAAGGTCGTGCGCGTGCGAGAGGGCTCCCTCTACAGCCGCTGAAGCGAGGCCCCGCGGGCGCCGACGCCGGCCAGCCGGTGACGGGCTCAGAACGCCATCTGCAGCTGCACGCGCAGCTGATCGGTGCCCTGGCGCAGCGCCGCGCGCTTCCACAGCCGGAAGTAGTCGAGCTGCAGCTTGAGGTTGTGGCCGGCGAAGTAGTAGTTGAGCCCGCCGCCGATCTCGCTCGAGTCGCCCAACGCCGTGTTGGACCCCTGCGAGAACACCTGCGAGATGCGGAACGCTGGCTCGAGGTATGTGTGCGGCAGCAGGAAGCCGAGCTGCGCGAAGTAGCCGTGGCCGTTGCGCGGCGCTGCGGTGGGGATCGGATCGCCCGCGTCGTCGACGGTGTCGCCGGGGTTCCGCATGCCGCGACGCCACAGCCAGCCGCCCTCGAGGTAGAGCCCTGCGAACTTCACGAGCGCGTCGGCGGTCGCGTTGTGCATGTTGGTGGTGCCGCCATCGGCGGGCGCGTTGCCCAGGACGCCGCGATCGGCGTGGGCGCGATCGATATACGCGTACGCGGCCCCGAAGCTCATGCGCAGCTTCTTGGCCCGCGTCAGATCGGCGGCGTCGTAGTCGTCGAAGAGCCCCAGCGGCAGCACGTCGACCCGGCCGGTGTACAGCAGCCCGCCGTCGCCGAGCCCCTCGGCGTTGCGACCCTCGCCCATGAACACGCCGGCGAAGTAGCGCAGGTGCCCGAGGCCGAGGAAGTCCTCGGAGCGGATGTCGAAGCCGATGTCGCGATCGAGGTTGAACTCTGCGTTGGCGAGCGAGCGGTCGACGAGCAGCGGGTTGATGTCCTGGATCAGCCGCTCGCGGCTGTACTGCGGCCGATACATGCCCACGCGCAGCGTCAGATCACGCAGGTAGTCGAACTGCATGTACACATCCCACGCGGGATGCGAGTGCAAGCTGCCGTCGCGCAGCTGCAGCTC
Source organism: Deltaproteobacteria bacterium (assembly GCA_016709225.1). Classification (NCBI taxonomy): domain Bacteria; kingdom Pseudomonadati; phylum Myxococcota; class Myxococcia; species Deltaproteobacteria bacterium. The sequence continues at coordinate 949,469 of JADJEE010000002.1, read as the reverse complement.
GCGGGGCGCGAGCGCGAGCTGGATGAAGTACTGGTTGTGCGGGCCGAACAGGTGGCCCCAGAACACCGTGCGCAGGCGTCGGAGCTCGAGGCCCTGCCGCAGCGCAGCGCCGTCGTGGGGCTGCTGTAGCGTGTACTGGAAGCCCGTGCGCAGCGAGAGGTTGAGCGCGAACCGGCCGTCGGTGCTGCGCAGCGACAGGCCCTTGCCCGGCGTGAACTTCGGGCTGGTCGTGTCGAGCGGCGCGGGCGTGGTGTCGAGGCCGTAGGTCGGCGCAGCGAAGCTGGGCGCCCTCGCCGGGGCCGTGACGGCGCCGTCGGATTTCACGGGTGTCGTCGGTGCGGGCGCCACGGCCGTCGCCGGCGCGGCCGTCATGGTGGCCACGGGTGTCACGGGTGGCGCCGTGGCGGGCGCTGGCGCGGCGTCGACACCGTCGTAGGTCCGTGCGGGGTCCGTCGCCGGCGCGACGTGGAGGAGGAGCGAGAGGAGGAAGGTCATGGGCCGAGGCCTGCCCAAGGGGCGGCAGCGGTCATCTTACTGACTAGCTGTACCTTTTACTGAACTTCGCCGGAGGCCGCTGCAGGTGCCCTTCGGGGGTCGTCTAGCGCCCGCCGCTCGCGTGTCTTCGCCGCTCGGCGCGGACGACTTGCGACGCAGGAGCGTCACTGCATCGGGCAGGGCGCGGGGTCGGGGCACGGCGTCGGATCGAGCGGATGCGGGTAACTCTCGATGCAGAACGCGATCGATTCGAAGGTATTGGTGGCTTGATAGTCGATGAGGTCGCCCATCCAACCGCGGTCGATACCGTGCCCGGCGCTGTTGCGAATCAGCGTGTTCGTGACGAGCTGCCCAGCGGGCGCCGGCTCGCCGAGGAAGCGGATCGCCCCGTCGTGCGGCCGCGTCCCGGACCACGCGCACGTCGAGCTGCCGATCTGGCTCGTGCCGCCGGCGTACTCGACGACGGCATGCTCGATCGCGCTGCGGGGATCGGGCTCGTTCCAGAAGTAGATGCCGTACCAGTCCCCCGCCGCCGGAGCCTGGGCGGACGACGTGAAGCGAATCGGTGCATCTTGGGTGCCGACCGCGACCAGTGCGCCGCGTGCTGGGCCGCTGTGTGACCCATAGTCGAGGTGCAGGCCGCCTCCTGGGCCGAACGCAAGCTCGACGCCGGGCTCGATGGTGAGCAGGGGCACCGACGCCGCTTCACCCGTGACCCGCAGCTGGGTGCCGGTCTCCGGCGTACCCACGATGTACGGCACGCCCCGATCGTGGATCGTTGCGTCCTGGGCGATGCTCGCAGGACCGCTACCCACCAAGAAGATCGCGTCGACCTCGTTGCCCGTGTACTCGCCGCTCGGCAGCGTCGACACCCCCTGGGCCCACATGTTCACCGGGTGCCCTGCGTTGCCGGTCGCGACGAGTCCCGCCGAGTCGGCAGAGAATCGGGCTCCGTCGCGCAGGATGATCCCCTGCGAGTCCGAGTCGCGCACGGTCACGTGATCAAATCGGAGCGCGCCGACGCCTTCGACGTCCACGCCCTGTGCGTCGATCATGGCCGCGGCGAGGCCGACGGTGCTCCCCACCGCGCCACCACCTGCGATCGTGGTGTACGAGAGTTCGAGCGGACCGCCCTGCCAGATCCGAATGTTGCCCCACGGGCTGCCGGGCTCGAGCTGCGCGAGCTCGATCGGCATGGCTTCGGTTCCGTGGCCGACGATCCGTCCGGCGTCGCGAACCACCGCGCCGACGTCGGGGGCGAAGAGCACCCGTGTGCAGGGCTCGAGCGTCAGCGTCGCGCGGATCGTGATGTTGTGGTCGACGATGTAGGGGCTGCCATCCGCGGTCCACGTGGCGTCCGTCGTCACGTCGCCCGCCATCGTCGGACCCGCGCCGGGGGCTGGGCACTCGCTCGGTGCGGGGGGCTCGCCGGTGCTCTCGCCGTCCGTGGTGGAGGCGACCTCGCCAGAACTGGTCTCGAGGACAGAGCCCTGTGCGTTCGGCGTGCATCCGCCGGGACACAGGGCGAGGCCGAGAACGATGAAACGACACGAATCCATGGACATGCTCGCATGTGCCGGCCGACGTCGCGGCGGCTCCTCGGTGCATGGGTGGGACCACGCCCCGAGTTCCGTCCCGCACGCGCTCCCGCCTCGTCCGGGTTCGGGCGCCTCGTTGCACGCCTGGATGCACCATGCTAAACGGAGTTCAGTATGCCGAACGTTCAGGCGGCGCGGGACTGCGGTTCGAAGCGGATGCGCACAGGGACCGACGACCGCTCGGATCCGTGCAGCGACAAGATCCGGCCGCAGTCCCGCGCCGTGCTGATCGTGGGTGGGACGCACCCGGCGCCGGTGGAGGCGCTGCTCGAGGAGAAGGGGTTCGAGGAGGTGCAGTGGTGGTGCGGTCAGCGGCACGACCAGTTCAGGCGGCCGATCCCGCGGACCATCGGCCTCGTCATCGTGCTGACCGACGCGATCAACCACTCGATGATGCGGTCGATCCGGCTGCGCTGCCGGGCGATGGACATCCCGGTGGTCTGTTCGCGCTCGCGCAAGAGCGAGCTGCACGGGCACCTCGACCACCTCGACCACCTCGACCACCTCGACCAACTTGGGGGTGCGCCCGTCAGGCTGCTGACCGGCCGTCGCACGAAGATGAACGGGGTCCGTCGCCCGTGGTAGGGTGCCGCGCATGGCCCGCACCGCAAGGTCGACCACCCGCGCTCGCCCGTCCCGTGTCGCTGCTGCCACCGTGGCGGTCGCGCCCGCCGAGACCTCGGACGGTTTCACCCGCCAGGTCGGTGAGCGGCTGCACGCGATCCGCCGCGCCCGCGGCTACTCGCTCGACGAGCTCGCGGCGCTGACCGGGGTGTCGAAGGGCACGCTGTCGCAGATCGAGACCGGCGGCACCAACCCGACGCTCGGCGTGCTGTGGCGGATCTGCGACGGGCTCGGCCTGCCGTTCGCGTCGATGCTCGGCGAGGGTCGCGTAGAGGGGGGTACGGTGGTCCGCAAGGGCGATTCGGCGGTGATTCGCTCGAGCGAGGGCGAGCTCGCGAGTCGCCCGCTGACGCCGGAGCGCGCGCTGGGAGACACCGAAATCTACGAGCTGCACCTCGCGGCGCGCTCGACCCACGTCGCCGATGCCCATGCCCCCGGGACGCGCGAGGGAATCATCGTGGTCGCCGGTGTCGTGCGCATCCGGGCGGGCAGCGCCACGTACGACCTCGGCTCGGGCGACACGCTCAGCTTCGCGGCCGACGTGCCCCACAGCTACGAGAACCCCGGCAGAACGGACGCGCGCATGTACAACGTGATCGTCTACGGTCGGCGCTAGGCGCTCGCTCGGTCAGCATCTTGACCGCTCGTTAATCATACTGCACGCTCGGGCGCATCCAGGCCGGCCTGCGACGGCGGCGCGGCCTCGATCGCACGTGAGGCGACCGCGCGTTCTACCCGCGGATCGCGGACATCACCGCCGGCAGCAGCGCGCCGTTGGTCGCGACCGCCTCGGGTGCGCGATGGGTGGCGTTGCCGCTCCAGTCGGTGAAGCTGCCGCCGGCCTCGACCACGCACGGCATGCACGCGGCGGTGTCCCAGATGCTCATCACCGGGTCGAGCACGATCTCCGCGCGGCCGGTGGCGACCAGCGCGTAGGCGTAGGCATCGGACCAGCCGCGATCGAGCAGGCACTGCGCGCGCACGCGCTCGAACGCGGCGCCGCGACCGTGGTCGTACAGCAGCTTGGTGCCGCAGGTGCACAGCCGCGCCTGCGACAGGCTCGCGGTGTCGGAGACGTGCGCGCGGCGGCCGTTCCACCAGCAGCCCTGGCCCTTCGCCGCCCACACCGTCTCGCCGAGCGCGGGCAGGTGGATGACGCCGGCGACCATCTCGCCCTCCCACTCGAAGCCGACCAACACCGCATAGAGCGGCACGCCGCAGATGAACGACACGGTGCCGTCGATCGGATCGAGGATCCACCGCCCCGGCTCGCGACCTTGGGTCTCGCCGTACTCCTCACCGAGGATGCCGTGACTCGGGAACGCCTGCTCGATGCGCTTGCGCAGGCGCTCCTCGGCGCCGCGATCGGCCGCCGTCACTGGCGAGCGATCGGCCTTCAGCTCGTGGGGGGTGCCCGCGTTGAAGTAGCCCAGCGTGAACGAACCGGCCAGCTGTGCGCTCTCGACCGCGAACGCGGTCAGCTCTCGGAGTTGTTGCGGATCCATGACCGCCCGCGAGTGTACCGCCTCCGCGACGACGCGCCGTGGCGGTGCGTTGCTAGAAGTTGACCTGCCCGTAGAGCGCGCCGACCAGCTGGGTCGCCGCGGTCTTGGTCGGAGGGTAGATGTCGAAGGTGCCGACGAAGCTGACGACCCACCACGACAGATCGAGCTGCAGACGCACGCCGGCGCGCGGCTCGGGGTACACGCGGATCGGCACGCCGACGCCGGTGCCGACGCTCGGCAGCACCACGAGCACGCTGTTCTGCCGGGTCTGGTGCTGCACCGACGGCACGATGACGGCGTTGGTGGTGTCGGACTCGCCGACCAGGGCGTAGATGACCCGCTCGGGATACGCGAGCTCGTAGCCGGCACGCACCCGCACGGCGCGGGACGAACCCCAGCCACCGCCGGCGGCGAGCAGCGGACCGCCGCGCACGAACCGACGACGCCACTCGAGTCTGCTGACGTCGTTGACCGTGAGCTCGGTTCGATCGCGACCACGGCTTCGGTGTCGGTGCACAGGAACCGGCGGGTCGACCCGGAGCTCGCCCGGGATGTCCTCGTCGATCGTGAGCGCGAGCTCGCCGCCGCTGCTGATGAACCGCAGGGTGTGCTTCGCTTCGGTCCGCAACGGGCTCACCGCGAGGTGACGGCTGCGGATGCCATGGGGGTGACAGCCGCAGCGATCGGCGGGCAAGGTCAAGGTCCCCGACAGCACCAGCTCGATCGGTGCGCCGCGGGTGGCCGCGACCTCGAAGCTCACCTCGTCGGTCGTAGAGCCTTCGACGATGGTGCCATTGGGCAGCTCCAGCCGCAGCTCGCCGTCATCCGCGGGCGGCAGCGAGCCGGCGATCGTGGCACCGGCACCTGCAGGAACCACGAAGACGTGGGTCGATCGCCAGGTGCAGCGGGCCGGGTCGCCGCCGTCACAGCGCAGCGACGCGTGCTGCTGCGTGGGGGCGAGCCCGTCGAGCCGTGGCAGGGCCACGGTCGGTGGGCCCTTGCACTTGCATGCCATGGCCGTAGGCGCGTGCAGCCAGACCGCGGCCGCCGCAGCCATGGTCGCGAACAGGGGCAGGACGCGTCCCATGGGCGCCGGAACGCCCGACGGGGCGCCCGGCTTTCACGGGGGGTTCGGGCCCCGAGCCACGTCCCGTGGGCTCGCCGCGGCGGCTAGCCCGATAGCCCACCGACGACCTCGCCGAGCTGGCGCAGGCTCTCGCGCATGCCGTGTTCCATGCCGGTCGCGATCACCATGTCGCGGACCTGGCGGGAGGGATACACGACGTGTTGTGTCATCGTGGTGGTGCCGTCGTGCTCGACCAGGGTGACGGTGACGGTCGAGCCCGCGTCGGGGAAGGGATCGAAGATCTCGGTCGAGACCACGCGGTGCGGCGCATCGATCTCGAGGTACGTGCCGTGGAAGCCCACGAGCTCACCACCGACCGTGCGCATCTCGTAGCGCCAGCTGCCGCCGACGCGCAGGTCGATCTCGCAGCGTGTCATCTGTCCGCGCGAGGCCGGGGCCCACCACCTTCGCACGTGCTCGGGGTCGTGCAGCGCCCGGAACACCAGCGCCGCGGGGGCGGCGAAGCTGCGGGAGATGCGGATCTCGGCCTCGCCGACGAGGTCCATCGTGGTGCCGTCGCCGGCGTTCGAGTCGGTTGCGTTCATGTCTTCGCGCGCTTCTGCGGCCCTCGCCGCGGTGATGGCCGACCGGGGTCTTCGCCCGGTGTGGCCCGTTGCATGTCCGCGAGCACGGCGTCGATCCCCGCGAAGCGCTCCTCCCACAGCGCGCGGTAGTCCGCGAGCCAGTCGAAGAGCTGACGCAGCGGCGCCGCGCGCAGCCGATACAGTCGCTGCTGCGCGCGTGCTTCGACCTCGACGAGGCCGGCCTGCTTGAGCACCTTGAGGTGCTTCGACACCTGCGGCTGCGGCAGCGCCAACGCCTCGCCGATCTCGCCGACCGGTCGCTCACCGGTGCGCAGCAGATCGACGATGCGCAGACGACTGCCCTCGGCGAGGGCGACGAACGTCTCGAGCATGCACGGGCAGTCTGCGCGGACTGAATATTCCTGTCAAGGAATATTCGCCTCGAAGGCATGCCTGACCCGCCACGGGCTGCGTTGCTGCGCAGCGCCGTGGTCCCGCTCCGAGGCGGGATGCGAGCTCGTGGCTACGGACAGTCGCTGTCGTAGCCCGAGCGGAACGTGCGCCCGCTCGCGAACGTCAACAGGTGCGTCTGCCCGCCGTAGGGCCCGTAGGTGTAGAGGTTCGAGCCGTCGACCAGGGTGGTACCCGACATCGCGGGGCAGCCACCGAGGCAGGTCCAGTTCCCGCTGGCGAAGGCGTCGGAGGCCGAGGGGATCGGATAGTAGGTGGTGTTCACCGCGCGCACGCCGGTGCCGTTGGGGGTGCCATCGGTCTCGGCGTCGAGCAGCGCCTGGTAGGTGTCGCGCACGATCACGACCGGGCTGGTCTCGCCGGCGGGGATCGCCTCGAGCTGCGCTTCGCTGTGCCAGTTGCCGCCGATGTATGCGCCGTCGGAGGCCAGGCGGATGTACGACTCGCCGGTGTACGGCGCGGTCTCGGTGAGGGTCGGCGGACCGGCGAGCGCGAGGTAGTCGTCGGGGCCGCTGCCCTGCAGCGAGAAGCCCATGCGCAGGCGGAAGGGCGGCGGGAAGGTCTCGCCGAGCGCGGGTTGGGTGTCCCACGGCAGCGGCCGCTCCCAGGTCTCGACGTGCATGACGATCTGCCCGTTGTCGACCCACAGGAAGCCCGACGCGAGCGTCGTCGTGCTGCAGTCGGCCGAGGTCTCGGTCCACATGAAGTTGCCCTGGTCGTCGACGTCGAGCACCGAGTCGAAGCCGTTCGGCTGATCCCAGTTGAGGCCCCACACGCCCACGAGATCGAGGTCGAGCACGTTGGTGCCGAACGCCGGCGGCGGGTCGAAGCCGCCGCCCGCGGTGGGGTCGGTGTCGGTGCCGGCGGTGGGATCGGTGTCGGTGCCGACGGTGGGATCGGTGGTCGACGACGTGGTCGGATCGGTCGTGGGTCCGACGGTGGGATCGGTGGTCGAGGTGGGGTCGGTGCTCGACACCGAGGGATCCGTGGTCGTGCTCGCGGTGTCGCTGGTCGAGCTGCCCGAAGGGTCGGTGGTCGACACCGATGGGTCGGTCGAGCTGGTGCCGACGGTGTCGCTGTCGCTCGTGACCGTGCTGCCCTCGGTGGTGTTGCTGGTCGTGAAGGTGTCGCTGGTCGTGAAGGTGTCGGTCACCGTGTCGCTGACCGTGCTGTCGACCGAGCTGGTGACGGCGTCGGCGGACGTCGTCGTGAGGGTCTCGAAGGTCGAGTTGGTCGTCATCGTCGCGCCGGACGTCGAGTCGCCCGTCGAGTCCGCGGCGGGCGACGTGCTGTCGTCGTTGCAGCCGGCGAGCAAGGTGGGCGCCACCGCCCAGAGCGACCAGAGACCATGGAACGCGAACGCAGTCCTACGCATGACGGGGGCGATGGTCGCAGCAGCGGGGATTCGTGTGGCGGTCGACATGAAATGATCGTCCTCGGGTGGCCTCAGGCCATGCCGCAGCTACGGCGTGCACACCCATCCCTTTCATCGTGTCGCGGCGACCGATCGGGAGCGCCAAGACGGGCCGCGATCGCCGGCGTGGCGATCATGACGCGCCCCGAGCGTGGCGCCGCGTCTGGCGCGATCGCTGGAGACCGGCCAAACCGCGGTCCGCCTCGCCGTTTGCGGACACGCGGTGGGCTCGTCTACGCTTCCGGTCGATGACGACCGCGCTGCAGCAGGACGTCGCGGCCGCGATCGTCGCCGCGCTTCCCCCCGGTGCCGACATGGACGCCGCCCAGGTCGCGGCGGCCCTGACCCGGCCGCCCGATCCGACCCTCGGCGAGCTCGCGTTCCCGTGCTTCAAGCTGGCCAAGGCGCTGCGCCGCGCGCCGCCGCAGATCGCGACCGAGCTGGCCGCGGCGCTGCAGGGCGCGCCCGGGCTGAAGGCCGCAGCCGCGAGCGGCGGCTACGTCAACCTCGAGCTCGACCTCGGCCACGCCGCCGCCATCGTGCTCGCGCCGCTGCTGCGCGGGCCACAACGGGTCGAGGTGTCGCGCGCCGAGCACGTGATGGTCGAGTACTCGCAGCCCAACACGCACAAGGCGTTCCACGTCGGGCACATGCGCAACCTCTGCCTCGGCGACGCGCTGGTGCGACTGCTGCGATGCGACGGCTTCGACGTCATCGCCGCCAACTACCTCGGCGATGTCGGGGCCCACATCGCCAAGTGCCTGTGGTGGTACCTCGACATGCTCGACGACGCCGGTCGTGTGCCGCCCGACCAGGCCCGCGGCGAGTGGCTCGGCGAGCTGTACTCGGCCGCCAGCGATCGCCTCGCGACCCTCGAAGACGCGGCCAAGGCCGGCGACGCCGGCGCAGTCACCGAGCTCGCGAAGGCCAAGGCCCGCACCACCGAGATCCTGCAGAAACTCGAGGCCCGCGATCCCGAGCTCACCGCGGTGTGGCGCGAGACTCGGGCGTGGTCGCTGGCCGACTTCGACGAGATCTACCGCTGGTGCGGCGTCACGTTCGACCGCGTGTTCTACGAGAGCGAGGTCGACGAGCCGGGCCTCGCGTTGGTCGAGGAGTTCCTCGCCAAGGGCGTGTTCGTGCGCAGCGAAGGGGCGGTGGGCATCGTCAACGACGAGGTCAAGCACATGCCGTTCTTCATGCTGCGCAAGCGCGACGGCACCAGCCTCTACGCCACCAAGGACCTCGCGCTGGCGCGCCTCAAGTTCGAGGAGCACCACATCGATCGCTCGATCTATGTGGTCGACGCCCGTCAGAGCGACCACTTCCGCCACGTGTTCCTGACCCTCGCCAAGATGGGCTTCGCCCAGGCTGCGCGCTGCGAGCACGTGCCCTACGAGATGGTCGAGTTGCCGAGCGGCCCGATGGCGACGCGCTCGGGCAACGTGATCCTCTTCCGCGCGCTGCGCGAGCGCATGACCAGCTACCTGCTGTCGCAGTACCTCGCCAAGTACCGCGGCGAGTGGAGCGACGCCGAGATCGAGACCTGCGCGCACCAGCTGGCGCTCGGCGCCATCAAGTACGGCATGCTGTCGCGCGACGTGAACCAAAAGATCGTGTTCGAGCTCGAGGCGTGGCTCGAGCTCGAGGGCAACACCGGGCCGTACCTGCAGTACAGCGCGGCGCGGGCCGGCTCGATCCTCCGCAGGGCCGCCGAGCAGGGGCTCGCGACCGCGGCGGGGGCCGACGCTGCGGCATTGCAGGCCACGCTCGCGACGCTCGGCCAGCCCGAGGAGCGCGAGCTGGTGACCGTGCTCGACGGGTTGCGACCTGCGCTGGCGCAGGCGGCCGCGAGCCTGCGGCCGTCGCTGGTTTGCGCGTACCTCCACGAGCTCGCCAAGTCGATCAACCGCTTCGTCAACTCGAAGCAGTGCCGCGTGCTGCAGAGCGAGGGCGAGGTGCGCATCGCACGGCTGACGCTGGTCAGCGCGGCACACGAGGCGCTGCGCTTCGGGCTGCTGCAGCTGGGCATCGAGGCCCCGGCACGGATGTAGCGTGCGACCTCGCGTACGCGACCCGTGAGATCGCGCAACGGCTCGCACCCAGGCGGTTCGTCGGGAGTCGTGATAAGGCCAGCGTTCCCATGGCCGATGACTCCCGCATCCCCGTGATCGTCGACGCGATCCGCACCCCCATCGGTCGACTCCGCGGCGCGCTGGCGCCGGTGCGCCCCGATGATCTCGCCGCGTTCGCGGTGCGCATGATCGCCGAGCGCAATCCCGCGGCGATCGAGCAGGTCGAGGACGTGGTGTTCGGCGCGGCCAACCAAGCCGGCGAAGACAACCGCAACGTCGCGCGCATGGCCGCGTTGCTCGCCGGCCTGCCGATCGAGGTGCCGGGTGTCACCGTCAATCGCCTGTGTGGCTCGGGCATGGAGGCGGTGCTGCACGCCAGCAAGGGCGTCATCGCGGGCGAGGGCGAGGTCTACGTCGCCGGTGGCGTCGAGAGCATGACCCGCGCGCCGTTCGTGATGCCGAAGGCCGACGAAGCCTTCGCGCGCAAGGCCGAGCTGTTCGACACCTCGCTGGGCTGGCGCATGACGAACCCCGCGATGCAGCGGCTGTATCCGGTCGAGGGCCTCGGCGAGACCGCCGAGAACGTCGCCGAGCGCTACGGCGTGTCGCGCGAGGACCAGGACGCGTGGGCGCTCGAGTCCCATCGCAAGGCCGCGCACGCGCAGGACGAGGGCTGGTTCGACGACGAGATCGCACCGATCGAGGTGCCGCGCGGTCGCGACGAGGAGCCGCTGCGCGTCGGCGCCGACGAGGGCGTGCGCCGCGACACCACGCTGGCCAAGCTCGCGAAGCTGCAGCCGGCATTCCGCAAGGGCGGCACCGTGACCGCGGGCAACAGCTCGTCGCTCAACGATGGCGCGTGCGCGCTGCTCGTCACCTCGCTGGCCAAGGCCCGCGCGTTCGATCTGCGCCCGCTGGCGCGCGTGGTCTCGTGGGGGCACGCCGGCGTGCACCCGGGCGAGATGGGCATCGGCCCGGTGCCGGCCAGCCGCAAGGCGCTCGAGCGCGCCAAGCTGACGGCGGCCGACATCGACGTCGCCGAGCTCAACGAGGCCTTCGCGAGCCAGGTGCTGGCGTCGATGCGCGCGCTCGAGCTCGACCCGGAGCGCGTCAACCCGCAAGGCGGTGCGATCGCGCTGGGGCATCCGCTCGGCTGCTCGGGCGCCCGCATCCTCACCACGCTGGTCTACGGCCTGCAGCGCACCCGCGGCCGCTACGGCCTCGCGACCATGTGCATCGGCGTGGGGCAGGGGATTGCTTGCGTGATCGAGCGGCTGTGATCGGGGGCAGTCGCCGCCGCCGTCACGGCGCGTCGACGCGCACGAGCTCGTGACCGTCGACCGTCATGTGCCAGCGTCCGTCTTGCTGGTGCGGTGGCGCGGTGACGTCGAAGGTGGTGTTGAAGAACGCGAGGCCGACGACGAAGTCGTCGCCGTCGAAGCTCTGGACCGGCGCGTTGACGTCGACGCTGCCGTCGTCGGAGACGCGGTGGTACGAGCAGCGACCGCCCTCGGTGATGGTCAGGTCGACGCCCTTGCCGGTCCAGTGACCGGCGTAGGCGAGCTTGTCGTCGGGCAGGGGCTTGCTCGAGCAGGCGACGCCGAGGACGGCGAGCGCGAGCAGGGCGGAAGTCCGAAGCGGCGGCATGATCCCGGAGACTGCGCCGGGGCCGAAGTGATCACGGGCGCGTGACCGCGGCGACCGGGGCGCGGCTCCGGGCGCGCGTGCGTCCGCCGCCAGCGCGCGGGGGGCCGCGGCAAGTTGGCCAAAGCCGCGCGGGTTCGCATACGATGCCGGCCATGATGTTTCGCGCTTCGCTCGTGCTCGGCTCGCTGCTCGCGGCCCTCACTGCCTGCCCCGCCGACACCGGTTCCGACGACGACGGTGCCTCGTCGCCCTCGACCAACGCCGACAGCTCGGCGGGCTCGGCCAGCGGCGGCGACGATGCGGCCGCGCTCGGCTGCGCGTTCCCGGAGATGATCGACGGCACCAACGGCGCCACCGAGCCGCTGCAAGACGCCTGGGGCGCCGCCTGCTCGGGCGATGCCGAGTGCGTGGCGCTGCTGGGCGACGGTGCGGTGTGTCTGAACCAGGCGGTGGTCTACGAGCTGCCGCTCGGCTACTGCAGCAAGCCCTGCGTGCTGCCCGACGCCAACACCCGCTTCGTGGCCGACGACCCGATGTGCGATCCGGCCGGCGGTGTGTCGTGCGTGGGCTCGAAGGGCACCTTCGAGTACTGCGCGCGCGAGTGCACCGACGACGCGCAGTGCGACCGCGACGGCTACATCTGTCGGCAGATGCCGATCATCGCGATGCAGGACGATCCCTCGATCTGCCTGATGCCGGACTGCTGCCAGGGCACCTGCGACCCCAACGACTGATGCGCCTGCTCGACGGCGCCACCGGGACCGAGCTGGCGCGCCGCGGCTTCGAGCTGCGCGCGCCGGCGTTCTCGGCGGCCGCCAACCTCGAGGCGCCCGCGTTGGTGTCGGCGATCGCAGCCGACTACGCGACCGCGGGCGCGGCGATGATCACGACGAACACCACCTGCGCCCACCGTCACTACGTCGGCGACGACGTGGCGCGGCAATGTCGGGCCGCCGTGGCGCTGGCACGTCGCGGGGCCCCGAGCGCGCAGGTGGCGGGTGCCGTCGCGATGCTGCCCGCCGCGGTCGAGCCCATTCGCCGTGCGCAGCAGTATCGCGAGACCGCCATCGCGCTGGTCGAAGCGGGCATCGATGTGCTCTTGCTCGAGAGCTTCGTCGATCTCGACGAACTCGCACGCGCGCTGGAGGTCACGCGCGGGCTGCACCCGCGGCGGTGGGCCGCGGTGGTGCCGACGCCGACGCTGCACGCCGCCGCGCTCGCGGGACTCGAGGTCGAGCACGTCGCGCTGCACTGCGCGGCGCTCCCGACGATCGCGGCCGCGCTCGAGCTCGCGCCGGGCGGCGTGATCGAAGCGGCGTACCCCAGCTGCGCGCCGGGTCAGGACGACGACGCCTTCGCGGCGCAGCTGGTCGCGCTCGCGCGACGACACGGATTGGCGTGGATCGGCGCCTGCTGTGGCTCGACGCCCGCGACCATCGCCGCGCTCGCCCACGCGCAGGTTCAGCAGTCGCCGTTGTCGCCGACCTCGTAGGTGCCGTCGGTGCGCCCGGCGGCGCCGAGTTGCTCCACCAGCGCGTCCACGCTGCAGCTCGGCAGCGCGGCGTTGTCGTGGATGTACAGGTCGCCCCACGCACCGACCGCGACCACCCCCGCGAGCCCTTCGAGGTCGGCGAGTGCCGGGTTGTCGGTGAGCGTGATCGAGAAGTTGTCGCTGTCGTGCGGCGCGGGGTCTCCCGCCGCAAAGTAGGAAGCGTCCATGCGCGTCACGCCGAGCAGCGCGTCGAGGTCGGTGACGCCGGTGCGATCGAGGTCGAGGTAGCCGATGCGCCGCAGCGCTGGCCAGCTGGGTAGCGTCGTGAGGCTCGGCAGCTCGCGCAGCGAGAGCTCGAAGAGGTAGTCGGACTCGAGTCCATCGAGGGCCGAGACATCGTGCAGCGCCGGGCACCGCTCGAGTTGGATGCTGGGTAGGTCACCGGCGACGCCGTCGCGCGCCGGCGGTTGGCCCACCACCCGGCGCAGGCCCGCCAGCCCGTCGAGGTCAGCGAGCGCGGCGAGCGAGGTGAGCTCGATGGAGCTGGCCTCCTCCAGCGCTTCGAGGCCATGCAGCGACGTGAGCGCGGGGCTGTTGGTGATCCGCAGCGAAGTGGCGGTGCGCAGCGAGGCGAGGCCCGCCAGGTCGGTGGCCGAGGGCGACGAGAGCGTCATCCCACCGACGCTCTCCAGTGCGCCCAGCGACGCGATGACACCCGCCGGCACGCCGTGCAGCGCCAGCGCGTCGGCCGTGCGCAGCCCATCCAGGTGCAGGTGGGGTGACGCCGGCAGGGGGTTCGGCTGCGGGCCGAGGTCGAGGTTCAGCTGGCCGATGTGCGTGACGCCCACGAGCGCCGTGATCGATGCACTCGGCTCGACCTCCGCGATCATCACGCGGTCGAGCTCGTCGACGCCGATCGGCGCATCCCATCGCTCGAGCGCCGAGAGCCGCACGAGCTCCACGCTCGTGAGGGTCGTCAGGTTCGCCGGGGCCGCGAGCTCGCGCAGGGCCGGCAGGTCCCACAGGCTCATGCCGTCGTCGATCTCGCGCAGGCCCGACAGCCCCGAGGTGTCGTCGAGGGCCGTAAGACCCGAGAGCGAGAGGCCACCGACGTGCTGCAGGTTTTCGAGCCCGGAGAGGTCGCCCAGCGCGGGAAGGTCCGCGATCGTGAGCCCGCCGTCGACGTGCTCGAGGCACCCCAGCGCCATCAGCGAGGTGGTGCCCTCGGGGATCTGGAGATCGCCGCCGACGCGGGTGTAGCCCTGCAGCAGGTCGAGGTCGAGGCCGGTGAACGTGCCCGCCAACACCTTGGGTGCGCAACGGCCGTCGTGATCGACGGCATCGGTGGTGCAGCCGCCCAGTGCGGTGCACAGGGCCAACATCAGGGTCCGGAGCCGAGCTCGTGGGGTCATGGCCACCTCGGCAAACCACCCGCCGGTCGATTTCCCGATCGCGGCAGGAAATTCCGCCGATGCTCGTGTGCCGAGACGTCGTCGACCTGCATGCCCGCCATGCTCGCACCCTCGCTCGCGGCCGCGCTGCCGCAGGACCGCCGCGCGCGGCTGGCCGAGCTGTACGATGCCCACGGCGAACGAACCTACCGGCTGGCGCTGCGCTACGGTAGGGGGGATCGCGGGTTCGCGCAGGACGTCGCGCAGGACGTGTTCGTCGATCTGATCGAGCGCATCGACGACGGCGCGCTGATCGACAACGTCGGCGGGTGGCTGTACCGCGCCACCGTCCACCGTGCGCTCAACCTGCTGCGGCGCGAGCGATTCTTGCAGCTGGCGCCGGTGCGCTGGGTGCTCGGCATGCAGGCACCCGCGCCCCGCGAGCCCGACAGCATCGTGCTCGAACGCGCCGAGCTGCGGGCGCTGCTCGCGGAGATCGACCGACTGCCCGATCGCCAGCGCGTGATCGTCTGCATGCGGCACTTCGATGGCACACCGCAGCTCGAGATCGCCGCGATCCTGGGCCTGTCACCCGGCTACGTCTCGAAGCTCCTCACGCGCGCCGAGGCCCAGCTCGCGCGCGCCCGCGACTGCGAAGCAAAGGCGGCGCCATGATCGACCGACCGCTGCACGACGATCTGCAAGCCCTCGGCGCGGCGCTCGACGCCGTGCCGGTGCCGTCGACGCTGCGACGCCACGTGCTCGAGGCGCCTCGGGGCCGCAGGCGATCGTCGCCGGCGCGTGTGTGGATCCCGATCGCGAGCTTCGCACTCGGCGTGGCGCTGGCGTGGTGGTGGCTGCCGCGGGGGGTGCCGGCCTCGCCCGCCTCCGCGGTGCCGGTGGCACCGGTGGCGGTGGCGCCGAACCCCACCGCGCCGCTCCCGACCCCGTCGCCGCAGGACGCATGCGCGACGACGCTCACCGGTGTTCCCGCGGAGGTCGCCGCGCCGTGTCGGCTGCGGCTCGACGAGATCGGTGTCGAGGTCGAGGTCTGGGCCGACGCGCAGCTCGCCCGCCGCGATCGCACGATCGTGTTGCTTGCGGGCGCCGCGAGCTTCGACGTGCGACCCGTCGGTGACGCGCCGCCGGTCGAGGTCGACGTGGGTGCGGGCCGCGTGCGCGTGATCGGCACGCGCTTCGAGATCCAGAACCTGGGCCCGCGTGGTCACCTCGACCTCATCCACGGGCGGGTCGAGTTCGTCGACGGCGCCGAGGTCCACGAGGTGCTGCCGGGCCAGCGCTTCAGCTGGGATCGCCGGCCGGCCGAGCCCGCGCGGGCCCCCGACCTGCCGGTGCCTGCGCCGCGGCCCGCCACGCCCGCACAGCGGCAGAAGCCGTCGCAGCCGGCCGCTGCGGTCGATCTGGGCGAGCTGCTGGACCAGGTCGCGCGCCTGCGTCATGCCGGCGACTACGACGATGCCGAACGATTGCTTCTCGGCTCGATGGCGGCGGTGCACGATCCCGACACGCTCGAGGTGCTCTCGTTCGAGCTCGGCACCCTGCTCGAGTTGCACGGTGACGACACGACTGCGTGCGCGCACTGGCGCTCGCACCTGCGCCGATTCACCAAGGGCAGCTCCCGTGCGCGCGCCGGCGATCACCTCGCGCGCTTGGACTGCGGTGACTAGTGCGCCGCGGTGCACGAGAGCCGCGTTGCGACCGACATCTCGCCCGCGCGGGTGTTCGTGGGCCTGACGATCGCGATGTGGTGGGTCGTGTCGGCGATGCCGGCGGTGCGCGTCGAGGTCGACGACGGGGCGCTCGCCGCAGGTGATGTCCGGCGCGTGACCGGCCACGTCATCGAACGCCTACTCGAGGGCGGCGTTGCGATCGATCCCGGCGCTACGACGCGTCTGACGATCGCGCGTCGCGACGATCGCTACGTCGTCACGGCGCACGCACGCGGTGTCGCGCCCGCGAGCGCCGAGATCGTCGCCGGTGGTCGCGATGCGGCGGTCGTCGAGCTGGAGCTGGTCCAGGTCGCCGTCGATCTCGCGCGCGCCGGCGCGGATTCCACGGCGGCAGTGACGGATGGTGTGCACGTCGTGATTGCGCCCGGTGCGGCCGCGGATCGCCGCGACGTACTCGCGGCCTTCGCTGCCCACGGCGACGTGATCGTGCCCGAGTCAATCGACGCCGCTCGCACCCTGTGCGTCGATCGTCGCGACGGCGGTCACGCGGTCGCGCAGGGGCACGATGCCGATGCGTGCATGCGCTCGCTCGCCACCGCGGTCGAGCACGGCGCGATCGAGGACGCGCGTGAGCAGCTCGATGCGGCGGCGGCGAGCGTCACGTCGACCGCCGCGGCGCCGCCCGAGGTGCCATCGCGACCGCGCGAGCCGGTGGCGACGCCCGCCGCGAGTCCCACCGCGCCGCGTCGGCGCCCGCGTTGGTCGGCCGCTGGGCGCATCGGCGTGGGGTTTGCGTGGCGACCACGCGCGGTCGATGCCGCGCCGTCGATGGGCGCGGAGTTGGCCTCCGATCGTGGGCTCGCGCTCGGCCTCGACCTCGCGGTCTTGCCGACGCGCAGCTCCGAGATCGTCACCGTCGACACCCAGCTGGCGGCGGGCCTCGGCTACCGCGCGCAGCTGGGCCGCGCGCTGCATCTCTCGGTGCTCGCGAGCGGTGGCATCAGCGTGCACGGGGCGCGCGTGGGGGACGAACGCTTCGTGCGGGTCGACCCACTGCTGGGCCTGCCGATCCAGCTCGAGGGTCGCGTGGCACCGCGGGTGGCGCTCGGTGGGCGACTCACGGTGGCGACCACCCTGCGCGCGCGCGCCCACGCGATCCAGGGCTTCGAGGTGTGGCGGCGCGGCGCGTGGGTGGTGATGCTCGCCGCGGTGGTGCGCTTCGGTCGCTGACGATCGCGCGCCCTCGCCATCACTTCGGGTGGGCGAGGAAGAAGTCCATCACCGCTTCGCCCCACACGAACGCGTTGTCGCCCTCGCACCTGAACGAGAACACCTGGCCGGGTGCGTCGCCGGGGTCGGTGCTGCCGGGGAAGCAGTGGCCGAGGATGAGCGGCGAGGCGGCGGCGTAGTCGTGCTCGATGTACTCGAGCACCATCTCGTCGCTCTCGTGGCGGATCCAGCGATGGCTGCCGTCCTGCTCGACCTGCATCGCCGGCCCGAGCCCGAAGTGCTCGACGACCGCGTCGATGCGGGGCTGCGCGCACGCGATGTTCACCAGCGCGTCGGTGGTGCCGTGCAGGTAGAGAATGTCGAGCGGCTCGCTCGGCGCGTGGGTGTCGTCGAAGACGCAGTCGGGGAACGCACCGCCGCCGTTGCCACACGCGGCGCCGGGCGCCACCGAGGCCAGCACGTCGGCGTGGTCGCACGCGAAGCGCCAGCTCATGAAACCGCCCTGGGAGAAACCGGTGAAGTGGATGCGATCGGGGTCGACCGCGAACACCGTCGCGACCCGCTGGAGGAACGCGAAGACCTTGTCGTCGTCGGTCGCGGGGTTCCAGCTGGCCAGCGGCGGCGCAGGGTTGGCGTTGGGCTGCAGGACGATGAAGTCGTGCTCGGTGCCGCGGGCGCGCATGCCGGTGTTGGCGTCCTGCATCTGCGCGCTCATGGTGAAGCCGTGCACGTCGACGATGAGGCCGCAGCCGCCGGCGAGGCACTGCGGCGGCACCTCGAGATCGTAGGTGATGCCATCGCACGCGAAGGCGTGGTGGCCGGCGGCGGTGTCGGTGATGCAGTCGTCGGGCTGCGGGCCGCCGGTGTCGGGATCGCTGGTACTGCCGCGGGTGCCGTCGGAGCTGCCGCCAGCCGAGCCCGACGCATCCGTGCCGACCGTCGAGCCGGTATCGACGGTGGTCGTGAAGGCAGACGTGACCTCGGCGCCGCTGGTCGTGCCGCTGTCACCCGCGCCCGAGCCGGCGCTCGGGTCGGAGCCGCATCCGAGCAGTAGCAGTAGCGCCCAGAGGCGTTCAGGCCGGGGGTTCGAAGTCGTCGCAGGCACTCTTGATGACACCGATCGCCTCGAGGAAGAACGGACCGTAGGGCTCGCAGATGGGCCCGACGAAGCCGTAGGTGAACATGTTGGTGAACTCGAGGATGCGGGTCGCGACCTCGGCCCCATCGATGCCGCCGTTGCACTTGTCGAGCGCGGGGCACTGCGGCTGCTCCGCGGGGCCGACCAGCGACAGCACCACGACCTTGCTCTCGTCGCCGCCCTTGGCTGCGATCACGGCCTGGAACCAGCCGTTGGGATCGCCGGACGAGCCCGGCTGCGGCTCCTGCATGCAGCCGTCGACCTCGTGGTCGTCTTCCTCGTCGGTGATGATGATGACGACCAGCAGCGCGTCGTCGCGCAGGAAGCCCTCGTTGCAGCCGCCGGGACCGGCGAGACCCGGCGAGAGTGCAGCCGACAGCGCCGTCATTGGGCGCTCGTTGCCGTCGCCCGAGGTGCCGATCTTCGCGACACAGCCGAACTTGGTCTCGAGATCGTCGGTCTCGTTCATGTAGCGGCCACCCGACATGAACGGCCCGCAGTTCGCGTTGCTCGCATCGGCACCCGCGGTGCGCGTGATGAGCACGCCATCTTGCAGCGAGCACGAGAAGTCGCCAGCGTAGGCGTCGCTCGAGATCACGCCGACGTTGTAGCCGTTGGTGTCCGCGAGCTCTTGCCGCATCGCGGTGATGAACGAGGGGAAGCTGGCTGCGAGGTTCGACTGCTCGTCGGCCATGCTGCCGGAGTTGTCGATGACGAAGAGCAGGTCGACCTTCTTGCAGCCGGCGTCGCTGCTGCTGTCGCCGCCCATGCCACCGTCGCCGCCCAGCACGTCGAGCTTGTCGGCGGTGTCGCTCACCCCGCTGGGATCGATGCCGGTGGTCGCCGACGACGACACGCTGATGCCCGACGCGGTGGCGTCGTCCTGCTCTGGCGTCCGCTCGTCGCCGCATGCCGCCGTCCACGACAGCGCCGACACGATCACGCCTGCGATCGTGCGCGACGCACGAGCTTGTATGCCCACGGGTGCCACGATCGGCATCATGGGCACCCACGCGTGACTGCGTCAACGCGCGCGGCTACGTCGCAGTGCGCAGTCGTCGACGTGCGCGCGCGAACATCGACATCATGAGCACCATGGGCAGCGCCACGAGGTCTCGGACGCGAACTGGGCTGGTTGCGCAGCCGCAGCCCTGGGCACCTTCGCCGCCATCAGCCGGAGGATCGGCGGGCGCTGCGTCGTCACCGGTATCGTTGCTCTCACCCCCATCGGAGGTTCCCGCATCGCCGGTCGCGTCAGCGCCGGTACCGTCGCTACCGCCGGTCGTGTCCTCGCCCGGTGGGTTCTCCGGTGCGGCCACGCCCACGCCGATGGCGATCCAGTCGCTCTGCGTGACGTTGCCGGCATTGTCGGTCGCGACCAATCGCAGGTTGTAGCCGCCGGCCGGGAAGGTGGTGTTCCACCGGTACGGCGCCCAGTCGAGCATCTGCGTGACCATGTCGCCGTCCTCGGGGGCGATGATGAGCTCGAGGTTGGCGACGCCCCAGCCGTCGCCATCGTCGGCCTCGGCCTCGATGTGCAGCTCGGCCTGTCCGCCGCCATCGACCTCGAACATCTGGTTGCCGACTGGCGACACCACCTTCAGGCTCGGCGGATCCGTGTCGGGGTAGTCGGTCAGCGGGTTGCCGCAGACCTCGGAGAAGCCCGCAAGCGGCCCGGTCTCACAGCCGCCGTTGTAGCTGCCTTCGCCACCGGTCTGCGGATCGATGGGAAAGCCCTGGCAGCCCCACGTCGGCTGCCAGGTGCCGTCGGCGTCGAAGCACGGCGTGACGTCGATGCCCGACTGCGACTCGATGAAGTCGATCGCGCTCGAGGCGATCACGCTGCCCGCGGTGCCACCACACACGCCGGGGTTCGACATCTGCGCCCACGAGTGGATGCCGATCACGCGCCAGGTGTCGTCGCCGCCCTGCGCCGAGCGCAGCTTCACCATCACGGGGCCGCCGGAGTCGCCGCTGCAGATGCCCTCGCCGCCGGAGCCTGTGATGATCTCGCCGACGTTGGTCACCGCCTGGACGTTCAGCTCGACGAACTTCTTTCGACCGCTGTTGCCGTCTTGATCGTTGCCATAGCCGACGTGGGTCACCTGCGTGCCGGGGCCGAGGATGGTCTCCTCGCAGCCGAATGCGATCGGCGTGACCGGGATGTTGGTGACCGGGGTGGCGAGCTTGCAGAACCCGTAGTCGTTGCCCTCGC
This sequence comes from Deltaproteobacteria bacterium, assembly GCA_016709225.1. Lineage (NCBI taxonomy): Bacteria > Pseudomonadati > Myxococcota > Myxococcia > Deltaproteobacteria bacterium. The sequence goes on along the minus strand of JADJEE010000002.1, from coordinate 928,833 downwards.
CGGTGTCGCTCCACGCGGGGTTCGATCGGCAGTACTCGGTCTCGGCCAGCTGCACCGCGCTCGAGGCCCGCTCACCGAAACGGATCGTGGCGGTCTCGTCGTTGGGCACGCAGTGCGCGGCGGTGAGGATGATCTGCGGATGCACGAGCGTGGCCGTGCATGCGCCGCCGTTGGTGCTGAGGTACGCGACCGACGGCCAGCCGCACTGCTCGGTCTCGCCGCCGCCATAGATCTGCGTGGTCGGTAGCGGCACCGCGAGGCTGTCGACCGGCGGCGCCGCGTCGGCGAACAAGGGGACGACGATGGCCGCGGGGACGAGGATGGCGAGCATCATGGGCGGCCTGAAAGCTCCCATAGCTGACGCCAAATCGCAACATAGGTCACGAGAAGCGGGCAATAACCGGGTTCGGGACCGGGCAATGGCCGGGCGCCGCGCCGGCCGGTCCGTGGTAACTGCGGGCGTGATCACGCTCCATCACCTCGAGACCTCGCGTTCGCACCGCGTGCTGTGGATGCTCGAAGAGCTCGGCCTGCCCTACGAGATCGTCCGCCATGCCCGCGACCCCAAGACCATGCTCGCGCCGGCCAAGCTTCGCGAGATCCATCCCCTGGGCAAGTCGCCGACCATCGTCGATGACGGGCGCGTGTACGCCGAGTCGGCCGCGATCCTCGAGTACCTCGTCGATCGCTACGGTGACGGTCGCTTCGTGCCGGCGAAGGACAGCGAGGACCACGCGCGGCACCGCTACTTCATGCACTACGCAGAGGGCTCGCTGATGCCGTTCCTGCTGATCGAGCTGGTGTGCTCACGCGTGCGCTCGGCCCCGCTGCCGTTCTTCGCCAAGCCGATCGCGCGCCGCATCGCCGACGGCGTCGGCCAGACCTTCACGCACCCCAACCTCGCACGGCACACCGAGTTCATCGACGCCGAGCTCGCGCGCGCGCCGTGGTTCGGCGGCGTCGAGCTGACCTGTGCCGACGTGCAGATGAGCTACCCGGTGGCCGCGCTGGTCGAGCGCGCGGGCAAGCACGGGCCCACCGATCGCGCGCGCGAGTACCTGTCACGGATCCGCGCACGGCCGGCGTTCCAGCGGGCAGTCGAGCGCGGCGGCGAGATGTTCTGACGCTTGGCCGGCGATGGCGACGGCGTCGCGGGGGCCCACGGCGCGAGACCGACACCGACCACGCCACCGACGCACGCGTCGGGGCGCCCCCAGTTCAAACCCCCTTGTACTCGTTGTCGATGATCCGCTTGCGACGCTGGTACTCGCCCTTGTCGATGGTGCCTTGGCGGTACAGCTCCTTGATGACGAGCAGCTTGTCGATGCGGCGCGCCTTTAGCTTCCGCACGGCTTGATCGTAGGTGTCGCGGTTGATCTTGCCGGCCTGGTAGTCCGCCTTCGCGGCCGCGACGTTGTCGTAGGGGAGGCTGCTGCTCTTGGGTGCGGGCTTGTCGATGTCGGCCGGCGGCGTCGCGGTGCCGCTGCTGCTCGGCGTGGTCGGGAACGAACTGGCGGACTTCGCCCCGCTGCTGGTCGCACTGGCGGGCTTGGGCCCGGCGCTCGCCTTGGCGTCGGCGGTCGGTGGCGGCTTGTCGGCCATCGCGACGGCACCCGTGTCGGGCCCGTCGAGCGGTGCAGCACCGGTGGTCGCACCACCGTCGTCGTCGAGCGGCGTGAGCGTGGCGACGACGGTGGGGTCGCTATCCGGCCCGACCGTGATCTCCTTGGCGAAGAAGCCGTCGGCGGTGACGAGCACCGAGGTCTGCCGCTTGTACTTGAGCACGTAGGGCGTGACGCCGAGCTCGGCGCCCTGCAGCGTGACCGCGGCGCCGCTGGGGACCGAGGCGATCGTGACCTCGAAGACCTGCGGGGCCGACGCGGGCGCGGGCTCGACGGGGGCAGGCGGCGGCGCGGGGGCGGGATCCTCCGCCTGCGTGCAGGCGCCGAGCAGGAGGGTGAACGTCGCGAGCGCGCGCAGACGGTGCATGCCGACGAAACCTAGCACGCGGCCGCGTCGTGGGCCGTGGCCGGCGCCACCAACCAATGCCGTGCGAGGATGCACCGTGCTCTGGCGCGCGTTCCCGGCTCCATGGTCCTGCTCGTTCGTCCTGGTGGGCGCATGCCATGGCGCGGCCACGCCCGTGGCCCCCGATGGGGCGGCTGCAGCCGGCGCCGCCGCGCGGGTCGATCTCGTGGCGGTCCGCGATGCGCTCGCGGGTCCTGACGCCGACGACGAGCGACGGCACGACCTCGAGCTGAGTGCGCGCCTCGTCGCGCTCGCGCTCGCACGAGCGTCGTCGATCGCCGTGCTGGTCGACGAGCATGGCGCTGCGTTGCGCGGCGAGGCCCCCTCGACGCGACCCGTCGTCGATCTCACCGCGGTCACGATCGATGCCCTGCGGCGGCCGCCGCTGTCGACGTTCCACTGGTTGGTCGGTGCGTGGTCGGGTCGCGACGGCGAGGCGACGATCCGAGAGACCTGGTGCCCCCGCGCCGACGGCAGCCTGGTCGCCGACAATCGCACCACCGTGGGCGATCGGCAGGTCGCGTTCGAGCGCATCGCGATCGCCGACGACGACGGGCGTGCGGTCTACCTCGCTCGCCCTGGCGGCCGCGAGGACGCGACGCCGTTCCACCGCACCGACCCGGGCACTGCACCGGCGGCGGTGTTCGAGAACCCGACCCACGACTTCCCCCACGGCCTGCTCTACCTGCGCGACGGCGACGCGTTGCACGTCACCGTCAACGGCCGCGAGCAGGGCGAGCTGCGCACGCTCGAGTTCCACTGGACCCGCGAGGGCGATGTCGACGCGCTGGTCCGCGCGTGCGCGTCGCTCGAGACCGCGAGGTGAGCGGTCCGCGAGCTCGACGACGATCCGTGCGCCGATCAGCCGCGCGCATCGCCGCTCACCGCAGTTGCGCGGCCGCGTCTCAGATCGTCACCGACTGCGCGACCACCCAGGCAGCGATCGATACCGACACCAACGTCGCCGCGTAGCGGACGACGTGCGCGCGCGTCGAGGGCTCGCCGTCGGCGGTGCTGCCGTGGAAGCGCAGGGTGTCGATGGCGCGGGCCGCGATCGCGGCCCCCAGCAGGACGACCAACACGATGTCGGTGGCGCCGAAGGTCCAGCGCTCGCTGTCGGCGATGAGCGCGATCAAGAGCAGAACGACCGGCAACGCCGACATCCACACCAGACGAAGCAGTGCGTTGCCGCTCGGCGAAGGGGCGATGGACGGATCACGAGAAGGGACCATGGGCGCCTCCCGCGGAGCTTCTCCGCGGGGGCTGGCGGCCCGACCAACCCGGATCCTGCAGCCGCACGTCGGCTGCACCCTGTAGGGAGCCTAAGGCCCGAGGTCGCCTCTCGCAACCCCAACGCGCAAGTTTTCCCCGCGCACGCGATCTGCGGCGCACGCGTTCAAGCGTCGCTGCGGAAGACGACGGCGCCTGTCGCCTGCTCGTCGTTGGAGCTGTGGTCGCGCGCGCTCGCGAGGCTGATGAACTCCTGCTCGAGCTCGCGAAAGCGCCACTGCGTGCCGCCGTCGTCGTCGATGACGAGCTCGCCGCCGTGCTCGAGCAACCGTCGCTGCAGCTGGTCGGGATCGGGGGCGACGCCGGTCGACTCGCGCCACGTCTGCGTGAGTTCCTCGATCGTCACGCCCCGTCGCTCGCTCGCCGCGGCATGGATCGTCTGCAGCATCGCGCGCGAGCCTGCGGCCTCGAGCGCCGCCGCGCGGCGCCGCAGGAAGCTCGGGTAGCGCAGCAGCGGCACCGCGCCGAGCGCGAGGCCGCCGAAGCACGGCAGCTCGGCGAGGTACCACGGCAAACCCATCGCCACACCGACACCCGCGAGCGCCACCACGAAGGCCCAGGTTCCGATGATCACCGCGTTGCGTCCGCTGGGATTGCCCGCGAACTGCGGCCGCGGCACCGGTTGCAGCCACGCGGGCGTCGCGGCCTGCTCGGCCGGCAGCGCCGCCGTGGTCGGTCGCAGGGCTGGGAACGCGTGGAGGATCGCGCCGTCGTCGTCGACCTCGACGTGGCCGTCGTAGTCGACCACCAGCGTGGTGAGCAGTGCCTCGGCCTGCGCCGGTGGCAAGCCGGTCACGCGCTCCACGTCGGAGCGACGCGATGCGACCGGCACGGGCGCGAATCTCCTGCGTCACGGCGCGGCGCAGTCGCTGCGGATCGTCGCGCGCGACGGGGGGCCCGAGGAACAGCCGGTTCACCTGCTCGTAGAAGTGCGCCTTGCGACCCTGATCCCGCAGCGCGCGGGCCTGTCCGTCGTTGGCGAGCGCGGGGTGCATCGACCAGTAGAGCCCCTCGGACACCAGCTCGAGCACGCCCCACACGATCAGGCCGGCGCCCTCGAGCGGGCCGTCACTCTCGCTGGCGAACGCCAGCGCGATCGCGGCGATGAGTAGTCCGATGGCGAACACGCCCGCGTAGCCGACCAAGAAGATCGTGAGTCCCAGGCGCGCGACCCAGCTGGCGACGGTCGTCGCGGCGCGCCCGACCCGTGCCAGCGCCTCGCGTCGCGCATCACGTTTCTGGTGGTCGATCGCGAAGCCCTGCGGGAACCGGAACAGCAGCTCGCCACGCTCGGTGACCGCGAGGTGTCCGCGATGGCGCAGGCTCAGGCGATGCAACCCGCGCTCGGCGTCGGCCAGCGACAGGCCCGAGCGCGCCGCCGCGTCGGCGATCGTCACCTCGGCGAGCCCATCGCCGAGCGCGGCGCGCAGCTCGAGCGCGTGCGCGTCGGCCGAGCGCGCCGGCACGGTCTCGACGGCGGGCGCCAGGGCAGTCGATGGTTCGCGTGGCGCCGGCGGCAGGGGCATCGAAAGCACTCGTCGCGGGCGTGCCCGCATCGCTTGGCGACAGCGTAGTGGCGGCGGCGATTCCCCGCCACGTCCAGCTCGCGATGCACGAGCGCCCCTGGCCCCCGCTCGCGTCGTCGGCGGGCCGTTCGTCCCCGGGGAGGACGAACGGCCGCGCGCGCGCAAGGGGGGCCAGGGGCGCACTGCCCTCGGCGGTTCGCTACACCGCGGCGGCCGCGGGTCCGCTGGCCGCGACGCGGGCTCCGCTCGCGTCGGGTTCGAGTGCTGCCTGCAACACCTCGAGCATGTCCTCGGCGAAGAGGATCTCGAGCTCGTCACGCACCTTCTCGGGGATGTCGTCGACATCGCGCTGGTTCTTGCTGGGCAGGATCACCCGCTTGATGCCCGCGCGATGGGCCGCGATCACCTTCTCCTTGATGCCACCGACCGGCAGTACGCGGCCGCGCAGCGTGGCCTCGCCGGTCATCGCGGTGTCGGAGCGGACCTTGCGTCCCGTGAACAGCGAGGTGAGTGCGGTGAACATCGTCACGCCCGCCGAGGGCCCGTCCTTGGGCACGGCACCCGCCGGCACGTGGATGTGTACGTCGTGGGTCTCGATGACCCTCGGATCGACACCGAGTACGTCGGCGTTGCTGCGCACGAACGTCAGTGCTGCCTTGGCCGACTCCTGCATCACCTCACCGAGCTGACCCGTGATCTGCAGGCCGCCCTTGCCGGCCATGCGCGAGGTCTCGATGAAGAGGATGTCGCCGCCGACCGGCGTCCATGCCAGGCCGGTCGCCACGCCCGCCACCGCGGTGCGCTCGGCGATCTCGTTGAAGAAGCGGACCTTGCCGAGGTACTTCCCGAGATCCGCGGCGTCGATCGACAGCTGCGGGGTCTTGCCCGCGTGCCCTCGCACGCTCTGCAGCGCGAGTGCGCGACACAGCTTGGTGATCTCCCGGGTCAGCTGGCGCACGCCCGCCTCGCGGGTGTAGTCGCGCACGATCGCATCGAGCGCGTCGTCGGTGATGGTCAGGCTCTCCTCGTCGAGCGCGTGCTCGGCCAGCTTGCGCGGCACCAGGTGGCCGCGGGCGATGTGGCGCTTCTCCTCGGCGGTGTAGCCGCTCAATTCGATGATCTCGAGTCGGTCCCGCAGCGGGGCCGAGAGCGGCTCGAGGCTGTTCGCGGTCGCGATGAACATCACCTCGGACATGTCGAACGGCAGCTCGAGGTAGTGGTCGGTGAAGCTCTTGTTCTGCTCGGGGTCGAGCAGCTCGAGCAGCGCCGCCTCGGGCGAGCCCATCCAGCCCTGCGTGAGCTTGTCGACCTCGTCGAGCAGGATCACCGGGTTCTTCACCTTCACCTTGCGCAGCGCCGAGATGAGTCGACCCGGGAGCGCGCCGACGTAGGTCCGGCGGTGGCCGCGGATCTCCGCCTCGTCGCGCACGCCGCCGAGCGCCACGCGGATGAACGGGCGCCCCGTCGCGTCGGCGATCGACTGTCCGAGCGAGGTCTTGCCCACGCCGGGTGGGCCCGCGAGGCACAAGATGGTGCCGCGGGTGTTGCCCGACAGCTTCAGCACCGCGAGGTGCTCGAGGATGCGCTGCTTGACCTTCTCGAGCCCGAAGTGATCGGCGTCGAGCTTGGCCGCGACCGCGTCGATGTCGAGCGAGGTGTCGGCGCGCTTGTCCCACGGCAGATCGGCGATCCACTCGAGGTAGTTGCGCGTGACCTGGGCATCGGGGGCCGCGGGATTGAGGCTCTCGAGCCGCTTGAACTCGCGATCGACCAGCTTCTGCGCCTCCTCGGGCAGGTTGGCATCGGCCAGCTTCTTGCGCAGCAGGTCGTTGTCGCTGGTGCCGTCGCCGTCGTCGCCGAGCTCCTTCTGGATCGCACGCAGCTGCTGGCGCAGCATCGCCTCGCGCTGGTCCTTGCCGAGTTCGCGACGGACCTCGTCGCCGATCTTCTGCTTGAGCTCGAAGCGAGCACGGGCCTCGGCGATGAGCGTGGCGCACAGTCGCAGCCGCGCCGCGACGTCGACGGTGTGCAGCATCTCGATCTCGCGGGTGCGATCGACGTCGAGCCCCGCAACCACGCGGTCGGCCAACAGCCCTGGGTCCTTGGCCGCGTCGATGATCTCGATGAGCTGCGGATTCGCGGCCGCTGCGAGCGCCTTCATGTGGGTGCGCAGCTCCTCGGCGAGGACGTCGACCAAGGTCTCGTCGACCACGACGTCTGCCCGGGTCTCGACGCGGGCGCGCAGGTACGGCTCGCTCTGCAGCAACTCGTCGATGTGGAAGCGCGCGAGGCCCTCGAGCAGCACACGGTAGGTGTTGCCCTCGCGCACACGCTGGACCTTCACCACGCGGGCGTAGGTCCCGATGTCGTGGAGATCGATGCGACCGGGGTCGTCGACGTCGGGGTCGCGTTGGATTGCGACACCGACGATCGCGCCGGGCTCGAGACGTTCGACCAGCGCGACCGACCGGCGACGGCCGACCGGCATGCTCATCGAGGAGCCGGGCAGCAGCACGCCGCTGCGCAGCGGGAGCAGAGAGACTTCGGTGGGGTACTTGATGGAGCTCATGGTGGGGTCCTTCTTCGAGCGCCGACTGAGGAGAGCGGCGAAGGTGTTGGGTTCAGCTGGCCTGGGTGGCCTCGACCTCGATGCGAATGGTTTCGGTGCCGCGCAGCACCGCGAGCGTCACGCGACGACCCGCGCGATCCTCCAACGCCGCGCGCAGGTCGGTCGGTGACACGACCGGCTCGTCGTCGACGGCAATCACGATGTCGCCCATCTGCATGCCCGCCTTCTGGGCGGGGCCTTCGTCCTGCAGTGCGACCACGATCACCGCGCCGCGTCGTTGGAGCTTGGCGGCATGCTCTGCGGGTAGCCGCGCGGGGTAGACTCCGACGCCGATGTAGCCGCGTGGCAGGTGGCCGTGCTGCTCGAGCAGGGGCAGCACACGCGCCAGCGTGGCGTGGGGCAGCACCACCGATGCGTCGCGCGCCAGGCCACGCATGGCCAGGCCGACCGCGCCGCCGTCGGGACTCATCACGAGCGCGCTGGAGAATCCGCGGGGCAGCTCGCGATCGATCTCGATGTAGCGCTCGAGCGTGCCGCCGCCGCCCAGACGGACGCTGCCACCGACGACCCCGAGCACGCCGAACGCCGCGCGCACGCTCTGCCCGGGGCGCGAGAGCGCGAGCACCGGCTCCGCGACCCGCAGGCTTGCGGTGTCGCGCCACACCAGCGGCGTGGCCTCGCCGAGCGCCTCGGTGGGTACGCGCAGCAGCGCGAGGTCGAGTCCGGGATCGCGCCCGATGATCTCGGCCTCGGACGTCACGCCCGCAGCCGTTGTTACGGCGACGGCGTCGTCGCGATCGACGATGTGCAGTGCGGTCACGACCAGTCCGGCGGCGGCGCCGGTGGGCTGCCACCGCACACCGGTGGCCGCACGATGTCGGCGTCCTTGGACGCGTACGAGGCCGGCGCCGGCGGTGGCGGCGAGATCCGGCAGGCGATGGTGGAGTTCGTCCATGGGCTTGTGTTGGTCCTTCGAGTCCACATCGTGGCGACCCCGAGGCCCGGCGAAAGTCGCCCGAACGGACGGATCTGCAGGTGGGCGCGCCCGCACGATTGGCCAGCTGACGCCCGGCGCGTCACCGGATCCACGCAGGTCGGTTGACGTCTGCATGGATGGCCTCAAGCTGTCGCGACGAAGGTCGCGTGCGGCCTCGTGCTCCGGCGCCCATGAACCGCATCGACACCACCATCGACGTCCTCGCCCCCGACACCACCCGCGCGCTCGTGCTCGCCGATGACCCGCTCGTACGAGAAGGTCTGGCCCGCCGGCTCGGGCTCGCCGCCGCGGGCGAAGCGGCGCTGGCCGACGACCTCGGCGACGCGGTGCTACGCAGCGGCGCCAACGTGGTGCTGTGGGACTTGGGGCCGATCGGGGAGCACGAGCCCGAGCTGGTGGCCGCGCTCTCGCGATTGCAGGTGCCAGTGGTGGCGCTCGCGCCCGCGGCGATCAAGCGGCGCGAGCTGGTCGCGGCCGGCATCGCCGGTGTGGTCGGCCGCGAGAGCCCCAGCGCCACCGTCAGCAGCGCGCTGGGCAGCGTGCTGCACGGCCTGCGCGTCACCGATGCGATGCTGGCCGACGAGCTCGACCGCGACCTCGAGCTGGGCACCGACCTCGAGCCCACCGCTCGCCCGGTGACCGGCACGCGCGAGCCCGACAGCCTCACCGCACGTGAACACGAGGTCGTGCAGCTGATGGCCGAGGGCCTGTCGAACAAGCAGATCGGCGACCGCCTCGGCATCAGCGCCCATACTGCGAAGTTCCACGTCAACGCAGTGCTCGGCAAGCTCGACGCCAGCACGCGCACCGAGGCGGTCGTCCGCGCGGTCCAGCGCGGCGTCGTGATGCTGTGACGGCGGCGCGCCAACCAAGCGACTAGCGCAGGGCGATGTCCCACTTCACGCGCTCGAACGAGCGCGCGAAGGCGTCCTCGTCGGCCTCGAACGCGCGGCGCTCGTGCTCGTGGGCGTCGTAGAACCACACGAAGTCGAGCTGGGCCTCGGCGCGCCCGCGCTCGGCTGCGAAGAGGCCCGCGATGGCGTTGGCCGGGAGGGTCTTGCGACCGGCCATGTCGACCAGCGGGATGCGCAGGCCGGGCTTGTCCGGGCCCGGCCGGTACGAGCGCCACACCAGCTCGGTACACACCAACGCGTGGTCGGTCGCGAAGTCGAAGTCGTAGTCGTAGGGCTTGCCCTCGTGGGCGAAGGCCTCGACCACGGCCTGCGCCTTGGCGCGGCGATCGAGCCGCGGCCGCAGCACCGCCAGATAGTCGCCCGAGGCGTGCGCGAGGGTGTTGAGGCTGACGCCCTCCGAGATGGCCTCGATCACGCGGTAAGGGCCCTCGGCGGTGCCGGCCTGATAGCGCAGCCATGCCGAGGGATGCTCGCGCGCGAGGTAGTCGGTGAGTCCCTCGTCACGGCCGCTGCGTCCGCGCAACCACGCGCGCACCTCGGGATCGTCGTCGAAGTAGGCCGCGAGCTTGTCGGGCGCGCCGAGATAGAGGATCGCGTGGGGCCAGAAGCCCGGCAGCCCGACGTTGCTGACGTACCAGTTCTTGCGCGACAGCATGACGTCGCCGGGCTCGGCCGCGGCGTCCATGCGCTCCTGCTGTGCCTCGTCGATGAGGTACCAGCCGGGGCGACGCACGCGGGTGTCGCCCATCCACTCCGCGACCTTGCTCTGCGCCGGGTACCACGCCCGTCGCACTGCGCGTCGCAGCACCTGCACGTCCGCGGCCAGCTGCATGTCGGTGCGGGCCAGCATCCCCAGCGCGGTGACGGATGCGATGTGCGCCTCGATGTCGCGCCACAGCCAGGACACGCCCAGCCCATCGGCCTCGGTCTCGCCCTCGAAGGCGCTCGCGAGCCAGCGCAGGTACTGCTGGCCTGCGATCACGCGCGCCTGATCGCGGGCGCCGAGCAGCTCCTGCTTGAAGCGCGACAACGATCCGGCCGGCAGCGCGAGTGCGTCGTGGGGCGCGTCGAGGAACTTGACGGCGTTGGGGTTTCGCTCGACCAACGCGACGAAGCGCGCGGCCTTCTCGTAGAGTGCGAGCTCGGCGGCGAAGGTGAGCAGGAAGCTCCGCAGGTGACGATCCCGCTCGGCGCGGGACGGATCGAAGCGGTACCAGTCCTCGTAGAACTCGCGGATCTGGTCCAGCGCGAATGCGGCGTCGTGGAGTGCGGCCCACGACTGCCGCAGCGCGGTCTCGTCCTGTGGACCGAGCACGGCGTCTGCAGCGAAGGCCGACTCGCGGCGCGCCAGCGCGTCGATGATGCTGCGGAGGTTCTCGTCGTACTCGCGGTACTGCGTGGCGTCGGCCGCGAACGCGCGGTTGAACTCGGCCGGCGACATCGCGGTGAGCGGCGTCGGCTGCGTGACCCAGAACAACACCAGGCGCACCGTCAGCGCCAGCGCGAGCAGGCCCAACACCACCAGCACCCGTCGACGCACCCGGCGGCCCTCGGGCGTCATGCGGTGCACGCCGCCGGAGAGCACCCCGCCCACCAGCACGGCGGCGAGCGAGACCGCCGCGAGCACGAGCAGGATCCCGAGCATGCTGGGCAGCCAGCGGACCCCGCGGTCGGCGGCAAAGAAGCCGAACACCACGCCCACGCCGACCGGCAGCAACCCGCCGCCGCCGAGCGTCAGCGCGCGCCCGAGCCGCGCGCGATCGAAGCCCGGGGCCACTGGCGCCGGTGCAGCCAACGACGCGCGCACGGTGCTGTCCAGCTCATCGGTGGCACCTGCGACTTGCGACGCGTGCTCCGCCGTGGGGCCGCCGATCGACGGATCTCGCTCGGGAACCTCGTCGTCGGGGGCCACCACTACGAAGTCACCACGCGTCGATCACTACACACCACCGCCGGCGGCGACGGCAAGTGCGACCTCGCAGGAGCCTCGATGTGCTCGCGAAACGCCGGGTCGTGCGCGCCGTGGTATCGTGCAACGATGGCGCGTCGCGGGCCCAGCGTGTGGGGCGGACGATGCCGCGTCGGCATGACGTTGGCGGCTGCGGCCGTGGCCTGCACCGGTCATCCGATCGAGGCCGACGATGGGCCCGCCACGAGCTCGGCTGCGTCGACCTCGGTCGCGGCGGTTGACGACACGTCGGGCTCGGCACCCTCGTCCGACGGTGGCGCAGCGGCCTCGGACGCGACCGGGCCGGTCGAGGCATCGTCGAGCGCGGGCACCACCGATGGCGACGACACCACCGGTGGGGCCGTGGGCGGCTGCGGGGACGGCATCCCGATCGCCGGCGAGCTGTGCTGGCTGGCGGTCATGCGGGTGGCGATCGCCGACGTGATCGACGTCCAGGTCGGTGACATCGACGGCGACGACCGGCCCGATCTGCTCGTGCTGCCCGAGCGCGAGGCTCCGCGCGCGGCGGAGGTGCTGCCGCTGCTGCGCGACGCCGCCGGGGTGTGGAGCCCTGGCGCCGCGCTTGCGCCCGGGGTCGCGCTGGCCGAGATCGCGGTCGCCGATCTGGACGAAGATGGCTTCGACGACGTGATCGGGGCCGACGAGGCCGCGGCGCTGGTGACGATGCCGGGCAGCGCTGCGGGCCTCACCTCGGGGCTGTTCCAGTACTCGTATGCACCCCACGGGCTGCTGGTCGTCGGCGATTTCGACGACGACGACGACATGGACATCGGCATGCCGTGGACCAGCAAGCCCGAGATCGACTACTGGACTGGCAACGGTGACGGCGCCCTGGCGTACTGGGAGTTCTCGCTCCACGCCGGCGTACTCGATGGCTACGTCGATGCGGTGGTCGGCGACTTCACCGGCGATGGTCTCGTGGACGTACTCGCGAGCTCGACCACCGGCTACCTCGACGTGCACGTCGCGGCGCCCGGGCAGGCACCCACGGTGACCGTGAACGCCGGCGGCGGCATGGCAGCGGCAATCGACGCGGCCGATCTCGACGGCGACGGCGCGCTCGACGTCGTTGGGCTGGTGCCCGGCAGCGGCACGCTCGCGCTGCTGCGCGGCCTGGGCGACGGCACGCTCGACGCCGCGGTGCCGTTGGTGGTCGACGCCGCGATGCTCGACGTCGCGGCGGGCGACGTCGACGACGACGGCAACGTCGACCTCGTGCTCGTCGGTGACGATCTGGTGCAGGTGTGGCGCAATCACGGCGAGGCCGATCTGCAGCCCACGGCGCCACTGCTCACGGCGGGCGGCGGGCGGCGGATCCGGATCGCGCGGCTCGACGACGACGGGCTGCCCGATCTCGTGATCGCCGGCGACGCCGGCGTCGACATCGTGATGTCGGCGCCCTGACGGGCGTACGATCGGCGATCGTCGCGGCCTCAGATCGCGCGCAGCAGCATCGCCGCGCCGCTCACGGCGACCGTCACGATCACGAACCATCGCACGATCTCCGCGCCGGCACGGACCTGCCACGCGGCGCCGATCCAGCCGCCGATGGCCCCGCCGATCGCCAGCGCGACGCCCTCGCGCCACAGCACCTGCCCCGCGCTGGCGAACATCGACAGCGAGACCAGCGTGAAGCCCAACACCAGCGCGACCTTGATCGCGTTGGCGCGCACCGGTGCGTGGCCGAGCCCGGTGACCAGCAGCGCCAGCAGCGGGAAGCCCACGCCGACCTGCAGGAAGCCGCCGTAGGCCCCGATCGCGAGCGACGCGACGTGGCTACCCCAGCCGGGGCTGCGCGGTGCCTCCGGCACACTGAAGAACCGCGCAGGGCGCAGCAACAGGGCGACCGCCCACAGCACCAGCACCACGCCGAACAGCGGTCGCAGCAGTGCCTCGTCGAGCTCGGTCGCCAGCCACGCGCCCGCACCTGCGCCGACGATCATCGCGGGCAGCAGGCGCGCGACCAGGCGCAGATCGCCGAGACCCTCGCGACGGAACGCCAGCACCGACGTGACGTTCTGTGCCAGCACGCCCACACGCATGGTGCCGTTGGCCGCCATCGGGCCCAGGCCCAGCGCCATCAGCGTCGGCAACACCAGCAGCCCGCCGCCGCCGGCCATGGTGTTCACCACGCTCGCGATCGTCGCGACCACGACCAGCAGCACGAGCCCAGCCGGCCCCGCGAGATCGATCGCCACGGCCTGGAAGCATGCCTGGCTTGGGGCCGCTTTGGGGCGCCACGATCGCGCCGGCTTTTTGCGATCGCCGGCGGCGGTGCGCCAAGATGCGGCGATGCAGCCCGATCGACGCGTGCTCCGCAGCCCCAACCCCACCCGGGCGATCCGGATCTTCCTGGCCCGCAACGTCACCGAGCCCGAGGTCCGCGCGGCCGTGGTCTCCGACGTCGACGGCCTGTTGCTCGGCGGCGTCGGCGACGTCGACCTCGACGCGTTGTCGGCGGTCGGCTCGGCGGTGGTCGACGGCACCCTCGGTGAGCGCGCCGGCGACTTCGGCTTCTCCCGCCAGGAGCTACACGCGCGAACCCTGACGATCGGCGAGGACACCTTCGTGCTCACCTCGCTCGGCGGTCCGCTGCGCGAGGGCGCGGCGGTCGAGCAGCTGCTCGCGCGTGTGCTCGCGGCCTGATCCGAACTAGAATGGGGCGCGATCGTGCGGTGGGTCGTCGGCGACATCCAGGGCTGCGCCCGTGAGCTCGAGCGGCTGCTGCGCGAGATCCACTTCGATCCGGCGCAGGACGAGCTGTGGGCCGCGGGCGACATCGTCAACCGCGGACCCGACTCGCTCGCCGCAGCTCGGCTGTGGCGCGACGTCGGCGGCCGCGGCGTCATCGGCAACCACGAGGTCTATGCCCTGTGCGCCCGCAGCGGCGCATGGCCGCGCAAGCGCGACACGCTCGATGCATTGTTCGCCGCCGAGGACGGTGAGGCGCTGCTGGCGATGCTGCGCGGGCTGCCGCCGCTGGTGCGACTGCGCTCGCGTGGGCGTGGCCCCGACGCGTGGCTGGTGCACGCCGGCATCCACCCGCGCTGGACCAACCTCGAGTCGGTCGCGGACGCCGTGCACCGTGGTGTGCACGACGACGCGTGGCTGCAGCGTGAGGACGTCACCTTCGCGACCCGCGTGCGCTGCTGCACCGCCGACGGCGTGCGCAGCAAATTCGATCGTGCCCCGCAGGATTGCCCGCCACCGTACCGGCCGTGGGACGAATTCTACCGTGGCAGCAACCTCGTCGTGCACGGCCACTGGGCGTGGCGTGGCCACTACCGCACGCCGCGGGTGATGGGGCTCGACTCGGGCTGTGTGTACGGCGGCCGTCTGACCGCGTGGTGCCAGGACGAGGATCGCGTGGTGCAGATCGCGGCCGCGCAGTGACCCGCGCCGGCTACTCGCGCTCGGCGAGGATGTAGGCCATCAAGGCCATCGCGGCCGCGTTGCGCTGGATGTGATCGGGATCGATCTTGTCGATGGTGTCGGCGGGGCTGTGGTGCAGATCGAAGTAGCGGCTGCCGTCGGGTCGCAGTGACAGGCTCAGCACGCCGGCCTCGGTCAGCGGCGAGATGTCGGCGCCGCCCCAGCCGGCTTCGATGTCCGACGCACCCAGCGACGCGAACAGCGGCGCGAAGCGTTGCAGCGCGGTGACGGGGGCCTGGTCCTTGCCCGCGACGCCGAAGCCCTGGGGCGCGCCGGCGCCCGAGTCGGACTCGATCGCCGCGACGTGGGGCTCCTTGCCGTGGGCCTCGAAGTAGGCCTTGCCGCCGCGCAGCCCGAACTCTTCGTTGGTGAACAGCACCACGCGGATGGTGCGGCGCGGCGTCAGCTCGAGTTCCTTGAGGATGCGCGCGGCCTCCATGGCCATCACGCAGCCGGCCCCGTCGTCGCTGGCGCCGTCGCCGACGTCCCACGAGTCGATGTGTCCGCCGATCACGACCACCTCGTCGGGCTTCTCGCGGCCGACCAGCTCCGCGATCGCGTTGCCGCTGCGCGCGTCGGGGAGCCGCTTCGCACCCATCGACAGCTGCATGGTCACCGGCCCGCGGGCCGCGGTGCGGGCGAGGAACTCGGCGCCTTCGATCGTGACCGCGGCAGCCGGGATCTTGGGCACGGCGTCGTCGTAGCGCATCGCGCCGGTGTGGGGGTTGTCGAGGCTGACCGCGGTGACCGAGCGGATGAGCAGGGCGACCGCGCCGTGCTTCGCGGCCCGCGACGCGCCCTCGGAGCGCGGCCGCACTGCGGTGCCGTAGCCCGACTCGTCGCGCTCGTGGTCGTACGGCGGCATCTTCTGGTTGACGAGCACGATCTTGCCCTTCGCCTCGGTGGCACGGCGATCGAGCTCGTCGAGGTCGCCCACCACCATCAACGGCGCGCGCAGGGTGCCCTTGGTGCCGACGGTGCCACCGAGCCCGAGCAATCGCAGCGTTCGCGGCGTCGGCGTGAGCGCGACCAGGGATTCCTTGCCGCGCTGCCAGTGCGGCACCATCACCGGCTCGCGGCGTGCGTTGGCGAGACCGTCGCTGCGCATGGTCTCCACCGCCCAGTCGATCGCCTGCTCGAGGCTGCGGCTGCCGCTCGGTCGCGCACCGAAGCGATCGACCATGGTCGCGAGGCGATCCCACGCGCTGCGCTTGCCCTTGGCGTGGCCGGCGATCTTCGTCGCCGCGGCCTGGGCCCACTTCGGCGTGGGCCCACCGGCTGCCGGCGCGGCGGGCTTGGCCGGCGCACCGCCGCCGGACTTGGCGTCCGCGGGGGCGCCGAAGCCGTCGTCGTCGCTCGCCGCAGGGGCGGCGCCCTCACCCTCGATGGGCTCGACGTCGTCGTCGATCCCGTCCTCGTCGACGTCGGGCTCGGTGAGCTCGACCGGTGCGGTGGGTGGGATCGCACCGGGCGGCACCCGCTTGGCGCAGCCGCCGGGAACGAGTGCGACGAGGGCGAGGACGAGCAGGTGGCGCGGCATGGGCGCTAGAGCTTCGCCAACTTTGCCTGCCCGCGGCAAGTCGCGATGTGAGCCGGTGTTGTAAGGCGCGGTCATCGGCCGGCGTTCCGCGCCTACGAACCGCACGAACGGGGGACCTGACGATGGCGAGACTACGATTGCGATGGTTGTTGGCGCTGGGCCTGCTCGCGCCTGGTTGCATGAAGGGCGCATCGGCGCGGTCGTTCGAGGCCCCCGGCGACGCCGGTGGGACGGTGGAGGCGGAGTATGCCGATGCCGACTACGCGTCCTCGGACGACGCGCCGTCGATGACGTCGCGGGAGATGAAGAAGTCCGCGCGACGCGAACGCAGTGCCGACCGCAGCGCCGGCGACGAGAGCTACGCGCCGGCGCCGGTGATGGCGGCGCCCGCCGGCAAGCTCGGTGAGGTCGCCCCCGCCACGCCCGCGGTCGAAGAGCCGCGCCAAGCCCTCGACGGCCGGATGATCATCTACACCGGCGCGATGCACCTGTCGGTGTTCAATCTCCAAGAGGCGATGGACAAGGCCGAGGCGCTGCCCGAGCGCTACGGCGGCTACGTGCACTCGATGGAGGCGGGCTCGATGGTGCTCAAGATCCCCGCCAAGCAGCTGCGGGTGGCGATGAAGGAGCTCGCGGAGTACGGCGTGGTCGAGGCGCGTTCACTGTCCACGCAGGACGTCGGGGCGGAGTACACCGACATGGAATCCCGCGTGCGCGCGCTCGAGGGCACCCACAAGCAGCTGCTCGAGCTGCTGTCGAAGGCTCGCACGGTCGACGAGGCCTTGCACGTGCGTCAGGCGCTCGACCAGGTGAGCGCGGAGCTCGAGGTGCTGAAGGGGCGCATGCGGCAGATCGACTCGCTGGTGGCGTTCTCGACCCTCACCTTGACCATGTACGAGCGCGGACCCAACACCCCGACGCCGAGCAGCAACGACCCGTTCCCCTGGGTGGACTCGCTGGGTGTGGAAGCCACGGAGTGGAAGTGACCATGCGACGCATCGAAACCATCCTCGCAACCTGCTCGCTCGCGCTCATGACCTTGGTGGGGGGCGCTGGCTGCCGCTCGTTCGACCTCGAGCCCCCCGCGGGCTTCGCCGAGGTCAACGCCGGCAAGTACGGCGCCCGCATGAAGGCCGGCGACGACGTCGGGCTCAACCTCGCGGTGTTCGACAACGTCGACGGCGGCACGCTGCAGTTCTGGAGCGTCGATCTGGTCAAGAAGCTGGCTCGGCGCGGCTACACCCTCGAGGGCCAACAGCCCGCGCGCAGCAAGAACGGCGTGATGGGCACCCGCTTCGACTTCTCGTACCAACCGCCCGGCACCGAGGCCCACAAGTTCTACTCGGTGGTGCTGTTCGTGAGCGACGCGAACGTCGTCGCACTGCAGCTCGCCGGCGAGGCCGCGCTGCGCAGCACGTACATGAGCAAGGTCGATGGCATCGCCAGCGACACCGTGGTGCGGGGCTGCAGGTCGTGGACGCGCGTCTGCGACGGCCCCCAGCCCGACAAGCTCACCGCGCCGGCGAGTGCACCCGCGGCCGCAGCAGGCGATACCACCGAGCTCGCCAGCGACGACAAGCCCGCCGCGGGCTCGTGAGTGGAGCGCACGCCGACGAACGGTCGATCAGCGCGGACGCGCCTCGATCGTCAGTCGCGTGCGACCGGTGTCGAAGCTCGAGGACAGCTCGTAGGCCTGCGCGCGCGAGAGCGTGCGCAGGCCCGAAAACGCGGCGCCGCCGTCGAATGGTGGCGGCAGCTCGCCGGCGGGCGCCGACAACGTCCACGCCGAGACCTCGCCGCCCATCGCCCCGGGCGCACGGCGCTCGAGCGCGTCGGCGAACTCGGGCAGCCGATGCAGCCCGTGCAGCCCCGCGGCCTCGACCTCGGTGCCGCGCAGCGCGAAGCGCATGCCCTCGGGCAGCTCGAGCGCTCCGGGTGAGCGGCCGGCGAGTCGCAGCGCGTCGGTGTGGCCGAGCAGCGGCTCGTTGCCGACGGTCTGCGCCCACGCGAGTCCTTCGGCCGACAACAGCTGGATCGCGCGCAGCACCTTGCCATCGTGGCCGTAGGGGGCCACGAACGCCACGCGATCGAACAGCACCGGCGGCACGAAGCGGGTGTCCGTGGGCTCGACGAAGCGCTCGGCGAGCAGCGGCGAGGTCGCGATGGCGGCGCGATCGAGCTCCTCCAGCATCGCGCGATCGAACTCGACCAGGGTGCCGTCGTCGGGGGACGACAGCGGCGCGCGGCTGGTCACCGGCGGCGCCAGGGCGGCCGCCAGCGTGGTGACCTGCGCGGCGAAGATGCGGTCGGTCAGCGGCGCGCGTGGGACCTCACTGGGCGGCTGCGCGAAGTGATCGAGCACGAGCATGCCGTCGCGCTCGCGCACCACCACCAGCGCGCGACCCGAGTCCTGGCGCACCACCGCCACCACGTGCTCGAGATCCACCAGTGCGCGCACGTTGTCGTCGACGCGGGCGGGTAGCGGCTCGCCGCGCACGAACACCTGCGACCCACCGCCGTGGTTGGCGACCAGCGTCTGCACGTGCTCCACGAACCACCCCGGCCGGTCGGTCTTGCCGACCAGGCGCCAGTGCGTCCACGGCAGCTCGATCGAGCCCAGGGCGGTCTCGAGGGGCGCCAGCGCGACGGCGAGCTTGCCGGTCAGCGCGTCGGTGTTGCAGCCGGGCACCGTCGGGGTCTGCATGCACGACGCGACCAGATCGCGCAGGCCCAGCTCGCGCGCGGCCTCGCAGGTGCAGCGGCCGCCGATGCGCGTGGCCTCGCGGTCGACGCTGTCGTGCAGCGTGAGGATCGCAGGCAGGCCCGAGCTCGCGATGTCGATGGTCGAGCTCGCGGGGGCCTCGAGCACCGCGCACACCGTCGTGTCGCGCTGGAAGCCGAGGTCGTCGAGCGCGATCGGGTCGAGCTGCCGCGCGAGCAGACCGGTCGGCACCGGCGGCGCGGGCACGCCCTGGATCGCCGGCGCCGGCGGGTTGCGGCCCGCGGCCGTGCACCGCACCACCGCGGCGCGCTCGCCGATCCAAGCCAGCGGGTCGCGCTCGCGGCTGCAGGCCGCGAGCAGGCCGAGCACCGCCGCGACGCCGATGCGGGCGGGCGTCGAGCGAGGCCGGTGACCTCGCGGCACTGCCGTGCGCCGAGCGGCGAAGAACACGGGCATGGACGCGGCGAAGGTAGCACGAAGCGCGCGGGCCTCGAAGGCGACGGCGCGCGCGGGGAAGCGGCTATCATCGCCACCGGTGCTCGCCGCGATGCTCCGTTCGTTGCCGTGGGCACTCGTGCCTGCGCTCGTCGCGTTCGTGCTGGCGCCGCGACCCGCCGCACCGTGGTGGGCGCTCGCGTGGCTGTGCGTCGCGTTCGTCGCGTCGCGTCCGTGGCGACGGCCGGCGCAGCAGCGCGGCGCCACGCTGGTCGCGGTCGTGCTGGCGGCGGCCGCCGCACTCGCGGCCGCGCGCGCGCGCGGGCTCGTCGACGTCGCGTACCGCGACGACTGGCCGCATGTCGACCTCTCGCAGACCAACCTCGAGGGCGAACCACCCACGTGGCTCGAGGTCGCCGGGGTCCTGCGCGACGCATGGGTGCTCGGCGAGTACCGCGTCGGTGAGGGGGAGCTCCCCGATCAGTCGAAGGCCGCCGACGCGGTGCTGATCCCGATGACGGGTCGCGCAGGTGCGATCGTCACCGGCGGTGCGGTCGTGGTCGCACGCGTGCGGTCGGATCACCCCCGCGGCGAGGGTGTGGTGGTGCTCCGAGGCCACACCGAGGCGCTCGCGCCCGAGCTCGCGGCAACCCTGGTCGACCTCGGCGGACAGGCCTCGGCGCCGGTGCGCGGCGTCCTGCTCGACACGTTGCAGGTGCCGCAGCACCGCGAGGCCGTCACTGCGGCAATCGTCGCCGCGGCGCTCGCGTTGGCGGCGTGGATCACCGTCGCTGTCGCGCGCCGCCGCGATGGCGGCGTGTTACCGTAGCGCGTGCAGCAGCTGCGCTGGTCCACGACATGCGTGATGTTCGTTCTTGGCTGTGGTGCGCCCGCCGGTGACGTCGGTCCGGGCGACACCACCTCCACGTCCGCGGCCACGCAGGGCAGCAGCAGCGGCAGCTCGAGCGACGCGAGCACGACGACGACGACGGCGCAGGATGGCTCGACCGGCGCGCCCGTCGGCGACGGCGTGCTGCAGTGCGTCGAGACCTGCGAGGTGCCCTCCGAGTGCTGCTTGCCCGGCACTGCGTGCCCGGGGCCGTACCCCTCCAACGTCGATTGCGTCGACGGGTTGTGTGTGCGGCCGCAGTGTGACGACGACGCGTCGTGCACCGCCATCGACCCCGCGCAGACCTGCGCGCTGGTCGGCGGCCTGCGCACGTGCGTCACCGCCTGCGCCGAGGACGGCGACTGCGCTGCGCTCGGAGACGGCTACACCTGCAGTGCCGACACCGATGACGGCGCCGCGATCTGCTTCCTGCGCTGCGACGCACCGGGCGTGATCTGCGGCAACCAGACCTGTGATGCCGGCTCGGGGCTGTGCGCGTGCGCCAGCTCGGGCCAGTGTCAGTCGGACTGGGTCTGCGTCGACTGAACTGGCCCGCCGCGGGCGTATCATGTCGCGGTGTACTGCTCGCTGCGACGCGTCGACATCGTGACCGAGTCCCCCAGCGGGGAGCGCGTCCTCGTGCAGACCGATCATCGCGCGCCGGCCGAGATCGACGAGATGCCGGAGCTCTCGGTCCTGTTCGCGCTGGCCCGCGTCCTGCTGCCGCAGCGCGTGCCCGAGTGGGCCGGCGCGGTGGTGCGGTACGTCGCGCTGGGTGGCGCGCATCCGCTGGTTGCGCAGGCGGTCGCAACCGCGGGCGGCGAGCTGTACGTCGAACAGACGCCGGTCGATCTCTCCGAGGTCGCGCGCGTCGACCCGGGTGAGCTGGCGGATCAGGCGTTCGCGGCGCTGTCGCGACGCGTGCTCATGCGCGAACAGCTCGAGCTCGGCGAGTCGGCCCTCGAGGAACTCGAGCGCAGGCTCGCGGGGACCCCCGAAGAGGACGACGACGAGGTCGCCTACTGGACCGCGGTCGCCGAGCTGGCGGCGGTCACCGGCGAGGTCATGCGAGAGCGCTACGGCGGGCGATGGATCGCCGACGCGCACGGCTACGCCGACATCCCGTTCATGTTCCGCGGCGCCGACGACGACGCGCAATCCAACATCGTCGGCAAGGCGGTGCGGTTCCTCGCCCACGGCGAGGCCCAGAGCCCGCGTCTGCTGCTGCGCGCGTTCGAAGATCGCGGCACCCCCGACGGGCCGTTGTTGTTCACGCTCAAGCCGGCCAGCTGGGGGCTCGACAACGAGATGGTGTGGGAGTCGTTGACCACGCTGGCGCCACCGGGGACGGATGTGCCGGTCATCGTCTATGGCCACGATCACCCCAACACCTTCGCGATGTTCAAGCACGACCGTCCGCGCGATCGAGCGGTGATGCGCGAAGAGGCGCTCGCCAACCTCGCGGGCGTCGAGGTCGAGGTCGAGCGGGTCGAGCTGGAGCGGTTCTCGTTCTGGATCGCCCACGGCAGCTACTTCGCCGGCGAGAAGCTCCTCGACGTCGCGTTCATGCAGCGCATGCACGAAGAACTCGGCCCGTTGATCGCCGCGTCGGTGCCCGAGAAGGGGCGCCTGTTCCTGATGGCCGCCTCCGACGATGCCGATGCACTCGCGGGCTTCGTCGCGCTCACGCGCGGCGTGCACCAGCGCAACGAGGGCGGCCGTCAGATCTCACCGACGGTCTTCCTCGTCGCCGAGGGGCAGATCATCGGCGTGGCTGCGCCCGCGCCGGACGACGACGGCGGGAGCAAGCCGTCGCGGCTGTCGAACTGACGTCGTCCGCTTTCGTCGCCGCCGCCCTCGTCACGCACTCACGGCGCGATCGTGCAGACGAACGACGCCTGGCCTAGCTCGCTGTCGACCGCGTAGCCACCCAGCAACGCGACGCCGCCGTCGGAGGTCTGCGTGTGGTCGAAGGCGTAGGCGGCCGTGTACTCGGGTTCTGTCACCGACCATCGCACCGCCCCGTCGGCGTCGTAGGAGCGCAGCTCGAGGCCGAGCTCGGGCGCGTCTTCGTACGACAGCAACACGACCACGCCGTCGCGGTGGGGGACGACGCCGACCGGCCTGGGCAGCGGCCCCACGTTGGGCACGTCGTAGCGCACCGAGAGGAACTCGAACTCGCCGTCGAAGTGACTGATCGCGAGCCCGCCCTCGACGTTGCGGACGCCATGCCAGCCCGCGGTCGACTGCACCAGCGGTGCGATGAGGCCCTCGACGCCCATTGGGTCGTGGAAGCTGTAGCTGCCATCGGTGATCCCACCGAGCACGCCGCGTCCGCGATAGCCGAGGTTGTCGCCCGTCATGATCGAGAACCATGCGAGCACGCGGCCGTCCTCGACCGGCGCGAGGATGCGGCCGTAGCCAAGCCCGCTGCCGTCCTCGGTCCAGCGCCAGCTCGTGCTGCCGTCGGCGTCGTAGGCATCGACGATCTCGTCGAACGGGATGATCGGCGGGATGCGATCGCCGTACAGCACGCCGACGACGTAGACGTTGCCGAGGCCGTCGACGCCGACGTCGTGCCCCTCGAGGAACGGCCCGTCGGGGTTGCCTTCGTTGGCGGTGACCAGCTGCGACCACTGCACTTTTTTGGAGGCGTCGCGGCGCTCGACGACGTAGCCGTCGCCGGGCTCACCCTCGGTGGGGAGATACAGCAGTGCGATCTCACCGCCGGTGCCGATCGCGAACGCCCGGAGATAGCCGCTCGCGTCGCCCAGGACGGTCGCGATGTCGCCGTCGTCGCCGAGCTGCACGAGCATTGGGGCGCCCAGATTGGGTTGTAGGGCGAGCACCACCGTGTCGTCCGCGGCTCGCTCGATGCCGATCGCATTGGTCCAGTTGCTCGACGACCGGCAGGTCACCGCGACGTCGTCGCACGCGCCGATGCAGGTGCCATCGGTGGCGTCGCCCGCGGTGGTGTCACCGCTGTCGGCCACCG
Source organism: Deltaproteobacteria bacterium (assembly GCA_016709225.1). Lineage (NCBI taxonomy): Bacteria > Pseudomonadati > Myxococcota > Myxococcia > Deltaproteobacteria bacterium. Next base: position 905,527 of record JADJEE010000002.1, on the reverse strand, counting down.
AGACCGCCGAGGACGAGGCATCACCGCTGCTGTGGTCCGCGGCCGACGCGATCGTGACGTCACCGCCGTCGCTGCCGCCGTCGGTGGCGGTCTCACCGATCACCCCCGGCCCGATGATGCAGCCGCCCGAGAACATCGCCGTCGCCAGTGTCCATCGCTTCGTCATTCGTGCTCCTGCACGTGGACATCTCCGGCACCGGCGAGGTTGATCATGCGCGTGTCGAGCTCGCGTTCGATCTGCCGTCGCAGGCGGACCAGGCGTCCGTGCCCCGCGAATCGGGCGCGGTGTCGGGCCAGCTCGCGACGCGCCGACGCGCTGTCGCCGTGGATCATCGCCTCGCGCGCGGCGATCAGCATCGCGATCTCGGCCTCGAGATCGGCGTCACCCGGCAACCCCACGGCCGCACCGACCCCACGGGGCGCGCGTGTGCGGTGCGACGGCGAGCCCTGGTCGCCGCTCGCATCGAGGACCGCGACCGCGCGTGCACCGGCCGCAGAAGGCAGCAGCGCGGGGGTCGTGCGCGCCGCATCCGTGTCGGCCAGTGCACCATCGTGCGCGGCGATCGGGTCGGCGCGGTCGGCTGCCTCGGTGGGCGCGGCCGCGAGGCCCCCCACCGCGACGGCGGTCGTCGTCAGCGCCACCGCCGAGATCGCCAGCTTGCCCGTCCAACCCCAGCCCGCCCCTCGCGCGATGGCGGCCGCGATCGGGGCCCCCGCCTTCGCGGCGGCGCCGATCGACGGCGCGATCGCAATCCATACCTGCGCGCGGGCGTGCTCGGGGGGTCGCGGCACATGCTCTGCGTGGGCGAGGACGTGCGCGCAGCCGTCATCGCCGAGCGCGGCGAAGTGCTCGAAGAAGCGGCGCCTTGCGGCCTGCAGGCGCGAGTATGCGGTGTTGGGGCTGATGCCGAGCGCGGCGCCGAGCTCGACGCGACCGAGCTGCTCGAGCTCGCCGAGCACGAAGGCCTCGCGCTTGTCGGCGTCGAGGCCGTCGAGGAATGCGCGCAGCTGCGTCCACGCCTCGTGCTCGCGCACCGCGGTCTCGACACAGATCGCCGCCGGCTCCACCGCTGCGAATGCGCGCTGCCGTCGGGTGCGTCGCGACTCACCGCGGCGGTATCGCCACGCGATCTTGCGGACGATGCCGAACAACCACGCCCGGCGCTCGCGTGCGCCGTCGAAGGCATGCCAGCGCCGGTACGCGGTCACGAACACATCCTGCGTCGCGTCCTCGCAGTCGGGCGGGGCTACGCCCAGGCGCGCGAGGCCGCGCCACGCGATCGGGAAGTGATCGCGGTAGAAGTGGCTGAAGCGCACGGGCGCTTCGGGGGCCTCGATGGGGCGGCTCATGGGTGGCGCCCCCCTGTCATCTCCGGCTCCGTCCGATCGGATCACGGGGCCGCCAATTTCGCCGCAAATGCCCCAGTGCGACCACGAATCCGAGGGTCGCCCGGACCCCGCCCGGCCCCGTCACGACCGCTGCCGCGGGGCGGTCGCGCAGCGCGAAGCTGGGGCGCCGCAGGGCCACGACGCCCTCGAGGCCGGCGTCGATCTGCACGCGCTCGTCGGCGGGCCAGCGCAGCGCCAAGCGGCCGACACCGGCGAGCCACAACGCGCGGCTGCGCTGCGGTACCGGGGCATCGTCGGCGATCGCCGAGACCACGCCCACCTCGAAGCCGAGGCACGGCCCGATGCGCAGGCGCGCCGCCACGAAGTCCGTACAGCCAGCGAGCGTGGTGTTCCACGAGGCCACGCTCGCGTGCACGCCGGCCACGCCGGTGATCGGTCGACGTCGCACGGCGAGGTAGCGCCCGCCCAGCTCCGCCCGCAGTCGACGCCAGGCGATCGCGGCAACGATGCCCACGCCGACATCGACGCCGGGGAGCTCGGCGCGGCCGACCACGCCGTGCAGGCCGAGCAACCCGCCGACCGCGGGAGCGGGCGGCGGACGCGGGCCGACGTCGTCGGTCACGATCGCGACCACCGCGAGCGGATCGACGATGGACTCGCTCGCGGATGGCGGCGGCGGGTCCGGTGGCGTGGGCGCGGGCGCGGGCGCGGGCTCGGGTGCCGCGGCAGCTTCGTCGGCGGCGGCGCTGCGCACCGCGAGGGTGGGATCGGCCGCGACCGCGACCACCAGCGCGGCGACGTCCGCGAGCGCGTCACAGTCGCGCGCGTGGTGCTGCTGCGTGGCCTCGGCGTGACCGACCAGCGCGAGCGTCAGCGCGAAGCCGTCACCGCTCCGCACGACCTCGGCATCGGCCACCGCGTGGGCCTGCGGCTCCATCAACAGCGCCTCGGTGCGTGCGCGCACCGAGGCCTCGTCGGGGCACTCGGAAGGCGCGCGCCAGTGCAGCTCGATCCGTGGCGACGACGTCGCGGCGCTCGGCTCGGGCACGAGCAGCAGCGTCAGCGCGGGTCCCCATCCCATCACCATCGTCGATGCTAGCAGGGGGCGGCGAAGCGTCGCGATGCGACGATGGCCCGCGCCGCCGCGCCGCCGCGCCCGCGCTCACGGCTCGGACCAACGGTACAGCCATGCCCGGACCCGGGAGCCGTCGTCGCAGGACACCTCGGCCTGCACGCGCAGGTAGGTCGGCGGCCCGGCGGCGACCTCTTCGTACGCGTCGAGGTCGGTGAAGTCGCCATCGATCTCCCACAGCTCTCCGCGGACGACGGCGTCGCCGTCGCGTAGCGCGGGGTAGCCGTCGATCATGTCCACGCGGCCGCGGACCTCCGCGTTCCCGAGCGGCCGTCCGCGCGCGGCGAGCAGGGCGTGGGCGGGGTGCCCGGCGCCCGCCCGCAGCGTGCCGTAGACGAAGAGCAGCGGCTTCGGACCCGCGGTCATCCGCGACCAGCATGGCCCTTGGCGAGCGTCACCGCGGGGGTGGCCGCGCGCCCCCGCAACGCCGAGGACTTGAATGTCACGTCGACGTGACGCTACAGTTGCGGGTATGCGACTTCGCCACGCCGATCTCCTCGCTGCCGCGACCGCTGGCGTAATCTGCCTTGCAGCTTCGGCGTGGGATGTCTTCGGGGGCACGCACGTGTCCGCAGCTGATGCTCGGGTCGAGGCCGCGATGTACCTCACGGCCGCGCCGACGCAGACCCAGCTGGAGGACGCGCGATGGCGCGTCAGCGACGGTCGCGACACGGCGTGGATCGATGCTCGCAGCGGCGAGCTCGTCGAGATCGCGTTCGAGCCCGTCGACACGCCCGCGCGTCAGTGATCGCGACGCCACTGCGCGAGCGCGGCGGCACGCGCAGCCCAGCGGGGTCCCGCCTCGACGTACGCGCGTCGAGCGGCCTCGGCCAGCTCCAGCGCGCGGGCTCGATCGTGATCGACGATCACGCGGGCGAGCGCGAAGCGTAGTTCCGCGCGTCGCTGCGGCGGTGCGCGCTCGGGCTGGATGCGCAGTGCGTGCTCGAGCAGCGCGGCGGCCTCGCCAGGGCGTTGCTGGGACTCGAGCACCTCGGCCAAGCCGATCGATGCATAGACGCGACGCGGATCGTCGCGGCCGCCGAGCTGCTCGAACACCGACAGCGCGTGGCGATAGCTGGCGGCCGCGGCATCGAGCTCGCCGAGCTCCCGCTGCGCGTCGCCCAGCAGGTCGAGGGTCTTGCCGACGGTGTCGTGCAGCTCGCCGAAGGCCTCGAGACGGATCTGCAGCGCGCGCGCGAGGTTGGTCCGCGCCTGTGCGGCGCGCCCCAGCCGCAGCTGCACCGCGCCGAGGTTGCCGAGGCCGGCCGCGACGTTGGGGTGCGACTCACCCAACACTTGGATGGCGACCTCGAGACCCGCGGCGTACTGGACCTCGGCCTCGGCATCGCGACCGAGGTCGGAGAGCGCGAGTCCCATGCCGTTGCGTGCCGCTGCGACCTCGGTGTGGTTCGCACCGTAGGCCGCCACCGCGATGTCGTAGGCCTGCTGCCACAGCGCGAGGCCCTCCGCCGGTCGATCCTGTGCCGTGCGCAGCATCGCCCGATTGCCGACTGCGAGGCCGTAGTCGGGGTGCCGTTCGCCGACGCGCAGTGCCAGCGTCGCCGTCATGCGATCGATCATCCGCTCGGCGTCCTCGTAGCGCTTGGCCGTGACGAACGCCCGCGCCAGCGCGTGGAACAGGAACGGGTCGTCGTGGATCGCCGGATCCTCGGAGGTGTCGGCCAGCTCGAGCGCCAGCGACAGCGACGCGAGCGAGGCGTCGAGGCGCCCACGGACGAGCTCGAAGTGCCCGATGTCGGTCAGCATCGGTATCCGGAGGTCGAGCGGGTTGCCCAGCCGCTCGAGCGCGCCGGTGGCGACGCGCCCGTAGACCTCGGCGGCATCGAAGCGAGCGTCGAGGCCGCTCTCGACCAACACGAGCTCCGACGCGCTGTGGGCAATCGCGCGCTCGTAGCCGCAGGCGAGCGCGGCCTCGAACGCGGCGGTGAAGCTCGCGGACGCCGGCGCCGGCAGGGCCCGTCGACGCTGCCAGCGGCCGCGGACCATGAGCGCGTCGACCTCGAGCGGCGCGTAGCCGAGGCCGCGCGCCCGCGCGAGCGCGGCCTCGATGCGAGGCTCGAGGTTGGCGTCGGCGTGCAGCGAAATCGCGGAGCCGATCGCGGCCAGCTCCGCACGGGTGTCATCGACGTCGCGCCGCAGCAGTGGGTCGTCGGGCAACGCGGGCTCGTGCAGGATCGCCTCGGGGTCGGCGCAGGCCTCCACGTTGGGCAGCGCGTTCGCGGCGGTGACGGCGTGCTCGAGCACGGCATCGCCGCCATCGGCGAGCGCGCGCGTGAGACCGTCGAACTCGTGGACGCGCCGGTCGATGCAGACGATGCGGCGATCGAGCGTCGCTGACGACTGCGTGCCGTGGACGTGGGTGGCTTCGCAGGCCTCGCGACGGCCATCCACGAGCTGGCGCGCGTAGTCGTCGAGCCGGGCCGTCACGGTCGCACCACTGGTCGCGGCCCACGGCTGCGTGCTGCTGGCGAACACCGCCGCGACCGCGTCCTGCCGCGGTCCGTCCCAGGCCCCGCGCAGCGCGTCGGGGTCGTCCGCGCACGGTGCAGTGGGGCGGGTGGTCGCGAACAGCACCGCCGCCGTGCCGCCGAACACCGCGGCGGCGAGCGCCGGCGGCCGCCAGCGTCCGCGGTCGCGCGCGAGCTCGGCGACGAACGATCGCATGTCGGCGAAGCGGTCGACGGGATCGAGGGCGATCGCGCGGTGCAGCGCGCGTCGCAGCCACGGCGGCACGCGCCGGGGCGGCGCGCCGTCGCGTGTCGCCGGGCTACGGATGCGCCCGGCGGTGACGTTCGCGGCCAGCTCGGCGAGGGTCTGCCCGGCGAACGGTCGCGTGCCCCACACCGCCTCCCAGAGCGCGACGCCGAGGGCGTACACGTCGCTGCGGGCATCCACCTCGCGGCCGCGGTACTGCTCCGGCGACATGTACAGCGGCGTGCCCATGATCTCGCCGGTGGCGGTCAGCGACACGTCGAGGCTGCGCGAGCCCGAGTCGCCGCGGCCGGTGGCGGCTTCGGTCGGCTCCGAGAGTGACGGCACGCTCGGGGGCGCGACCGCACGCGCGAGCCCGAAGTCGAGCACGCGCACCCGGCCGTCGCGACCGATCATGATGTTGTCGGGCTTGATGTCGCGGTGCACGAGGCCGACGTCGTGCGCCGCCGCGATCCCGCGCCCGGCGGCCACGAACACGTCGAGGATGGGCTGCAGGCGCCGCTCGTCCTGGCGCAGCCAGGTGCTGAGCGTCTGGCCATCGATGTACTCCATCGCGACGTAGATGCCCTCGGGCGTGCGTCCGACGTCGTGGATCGTGACCACGTTCGGATGGCTCAGCTGGGCCAGCGCCTGGGCCTCGCGAAGCAGCCGGGCGGAGCCGGCCTCGTCGTTGCTCACGCGCCCATGGACCAGCTTGAGCGCCACGCGGCGATCGAGCTCGGGGTCGTAGGCGAGGTGCACCACGCCCATGCCGCCGCGTCCGATGCGATCGATGACGACGAAGCGGCCCACCAGCCGGCCCCGCGCCAAGGTGCCGCTGGTGGCCGGGTCGGGGTCCGGCCCGGGCCGCACGGTGTCGGCGTCGCTCGGGGTCCGCAGCTCGTCGCCGCTGACGCGCTCGCGGCCCGCGGAGTGTTGGGTCGGCGCGTTGGCGGCGGCGTCGTCGAGCAGCGGCGGCACGAATGCCCGCCATCGTACGTCAAGGTGCCGCGTGCCGTCAGCCCGCCGGGGGAATGCACACCGTGCCGCCCTCGATCTGCGCGTTGGTGCGGAAGGTGTTGAGGAGGCGCCACGACGGCGGCTCGAAGTCGGGGATCGTGCCGTCCTCGTTGACGTTGGTCACGTGGTACGTGTGCTGATTCCAGATGCGGCGGGCCTGAATCCAGCGGTCCTGCGAGTCACGGATCACCTGCAGGGTCGGCGTCAGCTGCTGGTTCTCGAAGTTCTTGTTGGAGACCACGAGGATCTCGGCGGCGCCGTCGTTGTCGACGTCGGCCACCACCGGGTACTCGATGAGCGTGCCCGAGCTGCGGTCGACCTGCAGCGACGCGTTGCCGTCGATGTCGAACGCGAACAGGTGGTACTCGTCGGCGAACATCGCCTCGGCGGTGCCGTCGCCGAGGAAGTCGAAGGCGGTGCCGGCCGCGACGCCGCTGGGGTCCTGCACGTTGGCGATCCACATCACGCTGGCGTCGCGGTGGTACGCGGCGTAGTGCGACGCGGAGCTGACGGCGAACTCCGACACGCCGTCGCCGTCGAAGTCGTGCACGGTCGCGGGCCGGAACCACGAGAAGCCGCTGGGGTCGCCCGAGGGCCGCGCGTTGGCGTACTTCACGGTGCCGTCGTGCTCGAGCACGGTGATGCCCTCGGTGCTGATCACGAGGATCTCGGGGTCGTCGTCGTCGTCGAAGTTCGCGACCTGCGGGAAGCCGGGCGCGATGGTGTCGTCGTCGTACCAGACGGTGCCGTCGGGGTGGTAGGCGTCCTGGCCGCGGATGAACTCGAGCGTGCCGTCGCCGTCGAGATCGGCGGCGGTCGGGGCCGTCAGCGCCCCCGCGAGCAGGCCCGCCTGCGCCCCCGCGGTGAACAGCGTCGCGCCGGTGTCGCCCGCGACCACGACGCCTGCGACGTAGACCTCAGCGGGGCCCTGGTTGTCGAGGTTGGCGATGCCGATCGCGGTGCCAGCCATGGCGCTGAAGGGCGCGGTGCTGGTCCACTTCGGCGTGCCGTCGTGCTCGAACGCCACCATCGTGGCTGCGAACGGCAAGCCCGCGCTCGCGACGATCTCCGGCAGGCCATCGTCGTCGATGTCGCCGACCGCAGGCGTGGTGTTGGGGTCGAACATGCCCGGCAGCGAGAAGTGCTCGACGCCGGTCGCACCGTCGAGGATGTGGATGGCGCCGAACGCAGTGCCGACGTGCAGGATCACGTCGGGGATGTCGCAGACGTCGATCTCGCCGTTGCCGTTGTCGTCGGTGAGGTTGATGACCAGCGGAGTGTGGTACGACTCGCCGCCGTCCCAGCTCCACTGCACCTCGGCATCGAAGGCGTTGGGTGGCGCTTGATCGTTGCAAGGGACGGCGCCGCGCGGATCGATGTCCGCGGGGGTCTCCATCGTGCACGCCGCGGGGCCGTGGGCCATGTCCTCGCGGAACCCGACGTCGAGCGAAGGACCGCCGCCGCCGGAGCTGTCGGCGCTGGTGGTGCCGGAGCCGTCGGCTGCGACCGTGGTCGACGATGGCGCCGGTCCGGCGCTCGAGTCCGCACCGCCGCCGGTGCCCGAGTCGAAGGGATTGGTCTCGTCCTGACCGCAGGCGAGCGCGCCGGCGATCGTGACGAGGGCGAGCAGGCCGGTCCGCGTCGTCGTCATCCGGAGGGCGGGTGTTGACCCGGGCGGCACGGGGTTCCCGCGCGGGCTCGTGAGGAATCCGGCCGCGCGCGGCCGCGGCGGCGTGGCGGCGTCAGGTGCCGAAGGCGCGCCGCGCCAGCCAGGTCGCGACGTCGTCGCGGCCGAGCGTGACGAAGGTCAGGACCGCCACCACGAGGCCGAAACCGGCGGCGGCGAGGCCCACGTAGGCCAGCTGCGGCATCACGCGCATCACGGGCACCAGCTTCAGCAGCGACACCACCGCGCCGATCATGCCCAGTACCGACGCCGCGCGGACCAGCGCGCGCGCGGTCTCGCTGCCGCGCACGAGCCCGAGGACGGCGGCGCCGGTGAGCACCAGCGAGATCCACGGCGCGCGGGTCTCCGGCGACTGCGCGATCATCCACGCCATCAGGGCGAGGTGAAGTCCGAAGCAGGCCATCACTGCCTTGAGCAGGGTCGGCATGCTCGCCAGCGAGGGGACCGCGGAGGTGGGGTCGGGGCGTGACGCGTGCTCATGCATGCCAGCGAAGGCGGACACGCGCGGCGATCGACGCAGTCACCCCGCGTGGTCGAACTCACGGCTGCGGCGATCGAGGTCGCCCCGCAGCATCGCGAGCGCGGCAGGGTCGGTCTCGAGGGTCGCCAGCAGCTCGCGCAGGCGATCGCGGGCCCGCGTGATGCGGCTGCGGATCGTCGTCGCCGGGACCCCGAGGGCGTCGGCGATCTCCGGCCCGCTCAGCCCCTCCCAGTACGCAAGCTCGAGCACGCACTGCTGCTCGAGCGGTAGCTGCTGCAGCGCGAGCGCCAGCAGGCGCTGCCGATCGTCGCGCGCCAGCCGGCTCGATGCGGAGGTCACGAGGTCGGCCATCGACGTGATCGCGGGATCGACCTCGCGGAGGTGCCGGCCACGGAGGTGGTCGACCAAGCGATGCCGCGCAATCGCGAAGAGATACGCCCGCACGCTGACGCAGCCCATGCGATCGCGGCTCTCGACGCAGTCGAGGAAGGTGCGCTGCACGAGGTCCTGCACGTCGTCGCCGAGCTTGCTGCGGAAGAAGCGGGCGATCGGATCGAAGTGGCGCTGCAGCAGCGACTGGCCGGCGTTGCGGTCGCCACCGCGCCACGCGTGCAGCAGCTGCAGATCGTCGTCCACGGCGTCGATGCTACCATCGCAGGCACCGCGCGCGATGGCGACCGAACGCACCACGTCCGAGGCGCGCGCGGGCGCGCCGGCGAGCACCGACGCCGGGCTGTCGCGCGCGCTCGGCGAGCTGCGCCCGGCTCATGATGTGGTGCAGGCGCAGCTGTTCGCGTCGGTGACCGCAGCGCTGTTCGGCGCGCCCGTGGCTGCGCCGCGGCTGGGCCCGTACACACTCGTCGATCGCGTGGGCGCCGGTGGCATGGGCACGGTGTTCAGCGCGTGGGACGACCGCCTCGAGCGACGGGTGGCGCTCAAGGTCCTGCATCGCGGACACGCGCGGGCGCGTGCCGACGAGGTGTTGCGCGAGGCCCGAGCGCTCGCGCGGGTCATCGATCCCCACGTCGTGCCGGTGTACGACACCGGTCGCGACGCGCATGACGACGCCTGGATCGCGATGGAGTTCGTCGCGGGCACCGACCTGCGGGTGGCGGCGCGGCGCGAGCAGCCGACTGCGGTGGTGCTGGCGCGCTGGCTGGCACAGGCGCTGGCGGGGGTGCTGGCCGCCCATGCCGCCGGCATCCTGCACGGCGACCTCAAGCCCGAGAACCTCCTGCGGGGCGACGATGGCCGCGTGCGCGTGGTCGACTTCGGCATGGCGGTCGAACCCGAGGTCGGCGACGACGCGCGCGGTGGCACGCGTGGGTTCCTCGCCCCCGAGCTGATCATCGGCGGTCGGGCCAGCGCGGCCAGCGATCTCTACGCGTTCGCCGTGACCGCCGAGGAACTCCGCGGGGAGGCCGGCCTCCATCGCTGGCCACGTGCGCTCGAGCGTGCGCTGCGACGCGCTCGCGCTCGCGATCCAGCTCGCCGCGGTACGGCGGGCGAGCTGGCGGTGGCGATCGGCGGCGTGGTCCGCCGCGATCGCGACCGCCGTGGCCTCTTCGCCGTGCTCGCGCTCGGGGTCGTCGCGGGGGTCGCGACGATCGCCACCGGCGACGGCATCGATGCCTGCGCGCGGCTGGCCGACGACCCCGGCTGGGAGCAGGTGATGCCGCGCAGGGTCGCCGCTGCGCTCGCGCGCTTCGGCGCGGCGGGCCAGCGTGCCGCCGACGATCTCGCGCCCCGGCTGCAGGACACCGCACGCTCCTGGCACGCCACGCGCGAGCTCGCCTGCGCCAGCGCCCCAGCCCGCCGCGCGCAGCTCGACGCGTGCCTGCGTCGCAGCAATCGCGAGCTGCAGTCGCTCGTGCTCGGGCTCGAGACCGCCTCGAGCTTCAGCGGCAACGACGGCGCGCGGCTCGGCGAGGTCATCGGCGATCCGGCGCGCTGCGACGAGGGCACCGCGGCGCCGGACGGCGAGCGGGTCCAGCTCCACGAGCAGCTGTTGCTGACGCAGGTGCTGCTCGACGCCGGGGACTTCGCAGCCGCCGAGCCGCCCGCGCGCGCGGCATGGGAGCAGGCCCGTCGCAACGCAGATGCAGAGATGGTTGCGCGCGCGGCCTACCTGCTGGGTCGCACCTACGCGGTCGCGGGACCGGCCGCCCAGGCGCGCGAGCTGCTCGAGCGCGCGTACTACGTGGCCGAGGCCGCCGCGCTCGACGACATCGCGGCGGACGCGACGATCGTGTTGATGCACCTGCTCGGGGGCTCGATCGATCCCGAGGCTGCGCTGGGCTGGCGTCGCCCGCTCGAGGCCGAGCTCGCGCGCGCGGCGGCCGAGCCCGGCCTCGAGGCTCGCGCGCGCGTGGCAATCGCCCGCGCGGCCGAACGGGTCGGCGACCTCGCGACCATGCGCGTGCAGGCGCGCGAGCTGCTGCGGATGGTCGACGACGGTGAACTCGACGGCGATCCGGTCGCGCAGCTGCGCGCGCGCACGCTCTACGTCACGGTGCTGCGGCTCGACGGCGACGTACCGAGCCTGCTCGCCCAGCAGCTGGCCTCGCTGGCGATTGCGAGTCGGGCATTCCGGCCCGATCACCCCGACGTCGGCATCACGTGGGTCGGCGTCGGCTCGGCATGGGACGACCTCGGCGACGTCGAGCGTGCGATCGCGGCCTTCGAGCGCGGTATCCCGCTGCTCGAGCGCGCCGAGGTGCCACGGCAGCTCGCGCTCGCGCTGTACCTGCTGGGACGGGCGCAGCTGGCCGCGGGGCGCCTCGACCAGGCCCAGCACGCGTTCGAGCGCAGCGCCGCGATCTGGGCCACGACGGTGGAGGCCCACCATCCCGATCTCAGCTTGCCGAGCATCGGGCAGGCCGAGGTCGCCCACGCCCGTGGCGACTACGGCACCGCGCGACGGCGATACCACGAAGCGATCGAGATCCTCGGGCCCGATGACCCCACCGTGGGTTGGCCGCTGTTCGGACTCGGCGAGACCGAGGCCGCAGCCGGCGACGCCGCGGCGGCGCGGCTGCAGCTCCGCCGCGCGCGGGAGCACTTCGGCGACAACCCCATCATGACCAGCGAGACCTGGTTCGCCGAGGGCAAGACCTGGGCGCGCGAAGGTCAGTCGGCGCGCGCGCGGCAGTGCTTCGCCGCCGCCTCCGCGGCGATCGAGGGCATGGTGATCGGCCCCGAGCTGGCGACGGCGATCGCAGCCGAACTCGCGGCGCTGCCGTAGCGCCCGGGCCGGGTTCCCCGACCGTGCAGACGCATCGGCCGCCGATCGCGGGCCCAGGCCGGGCCGCGCGATCTCGGCGCGACGGCGGACCCGAGACCCAGGGTGTTCAAACATTGAACAAACACCTTGACCAACCTTGGACAAGGCGTCATCCTGGGGCAGTCGACGCCGCGCGTCGACCGAACAGGAGCGGACCCGTGACCATGACCCGACGGACCCCCAGCGTTTCGACCCGCAGCCACGGCGGTGGCCGCCACGCGGCCGACGAGATCATCGGTCGCTACCTCCACGAGCTCGACGCGCAGCCGCTCTTGCAGGGTGACCGCGAGACCCAGGCCGCGCTGCGACTGCAGGGGCTCAAGCAGCAGTACTGGCGCCGCCTCTTCGCGATCGCGCCGCTGCGCAGCGCGATGGTCGAGGTCATCGTCGCCGCACGTGCGCAGCTGCGCGGCGAGATCGATCTCGAGCCCCTGCGCGCGCTCTCGCGGCAGCGCGGCGAGCTGGCAGGCGCCGACGTCGAGGCGTTGCTCGAGTCACTGGCCTACGCCGACGGTGGCTGCGAGCTCGCCGACCGCTTGGCCGCCGATGTGCACGCGCTCGCCGACGGTGCGACGCCATCGAGCCTGCGACTGCGCCGCGCGGTGGAGTCCGGCGCGCTGTCGTCCGCGAGCGCGAGCCTGCACGCGTGCCGCGCCGCGATCACGGCCGCGCGGGAGGCGTTCGCCCGCGCCAACCTGCGTCTGGTCGTCACCATGGCCCATCGCTACCAGTCGACCGGCCGCCTGCCGCTCTCGGATCTGATCCAGGAGGGCAACATCGGCCTCATGACGGCGGTCGACCGCTTCGACCCCCGCCGGGGCTTCCGCTTCTCGACCTACGGTGCGTGGTGGATCCGACACGCGATCAGTCGCGCGCTGTCCGATACCGGTCGCACCGTGCGACTGCCGGTACACGTGATCGATCTGCAGTGCCGCGTGGCCAAGCTGCGCCGCGAGTTCGAGCGTGCGAACGGACGTGCGCCGGAACAAGCCGAGCTCGCCGCCGCGCTCGGCACCTCCGAGGCCAAGCTGCGCAAGCTCGACCTGGTCATGCGTGAGCAGTCGATGCCGCTCCCCGACGACGAAGAGGGCACCCGCGACGCGCTGCGCGACGCGCTGGCCGACGACGCGCCGGCCTCCGACGAAGATCTGCACGAACGTCGCTTGCTCGACGTGCTCGAGCGGGCCTTCGAGGAACTCGACGACGGTGCGCGCGACATCCTGCGGCGTCGCTTCGGCCTGGACGGCGACGAGCCGATGACCCTGCGCGAGGTCGGCGAGGCCTACTCGCTGTCGCGCGAGCGCATCCGCCAGCTGCAGCAGGGAGCGCTCACGCGACTGCGTGGCGCGCTCGAGCGCGACGGCTTCGCCCGCGCGGACGTCTGCGAGGGCCGCGAGGCATAGCCGGAAACGACGAGCTGCTTCACGCCAGCTGACGCTGGTCGCCGTAGCGGGCGAGATACGTCGCGAGCTGTAGCTTGCGTCGGGTCTGCTGGCTCGTCATGTAGCGCACGGTGCCGAAGATGGGACGCTCGGGACCCCACGGACGGTCGTAGCGGCCGAAGGTCCACAGGATGCCGCTGTACGAGTTGGGATCGCGCCCATCCAGTGCCCAACGGTTGTTGAGGTGGATGAGGTGCTCGAGCGCGACCCGCGGGTGCTCGCTCCACTGCAGCACGAGCTTGCCCCACAGCATGCGGAGGTAGTTGTGGATCGCGCCGCGTTCGCGCAGCTCGGTCTGGGCGGCGTTCCAGATCGGATCATGGGTCATGCCGCGCTCGAGTGCGTCGCGATCGTAGTGCCAGCCGCGGGGATCGCCGGCGTGCCGCTCGAGGGTCTGCAGCGCCCAGGTCGGGAGCGAGTCGTAGCGCTCCAGATCGTCGCGGTGGGTCGCGAAGTTGTGGCCCAGCTCGCGCCAGGTCACCAGCTGATCGAGGAAGCCCTCGACCGGCGACGGCAGCCCCCAGAAGCCCTCGCGCGCGCCGTTGCGCACCGCGCCGAGATCGGCGGGCGTCCAGTCGTGCTGCTTCCCGATCGCGCGCAGCACCGCGTGCGGGCCGATGTGGCCGACGTGCAGGTGGGGTGACAGGCCGCTGGTCGCGTCGCGGTCGGGGTGATTGCGATCGCCGTAGTGTCCGAGCCCCGACGCGAGGAACTCGCTCAGCCGCGCGGCCGCGGCCCGCGGCCCACCCTCGACGTCCACCCGGCCAGGGGCGTGGTCGATCGGCAGCCGTGCCAGCGCCGCGGGGGTCGCGGCGAGCGTGTCCACATCGGCGGCCGGCCAGCGGCGCATGATGTCGGCCGGTACCACCGCGCCGCGCACGACCGCGTCGCGCAGCGGTCGTGCCCGCGGGAAGCGTTCGAGATGGATCGGCAGCAGCTGCTGCAGCTGCCGCCGGAAGGCGTAGGCGGTCACCGCCGCGGTCGCGGTCGCTCGCAGGGGTACCAGCCCGACGCCGTCGATCGCCTCGAGGCGCACCGGTGAGGCGTCGATGCCCGCCCGCAGCATCGCGGGGAAGTGGAACGACGGGTGGAAGTCGGTCACGACCACGCATGCGCGGGCCGCCAGCGCGGCGAGCAGGCCCTTGCCGGCGCCCACGGTCGGCTCGACGTAGGCGTGCAGCGCGACGCCAGCCGCCGTCGCCGTGCGCAGGTTGTCGCGCATGCCGTCGAGCACGAACGCGTGGTGGCGATCGGCGGCCCAGGGGTAGTCGCACCGCAGCGCCTCGAGCACGAGCAGGGGCCGGCCCAGCTCGTGGCACCACGCCACCGCGCGGTCGAGCGCAAAGTTGTCGACCAGCCGACGGCTCGCTCGCATCCAGTACAGCACGTACTCGCCGTCGGGCCGCACCGGGGCCTCCGAGGTGACCACACGGCGCAGCGCGGGCGAGTCGGCGACGACGTCGTGCACAACCTGGAAACTACCATTGAACCAACCTTTGACAACCGAGCACCTCGGCCGTAGCTTCGGGGAACCGGAGGTCGGGACGACGTCGATCGCAAAGAGCACGGGCCGCGGCAAGTACCGCATCCACGCCGTCGAGGAGATCACCGGGGTCCCGGCGGCGACGCTGCGCGCATGGGAGCGCCGCTACGGCGTGCCGGTGCCCGCACGTACCTCGTCGGCCTACCGGGTCTACTCCGACGACGACATCGCGATCATCCGCCGGATGGTCGAGCTGTGCGAGAGCGGCATCGCCCCGTCGGAGGCGGCCCGCGTTGCGCTCGACGAGCGCATCGAGTCGGACCCGGCACCACCCCAGGCAAACGAAGATGCCTTCGCGCCGCTGCGCGAGCAGGTGTTGCGCGCCGTCGAGGCCTTCGATCCCCGCGGGCTCGAGCGCGAGCTCGAGCGCGCGGCCGCCTCGGCACCCGCGGGGACGATCGTCGACGAGGTCCTGCGACCGGTGTTGCTCGAGGTCGGCGAGCGCTGGCACGCGGGCACCATCACGGTCGCGCAGGAGCACCTCGCGAGCGAGGCCATCGGCACCATCTTGCGCCGCATGATCACGCTCGCGCAGCCCGAGGGCGATGCCCGTCAGGTGGTGCTCGCCGGCTTCGCCGACGAGGAGCACGCGTTCCCCCTGCAGATGCTCGCGGTGCACCTGGCGACGTGGGGGTACCGCGCGGTGCTGCTCGGCACACGCACGCCGCCCGCCGCCGTGCGGCAGGCCGTCGACGAGCTGGCGCCGGTGTTGGTGTGCCTGTCGTGCACGCTGGCCCCGAGCCCGCATCGCGCGCGCGAGCTGGTCGACGCCTACGCGGACGCGGTCGGCGAGACCCCGTGGATGGTCGGTGGTGCGGCGGCGGCCGGCCTGCAGCGCTTCGTCGAGGCACGCGGCGGCACGGTCGCGATGCCCGAGGCCACCCGCAACCTGCGGCCCTCGATCGATCGGCTGGCCGCGCGCCGGCGGCCGTCGCACTGACGCCGGCGTCGGCCTTGCGCCGCGCGGGACGGTTTCGCAAGCTCTAGGCCCCGTGGCCGTGCTTGCGCTGACCAGCTCCCGTGTCGTGCTCGACGACCAACTGCGCGACGCCACCGTGGTGATCGAGGGCGAGCGCATCCGCGAGGTGCGAGCAGGCCAGGTGGTGCGGCCCGGCGAGACCCACGTCACGGTCGATCCCTTCGTGCTCGCGCCGGGCGTGGTCGACAGCCACGTTCACATCAACGAGCCCGGTCGCACCGACTGGGAGGGCTTCGCGACCGCGACCCAGGCCGCCGCCAGCGGTGGCGTGACCACGGTCGTCGACATGCCGCTCAACTGCATCCCGGTCACCACCACCGCGGCCGCACTCGCCATCAAGTGCGAGGCCGCGGCCCCGCGTCTGTGGATCGACGTCGGCTTCTGGGGCGGCGTCGTGCCCGGCAACGCCGACGACCTCGCCGCGCTCGCGCAGGCCGGCGTGCTCGGCTGCAAAGCCTTCATGGTGCACTCCGGCATCGACGAGTTCCCCGCCAGCGACGAGGCGGTGCTGCGGGCGGCGATGCTGCGGCTGCGCGACGCCGGCGTTCCGCTGCTGGCCCACGCCGAGCTCGACGTCGCGGCCGCGCCGGCGCAGGGCGACCCGCGCTCGCATGCCTCGTGGCTGAGCTCGCGACCGTGCGCGATGGAGGACGCCGCGATCGCGCTGCTCATCCGACTCTGTCGCGAGACCGGCTGCGCCGTGCACGTGGTGCACCTGTCGTCGGCGGACTCGCTGCCGCAGATCGCCGCCGCCAAGCGCGAGGGCCTCCCGCTGACGGTCGAGACCTGTGCCCACTATCTGTGCCTGCGCGCGGAGGACATCGCCGACGGCGAGACCCACTTCAAGTGCGCGCCGCCGATCCGCGACGACGACAACCGCGCCCGCCTGTGGCAGGGGCTGCGCGACGGCACCATCGACTTCGTCGTCACCGATCATTCGCCGTGCACGCCGGCGCTCAAGCAGCTCGAGCGCGGCGACTTCCAGGTCGCGTGGGGCGGGATCGCGTCGCTGCAGCTGGGCCTGCAGGCGGTGTGGACCGAGGCGCGGGCGCGCGGCGTCGGCATCCCCGAGCTGTTCGCGTGGATGTCGAGCCGTCCGGCCGCGTTCGCGGGACTCGCCGCCCGCAAGGGCCGCATCGCGGTCGGTCACGACGCGGACCTCATCGTCTGGGATCCGGACACCGCCGCGACGATCCACGCCGCACAGCTGCGCTTTCGTCACAAGCTCTCGCCCTACGTCGGACGAACGCTGTACGGCGCCGTGCGTCAGACCTACC
This sequence comes from Deltaproteobacteria bacterium, assembly GCA_016709225.1. Taxonomy (NCBI): domain Bacteria; kingdom Pseudomonadati; phylum Myxococcota; class Myxococcia; species Deltaproteobacteria bacterium. The sequence goes on along the minus strand of JADJEE010000002.1, from coordinate 888,621 downwards.
TGCGCGGCACCATCGTGTACGATGGTACCGCCGTGCATCCTGCGGCGCGCGGCGTGGCACTGCTGCACCGCGACCGCGCCCCCCGCACCCTCGGACGACCATCATGACCGCCAAGGATCTCCACGCCGCGACCTTCACGGGGCTCGTCAATCTCGCCGACGAGTTCCTCGGCGCGCAGGCATTGCTCGCCAACGACGAGTTCTTCGCGCCCAAGGAGAACCTGCTCAAGTCCGGCCGCGGTGTGTTCCTGCCCGACGAGTACACCGATCGCGGCAAGCTGATGGACGGCTGGGAGTCGCGTCGACGTCGCGGGCCCGGCCACGACTGGTGCATCATCAAGCTCGGCACGCCAGGCCGCGTGCGCGTGCTCGACATCGACACCAACCACTTCCTCGGCAACAGCCCGCCGTATGCGTCGGTCGACGCGATCGCGGCCGCGCCCGACGCCGACCCCGACGTGCTCGCGCGCGAGGGCAAGTGGTACGAGCTGCTGCCGCAGTCGCCGATCCGGCCCGGCTCGCAGAACATCTTCCCCATCAGCCACGGCGAGTCGTGGCCGCGCTCGTGGACGCACCTGCGCCTCAACATCTACCCCGACGGCGGCGTGGCCCGCTTCCGCGCCCACGGCGACATCGAGCCCAACTGGAACATGTCCGACGTCGACACCGAGGTCGCGCCGCGGCTGCAGCCCGGCGAGGTCGATCTCGCGGCGGTGCGCCACGGCGGACTCGCGCTGGCGTGCTCGGACATGTTCTTCGGGCCCATGAACAACCTGCTGTTGCCGGGCCGTTCGCAGAACATGGGCGGTGGCTGGGAGACCCGTCGCCGCCGCGGCCCAGGCTTCGATTGGATCATCGTGCGCCTCGGTGCGCCCGGCGAGATCGGCCTGCTCGAGGTCGACACCAACTTCTTCAAGGGCAACTTCCCCGACTGTTGCTCGCTCGAGGGCATCGATGCCCCGCGTGCACCGCTGACCGAGCTGGTCGACGCCTCGGCGGCGTGGCGCGGGGTGCTGCCCGAGACCAAGCTGCAGCCGCACACGCGCCACTTCTTCCGCGACGAGATCGTCCAGCGGGGGCCGTTCACCCACGTGCGGCTGTCGATCTACCCCGACGGCGGCATCAGCCGCCTGCGTGTGTTCGGCAATCGCGTGCAGGGCTCGACGCCGTGAGCACCCGCGCGATCGCGTCGGCCTTCGACGGCCTCGACGACGACGCCGCGGCAGCGTTGCTCGCGCGCTGCTGTGGCTCGCGCACGTGGGTCCGCGGCATGCTCGCGCGGCGCCCGTTCGCCGACGACGATGCACTCTTGTCCGCCGCCGACACGGTGTGGTCTGCGATCGAACCCGACGATGTGCGGGAGGCGCTCGCCCATCACCCCGCGCTCGGTGAGGACCTCGCGGTGCTGCGCGAGCGGTTCGCCAACACCGCGAGCTGGTCGAGCAGCGAGCAGGCCGGCGTGGGCGCGGCCGACGAGCACACACTGTTGGCGCTGCGCGACGGCAACCGTCGCTACCGCGAGCGCTTCGGCTTCACCTTCGTGATGTGTGCGACCGGTCGCAGCGCCGCCGAGATGCTGGCGGCGCTCCAAGGGCGCATCGACAACCCACCGGCGCGCGAGCTCGACGTCGCCGCACTCGAGCAGGCTGCGATCACGCGCCTGCGCCTGCACAAGCTCGCCGCCGGCCCCGCCGCGTAGACCAAGCAGCACCCAACATGGCCAACACGCTCACCACCCACGTGCTCGACACCTCGCTGGGACGGCCGGCCGCCGGCATTGCGGTCGTGCTCGAGCGCCAGCAAGGCAGCGAGTTCATCGAGATCTCCGCTGCCACCACCAACGACGACGGCCGCGCGCCGGAGCTGCTGGCGACCGGCGGACTGCTGGCCGGCGTGTACCGGCTACGCTTCGCGACCGCCGCGTACTTCGCCCGCGACGAGCGGCCGTGCTTCTACCCCGAGGTCGCGATCAGCTTCGAGGTCACGCGACCGACCGAGCACCACCACGTGCCGCTGCTGCTCAGCCCGTTCGGATACTCGACCTACCGCGGGAGCTGAACGTGGTGATGCCCGAGCCCATGGACCCGCTGCTGCAGCGACTGCAGGGCGCCAACGCCGAGTTCAACCGACACTTCGCGGGCGCGAGCCTGCGGCCCCAGCCGGTGCACACGCTCTACTGGGGGGCCCACCTGCTGCGTCCCGACAGCTGGCGTCGGCTCGGCGAGTCGGCCCGCGACGCGTTCGCGCGGTGGGCAGATTCGCCACCCCAGCTGGCGCGCGCGCTGGGCTTCCCCGGCGCCGACGCGCTGCCGCGTGACCGTCAAGGCGTCGATGCGATGTCGCTGCGCTTCGCCGACGATCCCGAGGCGTTGGCCCGCGAGCTACCCGACACTTGGCTCGCATGGGCCGTGCACGCGCGCGTGCGTGGGCGCCTCGCGACCGCGCCGATCGAAGATCTTCGCATCGACTTCGAGGACGGCTACGGCATCCGCCCCGACGCCGAGGAGGATGGTGACGCCCGTGCGGCCGCCAACGCGCTGGCGTCGGCGCTCGCCGACGGCAGTGCGAGCGCGTGCAGTGGCATCCGCATCAAGCCGCTCACCGATCCCTGCATGCGTCGCTCGATCGCGACGCTCGAGCGCTTCGTCGGCACGCTGGTCGACCGCCACGGCGCGGTGCCGGCGGGCTTTCGCATCACGCTGCCCAAGGTCCAGCACGTCACCCATGTCGAGGTCGCATGCGAGCTGCTGGCTCGCTGCGAGCGCGCGCTCGGGCTGCCGGAGCTGTCGCTGCCGCTCGAGTTCATGGTCGAGGTCACGCAGGTGCTGTTCGACCGGCATGGGCGCTTCCAGCTACCGGCGTGCATCCGCGCCGGCGGCGAGCGGCTGATCGCGGTCGCGCTCGGGGTCTACGACTTCACCGCCTCGGCCGGCATCACCGCGGCGTGGCAGGCGATCGATCATCCGATCTGCGACGTCGCCCGCGGCTTCATGACGCTCGCCTGTGGCGGCACCGCCGTGCAGGTCTGCGACGGCTCCACCAACGTGCTGCCGGTCGAACCCGACCCCGGGGCCAGCTCCGACGATGGCCAGCGTCGCAATCGCGAGGCCATCTGGCGCGCGTGGCGACTGATGCACGATCACGTGCGCCGCTCGCTCGTCGGCGGCTACGTGCAGGGTTGGGATCTCCACCCCGCCCAGGTGCCGGTGCGCTGGGCCGCGAACTATCGCTTCTTCCTCGAGTCACTGCCCGCGGCGAGCGAGCGGCTGCGCAGCTACTTGCAGCGCGCCACGGCGGCGACCGACGGTGCGGCGGTACTCGACGACGCCGCGACGGGTGCGGCGCTGTTGGGCTTCTTGCAGCGCGCCCGCGCCTGCGGGGCCATCGACGACGCCGCACTCACCCGCGCCGGGCTCGCGCCCGAGGAGCACGGGCTGCGCTCGTTCCCCGAGTTGCTGGCCCGCCGTCGTCGCGCCCGCGACGAGCGGGCGGCGGGCTGACGTCCGATCACTGCGTCCACGCCCACAGGCGCGTCCACAGCGAGGCCTCGGTGACGCGACGCCGCAGGCTCTCGCGCGCGCGTAGCTCTCGGCTCAGCCATTCGACCTGGCCCAACTCGGACCGCAGCTCGTCGAGTCGATCGCGATCGCTGGAGTCCGGGGCGGCGGGCACTGCGGGGCTGGGTTCGCGCGCGGCCATGCGAGCACTGCTCGAAGCAACGGCGATGCCAGCCCCGGCCGCCACCCGCGGCGTGGGGTGATTCCGTGGGTCGCCCGGTGACGCGAACGTCAACCGCGTTGCATCTCGCCCGGTCGCCATGATCGCGGTGCCCTGGCGTCGGCGGAGGTGACGTCGTTCTGACACCCGGGCCGGCATCTGCGCGCCGGCCATCGCACGGCGTCCGGGGCTCGCCAACCGGCGTCCACAGCCCCTGCCGAGGTGAGGCAGGGCCGTGCCATGCATCGCCGCCGGCGGCACGGATCGCCCCGATCGCGACCATGCCGATCGGAGCGACGCCGCCAGCGATCGTCGCGCCGGCGGTGAGCTGGCGATCTCGATCGGCCGGCGATGCGTGCTGCGCTACATCTGTCGCACCCGTACCGGGCGACACGCCGACGAACACCTTGGCGACGCACCGCACGCGCCCACGCATGGGCGGGCGCGCGAGATCCCGGATCGCCCGAGCTGCCCGTCGCGCTGCTCGGCCCGTCGGCGCGAAAGTTGAAGGCCGGCGCAAGGCGTCGCATAAACCCGGGTGGTGCCTGCGCCGTCGTGCGGGCCGATGGGTGACCTGGCGTGACACCGGAAGCGATCAGTTTGGCGTTCCTGTTGGGAGCGGCGGCCGCGAGCGGGCAGGACTCGGCGATGCTGCGCAGCACGGGCGCAGCGACGCACCCGGGGCACGCCGCCGACGCGATGCCGAACGTCCCCGAGCAGGCGGTGTCGGAGGTCTCGGCGCACCTGGTGGGCTGGCTCGCTGAAGCCTCGCCCGCGTCGCAACGGGCATTGCGTGAGCGCGTGCGCCGTGGCGCACCACCCACCGCACTCATCGCAATGCTCGATGCCTATCGCGATGCGCCGCGCGTCGAGTTGCTCGACGTCGTCGTCGAGCTCGCGAGCTACCGCCGCGCCGACGTCCGGGGGCACGCACTGCAGGCGTGGGCCGCGACCTCGGCGGCGCAGGCTGACCGCGCGATCGCGGCGGCGACGATCGACATGGATCCCGCGATCCGTCGCGTGGCCTGGGTGCTGGCCCGCCGTCACCCCAGTGCGGCCGCGCAGACCCACCTGCGCGAGATGCTGGCGCATGATCCCGAGCTCGCGCGCGAGCTCGAGGCCGCGACGGCGACCGCGGAGGTCGAGGACGACGTCGCCGACGACGAGATCCTCTGGGTGCCGGAGTGACGTCGGCAGCCGGCGCCCTGCGCTGGCTGTGCTTGGGCGCGTGGGTGGCGGTGGCGGGCGGCGGTTGTGCCCGCGTGCTGCCGGCGCAGGGGGCCGAGCACGGCAACCTCCTCGCGCACGCGCAGGACGAGGGCGCGACCGCGGAACTCGACGCCGAGGCGGCGGCGCTGCCGTTGGTGGTGATGGTCGAGCGCACGCGCGTGGTCGCGGTCGATCCGATCCACGGTCGCACGCGCTGGCAGCTGCCGCTGGTGGTGACGGGTCATCCGGTCGCGAGCGCACACCATGTGGTCCTGCCGATCCGCGGCAACCAACTGGCGGTGGTGGAGCGCGCCAGCGGCCACGTGGTCCACACGCTCGGCCTGGCCGGCGAGGCGCTCACCGGCGTGGTGATCCACGAGCCGTGGATCGTGGCCACGGTCCTGCACGATCGGCCCGACGTACGCGGCGAGGTGCTCGCGTTCTCGACCGAGACCGGTGAGCCGGCGTGGCGGCGCCGTTCGGCGGCGCCGCTGGGCATCCCCGACGTGGCCGGTGCGGTGGTGGCGGTGCCGACCGCCGATCAGGTGATCGCGCTGCGGCTTCGCAACGGTCGCGAGGCGGCGCGCGTCGACGTCGCGGCCGCGCGTCGGCAGGGCCTCGCGCTCGAGCGGGTGCGGCATGCCCAGGGGATGTGGTTGGTGGGCGGCGGCACGCGGTGGGTGACCGTCGGCGGTGGACAAGAGGACCTCGCGCCGCGGGAGCTGCTGGCGGGCCATGCCGACGCGTTCCGCATCGGCGATCGCATCGACGATGGCCACAGCGACGACGAGCGACTACGGCTGTGGTTGCGGTGGTCGAACGTCGACGCGACCCCGCGTGACGCGATGGTGCTCGCGCGTCGTACGGTGGTCGCGATGCGACTGGATCCGCAGGGCCAGCCGCTGCGCGCGCGCTGGCTGCACACCGAGGACGGCGAGGTCGTGGCCGCCGAGGTCACCGGCGAGCGGGTGGTGTTGGCGCGCGAGGACGGCGGCATCGTGGTGCTGTCCGACAGCGACGGTCGCGAGCTGCGGCGCATCGGCGGCGGCGAGCCGATCCGCGGGGCGCTCGTGCTCGGCGCGACCGAGGTCACGCGTCGCAACCCCCGGCTGCCCGACGATCCTCGCGTGCTCGCGCAGCTCGAGCGATTGCTGCTCGACGCCGACCCGCGGCTGCTGCCCGCGCAGCGGATCGCCGCTGAACTGCTGTGGCGGCACGACGACATCGCGGTCCGACGACGGGTCCACGCGCTGGCGCACGGCGAGCTGCGTGGCGACGACGCGGAGGCCAGCGTCGCGCTGCGGCGCCATGCGCAGGACATCGTCGAGGCGCGCTGGGGCAGCGCCTCGCCGGCCGAGCTGCGGGCCGGGCTCGCGACCCTGCAGACGCGACCCCGCTTCGGCCAGCCCCGCGCGGACGTGACGCCCGCGATCCGGCAGGCGCTGGCGTCGGCGCGCCCGGAGGTGGTCGCCGAGCTGGCGGCGCTGCTGCTGCACCCCGGCACCACCACCGCGGAGCTGGTCGACATCGTCGACGTGATCTCCCAGCTCGATGACCCCGGCGCCATCGAGGCCGTGCTCACGTTCGTACAGCGCTATCACGCCGACGCGGTCATCGCCGCGGAGTCGGAGGCGATGCAGCGCGCGCTGACGTGGTTGCTACACCACCACGACGTGCGCACCGCCGACGGCGGCAGCGTGGGTTCGGTGCTGCAGGCGATCGCCGACGATCCGCTGAGTGTGCCGGTGCTGCGCACCGTCGTCGTGCGCGGGCTCGCCGATCTGCGCGCCGTCGAACGCGACGACGCGACGGCTCAGGCGCCATGACGCCCTCGGGTGGTGCCACCCTTGCGAGCGTAGCGCGCGTCGGCAGCGCTGCGCGCCGCCGGTGGCACCGGCCGGGTTTGCTCAGCTGTCGGCGCGCTCGAGCACGGCCGCGGCGCCGAGGCCACCCGCCGCGCAGATGCCCAACAGCGCGAAGCGACGTCGCGACTCGTGCAGCTCGTTGGCCATCGTCGTGACCATGCGGGCCCCGGTGGCACCGAAGGGGTGACCGAGAGCAACCGAGCCGCCGTAGACGTTCAGGCGTGCGGGATCGACCTCGCCGACCGCCTTGTCGCGACCGAGTCGAGCCTTGGCGAACGCGTCGCTCCCGAGCATCTTGAGCACCGACAACACCTGCGCGGCGAAGGCCTCGTGCATGTCGACGAGGTCGCAGTCGGCCAGCGTGATGCCGGCCTTGGCCAGCGCCGCCGGCATCGCGAGTGCCGGGCCCATCAGCAGCTGGTCGGCGGGATCGACCCCGCGGTAGGCCCAGCTGCGGAAGAACGCCAGCGGCGTGTAGCCGAGTGCGCGGGCCTTCTCTTCGCTCATCAGCAACACCGCGGCCGCGCCGTCGGTGAGCGCACTCGAGTTGCCCGCCGTCAGGGTCCCACCCTTGGCGAACACCGGCCGTAGCTTGGCGAGCTTGTCGACGCTGGTGTCGGCGCGCACGATGGTGTCGGACGTGACGGTCTTGCCGTCGGGGGTCTCGACCTTGCAGATCTCGCGACGCAGACGGCCCGACGCGATGCCGGCCGCGGCGCGGTGATGCGAGCGCGCGGCGAACTCGTCCTGGGCCTCGCGGCTGATCTCGTTGCGCTCGGCCATGCGCTCGGCCGACTCGCCCATCACCTCGCCGGTGGTGCGCTCGGCGATCTTGGGCATCTTCGGCAACACCTCGGACAGCGGCATCAGCTGCGCGAGCACGCCGAGGTAGTCCTTGGGCGTGGCCTTGCCGAACGCCAGCGGCGCCAGGGCGTGCACGACCTTCTGCGGCAGCTTGAGCTCGGCGTTGCTGGTCGAGTCGGAGCCGCCGGCAATGGCGACGTCGCACTCGCCACGCTCGATCGCCGCCGCCGCCTGGGTGATCGCCTGCAGGCCCGAGGCACACGCACGCGTGACGGTGTGGCCCTCGACGTGGGCCGGCAGACGCAGGTCGAGCGCGATCTCGCGGGCGACGTTGGGCGCGAGGCCCGGCAGGATCACGCCGCCCCAGACGATCGCATCGATCGCGTTGCGATCGATCTCGGTCTTCTCGAGCAGGCTGCGCACGCACGCATCACCGAGCGCGATGGTGTCGAGCTTGAGGAACTCCGCGAACGCCTTCACGAAAGGCGTGCGCAGACCGGCGACGATCACGGCGCGGCGACCCTTGGGCGGCTGGTAGGAGTACGCGGGACCGTTGTTGCGGGCGGTGGTTTCGGACATGGCAGGCTCCGGCGGCGCGCGGCGAGGGCCGCGGGCGATGGGGTGGGGACGAGGAACGCGCTAGCGGCCGATGAGGGCGCCGCCGCAGACGCGCAGCACCTGGCCGTTGACCCCGTGGGCACCGGGGCTGACCAGGAACGAGATGGCCTCGCCGACGTCGCGCGGCAGGCCACCCTGACCGAGGTTGGACAGACGGCGTCCAGCCTCGCGGATCATGACGGGGATCGCGGCGGTGAGTCGGGTCTCGATGAAGCCCGGCGCGATCGCGTTGACGGTAATGCCGCGCGCGGCGGTGTGGCGCGCGAGCTTGCCGACATAGCCGAGGATCCCGGCCTTGCTGGCGGCGTAGTTGGTCTGGCCCATGTTGCCGGCGATGCCGGCCACCGACGACAGGCACACCACGCGGCCGTGGTCGCGCAGCGGACCCTCGAGCAGCGCCGCGGTCACGCGGGCGACCGACACCAGGTTCACGTCGAGCGCCTGCTGCCAGGCCTCTGGCTTCATCTTCGCGAGGGTCTTGTCGCGCGTGATGCCGGCGTTGTGCACCACGATGTCGACCCCGCCGTACTCGCTGCGCAGGTGCTCGACGATCGTCGTGGCGACGTCGGCGGTGCCGAGGTCGGCCAGCAGCACCGAGCCGCCGATGCGACGCGCGACCTGGGCCACCAGCGCGTCGTCCTGCGGTCGATCGAGGCACACCACGTGGGCGCCCTCGGCCGCGAGAAGCTCCGCGGTGGCCTCGCCGATGCCGCGGGCGGCACCGGTGACCATCGCGACCTTGCCGGCCAGGCCCCGCACCCACTGCCACGACTGCGGCGCGCGGGCCTCGTTGGTCACGGTGATCGGCTGTCCCGACACGAAGGCCGAGCGCGCCGACAACAGGAACCGCAGCACCGACTCGGCGCGGGGCTCCGCGCCGCGCTCGACGTAGACCACGTGCGCGGTCGAGCCGCGCTTGCCGACTTCCTTGGCGAGGCTGCGCGCGAAGCCCTCGAGCGCGGCGTGCGACGCTGCGACCTGGGCCGACTCGAACGAGCTCGGCGGGCGGCCGATGACGATCGCGCGACCGCAGCCGGCCAAGCGCGTCACCAGCGGGTGGAAGAACTCGTAGAGCGCCACCAGCTCGCTGGGGTCGCCGAGGTTGGTGGCATCGAAGACGAGGCCACGCACCTTCATGCCCTCGGGCAGGGCATCGGCCTGCACGAGCTTGGCGGGGCGACCGAAGGCCTCGCCGGGTTCGGCGAACGCCGGCAGCAGATCGGCGCGGGCCAGCAGCGGTGACGCGCCAGCCATGGTCAACGTCTGCGCCAGCACGGCCGTCATCGCGCCACCGGGCGCGGCACCGACCACGATGTCGTCGTCGTGCAGCGGGCGCTCGTCCCACGGACCCTTGGCGCGACGCAGCCGCGTGGGCACCGGGACCGGCAGTCCGAGGGTCTGGATCAACTTGCGGGCGGCTTGGTTCTCGAGCAGGAAGTCGCTCATGGTGTGCTCTCCGACGCGGTCGCGACCGCGGGCGTGGTGCGAACGAAGTGGCCCGCGAGGTACGCCGGACCGCCCGGGGCGTCGCCGACCCAGACCTCGTCGCCGCGGATGTACAGGCCCACCTTGGCGGGCAGCACCAGCGGCTTGGTGAACTTCACGTCGATCTCTGCGAGCGCGTGGATCGAGCCGGCGAAGATGGTGCGCTGCAGACCTTCGATGGTGCGGGCCAGGGTCGCGAAGCCGTGCAGGATGGTCGAGCGGAAGCCGGCCGCGCGGGCGTAGGGCTTCACCCAGTGCACGGGGTTGAAGTCGCCGGTGAGCTTGGCGAAGTCGAGCCCAGCGTTGGCACCGATGCGCCAGCGCTGCAGCTCCTCGGCGTCGGCGGGCACCCGCACGGTCTGCTTTTTCTCGCCCTCGGCCCGCGGGGCGCCGTTCGACTTGCCGGCCTCGCGGCCCCCGCCCAGCGGCACGATCGCGAACAAGTCGGCGACCACCGCCTCGGGGTGCTCCTCGGTGCCGGTGACGATGCGCTGGTGCAGCACCGCACGGCGACCGTTGTCGTCGATGTCCTCGAGTCGCGCCCGCACGTGCAGCGACGCGTCGGCCGGCAGCGGCGCGTTCATCCGCAGGCGGCAGCCACCGTTGAGCACCCGCACCAGCGGATACGGGATGCCTTCGAGGGTCTTGGCCGTCAGCGGGAAGCCCCACTGCGGGAACAGGTGGGCGGGCACGGTGCCACGGTAGGCGCTCGCGTCACCGCCGACGTTGCGCACGTAGTCCCGCACCAGGTCGGCGGGCCGCGGCGGCAGCGTGGCGGTGATCTCGGGCGAGGGCAACGGCGGCATCGCACCGCCCGAGGCGGGCTTGCCCATGCGGGCGTCGAGCTGTTGCCGCATGGCGGCCCACGCCGCATGGGCGAGGGTGGCGAGCACGGGGCCCTGCTGCAGCACGTGTTTGTTGGCGACGGCCATGGTGGTGGACTCGATCCTCGCGCGGGCGGTCTCTGATCACTCGGCGGCCGCAGCGTTGCTGCGGTCGTCGTGCTGCAGGCGCGCGAGCAGCTCGGCGCCGGTGGTCTGGATCTCGTCGAGCAGGTGGCGACAGCGCGGCTCGGCGCGCACGAGGTAGCGCTTGAGCACGTCGGCGCGCTCGGGGTGCTTGCGGGCCTGATCGAGCAGGACTTCGCAGATGGCCGCGTCGGTCATCATGCGGGTCAGTCGCTCGGCGTGGAGCATCGCGTAGGCGAAGTCGCGCTTGGGGTTCCAGTCCTCGAGGAACGCGTGGCGCCACTGCGACAGCGGCTTGTCGGACAGCGAGCGGACCTTGTCGGTCGCGGTCTTGCGCACCAGGAACTGCTGGGCGTCGAGCACCGTGTGCTGCAGCTTGGCGACGCGGCGCTCGAGCGGGTCGCGGGCCGACAGCGAGCGCCAGCGCGCTTGGGCCAGGCGCTTCACGAACTCCTGCGGCGCCTTCATGATCGCACCCAGGGCGTCCTTCATCGCCATCAGCGACTGGATCTGGCTGGTGCCCTCGTAGACCGGCATCACCAGCGCGTCGCGCAGGAGCTTCTCGGCGCCGTACTCCTGCATGTAGCCGTTGCCGCCGTGGATCTGCATGTTGCGGCGCGACATCTCGACGGCCTTCTCGGCCGCGATGTACTTGAGCAGCGGTGTGACGCGGCGGGCGTTGGCCTTGTGGCGCTTGGCCCGGCGCTCGAGCTGCTTGGTCTCGAGCTCGTTCTGGCCGGCGATGCGGGTGGCGAACAGCTCGTACTTGGTCGCGAGCTCCTCGTGATACGCGCCGTACATCGCGAGCGCGCGGATGCCCTGGATGTCGGTGCGCATCTCGTCGAGCAGGTCGGCGACCATCTCGTGGCGATCGATGGTCTTGCCCATCGACGGTCGCTGCGCGGCGTAGTCGCGGGCCATGCGGTAGGCCGCCTCGCACAGGCCGATCGACTCGAAGCCGACGCCCAGGCGCGCGTTGTTCATGAGCGTGAGCATGTACTTGAAGCCCTCGCCGCGCTGGCCGAGGAGGATCGCGGGCGCGCGGTCGAAGCCGAGCGCGGTCGTGCACGAGCCGTGGTGACCGAGCTTCTCCTCGATGCGATCGATGGTGACGTAGCGATGGCGGCGGCCGTGCTCGTCCTCGTCCCACGCCGGCACCAGGAAGAACGACAGCCCGCCGAGGCCCGCGAGCGGACCGTCCTCGCTGCCCGCCGCGGCCTTCTCGGTGCGCGCGATGACGAAGTGGTACTTGCCGTGGCCCGAGGTGATGAAGATCTTCTGGCCGGTGACGAACCAATTGCCGTGTTCGTCCTGCTCACCGACGGTCCGCATGGCCGCCATGTCGCTGCCGGCGTCGGGCTCGGTGATGCACATGGTGCCCCACGCGTCGCCCCGCGCGACCTCTTCGATGGCGTCCTTGAAGCGGGTATCGGTGATGGTGCTGCCGTCGAAGCTCGTCGAGCCCTCGCGGATCGAGAAGATGAGCAGCGCCAGCGCGATGCCGCCGTGGAAGCTGTGGTGGGCGGTGATCGAGACGTCGGCGCGCGCGAACAGCTCGGTGTTCACGAAGTAGAGCAGCAGCGGCGAGTTCATGCCGCCGAGCTCCTTGGGCACGCACAGCCAGTGCAGGTCGAGCGCCTTGATCTGCTCGAACAGCGCGGCCATGCGCTTGGGCATCACCGCCTCGCCCTTCTCGAGGTGGAACTCCTGACGGTCGATCTCGATGCCGGCGGGCGCGACCTCGTCGGCCACGAAGGTGCCAACCATCTGCGCCATCTGCCGGTAGCCATCGACGGTCTCGGCTACCGCTGCGTCGACGCCCGCGCCGTCCTTGCCCAGATCGCGCTCGGTCGCGCGGACCAGCGGACCCCACTCGATGCCCTTCTCGAAGTAGTACTGGAGATCGTCGTTGTCGTCGAAGTAGTTGGCCACGGGTTTGTTCCTTTTCAGGCGCCGGCGATCGCCGGCCGCGCGCGGACCGGCAGCTTGCCGGGCTTGCTGACGAAGAGGCTCGACTTGGCGACGCGCAGCATCTCCTGCAGCAGTCGCTCGCTGGTGTCGTCGTCGCCCTCGGCCTGGGCGAGCACCCGCGAGATGCTCGCGTGCGACGCGAAGCCGCACAGCACGAGGTTGATGACCTGCGCCACGTAGGCCTCGGGGTCGACGTCGGCGCGGACGCTGCCTTGCTCCTGGCCCTTGCGGATGTAGTCGCAGACGATCTTGGACCACGGCTGCACCCGCATCGCGACCAGCGGTGCGATCTCGTCGGGGCGATCCAGCAGCTCGCGCAGCAACAGCCGCGCGCGGTCGGGGTCCTCGCGGAAGAACGCGAGTGCCTCGACCGCGATCGCATCGAACTGCTCGGGGCCCGCCGTCGCCGCGCGCAAGATGCGAGGCACGGCCTCGTTCCAGTGCGCGAGCATCTGGTCGAGCACGCCCTTGCGCAGCTCGTCCTTCGAGGGGAAGTGGTAGAGCAGCGAGGGCTTGCGGATGCCGACCGCCTTGGCGATGTCGCGCAGCGAAGCGCCGACGAAGCCGTGGCGCGCGAACAGCTTGGTCGCGTGTTCGAGGATGCGCTGCGCCACGTCGCGCTTGTTCCGGTCGGTCGCCATCTGCGGTGTCGCCGTGCTGCTCGCGCCGCTCCGGTGACGCCGCGACGGCGGCCTACCCGGTGGGCAGAGCGGTCTCTACCACTCGGTAGGCACCACGGCAAGCGACAACCGCAAACGTGGACTCAACTCGTTGAAATCACGAAATGAAGTCCCGCCTTCCGGGTGCGGGGGAATTGCCCCCGAACGTGGGCCTCACGGCGCGAAGACGAACACGCCGCGCAGGTCCTCGGTGCGGGAGATGGGCGACGACATGTTCGGCGTCTCGCGGATCGAGGTCGCGCGGAATTGATAGTACATCCCCGGCATGAGCGCGGGTCCGTCGTAGGGCACCTCGACCGCGTCGGAGCCCGACACGCCCGGCACGTCGAGCACCTCCCACACGAGCGTGCCGAAGGCATCGACGACCCGCAGCTCGTAGTGATCCTCGCTCGAGTCGTCGGCCCACCGCAGCGTGGGTGGGGTCGTGACGGCCTCGGCGAGATCGGCACCGGGCCCCAACACGGCGAGCGCCTCGGTGACCTTGAACGACTCGGCGAGCGTGACCGCGTTGGTGTCGGGCACCGCGACGTGTTGCAGCTCGGTGCCCGCGATGGCCGCGTCGGGATCGCGGACCAGCGCGTCGTTCTCGAACGCGGCCAGCACCTGGTAGTCGCCGGTCGGTACGCCGACGATGGTGAAGCTGCCCGCGACGGCGGGGGCGAGCCCGGGATCCGGCGCGCGCAGGCCGAACGGCACCGGGCCGCGCTCGAGCAGCGGATCGTAGACGCTGGTCGGCACCAACACCACCGAGCTGGTCGCACCGCCCGGGGCGTTCACGATGTTGATCGATCCGTCGACGCTCGCCAGCGCGGCCGGGTCCTCGATCTCGACGGCGAGCACGAGGTCGCTCGCTGCACCGGAGATGCTCGTCGGCGTGACCGCGAGGCCGCGACGATAGCCGCGCACCATCGTCGCCGCGGCCGGCACATTGAAGATGACCCACGCGCCCGAGGCGTCGGCGATGCCGTAGGGCGCAGGTGCAGGCCCGCCCTCGGCGACCACCAGCGTGCCGCCGGGGACCTCGGCGTCGACGCGACCCGAGAGCGTCACACCGCTGCCGCCGGGAAGCGGCAGCAGCGCGACGATCGTGGTCGCGTTGTCGACCACGAGGCGCTCGTGCTGGTCGTCGTCGGTCACCGTGGTGGGTGACGCGGTGTCGACCGGCAGCGCGGTGCGCAGGCCGCCAGGGAAGATCGCGTAGTCCTGCGCCGCGGCGAGCAGCGTCCAGCGCACGTCGTCGGCGAGGTTGCCGTCGGCGTCGCGACGGGCCGAGACCTGCAGCACGTAGTGACCCTCGGCGTCCGTGCGAGCTGCGTCCCCGAGCGGTGCACCGGTCTCGTCGAGCGCCGCGACCAGGGCGTCGGCGATCGCGGCCTTGGTGACGCCATCGATCACTTGCCCGTGCAGCTCGATTGCGGTCGCGCAGGCGTAGCCGCCGTCGGCGGTCGGGCTCGGCTCGCACAGCAGGCCATCGGCGCAGGGCGACGGATCGCCGCTCGCGGCCGGCTCGCACGGCTCGTTCGCGCCGGGCTCGTCGTCATCGCCCGCGTCGATCTCCTTGTCCTTGCACGCGGATGCGAGCGCGAGGCACATCGCGACCGCAGCCCGGCCGAGGCGTGGTGCACTCGTCGCCACGAGGTTCGGCGGACACTGCGGGACTGCGTGCGTCGTGGTCATCGGCGTCATAGACCGCACGCCCGCGGCGCGTTCCAATCCCGGGGAACGCCTGCGGCGGGCGCTCCACCCCGGCCCGAATGCGTCCGCCGGGCCGCAGTTTTTTTCATCCACGTGCTGGAACGGTCGCGGTCGGGACGGTCCACCCCTGCGATGTCGATCACTCGCGCTGCGGCCGTTCCCGTCGTCTCCGTGTGGGTGCTCGCCGCCCTGGCGGGCTGTCCACGATCCGGCGTCGAGGAGTCGGGTGACTCGGGCACGAGCTCGGGTGGCATCACCGTGGGCTCGACCAGCGCGTCGAACACGACGGCCTCGAGCGCGAGCGCGTCGACCAGCGCGTCGACGGCCGACAGCGGCAGCGATACCACCGACGGCACCGACACCGCATCGAGCACGGATCCCACGCTCGGCGGCTCGGGCTCCGACTCCACCACCGGCAACGATCCCGGCAATCCCGTCGACTGCGGCGGGGCCATTTACGCCTGCGGCGACGGCGAGGACAACGACGGCGACGGCTTCATCGACCTCACGGACCCCGAGTGCACCGGCCCCTGCGACGACGACGAGAGCTCGTTCCAGACCGGCCTGCCGGGCGACAACATGGACTGCAAGCAGGACTGCTTCTTCGACGGCAACAGCGGCCAGGGCGACGACGGCTGCATCTGGGATCTGCGCTGCGATGCCGAGAACCCCGGCGCCAACGTCGGCTGCGAGTACACCGGCGGCAACAACTGCAACAACATCCCGCCCAACCAAGATCCAACGTGCGTGATGTTCTGCGAGCAGTACGTGCCGCCCGGCTGCGACTGCTTCGGTTGCTGCGAGGTCCAGACCCCGGATGGTCCGGTGCACATCTTCCTCAACTCGGGCCCCGACTGCTCGCTCGACAACCTCGACGCGTGTCAGCCGTGCACCTCGCAGATCGACGACTGCGGCGTGCCCTGCTTGCCGGAGGAATGCCAGGTGTGCTTCGGCGAGACCGAGCCACCGCCCGGCTGCGGTGAGAACACGTGTCCCGGCGGCGATACCTGCGAGGCCACCGCCGACTGCCCGACCGACTTCTTCTGCTATCTCGGCTGCTGCTACCCGCCGCCGCCCGGTTGATGCAAGACCACCGCGCGGCCCCGCTCGTCCGTCGCCCAGGAGCGACGGGCGGGCCCGTGCGCGGCGCTCTCCCGCTCGCGCGTCGCACCATTGCGCGCGGCCGTGAGCGCGTGGCAAACCAGCCGCGGTGTCGCTCGTGCTCGCGCTCGTGCTCTGGCTCGGTGACGTGCGCGTGCGCAGCGACGTGGTCGATGACGAAGCCACGCGTCGCGCGCTGACGGTGCGTGCGGGCGCCAGCGCCGATGCGTGGAGCATCGACGTCGACGATGGCAGCGCGCCGTCCGAGGTGCGCGCGACCCTGCGTCATCGCGGCGGGCGCGAGGTCCAGCGCAGCTTCGTGCTCGCGTCGGCCACCACCGAGGAACGCAGCCGAGAGCTCGCCGCCGCGCTGGCGCTGGTGATCGAGCAGCAGGCCCCGATCGACACCGCCCCGCCGACGGCGAGCCTGCAGACCGCCGTGCGCGATCCGATCGGTTGGTTGGCGGTCGGCGCACGGCTCGGTGCTGGGCGGCCCGCCGATGTCGACGGCGGCGCGACCCTGCGCGGCGGCGCGCGCTGGCGCTACGTCCAGGTCGTGGGCAGCTGGGCATCGGTGCATTCACGACGCGACCGGCTCGCGGTCGATGGCGTGCGCGTCGGTGGTGGGGCCGCGTTCGGCGGAAGCGTGGGCCCGTGGTGGATCGGGGGGCAGGTGCTGCCGCAGCTGCAGTGGTTGTTCGTGCGCGACCGCGGGCGTGCGCGGGGTGTCACCGCCACCACCGAGCTCGCAGCGCTGGCCCAGCTGCGGACGCACGGGGTGTGGCTGGGCCTGCGTGCGGGCCTCGAGCTCGCGACACCACCGGTTCGCCTGCTGGGTGCCGACGACGCGCTGCGGTTCGGACGCGCGCGCTTCGTGCTCGGCGTCGAGATCGGCCTGCAGCTGCCACCGGAGCGCAGGGCGTCGAAGGCACCACGCGGACGACGTTCGGCCGCATGGACGCCTGCGCCCCCACGAAGCCGCACGTGACCGCGAGTCACGGATGTGTCGGGTTCGCTCGCCGCGAGTTGGATCTGCGGCCCGCCGTGCGGTCCAACCGCTTCGAGTCTCCCTTGTCGGCTACCATGCTCATCGCGGTGGGGCGCACGCACCAGCTACCCGCGGACCTCGTCATCGCCGCCGCGCAGCGGGGGGACGCGGCTGCGCAGGCGGAGATCTTCGAGCAGCACCGCGGCCGGGTGGCTCGCCAGATCCTGCGCATGACCGGCGACGCGACCTGCGTCGACGACTTGGTGCAGGAGGTCTTCATCTCGGCGTTCACCGCCCTGGGGAGCTTTCGCAGCGATGCGCAGCTCGACACCTGGCTGTACACCATCGCGACCAACAAGGTACGCAACTGGTGGGACGCTCGCCGTCGACGTGCCGCGCGCGAGCACGCCGCGACGGTGGTCGAGCGAGAGCCGCCGCCGACCCCCGAGGAAGGGCTCGAGAGCGACGAACACCTGCGGCGCTTCTACGCCGCGCTCGGTGGGCTGCCCGACAAGCTGCGCGAGGCTTTCACCGCGCGCGCGGTCGAACACCTGAGTCTGGCCGACGCCGCCGCGGTGCTGGGCGTGCCGGTGTCGACGGTCTCGTACCGGACGCGGCGCGCGGAGACCCTGCTGTGTGAGGCGCTGGGGCTGCCGGCGCCGTTCGCCCGCGATGGAGAGCGCGAGCCATGAGCGAGCGAGACAACGCCATGGACGACGCGTTCGTGCAGTCACCCGCGCTCGCGCGGATGGTCGAGCTGGCCCGTGCGCAGCGAGTCCCGCCCTCGACCCTCGATGCCGCAGGGCTGGCCGCGGCGGTGCGACGGCGGCGGAGCATCCGCAACCGCAACGTCGTGCTCACCGCGGTCGCGCTCGCGGCCGGCATCGCGGCGTTGTGGTTCGGCCTCGAGCGCCGTCGGCTCGAACTCGACGCCGACGCCACCCCGGATGCCGCGGCGAACGTCGTCGCGCAGCCGGAGCGCGAGCGCGATGCAGCGGTGCGCGAGCACGGCGGGCGCGGCGACGCCCGCGGCCGCACGCGCGATGCCACCAGCGACGGCGCGGTGTCGACCGCGGCTGCGCCCGCACCGACGCCCTCGGGCGACGCGACGGCTCCGGATGCGGGGACGCCCGAGGCGCTCGCCGAGCCCCCGGACGAGCGCACTGTCGCGGCGCCGGCGAGCGCGAGCGAGCTGTCGCGTCAGGCCGAGGTCGCGATGATCGAGCACCGCCGTCGCGACGCGATCGAGCTGCTCACCCAGCTCGTGCGTCGCTACCCGACCCACGCCGCGGCGCGCACGGCCCTGCTCGACCTCGGTCGATTGCTGCGCGAGGGCAAGCGCGACGACGAAGCGCGCTGTGCCTACCGCCAGTTCATCGCGCGTTGGCCGGGCGACTCCACGCGCGCCGACGTCGAGCGCGCGCTCGCAGCCCTCGGCGACGGCCCCGAGTGCCGCGGCCTGCGCCCGCGTCGTTGACAGCACGGCCGTCCTGCTAGACTTCGCGACGTCGTGGCGTCGCTCCCTCTCGCCTCTCTCGTGCACGACGGGCTCCGTCGCGGCTCCTCGCTGGCCTACCGCGCGCAACAGCGCCTGCTCGTGCAGCTGTGCGGGCTCACGCAGCGAACCGCGCGGCGTGTGTTGCTGCACGAGCGCGAAGACCTCTCCCGCGCCGAGTTCACCGCGCTGCGGGAGCGCTACGACGCGTTGCTGCGCCGCGACCTCGCGAACGTGCAGGCAGGCGTGTATCCCCGCGCGCTGCTGTTCGGGCTGCCGTGGCAGCGCTACGCGCGAGCGCTGCCGGGGCTCGTGCGCGACGTCCCGGCGATGGTCGACCGCAAGCAACGCGACGGCTGGCGCGAGCTGCCCGCCGGGCTCGAGCTGCGCGACTACCCGCCGTACTACCGACGCACGTTCCACTGGCAGACCGACGGCTACCTGAGCCGACGCTCGGCGGAGCTCTACGACGTCAGCGTGGAGTTCCTCTTCGGCGGCACCGCCGACGTCATGCGGCGGCAGTGCCTGGTGCCGCTGCATTCCCTGGCGGCGCAGCTCGGGCGACCGCTGCGGGTGCTCGACGTCGGCTGCGGCACCGGCCGCACGCTGGCGCAGATTCGGCGCGCGATGCCCCAGGCCGACCTCGTGGGGCTCGATCTCAGTCGCTTCTACCTCGACGTCGCCCGCGAGCAGGTCGACGGGCTCGCGACCATCGAGGCCAGCGGCGAGCGCATCCCGCTGCCCGACGCCAGCGTCGACGCGGTCGTGAGTGTGTTCCTCTTCCACGAGTTGCCGCGTGCCGCACGGCGCACCGTGTGGGCCGAGGCGCGTCGGGTGCTGCGGCCCCATGGACGCTTCTTGGTGATCGATTCGGTGCAGCACGTCGATAGCCAGGAGATCGCCTACTTCGTCGACCGCTTCAGCCGCGAGATGCACGAGCCGTTCTACCCGGAGTACCTCCGCGATGACCTGCGGGAGGGGCTGAGCGGCGCCGGCTTCGAGGTCGAGGCGGTCGATCCCATCTACCTGGCGAAGCTCGTGACGGCGCGGCCGATGACCGCCGCGACCCCCGGATGCTGACCACAGCCGAGGCCGCGCTCGCGATCGCGGACATCGTCCACGAGGGCTTCGACACCTTCTACGGCGAGTTCCATCGCATCACCCGCGAGGCGCGTCGGTGGTTCGATGCCCGCGAGTGGAGCCGCGTCGACGACCTCCATCACGCGCGCATCGACCTGTACCAGTCGTACGTCGTGCGCACGCTGACGAGGCTGCGGCCCATCACGCGGGCGTTCCCCGAGCACATCGGGGTGTGGCACGAAGCCCATCGCGCCTACGTCGCGTTGGTGCACGGGCGCATCGACCGCGAGGTCGCCAAGACCTTCTTCAACGCCATCACCCGCAAGATCTTCCGCACCCGCGGTGTGAATGCGCAGGTCGAGTTCCTCGACCACGAGCTCGACACCGCCGACCTCGCGCCAGCGCCCGGGCAGATCCGGCGCGTCGTCGAGCACGACAGCGCCAGCGCCTTCGCTTCGGTGATGCAGCAGGTGCGGCCGGCGTTGGCGTGGCAGGACCCGCAGCGGGACGCCGCGTGGCTGCAGGCGCGGCACCTCGAGCACTGCGCCACGCAGGGCCTCGCGCCCGAGGTCCGACGCATCGACGTGTTGGAGACGCTGTTCTTCCGCGCGCGCGAGGGCTACGTGGTCGCGCGGATCCACGGCGCCGAGGGGCCACGGCCATTGTTGGTGCCGGTGCAGCCGACCCAGAGCGGCACGGTGGTCGACGGTGCCCTGTTCACCGTGGAAGCCATGCTGCAGGTCTTCAGCAGCACCCGCGCGTATTTCTTCGTGGACGTCAGCAAGCCGGCCGACGTGGTCGAGTTCCTGGGCACGCTGATGCCGCAGCTGACGGAGTCGGAGCGCTACATCGCAATCGCGCACCACCGGCACGGCAAGAGCCTCATCCACCGCGAGCTGATGGCGCACCTGCGCCACAGCACCGATCGCTTCGTGATGGCACCGGGCATCCCCGGTCTGGTCATGACGGTGTTCACGCTGCGGTCGTATCGCAACGTCTTCAAGCTCATCCGGGACCGCTTCGAGAAGCCCAGCGCGACGCGCGAGGGCATCCTGCGCAGCTATCGTGACGTGTTCCGCGGGCGCCGCGTCGGCCGCCTGGCGGACACCCAGGAGTTCGAGCACCTGGCGTTCGAGCTCCGCCGCTTCGAGCCCGAGTGCCTCGCCGAGCTGCAGGCGCGGGCGGGGAACTCGGTGCGGGTGGAAGGCGATCAGGTGGTGGTCTCTCACCTGTACATCGAAGAAAAGATGACACCATTCAATCTCTACCTCGAGCAGACCACGATCGAGCAGGCCGAGGCGGCGATGATCGACTATGGATTCGCGATCAAGGAGCTGGCCGGGCACAACATCTTTGCCGGTGATCTGTTGTGGAAGAACTTCGGTGTGACCGCCCACGGCCGCTTGGTGCTGTACGACTACGACGAAATCTGCCCGCTGCTGGTGTGCAACTTCCGGCACATTCCAGAGTCCTGCACGATCGAAGAGGAATTCTCGGATCAGCCATTTTATGCGGTCGCTGACGCCGATGTGTTCCCCGCCGAGTGGGCGCCGTTCATCGTGCCGCGGGAGCCGCGACTGCGCGCGGCGTTCCTGGCCCACCACGCCGACCTCCTCACACCCGAGTTCTGGCGCGAGAAGCAAGCCGAGGTGGCCGCCGGCGCCGTGCATCTGGGGCTACCGTACCTACCGCGCTTCCCCGCGCTGCAGCCCGTCGCGCCCGCGACGTGAGCTTCGCGGGTGCGAGCACGCGAACCCCGCGTCGCTGGATTGGTACAATCGACGGTGAAGCAAGGACATGCGTCGACAGCTACGAGCCACGGAAGGCGCACTCTCGGGTGCTGTCTTCGTCGTCCGCGGACGCACCCGCATCGGTCGTGCGAGCGACTCGGACATCCAGATCCTGCACGACGGCATCTCGCGTCAGCACGCCCAGGTGGTCGAGGACGGCGCCGGCAATCCGGTGCTGATGGACCTCGCGAGCAACAACGGCACCTTCGTCGGTGAGCGTCGCATCGTCCGGCACCGGCTCACGCCGGGCGACGAGATCCGCATCATGCGGGCGCGCTTCGTCTACGAGGAGGTCGACGAGGACGAGCTCGAGGCCGAGACCTCGGCCGTGTTCGCCGTGAAGGTGAACAGCGCCGAGACGCACCGCCGCACCGTCGATCACTGGCAGCTGGACCTGCCGGCGCCTCGAGAGCGCGCCGCGAGCGGTCGCGCGGCGGTGGCCGAGCCCGGCGCGGAGCGCCATCGCGTGATCGCCTGCCACCGCGACGGCAGCAGCTACAGCGGCGACATCCTCGGCGACATCCTCGAGTACCGCGCGTTGCGGCTGCGGTCGCTGCGAGGGGAAACGCTCGCCGACGAGGAGGTGCGGCGCTTCGGTGCCCTGCAGGGCGCACTGCACCAGCCCTCCGACGATCCCGAGCCGGCGGCGGCACAGCGCCGCTTCTGCCGCTTCCGCTGCGGGTTCCCGGCGCGGCTGCGCTACGGCGAGCACTTCGGCGATCGCACGCTGCGGGTGACGGTCGCCGATCTCGGCGCCGGCGGGGCCCAGGTCACGGTTCCGGGCGCGCCGCTCGAGGTCGGGCAGCTGGCGTGGCTGGTGGTCGACCTCGTGGTCGGCACGCGCCCGCGGACCATCGTGCTGACGGCGCGCGTGGTGTCGATCCAGGACGACCGCCTGGGGCTTCTGTTCGCGGGGGCGCCCGAGTGGGATCAGTGGCGCGGGCCGTGACCCGGCGCCTGCGCCCGCGCCGTGGCGGGCGCCATCACGACGTCGACGGCGGGCGGGGGCGGGTCTGCTAGATTCCGCCGTCAGCGATGCGACGCGTGCTCCGAGCGATGGCGGGCTTGCCGCACGACACCACGGTGGTGATCGAGCGGCGGGTGACCATCGGGCGGGCCTCCGACACGGATCTGCAGCTCGCCGATCCCGAGGTCTCGCGTCGACACGCAAAGGTCGAGCTCGACGCCGAAGGTCGCGTGATGCTCATCGACCTCTCGAGCATGACGGGGACCTTCGTCGACGGCGTGCGCATCGAACGTCGCGAGCTGCGGCCGGGTGACGAGATCGCGATCGCCCGCTTTCGGCTGCGCTACGAGGAGGTCCACGCGCCCGTGGCCGAGCGCAAGCCGCCGCCCAAGCGTGGCATGGAGGTGCTGCGGCAGACCCACCGCTTCGAGCCCGGGCAACACCCGGTCGAGGGCGCGGGCGTGCCCACGCCGCTGCCGGAGCCGGAGCCGCAGGTGGCCCAGCGCGCGACGGGGGACGGGCGCATCGCGGCGGTGCTGCGCGACGACACCGCCCAGATCGTGGTGCCGGTGGCCCCCCGCATGCCCGCCGCGGTGATGCCACGCGCGCCGCGTGGCTCGCTCGATCTCGCGGCCGATGCTCCGCTGCCGGCGCGGCCCGTGCCGACGCGAGCGGTGCCGCGTCCGCGGCCGGTGCCCAGCGGCGGCATCTCGGCGCCGCGCGGTGGCTTCGACGGCGGCGACCTGCGCAACGAGGCGATGTCGCTGGTGCGGTCGGTCTACGACTATCGCTGGCTGCGTCTGCAGCAGCTGCGCGGTGAGTTGCTCGACCACGTCGAGCTCGCGCGCCTCGATGAGCTCGAGGGGCAGCTCCAGCTGGGCGCGACGCCGTCGGAGGAGGGCGGCGGCCTGCGTCGCTACCGTCGCTTCGGCTGCGCGGTGCCGGCGTGGATCGCCCGCTTCGACGGCCGTCGCGTCTCGACCGCCGCGGTCGCCCTCGAGGACATCAGCGCCGGCGGGGCCCAGGTGCGCGCCGTGGATGCGCTGACCCTGGTCGAGAGCTGCTGGCTCATCGTCGATCTCGAGACCACGGACGAGCACCCGGTGGTGGTGTTTCGCGCCCGCGTGGTGTGGTCGTTGCCCGAGGATCAGCGGGTCGGCGTGGTGTTCTCGGGCAGCGTCGCGAGCGGGCTCGACGGCGTCGCGCTCGTGCGTGCCGACGCCGGCGTCTAGCAGAGCGTCCGGAAGAGCGCTTCGCGCTTCCGCACCCTGCTGGCCGAAAACGCGAGAGGCCGCGTCGTGGTGTCCGACGCGGCCTCGCGTGGCGCCCGAGAGGCGCCCTCGTCCGTGGGGCGTACGTCAGCCGCTCGAGCCGCCGTCGCCGCCCGAGCCGCTGCCGCTACCGCTGCCGCTGCCGCCCGAGCTACCCGACGAGCCGTCGGTGTCCTCGGCCGCGCACTTGTTCTCGATGCTGTAGTCGCCGAAGCAGTACTTGCCGTTGGTCGGCCAGACGCGACCGTTGGCGTCGATGTACACGCTGTTCTCCGGGTCGAAGTCGAACGGGCACAGGTCGCACGGGTCGCCGTAGCCGTCGTAGTCCTGATCGAACTGGGGCAGGAAACAGATGTTGTTCCACAGCGCGTCGATCGAGCCGGCGTCGTCCACGTTGAGGCGTGGGTTGTCGATGGCGGTGACACCCGCATCGGCGAGCGCGGCCTCGCAGCCCGGCGGCGGCGTGAGCACGCCCGGCATCTCCGCCACCGCCGAGGGCAGCTTGCGGCAGGTTCGCAGGGTCGGGTCCTCGGGCTCCACGCAGTCGACGCGGACCGGCAGACCATCCGGATCCTCGAGCGCGAGGCCGGTCTGGGCGTTGAGCAGGTCGCCGGTCATCTCGTCGGCGATCAGCTGCACGGTGCAGCAGTTGCCGTTGGCCTGCACCTCGAAGAACGAGAACGGCCGCGCGTCCTGGCGGATCGCGCAGTCGGAGTTGGTCTCGCAGATCTTGCCGACGAAGTCGCCGTCCTTGTCGTCCTCCTGCATGCCGCCGTCGGTGATCTGCTCGCCGTTGGCCGAGAACGGACAGGTGTCGCAGACGTCACCGACCGAGTCGCCGTCGGAGTCGAGGTGGTTGCAGACGCCGGAGGCGGTCTCGCAGATGCGGCCCTCGCCGCACTCATCGTTGGTGGCGCACTCGATGCGGTCGACCGGCTGACGCGGGCAGGCGTCGATCATGTTGATCAGGCCGTCCTGGTCGAAGTCGTCCTGGCCGCCGAGGCCGACCGGGCCGGCCGCGGTGTCGACGAGCATCATGCCGTCGCAGGCGTCGCCGACTTGGTTCTTGTCGTCGTCGCGCTGGCACTTGTTGGCGTCGTCGTACAGGATCGGCTCGCCGACCTGGTACGGATTGTCGACGGTCGCGCCGAACGCACTGAGGCCGTAGTCCTCGCAGTTCGCGAGCAGCACGCAGTTGTCGCAGACGTCGCCGATGCCGTCCTCGTCGGTATCCGCCTGTAGCGGGACGTTGCGGACCAGCAGCTCGGCGTCGATCGAGACGCCGTCGGCGTTGTTGTACTGGTTGAGCGTGCGGCGGCACGAGTCGCACTCGTTGCCGACGCCGTCCTTGTCGGAGTCCGCCGAGTTGGCGGCGGGGCCGGGGACGGTCGGGCACAGGTCGACGACGTCGCCGATGCCGTCGCCGTCGAGGTCTTCCTGGTTGGGGTTGAAGTAGTCGGGCGCGTTGTCACACGACAGCTGCACCGTGTCCTGGTCGCGGTCCTCTTTGCACTTCGGGACGTCGATCTTGAACTGGTACAGGAAGTCGGGCTCGCTGGCCCCGCCCAGCACGAGGGGCATGCCGCACGCGTCCCAGAAGGAGGCCTGGTAGGCGCCGCCGTCGGCCATGTCGTCGCGCTTGCCGAGACCCGGCACCAGCACGCGGTAGGTCGAGTCGACGTCGAGCACCGGGCCGAACTCGGCCGGGTCGATGCCGACGGCGAGGCCGCCGGTCGCCTGGTCGGCGACGTTGACGGTCAGGCACGGCGGGCTGCACGGGTCGGGCTCGCCGTCGCCGTCGCCGTCGCGCTCGTCGCTGGTGGAGACGCAGTTGGATCCGCCCGCGACCGGGATGTTGACGTCGTCGCAGCCCGGCGCGCCGATGATGACGTCGTCGGTCTTGTCCATCGGGTCGCCTGGATCGACGCGGACGATCTGGATCTTCCGCAGGTTCTCCGGGCTCATGTCGTACTTGTTCGAGAAGCGCAGGCCGAACGAGTCGCACGCACCGATGCGGAGGTTGTCGGTGGGGAAGCCGCTGTCCGGCACCACGTGGAACTCCGAGGTGCGGAACGCGTACTCGTTCTTGCCCTCGAGGGTGTTGCCGACCTTGTCCTTGATGTACTCGCCCTCGCCCGGGGTCGCGAAGGTCACGGTGTACTCGGAGCCCGAGCACATCGCGCGGTCGAAGTCCTCGAAGGACTCGCCGAGGAAGGCGTCGTTCTCGCGCCAGCCCTCGTGACGGTTGCGCTTGCCGATGATGCCGCGGCCCTCGGCGCACGACTCGATGTCGGCGCGGGGGATGCCGCCGAGGTCGGCGGGGCGGTACTCGACGCCCTTGATGGCCGGGTCGTAGACCACACCACCGCGACGCTCGACGAACATCACCGCGTACTCGCCCTCGCGCTCGGGGCGGATCTTGCCGGCGTCATCGCGGCACGCCGCGTCGACCACCGCCTTGCACACGTCGTCCGGGTTGTCCTCGCAGATGCAGTTGCGGGTGTTCTCCGGCAGCTTGTCGCTGCGTCCGTACAGCGGGATGGGCTTGACGTTGGCCTGGTAGAACGGGTCGCACTGCACGCCTGCGACGGCCTCGTCGACGTCGCCGCCGAGCGAGTCCTGGCAGCACTCCGACGCGGTCAGCACCGTGTCGTTGGTCTCGCTGTTACAGGCGCCCAGCAGCGTGTTCTTGAAGTCGTCGCAGTTCTCGCCTTCTTCGTTGCACTGGCCCTGGAACGAGGAGTTGGTGAAGAAGCACGCGCCCGCACCCGCGTCCGAGAAGCGCCGGTCGATGCAGTAGCCGGTGTCGCCGCCCGTGGTGTCCGGGTTGGCCGCGCAGGTGACGAACCACTGCGCGCGGCAGGCCCCTTCGGTGCACTCGGGGTCGATGCCGACCACGCAGCTGTCGCCGCTGGGCAGCGAGCCCATGCACACCGTGCCGTCGAGGCCGTGGACGTCGCGGCACTCCTGCGAGGTGTTGCACTTCGAGGTGAGGTTCTCGAGGTGGGCGGGACGCTGATCCGGGTGGGTCTCGCGGACCTTGTCGCTCCACGGCACCTGGAAGGTCTCGGCCTTGCAGCCCGGCGTGCCCGGCTCGCACGACCAGTAGTAGGTGTAGCTGAAGTCCTCGTCCTGACGGTCCACGTCGACGACGAAGTTCTTGCACTCGATGAGCGGGTCGCCGGCGGTCGCGTCGCAGGTGATCGCGCCGTTGCCCGCACCGCCCGGGTTGTCACCCTGTGGCGTGCGCGGGGCACCGCTGGCGTCGAGGCCGTACTTGTTGACCCGCACGCTGAGCAGGTAGTCGCACTCGCTGCAGCAGCTGTCGAAGCCCTCCTGCGGCGTGTCGCAGCTGTTGCTCCCGGCCGTCCACAGGCCGCGGAACGACACCAGCTTCGCGTCGTCGGTGCCGACGCGCATCTTCATCGGCAACAGCTCGCCGTCGACCTCGCGCGTGGTGTTGCACGGGTTGGTCGCGGGGTTCTCGTAGCTGGTGTGGTCGAACGGCACGCCGGCGTCGGCGAGGTTGTCGACGCACGCGAGGTTGACCAGGCGCGACACGACGTCGGGCGCGTCGCCGGTGCCCTTGTTGAAGTCGCCGTTGTAGCGGGTCGTGGGGCCGACGATGTCGAGGATGTCGGTCTTCCAGTCGTAGACCTCGAACAGCTTGGGCTGGTCGGGGCGCTTGCGCACCAGCTCGACCGAGGTCGGCTCGAGCAGGGTGTTGAAGACGAACTCGATGCCGAACGCCACCACCAGCGGCGAGATGCGGCAGTACTCCTCGGCGCCGCGGGGCGAGGCCTTGGCCTCGTCGCTCTCCTCGCACGGTCCGATGTCCTCGACGAAGTACGAGCCGCTGTTGACCGTGCCCGGGCAGCGATCACCGGTGCAGGTGGGCCCGAGCACGTGGATCTTCTTCGAGGCGTAGTTGACCCCCGAGATGCTCTCGAGGATCAGCTTGTCGGGATCGCAGATGCCGCAGTCGGTGTCGCGGATGCACGCCGTGTCTGCGAGTGCGATGGCACCCAGGCTCGCGAGCGCCACGAGTCCACGTCGCGCGTGGTTCGTGAGGGTCGCAGTGGTCGTCGACTTCGAAATGATCATGGAAGACTTCGTCCGTCTTGATCGCACCCTGGTCGCCCTCGCGCGGGCTCGGGGTCAGGGCCTTGGCCCCCCATCGTTCGGGGGGACCGGTGGAATCGGCGGTGAGACTACGCCAGGAACTCGCCCGAGGTAACCCGACAATCCGGCGCGGGCCAAGGCCCGAGGGACCGATTGACCGGGGCCCGGGCGTGGCGCGCGAGGCCCTCGGCCGCTCGCACGTTGGCGAGCGCACATCCCCCGGTGCGCGATCCCCTGCACGGGAGGATTGCAATCGCCGCGCGTTCGTCGGGGGTGGTGGGTCGGCGCGGGATCAGCCACCGTCCTGCGCCCCGGTGCCGCTGCTGCTGCTGCTGCCGCCGTCGCCGCTGCCGTCGGTGGCGGGCACGCCCTCGGTGTCGGTGCCGTCCACCTCGCAGCGCAGGTCGAGCCCGTAGCCGCCGTTGCACACCGCGCCGGCCTTGGGCCACAGCCGGCCGTTGGCGTCGGAGTAGGTGGCGTTCTCGGGATCGAAGTCGAACGGGCAGAGGTCGCAGCGATCGCCGTAGCCGTCGAAGTCCTGGTCGAGCACGGGCAGCGTGCACACGTGCGACCAGTACGCGGCGATGTCGTCGCCCTCCTCGAACACCAGCCGCGGGTTGTCCTGCGGCCGCATGCCGGCGAGCGCCTCGTCGCAGCCGAACGGCGGCAGCAAGACCCCCGGCATGGCGGCGAGCGCGTCCGGCAGGCGTCGGCAGGTCTGCAGCAGGGGATCGAGGTCGGGCGGCTCGTCGCAGTCCAGGCGCACGGGCACCGGCTCGCGCAGCTTCATGCCGAACTCGTCGCGGACCCCGGGGTCCATCAGGAGGTCGCCGCTCGCGCGCACCACGAGGTTGCCGTCGCCGTCGACCTCGAGCAGCACGGTGCAGCAGTGGCCCTGCACCGAGATCTCGTAGAAGTCGAACGGGCGTGGCGCGGTGCCACCGACGCCGGCGCAGTCGGCGTTGGTCTCGCAGGCGGCCCCGATGAAGTCGTGATCGCCGTCGTCGTCCTCGGCGGCGCCCTCGTCGTAGTGCTGCAGCGGGTTGTCGTCGGCGGGGCAGGTGTCGCAGATGTCGCCGACGCCGTCGCCCACGATCTCGCCGTCGGCATCGCGCTCGGAGTCGGCGTGGTTGCAGGTGCCCATGCCTTCGCATGCGCCGGTCGCCGGACAGGGCTCGCAGGTCGCGGCCTCGGGGCAGTCGAGGTCGGTGGTGCACGGCTGGTGCTCGACCGGGATGCGCGGGCACTTGTCGACCGCGTTGCCGAGGCCGTCCTGATCGAGGTCGTCGTCGTCGCCGAACCCGACCGGCCCGGCCGCGCCGTCCGAGAGCAGCCCCTCGCAGGCGTTGCCGATGTGATCGCCGTCGGCGTCGACCTGGCAGCGGGAGGCGTCGCCGAACGCGATCGGCAGGCCCGGGTGCCACGGCGAGTCGCGGTCGTACGACTCGCAGTTGGCCACGCTCACGCAGTTGTCGCAGGCGTCGCCGATGCCGTCGCCGTCGCTGTCGCGCTGGCTGGGGTTGTTGTCCACGAGCAGTCGGTAGTCGATGCCGCCCGTGTCGCGGTTGTACTGGTCGGTGGGGCGGCGGCACACGTCGCAATCGTTGCCGATGCCGTCGCTGTCGGAGTCGCCCTGGTTGCCGCCGGCGTCGACCAGCGGACACAGATCGATCACGTCGCCGAGGCCGTCGCCGTCGGCATCGTGCTGATCGGAGTTGGGCACCGCGTCCGCGTTGTCGCAGCTGGTGGGGATCTCGTCGTGATCGGGATCCTCCTTGCACTTGGGCTGGTCGATCGTGAAGTCGTACCAGTCGTCGCGGGTCTGCGCGGTGCCGGTGACGAGCGGCATGCCGCAGGCATCCCAGAAGGCCGCGGCGTAGGCGGCCGGGTCGGCCATCTGCGCGATGTCGGTCAGGCCCGGCGCCGCCAGGCGGTAGCGGTGCCGTGGCAGCAAGGTGGCGTCGAAGCGGGTGGTGTCGATGGCGACCTCGAGCTCACCGGCGGCCTGATTGCGGATGTCGACCGTCAGGCACGGTGCGCCGCAGGGATCTTGCTCGAGCGCGGCCGGGTCGTCGTAACACGCGCTGCCGCCGGCGACCGGCACGACACCGCAGCCGTCGCGCGCGATCGGCTCGCCGTGGTCCGTGTCGTCGGCGGCGAGCTCGTAGATCGCGAGCTTGCGCAGGTTCACCGGGCTGAGGTCGTAGCGGTTGGAGAAGCGCAGCGCGAAGCCGTCGCACGCGCCGATGCGCAGCGAATCGGCCGGGAAGCCGCTGCCCGGCACGACGTGGAACGCGGCGGTGTCGAAGCCGTAGGTCTCGCGCCCGCTCAGATCG
Organism: Deltaproteobacteria bacterium; assembly: GCA_016709225.1. Taxonomy (NCBI): domain Bacteria; kingdom Pseudomonadati; phylum Myxococcota; class Myxococcia; species Deltaproteobacteria bacterium. The sequence goes on along the minus strand of JADJEE010000002.1, from coordinate 858,460 downwards.
TTGCCGACCTTGTCGACGACGTGCTCGCCGGCGGTGGCGAACACCACGGTGTAGTGCGAGCCCGAGCACATCGCGCGATCGAAGTCCTCGAAGCTCTCGATGAACTTGCCGTCGTTGGCGCGCCAGCCGTCGTGGCGGTTGCGCTCGGGCAGCAGGCCGCGGGTCTCCGCGCAGGCTTCGACGCGCGCGCGCGGGACGTTGCCGACGTCGGCAGGCCGCCACTCGAAACCTTTGATCGCCGGGTCGTAGACCACGCCGCCGGCGCGGTCGACGAACGCGACCGCGTACTGGCCGCGTCGCTCGTCGCGGATCCGACCCCCGTCGTCGGTGCACAGCGCCGCGACCAGCTCCGTGCAGTGCGGCTCGGGGTCGTCCTCGCACAGGCATGAGCGGGTCTCGCGGGGGAGGTGCTCGCTGCGATCGTAGATGGGGCGCGCGGTCAGCTCGGGCTGGAAGAGCGGATCGCAGGCGTCGATCTCGGCGCCGAGGCTGTCCTGACAGCAGTCCTCGGCCGACAGCTCGCCGACGCCACCGCGATCGCCACACTCGGCCAGCCGCGAGCCGGCACGTTGCTGCGAGCAGCCGCCGCCGTCGGGATCGCAGCCGCCCTCGAAGGCCTGCGCGGCGGTGAAGCAGGCGCCCGCACCCTCGTCGGAGAAGCGGCGATCGACGCACAGCCCGCGCTCCGAGCCGGTGGTGCGCGCGTCGGCCTCGCAGCCGACGAACCACGCCGCACGGCAGTGGCCGCCGGCGCAGCTGGGGTCGGCGTCGGGATCGCAGGCGGACCCGTCGGTGCCGACGCCGATGCACTCGGTGCCGGGCAGGGCGTGGATGCGGGTGCAGTCGTCGTCGGCCGTGCACGCGGCGGTGAAGTTCTCGAGGAACGCGGGGCGCTGGTCGGGATGGGTCTCGCGCAGCTTGTCGTAGCGCGGCAGCGCGAAGTCCTCGCGTGCGCAGTCCGGGTCCGCCGCGGGGTCGCACGACCAGTGATAGGCGTACGTGCCCCCCTCGGTGCCGCGGTCGACCGCGGGCACGAACGCGGCGCAGTCGGCATAGGCGTTGCCGGTCGGATCGCACTCGATGGCGCCGTCGGCCGCGGCCGCACCGGGCTCGTAGTTGGGCGTGCGTCGGCGGCCGCTGTCGTCGACGCCGTACTTCGCGACCTTGGTCGACAGCAGCCAGTCACACTCGCTGCAGCAGGTGTCGGCGACGCCCTCGCCCTGGGGCGTCACGCAGTCGAACGCGCCCGCGCTGCCGTGGGTGGTGATGCCGCGGTACGAGCGGATCGCCGCGTCGGGCGTGCCGACGCGCATCTTCATCGGCACCACGTGCGACTCGCCGTCCTGCTCGATCACGCGGGTCTGGTTGCAGGGGTCGCGCGTCGGATCCGCCGCCACGACGTGATCGTAGGGACGGCCCTCGTCGCGCAGGTTGTCGATGCAAGCGAGGTTGACCGCCCGCGAGACCACGTCGGGCGCATCGCCCTGGCCGCCGACCACGTCGCCGTTGTAGCGGGTGGTCGGGCCTTCGATCGCGACGATCTGGGTCTTCCAGTCGTAGACCTCGAAGAGCTTTGGTTGATCGGGTCGCTTGCGCACGAGCTCGATGGCGGTGGGGTCGAGCAGGTTGTTGAACACGAACTCGAGTCCGAACTGCGTGACCAGTGGCGACAGCTTGCAGTACTCCTGCGGTCCGCGCGGCGAGGCCAGTGCCGCCTCCGAGCGCTCGCATCGCTCGATCTCGGTCACGAAGTAGTGGCCGTGATCGCGGCTCGCCGGGCACGCGTCGCCGTGGCACTCGGGCGAGAGCAGGTGGATCTTGTCGTAGGTGTAGTTGGTGCCGGAGATCGACTCGAGGAAGAGGTGCTCGGGATCGCAGATGCCGCAGTCGCTGTCGTGGATGCAGCCGGTCGCCGGGCCGGCCATCGCGGCGGTGAGGGCCATCAGCGCGGGGACGCAGGGACGGATGACGGTGCGATCGCGATCGGGCATCTGTAGCTCCACCCCGGCGCAGCCACGGGCATCTGCGCGCCTCGCGGGCAACGGCGGGCAGGCCCGCAGCTTACGGCCGGGCCTACCGTGATCGGTCCCTTCGCCGGCGCCCTGGACGGGAATCTGGCACCCTTGGCGCGCCCCATTGGTCGCGATGCACCCGACGTCGATCCGTTTCCATCGCCGCGGCGTGGCCGTGCTCGTGCTGCTCGTGGGCTGCGCGCGACCGGCCGCCACCACCTCCGTGGCCGGCGACACCCACGGCACGACCGCGCCGACACCGGGCGATCCGTCGCCATCGGCCGCCGTGGATGGTTCGATGCGCGACGCCTCGGCCACCGCGCTGCACGGCGAGATCCTCGGCTGCGTGCTCACGCACCCCGACGTGCGCGCGTATGTCCACCCCGAGCATCCGGGTCGCGTGCCGGTGACGGTCCACGTCGATCGGAGCATCGCCGTCGGGGTGCCGCCGACGGCCTATGGTCACGCGGTCGAGTGGAGCACGCCGGCGGCGTCGCTGGTCGACATCGCGTCGCTGCGGCTGGCGGGCGACGAGGCCACGGTCGCACTCGCGATCGACGAGGAGGGTGTGCGCGGCACGGTGGCCTGCACCCGTGGCGACGGCGGTTGGGTGCCCGGCGCCGCCGCGCTCGCCGAGCACTGACGCCGGTTTCCGTCGCCGGCCGCGGCCCGACGGGGGCGCCGCGCATGGGCACCCGCTGGGAACGGCGATCCCGGCAGCGAAGCCCCCTCGCCCCGCACGGCTGCCGTATGCTGGATCGAAACGTGCGAGACCGGGTCGTCGTCATCACGGGTGCGAGTGCGGGCATCGGAGCAGCGCTGGCGGCGGAGGTCGCCGCCCGCGGCGGACGGCCGGTGCTGGTCGCACGCCGGGAGGACGCGCTGGCCAAGGCCTGTGCGCGCTGTGGCGACCAGGCCCTGGCGGTGGTCGGCGACGTCACGCGCCGCGTCGATCACGAGCGGGTACGCGACGCTGCGATCGCGCGCTTCGGCCACATCGATGCGTGGGTCAACAACGCTGGCCGCGGCATCACTCGCCCGGTCTCCTCGCTGACCGACGAGGACTTCGACGAGATGATGCTCGTCAACGTCAAGTCGGCGCTCTACGGCGCACAAGCGATCCTGCCCCACTTCCGCAGCCGGGGCGCCGGCCACCTCGTCGCGGTGTCGTCGATGCTCGGCCGCGTACCGTTCGCGGTGGTGCGCTCGGCCTACTCGGCGGCCAAGCACGCGCTGAACGCCCTGATGGCGAACCTGCGCATGGAGCTGGCGACCAGCGATCCCACCCTCCACGTCACGTGCGTGCACCCGGGCGTGGTCGCGACCGAGTTCGGCAACAACGCGCTGCACGGCGGGCCCGACTCGCGCCACCTGCCCAACGCGCAGAGCGTCGACGAGGTCGCCGGGGTCATCGCGGACGCGCTCGAGCGACCCCAGGCCGACGTCTACACCCGCCCGGGCGCGCGGCAGATGGTGGTCGACTACTACGCGGCACCCGACATGGAGATCGCCGAGCAGGCGTTCTCGATGGGCCCGCCGCGGCGCGCGACGCCGACCTTCACGCCACCGCGTTGAAGCCCGAGGCGCCGGGCAGCGGCGCAAGTGCTGGCGCGTGTGGGTTCGACGCGGGTGGGGCCTGGTGCCGCGCGCGTCGCCACGGCATCATGTCGGGCGATGTTGCGGCGCGGCTGCTCGACGGCGATCGGACTGCTGCTGTTCGCCTGTCGGCCACCCGCCGCGCCCGCCCCCGAACCGCCGATGTCGCCCACCTCCGACGCTCCGCCCGCCCACGCACCGATCGCGCCGCCGTGGCAGCTGGACGTGGCCGACGGCAACGGCAACCTCCACCGCTGTGGTCACGAGGTCGGCGCGGCGGCGCAGTACGCCTACGTCCCCGTGACCGCCGAGACCAGCTCGAGCGGACACTACGACGGCGGCCCGCCGCGGCAGGGCACCATCGCCGACGATCGCATCGAGCCGCTGTGGCGCGCGGTCGCGACGCTGTGCGCGGACGCATCGGTGCAGATCGCCGAGCGGCGCAAGGGCACGGTCGCGATCGCGGCGGTCGGCCCCGTGAGCTGCGACGTGATCGTCGACGGCGCGGCCGCGGCCGACCTGCTGGAGCTGCTGGTCGCACTGCCCTGAAGACGCGCCGGAGCCCGCCACGACCATGTTGCGCCCGCCCGCCCGCCGTCGACCTCGCCGCTCGCCCACGGCATCGGGCGAGAGCGCCCCACCGCGCTCGCACAGGCCCGGCGCGCGCCGGGCGAACCGCCGCCGCGCGGTGGCACCTTGGTGTCGACCGCCGCCTCGTCGCCCGGCCGCGGGGGCTCCGCCATGAACGACGACATTCCCACGCAGGTCAGCGTCGGCCAGCAGGTCGGACGGGCCGCTGCGGGCTTCAGCGCCGCCGCCAAGCTGGCCCAGCGCGCCGTCGCGCAGGCGCTCTTCGGCGTCGGCGCCACGCCCTTGCTCGCGGGTCGCTATCGCCTCGGCGAGCGGGTCGGGGCCGGTGCCCAGGGTGCGGTGTGGCGCGCGCACGACGAACGACTGGGTCGCGACGTCGCGATCAAGATCCATCACGTCGAGCACGCCGGGGACATCGAGCAGGCCGAGGCCTGGCTCAAGCGCGAGGCGAAGATGCTGGGACGCATCTCGCATCCCGGCGTGGTCGCGGTGTTCGACGTGGGACTGCACGCCGCGTCGGCGTTCGGCATCGACGACGATGGTCCGGTGCTCTTCGTGGTGCTCGAGTTCGTCGACGGGCAGACCTTGTCGCAGTGGCTCGGCCATCGCTGGCGCACGCCCGCGGAGATCACCGCGGTGTTCGCCGCGGTCGCTTCGGGGCTGCAGGCCGTGCACGACGCCGGGCTCGTGCACTGCGACGTCAAGCCCGGCAACATCCTCGTCACCGAGGGTGGCGTGGCCAAGCTCGGTGACTTCGGCCTCGCCCATGCACAGCACGCCCTGCGACTGCGCGCGCGCAGTGCCAGCGTCGAGTTCGTCGAGGACCCCGAGCAGACCGAGCCCGGCTCGACCGCGGCGGGGCCGTTCGGTGGCACGCCGCTGTACATGCCACCGGAGCAGTTCGACGGCGCCCACGTCGACGCGCGCGCCGATCAGTACGCGCTCGCGGCGACGTGGTTCGAGGCGCTCGTGCGGCGTCCGCCACATCGGGGCCGCGACGCCGATGCGCTGCTGCTCGCGAAGCTCGAGGGGCCGCCCGCGCGCCCCCGCAGCGGGCTCGGCAGCGCCGCGCTGGGCACGACCCAGTACCGTGCGCTCGCCCGCGCGCTCGAGCCCTCGCCGTCTCGCCGTCACGCCAGCGTCGGCGAGCTGCTGCGCGCGATGACCACCAGGCGTCGCGTGCCAGCGTGGGCCATGGTCGCGGCGGCCGGCGTGGTCGCCATCGGCGGCGCGGTGCTGGCCCGGCCGCGCGTGCTGCCGGGCTGCGAGCCCGAACGCCTGCGCGGCGACGAGGGCACGCTGCGCATGGTCGGGATCGAGACCGGTGACAGCAGCCACTTCGCGCGGCACCTCGAGCGCAACGCGGTCGATGCCTGGAACCGGGTCCATCGCGCGCAGCACGAGGCGCGTCAACAGGTCTGTCACGCCGACCCGGTCGATCCCGAGGCGCTGGCGTGCATCGAGACGTTGACGCAGCTGACGGCGGCCACCACCGCGCCGGGCGACGCGCGCGGGCGCGAGGCGCTGGTGCGGTTGATCTCGATGCTGGCGCAGCTGCCCGATCCGCAGGGGTGCCGCACGGATCCAGCCTCGATCGTCGGAGCGACCGCGCAGGGTCCCGCGGAGCTGGAGGCCGAGATCGCGGCCGCCGACGCTGCGCTGCGCGAGGCCGTCGATGCGGCCGCTCGCGGCGAGGCCGAGGCCGCCCTCGGGGCGCTCGCGCGCATCGATCTCTCGTCGACCGCGGGGCGACCGTACCGCGGCGAGGTCGGCATCTGGCGCGGCCAGCAGCTCATCGAGCTCGAGCGCTACGAGGAGGCGCTCGCGGTCGAGCGCGTGGTGTGGGACGAGGCGGTGCGCGACGACGTGCCGTTCGACGCCATGCGGGCCGCCAGCGCGCTGGCCCACCTCGAAGGGGTCGTGTCGCTGCGCGCCGAGGCTGGCCTCGGGTGGGTGCGTCACGCGCGGGCCCAGCTCGATCGCGTCGGCGAGCTGCCGGCGTTCGCCGCCGAGATCGATGCCGTCGCGGGCGCCATTCGTGGCACCGCGGGCGACCCCGCCGGCGGGCTCGCCGAGCTCGAGCGCGCCATCGTCGAGCTCGAGCGCGTGGGCGACGACGAGGCCGCGGTCATCGCGATGACGGAGAACGCGGCGCTGCTGCAGATGGTCCAGGGTGATGTCGACGGCGCCGAGCCGCGGCTGAGCCACGTGCTCGCGTGGCGCGAGAACACCCTGGGGCCCGATCATCCCGAGGTCGCGCGGACGCTGTTGAACCTCGCCTTCATCGCGCGCACGCGCGGCCGCCACGACGACGCCGAGGCCCTGCTGACGCGTGCGCTGACCATCCAGACCGCGCTCGAGCGCCCCCAAGAGCGCGAGATTGCCAACATCGAGAGTGCCCGCGCCGAGCTGGCGCTCGCCCGCGGCCGCTACGACGACGCGCTGCGATCGATCGCCCGCGCCGGTGAGATCCGCAGTCGCATCCTGCCGCCCGACCATCGCGATCGGACCGCGGCCGTGATGATGCAGCTCGAGGTGCTGATCCAGGCCGACCGCTTCGCCGAGGCCGACGCGGTGGTGCAGCGCAGCCGCGACGAGATCAGCGCGCTGCTCGGCGACGAGGGCGACGCCGCGTTGTTGCTCGAGGAGCTGCTCGCCCGCATCGACGGCCTCAACGGCCGCCACGCGGCCTCGCTCGTCCGGCTCACCCACGTCATCGACGAGGCGCAGCGTCGCGGCCGTAGGCTCGACTCGATTGCGCGCTGGTGTCTCACGGCGGCCTCGATCAACGGCACCCTCGGCGACCTCGCGGCGGCGACGCGGTGGGTCGATCGCGGCGAGCAGGCCTTCGCCGCCCACGGCGGGCCCGCCACCATCCCGCAGGAGATCGAGGTCCTGCGCCTGCTCATCGCCGGCGAAGACGTCTACATGCGGGTGCCGTCCGCGGGCTGAACACCGCCGCCGAAACGACGGCTGCGGCGGTCAGCCGGCCGGACGCGCGGCACGGATGCGGGCGACCCACTGCTCGAGGTCGCGGATGCTGCTCTCGCGCAGCTCCGGATCGCGCACCAACGACGCGAGCTGCGAGCGCAGCTCGTCGCGCGCGCGGAACAGCCGGCTCTTCACGGTGCCCCGCGGCACACCGAGGATCTCGCCGAGCTCCTCGGTCGAGAGCTCCTCCCAGTAGTGGAGCTCGAGCAGGATCTGCTGGTCGAGCGGCATGCGTCGCAGCCCCCGAACGATGAGTCGCTCCTGCTCGCTACCGGCGAGCGCGGAGTCGGGCGAGGGCAGCAGCTCGTCGATGCAGCTCTCTTCGAGCGCCGCGTCGACCCCCCGACGGCCACGGGTGCGCAGGTGCATGAGCAGCTGGTTGCGCGCGACCGCGAGCAGGTATGCGCGGAACTTGGAGCCCTCGCGAAGGCTGTCGCGGCTCTGGATCACCGCCACGAAGGTGCGCTGGCTGAGGTCCTGCGCCGCGACGTCGCCGAGCTTGGCCGCGAAGAAGCGGAACACCGACACGAAGTGTCGCTCGAACAACGCGCTGCCAGCCGACGCATCGCCGCCGCGCCAGGCCTCGAGCAGGGTTGCGTCGTCGTCGGCCACCGTGGATTCCAGCCGGGGCCACGATACCGCAGGCGCGCGCGATCGTGCGCGCGAAGAGGTGATCACGGCAACGGCGACGGCACGCCTCGAACGCGGGGGGCAGTTCGCGGGCCGGTTGGGCAACTTGCACGGTCGCATCGCACCGGCGCGGCGCCGCAGCGCCCGCGCGCACGCGGGAACCTCTCGGCACGGGACCTGCTCACCCATGGGGCAATGTCCACGCGCGCCTCCAGCCTCGTCGTCGCCCTCGCGGTCGTCTCGCTCTCGTCGGCCTGCGCCGGCGACGACGACGAGGGCGCCGAGGGGGGCTCGTTCACCGGCGCGAGCGCGAGCTCGCCGTCGGGCACCGTCGGCGAAGGGACGCTGGGCGACGCCGACGGCAGCGACGGCAGCGGCGGCGACGGTCCCACGACGATGCCCTCGAGTACCACCACCACCGCCGACGACGGCAGCAGCGACGGGGGCAGCGACGACGGCACCAGCGGCGGCGAGGTGCCGTTCGACGCGGGGCTGTGCGGCGAGCCGGTTCCCGGCGGCGCACCGGTGCCGCCGGCACCACCTGCCTACTCCGGCGGCGCGTGTCCGATGCTGCAGCCCGGCTACAACACCGGCTTCATGGCCGGCGGGTTGAGCCGCGAGTTCGCACTCATCGTGCCGAGCGCGGTCGACGACACCGGCACGTATCCGCTGCTGTTCGCCTGGTATCACATCAGCGGCAACGCGATGGACTTCGTGAACGAGGTCGACGCCCAGGCACTTGCCGACGAGTCACGGGCGATCATCGTGATCCCGCAGGACTCGGGGATGTTCCAGGCCAAGTGGCCGGACACGCCCCTCGACATCGGGCAGTCGGGGGTCGACCTCGCGATGTTCGACGACCTCTACGCCTGCATCTCGCAGCAGTACGCGATCAACCAGCAGTGCGTGTCGTCGCTCGGCGTCTCCGCGGGCGGCCTGTGGACCTCGTACCTCGGCACCGTGCGCGGGCAGTACCTCGCCAGCGACCTGACGATCTCGGGCGGTCACCCCTCGGAGATCGTCGGGCCGTGGTGGCCGTGGAACTCGCCGCGCCCGTTCGCGACGCTGGTGATGTGGGGGGGCCCGAGCGACATGCTCGGCATCGACTTCAACGCCGCCTCGCTCAACCTCCTGGCCGACTACACCGGCAGCGGACACTTCATCCTGCGCTGCGAGCACACCGGCGGCCACGGCGTGCCGCCGGCGGGCGATGGCGATCCGCTGAAGACCGCGATCCACTTCGTCCGCAACCATCCTTTCTGGCTCGACGGTGACTCGCCGCTCGACAACGGCTTGCCCAGCTACTACCCCAGCTACTGCGTCGTGCCGTGAGCCAAGCGCCGAGGGCGAGCCGGTGACGCGGACGGTGGTACAACCACCGTCGACGGCCCCTTTCGAGTGTCGACGTCGCTGCGAGATCAACGCGTGGTCGTGCTCGACGCGCAGAGCACCGGCGCGTCACCGGCCCACGGTCACCTGCTCGAGCTGGCGTGGACGATCACGAGCGCCGCCGAGCTCGCGCCGCCGTCGTGCACGAGCGCCAGCGTGGTCGCACTGCCCGAGGGCGCGAGCATCCCGGCAGTCATCGTCGGCCTCACGGGCATTGCGGCCGCGGACCTGGCGGGTGCGCCCTCGGATGCGTCGCTGTGGCAGCGCCTGCTGGCGCAGACGCACGTCGACGCGGCCGACGACGCGGTGTTGCCGGCAGTGGCCCACTTCGCCCGCTTCGAGCGGTCGTTCCTGGTGCCGCTGCACGAGCGCGTGGCGCCCGGACGGCCGTTCCCTTTCGAGCTGCTGTGCACCAAGGAGATCGCGCGGCGGCTGCTGCCGGGGCTGCCGCGCGTGGGCCTGCGTGCACTCGCGGGTTACTTCGGCCACGACACCGACGAGCCCCGTCGCGCCGGTGCGCACGTGGCCGCGACGGTGCTGGTGTGGCGCGACCTCGTCGACGCGCTCGCGGCGGTCGGCGTGCTGACCCTCGCGCAGCTGCGAGCGTGGCTGCAGCAGCCGGCGCCGCGGGCAGCCAAGCGCAGCTACCCGATGCCCCGCGAGCGCCGCCTGGGACTGCCCGACGGCCCCGGCGTCTATCGCATGCTGCGGGCCGGTGGTGCGGTGCTCTACGTCGGCAAGGCGCGATCGTTGCGGCGCCGCGTCAACACCTACTTCCAGAAGCAGCAGCACGCCGCCGGTCGCACACTGGAGCTGCTGAGTCAGGCCCGCGATCTCGAGGTCACCGCGGTCGCGTCGACGCTCGAGGCTGCGCTGCTCGAGGCCGACGAGATCAAGCGCTGTGATCCGCCGTTCAACGTCGCGCTCAAGGCCGGTGATCGTGCGGTGTGGTTCGCTTGTCGCGGGCTGTCGCGGCAGTCGCCCGCGGTCACGCGCATGCGGCCGATCGGTCCGTTGGGCTCACCGTGGGCTGCGCGCCGCGTGGTCGCACTCGCCGAGGGCCTCGCGAGCGACGACGACGAGGACGCGGTCGCGGCCCTGCGTCGCGCGCTGGGGGGATGGCACGATCACCACCTGCCGGGGCCCGAGGCCGCGGCACTGCTTGCCGCGCGGGACCGCCTGCGCGAGCGCCTCGGCGTGCGACTCGATCGACGGGCGGTGGCGCGCGAGGGTCGGCTGGCGGCGCGCGAGGCCGCCGCTGCGCGCACACGCGTCGACGACGAGGTCGACCCGGACGGGGACGGGGAGCCCGAGCCCGAGCCCGAGTTCGAGTGGACCCCGGAGCGCATCACCGAGCACCTGCACGGGCACGTGCTCGCGCTGGCCCACGAGCTGCGCCGTGCCGCGTGGCTCTCGGCGCTGTCGGAGTCGCTGGTCGAGTTCGTCGACCACGGTGTCGCGCGGGTGTTGGTGCTCGAGCGTGCCTGCGTGGTCGCGCGCTTCGACGCTCGCGACGCGCCGCCGCAGGCGTCGCCGCCGGGCTGGCGACGCAGTCGGCGGGCGCGTGCACGCAGCTTCGATCTCGCGAGCTTCGATCGCCTGCGGGTCTTGAGCGCCGAGCTGCGGCGCGTGCTCGACGAGGGCGGCGAGGCCCGCGTGGTGCTGTCGCCGACGCGTGCGCTCGCCGGCGAGCGGCTACGTCGCGCGCTGGTGTGGGGCTGACGTGGGTCGGCGCCGCGGTTGACAGCCCCGGGTTTGCCGCTAAACGCACGGGCGTGAGCCCCCGTGCACGGACCTCCACGTTGCTGCTGATGATCCTCCCCGCGCTCGCGTGCAGCACGGATGGGGCGCAGGCGCCCGATGGGACCGGCGGCACCGGTGGCGAGGCCTCGACCTCCGCGGGCGTCGGTGACAGCTCGGGCGAGTCGGGCGCGCCCGCGCCCACCGCGGTCGGGCGCTGCGAGTACATCAGTCCGTTCACGCAGGGCGCCGAGTGTCGCGAGTACATCGGCGCCGGCTGGACCGAGGCCGACGTGACCGGAGCATGCGACACGCTGGGCGGCACCGCGACCCTCGCGGCGGGCTGCAGCCGCGACGGCAGCCTCGGCGAGTGCGTGCTCGATGCCGGTGGCGATCAGGTCACGCGCATCGTCGTCTACGGCGACGACCCCGGCACCTGTGCCGATCAGAAGACCGGCTGCGAGGTCTTCGGCGGTGGCGCGTGGGAGCCCGCGGCGATCTGCGACGATGGTGGCGACTCCGGTGAGCCGCCGCCGCCCGGCTCGGTGTTCGAGCAGCCGACGCGTTCGTGCGTCGAGCCGCTGGCCGGCGAGCCACCTGGGTTGTCCGAGGGCGGGCAGGTGTGCACGTGGTGGATGATCTCCGGCGCCACCGAACCGGGGCGACGCTTCGTCGACTACGGCAGCTGCGACACCGTGCTGACCCAGCGCCCCTACTATCCCGCGCCACCGGCCGCCGGCTTCGACGCCGTCGATCCGCGGCTCGACGATCCCGCCTACGTCGACGAGGTCGCGTGGGTGCGTCGCGAGATCGAGGCCAGCGCGTGCGTGTGCTGCCACTCCGACGTCGCCCCCCAGGGCGCGTCGATCTGGACCATCGACGCGCCCGACAACTGGGTGAACTCGTTCTCTCCGACCGGCCTGGCGTTCGCGGGTGGCATCATCGATTCGACGGCGTTCGGCGCCTATCCGCCGGCGCAGAACAACGGCTTTCATCGCGACACCACCGGCCTGCCGACCACCGACCCCGCGCGCCTGCGTGCGTTCTTCGTGGACGAGCTCGCCCATCGCGGGCTCACGCCCGCGGACTTCGCCGACGCCCCGCCGGTCGGGGGCCCGTTGGTCGATCAGCTCGAGTACGTGCCGGGCCCGTGCACGGCGGGCGAAGGCGTTGCCGCCGATGGCACCGTGACCTGGACCGGCGGCGACGCCAGATACGTCTACGTACTCGAGTCGGATGCGCGCAGTCCCACCGTGCCGCCCAACCTCGACATTCCCGACGGCACGCTGTGGCGCATCGACGTGCCCAGCGACGGCCAGCCGCTGCGCAGCACCGAGGTGCAGTACGGCATCACGCCCGCGGGCACCACCCGACGCGTGCCCGAGGACGGCGCCCCGGCATCGCTGGTGGCCGGGCGCAGCTACTACCTGTACGCCGCACGCGACGTGCTGCAGCCGGTGACCCGCTGCGTCTTCACGTTCTGACCCGCGGCGGCGAGCCGCCGTCGGGGCCCGTCACTTCAGGCTGCACTCGATCAGCATCGCCGTGACGTTGTCGTCGCCACCGGCCTCGTTCGAGCGCTCGATCAACTCGGCGACCGCCGCCTCCGGGTCGGCCTCGCCGGCGACGATCTCGTGGATCTCGGCGTCGGTCAGCATGCCCGACAGGCCGTCGGAGCACAGCACGAAGCGGTCGCCGTGCTCCACCTTCACGCAGCTGAGATCGATCTCGACGGTCTCGCGCATGCCGAGCGCGCGCGTGATGACGTTCTTGTGGGGGAAGTCGCGGATCTCCTGCTCGGTCAGGTCGGGACGCGCGTCCTTCCAGTCCTCGAGCAGCGAGTGATCCCGCGTGAGCGCATGGATCGAGCCGTTGCGGATGCGATAGCAGCGCGAGTCGCCGACGTGGGCGACGTAGGCCTTGGTGCCGTTCAAGTGGAACGCGACGATGGTGGTGCCCATGCCGCGCTGGTGGCGGTTGCGCATCGAGGCGTCGTGGATGCGCTCGTTGGCGAGGCAGATCGACGCGAGGATGCGGTTCTCCGCGAACGGCCGCTGCGGATCGTAGCGATACGGCCACGTGACGTCGGGGTCACGACTGGTGCGGTAGAACTCGCCGATGACCTCGGTCGAGAGCTTGCTCGCGACATCACCCGAGGCGTGCCCACCCATCCCGTCGGCGACGAGGAACAGCCGCTCCTCTTCGATGAGCGCGAAGTAGTCCTCGTTGTGGGTCCGCTTGCGACCGACGTCGGTGCGAGCTGCGTAGCGGATGCGCACGATGACGCATCGTAGAGCCGCGGCCGCAGGGCCCGCAAGCGCGATCGGGGGCGTACGCCAAAGTTCGTCGGCCCGCCGGGGCGATGCCGAGGCTGCGCCGCACCCGGCCGCGCGTGGCCTCGCCAGCGGCGGGCGCGAGGGGCCGGGCTGCCCGGGGCGCCGCCGGTTCGCGCCCGAGCGCGCGACGACGACCTCGGGTCCGGACCCCGCAGCGGCCCCGCTTCGGGGCGTGCGCTCACGCGTCGGGGTAGGCCCGCATCAGCGCGTCGTACAGATCGCTGGTGTCGAGCAGCTGAAGGCGCAGCGGGCCGAACGCGATCCAGTCGCCGCTGTGCACCGCGAGGGCGTCGCCGGCCGGTAGGGGCTTGCCGGCGACGGTGGTGCCGTTGGCCGACCGATGATCGGCGAGCTTGAGCGCCGCACCGTCGCCGTCGACGAAGTGCGCGTGCAGCTTCGACACGAACGGGAACCGCAGCACGACGTCGCAGTTGTTGGCCCGCCCGACGCTGATGCGCTCCGGGAACGGATTGCCGGGGCGCTTGCCGACCTCGACCACGCGCCACTCGCCCGGGTAGGGGTCGCTGGCCTCGAGCTCGTCGGTGCGCACCGCGACGGTGTGGTACTCGAACCGAGCGGCCTCGGTGGCGCTGCCGGTGTTGGCGTGCTTGAGCAGGAACCAACGGGCGTGCCGGGCGATGAACGCCGCGCGCCCGAGCTGTCGGGCCTGCTCCCAGAGCGGACGGGCGTCTTGCACGGACGCTTCGCAGCCTAGCAGTCCGCGGCGAAGGCCCGCAACGCGACACGGGTCGACGCGCCTGCCGACCTCGGCTGCCATGCCGTGTGGATTGGAGGTAGCCTCGCTGCGGGCGTGAGGGCAGGGGGCCGGCGGTGGCGGTAGCGGCAAGCGTGGTTCGAAGGGTGCGACGGTGGGGCTTGGCCGCGTGCGCGTCGGCGTGCGCGTGCGCCTTCGACAGCGCAGGTGTTCCCGCGGGTGACGGCAGCACCGCCGCGTCGACGACCAGCCGCGGCACCGTCGACGGCGCCGAAGGAGCCGACGGCAGCAGCGGCACGCAGCCGCGGCCGCCGGGCGATCTCGGCGGCGGCGTCGATGCGGGCACGCCGTGGGCACCGTGGGCGCAGGGCCACCCGATTCCCCCCGGGCCGCCGGTGGACGGCGATGCCGCGGCGGGGCGGGCTGCGTTGCTCGAGAACGGCTACGTCTCGTGCGGCATCCCGTGGGTGGTGTTCCCGTTGCTGCAGCCGTTCCTCGGCGGCATGGCCTCGGAGCCACCGCTGCCCGGCCGCACCGGCGCCAACGCGATGGTGCCGTACAACTGGACCGTCCACACCAACGCGGCGGGCGTCGAGATCACATCGCTCAATTGTCTCGAGTGCCACGTCGGTCGCTTCGATGGCGAGCTCGTGCTCGGGCTCGGCAGCGCCGACGTCGACTACACCGGCAATGCCGGCGCCACGTTGGCCGGGCTCCCGGTGCCGCAGATCGACATCCCCGGCATCGAGGAGTTGCTGCGCTTCGCCCAGCGCTACCAGGTGCTGGGCCCCGAGATCGTGATGCACACCGTCGGCACCAACCCCGCCGACGAGGTCGCGGCGGTGTTGGCCGCCCATCGCGATCGCGACACGCTGGCGTGGAGCGACGCACCGCTGGCCGAGGTGCCCGACCTGGTCGCGCCGGTCGACACGCCGCCGTGGTGGCGCACCAAGAAGAAGCACGGGCTCTTCTACAACGGCATGGCGCGCGGGGACCACCGCGGCACGATGATGTTCGCGTCGTCGCTGTGCACCGACACCATCGACGAGGCCGAGGCCATCCTCGACTACTTCGACGACGTGCGTGCGTTCATCGCCACCATCGAGGCACCGGTGTACCCGTTCGCCATCGACGCCAGTCTGGCCGACGCCGGCGCCGAGGTCTTCACCGCCAACTGCGCGGGCTGCCACGGCACCTACGGCGACGCCGGCAGCGACGACGACGACACCTATCCCAACCTCATCTTCGATGTCGATTTCGTCGGCACCGATCCGCTGATCGCCGAGTACGCCGCGAGCACCCCGCTCGTCGATTGGTTCAACGGCTCGATCTACGGCGCGGTCACCCAGCTGGTGGTCGACGATCCGGTGGTCGGCTACGTCGCACCGCCGCTCGACGGCATCTGGGCCACTGCGCCGTACCTGCACAACGGCTCGGTGCCGAGTCTGGCGCTGGTGCTCGACAGCGCGGCCCGGCCCACGCAGTGGCAGCGCGTCGACCACGACACCCGCAACTTCGACGAGCTCGCGCTCGGCTGGCCTTGGTTCACACCTTCGACCGGGTGGGACGACGCGCCACCCGAGGTCCGCAAGCACATCTACGACACCACCAAGCAGGGCCACGGCAACGGTGGCCACGACTTCGGCGACCACCTGAGCGACGATGAGCGTCGCGCGGTGCTCGAGTACTTGAAGACGCTCTAGTCCGCGACCGCGACCAGCAATCGCTCGGCGCGGAATGGGCGAGCCAACGTCGCCGAACCGTGGGCGTGCTCGGCCCAGCTGCGCGCGTCGCCGTCGGCGATCGGACGCAGACCGACGGCGAGCACCGCCTGGGCGGCGGTGGTCGGGGTCATCGCGCCATGCAGCGCCTCGCCGAGCCCGCGGAACGCCAGCCGCGTGATCGAGCGAGCGCCGGGGATCGGCAGCAGCACCAGCTCGGGCACCGCGTAGGTCATCATCAAGTGGCTGCCGGCGGCCGAGCGCGCGCCGATGTCGGCGAGCGTGGCGTGGATCGCCGCGGGGTGGAGGTAGGGCGTGACGCCCTCCCAGATCCACGCGGTGGGCACGGCCGCGTCGTGGCCTTCGTCGACGAGTCGGGTGTCGAGACGCTCACGCTCGAAGTCGACGGCGACGAAGCGCACCGACGCCGCACAGGGCCTGCTCGTGCCCACGCGCGCGCGCTTGGCCGCCTGCGTCGCGGGGTGATCGACCTCGAAGACGTCGACGTCGTGCAGTGCATCCATCCGCCATGCGCGTGCGTCGAGGCCGGCCCCGAGCACCACCAGCTGGCGGCAGCCGTCGTCCTTCGCGGCCAGCACGGCGGCATCGATCGCCGCGGTCCGCAGGCACACGTGATCGACCATGCCGAGGGTCACCGCGCGGGCGAGCGTGCGGCCGACCGCGCCGTGCGTGAGCGCGAGCGCGGCCCCCATCGGCCCCGGCAGCAGCTGGGCGGCGAGTGGATCGAGGACGTGGGCAGTGGTGCCGACACCACGCCCGAAGGCCACCGCCATGGCGGTGAGAGAGGGCCAGTCGCCGCGCATGTCGGCGCAGCCTACCCGATCGCGGGCGCACCCGCGCGGCGCGGCGCGGCCTCGTCGATGCTCGCCGGGGCCGGCGTGATCCAGCTGCAGATCGGACACGCGGCGGCGTCGTGGCCACGCGCGGGGCAGTGCGCGCGACCAAAGTAGATCATCTGCAGGTGGCGCTTGCCCCACTGCGCGCGCGGGAACGCGGCCCGCAGGTCACGCTCGGTCTGCACGACGTTGCGTCCGTCGGACAGGCCCCAGCGCGCCGCGAGGCGATGGATGTGCGTGTCGACCGGGAACGCCGGCACGCCGAACGCCTGCACCAGCACCACGCTCGCGGTCTTGTGGCCCACGCCGGGCAAGGCCTCGAGCGCGTCGGCGTCGGCCGGGACCACGCCGCCGTGGCGCTCGATCAACAGCCGCGCCGTCGCGTGCAGGTGCTTGGCCTTGGTCGGTGCGAGCCCGATGCTGCGGATGTGGGCGAGGATCTTCGCCGGCGTCATCGCGGCCATCGCCTGCGGCGTCGGGGCCACCGCGAACAACCCCGGCGTGACCTGGTTGACCGCGCGATCGGTGGTCTGTGCGCTGAGCAGGACCGCGACCAGCAGCTGGAAAGGATCGCCGTGATCGAGCGGGATCGCGGGCTGCGGGTGCAGGCGGTCGAGGATGCGACCGATGCGGCGCACGCGGGCGGAGATCGCCGCGCGGGGGTGAGCAGGGGAGTTTCGCATCGCCGTGCGCGAGGGTAGCAGGGGCGCTTTGGCGGTGGCGATCGGGCCGGCGTTGGTGTCCCGCGCACGGCCGCACCCACGCGCGGCGGGCCCATGTCGTGGGTGGTCGGGGTCGCACGCGATCGGCAAGAAGTCACCAGAACGACGATGTCCGACCGCACCGTGTTGGCCCTGCTGCCGCCCGCGCCCGATCCCCCGGCCCGGGGGCTGCCACGCGAGGGGTTGTGCATCGAGCAAGCGCGTCGCTATCGCCTGCGCGAGCGCATCGGCGAGGGTGGCATGGGCACCATCTGGCGCGCGACCGACGAGGCGCTGGAGCGCGAGGTCGCGATCAAGTTCCTCAAGCGCGACGTGCCGGTCGACTACCGCCGCCGGTTCCGTCGCGAGGCGCGTCTGGGCGCGAGCTTCGATCACGCCAACCTCACGCGCGTGTTCGATGCCGGCACGCGACTCGCCGACGGTGACGACTGGATGGCGATGGAGCTGCTGCATGGGCACGACCTCGGGGCCCTGCTCGAGGCCCATGGACGGCTCGGTGTGCCGGTGCTGCTCGATGTGTTCCGTCAGGCCCTCGATGCGCTCGAGTACGTGCACGGCCAGCGGGTGCTGCACCGCGACATCAAGCCGTACAATCTCTTCCTCGCGCGCACGCCCACGCGCGCCGGCTTCGTCGTCAAGCTGATCGACTTCGGCATCGCACGGGTGCTCGCGGGTCCCGAGCCGGTCGACACCCAGCTCATCGGCGATCCGCGCTACATGGCGCCGGAGCAGACCGTGCTGGGTGGCCCGCTCGACCCGCGGGCCGACCTCTACGCCCTGGGCTTGTCGCTGGTGCAGGCCGCGACCGGGCACCATCCCTTCTTCGCGTTGTTCCAGGCGCCGGTGTCCGCGTTGCTCGAGGGGCATCGTCGCGGGCTGCCGTGGCGGCCGAGCTCGGCGCTGCCCGGGGGGCTGCCGCGTGCCTTCGCGGAGGCGTTCGACGCATTCCTGGACCAGGCCTGCGCGGTCGAGGTCGAGGGCCGCTTCGCCGACGCGGCGGCGATGCGCGCAGGTCTCGAGCAGCTGGCCGCAGCCGCTGGTCGGCCGCTGCCGTCGCCACGCGTGGTGTGATGAAAGGGCCGATGGATCGCGCACCGTCGGCCGCCTCGGCCGATGGTCGCGATCATCCCGCGACCGCGGTATGGTCGCCGGCGCAGTGGCCGAACCGTCGTCTTGCTCGAGCTGTGGCGCCGAACACCGGCCGACCGACAACTTCTGCGCGAACTGTGGGAATCGCCTGCGCGAGCCCCCGAAGGAGGGGCCGTGCCGCGAGTGCGGCGTGGTGGTCCCGACCGGGATTCGCTTCTGCGTCGAGTGTGGCGCCTCCGAGCCGCATCGCGGCGTGGTGAGGACCGCACCCGCGCGCAGCGGCAGCAGCACCGCGACGCCCGCGAGCGCCGACGCGTCCGCCACCCCACCGCGGACCTCGCCCACGCGCACGGCACCGCCGAGCAGCTCGCGCACGCCGTCGTCGACGCGCACGCCCGCGGCCGGCAAACCGCTCGGCGAGCCGCCGCGTCCGCCCGCGTCGCTCAAGCGCAACGGCACCGGCGAGACGCCGGCTGCGAAGCCATCCCCCGCAGCGCCCGCGAAGCCCAGCGCCGCAGCGCCGAGCAGGCCGACGACGTCGGCGAAGCCCACCGCGGCGGCCAAGCCGGCGACCGGCGCGACGCCGGCGGTGGGCGCGATGCCCCAAGCCGCGACGGCGGCCACAGCTTCGCCGCGCGCCAACACCGGCAAGACGCCGACCGTGGCTGCACCCCCGCCCGCGCCGCGTCCGAGCACGGTCGTGCCGACCGGCGCACCTGCGGTGCAGCCGGCCGCGACCGCCGCAGCGTCGTCGACCACCGCCGCGCCCGAGGCGGTGCCGCCGGTCGCACCGCGTCGTCGCTCGAGCGTCGAGCTGTTGGCCGCACCCGAGGGCTGGCCCGACATCACCGACGAGCTGGCCGAGGTGCGCTTCTTGGTGCTGCAGGGCTTCGAGGACGAGGCCAACGCGATGCTCGCGGCGCTGCGTCAGCGCTTCGGCGCGCATCCCGATCTCGAGCGCGTCGAGGGGGCCAAGCGGCTCGGCGATCCCGCGGACGACGGCGGCGACGATGCGGTGCGAAAGCGACGCGAGCAGCAGATCACGGTGCGCACCGAGTCGGTGTCCGGGCCTGCGCCGCAGGATCCCAACGTCGCGCTCGAGCCGACACTGCCGGTGCTGCGCGAGACCCCGCGGCCCGTCGCGCCGCCGAGCGCGGCCGCGCCCAGCGGGCCATCGCCCTCACCGGCGTCGATGACGGTCGTGGCCCCGCCACCTTCGCCGGACCCCGTGTCGCCCTCGCCGGCGTCGATGACGGTCGTGGCCCCGCCACCTTCGGCGCCGCCGGGTGCCGTGGCTTCGCCGCCGTCGGGTGCCGTGGCTCCGCCGCCGTCGGTCGCGGCCACGTCGTTGCGCGGTGGTCCCCGCGTGCCGCCACGGGGGCTCACGTTGCCGAGCCCGGCGGTCGCCACCGACACGCCGGTGACGAGCTCGGCCCCCGCATCGCCGCCCGGCGCCGCCGGCAAGCGGACCGTGCGACTGCCCGATCCCTCCGAGCTCGAGCCGGTGTCGCCGCTGTCGCGCCCGTCGATCTCCGCTTCGGACTCCGCGGCCGAGACGCTCGAGTTCGACGTCGACGCCGAGATGCCCGACGATCCCGCGTCGCTGTCGACCTCGGCGGGGGTGCGCCTCGACGACGTGCGCGAGCAGGACGTCGACGACGTCGGGGAGACCGTCGTCGATCTCGCGTTCGAGCCGCAGGATCGCACGGTGATCTCCAAGGCTCCGCCGCGTCCGCCGGTGTTCGACGACGCGCCGAGCGGCGACGTCGACGCGACCCTCACCATGGACCATGCGCCGCCCGAGGCCACCTTCGAAGGCACCGTCATCGCGCGCATGCCCTCGCCGCCCGCACCGTGGCGTGGCGACGATGCCGACGAGGCCACGCACACCGACACCGGGCCGACGCTGCCGCGCACGACGATCGTGCCCGACACCGCCGGGCGTCCGCCCACGCCCGCTCCGTTCGGGGGCGCTCCGCCGCCGGGCAGCACGTTGGTGCCCGGCACCTCGCCGCCGGCCGAGTCACTCGCGAGCGTCGCCGAGGATCCCGACGAGGACGACGACGACGCGGCCACGATCGCGATGCAGCCGCTCGAGGCGGCGCAGCTGGTCGCCAGCGCGTCGGGCAGCGGCTGGTCGGGACCCTCGCCGGCGGTGACCGGCGCGACCGCACCGCCCGGCGTGTTGCAGGCGGTGCCGCCCGCGGTCACCGGGCAGACGTTGCCGCCGTCGTCGCCCGCCGCGGAGGAGGTGTCGACACAGCCGGGCAAGTCGACCGGGCCCCGCGCACGGGGCGACGCGCGGACCTCGGGGGTCCGTCTGGTGATGTTGGGCGCACAGGGTGAGGCCGTCGCCGAGCGCACGCTCGCCACCGGCAGCACGTTCGAGCTCGGCCGTGAGCCTGGCGCGCCGTGGGGCGACGACGAGTTCATCGAGCCTCGCCACGTCCGCGTGCTCGCGATCGACGGCGGCTGCAGCTTCGAGGAGCTGGTGCCGACCGGCGCCGTGTTCCTGCGCGTGCGTGGGCGCGCGCGCCTGCGCGACGGCGATCAGCTGCGGGTCGGGCAGTCGCTGCTGGCCTATGATCGCGGTGATGACGACACCGCCGGCGGGCCCTGGGGGCGGCTGACGATCCACTACGCGCCCGACGGCACCACCAACGCGATCCCGCTCGGCGGCGGCGGCATCATGCTCGGCCGCGAGCTCGGCGACGTGACGCTGCCGGACGACACCTTCGTGTCGAGCACGCACTGCCGCTTCGGCTGCGATCAGAACGGGGTCTTCGTCGAGGACCTCGACAGCAGCAACGGCACCTACCTGCGACTGCGCAACGGCGATCGGGTCGACTACGGTTCGTGCGTGCTGGTCGGTCAGACCCAGTTCGCGCTGCAGAAGCGGTGATCGGCCTTTAGCCGTCGCTGCGGCGCGCGGCGAGGTCGACGTGCAGGCCGCACTCCTTGTTCTCGTCGTGCTCCCACCACCAGCGGCCCTCGCGTTCGTGCTGCCCCGGCAGCACCGCGCGGGTGCACGGCGCACAGCCGATGCTGACGTAGCCCTTGGCGTGCAGCGGGTTGAACGGCACCGACAGCGCACGGATCGCGTCCCACACCTCGTTCGAGGTGGAGCCGCAGAGCGGATTGAACTTCAGCAGCTCGCCGCCGTCGCGCCCGCGGAAGCGACCGTCCGGCTCGATCGCCTCGATGCGGGCGCGGGTCTGGGGGTTCTGATCGCGACGCTGTCCGGTGATCCACGCCCGCAGACCACCGAGCTGGCGCTGCAGCGGCGCGACCTTGCGAACGCCACAGCACTCCTCGTGGCCGTCACGGAAGAACGAGAACAGGCCCTTGGCCGCCACCAGCGACTCGACCGCCGCCCGCTCCGGGAACAGCACCTCGATGCGGATGCCGTAGTGCTGCTCGACCTCTTCGATGAAGCGATAGGTCTCGTCGTGCAGCCGACCAGTGTCGAGGGTGAACACGCGGTAGCGCGCGTCGCCGTGGGCCTGCGACCACTGGTGGGCATACTCGACGAGCAGCACGTCCTCCGCACCGGAGAACGAGATCGCGACGTCGTCGCCGAACACCTGCAGCGCGCGGCCGACCAGCCAGGCTCCGCCCCGACCTGCGGCCTCGCGGCGCCACGCGTCGAGTGAGCTCGTCGCGTCGTTGGGTCGATCGTCAGGCATACCGTCGTGCTCCCAGGCCCATGCCGCGCATCATCGCGCGCCTTGGGCCCTCGCGCGTCGCGGATTTCCACCGTCATCGAACCGGCGGCGCGCGGCGCGGCACTGCGCGCCACGTTCGAGCGGTGCGCGCGTGCGCAGCTTGTGGCGCCTGGGGCGGGCCGCTAACCTGGGCGTCTTGCCGTACAAAGGTGTTCGACGGATGTCGATGCGCAGTGCAACCCGTGGCGTGTGTTGGATCGGTGGGCTGGCCCTGGTGGGCTGCTCTGCCGGCGACTTCGACATGGGGCTGACCACCTTCGGCACCGCGTTCTCGGCGGGGCAGACCACCGCCGCCGACGGTGGCAGCGACAGCGACGGGACCAGCGGTGACGACACGGCCGCGGGCACCACCGGTGCCGACGGTGGCGCGAGCACGGCCGCGAGCACGGCCGGCAGCGCCGACGCGACCACGGCGCTCGATACCGGCGCGAGCGCCGAGGCCGGCTGCACGCCGAGCGACGAGATCTGCGACGGCATCGACAACGACTGCAACGGCACCATCGACGACGGCGATCCCGGTGGCGGCAGCCCCTGCGACACCGGCATGCCGGGTGCTTGTGCGGCCGGCACCACCGCGTGCGTCATGGGCGAGACCACCTGCACCGCCGATGCGCCCGGCACGGCCGAGAGCTGCAACGGCGCCGACGACGACTGCAACGGCAGCATCGACGACGGCAACCCCGGTGGCGGTGCCGCGTGCAACACCGGCATGCAGGGCGTCTGCGCCACCGGCTCGCAGCAGTGCAGCAACGGCGCGCTCTCGTGCGTGCAGACCGTGAACGCAGGCGCGGAGCAGTGTGGTGACGGGCTCGACAACAACTGCGACGGCAGCGTCGACGAGGGCTGCGGCTGCGCCCACGATCAGTGCGCGACCGGGGCCGCGCTCGAGGACGGCTGCACCGGCTGCGTGAGTTCGGTGTGCGCGGTCGACAGCTACTGCTGCACGACCGCGTGGGACAACGTCTGCGTGCTCGAGGTCGCCAACGAGTGCGGCAGCTACTGTCTCGGCAGCTGCTCCCACTCGCCGTGCAGCACCGGCGGCGCGTTGACCGACGGTTGCGACCCCGGCGATTGCGTCTCCGAGGTCTGCCTCAACGACAGCTACTGCTGCACGAACAGCTGGGACGCGCAGTGCGTCGGCGAGGTGCTGACGTACTGCGGCGTCGTCTGCCCGTAGCCGCTACGCCCTCAGAGCAGCGAGAAGTCGCCGTTGTCGGTGACGTGCCACTGCAGCGTGGGGTTGTCGATGCAGAGCTGCACGTCTGGGACGCTCGCCGACAGCCCGGTGTGGGGGAACGCCTCCAGCACCCGCTCCTCGATGATCCCGTCGGCGCAAGTGGGGTAGAGGCAGCCAAAGAACTGCGGCAACGAGCCCAGGATGCTCGAGTTCGCGTCGACCACGACGTTGTCACTCACGACCTCGAAGGTCAGAGTGCCGTCGGCCTCGCAGCCGCCCGTCACCACCAGGTCGAAATCGATGTCGACCTCGGGATCGCTGCCGGTGACATCGGCCGCGAGGTCGGCGTCGAAGTGCAGCGTGTGCTCGTCGAGCTTCCGACTCTCGACCCAGTTCTTGCCGTAGAGGTGCCCCCAGTAGAGCGGGTTGTCCTCGTGGATGGCGTTGCCGATCATCGACTCGACGCGGCTCACCAGGCTGTCGGCGGGGAACACCGGCAACAGCAGCGGCGAGTTCAGCTGCCAGGCCGGCTCGGCGCGGAGCGTGGCGTGATCGAACTCGATGCTGGTCCAGTCGTTCTTGCCGCCGCCGATCCACAGGCAGCCATCCGGCTCGGCGTCGAAACGGCGCTGGAAGAACGTGACCCCGCCCAGCTGCAGCTGGACCTCTTCGAGGCACCACCAGTCCTTGCCCTCCTTGGTGATGCGGAACAGCTCGACGTCGCTGACCTGATCGATCGCCGGGGCGCCGTTCACCTCGGACAGTGACACGTGATAGGTGCGGTTCTGGCCGCGCTCGAAGTCGTCGCCGCCGTAGTCGATCCAGGTGCCGTTGTTCGACGGCGTGTAGCGGGCCTCGTGGGTGTTCAGCTGGATCAGCACGCCGTCGTCGGTGCCGGCATCTTCGATGTCGGCGGTCACCAGGACGACCTCGGCCTCGACCACCGTACGATCGGTGCCATCGGTCGTGAAGGCACAGGTGGTGGCCGACCAGCGGGTGCCGTGGGTGTTCCACGTGCGCACGCGGAAGCACGAGGGCGTGTCGGGGGTGAGACCGACGGCCGTCAGCGTGGTCTCACCGGACAGCGGCCCGAAGGTCACGATGTCGGTGAAGCTGTCATCGCCGTTGCTGCGCTCGATCGCCGTGCCGAGCTCGAAGTCGGAGTGGTCCTGCCAGCGGAACATGATCGCGGTCGCATCCCGGGCGGTGATGATCGGCGTGCCGGGGTTCGCCGGCGGGTCGTCGGCGTCCGGTGGCGAGGGCGGTGGCGGTGGAGGTGGCGGCGGGGTCGTGGGGTCGAAGCCCGGCAGCCATGGGTCGGGGTCCGGCAGCGGCGGCTTCGGGAGCGCGTCGGCATCGCGGGCCAGCATCGTGGTGGTGAGGACCAGCAGTGCAGCTGCGGCCCAGCGTCGATCGATCGTCGGCATCGTGGAACTCGTCTCGGGGTTTCGCGCGCGACAGACCCCAGCGCTGGGATTTCGATCATGCTCGGCGATCGGGTTTCCATCCCGCACCGCCCACGGCACACTCCCGCGAATGCCGGATGTCCACGAACTCGAGCTGTTGCGCGAGGAGCTGTTCGGTGCAGACGCCGGGTTCCTCCGCGTGCGACGCCTGCACCTGCGCAACCTCGCGGCCGACGGCTCGCCCTCGGCGGCCTACGTCTGCGACTTCGCCGTGCGGCCCAAGGGGGTCGACGCGGTGGTGGTGGTGCTGTGGCGGCGCGAGGCCGGGCGGGTGATGGTGCTGCTGCGCGAAGGCCTGCGGCCGGCACTGTGGTTCGGCCGCGACGACCCACCGCCGCCGGTCGCCGAGTCGCGGCGCTCGCCGTGGATGATCGAGGTCGTGGCCGGCATCATCGAGCGCACCGACGTCGGCGAGCACGGCGTGCGGGCGCGGGCCGCCGCGGAGGTCGATGAAGAGGCCGGCTTCACGGTGGCGCCGCATGCGTTCGAGTTCCTCGGCGCGGGTACGTTCCCGACGCCCGGCTCGATGCCCGAGATGTTCTGGTTGCTGGCCGCCGAGCTGCCCGCGGACGCCGTCGCCCGCGAGCCGGGTGGCGACGGCAGTCCGATGGAGCACGGCGCCCGCACGCACTGGCGCGAGCTCGACGCCGCGATCGAAGCGTGTGTGGCGGGCGAGATCCGCGACGCGAAGACCGAGCTCGTGCTGCGACGGCTCCGCGATCGGTTGGCGGCGGCTTGATGCTGCGGCCGCGCGTCAGAGCGCGATCGGTGCCGGCGCGCCGGTGATCTGCACGTCCATGTAGTAGACGTCGCCGGGCTGGCCGGTGAAGAACATGACGTGCTCGAGCTCGCCGCCGCCGGTCGCGAACACGCCGTTGGCGAGCTCGGTGGGGATGCCCGCGGCGAGTTCTTCGACCTGGATGAGATCGCCGCCGTCGGTCATGAAGATGCGGTCGACTCGGCTGGTGCCGCTCGGACCATCGACGCCGCCCTGGTCGACGACGTAGAGGTTGCCGCAGACGTCCAGCGTGATGCCGTCGGAGAAGCCGGTGAGATCGGCGACCATGGTCGGCTGCCCGATCGGCATGCCGCTGCCGCTGATCGAGATGCGCCACAGCTGGCTCTGGTCGTAGCGCACGAAGAACGCCATGCCGCGCAGCTCGTCGTAGATGACGCCGTCGGCGGTCGGCAGGTTCGCGATCAACGTGTTGCCCTCGGTCGCGAGGTCGTAGCGGCGGATGTTGCCGCTGCTGAACTCCGAGTACCAGATCGCGCCGTCGGCGTCGGCGTAGACCGCGTTGGGGATGAACGGCACCATGAGGATGCGGTCGTGGCTGCCGTCGGGGTGCAGCAGATCGATCGCGCGGTCGGCCAGCTGCAGCATCGCGATGTCACCCATCGAGGTGTAGCGGATGCCGAGGGTGCTGGTCGACGCAAAGTCGGGCGTCACCGTCACGTCGGTGCGCGTGATGCCGATCGAGGCGAAGTCGCCGGGGTCGGCGTCCGGCACCTCGTCGCCGATGGTGAGGCCGGTGACATCGATGCGGACCAGCCCGTTGACATTGCGGCCGATGAAGCCGCCGTTGCCATCGGGCGCCATGTCCTCGGCGCCCAGCGGTCCGCCCATCGAGGTGAGTCCACCCGGCCACGGCTCGAACCACTGACCCGCGTGATAGACATCGAACGGCCCCATCGCGAGCGAGTCGCACTCCGGCGGATAATCGATGGGATCGACGGTCGTCGCCGCGGTCGGATCGGTCTCCATGCCGGTGTCGGGATCGACCGTGGTCATGCCCATGGTCGTGGTCAGCGTGGTCGCGGCGGTCGCATCGGTGTCGGTGACGTCGCCGGTGCTGCCGGTGTCGGCGATGGAGTCGTTGGTGTTGCCGAACAGGCCGTCGAGCAGGGTGTAGAAGGGTTGGATGTCGCGGCCCGCACAGCGCACCTGTCGTGCGGGATGCTCGATGCGGCAGTCCTCGAGCGCACGCCACTCGCCCTTGCCCATCGCAAAATCGTCGGCCGAGATGTAGCCGATGTTGGTCTCGCTGGTGTTGCTCGGCAGCGCGAAGCGATAGCTGACCGAGGTGCCATACGCGAGCGGCATGGTCGGTCGCACGCGGTAGGCCTGACCGTAGGACTCCGGCGGTTGCGCGCCCGCCGGCGGGCCGACACAGAACTCGACGTCGGCATCGAGCGACTCGGGCTGGATCGCGATGCTCAGCACGCTGTCGGCGGACTGCAGCAGTCCGCCGGCGCGGCCGATGGTCGTGCAGGTCTCGTCGAGCTGCCCACAGCCCGTCGCCGTCGCGGCCAGCACCGCGAAGGTCACAAACGACCGCCGGGGCGACGCCGCACTGGACCCCATCGAACATGCCATGGCTCGGAAGCCTAGCACGCGCGCACGCCCGGAGGTCGTGCTAGCTTGCGGTACGTGAGCGTTGCAGGAGTGGTCCGGAATCGGCGGCGGGCTCGCGGCTGGGTCGCGTTGTCGCTGTTGCTGGCCTGCGGCGAGGACTCGAAGGTCGCGATCGGTCCCGCCGGCGGTCTGGTGTCGTCCGACGACGAGACGCTGACCATCGTGATCTGGCCCGGCGCCATCGGCAGCTACATGGACTTCGAGATCACGCCGAGCACCATGCCGCCCGACTCGTTCGGTCGCGCGTACCTGGTGCGGCCCAACGTCGAGCTCGACGTCGATGCCGAGATCATCTACCGCGG
Source organism: Deltaproteobacteria bacterium (assembly GCA_016709225.1). Classification (NCBI taxonomy): domain Bacteria; kingdom Pseudomonadati; phylum Myxococcota; class Myxococcia; species Deltaproteobacteria bacterium. The sequence goes on along the minus strand of JADJEE010000002.1, from coordinate 830,985 downwards.
CGAGCTCCCGACCAACCTCGCATCGGCGCGCATCGGTGCGATCACGCAGGACGAGTACAGCCAGGGCAACGCCGACTGGAAGCCGATTCCCGCCGAGCCCGGGGCCGTCGACGACAAGGAGGGCACCGTGCGTGCCCACGACGACGAACTCGCGCTCTACTACACGTTGCTGGGCGACGGCGTCGACACCGTCGCCGACACCGGCGATCCGAGCACGGATCCCAGCGGCGACCCCACCGGTGACACCTCCGACAGCGCGGCCGAGTCCGATCCCACAGGTCCGCCGGTGTCCTATGCCAACGACATCCAGCCGATCTGGGACGCCAGCTGCGCAAACATGGCGACCTGCCACCTGCAGCCGGGTCCGGCACAGGGGCTCGATCTCTCGGGCAATTCCTACGACGCGATCGTCGACGTGCCGTCGGTGCAGACCGGGCAGCCGCTCATCGATCCCGACAACCCAGATGGCAGCTACATCCTGCTCAAGATCGAGGGCGACTCGTCGATCCTCGGCGGGCCGATGCCGTCGATCGGGACCCCGCTGACGGCCGATCAGGTCGACACGATCCGCAATTGGATCGCCCAAGGCGCGCCGGCCTGAAGCGGCGGGCGCCGGACGAACGAGCGGGACCCCTCGCGGGGTCGCACGCCTAACCCGAGATGCTGATCCCGCTGCCGTCGCAGGTCCAGGCGTAGCTGTTGCCGAGCACCAGCGCGCCGAGGTGGTTGCAGAGCTCGCCCATGGTCGTGCCGGGCACCACCAGGGTCGGCGTCGACGACTGATCGCGGCTGGGCACGCCCGCAAGCAGGAACTGCGGGGTGTTGAACAGCACGCCGGCGTAGCGACGCACGGCCGCGTCGGCGACCTCGCGGGCGACCGGCGCCAGCGGTGAGTCGAGCGGCGCGCCCATCACGGCCTCGATGGCCGCGACTTCGCCCGAGTCGCTGATCTCCGATTCGGTGATGATGCGGTCCTTCACCGCCTCGGCCACGTCGAGGAGGGTCGCTTCGGGGCTCGCGTATGCGACGTCGAGCAGCTGGCTGATCCAGTCGACGTCGGCACATGCGCCGCCCAGCGGGCCGGTGCAGTCGCCCCCGAACTCGATGCGCAAGCCCTGGCCGGTCTCCTGCTCCCAGTGCAGCAGGCCGGTGAAGTCGACGCCGTTGAAGCCGCTCTCGCTGTCGTTCAAGAACACGCCGACGTCGCGCAGGAAGTCGATCTGCATCGGCTCTTCGCTGCACGGCGGGAACTCGCCGGTACCGCAGTTGTTGCCCGGCAGCTGGTTCTCGCCGGGGTAGTCGCCGAAGCGCTGCGCGCGGTCCCACCACATCGCCTGCGACAGCGAGTCGAGCAGCACCATCGCCGAGTAGCGGTGCAGCGCGTCGCCGACGCCGTTGCCACGTGCGGTCGGATCGCTCGAGCTCTTGGTGAAGGGATCGAACAGCGCCGGCATGTGGTAGGCCGTCGAGGCGCCGCAGGCATCGGGCGGGTTCTGGTTGAAGTAGGGGTTGGTCGCGAGCGTCGCCAGCAGGTGCCGCAGGCTGTAGCGGTTCTCCGCGAAGGCCTGCGCCAGCGCCAGCATGGTGTCGTGCTGGGCCTCGTTGCGCGGGAAGTTGTTGGCGACGGTGAGCGGGTAGCCCATCGCCTCCTTCCACACGCGATTGGCGATGTTGGCCGAGAAGATCCACGCGAACGCGACGTTGACGTCGGTCACCGTGCCATCGGGCTCGGTCTGCAGGCCGCCGTCGTACAGCGCCTCGAAGCCCATGCGCATGCGGTCATCGAGCTGCGTGATGGTCGAGCCCAGCTCGTACTCGCCGACCATGTAGGCCTCGTCGGGCGTGAGCAGGTAGTCGGCGTCGGCGTTGAAGTTGAAGAGGCCGCAGCTCGCGTCCATGCCCCACGCGGTCTGGCTCCCGGGCGGCGCGCCCTCGGGCGCCAGCCACGGCGTGCTCGAGAAGCCGTAGCGACGGAAGATGGCATGGGCCCGCGGCGCGTTGGGCAGCGCAGCGTCGGGGCCATAGACCGCGAGCTCGACGTTGCCCGGCAGCGGCCAGTGGCGATCGAACGCCGGGTCGGCGTTGTCGGTCACCGACATCTCGGTGCGGTGGCAGTCCATGCACTCGGTGAAACGACCGAGGTACGACGACTCGAAGATCTTGCCGTAGTTCGCGATGTTGATCGCCTCGAGCTCGGCCTGCGTCACGTTGCCGGCGACCACCGGAGCCGATTGCCGCGCGTACATGTCCGCGCGGTAGGCCGGCGAGATGTCGTCGAGCAGCAGCGAGCTGTAGACCACGTCGCCGAGGCGGAACGACTGCCCGAAGTTGGCCGAGGCCGGGTTGTCGCGGATGTGCTCGGCGACGTCGGTGCCGCCCGCCGCGTTGGTGAAGGTGTCGTAGCAATCCTCGTTGCGGCGGTCGGAGTTCACGTTGACGCGCAGCTGGTCGTAGATCCACTGCTTCCAGCGATCGAGGTAGTGATCGCCGCTGGCGAGCCCGAGCGCGACGGTGTAGCGGCCATCGACGCCGAGCGCGTCGAGCTGCTCGACCATCTGCGCGATGACCCGTGCCTCGCGGATGCCCTCGACGCGGCGGCCCTGGATGAGCGGCACCACGCGCTTGGCCCAGGCTTCATCGCCGGCGTCGCACAGCTCGGCGTCGCCGTCGGGCCCCGGGGGCTCGCCACCACCGTCGTCGGCGGAGGTCATCCACACGCCGGGTCCGCTGTCGTCGACCGACGAGTCGGTGAAGCCCGAGGCCGAGGCCTCGGCGTTGGCGTCGTCGTCGCGGCAGCCGCTGCTCGCCAGCGCCGGCATGAGCGCGAGCGCCAGCAGGGCCTGCCCACGCGTGCGTAGGGTCGTCGTGATCGTGGTGTTCATGCCAACCCCAGGTAGACGTCGCGGACGCGAGTGGCGGCTTCGACCTCGTCTTGCACGCCGCCGCGGACGTCACCGACCGCGAACGACTGCGAGGAGAAGGGATAGATGCCGAGGGTCTGCAGCACCATCATGCGGTTCTCGGCTGGCGTGACGTAGTCCATCGCGTAGCCGTTCTCGGCGCCACCCGGGTCGTAGTTGATCGCGCCGTAGCAACCCGAGCTCTGCACCGGGCCGCCGATGAAGATGGTGATGTAGCCCCACGGCCAGTGGTTGGTGCCGGTCTCGCCGCCGGCGAGCTGGCGTTCGGGCGTGCGGCCGAACTCGGTGTTGATCACGACCATCGTGGTGTCGAGGTCGATCAGGCCCGGCGCGGGGCCGTTGGTCGAGATGATCTCCGTCAGCGCGCGCAGGGTGTGGGGGATGTTCTGCGCCGCTTGCACGGTGTGCAGCGTGTGGCTGTCGTGGCCGCCGTTGGGATGCGGGTTGATGCCGGTGTCGATCCACAGCACGTAGCGGGCCTGATCGGTCTCGCGCGTGAGCAGGTTGGCGGCCAGCCGCGCCTGCATGCGTGGCATGTCTTCCGGGCGCTGGTTGCCACCGCCGCACTCGGCGGCACCGGGCGGCGCGATGGGGTTGAACTGGTCCGCCGAAAGCACCGCCTGCAGCTCGGGCGCGTGGCGCCGCGCGAAGTCGGAGTACTCGTAGTTGCCGCGCTCGAGCGAGCGGGCCGGCGCGCCGAGGCCGTCGACGCGGAAGCGGGCCTCGTACTGCTGGCGGTAGTAGGTGATCGCGGTGTCGAACGCGGCCCGGTCGTACGGGCCCGTGCGCGCCAGCAGGTTCGACAAGAGCGAGTTCGCGGCGACCGTCACGCCCAGCGGTCGCGCCGAGCCGGGGTGGAAGCCGACCGCCGATGCCGACAGCGAGTTGAAGGTCGAGAAGCCGGTGCCGGGGTAGAGCACGTAGGAGTACGGCGTGGCCCGCAGGCCGCCGCCGGCCTCCGGGTTCTCGCTGAAGTAGCGCTGGATCGAGGTGCCGACCCCGGCGAGTCGCGGTTGGCCGAGGCGGTCGCCGGTGAACGACAGCGGGTTCGCGCCCTCGTGGGCGACGTTGTCGTGGCGCTGCACGACGATGCGCATGCGCGCGAGGATGTCGGGGCGATCGCGCAGCGGATACGCCCACGGACCGAGGTTGAGCGCGACGCCGTTGCCGTCGTTGATGCCCAGCGGCGACCACAGCTCACCGGCGAAGCCGCAGGTCGCGAAGCGGGCGTCGCGATCGAGCTGATCGCCGAAGTTGCCGGCCTCCGGGGAGAACTGGTGGACGTAGGTGAACTCGGACGCACCCCACTCGGGCACCGTGTAGAAGGTGTCCCAAGGGCTCATGCCACCGTTCATGTGCAGCTCGAGCACGTTGGTGGCCATGCGATCCGCCGGCAGGATCGCGTCCATCTTCTCGCTCGGCCACGCGCCCCAGCCGGACGCACGCGCGCCGCGGGGGTACTTGAGGATGCCGAACACACCTGCGCCGGCGGCCGCACCTACGGTTGCGGTCGTACGCAGGAAGGATCGTCGTCGCATCTTGCTGGGCATGTCGAACCTTGGGTTGCTCGCGCTGGGCGTGACGGGCGTCAGCCCGACGCGATGAGGTCGAAGTAGCCGCGCCGTTCGAAACGGGTCACGACCTTGACGCCGCCGGCGGAGAAGGGGATGCGCTCGATGTGCTCGCGCGCAACGCTGATGGTGATGGGCCCGGGGCTCAGCACCGCGAGGGCATCGGTGGGGATCTGGTACTCGCCGTCGTCCTGGGCGCGGATCGTGAACATGCGCCCGAGATCGTCCCACACGCGGATGATCAGGCGATCGCGCGCGGTGCCATCACCCTCCCACGCGACGGTGAGTGCGCTGCCCTGCATCAGTGGGTCGTTGTAGCCGCTGAAGTCGGGCTCGACGATGTCGAAGTCCTTGGGGGTCTCGACCGCGCCCAAGAACTGCTGGGTCTCGAACAGCTCGCCGCCGTACATCACGATGTCGTAGTCGGCACCGGGCACGAACTGCTCGGCCCGCGGGGCGCACTCCTCGGGGGAGGTCGCCGAGCCGGTCGCGGCGTACACGGGATAGATGTCGAGCACCATGCCGACCTCGAGCAGGCATGCGAGCGCATCCACCTCGCCGGTGTGGAGCCGGAACGCGGTGCCGGCCTGCAGCCAGCCGTCGACGTCGCCCCAGTCGTAGCCGGCGGGCACGTCGTTGTGCTCGAGCTCGTCGTCGCCCTCGGGCGGCAGCGGGTAGGCGGTCTGGAACGCGAATGCCGCGTGGAAGTCATCGACCTGTTCGACCTTCTCTTCGTCGTCGAACCAGGCGCCCGCCATGCCGACCTGATCGATGGCGGTGAGCGAGTCGGCGGCGTACATCGTGAACGTCAGGATCCCGCGCAGCTCACCGTCGCCCCAGGTCTCGACGCCGTCGTCACCACCATCGTCCATCGAGTCGCTGACGAAGCCGGAGTCGCCGTCCCCGACGCCGTCGCCGTCGTGCTTGCAGCCGGCGAGCACGAGCCCGCACGCGACCAGCCCGCGCATGTAGAGAAAGGAAGCTCGCACGATCGTCTGCACCACGCCCGCCAACGCGAGGAAAACAGCATCCCACGCCCTACGCAAGGGCGCGAGGGGGCGCGCCACGAGCGAACTCGCGGCGCAAACCTCCTGCCCCGGCGTCGACGGTTTTGCGCGTGCGCAGTTGCGGCTTTGGTCGCTCGACTAGAGTTGTGCCAGCTCACCGGCGGCGATCATCGCGTCGTACTCGTCGCCCCCCGGAAACCACCAGTTGTGGCCACTGGCGTCGAGACCGGTGCGCAAGAGTACCGCAGCCGTCGACAGCCCCAGGATCGTCGCGCGGATCTGCTCGGGGGTGTGCTCGCTGTTGGGGGCCGTGCAGAGCCCGCACAGGGCATCGCCGGGGTTCTGGAAGTCGCAGTGATCGGCCTCGAAGATCCGCACGGTGGTCGCGTCGGCGACGGCGCCGAACACGGGCACGCCGTTGGCGCTGCTGTTGCACATCGCGGCCTCGCCGACGATGTCGTGTGCCGGTGCTGCGACCGCGGCCGCCGCCGCCGCGCCGAGCCCACCGGCGTCGACCATGTCGAACCCGAGCAACGCGACGGCCGCGGGATCCTGGGCCGCCGCGAGCACCGCCGCAAGCCCGCCGGCGGAGTAGCCGGCGTAGAGCACGGGGCCGTCACCGACCGCCTGCGCGAGCGCGAAGACGTCGTCTCCGTTCTGCGCGTGATCGCTGTCGATGATCGTCGCGTGACACAGATCCGGCGTCACCACGCGCACGCCCCAGCTGGCCCAGTGCGCGGCCCAGCCCGCCATCGAGCCGCGGTTGCCCTGGAAGCCGTGGGCGAGCACGGCGGTCGGCGGCGAAGCGACGCCCGTGGGCGTGAACACGTCGTAGTCCATCGCGCACCCCGGCAGCGACAGCGAGCCGGGCGTGGTGTCGACCGTGAACGGACCCGGCTCGCGGAAGTCCGGGCCCGGTGCGATCGCGCCGGTGCTGCTGCCGTCGTCGCTGCTGCCATCGAGTGCGCCGCTGCTGCCGACACCACCGCTGCTGCCGGTCGCGTCGGCGACGGTGACCGAGCCCGCGTCGCTGCCATCGCTGGCCGTCGTGCCGCTCGACGTGCTCGGCGAGCCCGAGCTGCCGCTGGTTTCGGTCTGGGTGCCGGCCTGGGTGGTGGTGCTCTCGCCGTCGCCGCACGCCCACGAAGGGGTCAGCAACGCAACGAAGGTGGAGACTCGGATCGTGGCGGGGATCATGGCGTGGGCTCGTTCGGGTTCGGGGTCATCGCGCGCAGGGTCGGCAGCAACAGCTTGCGGCGCAGCAGCACCACCAGCCGCTCGCTGAGGGTGGTCGCGATCTCGGTGAGCGGCGCGAGTTCGCCGTCGGCGAGCGGCACGACGCCGGCGCGGAACATCTGCAGCTCGACGCGGACCAGCGTGCGCAGGGCCTCGACGTAGTCGCGCAGGATCGCAGGCGGCAACATCTTGGCCGTGAGGCCGGCGCGACGCGCCTGCCCGAGCAGTCGCAGCAGCGCGACGTCGTCGCCCACGTAGCGCTCCTGGCCGTCGACCGACTGCGGTGACACCAGCCCGAGTCCGCGCAGCAACGCCAGCTCTTCGTCGCGCACGCCGGCGGCGTGCAGCTGCTCGAGCGTGAGCAGCTCCCGTGGTGCGAGCTCGTCGAGCACGCGCGCGATGGTGGCTTCGAGCGCGACGTCGCCGGGGAGCTCGCCATCGGCGACGCGATCGAGCACCTGTCGGATCACCGGCAGCGGCAGGTGCAGCGTGACCTGCAGGCGCTTGATCGCCTTCACGCGCGGCACCAGGGCCGCGTCGTAGTAGGCCATGTTGCGGCTGGTCCGCAGCGGCTCCGGCAGCAGTCGTTCGCGGACGTAGTGCTTGATCGTCGGGATCGGCACGCCGCTGCGGGCCGCGAAGGCCGACATCTTCAGGAGCTCGGGCGCGCCAGTGGTTTCCATAGTAGGAAGTTCCACTTCCTACTTTTGTTGTGCGTGGATCGTCAAGCCGCAGGCGACCCGTGCGGGATCACAGCGGAATTCCGGCCGGCGGCGGCGGCTGGGGCGGGGCGACTAGCGAGGTCGGGTGGCCATGGCGCCGCTGCGCCGCGGGTCCTCGATCTCGCTGGTCTCCTCGCGGTATGGCCGGAAGCCCGCGTGCTGATACGCCAGCAGCGCGCGCGGATGATCGAGCGAGCAGGTGTGCACCCACAGCCGCGTGGGTTCGGGCTCGCGGGACCACGCGCGCTCGACTGCCGCATCGATGAGGTAGAGCCCGAGGCCCTGACCAATGAACTCCGGCACCAGGCCGCAGTACGCCAGCTCGACCTCGGTGCCGTGCCGTGCGTCGAGCTCGAGGAATCCGGCGGGCACGCCGTTGACGTACAACACGCGGATGTCGACGCGCTCGTCGTGGATGATCGCGGCGAGTGCATCATCCTGCATCACGCGACGCTCGAACCACAGCCACGGCTCGCCCACGGTCTCGTAGAGGTAGCGATAGAAGTGCAGCGGCGGACGCTCGGCCCGCAGCAGTGCCAGCTTGCGTTCACCGACGGGCGGCAGGCGTGCCTTGCGAGGGCGCGCATGCATCTCGAGGTACGTGGTCGTGACCTCGAGCGTTCCAACCACCGGCGGCGTCATGGGCCGGGACTCTAACATGCCGGATCAGGTCTTCGTGCGCGACGGCGCGGCGGCGGCCAAGGTGATCGCGCGCTGCAGCACCGCATGGCCGTGGCCGGCGGGGGGCAGGGCGGCGAGGGCCTCGGCGACGCCCACCGGCCCATTGGCGGCCGACGTGGTGCCGCGGCGCTGCACCGCCAAGGCGAGCAGCCAGTCGGCGCGCGGGCCGACGCAGGACTCGATGGCTTCGATCGTCAGCGCCAGCAGCAGCTCGAGCCCTGCGACCCGCTTGCCGAGCGTGGCGATCTCGGTCCGCTCGAGTTCGCTGCGCGAGTCCGCTGCGCTCACGCGCTCCCGCAGTCCGGCGAGCTCGCTGCGATCGCGGGCGAGCTCGCGCTCGAGCCCCGCGATTCGCTGCAGCAGGCGCGTGGCCTCGGTGCGCTGCTGTTCGCCCTCGGCGGCCATGCGCTCGCGGCCGGCCGCGAGCTTGTCGCGATCGGCCGTGACCCGCTTGAGCTCCGCAGCGACGGCGTCGCGCTCGGTTGCTGTGCGCTCGGCCCTCGCCGCCGCCGCGTCGCGCTCGCCCGTGAGGCGTTCGCCGGTCGCGGTCAGGTCTTGCTGCAGCTTGCGCAGCTGGGCCTCGGCGGCGGCGCGGGCCTCGTCGAGGGTGTGCAGGCGGTGCTCGGCGCTCTGTCGATCGCGCTCGCGCATCGCCGCGCGCTTGGCCTCGTGCTCGAGACGCGTGCGCAGCTCCTCCGCGTGCACGGTCACGGCGCGCAGCTCCTGCTGGGCCTGACTCCGCTCGGTCCGCAGCTGCTCGCGCGCGCCCTCGAGGGTCTGCATGACCCGGCCGAGCTCGCCTTCGACGTGCACACGGTGTGAACGCTCTTGCTCGACCTGCTCCGAGAGGATCGCGTTGCTGTCACGCAGCGACACCAGCTCGGCCTCGATCGCCGCCAGGGCTTGCGCGTCGCCGCTGCCGATCAGGCGGGCGAACCACCCGCGCTTGTTGGCAATCGTCGCCTCTTCGCTCACGGCGTGCCTCCGCCGTTCTGGCCGTCGTGGACGCGACGACGCAGCGTCGCCAGGAGGCTTCCCGGCACGGTCTGCGAGTCGGGACTCGCGATCGCAGCGTGCACGCGGCCGTCGGGCGCCGCGACCAGGGCCAGGGGGCCGCGATCGAAGGCCAGCACCGCCGCGTCGAGCGGTCCGAGCCCGTGCAGCTGGCCCAGGTGCGCGAGCGCGGCCGCGATGATGCGCAGCGATGCAACCGTCTCGGACTCGCCATCGACGAGCGTGGGCCCACCCTCGAAGCGATACTCGGTGGGGGACAGCGAGGTGGGGTCGGTCGTGTTCGACATGGTGAGCTCCCTGTTGAGCATCGCGCCTAGCCCTCGGCGCTGGGCTCGCGCCGCGCCGGGGGTGCGACGATCGATTCTTCGACGCCCGGTTGGTCGGGATGGGTGTCCTCGCGGACCATGGCCGCCAACGCGCGCGCCATCGCGTCGCGCAGCGGACGGCCGCGCACCTGCTGCCGCAGCGCGCGGTCGAGCTCGGCGTCGCGGCCCAGCAGATCCATCGCCCGTGGGCTGCCGCCGTCGTTGGCGTCGGCCTCGATGGCTGCGATGCACTCGCGCAGCAACCTGACGTCGTGGCTCGCCAGCTCGGGGCGCTTGTTGACGCCCATGATCAGCTCGACCATGTTCGCGAGGTCGCGCCAGAGTCGGATGCCGCCGATGGTATCGCCCGCACCGGCCCGCAGCCAGGTGAGGATGCGGTCGTGGAAGGTGCGGATGATGCGTCGGTCGCCCACGCGCAGCGCGGGGTAGATCGGATCGCCGACCAGCTTCACGATCGCGGTGCCGGCCAGGCGCAGTCGCGCGAGGATCTCCGCCTCGCGCGGTGGCCGGCCGACCGCGACGGCGTCGCCGAACACGACGTAGGCGTTGCGGATGCGCACCGCCTCGAGCACCGCGCGCGAGCGCGGATCGTCGGACGATGACAGGCCGAGCGCGCGCTCGATCGCGGTCAGCGTGCGCTCGATCTCCCGCGCGATGCCATCGGCGCCCGCCAGCACCTGCCAGCGGTCGTCGGGCACTGCGGCCTGGAGCGCGGTGAGGCGCGCTCGCAGGGCGAAGCCCGCGACGAAGGCGATCGCGGCGGTGTCGGGCACATGGGCCGGCTCGACGTGCGTGCCACGCTCGGGCGCGAACTCCCAGTCCAACTCGTCGGTATCGATCGCAGCCGAGGCGGCCGCGTCGGCATGGGTTCGCAGCAGCGCGAGTGCTCGCGCCGCGCAATCGGCTGCGAGCTGCATCGACTGCCGGCGACAGGCGGGATCCTCGAGGCGTTCCTCGTCGAGGTTCCGCGCCCACGCGATCTCCTGCGCGAGCTCCCGCAGGCCTACGAGGAACGCGAGTGCGTCCCCCGAGACCTTCGGTGCCGGTTGCGCGTCGGCGTCGTGGATGCGGACCACGTGCCTCGCCGTTCTAGACTGCCGCCTCGATGGTCGGCAGCGCCATGCGGCTCTTCGAGAGCACCATGCCGACGTTGGCCGAGCCGCGGCACACGAACACGACCGCGTGACCGGTGTGCTTCTTGCCGCGCAGGAACACGTGCAGGAGGTTGTCACTGAACACGACGATCTCGTTGAAGTAGTGGTGGTCGTCCTGCGCGACGCCGCGGGACTTCTTGAACATCTTCTCGATGGCCGTGATGTTCGGACCCTGGAAGAGATCGGCGGTGGCGGCCGAGACCAGGTCGAGCACCTCGGCAGGATGGGAGTCGACGGTCTTCACGGACAGCAGCATGCCCGTCTGCATGTCGACGTAGCCGACGGCGACGCACTCGGGGACTTGGGACTGGGCTGCGATGACGGCTCGATCGAGGGACATGGGTGGGGTGTTCCTTGCTATGCGGTGGTGGTGTGGAGGGGGCGTGGCCCCGCGGGTTGAAATGCTTCCAGGAAGTCGAGCTGAGCGATGGACTGCACGAAGCCCGGTTCGACGCGACGGATGGTCGTCAGCGCCTCGGCGGGCGAGAGCTGCTGGGCCCACTGCAGGTAGGCGGCGAGTGCCGTGCCGGTGCGGCCGAGGCCGCCGCGGCAGTGGATCGCGACCGGCTCCGCCATCGCCAGCGCACCGTCGATGAAGCGACACAGCGCGATCATCTCGGCGCGCGTGGGCACGTCCATGTCGGCGATCGCGAGCCGGTGGCCGTGGATGCCGTACTGCGCCTTGAGGCGCGGTTCGATGGGGTCGGTCTCCTCGAGGCAGACCAGATGCTGGATTCCGGCGGCCTGCAGGCTCGCGAGGTCGTCGTCGAGATCACCCACCAGGCCCGGCCGCGAGCAACCCGCGAGCGCGCCGGGGATGATCCACGCCAGCTCGCGATGGCCGCGTGCGGTCGCGCCACTGGGGCTCGGGGATGCCGGCGTCGTGTCGGCGTCGGCGACCTCGGGCACGGGCTCGGCGGTCGCGAGCGCGAAGCTGGTCGGACAGCTGCCGGTGCGCACGTAGCAGCGGCCGAGCTCGGTGGTCGGGGCTGCGAAGAACGACGTCGCCTCACCCGACTCGATCAGTCGGCGGTCGGCGAGCAGCGCCACGTCACCGCCCAGCGCCAGCGCATCGCGACGATTGTGGGTCACGTAGAGCACAGACCGATCGCCGCGCAGGTGACGGATCGACTGCAGCAGCTGTGCGCGGCTGAAGCCGTCGAGACCGGCGGTCGGCTCGTCGAGACAGATCAGCTGGGCATCACCTTCGAGCGCCGCGCGCACGCGCGCGAGATGGGTGCGCGTCGCTTCGTCGGCGGGGGTTGCAGCGCGCGGACGAACGCGTTGGGGCACGAACGCCGTCGGCACGCCGACCTCGAGGCTGCCCCAATGCGTGACCGCGGGCAGCTCGGCGCCGGCGTTGGCGACCAGGCGCAACAACAGCGACTTGCCGGATCCGGCGGGACCGATCAGCCCCAGTGCGCGGCCGGCGTGGAGCTCGAGGTCGATCGCGCTGAGCACCGTACGACCCTGTACGGCGCAGCCAAACCGAGTCAACGCAACCACCGCCATGGACGAATCATGTAACCGGTGGAGGTGGCGGAGCGCAACCGTCGAGTGGGTCCCGATCAGGCACCGACGCTTCTTGCCCCGGCCTGCGCAGCTTGCCAGTGACGCGCCGCCTGGGCGAGGGAGTGCAGCACGATCGAGACCTCGGCATCGCGCGCCGAGGCCGACGCGATGAGGGCCGCGGTGACGTTGCTGGTCAAGAACACCCGGAGGCCCACGGCGACGCCGCTCCCGTGCAGTACGGCTTCGATCTCGCGGTCCGCACCGCGCGGGCTCGCCGCGCTCACGATCGCGTGCGCGTCGCGCAGCACCGCCCGTTGGATCGCGCTGCCGTCGAGACCTTCGGCGTGACTCTCGGCCAGGCAGCCACCGTCGCGCAGATCGACGAAGCCGACCCACAACGGGGCCTCACGGGTCTCGCGAGCACGTTCGCACGCATGCACCAGCTCGCTGGCCCGCGTCGCTACGACGATCGGGCTCGACGCGGGATCCGGGGCCCGCCACGGCAGGTCGTCGAACGCGAACGTCAGGCGCCGATCATAGCGATGCTCGACGGGATGGAAGCTCGCGCGCAGCCCCTCGCCCAACGCCATGACGTGGGCGGAGTGTGCCGCAAGGTGGGCCCGTAGCGCCTCCCGCAGCGCACACATGCTCACCAGCCCGAGTGCCGCGAGGGACTCGCCGAAGCGCTCGCCGGTCGCCCGGCAGCGCGTCATCACCAGGCGCAAGTGCGCGGGCGAGAGCCCGCACTCCCGGCGGAGCACGTCGCCGAGGTGTTCGCCGTGGGTCGAGCAGTGCACCCAGGCCAGCCGGCCCCGATCGATGCAGACCCGCGCCGCTGCGTCCTTGCGGTCGTGCACCTCGAGCTCGCCGCAATAGCCGGCCGCGAGACCCTCGCGGATGACGTCGACCAGCTCGTCGACCGAGCGCAGCGGGACCGCGTCGACGGCGGTGTCGATCTGCAGGGGGATGTCGAGTGCGGTGCCGCTCATCCTGCCACGTCCTCAGCTGGTCGTTCGAGTTCGAGTCGTTGCAGCGCGTACTCCAGGCTCGCCCACGCGCGATCGATCGCGGTGCCGGCCCGCGCCAACAACACCACCGCGAGCGGACCCGCGCCGATGGTTCGATACAGGCGCAGACCCGAGCCGGTCACGATGTGGAGTCGCCGCGGTTCGAGTCGAGTCGGAGCGGTGGCCGTGGCGGCGCACAGCGGCGTGCGAGCCATCAGCAGCTCGGGTGCATGTTCCAGATCGAGCGTCGAGGCGCCCGACGGGCCGGTGTGGGCAGCCAACGGCAGCTGCGTCACCACGTCGACGAATCCGCAGGCGAACGCACCTTCGACTTCGTGGACGAGGACCTCGCAGGCGTGATCGAGTTCGACCATGTCCGGCGCTCATCGGCGCGGCCCCCTTTGGGCCGCGGGGGCCGAGGTGTCGTCCGCCACAGCCATGCGTCCGCCCTCGCCGGTGTGGCCGCCGGCGTACTCGATGCACGCGAGGCGCGCCTGGGCGTGCTGGGCGGCCGCGCTGCGGGTGATGGCCGCCGCGAGCGAGCGCGACTCGTCGAGCACCCGCTGCCAGCACGCGGTCGCCGTGTCGACGGCGAATCGATCGACGGTCGCGTCGCACGCCCGCAACAGCTCGACCAGATCCGTGCGCAGCTGCCAGCGCGACTGCCAGGCGAGCGCGAGCAGGCCGTCCGCTCCGCCGGCGCCGCGCTGCAGGTCGGCGCTCGTCTCGAGCCACTGCAGGAGCGATTCCACCGCCTCGATGCAGCCCCGCGTGGCCGCCATCGACTGTCGCATCATGCGTTCTGCCGCGCCATCGTCGTGATCGCCGCTGCTCCACTGCGAACCGATGTTCTCGGCCCAGCGCGCGAGCCCCACCAGCTCGGTGTGGATCTTCGATGCCTCGGGGCGAAGATCCAAACCGGATGACGACGGCATCGCTGACCCAACATACGGTGCAGCAATCAGCGCGTCAACGGCGATACGTCGGTGACGCACGTCGATCATCCGGCGCTGCGGGTGTGCGCACGGAGCACGATCGATGTGCGTCCGAATTGTCTGCGAGTGATGGATCGATGTTCCGCCGGCGGTGAACGTCGTGCAGTAGCGGCGCCGCCGTTGCAGACCACTTCGGGTGGTGCGGATGGAGCTCACCTCATCGCAGCGTGGCGTTCCGTATCGGGTCGACTTCGACGACCGATCGATCGTTTGGCCGCTGCTCATACCGCGAGGTCGAGCCCGGCCAGCAGCTCGTCGAACACGTCGGTGTCGTTGCTCGGCGCCATGAGGGCCACGTGGCCCCGCTTCGCGAGGGCGACGAGCGCCTGCGTGGTGCGAAACGGTCCCAACATCGTCCGCTCCTGCACTGCCGCCACATCGGCCATGCCGTCGCAGGCATCGAACACGTGTCGGGCGTCGGCCCACTCGCTCATCGCGGCTGGATCGGGATCGTCGAAGAAGTCCCAGTCGTCGTCGGCGCTGGCCTTCTTGCCACCGGCCTCGGGCTTGCTCGGCAGCGGTCCCGGGCGGACCAGGGGCACCGGCACGCGGTCGAGCGGTCCCAGCTCGGCGAGGATGCGCGGGTGCTCGTCGGCGCGTCGCGCCAGCTCGAGCAGCAGGAACGTCGCGTCCTGGGTGGACGACGGCGGCAGCAGCTCCGCGAGCCAGTGCGTGGCGCCGACCACCCACAGCAGCCGCGCGCCCGGAGCATCGCAGCCGTGGAGCGAGGCCAGCAGAGTCTCTTGCAGGAACGTGCGGCCGGGATCGATCGTCGCGCCGCTCGGCTCCGTGTCGGCGCCGATCCGCACGAGCTTTCGCCGGTGGAACTCGAGCGCCCACGCACCGAGGGACGCGAGCGGTCCCTGGCCGAGCACACCGCACGCGATGCCCTCGCGCACGAGCATCGCGCTCGCGTGCGAGCCATCGGCGGCGCCCATCACGAGCACGCCGCTGGGACGACCGGCCAGGAGCGCAGCGATCACGTCGGGCAGGGCACCGGTGGCGCCGACGTGGGTGACGATTGCCGTGACGGCGGTGGTATCGGCGAGCGAGAGCACCGCGCGACCGTCGAGCGCGAGGACGTGGCCGGCGCCGACCAGGCGGGCGGCGCTGCAGCTCACGAGTTGTTCGAGGTCGGTCATGGCGGGGCGATCGTCGTTCGGGCGGCGCTGGTTCTGCTTCGACCTCCGGGGCACCGGGGTTGAGCGCGATCCGCCGCGCCCGCCCGGTGGTGGCGGCGCTCGCTTGGGGACGCGCGGTGGCGGCGGCGGCCCAGGGCAGTGCCAGCGCTGCGCTCAAGCGGCCGTCGTGGTCGAGCGATGTCGTCCGCGGTGCTGGTTCATCGATGAACGTCGCTCCGATCGACATCGCGTACGAAGCCGGTGTGCCGGTGGTGCTGTTCGCGACCCGGCGTGCGGCCGCCGAGATCCATCCGCTCGCCGAGGACCTCATCGTCGAAGGTGCCGCCGTCGAGGTGATTGCCGGCGTCGATGGTGACCACGCCGTGGTCGAGGAAGCGCTCGCGCGCGTGCCCGAGCCGCGCGTGCTCGCGGTGGTGTGCCTCGCGATGGAGCGTGTGCCCGCCGGTGTCCGCCAGCGCTGCGACGCGTGTGCCGGCGCGCAGACCCACGTGGTCACCTGCGAGATCGTGCCGGGGCTGGTGCGCGGCGCCGTCGGTACGATCGTGGAGGCGATGCGGGCCGCGCAGCGTGACGTCGCCGCCGAGCAACACGAGGGACAGGCGCTCGCCACCGTCATCGCGGATCTCCGCGCCGACGGTCACGACAGCTGCGACGAACTCCCGGTCGTCGCGCCGGCGCCGGTGATCGCTGCGGACTCCCGCGTGCCGTCGCCCGTGCGCCGTCGCTGGCCGCTGGCGGTGTTGCCGGTCGCGGCCGCGTTGGCGTTGGCCGTGGTGCTGGGCGGCGGACCTCGCCCGTCGACGTCGCCGCCGCTGGCATCGCCGCCGCCGTCGGCGATCGCCGAGGCGCCCCCACGCATCGATGGCACTCCGGCGCGCCGGCAGCCCGAGTTCGCGGCCCAAGGTCCGAGCGCGCCGCGTTTGCCCGCAGCGCCGCCGCCCAGCGATGCCGTGATGGCGGCGGCCGAGGCCCCGCCGTCGTCGCCGGTCGCCGTCGCCAGCGACGACGTGCTCTCGCAAGCGATTGCCCGCGGACGCGTCCGTCGCGTCGACGATCTGCTGGTGTATCCGCTGGCGGGCGAGCGCGACTGGTACGCTGCGATGACCTCGTGCCGCGCCCGCGCGTTCTGGGGCATCGGTGGCTGGCGCGTGCCGAGCATCGACGAGCTGCATCGCCTCGCCCGTGCGCGCCTGTTCGCCGGTGCCCACGCGTGGTCCAACACCCGGGCGGCCGATCGCGAGTTCGCCCTCGTGATGTCGCTCGCCGGCGGCGCGGTCGAGACCGCGAACAAGGCCGCCGAGACCCGCGAGGTGATCTGCGTGCTCCAACGAACCGAGGCCGAGCCGTGAGCGTCGTCGTCGCAACCGCCGCATCTCTGTCGATCGCGAGCCGTGGGCGGCTGATGCTGTCGCCGGTCGACATGCCGCCGCTGCCGTCGATGCTCGGTGAGCTGCTGCAGGTCGCCAACGACCCCGTCGTCAGCAGCGAGCGATTGGAGCAGGTCATCGCGCGCGATCAGGTGAGCACGCTGCGGGTGCTCACAGTCGCGAACTCGGCGTACTACGGCTGCAGCCGCCAGATCGAGAGCGTCCGGCGGGCGCTCTTGCTGCTCGGCACCCGTCAGGTGCAGCACATCGCATCGGCGCTCGCGCTCGCGCCGACGTTCGAGTCGGCCCATGGCCCGGCGCTGTGGCGGCACGGCCTCGCGTGCGCGCTGTGGAGCGAGCGCGTGGTCGCGCGGCTGGGCCTGCCACCGATCGATGCGTTGTTCACCGCCGCCCTCATGCACGACATCGGCATCGTCATCATGTTGATGCGCGGAGAGCAGTGGGAGCAGCCGTGCCTCGACGATGCTTGCGCCGGGCGCGGTGCGTTGCCCGCGTTGGAGCGGGCGGCGTTCGGCTTCGACCACGCCGAGCTGGGCGCGAAGGTGTGCCAGAGCTGGCGCTTGCCCGAGCCGATCTGGCAGCTCATCGAGCGCCACGAGCGACCGGTCGCGCAGGGCGACGTCGCCCACGCCGTGCTGGCGATCGCCGATCATCTCGCGGGCGCGGCGGGCATGCCCGCTGCGGCCGGACTCGAAGACCCCGCGCCACCACGGGCCGCGCTCGGCGTGCTCGGGCTCGACGGCGCCGCGATCGAGCAGCTGCTCGGCGCGCGCGGCGACATCGAGGCGCAGGTCGCCGTGCTCACCTGAACGCGGCCCGTCAGAAGCGACCGCCGAGCTGCACGCCGAGGTAGGTCGAGCTCACCACCGGCTCGACCTGCAGCGTGCGCGCGCGCTCGCGGCGGTACTGATCGCCGAACGCGAGCACGCCGGCGCCGGCCGCCGCGGTCGACAGCGCGAGCTGGATGCCGATGGTGGTGCCGGCATAGACGCCGCGGTAGCAGCCGACCGTGCGTCCGAGATCGTCGCCGGCGCCGGCGCGGAGCGAGCGGTCGATGCAGCCGATCGCGGCGAGCCGCGCGAAGCGGGCGGCGAGGTAGGCCGCGCCACCGACCCCGACCATGGTCGCGCCGGCGATGATCATCCTGCGAGCGTCGCGGGGCCGTCCGCTGCGAGCCTCCCACTTGCCGCGCAACGCACCGCCGCCGGCCGCGAGCCCGATCGAGGCCAGGTTGGCGAACCACGCCGGGATCGAGAGGAACACGTCGCCGAAGCTCGAGATCAGACAGCCGCCGTAGTCGTAGTCGCCGCCTGGCAGCACGCCGAGCCCGCGACGTCGACAGCCACGCAGCTGCCACGCCACGCGGCCAGCGTTGAGCGCGAGGCCGACCCCGCCGGCCGCGGCCGCGCCGATGATGAGTCCCTTGCCGTTGCGACGCGGCACCGGCGACGCCGTCGGGGGCGACGCGGCGGGCGCGGTGGTGGTGGTGGTCGTGGTCGCGTCGCTCGCGAGTGCGAGCGCGGGGGCCTGGCACGGGCCCGCGAGCACGAGGACGAACGTGATGATGCGCGACGATCTCGGGGCGTGGGTCATGGCGTGGCGTGTCGACGCCGGTGCACAGGGCACCATTCGCCGCCGCGGCCCGCCGAGCGTGCGATTGCAGCGAACGCACCACAGCGATGGGGGCGCACGCGCGGCGGTCCGCCGGCAAGGTGCCGGTGGCGGTACATCAGATGCTGCAGTGCGCGTGGCCCTGCGGCTCGGCTTGCGCTTTCGGGGGGTCGTCGCCGAAGATGCGCCCGTGGACCGGCAGCCACCGCGCGTCTCCAGCAACGCCATCGAGCTCTACATCCGCACGTACTACTCGCTGCTGCGGAGCTCCGGCGACGTGCGGGTGCGGGCGTTCGAGGAGTCCCACGCGTTCAGCGACTCGAGCCTGCACGCAGGCGCGCGCGAGCCCACGCCCGATCTCGCAGCGTTCGCCTACGCCGCGGCCCGCCTGCCGCAGTGCATGCCGCAGGTACGACGCCTGGTGGCAGGGCAATCGAACGAGCAGTTCGAGTCCGCGGGGCTAGCAGTGACCACGTGGCAGCGCGTCACGACCCGCGGTCGTCGGCGCCCGCTGTGTTTCGACGGCGTCGACACCCTGGCGGTCTATGTCACGAGCGCGTCCGACATCGACGATCTGGTGCCGATCGTGACCGCGTGGCAGATCGAGTGGAACAAGATGCACGGTCTGCTGCTGCGGGCCGGCGACCACGCGCAGCTCGTCGCCGGCGGCCTCGATCGTGGGGCCCGCGACGCCGCGCTCGCCGACGGGCTCGGCCTACCCGCGGCCGACATCGTGACATTGCACGCAGCCTTCGGCGATGGCGACGACGACGGCGTGCGAGCGCTCGCGAGGCATCCTTGCGATCTCACGATGCGCCTGCTCGCAGGCACGCTGGCGGAGTACCGCCGCGCGTCGCAGCGGTGGTGGTCGGCCATCGAACCGGCGTACCTGCGCGGTGGCTCGACCCGCCGGCCGGTGTACTTCGTGTCGTCGAACACCCACGCGTTGCCGAACCTCATCGGTGGCTATGCGCGCGCCCATCGCGACGAGATCCTCGATCTCGTGCACGTCGCCGACCCCGAGGCGCTCGCGCCGGACATCGAGGCCGCGCGCGCACGCGGGGACGAGGGTGAGCTCGCGAACCTCTCGTACTACCTGCTGCGGCAGTACCTGCGCGCCGACGCGAGCGGCGGTCGCATCGCCGAGGTGCAGCAGTTCGACGCGGCCAGCGGCCTGTCGACGCTGGCCAACCCCGGCCACCTCGATGTCGCGGCGCAGCTGGTCGAGCTGGCGCAGGTACGGCCCGATCGCCTCGATCCGCGGGTGCGTATCGACGGCGTCGAGCTGCTGGCGCAGTCCGACGCGGTGATCATCAACATCGACTACCCGCTGGGCATGGCCGCCTATCACCACTTCACGCGCCTGTCGGAGGGCGTCGGCGAGCTGCGCGGTGTGTACCTCATGGGCAAGGCCGCGACGCTCAACGGGCGCGTCGGCGACATCATGCTCTCGACCGCGGCCTACGACGAGCACTCGCAGAACACCCATCTGTTCCGCAACGCCTTCGCGGCCGCCGACGTGCAGCCGTGGGTGCACGGCACCGTGCTCGACAACCAGAAGGCGCTGACGGTGCGCGGCTCGTTCCTGCAGAACCGCGAGTACATGCAGGTGTTCTATCGCGAGGGCTACACCGTGCTCGAGATGGAGACCGGGCCATACCTCTCTGGCATCTACGAGCTGGTCTATCCCAAGCGACATCCCACCGACGAGATCGTGCACCTGTCGAACCTGCTGCCGTTCGACCTGGGGGTCCTGCACTACGCGTCGGACACGCCGTACTCGCGGCGGCAGACACTGCTGTCCAAGAGCCTGTCGTACTTCGGCATGGACACGACCTACGGCTGCGCCATCGCGATCCTGCGGCGCATCTTCGAGGCCGAGATCGCCCGCGCCCGCCGCTAGAGAAGCGAACCGCTAAAGTCACGCGGCAAGTGCGGCCTGCAGCTCGATGAGGTTGGCGACGGCGGCGTGGCGCCGGAGGTCGAGCGTGTTCTTGCGGGCGCCCTTGTATCGCGCGCGGTCGCTCTGGAGGCCGCCGATGCGTGCGAGCCTGTGCTCGACGACGACTCGAGCGCGAAGATGCTGTCGTCCGTGCTCAGTCGCTCTGCGAGCCTCGAGTTTGCGATGCAGGCTCTCATGGGGGTGGATTCGGATCGCGCGACCAGCCTTGGCATCAGTGCATCGCGCTCGTAGGCGACAGCGATCGCAGGTCTCGGCACCGAAGTACGCGGTGGGAGTGTTGGCGGAGTACTCGGCCTGTTTGCCAGACGGACAAGTCACGAGTCGTCGGCGAAGGTCGATCTTGAAGGCGCTCTTGCCGAAGCGTCCATGCTTGTTCTGCTCGCGCCAGGGACGACAACGGACTTGCACACCGTCTCGATCGAGCGCGGCGATCTCGGGATGTGCAAGAAAGCCGCGGTCGATGAAGAGCTCGTCGAGCTCGCCGTAGGGCGCTACTTGGTCAACGAGTGAGGGTACAGCCTCGCGTTCGGGTTGGTTGGCGGGTCGCGCTTCGGCTGCGAGCACGAGCGGCGCGTCGATCGAAGTCGCGATGTAGCGCTTGTAGCCGTTGAAGGCCTGTGAGCGGGTTTTTCGGCCGTGGCGCATCTCCGGGTCGCCGACGGAGCAGACGCGGTCTTCAGCGACGCCCTTGCGGATCCGTACTCGTCTCGGTCGCTCGGGATCGGGCTCGGTATCTTGGTGGAGGACGCGCTCGAGCAGAACCGCGGCCTGCTCGACCTCACGCTCCTTCATCGCGTCGGGAGCCCGGGCGCGTGCCCAGTCCAGCAGCGCTTGTGCTTCACCGACGAGTCGTTGCAGCGCTTCACTACGCTGGTCATGATCATCCCAGTCGATGTCCAGTGCAGCCTTGATGCTGCTGCCCTGCAGCAGCGTGAGCCTGGCTTCGGCGATGATCGTGTCCTCCTCGACCGCAGCGATCTTCGCAAGTGCACTGACGAGCTTACCCATCGCCTGTCCGATCAAGTTCCAGGTGTCAGCGACGCGGCCGCGACCTCGCAGCGGCGATGAGTCGAACGCGGCCTTGAGCTTCTGCCAACCGAAGCCGCCAGTCCTCTTCGCGAGCTCGACGGTGCGCTCGAGCAATCTGCGGTCGAGGTCGTGCGCGGCCATCCGCTCGCGGAAGCGCGGCAGACTACCCTGCCCGAACGGAGCCTTCTCTTCGCCAAGTAGCCCCAGCACGAGCTGCCAGCGCGGATTCATCTCGGCTTCTTCGACCGCAGCGGCGTCGCTCGTCTGGGTGTACGCCTGCAACAGCACGACCATCGCCAGCAGCGCCGGCGGTACGGGCTCTTGACCGCGCGGCTCGTAAGCCCGAGCGAGCTCCTCTTGGAACTCCGGCGTGAACAGCTCGGCTCGGATCTCTCGCAGGAACACGAAGAAGCGGCTCGGCTTGCGCATGCGCGCCACCAGCCGCTGCTCCTCGGCGCTCAGCTTCGTAGGGACCTTCCACAGCATCGTGAGTGACCTCGCTCGCCAAACGAGATCACAGCGACACACCCTTGTCGATCCCCCTCGACCTTAGCGGATCGCCTCTCTAGCAGCCCGTGGTGAAACTCCGTGGCGCGAGAACGCCGTCATCGGACCCCGTGGCAAGACGCGAGGACGAAGGAGTACCGGGTGTATTTCGAGCTCCGAGCAACGCCGCCAAGGGGTCCGAGGGCGGTGTTATCGCGTCGCGGAGTTTCACCACGGGCTGCTAGCAGCGTCGGCGACGGAGCATCGGGGGCGCGTCCTCACGGGCGCGTCCGGGAATGCACGCTAAGCTCCACGGCGATGCCGAGAGCCACCTGGAATGGCGCCGTGATCGCCGAGTCGGACCAGACCGTCGTCGTCGAGGGCAACCACTACTTCCCGCCGGCTGCACTGCGCCGCGAACACCTCCGCGACAGCCAGACCCACACCGTGTGTGGTTGGAAGGGCACGGCCAGCTACTACGACGTCGTGGTCGGCGACGAGATCAACCGCGACGCGGCGTGGACGTATCCCGAGCCCAAGTCGGCCGCGGCGCAGATCCGCGATCACGTCGCGTTCTGGCGCGGCGTGCGGATCGAACCGTAGCGTCGCGCTCAACCGGCGGGTGGATTGACCACCAGCCCGAGGCCGGCGCCGGTCATGTCCGAGTAGGTGTAGGGCTGCACGAGGCCGGTCACGGTGGTGGTGGCGTAGCTCTCGGGGTGGACCTTGAACGCGACGCTCGCGTCCTGATCGGGCACCCACACGAAACCCTCGGCGTCGATGCTGATGCCGACCGGCGTGCCGCAGCCGGGCAGCGCGATGTCGTCGCGGATGAGCGTGCGCGTGGCGGTGTCGGCCTTCACCAGTGCGCAGGGGTTGTTGCTGGCCATCCACGCGAAGCCGTTGCGGTCGATCATGATGCCGCGGCCGCGACTGGTGTTCGGCGTGTCGATGATGTCCCAGGTCTCGGTGTTGGGATCGAAGTGCAGCAGCCCGCCGTTCCAGTCGCCCATCCACGGGTGACCGTTGGCGTCGGCGGTGATGCCGTACGGGCTGGTATCGGGCGGGGTCTCCCAGCGGTCGTAGACCAGCGTGTCGCCGTCGATGAACACTAGCGGCCCGGGGCCGCGACCGCTGGTCCAGAGATCGCCGTCGGCATTGACGGCTCCGCCGTAGGGGCCCCAGTCGGTGTCGCCCTGGGTGTCCCAGTCGATCACCTCGACCACGTCGAGGGTGTCGCCGTTGCCGCCGTCGAGCCGCTCGAAGTGGCCGATGTTGTTGTCGTAGTCCCACCACCCGACCCACAGGCGATCGTCTTGGGTCTGGCAGGGATCGTTGGCGGCGCCGGCGTCCCACGCGGTCGGGCGCGGCCCGTGGTGGTTGTTGCCGTCCACCGGCGTGGGCTTGTGCCACAGCATGCACTCGTCGTCGCCGAACGGCAGCACGTTGCCGGCGCCGGTCGACGTCTCGATCATGCCGTTGGCGTTGCGGTCGATGCAGCGGGCGTCGGCGGAGGCGAACTTGACGATGCCGCCGCCGCGGTTCGAGACCGCCGCGTCGCCCTCGAGGTTGACCGACGTGCGCGAGGGGTCGTCGTCGCCGTCGGTCGGGCCGGTGTAGTAGCGCCCGAGCTCGGTGCCAGTCGCGGTGTCGATCTTCGACACCGTGCCCTCGGGCGTGTTGGCGATCCAGATGATGCTGAAGGTGTTCTCGCCCACGGCACCGCCGCCGCCCATGCAGTCGCCGCCGGACTCCGTGGCGTTGCCGGTGCCGACATCGAGCTTGTCGCCGGAGTCGGCCTCGTGCGCGTCGTCGCCGTCGTCGACGCTGGTGCCGTCCAGCACGATGCCCGCCTCGCCGCTGCCCGCCTCGCTGGCCGCCGGCGGCGCTTGGTTGTGACAGGCCGCGACCGTCAACGTCGCGATCGCGCCGCGAATCATGCCTGATGCCGTCATTTGCTCGCCGCCCGATCGAGATCGGGCCCCCCGCAATCCAAGGTGCCACAAACCCCCGACGGCAGGGGGGCAGCGGCGACGCGAATCCTCGCACGACGACCCGTGGAGGTTGATGTGGCGGTCATTTCGACTACGCGCGCGTCAGCGCTCTGCAGCGTTCCCTGCCGATGGCGTGGCCCTCGCCACCCGATCATCCGCGCGCATCGGCGTCGGGCGATCGCCCGACGCCAGCGCGGGCTCAGGCGAGCACGGCGACCGCGAGCGCGACAGCGGTGGTGAACAGCGCGACACAGGCGACTGCGAGCCACGCCCGCGTGCGCGCAGCCGCGGCCGGCATCGCGCGGGGCAGCGACACGTGGGGCCTCGCGGTGTCCACCAGGCCGCGCACCGGCAGCACGACCGCGGGTACCGCTGCCGCGGATGCGCCGCGGGCGGTGGCGCCGATCAGCGTCTTGATGTCGATGAGGCCGGAGCCCGCCGACGGCTCGCGTGGCCGATGGACCATCGCATCCGGTCCGCCACCGTGGCGCCGCGCATCCTCGAAGGCGCGGAGATCGAACAACGTGGACTCGAGGCGGCGCTGTCCGATCAGACCGGGCGGGAACGGCTGCGGCGAGAACAGCGGGCTCGCGTCGCGTGGCGTGGTGCGGGTGTCGTCCACGTCGCAACAGACACCAGCCACCCGCGTGCTTCCGGGTCGGCCCCGCGAAAAATCGCGCCGGCCCCAGGTGTGCCGGTTGCGTTCGGCCCCACGGACGCGTGTACTTTCGGCCATGCAAGCTCGTCGCGTGGCGTGGGCGCTCACCGTGGCGGGTGTGATCGCCTGCCATCCGAAGGATGCTGGCACCACCGCACCGGTGGCGCTGGCGTCGGAGCAGATCGCCGATGACACCGGCAAGGTGCAGGTGGACATCGGCTACCGTGCCCGTCCGCAGCGCGAGGTCGAGCTCGTGGTCGACCTGCACGCCGTCGGCATCGAGGAGATGGACAAGCTCGCGGTCGACATCATCGTCGACGGCTTCGTGCTGGTCGACGGCGAGCCCGCGTGGTCGGGGTTCGTCGCGCCGCGGCAGCCCATCTCGCACCGCGCGAGCTTCCGCCTGATCGACGGGCGCGACGACGGCACCCTGACCGTCAGCGTGGACCGCTCCATGAACAGCGAGTCGTTGCTCGAGCGCCGTCTGACGTTCACCGCCGAGGGCGATCGCGTGGCGCCCGTGGACGATGGCGACTGACGCCGCATGGGGAATACGTGCGAGCGCGCGGGCGGTAGCGTGCGCGCCGATGCGATCGTGGATGACGCTGCGCCTGGTGCTGGTGCTGGGACTGCCTGCGTGCTCACTGCACCTCGAGCCGAGCTGCGGCGTGCACGGGCACGCTGGTGAGGTCGCCGCGTCTGGACCCGCGCCTGCCACCGAGCCCGCGTCCTGCCCGGGCCGCGCGCGCACCGGCATCACCGAGTGCTTCGCGAACCCCTGCGGACCCGGGCTGTATTGCGACGAGACCACGCTGCGCGAGTGTCGTCCCGGCTGCACGAGCGACACGAACTGCGGGCCGCGCGACATCTGCGTGCGCGAGGGCACCGCGGCGCTCGGTCGCTGCGAGTCGTGCGGTGGTCACGAGCTCCACGCGGCCGCGCCGGGCTGTGTCGAGCCCTCACGGACCGGCGCGACGCCGTGCTTCTTCGGCGACTGCGGGGCCGGCCAGTTCTGCGGCGGCGATCAGCGCTGCGTGCCGGGCTGCGTCAGCGACGAGAACTGCAGCGCCGAGGAGCACTGTGCCCGCGAGCGGGGCAGCGCAACGGGCGTGTGCCGCTCCTGCTACTTCTGATGGTCGCGTGCGGCTCGGCGGGGCTATCCTGTCGCGCACGCGGCTCGCCCGTCGGCGCCGCAGCACACCCTTGGCGCACGCGATCCCATGGCTGCTCTCGTTGCTGCTGATGGCCGGCCCCGGAGTGCGGACGCCCGGCGGTGTGCCGGCGCCGTGCGTGGCGAACCTCGTCGGGTCCGAGACGATGCCCACGCCGATGCGCCGCGTGCCCCCGGCTCGGCCGATCGCCGTGTTCACGCTCGGCGCCGGCGCGCTCGCGGCTGCGTCGGGCGCCGCGGTGTTGGCATCCGGGCTCGAGGCGCGCGACGCTGCACCGCACGGTGACACCTTCGGTGAGGTGCGCTCGCGTCTGAAGACCGGTCGCACGCTGGTGATCGTCGGCGCGACGCTGCTGGGGGCCGGCGTCGCGGCCCTCGCCGGGGGCATCGCGTGGATCGTCCGCGACCGCCAGCGTGCTCGGCGAGCGCTCGCACGCCTGTCGGCCGCGGCTTCGCGCTAACCTCCCGCACGAGATGGCGGCTGCGCGCTGGACCCCTGTGTGCCTCGTGTTCGCGATCGCCTGCGGGCGCGACCCCGTGCCCGCGGCGGTGCAAGCCAGCGCGACGCGACCTGCTGCGGCGCCGGTCGAGCGGGCCGCGATTCCGCCGGCGGTGGCGATCACCAAGGTCGCCGCCGGCGGCGACTCGACCTGCGCGGCGTCGAGCACCGGCCGCGTGCACTGTGCGGGGCGCATCATCGGCGACGCCGAACAGCCGCGCGCGATCCCGGTCGGTGATGTCGTCGACGAGCTCGCGGTCGCCGACGGCCAGGCCTGCGCCCGCACCCACGCCGGTGCGGTGGAGTGCTGGCGCGCGCCGGCGGTCGCCGGCGACGCGCCGGTGGTCGCCCGTGTGGACGACATCCACGACGCGACCGCGCTCGCGGTGCGCGACGAGGTCGCGTGCGCCAAGCTGGCGCAGGGGCGCGTGCGGTGCTGGGGCCGCGACACCAAGGGGCCGTTCACCGCGGAGCTGAACGGGCTGATCGGCGCCAAGGCGATCGCGTTCGACGGCGACGCCGTCATCGTGCATGCCGGCGACGGCAAGGTCCGCCACTACGACCCGCGCGGCGCCGTGCTCGAGCGCGACAACGACGGCGACGAGATCGCGGGCCTGGTCGGCACTGGCCGCGGCTGCGTGATCTACCGCGGCGCCCTGCGCTGCAGCGGTGATCACTTCGAGGGCACCCCGCTCGACGAGGGCTTCATGCCGCAGACGACCCATGTCGCGGGGGTGTGCGGCAGCTTCGGCACCGCCGAGATCCGCTGCTCGAGCTGGAACCGCGACACGCCGGCGGCCGGGCGCCGCTGGAGCACGTTCCTCGTGCCCGACGCGACCGTGGTCACCGCCGGCAACCATCACGCCTGCGCACTGACGAAGCTCGGCGCGCTGTGGTGCTGGGGGCGTGGCGCACAGGGGCAGCTCGGCGAGCGCACGCCTGAGCTGCTGCCGACCGACGTCACCGCCAAGTTCCGTTAGCGCTGGTCGGAGCGCACCCTGCCAGTACCTCGACACAGGGATTGTGACGGGCCACAACACCGCGGAGTCGCGGCCATGACGGCGTTCTGACCCATCACAATCCCTGTGTCGAGGTACTAGATCGCGAGCAGCCGTCGCAGCGCGGCCTCGTGGAGCTCGGCCTCGCGCTCGCCCATCTCGACGGTCGCGTCGATGCGATCTGGTCGCGTGTAGTCCCAGCGCTCGACCGGCACGTCGTGGCTGGGCGCGACGTACAGCCGCGGGCCGTGCTCGCCCGGGCGCTCGCCGAGCACGTTGCGCGGGTAGGGCCGGGTGAGCAGCACCAGGTTGGCGCGGATGCCCGCATCGGTCTCGGCGACGTCGGCGGGTACGTTGTCGATGAGGCCGCCGTCGAGCAGCGCGTGCCCGCGGAAGCGGCCGATCGGGGTGAACGGTGGCGTCGACGACGACGCGATCACCAGATCCGCGAGGTCATCGGGGCTCTCGCAGCTGCGCGCGTCGAACGGCATGGCTTGGAAGCCGATGCGACGGCCGAAGCTGGGGTGGACCATGCCCGGGCGCATGCGCTTCTCGAGGTTGTACGCTGCCAGACCCACCGCCGCGCCGACCGGTGCCGGGACCATGCGGGGGAACGCGGCGGTCAGCACCCACAGCGGGAACGGCAGCGCGCGCACGCGCTCGAGCCCGCCCTCGGCGGCCGCGCACAGCAGCGTGTCGCGATAGATCTCGCCATGCGGCGCCGGCGACTTGCCCTGCAGCAGGCGCGTCCACTCGAGGTTGCGCGTCACGTGGTTGCGGCGCGCTCGCCAGAACGAGCGCGTCGGTACCTCGCGCCCGCTGAGCCACAGCACGGCCACGCACGCGCCCGCGCTACACGCCGCGAGCGCACCCAGCCGTGGCAGCAGGCGCTCGCCCCAGCGATGCAGCAAGCCGAGTTGATAGAACGCCCGGTTGCCGCCGCCGGCGAGCGTGAGGGCGATGTTGCGTCGGTCTTGCAAGGGGCTCGGGTCTGCGGTGTAGCGCACTTTGGGGCCGCTAGGGTTGCTTGCGGGGCGCCATGATGGCGCGGCGGAGGGCCGCAGCCCGGTGGCCATCGTCGAGCACGACCTTGCCGTCGGCGATCGTGATGCCCAGCTGCGCAAACACGGCGTCGGTGTCGACGAAGTCGGGCACCGCCAGCGCTCGCGCGGCGGTCTGCGTGAAGATCGGCTCGCCATACCAGCGGTCGAGCCGGGTGAGTAGCGCGTCGGCGCCGAACTGGAACACGCTGTCGCCGCAGCAGCGGCGCAGCTGCTTCATGGCGTCGTCGAGACCGTCGCGATCGGGGTGCGCCAGGCGCAGCGCGACGTCGAGCTCGAACGCGATCGCGGCGCCGCCCCAGTAGACCCGCTGGTAGGCGTGTTGCTCGTGCATGGCCGCGCTGTCGCGGGCGAGCGTGCGTCCGCGGGCACCTCGGCGCCCGCGCTCGAACGCATCGTAGAGCTCCTGCCAGCCCTCGCGCTCGCTGCGGTGACCCTGCCGCGTGCGCATGACCTCGGTGTAGTAGGAGACGAAGCCCTCGCCCATCCAAGGGTCCTTCACGAACGGCATGCCGTGGTGCAGCAGCTCGTGCACCGTGGTCCAGCCGCCGGGCAGGCGCGCAGCATCGGCATGATCGTCGAGCAGCAAGAACACCCCGGCACCGCCACCGCGCGCGGCCGCGCCGAATTCGACCGCACCGTCGCCGCCGGCGATCGGCACCACCACGACCTGCAGGTGCTCACGGGGGTAGTGGCCGTAGAGCATCGAGGCGCCGTCGACCGCGTCGGTGATCCACGCGCGCACGCCCTCGCGATCACAGGCGATGGGGTGATCGAGCCTCGCGATCTCGATGGCCGCGCCGTTGCGCTCGAACCGATCGAGGTCGAGCGCGCCGAAGGCGGTGTAGCCGGTCCATCGCGAGACCGTGGCGTCGATGCGATAGCGGCTGCGTCGAGCGTCGCGCTCGCCGTCGACGAGGGTCCACGGCACCGAGGCCCGCACGCCCGGCGGCAGCTCGAGCGCGACGGTCGGGGTGACGTCGGACGACGCGTCGGTGGGCCACAGCAGCCACAGCGACTGCTTGAGCAACACGCTGTCGCCCAGCACGGTCGCGCTGCGGCTGCCCGCGCCCGCGGACACGCCCGCGAGATCGACGTGCCATCGCACGCACGCATCCTGCGGCAGCGTGCCGAGCTCGACGCGGCCACGCGCGAGCGTCAACGGGCGCGGCATCGGAGCATCCACCGACAGGCCGTCCCATCCGACGCCGGCCTCGTCGACGATCGTGCGCAGCGCGGCTGGGGCGGGGCCGTCGAAGCACATGCGCACCGCCATGCCGCGGGCCCCGGGCTCGAGCGCGACTTCGTAGCGCCACGCAGTGCGCTCGCGGTCTCGGTCCGCGCCCGCACCGGCGGACCCGGGCGCGACGGAGCGATCGGCCGCGCCGGTGCTGCGGCCCGACGTCGTCCCGCATGCCATCGCGAGCGCGCATGCCATCGCGAGCGCGCATGCCATCGTGCCGCCACGGGCCCACGGGGCCACGCGCCGCCGCGCGCCCGCCCGCGGCGCTTCGCTCGTGACGCGGGGCGTGGCGCGACCGCGGGGCACTGGGGGACGATGGACCAGGCCGCGACATTGTGCGCGATTCCTCGCGGCTGCGTCGAGGTCTCCCGACGCGCTCCGCGAAGCACCGGGGCCGGTGATCTGCATGGAACCAACCGCGTCGCTGGGCACCTCCTTCATCGCATGTTGCGAGCGGGATCAAGCCATGCCGTCGGCAACCCGGCGCACCGTCGCTGCGACGAACGTCCACCGACGCGGGCGCGAAATACTGCCGCCATCGACCGGGTAGGCAGGCACGGCACATGCGTTCGGGTGGCGTCGCCCTGCGACGACCCTCGCGACGCAACCGGCCATCGACGATCGACGCTCGCGTCCGCGGGGCCTCGACGGGAGCCGCTGCCCTATGGCAGCCTTGCGATCCCCCGAGCCCGCGGGGTCGGCACGGTGTCGTTCGGATTCCACCGCCATGGATGAGTTCTTCGCCGCCAGCCTGAGCTTCCCGACCGTGGTCTTCACGGTGCTGCTCGGCATTGCGCTGGTCTATTGGGTGCTCGTCATCCTCGGCGCGTTGGGCCTGGACTCACTCGATTTCGGCGACGGCGGACACGGGGGTGACATCGGCCACGGCGACATCGGCCACGGCGACGTCGGCCACGGCGACGGCGGCGGCGACGGCCACGACGGCCACTCGCACGGCTTCCTCGGCACGCTGCTGGGCGCGCTGCGGCTCGACGCGGTGCCGACCACCATCGTGGTGTCGCTGATCTTCTTCTTCGGTTTCCTGCTGTCGGAGCTCTCGACCTACTACCTGCTCGGCGATACCCGCAACTGGCTGCTCGAGACGTTGGTGCTGGTCGCGGTGTTCGTGGTCGCCGTGCTGCTGACCGCGGTGGCGATTCGCCCGCTTGCGCCGGTGTTCCACACCCACTCTGCGGCGCGGCGCTCCGGTCTGGTCGGCAAGGTCGTCACGATCGACACCAGCCGCGTCGACGCCGGCTTCGGTGCGGCGCGGGCGGAGGACGGCGGCGCCGGCCTGATCGTGCAGGTGCGCTGCGATCCACCCAACGAACTCGCCCGCGGTGCCCGTGCCCTGGTGGTCTCGTACGACGAGGCCCGCGAGGTCTACGAGGTCACCGCGCTGGGCGATCTGGTGTCGCCCGACGGCGGCCCGGCCCCACGTTCCTAGAGAGCCCGCGTTCCCGCGACGTCTGCCCCCCGAAACGCCCATCGCGCCGCAAGAAGGTCGAAAGAAACGATGCCAGATCTCCCACTCGTGACGGTCCTCGTCGCCATCGGCGTCGGGGTCATCTTCCTGGTGTTCCTCGTCGCGCTCATCGCCAAGTTCTACCGCCAGGTGGATCAGGGCAAGGCGCTGATCGTGAACACGATGGGCAAGGAACCCATCGTGACCTTCACGGGCCGCACGGTGGTGCCTGTCATCAACCGTGCCGAGGTCATGGACATCTCGGTCAAGACCATCGAGATCGCGCGAACCGGCAAGGACGGCCTGATCTGCGCCGACAACATCCGCGCGGACATCAAGGTCACCTTCTTCGTGCGGGTCAACAAGACCGTCGAGGACGTCCTCAAGGTCGCCCAGACCATCGGCTGCGTGCGCGCCAGCGACCCCGAGACGCTCGAGACCTTGTTCTCGGCCAAGTTCTCCGAGGCGCTGAAGACCGTCGGCAAGCGGCTCGACTTCGAGGAGCTCTACACCAAGCGCCACGAGTTCAAGGACCAGATACTCACCGTCATCGGCCAGGACTTGAACGGCTACGTGCTCGACGACTGCGCGATCGACTACCTCGAGCAGACCCCGCTGTCGAACCTCGACCCGCACAACATCCTCGATGCCCACGGCATCCGCAAGATCACGCAGATCACCGCGGAGCAGAACATCCTCACCAACGACCTGCGGCGCGAGGAAGAGAAGAAGATCAAGAAGAAGAACACCGAGACCGCCGAGGCGACCATGGAGCTCGATCGCCAGCAGGCCGACGCCGCGTACAAGCAGCAGCGCGAGATCGCCAGCGTGAAGGCCCGCGAGGAGGCCGAGGCCGCGCGCATCATTGCCGAGGAGCGCAAGAAGGCCGAGCTCGCCCGCATCAAGGTCGACGAAGAGCTGGGGGTCAACGAGGAGAACAAGCGCCGCCAGATCGAGGTTGCGGTCAAGAACCGCGAGCGCGTGGTGCTGGTCGAGCAGGAGCGCGTGGTCAAGGACCAGCAGCTCGAGGCCATCGGCCGTGAGCGCGAGACCGAGCTCAAGCGCATCGAGAAGGAGAAGGCGCTCGAGGTCCAGAAGAAGGAGATCGCCGACGTCATCCGCGGCCGCGTCGCGGTCGACAAGACCGTCGCCGAGGAGGAGGAGCGCATCAAGGATCTGCGCGTGCTGGCGGCCGCGAGGCGGGCCAAGGACGCGAAGATCATCGAGGCTGAGGCCCAGGCCGAGCAGGAGCTGGTCAAGCAGATCAAGGCCGCGCAGGCGGGTGAGGAGTCGGCCAAGTTCGAGGCGAAGCAGCGCCTGTTGCTCGCCGACGCCGACCTCGAGGCCTCCGACCGGGTCGCGCGCGCCAAGATGCGCATGGCCGAGGGCACGCAGGCCGAGGCCGCTGCGCCGGGCCTCGCCGAGGTGAAGGTCAAGGAGGCCGACGCCGCGGCGATCGAGAAGCTCGGCGGCGCCGAGGCCCGCGTACTGCTGCAGAAGATGGAATCCGAGGCCCGCGGCCGCGAGAGCCAAGGCCTGGCCGAGGTGAAGGTGCGCGAGGCCCAGGCCGCTGCGACCGAGAAGACCGGCAACGCCGAGGCCAACGCGCGGCGCCAGATGCTGCTGGCCGAGGCCGCCGGCAAGGAGGCCGACGCGGCCGCGACCGAGAAGATGGCGACCGCCAAGGCCGCCGAGATCCGCGAGTCGCTGCTGGGCGAGGCCGCCGGTCTCACCGAGAAGGCCGAGGCCATGAAGCACCTCGACGACGCCACCCGGGCGCACGAGGAGTACCGGCTGCGACTCGATCGGCAGATGCAGGTCGCGTTGGCACAGATCTCCGCGCGCAAGGACATCGCCCACGCGCAGGCCGAGGTCATGTCGGCGGCGATGGGCACCGCGAAGATCAACATCGTCGGCGGCGACGGTCAGTTCTTCGACCGCTTCGTGCACGCGGTCTCGCTGGGCCAGGCGCTCGACGGGGTGGTCGACAACAGCGACACCGCGCGCAAGCTGGTGGGGGGCTACCTCGACGGCAGCGAGAGCTTCACCGACGACATGAAGGCCATCCTCTCGCGGCCGGCGATCGACACCGAGGCGCTGAAGAACCTCAGCGTCACCGCGATCCTCACGCAGCTGCTCGGCGCCGCCGGCGAGGGCGAGCGCGGCAAGCTGCAGGCCCTGGTCGCCCGCGCCAAGGAGCTGGGCCTCTAGCGCGCCCGGCGAGAAGCCGCGACATCGATCATGGCCGACACCAACGCGACCGCCCCGGCCGAGGCCGCCGAGGGCAGCGAGACCTCGGCGCGCGATCTCGAAGGGGGCTCCTACGAGGTCATCCGCGCGCGCCTGGTCACCCAGGGCAAGGACCTCGGCGCCCGCGCCGAGCAGCTGAACGCGGCGCGCATCGCCGCGTTCGGCGGCACCGAGATGACGGTGATCGGACAGTGCCGCGTCCGCACCGAGAACAACTGCGTCCCGCGCGACATCGTGCAGATCGGCGGGCGCCTGCTGTTCGGCTACAACGTCTTCATCGGCCTGCGGACCGAGACCGCGGTCGAGGACGTGTTCAGCCTGCAGCGCTGGGACACCAACGAAGACGGCCTCGATCTCACCGCCGTTGCGCTCGGCGATGGTGGCCCCGCGTTCCTGGTCGAGCCCAGCTTCGCGGACCAGTTCCGCGAGCTGTACCGCTTCTACAAGAACGCGCGGCTCCTGCAGTTCTCGCGCAACGAGACGCAGTTCCTGGCGGTGTTCCAGATCGGCGCCGACGTCGGGGACATCCGCGTGTTCCGCTGGGCGCTCGACGCCAAGGGCGAGCCGACCTACGTCGACAACCGTGGCGAGCGCGACTTCACGTTCCCGCCGTCGCACGACTTCGAGTGGCGCGCGACCACCCGCGAGGACCGTCGCGAGGGCGTGCATCCCCACGTCTCGATCCGCGACAAGGTCTTCGTCGAGACCGTTGGTGGCGACCTCACGGTCAAGGTCGAGAACAACACCGAGAGCGGCGAGGGCATCTACGCCGAGCCGGTCGACGAGGCCATGCAGACCCTCGACGACGCCAGCATCGAGTACGCCGAGATCGGCCCGCTGGTGCTGATCAAGGTGCGACCGTATCGCGAGGACGCGTACCGCTACCTGGTGTTCTCGACCCGCACGCAGCGGGTGGTCCGCATCGACGCGATCGGCAAGGCCTGCGTCAGCCTGCCCGAGGACCACGGCATCATCTTCCCCGGTGGCTTCTTCCTCCAAGACGGTCAGCACAAGGTCTTCGACGGCGACTACGCCGGCTTCGAGTTCTACAAGATGCTGCGCTCGCCCAACGGCGAGGACGTGCTCTACGTGTTCGTCGAGCGCAGCAAGGGCATCTACGCGCTGCTGCCGTACAACCTGATCCGTCGCGAGATCCAGACCCCGATCCGTTGCAATGGCTTCTCGCTGTTCGATGACGGCCGCCTGGTGGTCTCGCGTGCGGTCTCGGAGGAGCCCACCAAGGTCCACCCGATGCAGGTGTGGCAGACGCCGTTCGTCTCGGTCGAGTACGCAGCGCGGACCCCGGCTGGCACCGGCTTCCTGCACAAGCTCGGCAACGCCGACCTCGTGCGCGGCATCTCGGATTGCCTGAGCGTGCGACGCTTCATCGACGAGCAGACGCCATCGCGACAGGTCTACGAGGACCTCATCGCCAACGTCACCCGCATCGTCGACGCCTACCACTGGCTCGGGCACGCCGAGACCTTCGCGCTGGCGCCGGTGCTGCAGGAGATCCGCAAGACCGCCGACCTCATCGTGGGCGAGTTCGAGAAGGTGGTGGCGCTGCGCAAGCAGGCCGCCAGCGCGCTGGCGACCGCGACCCGCACGCAACAGGAGATCATCGGCGCGATCCGTCCCGACAGCTGGACGCAGGTCGCCGAGTACATGGAGGCGCTCGCCAAGCTGCGCACGCAGCGGGGCACGCTCATCACGCTGCGCGAGCAGCGTTACATGGATCTGGCGGCGCTGCAGCGGCTCGAAGACGAGGTCGTGCAGGCCTTCAACCAGCTGTCGGCGACCACCGTGCGCTTCCTGGCACGCGACGACGCGCTGGCGCCGGTGACCAAGCAGCTCGACGATCTGCTGCAGCGGGCCGGCAGCGCCGAGAAGACCAACGAACTCGCGCCCCATGCGGAGGCCGTGACGAAGGTTTCCGATGGCCTCGCGGTGCTCTCGGAGGTCGCGGCCAACCTGCAGGTCGACGACCCGACGCTGCGCACGAGGATCCTCGAGGGCATCTCCGAGTCGTTCGCGCACTGCAATCGCGTGCGCGCAGTGGTCGAGAACCGTCGCCGCGAGCTGCTCTCGCACGAGGGCCGCGCCGAGTTTGCGGCCCAGTTCAAGCTCTACGGCCAGGCGGTGCAGAGCGCGATCGCGCTGTGCGATACGCCCGAGCGCTGCGACGAGCAGCAATCGCGACTGATGGTCCAGCTCGAGGAGCTCGAGGCCAAGTTCTCCGAGTTCGACGAGTTCATCGGCGAGCTCACGCGCAAGCGCGAAGAGGTCTTCGAGGCCTTCGGTCAACGCAAGCAGCTGCTGGTCGACGAGCGCCAGCGCCGGGTCGCGAACCTGTGGCAGGCCGCCGAGCGCATCATCACGGGGCTGTCGCGGCGGGCCTCGAGCTTCTCGAACGCCGACGAGCTCAACTCGTTCTTCGCGGCCGACGGCATGGTGCTGAAGCTGCGCGAGCTCGGCGAGCGCATCTCCGAGCTCGGCGACACCGTCAAGTCGGAGGAGGTGCAGTCGCGCCTCAAGTCGACCCGCCAGGACGCGCTCCGGTCGCTGCGGGACCGCCTCGATCTCTTCGAGGGCGGCGCCGACCTCATCAAGCTCGGCAAGCACCGCTTCACCGTCAACGCCCAGCCCCTCGAACTCACGATGGTGCCGCACGAGGGCGGCATGGCGCTGGGCATCACTGGCACCGACTTCGTCGAGCCGATCGTCGACCCGCAGTTCGAGGCGACCCGGCCGCTGTGGTCACAGCAGCTGGTCAGCGAGACCGATGCGGTCTACCGCGGCGAGTTCCTCGCGGCCAGCATCCTCGCGGAGGCCGAGGGTGGCGTGGGCGGCCTCTCGGTCGCGGGCCTCGCCGAGGCGCTGCGCACCGATGCGCTGCTCGAGCTGGTGCGGCGTTACGCGGCCGATCGCTATCAGGAGGGCTACGAGCGCGGTGTCCACGATGCCGACGCCGCGGCGATCCTCGGCAAGCTGGTGACGCTGCACGCCAGCGCCGGTTTGCTGCGCTTCTCGGCGCCGGTGCGCGCGCTGGCGCTGCTGCACTGGAGCTACGGCGACGACGCGCGACGCGGGCGTTGGCACTCGCGCGCGCGCAGCCTGCTGCGCCTGCGCAGCACCTTCGCGCGGGCCGAGGCCGTCGACGAACTCGCTGGCGAGATCGCGGGCTCGATACGCGCTTGGATCGATGCGGCTGCGGCTCCCTTCGCGTCCACGCTCGCGCCGCTGGCGGCCCACTACCTCGTCGAAGAGCTCGCGGCCGATCGCCCGCGCTTCGTGCTCGGCGCGGACGCGGCCGCCCTGCGCGACGGGCTGATGCGGCGGCTCGAAGGCGCGAACCTGCGGCGCGGCCTCGAGGATGACCTGCAGGCGCTCGCCGAAGACCCGATCTCGCGATACGTGGTCGCGCTGGCGTGGCTGCGGGGCTGGCTCGAGCGCAGCGACGACGACGACGTCAAGCGTCGCGCGCCGGCGCTCGCCGAGGCCGCCGCCGCGATCGCCACCGGCGACGCCGTCGAGCGCGAGGTCTCGGCGGGCCTCGTGAGCGCCGAGGTCACCGACCTGCTCGGGCAGCACCCGCGGATCGTGTCGCGGCGCCTGGAGCTGCGCATCGACGAGTTCAGCGAGCGCACCGACGCGTTCCGTCGTGAGCGCGTGCCGGCCTACCTGCGCTACCGCGAGCAGCGACAGCAGCTGGTCGACCGCGAGCGTTCGCGCCTGCGACTCGAGGAGCTGCGCCCCAAGGTCCTGACCTCGTTCGTGCGCAACCGGCTGATCGACGAGGTCTACCTGCCGCTCATCGGTGACAACCTCGCCAAGCAGCTCGGCGCCGCCGGCGAGGGCAAGCGCACCGACCTGATGGGCATGCTGCTGCTCATCTCGCCGCCCGGCTACGGCAAGACCACGCTGATGGAGTACGTGGCGAGCCGCCTGGGGCTGGCGTTCGTCAAGGTCAACGGGCCCGCGCTCGGCCACGGCGTGACGTCGATCGACCCTGCCGACGCACCCAACGCGACCGCGCGTCAGGAGGTCGAGAAGATCAACTTCGGTCTCGAGATGGGCAACAACGTGATGCTCTACCTCGACGACATCCAGCACACCAACCCCGAGCTGCTGCAGAAGTTCATCTCGCTGTGCGACGCGCAGCGGCGCATCGAGGGCGTGTGGAAGGGCCGAACCCGGACCTACGACCTGCGCGGCAAGAAGTTCTGCGTGGTCATGGCGGGCAACCCGTACACCGAGTCGGGCGAGAAGTTCCAGATCCCCGACATGCTGGCCAACCGCGCCGACACCTACAACCTCGGCGACATCCTGCACGGCAAGGACGAGCTCTTCGCGCTCAGCTACATCGAGAACGCGGTCACCAGCAACCGCGTGCTCGCGCCGCTCGCCACCCGCGAGCCGGCCGACCTGCACCGCCTGGTGCGGCTCGCCCACGGCGAGGAGGTCCCGGCCAGCGAGTTCGCTGGCGCGTACTCGGCGGTCGAGATCGCCGAGATCGTCGCGGTGCTGCAGCGGTTGTTCAAGGTGCAGAAGGTCCTGCTCGACGTGAACCGCCAGTACATCGCGTCGGCGTCCATGGACGACCGCTTCCGTACCGAGCCGCCGTTCAAGCTGCAGGGCAGCTACCGCAACATGAACAAGCTGGCCGAGAAGGTCGTGCCGGCGATGAACGACGACGAGATGGAGCGTCTCGTCGACGACCACTACCGCAGCGAGTCGCAGACCCTGACCATCGGCGCCGAGCAGAATCTACTCAAGCTCGCCGAGCTCCGCGGGCGCATGTCGGAGGTCGAGCGCGCGCGCTGGGACGCCATCAAGCTCGAGTTCCAGCGGCTCAAGATGGTCGGTGGCTCCGATGAAGACCCGGTCGCGCGCGTCACTGCGGGCCTGGCCAACCTCGCCCAGGGGCTGCGCTCGATCGAGACGGTGCTCGGCACTGCCGCGGCGTCCGCGGCCCAGAGCGCCGCCGCGGCGTCGCAGAGCGCCGCATCGGCGGCGGCCAACAAGCTCGGTGATCTCGACGCGCACATCTATGGCGTGCAGCAGTCGATCGCCGCGGTCGCAGCCGCCATCAGCAAGGCGACCGCCGGCGGCGTGCCGCGGCCGCCGACCGTCGATACCCCCGGACGCAGCCAGGGGCGCGACGACGTGCTCGCGGGCTACCTCGACCGGCTCGATCGATCGCTGCAGGTGCTGGCGTCACCGAAGCTCGAGGTCATGGTCCACAACCAGCCGCCGCCGGGCATCGAAGAGCTGCTCGCGCAGCAGATCGCGATCATCGAGCGCACGCTGGTGCCGCTGGTGCGGACCACCAACCAGTCGATGGGCAACCCGACGGCGGTCGACCTGCACGTGCAGGAGCTGCTGCGACTCATGCGGGCGATCGACGAGCGACTGCGCTTCGCGGTGATGGGCCCTGCGCCGCAGCGCTGACCACGGCTGCGGCGCCCGGGGGTCGGGCGCCGTCGTCCGCGACTAGAATCGGCCGCTCAGCGCGACGCCGGCGTAGCTCGAGCCGCTGCGCGGGTCGAGGTTGAAGGCCGGGGCCACACGCACCTGCTTCAGAAACTTCGACTGCGCGTCGTAGGCCTTGCCGTGCGCCACGCCGAAGGCGAGCAAGCCCGCACCTGCTGCGATCGCGGCGCTCGACAGCTGCACACCGAAGAGGCGCAGTCGGTAGTCACGCGAGAATGCGTCGGCGTCGAAGTTGGTGGGGTCGAGGTGGCGGAAGGGGCGGCCGACCAGCACCGCCGCGGTGATGCGGCCGATGACGCCGAGCGCGAGCACGCCCGCGCCGACGCCGATGAACACGCCGGCCTTGCGGCGCGCCTTGGCGCTCCAGGCCCGATCGACGCCGTCCCAGCGGCCGCGCACGGCGCCCGCGGCCGGCGCGAGGCCCCACGTCGCGATGTTGAAGCCGTACTGCAGGATGCCCAGCCCGAGGTTGCCCGCGCCCGCGCGCAGCAGACACTTGCTGCCCGCGCTCGCGCCAGTGTCGATGCTGTCGGCCGACTTCGCCGCGTCGACGCACTGCTGCACGAAGGCCATGCGCGTGAGGCCGAGCGCCCAGCCGATGCCGCCGGTGATGCTGGCGGCAACGATGAGCCCGGTGCCCTTGCGATACTCGGGCTTCGCGTTCGCGTTCGCCTTGGTCGGCACCGGCGCGGGCGTGCTCGCGGGGGCCGGGGCGAGCGTCTCGTCGTCCTCGGTCGGAGTCGGCGGCGGCACCTCGGCGTCCTCGGCCGCGACGTCGTCCCAGCTCTTGTCGCCCTCGGCGTCGGGTGCCGCGAGGTGCAGGGTCGGACCGGCGACGACCGGGGCATCGGCGGACCAGGGGCTGAACGCGAGCGACAACGCGAGCGACGTGGACACGAGCGTGGGCATCGGTGGGAGCGTATGAGCAGGGTCCCCGCATGCGCAAGCGCAGCGATCGTCGCCCGTGCGACGGGCCACAGACGGGAGGCCGGTGCGGCTCGATGTCTGTCCGGGGTTGAATCGACCGTGTCGGAGCGCGTCTTCACGCCGCCGAACTACGCCCGCGCGCCACCTCTACCGGTGTTCGCGGCGCGGCGCGAGGTTGGTCCCCTCGTTGGTGCGCGACGTCACGGCTCGACTGCGAGCGTGGCGATGAGCCCGGGTTCGTCGGCGACCGCGTGCGTCTTCGCGAACAGTCGCGCGCCGTGCTGCTCGCCGGCATGCAGGTGCTGCCAACGCGCCGACGCCCGGCAATCCCCCTGCGTGACGATGCTCGTTGCGTTGTTGCCGTCGAGCGCGTGATCGGCATCGCCGCCGTGCAGACACACGCCCGCCAGCTCGGGTGCACCGTCGTCGTGCAGCTCGGGCGGGCAGTCGTCGCCGCGCACTTGCTCGCGCGACCACACACCGCTGCCGAGCGGTGCGAGGTCGATGCGCTGCGCGTCTTCGTCGATCACGACCGGTCGCGGCGCGGTCTCGAAGACCCAGCGAAGCATCGCGGTCATGGATGCGGCCACGGCATCGCCGTGGGCCGGCGAGCCGTTGGCGGTGACGTCCGAGTGACAGAAGTTGCCGTACAGCACGCCGTGCGCGGGCACCCACGTGCCGTCGGCGGCGCGTGTCATGGTCGTGCCGACCGCGGCGGCGCTGGCCTGCGCGCGAAACGGCAGCGACTTGTCGTTCTCACCGGCCCACAGGCTCGGCGAGCAGTCGGCCCAGCTGACCAGCGCGAGCCAGCGGCGGTGGGTGGCGGTCCACGCCGCAGCGGGGCGCGCGGAGATCCGCGCTGCGTACTCGCACCAGCCGTCCGCCTGCGCCAGCTTGCAGCCGGTCTCGAAGCCGGTCGGCCCGATGAAGTCGTACTCGGGGTTGTCGAGCCGATCGATCATGCCGTGCAGCGTGACGACGCCGGCGATGCGCGCCTGCAAACCCCACTGCATGGTGCCGGGTTGCCCGTCGCTGCCGACATCTGCAGCGACCTCGAGCGCAACGCGGGCGCCGGTGCTGTGACCGACGAGCACGAGGTTGCCGACGCCGTCGGGATACGCGGCGTCGAGCTTGGTGACGAGCTGCTGTCGCCAGCGGTTGGCGGTGGTCTGCCCGCTGCCATCTGCCACGTCGTCGAGTCCGGGGCGCAGCAGCGCGCCGTCACCATCGACGTAGAGGTTGACGCGGGTGCTCTCGATCGCGATGACGCGACCGGGGTGCGCGTCCTGATAGGCCGCGACGTAGCCGTCGGCGTGATCGAGCACGAAGGCCTCGAGATCGTCGGCCTCGTTCTCGGCGTGCAGCTGCGAGTCCGCCGAGCCGAGCACGCCGTGGATGAACGCGAAGCGGATGTGGATCGTGCCCGGCGCCTCGCCGGTGCTGTCGGCGGCGGTCGTCGAGCTGCCACTGCCACTGCCGCTGCCATCGGCTGTGGTGGTGCCGGGCTCGCGGCCACTGGAGTCCGGCGAGCCCGAGCTGGTCGACGCGGTGGTGCTCGACGAGCTGGCGTCGGTC
This sequence comes from Deltaproteobacteria bacterium, assembly GCA_016709225.1. Classification (NCBI taxonomy): domain Bacteria; kingdom Pseudomonadati; phylum Myxococcota; class Myxococcia; species Deltaproteobacteria bacterium. Next base: position 789,886 of record JADJEE010000002.1, on the reverse strand, counting down.
GAGCTCCCCGGCGTCGGGGCGCTGCATGCCGTCGCACCGACCACGAGCGCGGCGATGATCGGGGACTCGGCGCGCGGTGGCATCGCACGCCATGGTAGCAGGCTCGATCGCGGCTCGACGCCGCGGCTCACGGGTGGCTGACGCGGGGCGCGACCGACTCACGGCGGTGCGAGCGGAGGCCGCGGAATCACCACGGCGTCCTCATCGACCTGCTGCTCTGGCAGCGACCGCGTGCCGCCGTCGGCCATCGTCCACGACAGCGTCATGCGGTAGGGCCCGGGCGGCAGCACGGCCGACAGCGGGGTCCGATCGCGGCCCTGCAGCTCGACCGTGAGGTCGCCGCTGCGCAGCACGATGCGTACTGCCATGCCTTGCTCGAGGTGGATCGGCAGCAGCTGCACGGTGCGCGATGGGGTGCCCTCGAGCGCGATCGGCAGGACATCGAGCTCGGTGTCCAGCCACGGCGTCGACTCGAAGCGACCGTCGCGAAAGCTGGTGTGGCGGCGCCACGACAACGTACCGCGCGTGCCGGCCGAGAGCGGCGCTTGCCACTGCACGAAATCCTCCAGCCGCGACAACCCGACGGTCTCTCGCACCTCGTGCTCGCCATCGACGAGCCGCAGGTCGACCATGCCCATCGCGACCTCGGCCCAGCCGCTGCCGGTGGGCACCAACGCGAGCCGTCGGCCGGCACCCGCGTAGGGGTCGAGCACCACCAGCTGCGCGTCGGTGACCGCCTCGAGCCGTTGCTCGTGCACGAAGCCCGAGCGCGCGCGGCACTGCACTCGTACCTCGAGCGGCGCGCCGGCAGAGATGCCCGGCAGGCTCACGCGCGCGGTCGGGGTGCCGGCGTCGAGCACGAGGGTCTGGGCCTGGCTCTGGTCCTCGGCGCCGTCGGCCTGGACCTGCAGCTGCACGTCGAGCCATCGCTGCTTGAAGTCGAACGCGGCGGTCGCCACCTCGAGCGCGCGCGGAGCCGGCGGCACCGCGGGCACGACCACGTCGCCGCCGATGGCGGCCTCGGACCAGTCCGACCACCGCGCGTCGCCGCCACCTTGCGGCACCACACGCGCGCGCCAGCGCAGGCGATCGTGCTCGAGCACCACACGCTGCGCAGCGTCGTCGACCAACGCCACGCGCTGCACGCTGCCGGCGTCGTCGAGCTCCACGTCGACCCGGGTCACGCCGGCCGCGAGCTCACCCATGGTGCGGACCCATGTGCGTCGTCGACCGCCGAGCTCGGCCTCGTCCAGCACCACTTCCTCGACCAGGCCCCCGCGCTCGTCGTCGCGCAGGCTGTCGTCGATCACACCGACCAGCTCGAGCGGGAGCACGACCACGTCGGACGCGGTCGCGCGCACCAGCGTGCTGCCGCCTTGCTCGAGCCGCGCGACCAGGGCATCGATCGCCCACGCCCGGAGCGCGGCCTCGATGGCGTCGTCTTCGGGGCCGGCGCCGCGCTGGATGTCGATGCGGAGGTTCGCCGTCACGAGCGCCTGCAGCACGACGCGGGTGCCGATGGGCAGGCGTCCGCGGCCGAGCAGCGGGCCGACGCTGCGGCGCTGCAGCTGCGCGAGGTCGACGCTGGCGGTGACCTCGACCGCGGGCAGTCGCGCGCGCACGTGGCCGCGCCACGACAGCTGCAGCGACGCGCTGGTCGGCGCACGCAGCAGGCCCGCCACGATCGCCGCCGCCGCGGCCGGCAGCTCGACACCGACACCTGCTTGCCCGCGCACCACCGACGCCGGTGCCGACACGGGCTCGAACTGCGGGCCCCGCAGCTCGAGCTCGGCGTCGAGCCACGGCATGCGCTCGGCGCCCGCGAGCCCGGCCGCGGCGAGGGCCTCCGGCGAGGGCTCGAGCTCGGCGTCGAGCACGAGTCGCGAGGCCGTGCGGGTTCCGTCGGCGACGGCGCGCCCGTCGGGGAGCATGAATCGCGTCAACCGCAGGCGTGCACGGCCGTCGCTGCGACGGGCGACGCGCGGGCTACCGGCACACACGAAGCGACGCGTGGGGTCGGCGTCGTCGTCGGCGACGAGCAGCCCAGCCTGGGTACGCAGCGGTAGCTTCAGCATCGCGACCTCGTCATGGCGTGGTGGGCAGCTCAACGGTGATGGCTTCGCCGACGGCCTCGATCCACGCCGACTCCCGCATCGGACGCGAGCGGCCGTCGGCGTCGCGGGGGACGTCGCGGGTGCGATAGCGCAGGCGCGGGGGCGTGAGTGCGTCCTCGCGGCGCAGCGCCCAGGTGATGCGATCACCGCGCTCGAGCGTTCGCCACGGCCCGCCCTCGACCTGCACTGCGAGGTAGGCTGCACGGCCCTCGAGCTGCGCGGGCGGGGTCAACACCACCATCACGTCATCACCGATGCCGAGGGTCGCGGCACCGATGCGCAGTCCGTCGTGCGTGAGCGCGAGGTTGCCGAGCGCGTGGCGGCGACCGTCGGGGGCGCTGGCCGTCACCGCGACCGACGGCGGCGGCGTGCGACCCACGGCCCAGGCTTCGGGGGCGTCGGCGGTCAGCTGGAGGCGACGCGCACCGATTTCGATCTCGAGCGCCGTGACGCGCGTGAACACGATCGGGTCTGCCACGAAGCGCAGCGGCACGATGCCGAGCGACGCCGCGTCGAGGTCGAGCACGAGGCCCGTCGCGCGGGGGGTGGTCTCGACCACCGTCGGTCCGGCCGCGGTCACCACCGTTGCCCGTGCGAGCCAGCGCGGCTCGAGTGCCGCGGCGCTCTCGCGCACGAAGGGCAGGCGCACCGCCGTGGGCGCGCCGACCACGAAGACGTGTCGCAGGCGGCCACTGGGGCCGCCGGTCGTGACCTCGACGTCGATGCTGCGGACGCCGGCCTCGGCCAGCGGCACGTCGCAGCTCACGTGCATCGCTGCAGCCTGGAATGGATCGGGGATGGTGGCCTCGACCAGGTGCACCGTCGGATCGGCGACCTGCGCGAGGAAGCTCGACAGCGACCACCGCAGCGCGACCTGGGTGCGTCCGGCGGTGGCCACCGAGAGATCGAGCGCCAGCCGCTCGGGGAAGTCGTCGCGCAGGCGCAGGGCCGCTGCGGCGCCAGTGGTCGCCAGCGGCAAGCAGTGCTGTGCCAGCGCGACGCGGGCCTCGTCGCGGGGCACCGGGATCGCGTCGGCGCGCAGCGGCCACCACACGAGCGCGTCGTCGCCGAGCCCTGCCCACGCGTCGTTCCAGGCGCTGCGATCGAACGTGGCGTCGCCGAGCAGCCCAACGAGGCGGGCGCGCAGGCCTGCGCCGTCGATGCGCACCAGCCACGGATGGCGCGGGAGCAGGCCCTCGAAGGCCATCTCGAGCTCGACCTCGAGGGTGTCGCCGCCGCTGGCGGCGAGGCGTCGGATCATCGCCAGCTCGATGGCATCGAGGGCGAGCGCGCGGCCGAGTAGGTGCTCGGCGTCGACGCCACCATCGTGCCACACACCATCGCTGCGCACGCCCGCGGCGAGTCCGACCAGCCGCACGCGCGAGGCTGCGATGGTGGCCTGTCGGTGGCGAGCGCCTGGTCCTGGCCAGCGCGGGCGCAGGCGCAGCGTCAGCACGCCCGCGTCGGGGCCGCGCACGACGAAGACCTGCGGCACGCCGGCGGCGTCGACGATCGGCTCGAGCCCGTCGGGCACGACCCAGCGCAGGGACGGATCGGTATCGTCGAGGAACCCCTCGGCGTCGCGGCGCAGGGTCAGCATCAGAAGTCCATCATCGTGCCGCTAGCGGTGCCGACCTCGAGCACGCCGCTGCCGTGACGCTCGCTCCACGCGGTGCGAGCACCCTCGCCGTCGGCGTGGAGGTTGGTGACGCGGAAGAAGTAGCGCTGCGCGTCGTCGGGCAGGCCCTGGAGCCGATCGAGCAGCCGCCCGATGACGGTGACGTCGGCCTGCGGCTGCGACGGTGTCAGGGTCACGCGGGCGCCGTCGTCGAACTCGACCAGCACGCCCGTGAGCGGCGCCTGGTCGGGTCGCACCGCGAACACGCCGTCGGCGACCCGCACCGGCAGAGTGAAGCTGCGCGAGCCGAACCCGGGCGAGATCGTCAGCAGCGAGAACAGGCGCAGCACGTCGGGCTCGGGCGTGCCGATCACCACCGGCACCAGCTCGAGCACGTCGACCGTCGGCGGATCGACGCGGTACTCGATCGCGCGCGTCTGCAGCGGTGCGAGGGTCTGGCCTTGGTGGCTGGCCGGATCGACCGCGTGGGCCATCGCACCCCCGCCGAGCGGGAGGCCGGGCAGCGACGTGATGATCACCGGGCTCTCGATGCGGTTGCGGATCGAGACCTGGTAGCGGCCGGCGGCGGCGTCGATGGCCCCGACGAATGCGACGTCGAAGACCCGTGACGACGGCTCGCGCAGGGACAGACGCGCGGGAATCGACGCCCGCGTGCCGTCGAACAGCTCGTACTCGACATTGCCCATCACCGCACCGCCCGGCGGTGCGAGCTGCTGCCGCCACAGTGCCGTGAAGGCGCCCTCGTCGACCTCGAGCGTGTCGTCGATGCCGGTGTCCGGATCGATGCGGGCGTCGCTGCGCTGCGCGCCCTCGCCCAGGACGTCGGACTGCAGCCGCAGCGACGCGCTGCGGGGCACCAGCGCCTGCAGCTGCGCGGTGCGACCTTCGAGGGTCATGGCGTCGTGCGCGAGCCTGCCGACCAAGGGGTCGATCCACGGTGTGAGCCGATAGCCGATCGCCATGCGGAACACCGTCGTACCGGCACCGTCGCCCTCGGCGATCTCGAAGTCCGTCGGCAGGAAGCTCAGGCTGGGCAGGAACGGCGCCGTGGCATCGCGGCTGAGGCGGAACTCGGTCGGCGGGATCAACACGACGTCCGGCATGAGGCTGTCGCGGAAGGCGACGTGGGCCGTGCCGGCGGCGTCGGCCAACGCCATGCGCCGAATGAGGTGGATGCCGACGCCGCGGAACCCTGCGTCGAGGTAGACCGCGTCGTTGCCGGGGGCGGCAGGGTCGAACTGGAACGGCAGCGAGGCCGTGGTCTCGAGGCGGCTGTCGACCAGCGCGGGTCGTCGCTTCTCGTCGAGCGCGACCAGCGAGGGGATCGCCGCTCGCCCGCCGATCTTCAGGTCGCTGCGCGCCGCGACCTCGCGCATGTCGATCGCGTGCAGGGTGTTGATCTCGCGCAGGGCCGGCCGCATCGCGGCGAGCTGGATCGGTAGCGGCGTCGCGATGGGCGGCGGCGGTGTGATGGGCGGCGGCGGTGTGATGGGCGGCGGAGGCTCGGGCACCGTCGGGGGGTCGATGGCGATCGGCCCGGCATCGTCGACGCGCCCGATCGGGCGCAGCCGGGCGATCATCGGCGCGCGGGCGATCACGGCGGCGCGCAGTAGCGGCGAGGCCGTCGCGGCCGCGACCGACGGGGCCGCGGGCGCAGGCGCAGGCGCGGGCGCGGGCTCCGGCGCGACCCCGCGGGCGCGGACCATCACGGTCGGCGACACCAGCAGGGTCGGCGAGGCCGTGGCGCGGGCCATGAGCGTGGCCCGCACCGCGTCGGCGCGGAGCGTGCGGACCTCCTCGTTCGCCTCGGCGGCCACCACGGCCTTCTTGGCCGACTCCGTGAAGAGGGCCCCGCGCGCGCGCAGGACCTTGGACTGGACCTCGAGCGTGGGCTTGGCGATCACGTGCTGCCGCCAGGTCCGGATCGCGACCTCGGCCGCGAGCGTGATCCGCAGCGTGCAGGGGCGCGATGGCTCGCGCATGGCCAGGTAGGCCGACTCGAAGGTGGCGGCGTCGGTGAAGATGGTGGTCGAGACCGCCTGGGTGCCACCCTGCAGCTGCGCCGGCTGCAACGCGATGGTCCGCTCGAGGGGTTGGGGCGCACCGTCGACCGCGATCTGCGTGACCAGTGTGAGCTGCGCGACGTGGTCCATCACCACCATCGTGGCCGAAGGATCAGTCATGGGCGTCCAGGTCAGCGCGAGCGTGAGGCGACCGACCTCGCCGTCACTGGGCTGGTACCGCAGCGACACCTGCGGCTTGCCGGCCGCGTCGGTCGCGACGCGGTACTGCGGCAGGTAGTAGCGCTTCGACGGCTGATTGGAGGCCGGATACGCCGTTCCGACGGTGAGGACCGCATCGCCGTCCAGCACCGGTCGGTCTTCGCCCCCGGGCGCGGGCGTCGGCGTGAGCACCCCGCCCAGGTGGAGATCCGCGCGGACCTCCAACAAGCGTGAGAGCGGCACGGCGCGAAGGCTTGCATCGACGACGAAGGAACTGGCCATTCGAACTCCACCTCGTGCGCGTCGCAGCTCGCGAGCGGCGCGTCAGCCTAGCACTTCGTCGCCCAACGTCATCCGCGAACAAGCGTTCGTGATCCTCATTGCTCGCGAGAGTTGGCGATTGCTATCCTCCGCAGCCCGCGTGTCGCTCCGCTGTCATGCGGTGCGATCGATCGGGTGGTGGAGGCTCGCATGCTCGTGATCGAAGACCAGCGGACCATCGGCGACGTCACCGTCTATCGCGATGACGCGATCTGGTACCGCTACTACATGGTGCCCCGCGAGCCCCGGCTCGCACGCGATGCCGAGGGGCGCCCGAAGTTCACGCTGTATCTCTATCACTTCGATGACGCGGCTCGGGCCGCCGATCCGTCGCTGCCACCAGGCGCCGGGTACATGTCGCTCGAGACCGAGTTCGCCGTGACGCCCGATCGCCAAGCTGCGATCGCGCTCGAGCTGCAGCCGGTGGTCGATGCCGAGTACGCCCGCCGTCGCGCCGATCCGGCCTTCGCCGGGCGGCCCGAGTACGCGCAGCCCACCGCGCCGCGGGTCGAGCTCGCCGCGCCGCAGCTCAGCTCGGGCACGGTCACCATGCGCACCACCAACGACGAGCGCCTCGTCACGGCCCGCTTCGCCGAGGCCCCGGCCTCGCTCGTGACCGGCTCGGTGGCCGCGTTCTCGCTCGATCTGACCGACGCCGGCGCGAGCTTCATGAAGCAGACGATGATCAAGGAGGACGGCAGCGGCCGTACCGACGCGACCCCCATCACGGTCGAGTACGACCTGAAGATGTGGGCTCGCCTGCCGCCCGTCGAGGTCACCGTCACCGGACATTCCGAGCGCATCCACGAGACCCTGCTCGAGATCTCGCAGAGTGACCGCGACGATCCTTGCACGCCCGACGAGGTCGAGACCTACCGCGACAACGGCATCAGCAGCGCCAAGCTGCGCGACCTCGGCCTCGTCGACGTGCAGGTCAACGCCCGCGACGCGACCGTGCCCGCCGAGGTCGTCACCGCGCTGCAGCAGTACGCGCTCGACCTGTTCGACACCATGATCCAGAGTCGCTTCCTCGAGCCCGCCGAGGCCGATGCCTCTGCGCTCGAGTTCGGCCCCGACGACCCCGGACAGCCCGGGCAGCGCGACGCCGGCTGGGCCGCGATCCTCTATGAGCACCGCGACTTCGGTGGGCGCGCCTTCGAGGTCAGCGAGTCGCTGACCAGCCTCGAGGGCTTCAACGACGTGGTCTCGTCGCTCAAGCTGCGGCCCGGACACCGCGCGACGCTCTACCAACACAACGATTTCGGCGGCACGATGCGGCAGTTCAGCGCCAACACGCCGTGGGTCGGCGGCGACTTCAACGACGTCGCCTCGTCGGTGAAGATCTGGCGCCCACCCACGACGCGCTACAAGGTCCGCAAGACCATCAACAGCTCGCAGATGGACTTGAAGATCCGGGTCCAGCGCTCGCAGGTCGTCGAGTGGCCGACCGGTGCGGTGCCGGGGATCCTGCAGTCGGCCTTCGCCAGCAACGACGCCGAGGCCATGCGGCGTCACGTCGTCGAGGTCACGCTGTCGGACTTCCAGACCCTGCGGGTCGACGTGCTACCGATCGTCGACTTCGCGAACAGCCCGTTCGCGGCGGTGCTGGTCGAGCTCTCCTACGACGCGCTCGATGCCGACGGTCGCACCCATCACGTCGGCGACGCGCATCGCTTCACCGCCGCCGCTCCAAGCGCGTGGCGCTTCGATCCCGCGGTCGTCGGCGGCGTGCGGGCCTATCAGTCGCGTTACCAGATCATCTACGACGACGGCACCACCACGGAGTTCACGCCGTGGGAGCGGCAGACCACCCGTGCGCTCACCATCGCGATCGCCGATCCCGGTCGCATCGATCTCGAGCTGAGCGGCGCGAGCCTCAACTGGCAGCTGCTGCGCTCGGTGGTGGTCAAGCTCAGCTGCCCCGATCCGACCTCGCCCGATGCGATGCTCTCGCACACCTTCGAGCTCACGGCCGCGCAGGCCGTGCGCAAGTGGGAGCGGCGCGTCAACAAGCCGCTGGCCGGCGAGATCACGGTGTCGACCACGTACATGCTGGCCGACGAGAAGGTCATCGAGGGTGCATCCGGTCGGACCGAGGTCAGCAACACGCTGTTCGTGGTGCCGCCGCCGCAGGTCGACATCCTCGACGTCACGCTGGTGCCGGCCGGCGACTGGTCCGAGGTCGCGCAGTGCGTGGTGACGCTCGAGTACGAGGCTGGCGAGGGCGTGGTCTACGACAAGGTCGCGCGCCTGACTGGCATGGATCAGCTGGTGCAGTGGCAGGTGCTGCTGAAGGACCCGCGACGCCGCAGCTTCCGCTACAAGGCGCTCATCACCTACAAGACTGGCAACGTCGACGATGCGCCGTGGCAGACCCTCGAGGGCGATCAAGCGATCCCCATCCGCGTCGCCGGTGTGCCCAAGCTGAAGATCAACGTGCTGCCGAACCTGGTCGACTTCACGCGCACGCCCGCGGTGATGGTCGCGCTCGCCTACGGCGACGAGCGCAAGACGCTGAGCTTCACCAGCGCCGCGCCGCAGAGCTTCACGCCGCCGCTGCGCCCCGATGGCGTTCGCGAGTTCACCTACCAGATCACGTGGCACCCCGCCGACGGCGCGCCGATCGAGGGGCCAGTGCAGCGCACGAGCGCGACCGAGGTGTTCGTGCCCAAGGCCACGCTGCCGCAGTCCGGCAAGCTCGAGGTCATCGTGCGCGGCTTCGCGATCGACTTCGCGGCCACGCCGTTCGTCGACGTGGTGCTGCGTTGGCGCGACGTCGATCGCGAGGAGAGCATCCCGCTGGCGCTCTCACAGGCCGAGCCCAACGCCAAGTGGACCGTCGACATCGGCGACCGCACGCAGCGTCGCTATTCCTACGCCATCACCTACAACCTCGCCGACGGCACGCGCGTGCCGGGCAAGAGCGGCGAGACCGACGACCCGGTCATCTCCGTGACCAAGTATCAACCCGCCTGACCGCCAAACCCGCAGCGCACCCCAAGGATCACGCCATGCTCAAGCTCCCAGCGTTCAAGCACTACCAGTTCGACGGCGGCGCCAGTGCGACGGTGTTTCGCGACGACGCCAAGTTCGCGCGCTTCTACATCATCCCCGGGTTCCCCAGCGTGCGCCTCGACGGCCGCGGCAACCCGGTGTGGCAGCTCATCAAGTACAAGTTCTCGGACCAGTCGCGCGAGGAGAACCCCGAGCTGCCGCGCGGCGGCGGCTACATGGTCTTCGACGCGGAGCTGCGCACCGAGCCCGAGCACCAGGCGCAGATCCTCGAGGACCTGCAGTCGTGGGTGAACCAGGAGTGGGAGCGGCTCAAGGCCATCCCCGATCCGAAGGTGCGGCGGCTCAAGCTGCGCGCGGCGTTCAACGACTCGATCGGCGACGTGTGGAACTCGCCGGCGATGGCCGGCGGCGGCCCGATGGCGACCGCGGGCACCGGCACGCGCATGAGCCTCGACATCCCCACCGGTGACGGCGATGGCGAGCGCTTCGAGGGTGACCCGCCCAAGGTCGAGCTCGGCGAGCCATTGTGGCTCGAGGGCAAGGTCACGATGAACGCGCCGGAGTCGGCGGGCCTCGTGCAGAACAAGATCGGCGAGCGCCCCGCGTCGCTGCTGGGCAACAACGTCGCGGCGTTCTCCGTCGACCTCACGCCCGACGGCGCGACGTTCATGCAGAAGACGCTGGTCGGCGACGGCGGCGGCGGGGCCACCGATCTCACGCCGGTGCAGGTGGTCTACAGCCTGACGATGCTGGCCAAGCTGCCGCGCGCCACCATGTACATCAAGTTCAACACCTCGCAGGTCTACCACGCTGCGCAGGAGCTGTTCCACGAGCACGACAACTGCTCGGACGACTACTTCACCTCCGAGAACATCATGTCGACGGCCATCAACGCCGGCATCGTCACGGTGAAGATCGACATGGGCGGCGTCACCGACCCTGACCTGCAGCAGATGCTGACCTCGCAGGCCATGAGCGGCGTGCAGAAGCTGCTGACCGAGCGCTTCGCGACCAAGGAGCGCAAGCCGCTCGAGGAGTGGGCCGACAGCGGCCTCGCGGAGAGCAGCAACGAGGTCTATCGGCTCAAGCGCATCAACGACGTCGAGATGACGGACTTCGAGCAGCACGTCGAGATCGAGCCCAACGTCAAGTACACCATCGCACCGCAGGGGACGCTGGCCGCGTTCTTCCGCGACCAGCGCGACATGACCGCGTTCGTGCGCGAGGTCGATCTCGACGATCCGTTCTTCAAGACCCTGGCGTTGTCGGTGCGGGCGCTCGCGCGCTGGCAAGAGGACGGCGTGGCGGCGGTCGAGGTCGAGGTGAAGTACGAGCACGACGGCGAGCTCAAGACCAACACCTTCACGTTCACGCCCGCCGCGACCGACCCGCAGAAGTGGGACCCGGCGCTCATCGGCAAGAAGCGCGACTACACCTGGCGTTCGCGCGTCACCTTCGTCGGCCGCGCCGCCGGCGAGTGGTCGCGCTGGGAGACCGCGACCACCCGCGACCTCAACATCGCCGTGCCGACCCCCGGCAAGCTCGAGGTTGCCGTCAGTGGCGTCGGCATCGACTACGAGAACGTCGTCGACGCGGTGCTGGTGCACCTGCGCTACCAGGACACCGCGCGCGACGTGCCGCTGGCCGGGCAGTCGATCCTGCTGGCGGCCGATCGCACCTCGGGCACGTGGACCCGCATGCTCTACGCCGACTGGGACAAGCCGCTCGAGTTCCGCGTCGAGTACCTACTCAAGACCGGCACCGTGGTGACGCGCGACTGGGCCAAGACCGACGGGCCGGTGCAGAACCTGCTCATCGGTCGACCCGACGTCGACGTGCTCGACGTGACGCTGGTGCCGGCTGGCGACTGGTCGCAGGTCGTGCAGGCCGCTGTCGACGTGCGCTACGCCGACGGCGACTACCATCGCGATGGTCACTTCCAGCTCAAGACCCAGGAGGAGTTCAAGAAGTGGGGCGTGCTCATGGTCCACGCCGATGTCCGCAAGTTCGAGTACAAGCTGCTCGCCACCTTCAAGAACGGCGACACCCAGGAGTCGCCGTGGATGACGCTCGAGGGTGATCAGGCGGTGCCGGTGAAGGTGCAGGGGCCGCCGCGCCTGGCGGTGAAGATCACCGGCGCGACGCTCGATGTCGCGAGCACGCCGCTGGTGCGCGTCGACGTGGAGTATCCCAATCCGGTGCCGCCGGGCACCGACACGGTGGCCGCGTTCTCGTTGCAGGCCAACACCGACGTGCATACCTGGTCGGTGCCGGTGTTGCCCGACAGCAAGCTCGAGTACCGCATGCGCGTGACGTACTTCCCCAAGGAGGGCCCGCCGGTCGAGCGGCCGTGGGAGACCAGCGCGAGCGAGCTGGTGGTGGTGCCACGCTACTCGATTCCGCTGGTCGGGGCCGCTTTCAACCCGCTGCTGCAGGACTTCGCCAAGACCATCGCGCTCGAGGTCAACCTCCGCTACGACGACGACGCTCGCAACGTGCACCTGGCGCAGACGCTGCAGTTCACCGGCAAGGAGAAGCAGTCGTGGTTCGTGCCGGTGCCCGACGACGCGCCGCGCGAGTACACCATGGAGATCACCTGGTTCTACGCCGACGGCACCAGCGTCAGCTCGACGCCGGTGAAGCTGTCGAAGCCCGCGGTGATCCTGCCGACCGCGCCCAAGGCGACGCAGGAGCCGGTCTGATGCTCTACCTCGGCAACGGCGTCACGCAGATCAGGGTCGACGAGAACCGCGCGCTGTCGGTGTTCCCCGACTTCAGCGATCCCACGCAGTTCTACTACCTCCCGAACTTCCCCCACGTCGCCAAGATGATCGATGGGACCCCAGCGATCCGGCTGCTGGTGTACCGCGAGGATCTCGACACCGTGGCGGAGAACGCCGAGGACGCGGTCGCGTTCCTCAGCCTCGACGTCGATCTCTCGTGGGAGCCGGACGTCATCGACCGCGCGGCTTCGCGGCTGCGGGCGGACAACAACCTCGAGCAGAAGCCACGGCTGACGCCGATCTTCTTCCGCTCGGGGGCGGTCAAGCTGATGCTGCTCGACGCGGTGACCCCCGAGCCGACCGCGACAGGCACGCCTGCGACGCCGGTCGCGACGGAGTTCGTCGCCAAGATCATGGGCGCGGGCTCGCCGTCGCTGTACGGGGACAACCGCGCCATCTTCCAGGCCAAGCTGCCGAAGAAGGGCGCCGCCGCGCTGCAGGGCGCACTCGATGGCGTCACGCCGATCGGCGTGGTCTATACGCTGACCTTTGCGGGCCTGCAGCCGGCCTTCAACGTCAAAGCCCACGTCGACTGGCAGAAGGTCTACGACCACTGGTCCGAGCGCGAGGGTGGCAGCTTCTTGTTCGTCGAGATCGACATCCAGAAGTCGATCGACAAGTTCGTCGAGGACAAGATCATCACCATCGACGTGACCGTCGAGGGCGTCGGCGAGGAGGCGATGGACGCGGAGCGCGAGAAGGCGATGACCGCGATCCGGCAGCTCATCTTCGAGAAGTTCTTCGAGGCCACGCTCAAGCGCGAGGACTCGGCCGGCAACAGTACCGTGGACAACGTCGTCGACGGCCTGGCGTCGGTGGCGAAGAACGGCCTCACGCTCGGCATGGGCTACTCGTACTCGCGCAAGGAGGTCAACGTCGAGGAGCTGCGGTCGCTCGATCTCGACTGGAGCGCGCGCAAGGCCACCGAGCGCACCATCTATCCCCAGGCGCACATGCACAACGTGCTGACCGAGGGTGGCATCACCCGCGAGCAGCTGGTGACCATCGTCGACGGCGCCGACGATCTGTGGAAGGTGCTGCCGTTCCGCGTCGACGCGGCCGCGGCATGGGAGCAAGACGGCATCGTCGGCATCGAGGTGCTGATCGAGTACGACGACGACGACGGCAACGCGCACACCTGGAATCCCTTCCTCACCAAGGACGCGCCCTCGGCGACCAAGCGCGAGTGGATGGACCGACGCGGCGGCAACGGCTTCCGCTACCGCTACAAGGTCTCGTTCCAAGACGACACCGTGCCGGGACCGCGGGCGAGCGTCGACACCGGTGCGGACTGGATCGTCCACGAAGGCACCGTGTTGGTGGTGCACCCGCGCGAGCTCTACGACACCCACGAGCTCGAGGTCGCGACCATCCCCGGCTTCCCCTACGACCGCTTCCCCGCGGTGCAGGCGGTGCTGCGCTACCGCACCGAGGACGGCAGCTTCGAGCACTACGAGGACGGCGTGTTGTCGGCGGCGAAGACCTCCTTCAGCACCCGCTTCCGCGTCGATCAGGGCGTGCCGGGCCAGCGCGAGCTGCGGCTGGCGTACATCGGCGCCGAGGGCCGCAGGGTCGAGACCCCGTGGATGCCGATGCCGCAGGACCAGTGGGTGGTCGAGGATCCCGAGGGCGACACCTTCACGGTGCGAGCACTGGTCGCCGGCGACCGTAAGAACGTCGCCAACCTCATCGTCGATCTCGAGTACCAGGACGCCGAGCACGGCATCTTCGAGAGCGGCACGCTGCAGTTCGACCCGCAGAACATCGCGACCCCGCAGACCTGGTCGATCCACCTCGCCGATCCGACCCGTCGTCGCTACCGCTACCGCATGACGATGATCAGCACCGACGGCGAGTTCATCCAGACCGGCTGGATCGCCACCGACGCGACCACACTGCCAGTCGGCGAGGTCTACGTGCGGCGATTGACCGTGCAGCTCGCGACCGGCGTGCTGGCGCCCCACGTCGAGGCGGTCGAGGTCCTGCTCGCGTACCACGACGCCGCGCACGAGCTCCACCAGGAGCAGAGCTTCCGGCTCGGGCCCAACGCCAACGCGGAGTGGACCGTGCAGCTGGCCGACGCCGGTCGTCGCGACTACCAGGTGACGATGACCTGGATCATGGACGACGGCTTCAACGCCAAGGTGGGGCCGACCACGCGCAACGACACCTTCCTCGCGGTGCCGTCCAAGGCACCGGAGCAGGGCTGATGCTGGCGCTCGATCGACCGCTCGGCGTCGTCGGCGAGCTGGTGCTGTTCGGCGACCATGCCGACCCCTCGCGGGTGTGGTGGGCGCCGACGCGGCCGACCCTCGCCGACGCCGGCGGGCAGCCGGAGATCGCGTTCGTGAAGTTCCGCGACGCGGACGCGGCCCAGGGCGGCGTCGGCCTGCTGTCGTTCACCTGCGAGCTGGTCGCCAGCGAGGCCGCGCTCGAGGAGGCGCGCCGGCATGCGCAGCGCGTCGGAGTGCACGAGCCGGTGCTGTCGCAGTTCCCCTGGCGCAGCGGTAAGGCCACGCTGGCCGCAGCGCTGCGCGAGGGCGATGGCTTCGTCGAGCAGCTGCTGGGCGAGACGCCGTGCGACGTGCTCGGCGGCAACCGTGCGGTGTTCTCGATGAAGCTCACGCAGCAGGGCGCGGCACTCGTCGAAGCACTGGTCCGCGGCGACGCGTCGTCGCCGAGCCCGCTCGGCGTGCGCTACGAGCTCGAGTACGACGGCCTGCGGCCCGCGCTGGCGGTGCGGGTCGAGGCTGACTACCGCCGCGTCTACGACGAGCTGTCGTGGGGCTTCCAGGCCGGCGTCGCGTACGACGGCATCGGCGTGCGTGCGGGCGTCGAGTCGGCGACCAAGAAGCTGGTCGAGAGCGGCGCGATCCGCATCGAGGTGCTGCGCTTCGTCGACGATGCCGAGCTGCGCGCGCGCGTCGACGCGGCGGTGCAGTGGTTGCAGGAGCAGATCGTCCGCGACTTCTTCAAGAGCCACCTGCAGCCGCAGGGGCAACCCAACCTGCTCGAGGCTGCGACCGCAGCCGCCGCGGCGCTGGGCGCCGGTAGCCTCGGCGAGGCGCTGGCCGACGCCAGCCTCGTGGGTCGGCTCGCCGAGCAACTCGGCCTGCCGGTCGACATGCTGCGCCAGCTCGGTGGCGGCGGGGGTGGAGCGGCTGGTGGTGGTGCCGGCACCGGTGGCACGTCCTCGACCTTCGCGCTCAACCTGCAGTTCTCGTTCAAAGACATCCACGAGGAGGAGCTCGTGACGATGCGCTTCGATTGGAACGAGTCCCACGCCGAGACCCGCACCGCGGCGCCGCAGGGGCTGCTCTCGGCGATGGGTGCGGTGCCCCACGTGGTCGAGGCCAGTGATGCCGGCAGCTTCTGGCAGCGACTCGACGTCGACGTGCGACCGCTGGGCGACTTCGCGAGCCTTGGTGTGCAGCGGTTGGTCACGCAGCTGGCATACCCCGACGAGCGCACCCCGACGACCCAGGTCGCGCTGACCTTCGAGCCCGGCGACGCCACTGCAAAGCACTTCTCGGCATGGACCGACGGCAAGCCGCCGAGCTACCGCGTGCGCAGCGAGGTGCACTTCCTCGAGGACGGCCCGTGGCAGGGACCGCCGACCTTCATCGGCGAGTGGTCGAGCGCGAGCTCGTTGCAGCTCGCGGTGCATCCGCTCTCCGGCGTGCCGCGGCTCGAGGTCGAGCTGGTGCCCGGCACGCTCTCGTTCGCCGAGACACCGCAGGTGCAGATCGATACCCGCATCGATGGCGAGGCGGCGCGGAGCTTCGCGCTCACCGAGGCGGCGCCGCGGGCGATGCTGCGCGCGCGACTCGGCCCGCCGCCGCCTGTGCCGACGGTCGTGGACCCCGGCGGGGGCATGTTCGACGGTCCGCCGCCACCCGCCGTCGCCGAGCCACCGCCGCGGCTCGAGCTCCGCAACACGTGGTTCTTCGCCGACGGCCCGTCGGTCACAGGGCCGTGGACGAATGTGGCGGGCACGTCGTGGGTCGTGCACGGTCCGTGGCGGAGTCAACGATCGCTGCGGCTCTTCCCGCTGCTGCCCGCCGACACGCTCGAGGCGCTGGTGACCGTGACGATGGAGGAGGACGGCCGCTCCCGTACCACCGAGGTGCGGTTCGAGGCCGGCGACAAGCGCACGAAGGTCGTGTCGATGCCGGCACTCGCCGAGGTGCCGCCGCCGGTGCGCATCGACGTGGTCGTGATCCGCGGTGATGGCAGCACCTTCGTCGGCGCGCCGGTGACCACCGCAGATCCGGTGTTCATCGTCCGCGATCGCGATGGCGAGCACCGACAGGTGAAGGTGCGCCTGGTCGCGGGTCCCGAGCTCGCGAGCCACGGTGTGATCGCGGTCGCGGTGCAGCTGCTCGAGCCCGAGGGCGACGCGGTGGTCGACACCCTGGCGTTCACGCAGTCGCAGCGCGAACCCGGCGTGCTGCTGGTGCCGGTGGTTGCCGGTGGGCCGCCGATGACCCGGTATCGCGTGGTGCGGTACGGCCTCGACGGTGCGCCGATGCCAGGTGAGATCCAGCGCAGCGGCGCCGGCGAGCTGCTGGTGTCCGCCGCCGCGGGCGGCTGACACGGACTCGAGCGATCGGGTCGGCCGCGCCGGCGCATCTCGACGAAGATCGCAGCGCGAGACGGTCACAGTTGCGCGGAGCACCGACGCGTCTCGGCATTTGCGTCGGTACCGCCGCCACGCGCGGCCTGCTAGGATCGCCGCCTTGGCGGTACCCTCCACGATCCTGCTGCTGAACCGCCTCGAGCGAATTGCACGTCGGTTCGGTGGCGGCGAGGCGTCGCAGAAATTGCAGTTGCTCCGGCAGATCGGCCGCCGTCGGGCGACCACCGCGGCGCAGGTGCGACGGTTTCACGAGGTCCTCTGTTTCCTGCGGGCGTACCCCGACGATGCGAAGATCCTCGCCGAGGTCGAGCGTCGGATCGCGAGCTTCGGTCGCCGCCGTGACGTCGCCGAATTCGCCCAGGCGCTGCAGGACTCCGGGATCGCGGGGACGCCCATCCGCTACCAATTCCATTGGCCGACGGCGCGCTGGCTCGCCACGCATTGGCCTCGGTACCTGAGCATCGATTGGGAGCGGTTCGATTCGGCCGTGAGCGCCGAGCATCTGCTCGACCTCGCGGTCTCGCAGGCCCAGGTCATCGACATCTCGTCGCTGGACGTCTCGACCCGCGAGTGGCTCGAGCGCATCAAAGGCCCGGCTCAGACCGACGCCACCTTCGTGATCCGGCGCTTCGAGGCGCTCGCGCTCGACGACCTCACGCGGCAGACGATCTACGAGACCGTCGACGTGCCGATGCGGCTGTCGGCGGGCCCGGACACGCCGTCTCGGACCCGCGCGAAGGTGCAGCTCCACGCGCCGGTGTTCCAGCGCGCGGCGCTGTCGTCGAGGCGTCCCGAGCTCTCGACGGCGCTGCGGATCCCACCCCGCTCGGTGCGCGACGTGGCCGGCACGAGGGCCGAGGCGCTGATCCACGCCGCGCGCGAGGCGATGGTGACGCGTGAACGCGACCTCGACGCCATCCAGCACGCGAACCCCGAAGACGTCCGGCTCATCGACGTGGGTGACGGCGTGATGCTGTCGTGCATCGGGCTGCTCCCGGCGTTCCGTCCGCTGATGGAGACGGTCTACGTGTTCGTCCTGCACAAGAACGGCGTGCCGATCGGCTACTATCAATCGGCCCTGCTGTTCGGATCGGCGGAGCTCAACTACAACGTGTTCGAGCCGTTTCGCGGCACCCAGGCCGCCGAGATCTACGCCAAGGCGCTCTCGGCAGTGCACCACCTGTTCGCCGCGGACGTGTTCGCCGTCGATCCCTATCAGCTCGGCCAGGACAACGACGAAGCGCTGGCGAGTGGTGCGTTCTGGTTCTACCAGAAGCTCGGCTTTCACCCCGCCGATCCCGGCGCGCGGCGGGCACTCGCGCAGGAGCAGCGCCGAATCGCCCGCGACCCCGCGCACCGCTCGTCGCCCGCGACGCTACGCAAGCTGGCCGCGGGTCATGTCTACTTTCACCTCGACCGGCCGCGCGACGACGTCGCGGGCAAGATCTCGCTCGATCGCATCGGCCTCGCGGTCGGCGAGTGGGTGGGTCGCCACCACGGCGGCGACACCGAAGCGGCCGAGGCATCGTGCTCGCGCCGCATGCGGGCGAGCCTCGGGCTGTCCGGCCGCGCGGCGATGGATCCGATGCAGCGGGTGTGGTTCGGTCGCTGGAGCGTGCTTGCGTGCCTGCTCGGGGTCGAACGCTGGCCCGCGGCCGATCGCCGCGCCGTGCTGCCGATACTCCTGGCCAAGGGCGCGCCGCGCGAGGACGCGTTCGCGATCGGGCTGGCGCGCCACGGGCGGTTGCGGCGCGCACTGGTGCAGCTCTCACGGCGGCGGGTCGGGGCCGCGTGACGTCGGTCGTGGCGGCGATCGCAGCGCACTTGTGAGGCAGCTGCGCGGGGGCAGCACCGAACACCTGCGTCGACCCGGCGACGTCGATCCACGCCGCGCTGCGGCGCGGCGTCCGGTGGTACACTGCGAGGATGTGGCGGTGGTGGTGGCTCTCGCTGGTGTTCGCGTGCGGGCCGGCCGTCGACGTATCGACGAATGAGGCGACGTCCAGCGCCGCATCGGGCTCGTCGTCCTCGTCGGCGGCGCCGACCGACACCACCGCTGCGAGCGATCCCGGCACGACCAGCACCACCAGCGGCGCCCCGACCGACGCCGACCTTTGCGTGTCGTGGTGCCTCAACGCCGAGGCCCGCGGCTGCGCCGACGTGTTCGTCGGCGAGACCTGCTACGGACGCTGTCTCGATGCGATCGTACTCGCAGAGCAGGGCGCCTGCATCGACGTCTACCGCGAGGTGATCGCGTGCGAGGCGGTCGCGGCCGGGCCCGCCGAGCCCTCGTGCGAGGCGCGCGAGTGCGAGGCGGTCTACATCCAGCACGACCTGTGTCAGGGCTCCTGCTGGCACCTGGGCGGCATCCCGGGCGGCGGCGGCACACAGTCGGCGTGCGAATGGCGGGGCACGGGGTGCTACGGCCACGATCTCGAGGTCGTGTGTCCGGTCGAGGACGCCACCGCGCTGTGCGACTGCATCGTCGACGACACCGTCATCTCGCAGTGCGAGGTCGGCGAGGCGCTCGCGGCATTCGACTGCGGCGGCGAGGACATGCAGATCTTCACGACGTGTTGTCGCGGGGCCTTCGAAGGAGTGTTGCTGCAATGAAGACGCGAAGTGCGATCCTCTCCTTCGGTCTCGCACTCGCCTGTGGCGACGGCGCGGTCGCGAGCGCGACTGGGGCCAGCGCGGACGGCGATCCGACCAGCGACTCGACGCCCGATACGGCGACCGCCGACAGCACGACCGCCGATGCCACCGCCACGACCACCGCGGGCGACGGCCCGTCGGGCCCGTGTGCGCTCGAGGGCATGTTCGTCGAGTGCACCACGGACGGCATGGACGGTGTCGCGTACTGCGACGAGATCGACGGCGAGCTGCAGTGGGGGCCGTGCCTCGCGACCCGCGACTGCATGCTCGGTGACACGCTCGAGGGTTGTCAGAGTTGCACGCTCGTCGACGGCATACCGACCATCGTCGGCTCGGCGACCTGCGAGTGCGAGGACCAGGTCGGCGTCATCACCACGTGCGTGCAGACCGAGTGCGTGCAGCGCTGGGAGTACGAGTGCGGCGACTGTGAGTCGTTCACCGACGGCGATTGCTTTTCGTACAGCGAGGGCTGCGAGAGCCCGCTCGGCTGCGCGCAGGACGGCCCTGCGGTGTGCGATCGCGTGTGGGCGCTGGGCTTCTCCACGCTCGAGACGCTCGAGTCGGACGCCGCCGCGATCTGTCTGCTCGAGTCCCTGCGCGACGATGTGCCCGGCACCTACGAGGTGCTATGGGGCGAGATGGGCGACGAGGGCCTGGTCGCCCAGCGCGTGCACGCGTTCGGCGATGGCACCGTGCTCGTCGAGTGGAGCTATGACTGCCCCGGCTGCCAGAACTTCGGCCGCGTCGGCCGCTCCGGCGCGCTGCAGCTGCAGCCGGCGGCGTACTTCGACGACTGCCTCGCGGCACCGACCACGTCGTCGCTCATCGCGTGCACGGTCGGCTTGGTCGAGATCGAGACCGGCAACCCGCCCGAGGGCTATGCACCGCCGTTCACGACCGGCGAGTGCACGACCCTCGAGGTGGCGTGCGGTTGAGGGCGACCCATCGAAGCGACCGGCGTCGCGCATCGCCGATGCTGCGGTGGAGCACGCGAGGGCGCGGCGATCCAGCGGCGCCGCGCACTCGGTGTCTCGCCTTGCGCGTGCTCAATCGCAGTAGCGAATCGTGAAGTGATCGCTGCTCTGCGTGCCGTCGGGGTTCTGCCAGGTGATATCGAAGCGGTCGCGACCGGTGCCGTCGCTGCCCTCGTGGTCGCAGTCGTCCTGGGTGACCTCGAACGCAACACCGCCCTCGAGCTCCGCGAGCCGCCAGTCGCCCTCGCGCGGGGTCAACGAGAGCACCGCGGTCGGCAGCGGCCCCTCGGAGAGGAAGATGTCGTCGAGCAAGACGGTGTCGCCGAGCTGGACATCGTAGTTGTAGGGCAGATCGGCCTCGCCCTCGTCGTCGTCGGAGCCGCCCGTACCGTCGTCGGAGCCGCCCGTACCGTCGTCGGAGCCACCCGTACCGTCGTCGGAGCCACCTGTGCCGTCGTCGGAGCTGCTGGTGCCGTCGTCGGTGTCCGCGGTGTCGCCCGTGTCGGGGCAGGGCAGCGTCTTTGGCCCGCACTGCGGCGCATCGTCGACGCGAAGGGCCGCGTCGTCGGGCTCGGCGGTATCACAACCGGCAAACAGGGCGAGCAAGCCCACGGTGAAGACGAGATGAGGTGTGCGGTGCATGGTGGGTCTCCCGGGCGCCGATGGGGCGTCGGGCACCGGTGCCCGCGGGCGGGCGATCGTTACAGCCCCCGCGGACGATTCTCGGACGCGCGGGCATCGCAAGGCGGCACACGCGACGTAACCCGCGTGCCGGAGCGAGCGTCCCTCGATGGTCCATCATGTCGATGAAGGGCCGCGTCTTCCGGTTGCTCGGTCCGCTGTTGCGTGACGCCGAGATCATCGGGGTCACCGCACCCGAGCCGTCGTTCCGGCTCGTGCGCCTGGCCGTGCGGGGCGGCGGCGGTGCGCGGTGGAGTGCCGGCGACAAGCTGCAGGTGCTGATGCCGAGCGACGACGTTCGCACGTACACGCCGCTGTGGTGGGGCCCCGACGGCGGCACGGCGCTGCTCGTGTACGCCCGCGGTGACACGCCGGCCTCGCGTTGGGCACGGACGCTCGAGCCGGGCGCGCGCGTTCGCCTTGCCGGTCCCGCGCGCTCGCTCGCGATGCCGCCCGGTCCGCTGACGCTGGTCGGCGACGAGACCTCGATCGCGGTCGCTGCGAGCTACGCGAGGGCGCGTCCTGGTCAGGTGCGCGCGTGGATCGAGGTGGCGCAAGGCGTCGCCGTCGCGCGGGCCATCGCTGCGACCGGTCTCGAGGAGGTCGAGCTGGTCGAGCGCCCGATGGGGGCCGCGCGCGGCGAGACGCTCGCGCGGGCGCTGCCGCAGCTCGCGGGCGCCGTCGGCATCACCGGCGCCGCCGACCTCGTGCAGCGGGTGCGCGACGAGCTGCGTGGGCGCGGCGTCGGCGAGCTGCGGACCAAGGCGTACTGGATCGACGGCCGCGTCGGTCTCGACTGAAGCCACCGCTGCGGGCGAGTGTAGCGGCGGCCACGTCGGCGTCGGCCACCGCCCCGCGCTCGCGTCAGGGGAATCGAACTCCCGGCCGCGCGCACCTGGGTCGGCATGATGCTGCGCAACGTCGCCACTGCCGTCGCCACCTTGGCCGTGTTCACCCAGCTGCCGTCGACCGCGTCCGCGCGGTGGCAGGAGCCCGCGGGATCGAGCGCCGCGTCGCCTGCGGCCGACGAGCCCGCGACTGCGGTCGCACCGTCGGCGTCCGACGTCGAGCTCGCGCAAGCGGCCGACGACGAGCTGCCGCCCCCACGCCCGGCCCTGGCGGCGCCGCGTCCGAGCACGGCCGACGAGGGTCTCGCGGAGCAGCGCGAGAAGCTCCGCAAGCTGCGGATCCGCGGCGTCGCGACGCTCACCGTCGGCGGCGCGCTGGTGGTGCTGGGCGGTGGCCTCGCGGGCGGCTACAGCAACGGCAGCTTCGGGCCCAAGGTGTTGTGGGCCGGCGTGGGCCTGGCAGCGGTGGGCGTGCCGGTGTTCGTCGGCGGCATGATCGCGTTCGCCGTGGCGAACAAGCGCACGCGAGCCCTGCCGACGCAGGGCGTCGCCGGGCTGCGGGTCGCGCCGATGCTCGCGCGCGGACAGGCCGGGCTCAGCATCGGCGGCCGCTTCTGATGCCACCGCGACGAACGAGCGCGCCGCGGTCGCCCGGGGGGTCGACCCCGCAGCGCGGCCCCGCCCCGCCCGCCGCCGGTGGGGCGCCGAGTCACCACCGCGGCGTGGACTCGCGCGGCGTTCGGCGGCGGCACGTCGTGCGCACCGCTGCGCCCGCGATGGATCCCCACGCGATGACGCTCGCCTGCGACGGCCGCTCGGTGGTCGGCCGCCGCCGCTCCAATCAAGACGCGATGCTGCTGCGTCCTCGCTCGGGCGTGTTCGCAGTCGCCGACGGCATGGGCGGCTACGAGGGTGGCGAGGTCGCGAGCGCGCTGGTGGTCGCCGCGATCGATACCTTCATGGGCCGGCTCGACATCGATCCCGAGGGCACGTGGCCGCAGCGCTCGCGCGCGTCGCTGGGGCCACTGGCGCAGGCCGTCGACGTGGCCCTGCGCGCGGCCGACCACGCAGTTCGCAGGGAGCGACGCGGACGACTGGCGCGCATGGGCTCGACCGCCGTGCTGGCGTGGTTCCATCGTGGTCAGCTCGCGCTCGCCCACGTCGGGGACTCGCGACTGTACCGGCTGCGTGCACAGCTCGAGCTGCTCACCGACGATCACTCCGTCGCCGCCGAGCTCACGCGCTCCGGCATGCCGGCAGAGGTGGTCTCACCCGCACTGCTGGCGTGTCTGACGCGCGCGATCGGCATGGATGGCGCGGCCGAGCCCGCGCTACGGCTCGAGCCGGTGTGCGCCGGCGACCGCTACCTGCTGTGCTCCGACGGGCTATGGGGTGCGCTCGACGACGACGCGATCGCGGACGTGCTCGCGCACTGTCGCGACGACGGGCGTGCCTGCGAGGCGCTGGTCGAGGACGCCTACCACGCCGGCAGCACCGACAACATCACCGCGGTGGTGGTGACCGTTCACGGCGTGGCGAGGATGCCGTGACGCACCAGCAGCGCGCGCAGGTGCTTGCGATCGAGGTCGGCCTCGCGGGCTGCGGCCGAGATGTTGCCGTCGTTGCGATCGAACAGCGCTCGCAGATAGCGACGCTCGAACTCGTCGACCACCGCCTGCTTGGCGGCGGCGAACGGTAGCTCGTCGCGCACGACCAGGGCCTCGCGCTGGCCCACGTCGCCATCGAGTGCGAGCCGCAGCCCGTCGAAGCGGGTGGCCCCCGGCGACAGCGCCAGCGCGCGATCGATCGCGTTGCGCAGCTCGCGGGCGTTGCCGGGCCACTCGTGGGCCAGCAGTCGGTCGAGGTTGGGCCCCGCGATCGGCCCGGGCTCGGCGAGTCCACGGAGGCGCAGCAGCTCGCCGACGATCGGCGCGACATCCTCCCGACGCTCGCGCAGGGGCGGCAGTACCACCCGCACCACCGACAGGCGGTAGTAGAGGTCGGCGCGGAAGCTGCCCTCGGCCACCAACGCCCGCAGGTCGCGGCGCGCAGCTGCGACCACGCGCACGTCGATCGCGGTCTCGTCGTCGGCGCCGACCGCCCGCACCCGCCGTTGTTCGAGCACCCTCAGCAGTCGTGCCTGTACCGCACCCGAGATGGTGTCGAGCTCGTCGAGGAAGATGGTGCCGCCGTCGGCCCGCACGAACGCGCCTGCCCGCGCTGCGCTGGCGCCGGTGAAGGCCCCGCGCACGTGGCCGAACAGCTCGCTCTCCAGCAGCGTCTCCGGCAGCGCGCCGCAGTCGATCGCGACGAAGCGCCCCCGTCGACGCGCACCGACATCGTGCAGCGCGCGGGCGGCCAGCTCCTTGCCCACGCCGGTCTCGCCCTCGAGCAGCACCGAGACGTCGCCATCGGCCGCGAGCTCGAGCACCGCGAAGACCTCGCGCATCGCGAGGCTCTCGGCGACCAGCTCGCCCATCCGGCGCGCGCGGCTCGGCGTCAGCACCAGCGGCTGCGGCCGCGGCTGCAGTCGCACGAACGTGTGGCCGAGCTTGAGCGTCGCGCCCACCGGCAGCGATGCCGCGCCCAGTCGCCCACCTTCGTAGAGGGTGTGATTGCGGCTGTCGAGGTCCCGCACGGCGAAGCGGTCGCCGTCGCGGCGCACGCTCAGGTGCCGCCGCGACACCGCCGGGTCGGTCAGCGGGAGATCGCAGCCCGGGTCGCAGCCGATCACGGTCTCGCCGGGCCCGAGCTCGACCGCACGACCGGCATCGGGACCTTCGATCACGACCACCTGGCACGGTAGCGGTGCGGCGCCGGCGGGCCCGAGTGCCTCGGTGTGAACCGTCGCGGTCGCCGACACTTTGCTAAGCTTAGCGCACCCGCATGAACCTGCCTGCGCAGCTCGGGGGCTACCGCGTCCTCGCGCGCATCGGCAGCGGTGGCATGGCCGAGGTGTTCGCGGGCGAGCGCGTGGGGGCCAGTGGCTTCCGCAAGCCGGTCGCGATCAAGGCGCTGCTGCCCGAGCGCGCCGACGAGCCCGAGCTGCAGCGACAGCTGATCGCCGAGGCCAAGCTGGGCGCGACCCTGCACCACGCCAACCTCGTCGAGGTCTTGGATCTCGGGGTCGATGACGGTCGCTACTTCATGGTGATGGAGCGCGTCGATGGCCTCGATCTGCGCCGCGCGCTGCTGCGCTCGCGCCCGGCCCCCGGGGTCGCGCTCGCGATCGTCGACGCGGTCGCCGCGGCGCTGGCCCACCTGCACCGGGCCCGCGACGAGCGGGGGCGGCCGCTCGGGATCGTGCACCGCGATGTCACGCCGTCGAACATCTTGCTGTCGCGGGAGGGCGAGGTGAAGCTCGCCGACTACGGCATCGCGAAGGCGACTGCGCACGCCAGCCAGCCCGCGGCTGGGGTCGTGCGAGGCAAGTTCGCGTACCTCTCACCCGAGCAGGTCGAGGGCGCGGCGCTGTCCGGCGGCAGCGACCAGTTCGCGCTCGGCGTCGTGGCTGTGGAGCTGCTGACGGGCACGCGAGCGTTCGAGGCCGACGACGTCGCGACCACGCTCGAGCGCATCCGCCGGGCCGCGCCGACGTTGGATGGCGTGCCGGAATCACTGCAGCCGATGCTGCGGCGCGTCCTCGCCCGCGTGCCGGCCGAGCGCTTCGAGGGCATGGACGAGCTGCGGCGGGCGCTGGCCGCGGCGCGGGCAGGGTTGGAGCCTGCGGGTGACGCGTCGATCGCCGCGTGGGTGCAGGCGCCGCCCGCGGCGCACGACCGCCCCACGCAACCCTGATACGCTGGCGACCCCGCGATGCGTACCCTTGGTCGTTCCGTAGCTCTGCTCGGCCTCGCGTGTGCGGCGTCGTGCGGTCGTTCCGATTTCACGTTCACGCCCGGGGGCGGTGAGGGCAGCACCGGCAGCACGGGCGGCAGTGGCACCGGCACGGACACGGACTCGGGCTCGGTCACGATCGCGGACTCGGGCAGCGTGACCTTCACCACCGGTGATCCCACCAGCGTCACCGATACGTTCACCACCGGCGACGACCTGCCGACCACGGACAGCGACAGCGACAGCGACACCACCGGCGATCCGCCGCTGTGCGCCAACGACCCGGAGTGCGCCTCGGGCGATCCGTGCATGATCGGCGCCTGCGAAGGCGGCGTCTGCGTGATGTCGGCGCGCGATGCCGACGGCGACGGGGTCGCGCCGTTCTCGTGCGGCGGTGGCGACTGCAACGACCTCAACCCGAACACCTTCCCGGGCGCGCCGGAGGACTGCTTCGACGGCGACGACAACGACTGCAACGGTGTCGCCGATTGCTTCGACCCCGCCTGCGACGATGTGCCCAACTGCGGCTGTGCGCCGGCACCGGGCGGTGAAAACTGCACCAACGGCAGCGACGACGACTGCGACACGACCGTCGACTGCAACGACGCCGATTGCCTCGGGACCCCGGCGTGCGGCTGCGCCGGCAGCGAGGGTGGCTTCTGCGTCGACGGCTTCGACGACGACTGCGACGGCGCGATCGACTGCGACGACAGCGACTGCGCGGGTGACAGCGCGTGCACCTGCATGGCGGCGTTCGAGCAGTGTGGCAACGGCGAGGACGACGATTGCGACCTGCTGGTCGACTGCGTCGATCCCGACTGCGAGGGCACCTTCTCGTGTACCTGCGTGGGCGGCCCCTCGGCCGAGCAGTGCAACGACGGCAACGACAACGACTGCGACGGCCTGGTCGATTGCGCCGACCCGAACTGCGTGCTCTCACCATCGTGTGCGATGTGCGTGCCCGAGCAGTGCGGCAATGGGCAGGACGACGATTGCGACGGCTTCATCGACTGCGCCGACGATGCCTGCGTGTTCGATGCCGGCTGCATGCCGCAGGCGGAGATCTGCAACAATGACCTCGACGACGACGTCGACGGCGCGATCGACTGCGACGACTCGGATTGTTTCGCGGTGCCGGTGTGCGTGCAGAGCCAGCAGAACTGCGGCACCGCGGCGGCGATCTTCGCCAGCGGCACCTTCTTCGGCGACACCACTGGCCACAGCAACAACACCGCCGGCACCTGCGGCGGCGGAGCCGGTGAGGCGGTGTTCCAGCTGATCCTGTTGCAGCCCTCGCACGTCATCCTCACCTCGGTCGGCACCTCGTTCGACTCGGTGCTCTACGTGCGCGCGGGCAACTGTGCCTCCGGTCTCGAGCTCGCGTGTGACGACGACAGCGGCGGCAACCTGGCCTCGTCGATCGATCTCACGCTGCTGCAGCCGGGCAACTACTTCGTGTTCCTCGATGGCTACACCATCGACCCGATCGGCGGGCCCAACGAGGGCGCGTGGCAGCTCAACGTCGAGATCGACGCCAACCCCGTCGAGGTCTGCAACGACGTCATCGACAACGATGGCGATGTCTACGCCGACTGCGGCGACCCCGACTGCGTCGCCGCGCCCGGCTGCGCCGGCTGCGTGGGCGGTAACGACCCCAGCGCGGAGTTCGGTGTCGACGCCTGCACCAACGGCCTCGACGACGACTGCGACGGCACGATCGATTGCCAGGACGACGACTGCAGCGCGAGCGACTTCTACGTCACCGAGTGCTGCGACGGCACCGACGAGAACGGCAACGGCATCCCCGACGACTTCAACTGCCGTTGCAACAACGACGCCGAGTGCGGCCCGGGGCAGCAGTGCTACGACCACACGGCCGACACCTGCGGCATCCCGTGCACCTCGTTCTTCGGCGACGTGTGTCCGTTCGTGGCGCCGGGCTCGACCTGCAACGCTGCCACGAACCAGTGCGAGTTCTGAGCCCGGCGGGTTCGGGCGCCACGCCACGCGCGATCACGGCCCGCCGGTGGCGCGGCCGATCGGCCAGCCCCACATCGCTGGGATCGATCTGCCCCCGCGACACACTAGATGCGCATGTCGTCGACGCCGACGACTCGTGCCCTGGGCGAGCTCCCGACCCTGGCGGTCCACGAGTTCTCCGCCGAGCCCACGGTGGTGATCGGCTCGCGGTCGGTTCGCGTGCGTTGGCGCGTCGATGGTGCCGCGCGGGCACAGCTGCGTTGCAGCCGTGCCGCAGTTGGCGACACGATCCCGCTGCGGGCCCGTGCGGGCCAGCTCGAGCTGCCGGCGATCGATCATGACTGCGTCTTGACCCTGGCGCTGTGGAGCGAGGCCGATCTCGCAGACGAAGCGCCGACCTACGCGACGTCGATCCCGGTGCGTCGCGTCGCGAAGTGGCTGGTCGCGCTGGTGCTCTTCAGCATCTCGTCGCTGCTCGTCGGGGTCTGGTACTGCTCCGAGTATCTCTTCAAGGGCGCGCAGGTCGTCGATCGCAGCACCTGGCTCGCGGGCGGGGTCGGCGTGGCGCGGCTGATTGCCCTGGCGTCGACCGTGCTCGGTGCGCCTGTGGTGCTCGCGCTGGTGCGCATGCGGCAGGACGACATCTTCGGCCTGCTCACCGCCGAGCTGCTGCGTCGCTCGCGACTGGCGACCGGGGTCTCGCTGGGGCTGCTGGCGCTGGTCGGGAGCTACGTCGCGTTCGTGCAGTGGAACACGCGCGAGCTGTGGTTTCGCTCGTCCCTGTCGCGGCCGGTCTACTTCTGGGCGGCGCACCGCGGTGCACACGAGGGCGACGGGGAGGCGCGGTTGCGGCTGGAGGTGCCGCCGGGGCTCACCTCTGTGCGGGTACTCGCGCTCGACGAGCCACTCGCCAACCACGATCCCGCGCGCGTGCACTGGCATGACGAGCCCGCGTTGCCGTCGTCGGAGATCGTCGAGCTCTCCTGCGGGGTCGAGCTGCTGCGCACGGCGCCGGTGGCCGGCGCGTTCGTGCGCTGGTCGCCGAGCGAGACCTCGACCTTCGTCGACGGCCGTGGCTACCTGGCGGTGCCGAACTGCAGCAGCTTCCCCAGCCGCGCCACGCTGGTGGAGCGAGAGCGCGAAGGCGGACGGACGCGCCATCGCCTGCTGTGGACCTTCGATGTTCCCACCGACGACCACGCCGAGCTGACCCATGCGCGCACGTCGATGGCGCTCCCAGCCGCCGACGGCCACCATGTGGTGCTCGGGGTCACGGGCAGCTGGGAGTCCACGACCCGTTGCGCTGCCGATGGCAGCTGCCAGCTCGAGCTGCCGGCCCGCGTCGAGGGACGCAGCTGCGCGGCGTCCCGCGCCTTCGATGCCACGGCGACGCCCGCGTACGCCGATGGTGAGCTCCACGCCAGCGACGGAACCGTGGAGGCGTGCATCTCGGGGATCCCACCCGGTGAGCGCGAGGAGCCGATGGTCGATTGTGGCGGCGAAGGTTCGTGGTCGCTGCGGTTCCGGCCCGCGTCGCTCGAGCCCGCCGCGCTGCGGCTCGGCAAGCTATCGGTGTGCGCCGGCGAACTCGATGCGAGCGCGGTGTCCATCGAACACGGTGCGGTGGTGTTCGCCGGCAAGCTACCCGCGCGGGGCTGGATTCCGTGGCCCGAGCTTCCGCCCACCGCCCAGCTGCGCGTCACCATCGCCGGCGAGACGCAGAGCCGCGGTGTCACGCAGGTCGACGACGGCATGGTCGTGCAGCTCGAGACGCCGACGATCGCGACGGCCCGGCTCGATGTGACGGTCGACGGCACGCCGCAGCTGCGACTGCGCGACGCTCGGCTGCTGCATGTCGGCGCGCAGCCGCTGTGTCCGGTGCCGACCAGCGCGATCACCCGCGTCGAGCGTGACCACGTACGGATCGACGCCCTGCCGCGCTGGATGTTGGCGAAACGCGCCAACGTCTGGCTGCTCGAGGCGCGCGGTCAGGCGACCGCCAGCTGCCGCATCGAGCTCGAGCGTGGCGCGCTTGCGTGCACGCGGAGGCGCAAGTGAGGCCGTGGCTGGCGACCGCGTTCGTGCTGCTCGTGCTCGGCGTGGCCCTGCCGGCACAGGCGGCGCGGCGGGTGCGTGTGCGCGACGAGGCGGGAGCCCCGATCGACGTCGAGGTCGAGGCCCCGGGACCGGCCGGGCGCGTGCGCACGCGCCTGTGTCGTGGCACCTGCCCCGAGTCGCTGTCGCGCATCGTGGTCGACGACAGTGGCGGGCGTGCGGTGTTGCGCTCTGCGCCGACGCTCGATCGCCTGACCGACACGGTGCTGCTCGATCTGCATCGTCTCGGGGACCGCTGTCCTCGGCTGACCATCGAACCGGGTGACGACTACTTCCCGCCGGCTGCGGGCACGTCGACGGGACCGTGCGCCGCATCGGTGGTGGACGTCGTCCTGCAACGGCGTCAGCTCGATGTCGACGTGCTCGGGCTCGGCCTCCTGCCCGTCGAAGCCTCGAAGATCGTGGTGGAACTCGCGCCCGTCGGCGTCGCGGTCACGCCGGTTGCCTACGACGCGACCGCCGATCGCCTGCGGCTGCGCGTGGCGCTGACGCAGCAGGGGCGCACGCTCGACAGCGCCGGCTTCACGCTGCGTGCGCCGGCGTACCACGGTGCGAAGATCGTGATCGATCTGGCGCGCGCACGTCGGCAGCACGAGCCGCTGCAGGTCGAGTCGACGGCCGCAGTCGCGGTGGTGCGATGGATCGAGCTGATCCGCCCGCCGTCGCCGCGCGATGAGTCCGACTCGCCGACGACGGTCTACTGCGTGCGCTACTCGGGCTCCCAGCCCCGTGGGTTCCTGGGGATGGTCGAGGAGGCGGGTGAGGAGTGGAAGAACCCCAGCTGCAACGAGCGGCGCATGACCTGCCATCCCTTGGGCGACGGGTTGCTGTGCCCGCTGCTGCGGGATGACGAGTCCAACGAGATCGTCGCGATCGACCAGACCAACAGCTTCGTCGACACGCCGACCTGCACCGTGCAAGGTGGCGCGTGTGCCTTCGCGGCGGGTTTCGACGACCCCGTGGTCTCGCGGCCGCTGCAGCTGCAGCTGCAGGACACCGTGCGCGCGGTCGCACGCTCGGGTGATCCGGTCTTCGTGATCCTCGACAAGTTCCTGCCCGACGGCGCTCAGGAGTCGAGGAGCTTCACCGTGGACGGCAGCGGTTCGTTCGAGGGCCAGGAGTTCGTGCGCGCCGACCCGGGGGCGACCCGCTACGACATGCGCGTGTTCGGTGGGGCGCTCGACCCCTCCACCCGCCGCAACGCGCTGTTGGTCGCGAATCACGTGCGGAAGCTGGAGCTGCTGCACGGCACCCACGACGCGACCGCCGTGAGCTTCCGTCGCACGAGCGTCGGCCTGCGGGCGTGGAGCGGGGTGGAGTTCGTGTCGTTCTCCCCCAAGCGCAACGATCCCGAGCTCGCACGGAACTGGGGTGTCGCGCCGGTCGTGGGCGGTGCAGCGCGGTTCGAGCTGCACTTCGCCAGCGAGGCGCTCACCATCTTTCCCGAGGTCGGCTTCGAGGGCGCGATGAAGCGGACGTGGACGGTCGACGCGCCCGGGGCTCGCGCGCACGAGGACCACCGCTGGGTCGGGCGCAGCTTCGTCGGCGCGGGGTTGCGCACCCGGGCGGTGAAACGCGTGCCGCTGTCCGTCGAGGTCGTCGGCGCGTGGATGCCCGAGGGGGCACCCCGCGGCAGCGGATCGCGGGCGGGCGATCTGAGCATCGGCATGCTCGGCGTCCGCTATGGCTTCGGCCTGTTGCCGCGGTTCCTCGATCGGCTACGCGCCTCCATCGGCATCGAAGGCCTGTTCGGCGCGCATACCCGCTTCGTGCTGCCCGAGCGGACGATCCTCGCGCGGGTGCACCTGCGGGTCGTGTTCGGGCTCAGCGCCGCGCTCGGCCGCCTGTTGCCGTCGAGCACGCGCGTGCCTACACCACGCCGGCGCGCTCGAGCATCGCGTGCAGCAGCACATTGCACCCGGCGGTGATGTCGGCCGGCGTTGCGTCCTCGATCTCGTTGTGGCTGATGCCGTCCTTGCATGGGATGAAGATCATCCCCGCGGGTGCGAGCCGGGCCATGTAGACCGCGTCGTGGCCAGCGCCCGAGACCGCCGGCATGTTGGTGTAGCCCAGTCGCTCCGCGGCGTTGGCCACCGCGCGCACGCAGTCCTCGTGGAACGGCTGCGCGGGGTACTGCGAGACCAGCTCGATGCTGATCGGCAGGCCGCTGTCGCGCGAGATCGCAGCCGCGACCGCGCGGATGTCAGCGTCCATCGCGTCGACGAGGGCATCGCTGGCGTTGCGCAGGTCGATCGAGAACTTCACGCTGCCGGGGATCACGTTACGGCTGTTGGGGTGGACGTGGACCATGCCAACGGTGCCGCGGCCGTGGGGCGGGTGGCGATGCGCGACCGCGACGACCTCCTGCATGAGCTTGGCCGCGACCTGCAGCGCGTCCTTGCGCAGCGCCATCGGCGTGGGGCCGGCGTGGGCCTCCATGCCGGTGACGACGCAGTCGTACCAGCGAATGCCGAGCACGCCGGTGACGACGCCGATGGTCTTGCGGTGATCCTCGAGCACCGGACCCTGCTCGATGTGAGTCTCGAAGTACGCGCCGATCGGATGATCGCCCGGCTCCTCGGGCCCGACGTAGCCGATGCGCTCGAGCTCGTCCTTGACGGTCTTGCCGTCGACGTCCTTCGCGGCGTAGGCGTGCTCGAGCGTGAAGGCCTTGGCGAACACCCCCGAGCCCATCATCACGGGCACGAAGCGCGAGCCCTCCTCGTTGGTCCAGAACGCGACCTCGATCGGCGCCTCGGTCTGGATGCCGTGGTCGTCGAGGGTGCGGATGACCTCGAGCCCGGCGAGCACACCGTAGTTGCCGTCGAACTTGCCGCCGGTGGGTTGGGTGTCGATGTGGCTGCCGGTCATGATCGGCGGCAGCGCGTCGTTGCGGCCAGCGCGGCGCATGAAGCAGTTGCCGATGCGATCGATCGTCACGCGCAAGCCGGCTTGGCGCGCCCAGCCGATCACGAGGTCGCGGCCCTGCTTGTCGAGGTCGCCGAGCGCCAGCCGACACACACCGCCCTTGGGGGTGGCGCCGATCTTCGCCAGCTCCATGAGCGAGCCCCAGAGGCGGTCACCATTGATGCGGAGGTCGGTCGTGGGCGTGGCCATGCGCGCATGGTAGCGCCCCTTGGCGAGCGGATCCGACGGCGACGTGCAGGAGCTGCGGGGGAGGGTCCGCAAGGGCCGCCTTCACGCCGCGGGCTGGACCCACGGCGTCAGGAACCACCGCAGCCGCACGGCGTCGTCGACGTGCACCCCGCAGGCCCGGCCCACGCGCCAGCGCGGCGGTGCGTCGGTCCGTGCGAGGCTCCACATCGCCTCGACGAAGCTGCGATCGCCACCGTGCTCGCCGCTGGCGCGCCCGATCGCGCGCTGCTTGGCATCGTCCTCGGGCACGAGGGCGAAGCCAGTGGTCGACAGTCGTAGCGCTGCGCTGGAGTGGGCATCGAGCGGGGTCGCGATCACGAAGCGACCGCTGCGGGCGGGGTCGCGGATGAGCGTCGCGAGGCTGCGGGCGGCGAGCGGCCAGCGGCCCGGTGCGACCGCCTCTGCGAGCGCGACGATCGACGCGCGGCGGTCGAGCAACCAGTGCACGTGCACGCGGCGTAGTCCGTCGGTGTCGGCCTCGAGCCGCAGTGCCCACGGGCGCGCGCCCGCCAGCCGAGGCGTCCACGCGTGCAGGCGCGCGGCCTCGTCGGGCGTCAGCACCCGCGCGAGGCGGGCGTGGGCATGGCCGGCATCGGGGTCGCGCAGGTCGACGAAGACCGAGGTGCGCAGGGCGGTCCAGAACAACCACGCGCCGAGGCTCGGGTGGTCACCCTCGGGCAGCGCGGCGAGGCGACGCTCGAGCTGCTCGCAGGCCGGCGACGCGACCAGCCCCTCGACCTGGCGGGGGTCGAAGCGCGGGCCCAGGCGCACGCCCGCGCGCAGCCCTGCAGGGCCCGGCGCGTCGACGGTGAGCTGCAGTGGCGCGCCGGCGTCGAAGCACGAGCGCGCGTCACCGAAGCGGCACGCGTCCGCGAGGCGGTCTGCGATCGTGCGCGCGTCGTCGCCCATGCGCGCGAGCAGGGCCGCGCGCCACAGGCGACCTCGCACGCTCAGGCGCTCGGCAGCAGCACCAACGCCGTCGTCGTCGCATCCAGCCATGGACCCTCGGTCGGGCCGGTCGCGCGGAACTCGGTCACGCGGTAGCGGTAGCCCCGGCTGTCCCGATCCTTGATCGCGATCGACCATGTGAAGCTGCCGGGGTGCCCCTCGCGGATGAGCTCGGAGTGCTCCCAGCGTACATCGTTGGCGGCATCGACGTACTCGAGCTCGATCTTCACCGCCAGCAGCCCGCCGGTGGGTGGCGGCACCAGCCATGTCACCGTCACGGGGATCACGTCGATCGCCTGCACGCCGAGGATGAGCCGCTCGTCGTGGCCGTCGGTCCAGTCGATGGTGCGGATCGCTCCGCTCGTCTCGATCATGGTCGCCTGCCACTGCCATGCACGCGCGGCGGGATCCTCGAGTCGCACCGCCCACTCGTGGGCCTGCGCGTGCTCGCGCAGCTCGAAGGCGTCCTCGATCGAGCGGTTGCCGTGCACGTAGCGCAGCCGCACCTGCGCGCTCTGGTACTCGTGCGCGGGGTCGGCCAGCAGCACCTGCACGCGCAGGGTGTTGCCGCGCGGCTCGTTGATCACGATGAGCTCCTGCGGGGCCCAGCGCTGCGGTGCGAGCGGCACCTGGGCGCCGTCGCGATAGAACAGCACGCCCGAGGTCTCGACCTCGGCGTCGTCGAGGTCCGCCTCCGGGCGGATCACGAGGCGGTGCGTGGTCTGCTCGGCGGTGAACGAGAGGTTCTGCCGATGGGGACCGTAGGTGACGACCACCTGCACGCGCTCGACCAGGTCGAAGTGCATGATCCCGGTCGTGAGGTTGACGGTGAGCGCCGGCGTGACGTCGCGCGGGTGGATCACGAGGTTGCGTGCGAACGATCGGATCCAACCGTCGGCGTCGGCCCCGGGGGCGCCGACACTGGTGACCGCGCCGATGGAGTCCCCCAGCGCGACGTCGTCGAGGTAGTGGATCGTGACGCGGTAGTCGTACCAGTACACCCACGGCTTGCCCGGCATCGATGCGTCGCGCTCGAGATTGCGCACGAAGGTGTCGGTCGCCTTGTCTGGCCGCAGGAACATCTCCCCGGTGTGCTGGAAGCCGCCGGCGTCGGTCGGCGCATAGCGGACCTGCACCTGGATCGCGTTGATGCCGTCCTGTTCCCACATCGCGGTGGTCGAGGCCTCGAGTGCGACGCGCTGGAAGAACTCGATCGCGCCGTCGGCCTCGAGGATGTAGCGCGCGGGATCGTGGCCCTCGAGCACGAGCTGCCCCTGGGGATGGATCTCGTGCTTGCGGGCCTTGCGGGAGTTGAGCTCGTAGGTCGCGACGATCTTCTCGGTGCGCTGGATCATCTCGAAGTTGATCTCGAACGAGGCTTGTACGTTCGAGCTGCTGGTGGTCGAGCCGGTGGGCTGCCGCGGCTGACCGGGCTGACCGGGCTGGCCGGGTTGGCCGGGGTTCGTGGCCCGGCCGCGCGCGAGGCGACCGTTCAGCGTGGTCGGCGTGCCGGCAGCGCCCGGCAGCGCCCCCTCGAGCTGCACCACGCGGTGCTCGATGCGCCCGCCGTTGCGGGAATCGATCGCGCCGCCGCCATTGGTGCGCGTGATGATGAGATCGACCTCCGACATCGAGTGGCCGTGGGCCTCACCGTTCCCGCCGCCGTTGGTGAACGTGAAGCGTGACGGGACCAATGCCCGTGCGACCGCGAGGCGTCGCTGCGACAGGCTCATGTCGTCGGCAACTGCATTGGGTCGCGGCAGCGGCGGCGTGCGATCGAAGCTGGCGTGGGCATGCACGACCAACGACGTGTTCGCGAGCGCGGCGAGCCACGTCGTGAGTGCCCCTGGGGCACCCCGGTCCGGCAGCTCGGACGCACCGGAGTCCTGGGTGAACCGGCTGTCGGTCGCCCGCGGCGGTGTGCTCGTGTACGAGCTGACCTCGTCCGCGGTGGGGTGGTCGTTCTCGAAGAACAGGTGAAACGTGGTTGGTCGCGGCGTGCCGGCCGCGGTGGCCGGCCACGTGATCACGATGTCCTTGCTGTCGCCCTCGGCGAGGTCGACCGTGAGGCGCCCGTTCTCGAGCGTGCGCGCCTGCCCGCCGACGGTGATCGTGCTCGGCGTGCCGCGCACGACCAAGGTCTCGCGCGTGCCGGTGGCCGCGGGCTGGAAGCGCTCGACGCCGAGCCCACCGGGGAGATCGGTCGGCCCCTCGTAGGTCGCGTTCGGACGCGCGCCGGCGGTCGTGGTGGTGGTCGTCGCGGTGGTGCCGGCGGTGTTGTTGGTGCCGGCGGTGTTGGTGGTGCCGGCGGTGTTGGTGGTGCCGGCGGTGTTGGTGCCGGCGGTGTTGGTGCCGGCGGTGTTGGTGGTGCCGGTCGTGCCGGTGGTGTTGGTCGCCGACGTGAGGTTGGTGAGCTGGCTGTTCGGCGCCAGCGTCGGCCGGAACCATGTCGAGCCCATCAGGTTGCCGATGATGGTGTTGATGGTCTCCTGGTTGGCGCTGCGGCTCTCCTCGCTGGGATCGGGATCGACCTCCTCGACCACGATCGCGCGGCGCTCTTGGAGCTCCTCCATCAACAGATGGAAGTCGGCGGCGGCGACGAAGCCGGAGGTGCTGGTGTTGTTGGTCTCGCGTCCGCCGGTGCTGCCCGCGGCGTTGCCTCCCCCCGCTGTGCCTGTGCCTGTGCCTGTGCCTGTGCCTGTGCCTGTGCCTGTGCCTGTGCCTGTGCCTGTGCCTGTGCCGCCGCTGCCGGCGGGCGTTCGCGTGGTGTTCGAGTTTCCGGTCTCGAGGCGTGCGCGTACCCGCAGATCGAGGTGCTCGTACACGCTCTGGTAGTCGATCGTGATCTTGAGGTTGTACGCGGGCCCGATGCCCGCATAGGTGAGGCCGTAGTTGGCCATCGCCATGGTCGCGCCGCCGGCCTCGACGACCGCACGCATGAGCGCCGCGCCGTCGCGATCGAGCACCACGCTGAACGCGGCACGCTCGTCGCCGAACAGCGACGGCACGGTGGTGCCGGCGACCTTGCGCACGAACGTGGTGGTGTCGTCGCCGCGCCCGACTCCGAGCAGGATCAGCTCCACGGTGCCGTCGAGGAACGGCACCGGCATCAGGGTGGCATCGACGCCGAAGCGGCGTCGGATCTCGCGCTTGACGTCCTCGAGCACCGCGGTCGGCACGTGCAGGTCGCAGTCGAGGTTGAGAAACCCGCCGCCCTCCTCGAAGCCCGCCGGCGCGGTGGCGTTGGGGTCGGGTCGGTAGAGCACCAGCCGCAGCGCGTAGTCGCCGGACTCGCCGTCGGCCGCGGTGCGAGCGATGCGGGGGGTCTCCGCGGGCAGGTAGTAGTAGGCCTGCGGGTTGGTGAAGTCGCGGAAGACGGTGATGCCGCGGTGGTGGAGGACGGGTTCGTCGAACAGCATGGGTGCGGATCCGGGGCGTCGGGTGGTCAGTCGGTGGGGAGCACGACAAGGGGCGGGGCCGGGTCGAACACGCGCTCGCGCGTGCTGCCGTCGTTCATGAATTCCTGCACGTGGAGCGCGGGCACGAGGCCGGCGGGATGGGCGAGCACGAGCTTGGCGTGATCGGGGCCGCTGTCGATCATCGCGTGGCTGTGGTGCTCGCCGGCGCGCAGCTCGAGCGCGACCGCGAAGCTGCCGCGGGCCGCGGGCCCGCCGATCGCATGGACCTCGCAGGTGGTGACCTCGAAGCCTTCGCCGCCCAGCACCAGCGAGGGCTGCTCGCCGGCGATCCAGGGCCCGCGCTCGACGCCACCATCGAGGCGCACGAAGGTGGTGCGATGGCGGTAGCGCGCGGGCTGATCGTCGCGGCGACGCAGGTGGGCCATCCGCGGCGTTCGATCCTCGCCGTCCCACGCGAGCGTCCGCGTGCGCGCGCTCTGGGTGTCGGCGCCGGGATCGTCGAGCTGCAGCTCGAGGGTGATGCCGGCGAGGTCATCGCGCGGCAGCGGCACGCACAACACCGAGACCGAGGCGCCGAACGGGCTGTCGAGCACCACCAGGTCGCCCTCGAGCACGCGCTCGGGCTCGAGCGCCGAGGGCTCGTCGGGGGCGCCGCGCCAGTGCACCCGCAGCGCGATGGGCTCGTCGCCGGCGCCCGGCAGGTAGAGCTCGCAGGCGCGGTGCGAGGCGTCGAGCGCGGCCATGCGCGTGACACTTCCGACGCTGCCGAACGAGAGCTCGACCCGCTCGATCCAATCGAGCTCGCAGCGCCCCAGCACGCACGTCAGTGTGCGCGGTGGGAACAGGCGTCGCGCCGACACCACCGCGAGGCTGCCATCGATGGGCATCCAGGGGGTCTCGCGGTCGGGCTGCGCGGTTGCGGTGGGGTCGAAGCGCGCGCGGACCCGCAGCTCGAGCGGGGCGAAGGCCTCGCGCTCGACCTCGAGTTCCTGTTCGGGGGCGTCGTCGGTGAGTACGACCTGCGACTGCGCGTCGCCCTGACCCTCGGGCCGCACGTCGACCTCCAGCGCGGCCACGCCGAGGGCCGCGAGCTCGGGCTCGGCCCGGACCAACACGCGGCGCGGCGCGACGGCGAGGTCGACGGTGTGCACGTGCCGCTCGAGGGGGCTGTCGCGCAGGAGATCGAGGAGGCTCGCGGCAGCGGTGTAGCGCACGGGAATCGCGGCGCGCTCGCGGAAGCTCCAGCGCTTGTGGGTGGCGAGCTCTTCGCGCCGCATCGTGAGGCGGAACGAGAGCTCGATCGGTGCGACCGCGCGGTCGTCGAGCTGCGGGGGTGCCGATGGCGGTGGCTCGGGCGTCAGCATGGTGCGCAGCAGCTCCTCGCCGATGCGTCGCATCGCCTCGCCGCGACGACCCTCGAGCTCGCCGGCCTCGTCGACGACCTCCACACGGATGAGCCCGTCGCGCAGGTACTCCTCCCACGTCGCGCTGATCTTTGCCGCGCCGTACGGTGTGGTGAGGGCCCCGGCCGCGGTGAGCCGATCGTGGATCGCCTGCAGGTCGGCCTCGGCCTCGATGCCGAGCGGGCCCGCCAGCCCGACGGTCTCGAGGTCGAACATCAACACCGTGGGCAGCGCGTCGCCGTGCAACGCCGCCTCGGCCAGCGCCGCGGCGTCGCGACCCAGGCGCGCCGCGATCACCACGCGGGGATCACCGAGCAGCGAAGGTGCGCCGGTGGCGAGCACGGTCGGCGCGAGCGGTGCATCGCCGAGGAAGCCGAACAGCCGCACCTCACCGGCGCGCCACGGCGGCCGCGCGAGGATCGGCGCGGCGCCGTCGGGCGGCTGCCAGCCGAGCGACACCAGCTCGGTGGGCAGTGCCGCGAGTGCCTCGGGATCGGGGGCGAGCGTGCCCTCGAGCTGCAGCAGTGCGCCACCGTCGTCGCGATCGCGGAACATCCACAGCGACAGCTGCGGGTCAGGGTTGTGCGCCAGCCCCGGCACCTGCGCGGCGACGTAGACCACGCCGGTGTCGGCGTGATCGAAGAAGAGATTCAGCCCGCGGCGCAGGGCGGGCGCGCGCCCAGCATCGAGCATCGCGTGCGACGGGGCCGGCGATCGACCCGAGCCCCGCGCATCATCGCAGGCCCGCTGTTGCGGCTGCAAGCACGGGCACGGAGGTCGACGACCACACGTTCGGCGCCAACGTGGCGGCGTCGCCGATCGAACGATCACTGCGGCGGCGCAGCGGTTGCCCGAGCCGCCCGACGGAGCCCCACGCACCGCAGGGGCGGGCGGCCGCGGGCATCCGTCA
Organism: Deltaproteobacteria bacterium; assembly: GCA_016709225.1. Lineage (NCBI taxonomy): Bacteria > Pseudomonadati > Myxococcota > Myxococcia > Deltaproteobacteria bacterium. Next base: position 750,227 of record JADJEE010000002.1, on the reverse strand, counting down.
CGGCCGTGCGTCGTTGCGGTGGGCCGACCGCCGAGCCGTGTGCGCCTGGTGCTGCGGCGAGCACCCGATGGGCCGTAGGATGACGGCATGCGAGCCGTCGTGACCGGGGCGAACCGTGGGATCGGACTCGAGCTGGTGCGGCAGCTCCAGGCCCGTGGCGACGTGGTCGAGGCCTGCGTGCGCGACCCCGGCGCGGCCACGCAGCTCGCTGCTTTGGCGGGGGATCGCGTGCGCATCCATGAGGTCGATGTCACCCGCGCCGCAACCGTCGAAGCGCTCGCGCACGCGCTCGGCGACGGGGCGATCGACACCCTGTTCAACGTCGCCGGCTCCTACGGCGGGCCGACCCAGAGCCTCGGACAGATGGCCGAAGACCTCGAGCTCGGCGACGTCGCGACCACCTTCGACATCAACGCGATGGGCCCGCTGCGGCTGTCGATCGCGCTGCTGCCCCACCTGCGCCGCGGCACCACCAAGAAGCTCGTGCACGTCACCTCGGGGATGGGCTCGATCGCCGACAACGGCAGCGGTGGCTACTACGCCTATCGCATGTCCAAGGCCGCGCTCGACATGATGTCGCGCTCGCTGGCGGTCGACCTGCGCCGCGAGGGAATCATCTCGGTGGTCATCAACCCCGGCTGGGTGCAGACCGACATGGGCGGGCCCCATGCACCCACGCCGGTCGCGGACTCCGTGCGCGGAATCCTGCGGGAGACCGACGCGGCCACGCTCGCCGACTCCGGCGAGTTCCTCGACTGGAAGGGCGGGCGGCTGCCGTGGTGAGGCCCCCACCGCAAAGCAGCGCGCGAGGGGATCGCTAGCGGCCGAGGCCTCGCGCGAGGTAGCCCGAGATGTCGTGGTAGTCGACCGCCATGTCGCGCATGCGTCGGCGCGACAGCGGCGGCGTGACGATCGCGCTCGTGGCCGAGACCCGCGGCGTCGGGGCGTCGGTCAACGCGAGTAGCTCCGGCGGCGGCCCGGGATCGGGCTGGCGCGTGGGCGCCTCGAGGAAGCTCTCGAAGCTGTGCGACGCGTGCACGCGATCCGAGAGAAACGGGCGCGTGTCACCGCAGAAGCGCGCGAGCACGGTCTTGAGGATCGAGCAGTGATCGAGCACCACCGAGGGGCCCTTGCCGGGCGTCACCCACGGCGAGATCACGAACGTCGGCACGCGCACGCCGTAGGGGATGTGGAGCGTCGTCGGTGGGGACGGTGGCGGGCTGGCGTCGGTGTCGGGGGTCGGGTCGGCGGCGAGATCGACGAGCGCACCGAGGTTCGGCGCGACGTGAAACCCGTGCGCGACGCCGCCGACGGTCGTGAGCACGCGGTCCGATACGCGCGTGCCGCGGGGGTTGGGCGCCGCCGGTACGTCGACCCCGGCGCCGGTCGGCGGCCGCTCGTTGCCGCCCGCCGCGTTGCGATCGAGGACGTCTGCGATCGGCGGGATCACGTGGTCGTAGAGGCCGCCGTGCTCGTCGTACGTGATGACGAGCAGCGTCCGCGCCCAGGTGTCGGGGTTCGACCGCAGCGCCTGGTAGACGCGACGCAGGAAGTGCTGCCCTTGGTACATGTCCGCGGGCGGATGGTCGTCGTCTTCGGGGTAGTGGTGCATCGCGGGCTCGATGACCGTGAACGCGGGCAGGTCTCCGGCGCGCACGTGCTCGGCGAGCTCGTCGAGCGGCCGGATGTGCACGTCGTCGGTGGCATAGCGCGCGAACATCCGCAGCATCGTGACCGAGGGGAACGACTCGTAGACCCGCCAGCCGACGCCATGCCGCGTGAGCACGTCGTAGATCGTGGTCGCGCGCGACAAGAGGAAGTTGTCCCCCGCGTTGTTGTCGAGGATGGGGACACCCAGGCGGTCGTACTGGACGTCGCCGGTCAACGAGTACATCCGGTTGGGCAGTGTGGGGCCGGGGTGCGAGCAGAAGTAGCGGTCGCAGTAGGCGTAGTGCTCGGCGAAGAAGGCGGTGACCGGCAGGTCGTCGACGCCCTCGGCTTCGTTCTTCTCGTAGTACCCGAGCACGGTGAACGGCGTGCAGCCGACTTCGCCCTCGGGCTTGCCGTGCAGCTTGGTCTCGCGGAAGTTCTCCATGAAGCCGCGGGGGTCGTTGATGGTCGTGCCGGCGGGACCGCTGACGCGCCCTGCGAGCTGCTGCGTGACATCGGCCAGCTCGTGGCCGACGCCCGTGGGGATCCGCGTGCGTCGCTGCGCCGCGTTGGCTTCGAATGCCGCACGGCGCAGCGGGTGCACGGGCGGTAGTGGCTCGGTGCCCGGCTCGGCGGCCGGGAGCGGCTGCACCGCGAGCGCAGCGGCGTCGATCGCTGCGACCAGTTCGGGCGTCAGTCCATCGGCACCATCGGAGATCGGCGCGCGCGCGCGGTAGCCCAACACGTGGTCGTACGAGCGGTTCTCCATCATCACGACCACGATGTGGTCGATCTTCGCGCGGAGGTTGTCGGCCTTCCACGTGTTGCCCAGCGACGGCGGCAGGAAGCGCTGAAGCCCACCCGTCGAGAGCGGCGTGCGGCCGATCGCGCCGGCGTAGTCGCGTCGCGGCTGGGGCTCCGGCTCGGCGGCCGCGACGTGCTCGAACAGCACGTCGTTCCCCTCCCAGCGCGGCTGCAGGTACGTCAGATGGGTACCGAAGGTCGTCATCAGCAGACGGCACGCGAGCGACGGGTCCGCGAACAGCTGCTGCGCGGCGGTGACGAAGCGGTGGTTGAGCGTTGATTCGAGGTACTCCGTCAGCACCAACGCGGTGACGCCGGCGAACACCGGGAGCGCCGCGAGGCTCGCCAGTGCAACGCCGTCGAGGTCGACGTCGAGCACCGACTCGGGCACTTGGTGGACGATGCGGGGTGTGCCATCGGGATCGATCTGTACGCCGACCTCCATCGCGAATCGCCCGTCACGCAGCTCGACCCGGGCGACGGTCACGTCGCGCCAGCGCACGGCGATGTGCCCGTTGGCGGTCGCAGACAAGCGGATCGCAGGCGCCTGCGCGAGCGCGCTCGACGGGCCGAACGCGACATCGAGCGAGCGCAGCGCGAACCCGTCGACGTCGAGCGTGAGCCCGTAGTCGAGCGCCGCCGGTCCGGCGTAGAGCACCTTCGGCTCACCCGCGACGATGTCGACGGTCTCGTGCTCGGCCCGCAGGCGCGCATCCAGGACTCCCCGCATGTCGATGGTCTCGGCGCTCACGACGTCGTTGACCGTCAGCATCACCTTGACCTGGTCGCCGTCGTTGCGTCCGCGCAGATCGAGGAACGAGCCGTGGGGGCCGGTGATCGCGGCGATGCGATCGAGCAGCGGCGCGACGCGGATGCGCCCTGGATCGACGACCGTCGCGGACAAGAAGCTCTCGGGTCCGCGGCTGCCCCCGGGCTGCACCGCCTCGAGGGTCCACAGCCGCGGAAGGCCGGCGGCGTCGCGCGAACGGCCGAGCAGGGCCAGCGGAATTTCGCACCGGAGCTGGTTCGATCCGCTCGAGCTGGCCACCGTGACGCCGTCGGGATCGAGCAATCGCATCGATCCCGGCCACGCGCCGAAGCCCCGACGCGTGCTGACCTGGGCGCGGAAGCTACCGACGCGGTTCAGATCGAACTGCGCGCGGAACGGGTCACCGACGATGCGGGCGTTCGCGACCAGCGGTGGCGCGCTGGACGACGGCACTGTCTCGAGCAGTCCGAGGTTGATCACACCCGGGAGTGGCGCGACGCTCTCGTGCAACGCCGCGTTCGGCTGGTAGAGCCGGCTGTGGCCGGCGAGCGAGAAGCGCCAGCGCCCGAACGGGGCGCCGCGCGGGTCGCGAAACTTCTCGAGGTCGGCGAGGGTGACCTCGTCGGCCGTGAAGCGGGCGCCGCTGGGATCGAAGATCTGCAGCGTGAGCGTGAGGGGTTCCTTGCGCGCATTGACGCCGTTGTGGGGCTGCGCCGGCGGGCGCGGCCCCGGACGACGCGGCCCACCGGGGGTGTCGATGCCACCGGGGGGCGTCGGCACGTCCGTGCCCCCGCCGTCCAATCGACTGTTGCGCTGGACCGCGGCTTCGATGCTGTGGTTCCAGCGTCCGGGGTAGCGAATGTCGAGCGGACCCTCGGCGGCGACCGTGAACAGGATCCCCTCTGGCGTCTCGCGAGACTGGAGCGTGAGCACCTGCGAGTGGAGCAGATGCGGAAGTACGAAGGCCATTGGGCGGGTTCTCCGAGGTCGGTGACGTGGTCGGGACGACCCAGCGCGTCCGGGCCATCGGCGCCCCCGAAGACTGTCGGCGTCGCCGATCTGATCGGTGGAATCGCCCACGCCGCGACGCCCGCCCCCGCCACGCGAGGGACCCGCAGCGCGGCGAGCACCGCAGCTACCGCAGCTGCGCCCGATCGATCACGCCCAGCGCCGCCGGCACGAAGCGATCGGTGATTCCCGGGGTTTCGCCGCCGGCGAGCCAGCGGCGCAGCTCGAGCGGGTCGACGTTGCCCTCGACGCCGGCGGCGAACAGTGCCGCGCCGGCCAGCTCGAGCGCGCGGCTCTCGTCGGCGCCACTGACGAACAGCGCCCGCGCGAGCCACCACGAGGTCTCGGCCACGTTCATCGCGTCCTCGCGTTCGTGGCGACGCAGCTCGAGCGCGCGCTCGAGCGGATCGATGGCTGCGCTGGCGTCGTCGAGCTCGATGCGCGCGTGCGCCAGCCCGGTCAGCGCGTAGGCCAGCAGCGGGTGATCCGGCGACAGCTGGCCCTCCCACGCCTGCAGGGCGATCTGGTAGTGCTCGCCAGCTTGCGACCACTCACCGACCTCGCCGAGCGCGTTCGCCAGCGCGAGGTGGGCGAGCGCGAGATCGGGGTGGTCGTCGGCCAGGGTGTCCTCCCACAGCGAGAGCGCGCGGCGCAGGTGCGGCAGCGCGTGCTGGGGCCGCCGCAGGTCGAGCAACGTGATGCCGAGGTTCAGCAGCGGATAGCCGAGCGCGCGCGACCCCGAAGGGTGAACGGTCGAGAGCAGCGCGGCGGCGGTGGCGTGGGCGGAGGCCGCGGCCGCGAAGCGTCGCTGCGCCCGCTCGCTGACGCCGACGCGGTTCAGCGCCCTCGCCAGCGGCTCGGGGTGTGGCGGCAGCTCACCACGCCACTGCGGCGCGGTGCCGTCGGCCACGATGGTGCGCGCGCGGGCCAGGCCCGCCGGATCGAACACGTCGATCGCCCGTAGCAGGCTCGCGACCGCAGGGCCGTGCTGCTCGAGCGCCATCTGGGCCGCGGCCAGATCCGTCAGCGCGAGGCCGACCCACGGGTGGGTGTCGCCGAGGAGCGTCGCGAGCTCGCGTTGGGCCTCGTTGCACGCGTCGTAGCCGTCGGACGGCAGCTCGAGCGCGACCAGGGCGGCACAGCGATGCTGCTGCAGACGCGCGGCGTAGAGCGGCTCGGCGCCGCTGACGATGATCGCGTGATCGTAGCGATCCATGGCTTCGCGGGGGCGTCCGAGCGCGAGCTCGAGGTGGCCCTGCGCCGTCCACCAGCGCCTGCGCATGTCGGCATCGTCGCCGACCGCCAGGATGGCGGACTCGGCGGCGGCGATCGTCGAGAACGCCTCGTCGCTGCTCGTGATGGTGTCGGGTAGGGATTCCAACAGGTCCACCCACGCCTGCAGCTCGAGGCGGCCGTGCTTGGCCGAGGCCGCCGCGACCACGGCACGACGCAGCCGCGCGCGACCCAGCGAGGTGCGGCCCTCGTGGAGATCGGTCACGCCTGCGAGGCGGAAGAGCTCCGCCTCGATCGCGCGGTCGTCGAAGCTGCCAGGCGCGTTGGCGAAGCCACCGATCCGCGCGGCCGCCTCGGACCAGCGCTGCAACATCGTGAGCACGCGGGTCTCGACCGCGGCCGCGCGCTGATCGGTGCGCGCGCGCTCGACCGCGGTGGAGCGCAGCTCGTAGGGGCCCGCGCACTCGCGTGGGTCGTCGAGTGCGAGGGTCGCGGTGAGCGATGCGTCGACCATGCCGCCGTCGGCGGCCTCGAGCTGCGCGAGCAGGCGGGTGGCGAGCTCGCGCTGGGTGTCGAGGCAGCGCGTGCTGGGCCCCGCGGCATGCTCGCGCTCGAGCGGCGGACCGCGCTCGGCCACGCACGCCGCGGCCCAGCTGCCGCGCCACCGCTCGTCCCAGGCGTCGACGCGCGCGCGCGCACTGGCCCAGGTGGTCGAGGCGTGCTCGCGACCGCTGGCCTCGAACTGCGCGACGATGCGGGCCTCGGTGTCGGGCTCGATCAACGCCGGCAGTGCCGCGAGCTCGCTCGCACACAGCTCGGCGGGGTCGGGTCGCGTCGCGAGATAGGTGCCGACGATGCCCATCGCGACCGCGATCGCGACCACCGCGGCCAACCACGGGCGATGGCTGCGCGGCGGGTCGCGCTGCAGCTCGGCGAGCAGCGCATCCATCGAGGGGTGGCGGTCGCTGGGCTCGACCGCGAGGCCGTGCGCGATCACGCCGAACAACCACCCCGGCACGTCGCTGTCGCGCGGCGGCGGCGTGGGTTTGCCCTCGAGCACCGCCAGCGCGAGCGAGGCCACGCTGTTGCCGACGAACGGTCGCGACCCCCACAACGCCTCGTACAGCGCGACGCAGTAGCCGAACTGATCGACCGCCGGCCCGATGACGCCGCCGGTGTGCTGCTCCGGGGCCATGTAGGCCGGCGTGCCGAGCAGCGCGCCCGTGCGCGTGAGCGAGAGGTCGACCGGCGTCGCGCCGGTGCGGGGCGGGACCGCGAGGTCGGCGACCGGGACGCTCGCCCCGGCCTGGCGCGCGAGGCCGAAGTCCATCACGAGCACGCGGCCATCGTGGCCGACCAGCACGTTGTCGGGCTTGAAGTCGCGATGCACGAGGCCAATCGCGTGCGCGGCCGCGAGCCCGCGGCCGGCCTTGACGAACACCTCGACGATCTCGGCCCAGTCGTGCACGCCCTGGGTGACCCACTCGCGCAAGGTCGTGCCGTCGACGAATTCCATCGCCACGAACACGCGGTCACCGAAGGTGCCGACGTCGTGCACGGTGATGACGTTGGGATGGTGCAGCTTGGCCATCGCCTGGGCCTCGCGGAGCAGGCGTGATCGCCCGCCGCTGCTGCTCATGCCATCGGCGTTGCCGCCGTGCAGCACCTTGAGTGCGACGCGGCGATCGAGCTCGGGGTCGAACGCCGCGTACACCACCCCCATGCCACCGGCGCCGATGCGCTCGAGCACCGTGTAGCGCCCGACCGTCGCACCGCGGCTGAGCGGTTCGAGCGGGTTGTTCGCGACGCGCGACGCCGCGGCCGGCCCCTCGGCGGGCACGGTCTCTTCGAGTGCGTTGCGCGACTCGTTCGTCGTCGTGGGGCCTGGCATCGCCCGCGCCTTGCGAACGAGCAGCATCGCATGGTCGACCGCGTCGCGGCGAGCACTAGAAACCGCCGCGCGGCGGTCTGTGCCCCTGGCTCGGTCGTGCTGCACGGCTTCTGCACGCGAGCGAAGCAGCGGCGCCACGTGCTCGGCGCGGGATTGCCCCCCAAACGCCCGCTGCGCGCGCGGGCCGGGCCGCCGCGCCCGGTCCAGACTGCGACGACGGCTCCCCTTGCGCCGCCGTCCACCCGAGCAGCGGGCGCGAAAGGCCCGCGTTCCCCGCACGAGACGAACCCATGCCCATACCCACACCACCGCTGCGCATTGCCATCGTCGAACCCGATCCGCTCGCGCGTGAGCGACTGCGCCGACGCCTCGCCAGTGCCGCCCAGCACGCGGTCGTGGCCACCTTCGCCAGCGCCGCCCAGGCGCGGCTCGATCCTGCGGCCGTCGACGTCATCGTCGGCGCCCAGACCGACGTCGACGCCGAGCCGGTCGCGTCTGCGCGCGGCGATGCGCTCGCGATCGCAGTGCGCGACGGCGTGGTGTTGCTCGCGCCCGAGGACATCACGCACGCGGTCTTCGACGGCGTGCTGGTGTCGGTCCACCGCCGCGGCCTACCGCCCGTGCTCACCGCCGCGACGCTCCAGCAGCTCGCGCGTCGACTGCCGACCTCGACGTTCCTCCGCAGTCATCGCCGCACGCTCGTCAACCTCGATGCGATCCGGCTGCTGCGTTCGCAGGCGCACGGTGGCTACCTCGCCGAGCTCCACGGTGGTGGCAGCGTGCCGGTCTCGCGGCAGGTCGCGCGACGGCTCCGACGCGCGCTGGGGCTCGCGCGCGCGCAGCCCTCAGCAGCGCGCGAGCGGTGGCACGGCGATGGCGGCGTTGGTGAAGCGGCCGCGCACCATCAGCGTGTCGGGTGACGCCAAGGGCCGCGGCACCCAGTCGTGCTGCGGCCAGCGCTCGGGCGCGAAGTAGACCTCGACGCGTGCGATCTGGCCGTCGATCTCCGCGACGATCTCCGACAGCGCCGGGAACCGCGGGCCGACCACGTCGTAGATGCGCAGCACGTCGTCTTCGCCTTCGTCGTCCTCGTCGATCTGGGCTGCGACCACGCAGCCGAGCCGCTCGCTCCACCACAACCGCGCGAAGCCGCCGGTGCCGAGCACCTCGTCGAGCACGAACAGCTCGGCGGCCTCGCCCACACCGAGCGCGTGGGCGACGGGCACGCGCCCGCGGAAGCTGCGCAAGACGGTATCGACGTAGGCCGAGCGCCGATCGGACAGCACCGGCATCGCCCGCGTGCGCGTCACGTCGGGCGCCGGGGTGGTCCACACGGACTGCGGCACCGCGCGAAAGCCGTAGCGTTCATACAGCGCAGGATCGTTGGCGTGCAATACCACCGTGTCGGTGCGGGCGTCGGCCCAGGCCAGCGCGCGCTCCATCAACGCGCGCGAGTGGCCACGCCCGCGCCACGGCGCCGCCGTACACACGGCATGGATCCCGGCCGCCGTCACGGGGGTGCCGTCGATGACCAGCGGGATCTCGAGCACACCCACGTGGGCGATGGGCTCGTCGCCCTCGAAGCGCACGAACGGCGTCGACATCCGGGTCCAGTCGGCGCCCAACGATCGCGCCCGCGGGATCACCGAGGCCAGCCGCGGCCAGTGGGCCGCCAACAATCGTTGTAACGCCGGGGGATCGATCTCGTTCATACGTACGCGCGTCAGGGCGTGACCCGATGATGTCACGACGGGCCGCCGACCGTGGCGAGAATCGGGTAGCTTCGTCGAGGTCGCGCCTCGATCCCGAGATCGGCCCCGCGAGAGGACCAAAGATGGTGAGCATCCCCAGCGACGACGATCCCGACGGCAACACGGCTGGCCCCCACAGCTCCCGTCGGACCCTCCTCATGGCCTCCGCGGGCGCGCTCGGCGTGGGCGTGGCGGCCAGCGTGCTCGGACCGGTCGCGGTCTTCCTCGGGCATCCGCTGCGCCACGACACCACCGAAGGCGAGGGCGACTTCATCGCCGCGGGCCCACCGTCGATGTTCGGCGGTGACAAGCCGGTGAAGGTCGATCTCTACGCCGATCGTGTCGATGCGTGGAATCGCGTGCTCAACGTGAAGGTGGGCTCGGCGTGGGTGCTCTCGCAGGGGGGCCAGCTGGTCGCATTGTCGACCGTGTGCCCGCACCTCGGCTGCGGCATCGACTACGACGCCGCCGCGAGCAAGTTCTACTGCGCGTGCCACAAGTCGTGGTTCTCGATGGACGGCGCGGTCGAGAGCGGGCCGTCGCCCCGCGGCATGGACGCGCTCGAGGTGAAGGCCGAGGAGCAGCTGGTCTCGATTCGCTTCCAGCGCTTCAAGATGGGCACCAAGACCCAGGAGCCGGCATGAGCGTGCGTGGCTTCCTCGACGAGCGACTGGGCCTCTCGCAGGGCTTCACCGCGTTCGCCAACCGACCGTGGCCCGGCGGGCCCGCGCTGCGTCACGCCGTCTTCGCGGCGCTGGTGTACCTGTTCGTGCAGCAGGCCGTGCTCGGCGTGGTGCTGGCGGCCTACTACAGCCCCTCGTCCTCCGATGCGTGGGCCTCGACCGCCTACCTCACCGACGAGGTCTCGATGGGGTGGTTCATCCGCGGCCTGCACGATCACGGCGCATCCGCATTCGTGGTGATCGCGGTGCTGCACGTGGTCGCGCTGGCGTGGTCGCGCTCGTACATCCGCCCGCGCGAGCTGATGTGGTTCGCGGCGCTGGCGGTGATGGGCCTCGCGCTCGCCGAGGGGCTCACCGGCAACCCGCTGCCGTGGGACGAGAAGGGCTACTGGGCCATCCAGGTCGAGCTCGGCATCGCCGAGCAGACCCCGGGCGGCGCCATCATCAAGCGCTTGGTCCAAGGCGGCAGCTCGGCCGGCAACCTCACGCTGCTGCGATTGTTCGTGCTGCATGCGTTGGTGTTGCCGGTGGCGTTGGGCGGCCTGCTCGCGTTCATCGCGGGGCAGCGTCGTCGCCATGGGCCGGCGCCTGCCGGCGATGCGCGCCCGTCGACCTACGCGCCCGGCCAGCTGCTGCTCGACGCACTCGCGATGACCGTGGTTGCGGGTGTCCTGCTGGCGATGACGGTGCACAGCCATGGCACCGAGCTGTTTGCGCCCGCCGATCCGACCAGCGGCTTCCAGGCGCGGCCCGAGTGGTACTTCCTCTTCCTCTACAAGCTGCGGCACTACTTCGAGGGGCCGCTCGAGCCGATCGCGACCGTCATCCTCCCCGGCGCGGCGGTGGCCTTCCTGCTCGCGGCGCCGCTGCTCGAGCGCATCGCCGGCAAGCTCGGTCGCGTCACGGTGTTGGTCGGTCTCGGCGGCCTGCTGGCGGGCTCGATCGCGCTGACGATGATGGCGATGGCCGATGATCGCGGCGACGAGAGCTACCAGAAGGCGCTCGCCGAGGCCGACCTGATGGCCACCCGCGCGCGCGCGCTGGCGAAGGGCGGCATCGATCCGCAAGGTGGTGGCGCGGTCTACTGGAACGACCCCGAGTACAAGGTCAAGCAGCTGTACATCGAGCACTGTCGCAACTGCCACGCGCTCGATGGCTTCGGTGGCGGCGAGGCGCCCGATCTCACCGACTATTCGAGCCGCGCATGGCTGGCGTCGCTGGTGCGCGACCCGACGCAGGCGAAGTTCTTCGGCAAGACCAAGCACGACACCATGGAGACCTACCCCGCCGACAAGCTGAGCGACGAGCAGCTCGCGGCGACGGTCGAGTACCTGGTGAGCATGATGGAGCCCGAGCTGGCGCCGGACGCTGCGCTGGTCGCCAAGGGCACCGCGCTGTGGAAGGACGAACTCGATTGCAGCAACTGCCACGAGGTCGAGGCCGGCAAGGACAACGAGGGTCCGAACCTGCTCGGCCACGGCACGGTGGCGTGGGTCGATCGGGTCATCCGCGACTCGTCGAAGCCGGACCTGTTCGGCAAGGCGGCGCAGATGCCGAAGTTCGAGGGCAAGCTGAGCGACGAAGAGATCGCGGCGCTCTCGGCGTTCGTGGTCGCGCGTCGAGCACCGCAGCCCGAAGAGGGCTAGCAGCCCGCCACGAGCACGGCTTCGCCCCCGTCGCACGCGCGTGTGCGCGACGGGGGCGTTCACTTGCAGGCGGTGGCCATTCGCGCCAATCTGCGGCCCTTCGCGATGGCCCACGCTGCTTCATCCCGCGCACGCTCGCTCGTGACCTCCGCCGCGCTCGCCTGTGGCATCGGCCTGCTGGCCGCGCCGAACTGCGGCGGCACGGGCGGCGGCAAGCCGCCCACCGGCGACGCGGGCAAGACCGACGTCGTGGCGCCACCGGTGGTGCCGCCGCGCGCGACCTTCGACATCGTCGCGTTCGGCCGCGTGCTCGGCACGATCGCACCGTGCGGCTGCACCACCGAGCCGCTCGGCGGCCTGCAATACGCGTTCGGTTGGCTCGAGGGGCAGGGGCCCGACGCCGCCACGCTGGTGCTCGAGCCAGGGTCGTTCCTCTATCCCGATCCCAAGGGCGCCTATGCGCCGCCCGACGCTGCGGGCTGGGAGCAGGCCGAGTCGCGCGCGTCGCTGCTGACCACGCAGTTCGGGCAGCTCGGCGATCACCTCGTGTCGAGCGTGGGTCCGTTCGACGTGGTCGCGCCGTCCGGCACCAAGGCGCTGCAGGACCACGTGCTGCCCCGCGTGGTCGCCAACCTGCAGCCGGCCGCGGGTCTGCCCGCACTCGCGAGCCATCGCGTGGTCGCGCTCGAGTCGAACGGCGTGACGTGGAAGGTCGGCGTCACTGCGGTGATCGACCCGCGCGTCGCCGGGCTCGAGCCGCTCGGCAAGCCGACGGCGGTCGAGCCCGCGCTCACCTCCACCGTCGCGCGCATGCGCGAGGAGGGGGCCGCGTACGTGATCGTGATGGCGCACGGCCCCCGCGACTTCGCCGAGGGGCTCGCGCGCGGCGAGCTCGGCATCGACCTCGTGGTGGTTGGCTCGGTCGAGGGCGTCGAGCGTCAGCGCACCGGTACGCCCGCCACCAAGCTCGGCAAGACCTGGGTGTTCGAGCCCGGCGAGATGCTGCAGTCGGTGGCGCACCTGCGTCTGTCCGTCGATGCCAGCGGCGCTGCGGTGCCCGACGCGTCGAGCTGGGCGGTGGTGCCGTCGAAGGCCGATCGCGAGCGCGAGCTGGCGCGCGTGGAGGCCCGGCTGAAGAAGTTCGAGGCCGATCCCACGGCCGATCCCGCCTTCCTCGCGCGACTGCGAGGCGAGCGCGATGCCCTGAGCGCCGGGCTCGACGCGCCGCCCGGCGACGCGGCCGCGGTCACGCTCTCGCAGGTGAAGGTCACCTGCAAGCTGCCGGCCGACGCCGAGGCCAAGCAGCGTCTGGTCGAGTACGACAAGGGCGTCGCGCAGGCCAACATCCAACGCTTCACGGGCGTGAAGCCGCCGGCCCCCGCCAAGGGCAAGGCCGGCTTCACCGGCATCGAGCGCTGCGAGGAGTGCCACGCCGAGGCGGTCGAGTTCTGGCGCACGACCGTGCACGCCAAGGCCTGGCAGACCCTCGTCGAGGTCGACAAGCAATACGATCTCTCCTGCGTCAGCTGTCACGTCACCGGCTATCGCAAGCCCGGCGGCAGCGACTTGATCGAGAACGCTGGCCTGCGCGACGTGCAGTGCGAGGTCTGCCACGGACCCGGCAGCCTGCACGTCGACGATGGTGGCGAGAAGCTGCAGCACATCACGCTCGCGACCACCGCCCAGCTGTGCGCCGGCGAGTGCCACACCGCCGAGCACTCCGACACCTTCGACTACGTGCCGTATCTTCGCGACGTGCTCGGCAAGGGCCACGGCGAGGCCGCGCGCGCCAAGCTCGGCGATGGCCCGACCGGTGCGCAGCTCCGCAAGGCCGGGCTCGAGCAGGCCGGCGGCGCCTGCCCGAAGATGTGACGCGAGCGACGTGACCTCGCGATCCCGCGTCGACATCGGCGTCGCATCGCACTGTCCAATCGGCCGTCGGTCGATGCGTCGAGCCGCTCACCGCGACCGCGGTGATGGGCAAGCCGGGCGACGGGGCGCTGCAGGTGCTACGAACGCGGACGGAGCTCGACATCGAGGGCAACGCGTTGCGCGTCATCGATGCCCGGGGCAACATCGCGGAGTCGCGGACGTACGCGATGGGTGGGCTCGTGCTCGAGGTCGAGTCCGAGGACGGCGGGTGACAGCGATCGTTGGTGGATGTCGCGGGCGCGCCGCTGCGCAGCTGGAACGCGCGCGGCTTCGCATCGCGCGTCGTGGTCGACGCGTTGCGGCGGGGGACGCACGTGTTCGTCACACCGCCGGGCGGGGTCGAGATGCTGGTGACGCGCACCGTCTGGGGCGAGGAGGTCGCGACCGCGGTCGCCGACAACCTGCGCGGGCGCGTGTTTCGCGTGTACGACGGCGCGGGCGAGCACACGAATGTGCGGCATGACTTCGCGGGGAATCTGCTGCAGCAGTCGGTGCGATTGAACGTCGCCTTCGAGGGCACCCAGGATTGGAGCGGCTTGGGTGGCGCGAGCGATCCGGATGCGATCGCGGCGAGCGCCGACGCGTCGCTCGAGCCGACCTCGTTCGTGGCCACGATGCAGTACGACGCGCTCGGGCGCTTGGTCTCGCGGACGACGCCCGACGGCTCCGAGACGCGCACGCGGTTCAACGAAGCGGGTCTACTCGAGGCGGTCGACGTGCGCGTGCGGGGCGCGGCGGAGCCGAGCGCGATCGTGACGGCGGTCGACTACGACGCCCGCGGTCAGCGGCTGCGGTGCGTGCACGGCAACGGCACCACGGCGAGCTACGCCTACGAGCCCGACACGTTTCGGCTCTCGCGCATGCGGTTGGTGCGAGCCATCGACGACGCCGTCCTGCAGGACCTGCGGTACACCTACGACCCCGTCGGCAACATCGTGGAGATCCGCGACGGCGCGCAGCAGCGGGTGTTCTTCGACAACGACGTGGTGAGCGCGGACCAGCGGTTCGAGTACGACGCGCTGTACCGGTTGAGCGCTTCGAGCGGTCGGGAGCTGCGCTCGCTGACGCAACCGGTGGATACGGACTTGGCCTTCAGCCCGCAGCCGCACGCGGACGACCCGGCGGCGCTGCGGAGGTACGAGGAGACGTACGCGTGGGACGCGGTGGGGAACATCGTGGAGCTGCGGCACACCGCGGCGGGTGGCAACTTCACGCGGCGGTATGCGTACGCGCCCGGCGGCAACCGGCTGCTGCGCAACTCGGCGCCGGGCGAGGCTGCGGAGCCGTTCTCGCACTCGTACAGCTACGACGAGCATGGCAACATGACGAGCATGCCGCACCTCGCAGCGATGGCGTGGGACCACGCCGACCGACTGCAGCACTGCGACTTGGGTGGTGGCGGCGAGGTGTGGTTCGTGTACGACGCCAGCGGTGCGCGGGTGCGCAAGGTGCAGCGCAACGCCTCGGGCTCGCGCGTGCGCGAGCGGGTCTACCTGGGGGAGTTCGAGCTGTACCGCGAGCGGGCCGCGAATGATGTCGCGCCGGAGATGGAGCGGCAGACGTTGCATGTCGGCGATGGGGCGCGGCGGCTGTGCTTGGTCGAGACGCTGACGGTCGACGACGGGGAACCCGTCGCGGCGCCCGTGAGCGTGCCGCGGTTCCAGCATGGCAATCACCTCGACTCGGCTTCGCTCGAGCTCGATGGTGATGCGGCGGTGTTCTCGTACGAGGAGTTTCATCCGTTCGGGACCACGAGCTACGCGGCGAATGACGGCGCGGTCGAGGTGAGCGCGAAGCGGTACCGGTACATCGGCAAGGAGCGCGACGAGGAGACCGGGCTGTATCACCTCGGGGCGCGGTACTACGCGGCGTGGTTGGGGCGCTGGACGGCCGCGGACCCCACAGGGCTCGCGGATGGGGTCAATCGGTATGCGTACTGCCGCGGGAGCCCCGTCACGTTGCGGGACACGAGCGGTTCGGCGGCTGAGACTCCGGGACTAGTCGTCGAACGCGCACTCTTGCAGGCCCGGCACACAGCAATCGAGGCGCAGCTACTCGCCCTCGATGCGCGAGATGCAGCAGCGACAGCGTCCCGCAGGCAATTCTCCGAGGCAATGGCCCGCCACCGGATTGAGGTCGGCGGCCTTCAGGCGGCAGTTCAACTGCAACGCCGCTATACAGCAAGCCGAGGCTGGCTCGACACCGTCACGCGCATGCCGACACTGACGGAGCTCGGCGACGCCATCGCGGAAGACATCGCGCTGCGTCCATTTGCATATGCACCCGGAATCGGTCCGGCAATCGCCGCCACACATCATACGCATGACGCCGGTGATGCTTGGTCGCGAAGACAATACCTCGAGGCGTCAGGCCACGTGGCGGGCGCGCTCGGTGAAGCGGCGCTCGCGTACCTGGACATCGCTGCACCGGCAGCAGGGGTAGCCGAGCATGGGGCCGAACGTGTCATCACGCTCTTCAGCAACGGGAAGAAGGTGATACGCTCTGCCGCCGTCCGGACGGCGGAAGGCAATGCATCCCGTGAAGCCGAGCGGGTAGCCGCAGAGGGGGAAGCGTTCAGGCTGGCGAGGCATGGCGATCACCCATCGCCGAGGCCGGGTGGCGCGCAGTCGCATCACGGCGTGATGTCTGCATGGATGAAGAAACACCACCCGGCGTACAACCCGGATGAGGCACCCGCGATCTTAATGCCTGCCGAGGCGCATGCGAGAACCTTCGGCGTGTACAATAGGTGGCGCGCCGAGATGAAAGCAGAAATGGGCGGAGTATTCGACTGGGCGAAGGTTTCCGAGGATCAAATGCGCAGACTCTCGGAGAAAATGTTCGATGCCGCCGGCGTGCCGCGGCAGGTTCGCGCTGACTACTGGCGCTGGTTCGAGCGCATGAAGGGCGCACTCCATCGGGGGCGATGAAGGCCGAGGTGCACATGAACGACGCGGACTTCCTTGCCAAAATGATGCGACTGTATCCTGACTTCTTGAGGGAACAGCGTGGTCGGCTTCTCGACCCAAGTCACGTTCCCCAGCCGCTTCGCCGCTACCTCCCGCTCGCTGAACTGTGGGGCGAGGCGGACGACACGGAGCGAGCGAAACTCGTCGAGCGGGCGCCGCAGTCTGCCAAGGACCACCTTGTGGAAACGATTGCACTGATCGACGATCTGCTCGACGCGTGGCTCGCGGGGCCCGAGGCAGAGTCCGCCCACCCCACGGCTGAGTACATAGCCTTTTCAGCGATGCGAATGGCGGCGGATTTTGTCTAGCGCGAGGTCCTGGGTGCCGGGTAACCAGACAAGCGCAGTCGTCCCAATGCTCTTCATCACGCGGGCGAGGGGTTGCGAGGTCAGCCGTTCTCGCACTCGTACAGCTACGACGAGCATGGCAACATGACGAGCATGCCGCACCTCGCAGCGATGGCGTGGGACCACGCCGACCGACTGCAGCACTGCGACTTGGGTGGTGGCGGCGAGGTGTGGTTCGTGTACGACGCCAGCGGAGCGCGGGTGCGCAAGGTGCAGCGCAACGCCTCGGGCTCGCGCGTGCGCGAGCGGGTCTACCTGGGGGAGTTCGAGCTGTACCGCGAGCGGGCCGCGAACGACGTCGCGCCGGAGATGGAGCGGCAGACGTTGCATGTCGGCGATGGGGCGCGGCGGCTGTGCTTGGTCGAGACGCTGACGGTCGACGACGGGAACCCGTCGCGGCGCCCGTGAGCGTGCCGCGGTTCCAGCATGGCAATCACCTCGACTCGGCTTCGCTCGAGCTCGATGGTGATGCGGCGGTGATCTCGTACGAGGAGTTTCATCCGTTCGGGACCACGAGCTACGCGGCGAACGACGGCGCGGTCGAGGTGAGCGCGAAGCGGTACCGGTACATCGGCAAGGAGCGCGACGAGGAGACCGGGCTGTATCACCTCGGGGCGCGGTACTACGCGAGCTGGCTGGGGCGCTGGACGGCGGCGGATCCCACAGGGCTCGCGGATGGGGTCAATCGGTATGCGTACTGCCGCGGGAATCCGGCCTCGAGTCGGGACACGAGCGGTCGAGCGACCGAGCCGATCGCAACCGACCTACGCGAGTCTCATATCGCCGCGATGCACGCTGCTCTCCTCACGGCCATGGCGGGAGGTGACGTGCAGCAGGCGTTCGAAGAGGTCGTGACCACGGCCGCCGAGGCGACGCCTGTCAGACCTCGAAAGACGACAGGTGAGTACGAGGCCGCACAGTGGAGGGCGGACGTACGGAGACTCGACGCGGAGGACGCCGAGCACTACTACCGCCCGGAGGTTCTCGAGTTTGTACCGTTCATGGGTCTCTATGACCTCCCGCATGATGCCGCACAGGCTGGGGCGGCGTGGGGGATGGGGGATGAGGCGCGCTTCGAGAACGCGGCGAAGAAGGTCGCGATCGACGTCGCGTTCACCAGCGCAGAGGCGATGACGTTCTTCGTTGCACCCGCCGTGCGTGGCGGAGCGCGACTGTTCGCCAACGGGGCCAGCGGTGTCACTCGAGGCAGCCTGAAGGCTGCCGTAGGCGAGGCGCGCGCGGCCGGCAGGGAGTCGGTCGCGGCGGCCAGGGTGAGGGCGGAAGGCGCGTCGACCCGGCGAACCGGGGCCGCCGAGCCCGGGGCGGTAGCCGCAGGGAGCGGCGGGCCGAACGATCACCTGAAGCGCTTTGGCCCCGGTCCGGAGTCAGCGGCAGACCTGGCCGCAGATGCCGCGAGGGCCGAAGCGCACGGCTTTCCGCACGGGGTGTCGACGCGCTCAGGGAAGAAGGCCGAGGGCCCCGGGAGTCCGCACCGCTCCTCGCCGCGCTCTGAGGTCGAGGAGCATTTCAAGGTCGAACAAACAGGGGAGGACCCGCGGCACCACACCGTGCACCTCCCCAAACCGGTCACAGACGAGGTTGCTGCCCTCTTTAACAGATTGTTTCGCCCCAAGGGATAAGAACTATGGGACCTGTCGCACAACATCTTCTGATCGTCGGCTGGCATGACGGAATCACCGAGGGATTCATCCAAGGGCACGATGGGCGGTGGCAGTACGCCTCGATGGTCGCGTGGGACCCCGTCCAGAAGCTCAGGATCTTCGCAATGGTGCCAGCCGATGAACTCACGGTCGCAGAGATCCGCGCACTCGGAGCCACCTCCGCAGGCGGCGAAGCAAAGGCAACGAACTGGGCTCGCATCAGGGCTCGCATTTCCGACTTCTTGCAGACGGTTGGAGGTGACATTGAAATTCGAGTGTGCGATCAGCTCGATGGTGAGACAAAGAACACTCGGCGTATTGTCGCAGCTGAGGTCCTCGGCCAATTGGACTGCACGGTCGAAGATGCTGCCATGAGCACGCGCTTCGCCGAGTGGATGACGAAGTTCGGCACGCGTGACTGATCGACTGATCTGCAAAGGAGGGGAGTTCTCGTGCAGGGCGATCGCCTCCAAACTTGGCTCCCCGGGAGAATTCGTGGGTCGATCGAAGCGTTCCGTGAGTCCGAGTTGGCGTGATGCTGATCGACAGGCGCGCGCCGAGCGTGACGTCGGCGACGCTCAGCCACGAGACCGAGCGACGCGCCCCGTCGGTCGTGGGCGGAGGCGATGGGGTAGGGCGACCTCGAGCAAGTTGGGCAGCGTGGAAGTACATCTCGCCGCGAGCACTGCGTGCCAAGAGCCTCCGCCGCGCCCGAGGGGCCCGGACGAGCTCGCGGCGCATTGAGATCTGGGTGCGCTTGGGCACGGGTGACCCGACCCGTTCCAAGCCTTCAGCCCGCAGCCGCACGCGGACGACCCGGCGGCGCTGCGGAGGTACGAGGAGACGTACGCGTGGGACGCGGTGGGGAACATCGTGGAGCTGCGGCACACCGCGGCGGGTGGCAACTTCACGCGGCGGTGTGCGTACGCGCCCGGCGGCAACCGGCTGCTGCGCAACTCGGCGCCGGGCGAGGCTGCGGAGCCGTTCTCGCACTCGTACAGCTATGACGAGCATGGCAACATGACGAGCATGCCGCACCTCGCAGCGATGGCGTGGGACCACGCCGACCGACTGCAGCACTGCGACTTGGGTGGTGGCGGCGAGGTGTGGTTCGTGTACGACGCCAGCGGAGCGCGGGTGCGCAAGGTGCAGCGCAACGCCTCGGGCTCGCGCGTGCGCGAGCGGGTCTACCTTGGGGAGTTCGAGCTGTACCGCGAGCGGGCCGCGAATGATGTCGCGCCGGAGATGGAGCGGCAGACGTTGCATGTCGGCGATGGGGCGCGGCGGCTGTGCTTGGTCGAGACGCTGACGGTCGACGACGGGGAGCCCGTCGCGGCGCCCGTGAGCGTGCCGCGGTTCCAGCATGGCAATCACCTCGACTCGGCTTCGCTCGAGCTCGATGGTGATGCGGCGGTGATCTCGTACGAGGAGTTTCATCCGTTCGGGACCACGAGCTACGCGGCGAACGACGGCGCGGTCGAGGTCAGCGCGAAGCGGTACCGGTACATCGGCAAGGAGCGCGACGAGGAGACCGGGCTGTATCACCTCGGGGCGCGGTACTACGCGGCGTGGTTGGGGCGCTGGACGGCCGCGGACCCCACAGGGCTCGCGGATGGGGTCAATCGGTATGCGTACTGCCGCGGGAGCCCCGTCACGTTGCGGGACACGAGCGGTTCGGCGGCTGAGACTCCGGGACTAGTCGTCGAACGCGCACTCTTGCAGGCCCGGCACACAGCAATCGAGGCGCAGCTACTCGCCCTCGATGCGCGAGATGCAGCAGCGACAGCGTCCCGCAGGCAATTCTCCGAGGCAATGGCCCGCCAGCGGATTGAGGTCGGCGGCCTTCAGGCGGCAGTTCAACTGCAACGCCGCTATACAGCAAGCCGAGGCTGGCTCGACACCGTCACGCGCATGCCGACACTGACGGAGCTCGGCGACGCCATCGCGGAAGACATCGCGCTGCGTCCATTTGCATATGCACCCGGAATCGGTCCGGCAATCGCCGCCACACATCATACGCATGACGCCGGTGATGCTTGGTCGCGAAGACAATACCTCGAGGCGTCAGGCCACGTGGCGGGCGCGCTCGGTGAAGCGGCGCTCGCGTACCTGGACATCGCTGCACCGGCAGCAGGGGTAGCCGAGCATGGGGCCGAACGTGTCATCACGCTCTTCAGCAACGGGAAGAAGGTGATACGCTCTGCCGCCGTCCGGACGGCGGAAGGCAATGCATCCCGTGAAGCCGAGCGGGTAGCCGCAGAGGGGGGAGAGAAGGTCTATCGCGTGCAGGGCGGAACGCTCCCGAACGCCAGCAAGGAGCGCTTCGCGGTCGGTGAAGGTGGAGAACTCTCGATTCAGGGCGATGACATGCTCTACATCAACCTCGGCCAAGAGGGCCGAGCACTGGAGTTCCTCGGTCGGCGCGGGGACACGGCCGTGCTGGTCGAGTTCGAGGTGAGTTCTGAGTTCGCCACGACTCTTCGGACGACCTCGGTACCTCAACGCGCTGGGCGCTCGTCACCTGGTGCGGCGCAGCGCGTTGACGAGACGCGCGGCCCTGATCAGTTCGGAATCCCTTCCAACATGTTCCAGGATCTGCTCGACAGCGTCGTGCCTGGTAGCGTCAGGGTTCGCAAGCAATGACGGGAAACGAGGAACGCTCCAGGGTCGACGAGAATCTCCACGGCGAGCCCGCTCCGCCCGTCGAAGTACGGGTCGTGGCCCTCGTGGACGGCGACCCCGCCGCGTCGCTTTCGCGGATGCGCGAGGTCATGCGTCTCGTCGCCGAGCGGCGTCGTCGAGGGTGGCGGGACGACACGTGGTGGGAATCGCATCTTCCCCGATGGTTTGTCGAGCCGTTCCGAGAGCGTACGATGGATCAGGTGCTCCACGACCCGGACCTCTGGGATTTCGGCTCCTGGCTCGACGCGATGAAGTCGCCCGGGTGGGAGTGGTGGAGCAGCGAACGCACGCCGAGCGGCTGGACGGTGCGGCTTCAGGCGCTCAGCGACCCCTTCAGCATCGGCCCGCTTGAGTACCTCGCACGAGCTGCGGGCGCTACCCGACTTGAAGTCCAAGAGAGTTGACCGCATCCGCGTAAGCGGCATCGGTCATCGGTCGTCAAGAGCGAACGGCTGGAAGTCGACCCGGCGCCGTCGAAGTCAACCAGCACGATGCGCCCGCCCACTTGCACCCGATGGCGGCGACTTCGTCCACGGAACTGTGGAGATTTCGATCGAGCGTGGTGGCGTGGGACCACGCCGACCGGCTGCAGCACTGCGACTTGGGTGGTGGCGGCGAGGTGTGGCCCTGACCCGATTTGGTGGGCATCGATGGCGATGCGGTGGTGTCGCTGCATCCGTGGTCGACGCGGGGCCTCGACGCGACCGCCGTCGAGGCTCGCATCGCGATCGACTGCGAGCAGTTGCGGCGTCGCCTCGCAGAGCCCTCGGGGTCGACGACGCCCGCGCTCAGCGTCCGCGCGGCGACTCACCCGTGACGCGGCGGAACACCCGGCGGAACGCGGCCGCGTCGGCATAGCCGACCTTGGCGGCGACCTCGTCGACCGAGGTCCGCCGGTCGCGCAGCAACGCGCGGGCGTGGTGGATACGCAGCTGCTGCACGAAGCGCTGCGGGCTGTGGCCGACCGCGGCGTGGATGCGACGCGCGAGCGTGCGCGCCGAGGTGCCGGCGACGCGCGCGAGCTCGTCGAGCTCGAGCTGGCGATCGAGATGCGCGAGGACGTGGCGCTCGACCGCGCGTAGCACTGGATCGTCGCTGCGTCGGGGGTCGAGCAGCATGTAGCGCGACTGCGCAGCGCGGGCGTCGAGCACGAGGTACCGCGCGACCAACTCCGCGAGGCCCGGGGTGGTGATGCGGGCGAGCACCGTGAGCACGAGATCGGCGTGCGCGAAGGCGGAGCCGGCGGTGAGCACCGCGCCGTGATCGACCACGATGCGCCCGGCGGTGAGCCCGACGTCCGGGAAGCGCTGCGCGAAGCTCGAGGTCAGCCACCACGTGGTGGTCGCGGGGCCGCCCGCGAGCAGGCCGGCGGCCGCGAGCACGAAGGTGGAGGCGCACGAGGCCGCGATGGTGGCCCCGCGCGCGGCGACCAGCGGCAGCAACGCGACGAGCCGCCGCACGTCGGGCCGCGCGAGCAGGCGATCGACCGCGTCGTCGGTGCTGGTGCGCACCCCAGGGATCAGCCACACGTCGCCGCGTCGGACCCCGCGCAGCGCGAACGCACCGTCGACCGCGATCGTGCGGCCGTTGGTCGAGCGCACCGGCGCGCCGTCGAACGAGACCACCCGCTGGCGCAGATCCACGGCACCGGCGGGCAGCGGCGCGATCCTGGCCCGCACCAGTCGTGCCGCAGTGTCGACCACGTCGACGCCCAGCCCGAGGGCCCCCTCGAGCGTGCCGGCGAGTGCGACGTGGACGATCACGGCGTGGCGAGAATAGACCGAAAAATGTCGAAGCCGCCACTGGTCGCCATTGGCCGATCGGCTCTATCTTCGGTCGGCGATGGACGACGATCTCGACGATTTCGCGGCGCGCGACGTCACCTGCGAGGGGGCCGCCCGCACGGTCTACGTGGCGGGCGTGGGCCCGGCGGTGATCGTGATGGCCGAGATGCCCGGTATCAGCCCCGATGTGGCCCGCTTCGCACGGTGGGTGCGTGCGGCCGGCTTCACGGTCTACCTGCCGTCGCTGTTCGGGCGCGATGGTGCCTACCCCGAGAGCGCCGCGGGCCTCGATGTGCTGCAGCGCGCGTG
The DNA here is from genome assembly GCA_016709225.1 of Deltaproteobacteria bacterium. Lineage (NCBI taxonomy): Bacteria > Pseudomonadati > Myxococcota > Myxococcia > Deltaproteobacteria bacterium. The sequence continues at coordinate 727,108 of JADJEE010000002.1, read as the reverse complement.
CGTGCGGGCCGAGTTCGCCGCACTGGCCGCGGGCACCTCGAGCCCGGTCACGGGCTGGCTGCGGGCGCTCGCACGGCTCGCGCACGGCGAGTGCGGTGGCCCGGGCGTCGGCGCGATCGGCATGTGCTTCACCGGCAACTTTGCGCTCAGCATGATGCTCGAGCCGGCGGTACTCGCCCCCGTGCTGTGCCAGCCCTCGCTACCGCTGCGCGACCCTGCCGGGCTCAACATCGCCGCCGACGAGCTCGCGTTCGTGCGTGGGCGTCTGCAGGCCGAGGACCTCACGGTCCGTGCGTACCGCTTCGCCGGCGATCGACACTGCGCGGCGGCGCGGTTCGACGCGTACGCGCGGGCCCTCGGGCCGCGCTTCGAGCCGCGGGTGCTGCCCGACGCGGCGGCGAAGCCCGACCCGCCGCCGTTCTTCTCCCAGGTGGTCGGGTGTCCCCACAGCGTCGTGACCGCCCACCTCGTCGATGCCGAAGGCGAGCCGACGCTCGCCGCCCGCGACGAGATCCTCGCGTTCTTCCGCCACCGCCTGCACGGAGTCGACGATGTCCGCTGACGCCCACCACCCCGCGCTGCGACTGTTCGGTCGCCGCAGCTCCCACTTCACCCGCGTCGCGGTGATCTTCGCCGACGTGCTCGGCATCGACGCGCCGCTCGAGGTGGTCCACGACCTCGCCAGCGTCGAGGCCGGCAACTACGGCGGCAACCCGACCCTCAAGGTGCCGACGCTGGTGATCGACGGCGTGCCGTTGTTCGGCACCGAGAACATCTGTCGGCGCCTGGTCGGGCTCTCGGGGCGTGCCGGCGACCCGCGTGTCGTGCTGACCGAGCTCCTGCCCGACGATCGCAGTCGCAGCGCGCAGGAGCTGGTGTGGCACGCCATGTCGGCGCAGGTGCAGCTGCGCGTCGGCATCCACTTCGCGGGGCTGCCCGCCGACAATCGCTTCTTCGCCAAGACCATCGCCGGCCTCCACGGTGCACTCGACTGGCTCGACGCGCAGCTACCCGCGGTGCTCGCCGCGCTGCCGGCGGATCGTGAGCTCAGCCTGTTCGAGGTCACGCTCGGGTGTCTGCTCGAGCACCTCGCGTTCCGTCCTGCAGTGCGTCTGCAGCCGCCGCCGCACCTGCGCGCGTTCGCAGCGTCGTTCGCCGCGCAGCCATGGGCGCAGCGCAGTGCGTATCGCAGCGACGCCGCGCCGCGACCGGCGTGAGCGGCCGGCCACGGTCACGTCGGTGCCATGCGGGGGGCCCGGCCGCGGCCGTGCGCCGCACGCCGGGCAATCGCGCTGCGGAGCGTGACGAGCTCACCGAGCCCCTCGAGTGTCAGCAGCCCGACCAGCTGCGTGCCGTCGACCACCGGGGCCACGCGCAGCTGGTGCTCGGCCATGCGTTCGAACGCGTGCTCGAGCGGATCGCGGGGTGACACCCGCAGCGGTACCGGGGACATCACCGCATCGATGCAGGTGCCGGGTGCGTGCTCGGTGAGGCCGCGGACGAGGCCATCGTAGGTCAGCAGGCCCGCGACACGATCGCCGTCGACCACCGGGAAGTGGGCCTGGAAGCCGCGCAGCAGGTGGGCGCTCGCGGTCGCGAGCGAGTCGCCGGGCGTGAGCACGTCGAACACGCGGACCATCGCGTCGTCGACGTGCAGGCCCGCCATCATGTCGTGCATCTGCTCGGCGGCGGACTCCGACTGGGCGCCGAGCCACACGAACAGCGCGATGAACACCAGCAGCGGACTGCCGAACAGACCGGCGAAGCCGATCACGAGCGCAAGCCCCTGGCCGAGCCTGGCGGCGATGCGGGTCGCGCGGGCGTGATCGGTGCGCATCGCCAGCAACGCGCGCAGCACCCGTCCGCCGTCCATCGGGAACGCAGGCAAGAGGTTGAACAGCAGCAGCGCGACGTTGACCCACAGCAGGCGCGCGAGGAGCGAGCCGCTCGCGACCGTGGGGTCGGGCGGCGCGAGCGACTGCCCGAGCGCGAGCATCGTGGCGGCGAGCGCCAGCGCGAGCACGAGATTCACCGCCGGGCCCGCCAGCGCGACCACCAGCTCGGCGCGCGGCTCCTTCGGCATGCGCTCGAGTCGCGCGACCCCGCCGATCGGCAGCAGCGTGATATCGCGGGTGCGGATGCCGTAGTGCCGCGCCGCGGTGGCATGCCCGAGCTCGTGCAGCACTACGATGCCGAACAACACGCATGCGAACGCGACGCCCCCGAGTGCGGCCAACGGCGAGCCCTGCTCGGCCCATGCCGCGCCGCCGATCCACAACAGCAGCAGCAGGAAGGTCGCGTGGACCTTGACCTCGATGCCGGCGACCTCGGCGAGCTTCCACGACCAGTGCATGACGCGACACCCATGCTGGGGCCTGGGCGCGGATCGACACGCGCAAGCGCTGCGGCGCACCGCCGTGCGCCGCCGGCGGAACTGCGAGGTACTAGATCACGATCCGCGTCCAGCGTCCGCGCACGAACACGATGGTCAGCCACGTCGCGCGCACGCACCAGTCGATGGTGCTGGCCCACCACACGCCGACCAGCCCCAGGTCGAGGCCGATCGCGAAGGTCCACGCGAGCGTGACCCGGATGAGCAGCCCGCCGACGGTGGCGGCCAGCAGCGGCGTGCGGGTGTCGCCCACGCCCCGCAGCCCCATCGAGAGCACGATGCCCGCGGTCATGCCGGGCTGCGACAGCGCCAGCAACGGCAGCGCCTGCGCGGCGAGGGCCACCAGCGCGGTGCCGTCGGCCCCCGGTGGCACGAACATGGGCAGCGTCCAACCACCGGTGAGCCACACCATCACGCCGAGCGAGGTGATCGCCGTGATCGCCATCGCGAGCGCGATGCGACCGCCCTCGCGTGCGCCGCTCGGATCGCCGCGCCCGAGCCGCTGCCCCATCACGGTCGCGGCCGCGACACCGAAGCCGTCGGCGCACATGAAGCAGATCGACTCGACGGTGATGAGCGCCTGGTTGGCCGCCATCGCGACCGCACCGAGGGTCGCGACCGCCTTGGCGTAGCTGAGGAAGCCCGCGTGCACGAGCACACGCTCCAGCACGGCGGGGGTCCCGAGCCGGAAGAGATCACGCAGCGCCTGGCCGCCGTGCGGATCGCCGCGGCGCCACCAGCCGCGGGTGTCGAGCGGGTGCTGGTCCCGCCCGAGTACGCGCAGCAGCACGACGGCCTCGATCACGAAGGCGATCGCGGTGCCGGTCGCAGCGCCGCGGACCCCGAGTGCGGGGATGTGCAGGCCGAGCGCGGGGAGATCGTGGCCGTAGATCAGCAGCGCATTGATCGCGATGTTGCTGAGGTTGGCGACCGCACCGGCGAACAGCGGTGTGCGGGTGTCGCCGCTGCCCGCGAGGATCATCGAGGCCGACAGCGCCACGAACTCGAAGGGCAGCGACGCGAACGTCAGCCGCAGGTAGCTGGCCGACAGGCCCCGGAGGGCGGCGTCGTCGGGGCCGAACACCAACACCAGCGGCTCGAGCAACGCGATGCCGAGGCCGCCGACCACGAGCCCGAGCACGGCGGCCAGTCGCAGCGATGCGCGGGCGACCGCGCGCGCGCGCACGAGGTCACCGGCGCCGGTGCTGCGGGCCACCAACGCGACCGTGCCGGCGCACACCGCCATGAACACCGAGCCGACCGACCACAGCAGCGGGCCCTGGAGCTGCATGCTCGCGAGCTCGTCCTGGCGGTGTCGCGCCAGCATCACGCGATCGGCCAGGAACACCAACGTGCTGAGCAGGCCGGTGGCGATGGCCGGCAACGCGAGCCGCACGACTGCACGCGCGGCCGACTCCGTGGGGCTGGCGGCGACCGCAGGGGTGGGGGCGTCCATCGAAGGTGGCGATCAGATCGCGCGCAGGAACGCGACGCGCTCGCGCAGCGCCGCATCGGTGTCCAGCGCGAACGAGCGGCCGTGGCCGACCTCGTCGCGGATGAACGCCGACAGCGCCGCAGCCGCGGCGTCGATGCGGTCGGCATGATCGCCGTCGATGCGTCCGAAGCTGCGCGTCACGATGGTGCCGCGGTCGGGGTCGTACTCCCACAGGCCCACGATGCGATCGCCGGCCACGATGGCGCGCATGTGCATGCGCTTGGCGTCGCCCTGGGCGTCGCTGGTGCCCGCGGCGAAGGTGCCGATCGCCGGCACCGCGATGTCGTGGTGCTCCGGCGCGATCCACTGGCCCGGCGCGCCGGTGAGCGCGACCAGGTTGTCCTCGAAGGGCAGCAGCGCGACCACGTCGACCGCGCGCTCGGCTGCGCGCAGCGCCTCGGGATCGGCGAGCGCCGGGCGACCATCGTCGAGCACGACCTCGGTCAGCGGGATCGCAGCGCACGCGGCCTCCGCCGTGCGCACGCCGAGCCCCGACCACGCCGCGAACGCGCGCACGGTCGCCACCGCGGCCCACGCGAAGTAGGCGCGCGCCAGACCCTGGTAGAGCTGGGCGTTCGCCGGCGGCGTCATGCCACCCTTGCGCTTGCGCCACTGGTAGCGCTCGGTGTCGACGCGATCGCGCTCGGGGGCCCGCGCGATCGCACCGGCGAATTCGAGCCGCCGCAGCGCCAGCGGTAGCGGCGACGACACGCCGAGCTTCTTGGCCTCGGGGCCGAGCTTGCGCACCGTGCCCTCGGGCATGCGCTTGCGCAGGGCATCGGTGGTCGCGGGTCCCTCGCGCAGCGCCGCGAGCACGTGGGCGGCGAGCTGATCGAGCTCGGCCTCGCGGATGCCCGCCCGCTCGGCGTCGCGGGCGTCGCGATCGTGGGCGAGCGACTCGGCCAGCGCGAGGCAACGATCGACGTGGGACTCGGGCACGAGGTACATGCAGCCACGCACCGACGGCATCACCCGCAGCTCGCCCGCGCCGATCGCCAGATCGATGGTCGCGCGCGTGATGATGGGCCGACGGGCCTTGAGCGCGAGGTAGGCCTCGATGCCGCCGAGCGTGCGCAGGTAGCCGGTCGCCGCGACCACTTGCGCGAGCGAGCCCGGCGGCGGCGTGACGAGGCCCTGGGCGCCCAGGGCCATGCGCCGCACCGCGGTGGCGTCGAGTCGCACCGCACCGTCGGGGATCCGCGCGGGTTTCGCCTTCGCGACGGGCTTTGCCTTCGAGGTGGGCTTTGCCTTCGCGGTGGGCTTTGCCTTCGGGACCGGCTTCGCCGTCGGGACGGGCTTTGCCTTCGCGGTGGGCTTTGCCCTCGCGGTGGGCTTTGCCTTCGCGACGGGCTTCGCCTTCGCGACGGGCTTCGCCTTCGCGGTGGGCTTTGCCTTCGCGACGGGCTTTGCCTTCGCGGTGGGCTTTGCCTTCGGGACCGGCTTCGTGGCTTTGGACTGCGCGCCCCGGCGCGCGGGCTTGCGAGCGACCGCCATCGCGACCGAGGGTACCCCGATCACCCCGGGCGAGGATCGTGGGCGACACGCGAAGCGAGCGCCGGCCGTCGCGTGGCCCAGGGCAGTACGGTCTCGAGCTGCGCGGCGATGCGTAGCAGCGCGGCCTCGTCGCCGAACGGCGCCACCAGCTGGACGCCCAGCGGCAAGCCGGTGGCGGTGGTCGCCAGCGGCAGCGAGATCGCCGGCTGCCCGGTCATGTTCGCCAGCTGCGTGTTGGGGTAGGCGGCGAGCATCGGGTCGTGCGCCATCATGTCGAGGGCCCGCTCCGCCAGCTTTCGCGATCGCAGGCCGCGGACCACGGCGATGAGCGCCCGCTGCACGGCGGGCTGGGCGAACGCGCCGATGCGCGCCGGGGGATGGCCGAGCGTCGAGCTCAGCCAAAGATCGTGGCGCTGGTGGAACTGCGCCATCGTCCACGCGGCGTGCTGGCAGCGACGATGGGCGGCGACGAACTCGCTCGCCGGCAGCGAGCGGCCGATCATCGCGATCAAGGCGGTCAACGGCTCGATGTCGCCGCCGGCCGGCCGGCCCACGCGCTGCTCGGCGTCGGCGACCTCCGCCGCGACGTTGGCGGCGACGATGACGAGCCACGCCCGCGCGAGCCCGGCCCAATCGAGCTCGGGCAGCGCCTCCTCGACATCGTGGCCGAGCGACGCGCACACGTCGGCCACGCGTCGCACCGCCGCGACGTGCTCGGGGTCGAGCTGGCCGCCGAGCATGGTGCCGGCGCACACGCCGATGCGAAGACGGCCGGGCTCGCGCGCGAGCTCGTCGACGAAGGGGCGCGCGGGCGCGGGCAGCTGCGACAACGCACCAGCCTCGTTGCCGCTCGCGACGTCGAGCATGGTCGCGCTGTCGCGCAGCGATCGCGTGAGCACGTGCTGCACCGTGAAGCCCGACCAGCTCTCGGTGTGGCCGGGGCCGTTGGGCGTGCGCCCGCGGGTCGGCTTGAGCCCCACCAGTCCGCAGCACGCCGCCGGGATGCGGATCGATCCGCCGCCATCGCCGGCGCCCGCGATGGGGACCATCCGCGCCGCGACGGCCGACGCCGAACCACCGCTCGAGCCGCCCGGCGTGCGCTCGCGATCCCACGGGTTGCGGCTCGCGCCGTGGAGCACCGGCTCGGTCACGCCGATGATGCCGAGCTCGGGGGTGTTGGTCTTGCCCACGAACACGAGCCCCGCGCGGCGCCAGCGCGCGACGATCTCGGCGTCGCGATCCGGCACGTGGCGCGCGAGCAGGTGCGACCCGGATGTCGTGGGAATCCCCGCGACGTCCGCCATGAGATCTTTCAGCAGCATCGGCACGCCGCGCAGCGGCCCGTCGGGCAACCCCCGGGCGATGGCGGTCCGCGCCTCGTCGAACATGGTGCGCACGACCGCGTTCAGGCCGCGGTTGCGGCCCTCGATGCGGTCGCGTGCGGCCGCGAGCAGCTCGAGCGCCGAGACCTCGCCACGGCGCACCAAGGCCGCCAACGCGCACGCATCGAGATCGTCGTAGTCGTGTCCGAGCATGGGCCTGGCAGCGACATACCACGGCGCCGGGCCGTCCGAGGCGCGGGGCCCGTCGACGCCGCCCGAAACGCTGCTTGCGCCCCGACCCGGCGGCCGGTATGACCCGCGCGCCCATGGCCACGCGCCGCGAAGACGTTCGTAATGTCGCCATCGTCGCCCATGTCGATCACGGCAAGACGACGCTGGTCGACGCCCTGCTCGAGCTCGCCGGCGCCTTCGAGCGCAGTGAGGTCGGGCGCGAGCAGGCGATGGACTCCGGTGATCTCGAGCGCGAGCGCGGCATCACCATCACCAGCAAGCCGACCGCGCTGGTCTACGAGGGCACGCGCATCAACATGGTCGACACTCCCGGCCACGCCGACTTCGGCGGCGAGGTCGAGCGCGTGCTCAACATGGTCGACGGCGTGCTGCTGCTGGTCGACGCGGTCGAGGGCCCGATGCCGCAGACCCGCTTCGTCACCGAGAAGGCGGTCAAGCGCGGCCTGCCGGTGCTGCTGATGGTCAACAAGATCGACCGCGCCGCCGCGGCGCCGCACAAGGCCGTCGATCTCACCTTCGACCTGCTGGTCTCGCTGGGCGCGTCGGAGGAGCAGCTCGATTTCCCGGTGCTGTTCGGCAGCGGCCGCGATCGCTTCGCCATGAAGGATCCGGACGCCGAGCGCGGCAGCATCTCGCAGATCCTCGACATGATCGTCGCCCGCGTGCCGCCGCCGCAGGTCGACGTCGACGCGCCACCGGCGATGTGGGTGTCGACGCTGCACCACGACTCGTACGTCGGCTTCCTCGCGATCGGCCGCGTTGCCGGCGGTCGCTTCGCGGTCGGACAACGCGTGGCACTGATGCGGCCGGTGCCGGCCGAGTCGACCGACGCCGAGGCCAAGCCGTCCTGCGAAGAGGTCTTCCGTGTGACCAAGGTGCTGGGCTTCTCGGGCCTGCGCCGCTTCGAGCTGCCCGAGGCGGTGGCGGGCGACATCGTCGCCATCGCCGGCATGGAGACCCTGCAGGTCGGCGACACGCTGACCGCCGAGAGCCCCGATCAGCGCACGGTGTTCCCGGCGCTGACGGTCGATCCGCCGACGCTGTCGATCCGCATGCGCACCAACGACGGCCCGTTCTCGGGCCTCGAGGGCCAGTGGGTCACCTCCCGCAAGCTGCGCGAGCGGCTGTACCGCGAGGTTCGCAGCAACGTCGCGCTGCACGTCTACGACACCGACTCGCCCGACGAGTTCGAGGTCCATGGCCGCGGCGAGCTGCACCTCTCGGTGCTGATCGAGACCATGCGCCGCGAGGGCTACGAGATGTGCGTGGCACGGCCCAAGGTCATCTTGCGCGAGGAGCACGGCCGCACGCTCGAGCCGTTCGAGCGCGTGCTCGTGCAGTGCGACACCGACTACGCCGGCGCCGTCATCGAGCACATCGGCAAGCACGGCGAGCTGCTGCTGATGGAAGAGGACGGCCCCGGACGCACGCGCATGGAGTTCCGCGCGCCGACCCGCGCACTCATCGGCTACCGCTCGGAGTTCCTCACCCAGACCCGCGGCACCGGCATCATCTCGAGCGTGTTCGACAGCTACGGGCCGTTCAGCGGCACCATCAAGAACCGCGCCCAGGGCGTGATGATCGTGATGGAGCGCGGCGAGACCTCGACCTACTCGCTGCACCGGCTGCAGGACCGCGGCCCGCTCTTCACCGGGCCGCAGACCAAGGTCTACGCCGGGCAGATCGTCGGCATCCACGTGCGCGACACCGACATCATCGTCAATCCCAACATCGCCAAGAAGCTGACCAACATCCGCACCACCGGCCACGACGAGAAGCTGTTCCTGACGCCGCCGCGGGTGCTGAGCCTCGAGCAGGCGTTGGCGTTCATCGCCGACGACGAGCTGGTCGAGATCACGCCCAAGAGCCTGCGGCTGCGCAAGCGCCTGCTCGATCACAACGAGCGCAAGCGGCTCGAGAAGCGCGCCGTGGAGACCGTCGAGGACTGACCGCCGGTCGTCGTCCGAGGTGGCGTACGAGATGGCGCGCGCCGGCGGCAGCACGAAGACCCCGGCGCGCGGTCGCAAGCCCGCCACGCCGGCCGGTGACGCCGGCCTTGCCAAGCGACTCGCGGACGCGCTCGCGCCGTGGTTTCTCGCGCACCAGCGCGACTTGAGCTGGCGTCGCACGCGGGACCCGTACGCGATCTGGGTCTCCGAGGTCATGCTGCAGCAGACCCGCGTCGAGACCGTCGAGCGCTACTGGTCGTCGTTCCTCGCGCGCTTCCCCGACGCGGCCACGCTGGCGGCGGCCGAGCTCGATGCGGTGCTGCAGGCGTGGAGCGGGCTCGGCTACTACCGGCGCGCGCGCATGCTCCATCGCGGCGCCGAGGTGGTCGCGCGCGATCACGGCGGCCGCCTACCGCAGGACGCCGAGGCCCTGCGATCGATCCCCGGCATCGGGCCCTACACCGCCGGTGCGATCGCATCGATCGCCCACGACCGACCCGAGCCGCTGGTCGACGGCAACGTCGCGCGGGTGCTGTCGCGCGTGCAGGCGATCGCCGAGCCCCGCGAACAGCTGGCGACCGCGCGTGGACACTGGGCGCTGTGCGCAGAGGTGCTGCGCGCCGGCTCGCCGCGGATCCTCGCGCAGGCGTTGATGGAGCTGGGCGCGACGGTGTGCACGCCGCGGTCGCCGGCCTGCGAGCAGTGTCCCGTCCGCAGCGACTGCCGGGCCTGGGCGACCGGCACCACCGCGACGATCCCCGCGGTGCGCGTGCGCGCCGAGTCACCGATCGAGCGCTGGTGGGCACTCGCCGTCGACGTCGGTGACGGGCTCGTGCTCGAGCGACGCCCCCGCGAGGGCCTGCTGGCGGGGCTGTGGTGCCTGCCGCTCGTCGCGAGGCCCGACGACGAGCCGCTGGTCGCCGCGACGCTGCACGGTGCGGTGCCGGTGGCCGTTCGGACGCCGCGGCAGACCGGCGCCGAGGTCGTGCACGTGTTCACGCATCGACGCTGGGAGCTGCAGGTCGTGCGCGTCACGGCGCGGGCGGGCGCGTGGCTCGACGGCGAGCGCTACGCGAGGTGGCGGCCCGACGAGGCACCGCCGGGCGGCGTGCCGACCCTGACGCGCAAGCTGCTGGCGCGCGCGCTCGCGCGCTGACCGGGAGCGCGCGAGCGCCGTCACGCCGCGTCGACGGCAGCGTCACCGCCACGGGTTCGGGCGCGCCGGATCGGCCAACCGGCTCGGGTTTCGCCGACGTTGGCGTCGCGGGCTGCCGCCGCGCACGAAGATGCGGTAGACCACGGCCGCAACACGATGTCGCAGGACTGGACGCAGCGAGTCGGCGCAGTGGCCATCGGTCGCAACGAGGGCGAGCGCCTGCGTCGGTGCCTCGCGTCGCTGCAGCAGGAGACCTCGCGCGTGGTCTACGTCGACTCGGGCTCCGACGACGGCAGCCCCCAGATGGCGCGCGAGCGCGGCGCGGTGGTCGTGGATCTCGACATGTCGATCCCCTTCACTGCCGCGCGGGCACGCAACGCCGGCTTCGAGCGGCTGCGAGAGCGTTGGCCCGATGTCGAGTACGTGCAGTTCGTCGACGGCGACATGGAGGTGCTGCCGGGATGGTTGGCGACCGCGGTCGGCGTGCTCGATGACAACCCCGACGTCGTCGCGGTGATCGGCTGGCGCCGCGAGCGACATCCCGAGCGCAGCATCTACAACCGCGTGTGCGACGTCGAGTGGCGCATGGGCGGTGTGGGCGAGACCGAGAACTTCGGCGGCGACGTCATGTTCCGCGCGTCGGCGCTGGCCGAGGTCGGTGGCTACGACACCCGAGTGATCGCGGCCGAGGACGACGAACTCGGTGTGCGGCTGCGCGAGCACGGCGGCGTGATGCTGCGGATCGATCACGAGAGCACGCTGCACGACGCCGACATGCATCGCTTCGCGCAGTGGTGGACCCGCGCCAAGCGCTGCGGCCATGCCTATGCCCAGGTCAGCGCCATGCACGGCGCCGGCCCCCATCGCAAGTTCGTCCGCGAGCTGCGGCGGGTGTGGGTGTTCGGCGCGATGCTGCCGGGCGGCGCGGTCGCGCTGACCCTGCCGACCCTCGGGCTGTCATGGCTCGGCCTCGGCCTGTACCCCGTGAACGCTGCTCGCATCGCGAGAGACACCCATCGCCGCGGTTTCGCGTGGCCCGACGCGGTCGCGTGGGGCATCTCGTGCGCGCTGTCACCGATTCCCCAGGCGCTCGGCGCCGCCAAGTTCCTGCTCGATCGGGCCCGCGACAAGCGACCCGAGATCATCGAGTACAAAGGCCCCGCCAAGCGTCGGCCGTGAACCCGCTCGGCCTGCTCGACGCCACGCCGGCGCGGGCAGTGCGAGCACGCGAGAGCAAGACCCATGAACGATCACAGCAGTGCTCCGCCCGTCCGCGTCGGCCTCGTCGGTGTGGGCTACATCGCCGACTACCACTTCAACGCCGTGCGCTCGGTGCCCGGGGGCAGCGTGGTGGCGGTGTGCGACGTCGCCAAGGGCCGCGCCGAGCGCTTCGCGAGTGCCCATGGCATCGCCGGCGCATACAGCAGCGTCGAGGAGATGATGCGCGCCGAGCAGCTCGACGCCGTGCACGTGCTGACCCCGCCGCACCTGCACGAGGAGCCCACCCGCATCGTGCTCGAGCACGGCGCCGACGCACTGGTCGAGAAGCCGCTGTGTCACGACTCGGGTGCGACCGGACGCCTCCGCGAGCTCGCGGCGCACCGCGGACGGGCGCTCGGCTGCAGCCACAACTTCCTGTTCCTGCCGGCCTATGATCGGCTGGTCGCCGACCTACGCAGCGGTCGGCTGGGCGCGATCGATCAGATCGACATCGTGTGGAACAAGCCGCTCGGGCTGCTCAAGGGCGGGCCGTTCGGCGCGTGGATGCTGCAGCAGCCGACCAACATCCTCTTCGAGGTTGCGCCGCATTCGTTCGCCCACCTCGCGCACCTGGTCGGCATGCCCGACGAGCTCGCGGTGCATCCCTTCGACCGGGTGGAGCTGCCGCGCGGGCTGTCGTTCTGGCGGCGCTGGGAGATCCTCGCGTGGAAGGGCGCCGCCCAGGCGCGCCTGCGGCTGTCATTCGTCGACGGCTACCCGGAGCACTACATCCACATCCGCGGCACCCAGGCGGTCGCCCGCTGCGACTTCGAGAACAACACCTACGTCTGCCTCGACCACACGCCGCACCTGCTCGACGTCGATCGCTTCCTGACGGTCGCGAGCACCTCGCGCGACGCGGTGGTGCAGGCCGGCGGGACCCTGGCCGGCTTCGTGCTGACCAAGATGGGCATGTCGAAGAACGGCGGGCCGTTCCAGCACAGCATCACCCGCATCGCGCAGACCTTCCACGAGGGGCGCGGCAGCGTGCTCGACGAGCGCGTCGACGCGGCGATCGGCGAGGCCGCGGTGATCATCGGCGAGCGCGTGGCGGCCAAGGCCGACCTGCCGGCCAACACCGCCCCGACCCGCGCCGCGGCGAAGGCGGGCGCGACCACCGGGCCGACCGCGAAGGTGCTCGTGATCGGCGGCACCGGCTTCATCGGCCGCGCGCTGGTGCGGCGCCTGCGGGAGGCCGGTCACGGCGTGCGCGTGCTGGTGCGCGATCCAGCCGGCTGTCCACCGGAGCTGCAGCAGCCCGGCATCGACGTGCGCCGCGGCGACTTCACCGACCTCTCGAGCGTGGCCGCGGCCATGGACGGAATCGAGGTCGTCTATCACCTCGCGCGTGGCAACGGCAACACCTGGCCCGAGTTCCTCAAGTACGACGTCGAGCCCACTGCGGCGCTCGCCAAGCTGTGCGCCGAGCACGAGGTGAAGCGCTTCCTCTACACCTCGTCGATCGCGCTGTACTACGCCGGCAAGGGCGCCGGGACCATCACCGAAGACACCGCGCCGGCCAAGGTCGGCGACCCGTACGCGCGCAGCAAGGTCGAGAACGAGGCCAACCTGCTCGCGCTGCACCGCGAGCGCGGGCTACCGTTGGTGCTCTTGCGACCGGGCATCGTGCTCGGGCGTGGTGGGCCGCCGCTGCACTGGGGCATTGCGGCGTGGCCGTACCCTTCGGTCGCGCGGCTGTACGGCGACGGCAACAACAAGCTGCCGATCGTGCTGGTCGACGACTGTGCCGACGCGATGGTGAAGGCCATGACCGCGCCCGGCATCGAGGGCCGCTCGTACAACCTGGTGGGTCCGCCGGTGCTGACCGCCAACGACTACCTCGACGCCCTCGAGCAGCGCGCGGGTATCCGCCTGCGTCGCATCCCGACCACCAGCCGCACCTACTTCACCGAGGCGCTGGCGAAGTGGGCGCTCAAGAAGGTCGGTCGTGATCCGCACGCGCGGCGGCCCACGCTGGCCGACGCCGAGGGGCGCACCTTCGCGGCAACCCTCGACGGCGGTCGTGCCGAACGGGAGCTCGGCTGGGCGCCGACGCGCGATCGTGACGCCATCATCCGCGACGGCGTGATCGTGCCGACCGAGGAGTGGTTCGAGCTCGGGCACGACGCCGGCGCGTAGCGCTTCAGCGGACGATCCCGCGGGTGTACCCGCGAGGCCCTCGCGGCCGCGCGGGGGCATCTCCGCTCGGCCGATCGGCGCCGCCCGATCGACCGGGTTGTGGCCAGCTGGCGCGCGCGACTAGCCTCGTGCGCGATCATGACGACGCTACGCTATCGATTGCTGGGCAACACGGGTCTGCGCGTGTCCGAGCTGTGCCTGGGCACCATGAGCTTCGGTGAGCAGTGGGGCTTCGGGGCCGACGAAGCCACCAGCCACCGTGTGCTCGATGCCTTCGCCGAGGCCGGCGGCAACTTCGTCGACACCGCGAACAAGTACCACGGCGGGCAGACCGAGCAGTTCGTCGGCAGCTGGCTCGCAGGCCGACGCGACCGCATGGTGGTCGCCACCAAGTACACGCTCGCGATGGATCACAGCGATCCGAACACGGCGGGCAATCATCGCAAGAACCTGGTGCGCTCGGTCGAGCACAGCCTGCGCCGGCTCGGCACCGACTACATCGATCTGTTGTGGGTGCACGCGTGGGACGACTACACGCCCTACGAGGAGACCATGCGCGCCCTCGACGACCTGGTGCGCGCGGGCAAGGTGCTCTACGTCGGGGTCAGCGACACGCCGGCGTGGGTCGTGTCGGCTGCCAACGTCACCGCCGAGCTGCGCGGGTGGTCGAGCTTCGTGGGCCTGCAGATCGAGTACAGCCTGCTCGAGCGCACGCCCGAGCGCGATCTGTTGCCGATGGCGAAGCACTTTGGCCTCTGCGTTGTCGCGTGGGCGCCGCTTGGCGCCGGCGTGCTGACCGGCAAGTACACCCGCGGTGGCGAGCGGGACTCGCTGCGTGCCGATGCCAACGCTGCTCGCGGCCGCACCAGCGACCGCGCGCTCGCCATCGCGCGCGCGGTCGACCGCGTGGCCGACGAGCTCGGTGTCAGCTCTGCCCAGGTCGCGACCGCGTGGGTCCGCGCGCAGGGCTACGGCTTCATCCCGATCGTCGGCGCCCGAAAGGTCGAGCAGATCGCCGACACGTTGGGCGCCGCCGCCGTGAGCCTGAGCGCCGCCCAGCTGGCCGCGCTCGATGAGGTCAGCCGGGTGTCGCTCGGCTTCCCGCACGACTTCTTGGCCTCGTCCGGCGTGCTCGACCTCGTGCGCAGCGAGGTGCGGGGGCGCATCGACGGGCGGCCGCGCTGAGGCGTCGTCACGCGATCGTGTAGTAGGTGCCACGGCCCATGCCGTGGCGCTCGAGCCGGCCGTGCTTCACGAGCTGGCCGATGTGGAACCTCAGCTTGCGGCGCCCGGCGCCGGCGGTCGACTGCTCGAGCTGCTGCATCGTGGCCTCGCCGAGCTCGCGGACCAACGGCAGCAGCACCGCCGCGGCCTCGTCGAGGTTCATGCGATCGTCGAGCGAGATCTTGCTGGCCTTGCCGCGGGCCTTGGGCTTGGCGGCGGCGGCGGGCTTGCTGGCGGAGGCCGCCTCGGCCGCCGGCTTGGTGGCACGTCCACGGGCGGGCTTCGCAGTGACGGCCGGGGCGTCGTCGTCGTCCGCGTCGTCGTCGTCCTCGTCGTCGTCGTCGGTCTCATCGGCCTCGTCGTCGTCGACGACGTCGTCGTCCTCGTCGTCGTCGTCGTCCTCGTCCTCGTCGTGGACCGTGGTGCCCGCTGGGCGCCCGTGCGGGGCGCCCAGCAGCGCGTCGGCCAGATCGGCGAGCGACAGCTCACCGAACTCCGGCCACCCGAGCGCGAGCGCGGCGTCGGCCAGCTGGCCCACGGTGGAATCCGGGCCCAGCGCCCCACCGAGCACGTCGAGCACTGCGGCGCGTTGCTCGACCGCGAGGTGTCGTCGAAAGCTGGTTTCGAAGGCTTGGACCACCCGCTGCACGTGCGGACGATAGCAAAGCCGACCGCGCACGGCCACCGCTGCCCGAACGGGCGGGCGCGCGCGCCCGCACCGGAGGCGAGGTAACCGCATCGACCGTGCTACCGTCGATCCGCGACGATGGCCGATCCGCAACGCAGCGCCGATGCCCCCGACGACGGCGCCACCGCGGCCCAGCCCGAGGCCAGCGTGCGTGCGTGGCCGCGCATCCGGCGGGTGTTCGGCTATGCGCGGCCGTACCGCACGCGCCTGTACCTCGCGCTGGTGTGCCTGTTCGGCGCCAGTGGGCTCGGGCTGTTGTACCCGGCCTACTTTGGCGACGTCATCGACGCCGCGTTCTCGGACGGCGATCTTGCCGACCTCGATCGCTCGAGCCTGATGCTGGTGGGCGTGTTCGCCTTCCAGGCGGTGTTCGTGTTCTTCCGTCACTACTGGATGAGCTGGGTCGGCGAGCGCGTGGTCGCCGACATGCGCGTGCGCGTCTATCGGCACCTGCTGTCGATGCCGCAGACGTTCTTCCATCGCAAGCGCACCGGCGAGCTGTTGTCGCGGCTCTCCGACGACGTCGCGCGGGTGCAGAACACCGTCGGCACCGATCTCAGCATGGCGCTGCGCAACGGCCTCACGCTGGTCGGCGGCATCGCGATCCTCGCCTTCACCAATCCCTTCCTGACGCTGGTGATGCTGTCGGTGGTGCCGCCGATGTCCATCGCGGCGCGCTTCTGGGGCCGCCGCATCCGCGCACTGGCGCGTCAGACCCAGGACCAGCTGGCCAAGGTCAGCGGCGAGGCGCAGGAGCGCATCTCGGCCATCGACACCGTGCAGGGCTTCACGCGCGAGGCCCACGAGATCTCGCGCTACGACCAAGGCGTCGGCGCGACCTTCGTGCTGTTCGTGAAGCAGGCGCTGGCGCGCAGCTGGTTCTGGTCGGTGTCGAGCTTCGTGGCATTCTCGGCCATCGCCGCGATCTTCTGGCTCGGCGGCCGCATGGTCGTGAACCACGAGATCTCGGCCGGCGACCTCACCGAGTTCATGCTCTACACGATGCTGGTGGCCGGCTCGATCAGCGCGATGACCGAGCTGTGGGCGTCGATCCAGACCACGTTGGGGGCGACCGCCCGCATCTTCGAGATCCTCGACACGCCGCCCGACATCGCCGACCCGGCCGAGCCCGAGCTGCTCACGAAGGTCCGCGGCGACCTGCGGCTGGTCGGCGTGCACTTCAGCTACGGCAACCGCGACCAGGCGGTGTTGCGCGACATCGACCTGCAGATCGCGCCGGGCGAGGCGGTCGCACTGGTGGGCTCGAGCGGCTCGGGCAAGACCACCATCGCGCGGCTGGTGTCGCGCTTCTACGACCCGACAGCCGGCCGCGTCGAGCTCGATGGTCACGACCTCCGCAACCTGCGGCTGGCCGATGTCCGCGACCACATGGCGATCGTCTCGCAGGATCCCGTGCTGTTCTCCGGCACCATCCGCGACAACATCCGTTATGGCCGGCTCGATGCCAGCGATGCCGAGCTGGAGCGCGCCGCGGTGCAGGCCAACGCCGACCGCTTCATCCGCGGCTTCCCCGACGGCTACGAGACCCTGGTCGGTGAGCGCGGCGTGCAGCTGTCGGGTGGCCAGCGCCAACGCATCGCGATCGCGCGGGCGGTGCTGCGTGACCCCGAGGTGCTGATCCTCGACGAGGCCACCAGCGCACTCGATGCCGAGAGCGAGGGGCTGGTGCAGCAGGCGCTCGAGCAGCTGCAGCGCGGTCGCACGACGCTGGTCATCGCCCATCGCCTGAGCACGATCCGCAACTGCGATCGCATCGTGGTGCTCGACGGCGGGCGCGTGGTCGAGAGCGGCACCCACGAGGCGTTGATGGCCCGCCGCGGGCACTACGCGCGCCTGGTCGCGCGGCAGCTGGGGAGCATCGACGTCGGACCCGAGCCGTTGCGGTCGGTGCCGCGCGATGCGGACACGGCGGCCGTCGACGCGGCCGCGGCGTCCGAGCCGACGTCGACGCCGAGTCCGGCCGCCGCGAGTGGCGGCGCCGTGGTCGGCTAGCCGATTGCACCGCGCTCGCGCACTCGCCCGGCGCGTCGCGACGCGCTCGACTGGAGCGCGCGCCTACGCCGAGACAGCCCATGAGGATGCCGGCGAGGGGGCGGAGGGTGGTCGGCCGACGGCGGATCGTGCTATCTCGGGCGCCATGTCGCAGGCGCCCGAAGAGGACAAGCTGCAGAAGGTCGTGTCGCTGGCCAAGCGCCGCGGGTTCGTGTTCCAGAGCTCGGAGATCTACGGTGGCCTGCGCAGCGCCTACGACTACGGCCCGATGGGCGCCGAGCTCAAGCGCAACCTGATGGCGGAGTGGTGGCGCACCATGGTCCACGCCCGCGAGGACGTGGTCGGCCTCGATGCCTCGATCATCATGCACCCGCGGGTGTGGCGGGCCAGCGGCCACCTGGCGAACTTCTCGGACCCTCTGGTCGACTGCAAGCTCTGTGGCGAGCGCTTCCGGGCCGACAAGGCCCCGCGCGCCGAGCCCGGCAGCGACGCGGTCATCACGATGGCCGATCGCCCGCGCGCCGAGGCGGCGCTCGAGCGCGCCAACGCGACGATGGGCGTGACGCTGCGCCGCGATGGCAAGACCCTGCTGGGCGCGAAGGTCGGTCCCGCGGGCTACGTGTGCAGCAACTGCGGCTCGCCGCTGCTGTCGGACGAGCGGCAGTTCAACCTCATGTTCCGCACCAGCCTCGGTCCGGTCGATCCGATCGGTGACATCGTTGGCGTCGTGCGCAGCGCCGTCGCCGAGGGTCTCGACGACGCCGCACTGCGCAGCCGTGTCGAGCAGTCGCTCGAGACCAGCGCGGTCTACCTGCGACCCGAGACCGCGCAGGCGATGTTCGTGAACTTCCTGAACGTGCAACAGAGCATGGGCATGAAGCTGCCATTCGGCATCGCGCAGATGGGCAAGAGCTTCCGCAACGAGGTCAAGGTCGAGAAGTTCATCTTCCGCTCCTGCGAGTTCGAGCAGATGGAGATGGAGTACTTCGTGCCGCCGGGGCAGGGCCCCAAGTACCTCGAGTACTGGAAGGACGCGCGCATGGCGTGGTGGACCTCGATCGGCCTCAAGCCCGAGCACCTGCGGCTGCGCGCCCATGGTGCCGACGAGCTCGCGCACTACAGCGACGGCTGCTTCGACGTCGAGTACCTGTTCCCGTGGGGCTGGGACGAGCTCGAGGGCATCGCCAGCCGCACCGACTACGACCTCGGCGCGCACAGCCGCGAGTCGGGCAAGAAGCTGACGTACTTCGATCAAGAAGCCGTCGATCCCGCGACCGGCAAGACCGGCTGGCACTTCCTGCCCCACGTCATCGAGCCCGCCGCCGGCGCGACCCGGGGCCTGCTCGCGGTGCTCTGCGACGCGTACGACGAGGAGCCCGCCGACGCCGAGGGCAAGGGCGGCCGCACCGTGCTGCGATTGCATCCGCGCCTGGCTCCGATCAAGGCCGCGATCCTGCCGCTGGTGAAGAAGGACGGCATGCCCGAGGTCGCCCGCAGCATCGTCACCCGTTTCCTCGCCGCCGGCGTCGCCGCGAAGTACGACGAGCAGCACGCGATCGGCCGCCGCTATGCGCGGCACGACGAGATCGGCACGCCCTACGCGCTCACCGTCGACACGCAGACCCTCGAGGACGACACCGTCACGCTGCGCAATCGCGACGACCGCAGCCAGGTGCGCATCCCTGTCAGCACGGCGCTCGACGTGGTCGTGCGCGCGCTCGCGGAGGCGTAGCCGGGAGGCGCCGCGCGGCGCGAAGCGGGGGCGCGTTGCCCCCGACCGGACCGGTCGCGTATGCTCCGGCCCGGAGTCGCCCGATGAACCAACCGCGCACCGTGTTCTGCCAGAAGCTCAAGCAAGAGCTGCCCGGACTCGGCTTCCGGCCGTTCACCGACGAGCTCGGGCAACAGATCTACGAGCACGTCAGCATGCAGGCGTGGCAGATGTGGCTGCGGGAGTCGCCGCGCTACATCAACACCTACGGCGTCGACCTGCAGACGGAGAAGGGCCGCGAGTTCCTGCGGCAGCAGATGCGGGTGTTCTTCGGCTTCGAGGACGGTGAGCTGGCCTCGACCGCGTGGCGTCCGGCGGAGCCGGCCGAGGACGGCGACGGCTGAGGCACGGCGCGACGAGGCGGTTGCGGTCGTGGCCAGTGACGCCGAGCTGCTCGAGGCGTGGCGCGCGGGGGATGCCCGCGCGGGTCGGCTGTTGTTCGAGCGCCACATCGGCGTGGTCAGTCGGTTCTTCCGCAACAAGGCCGGCGACGACACCGAGGAGCTGATCCAGCGCACGTTCCTGGCCTGCGTCGAGGCGAAGGATCGGTTGCGCGACGGTGGAGCCTTTCGCACCTACCTGCTGCAGGTGGCGCGGAGCAAGCTCTACAAACACTACGCGGCGCAGCGGGCCGTGGTCGACCTCGACGCGATGTCGGTGTCGGTCGCCGAGTTGGCGGCCTCACCCTCGGCGGTGATCGCCGCGGGACAGCGTGATCGTGCGCTGCTGGACGCGCTGCGGCGGCTGCCGCTCGAGCTGCAGGTCGTGCTCGAGCTCTACTACTGGGAAGGCATCGGCACCGCCGAACTCGGTGAGCTGCTCGAGCTGCCGCAGGGCACCGTGAAGACGCGATTGATGCGGGCGCGGGAGCGGCTGCGCGCGTCGCTGTCGCATGCGCCCGCGGGCGAGATTCCAAGCGATGACGACGGGCTCGACGCCTGGGCTCGTTCCCTGCGCGCGCTCGTGGTCGCGTAGGGTGCCAGGCGTGCTAGCATCGCGGCGTGGGTCGTCGATGCTCGACGCGCGCGCGGGCGATCACCGTGGGTGCGGCGACGTGGCTGAGCGCGTGCGTGCCGAATCCCGCGTTCGACGGACCGGCGGATGCCAGCGGAGGCGAGCAGGGGGACAGCGGCGGCGACTGCTCGCCGCGTGTGCGGGTCTCGGGGCTGCACGCGGCGTGGAGCACACCCAACCAGATCCGTTGGGCATGGGCGGTCGACGCCGGCACCACCGACACGCTGCAGGAGTTCCGCCTCGAGCTCGGCGCCGACGAGGCCTCGCTGCTGCGCGGCGACGCGGCGGTTCGCAGCGTGACCCGCGGCGACAATCCCGAGCTGGGCTTCCTCGCGCTGCCGGGTACCACCGGTGACGACCCGGTGCGCGCAACGGTGGTCGACGGCCTGAACCCTGACACCGACTACGCCGCACGTCTGCTCGCGATCGATGACTTCGGCTGTACATCGACGACCGCGGTGGCGTTCGAGCGCACCCCGCCACCGCCGGTCGCCGACGTCGTCGTGTTCGCCGACGTGCTGTCCGGCTACACCTTGCCGCACAACCTCGTGGTCGTCGATGATCCCACGCGGGCCTACGGCGGCACGTCGTTCCTCGAGTACCGACCGCAGGACGATCCCGAGTGCGCCGGCGTCACCCCGGTGTGCTGGCAGAACCTCCGGCTGCAGGACCTCGCGCTGCCGCTCTCACTGGGCACCGCGTTCGACAAGGGCGCCTACGTCGAGTTCGCGCTCGCGGCCGACACCGCCAACACACCGTACTGGGCCAACGCCTGGCTGCGCTTCGACACCGTGTGCGATGCGTGCGGCGGTACCTGTGCCGACTCGCAGGCGTGTGCGCCCGACGGCACGCCCTGCGACGCCGGCGCGTGCGATGGCTGCGGGCCCTGCAGCGCGTCGTCGTGCCCATCGTGTTCGGGGTACTACGAGGCGTGGACGGTGCGACCCGCCGCGGACTACCGCGTGGTGCAGTGGCCGCTGCGGGCGTTCCTGCGCGACGGCGCACCGATTCCTGCCGCCGAAGCCGACGGCGGCTTGTTCGGCTTCGCGATCGGCACCGCGTGGGATCCCCAGGCCGTCATCCGCATCGACGAGATCCATGTCCGTCACTAGTCAGCTCGTCGCCGCCGTGTGGCTTGCCTTCACGCCGCCGCCGGGCGCCGCGACGGCGGTGGCCGGCGAGCTGCGCGTGGGCGTGGCGCCGGCATCGATCGACGGCGAGCTGGAGGCCTCGCGGGCGGCCGGGCTGCAGACCGCGCTCGTCGACGGCCTCCGCAGCGCCGGGTGGATCACGCTCGATGCGGTCGTGCGCTGCGACGACGACGCGTGCCGACGACAGTCGCTCGCCGATGTGGGGGCCGCCCAGCTCGTGCAGCTTCGCGCGCGCGTGCATCGGCGCGACTGGGAGATCGCGATCGAGCTGTACGGCGCCGACGGTGCCTTGTTGCTGTCGGCCGACGAGGACTGCCAGGTGTGTGGCTTCCGCGAGGTCGAGGCGCTGGTCACGGCGCAGGCCGCTGCGTTGCGCGGGCGGCTCGACGCGTTACGACCCCCGCCGCCGCTGTTGCTGCTCGAGACCACGCCACCCGGTGCGACGGCGACCGTGGACGGCGTCGCGGTCGGCACCACACCGCTCGAGGCCCCCGTCGAGGTCGGCGCCCACGAGGTCCGGTTCGCGCGCGCCGGCTACGTGCCCGCCGCGCGCGAGGTCGATGGCGTGCAAGGGGTCCGCACGCACCTCGCGATCACGCTGGTGCCGACCGCCGATGCCCGCGCGGGCAAGCGCTGGCGCGCCGCTGGATGGTCCCTGGTCGGCATCGGTGCGGCCGCGGTGATCGTCGGCCCGACACTCATCGGCGTCGACGGCACCGGCGATCGCACTCGCTGTAGCGGCGATCGGATCGACGCCGACGGCGACTGTGCCTTCGTGCTCGCCACCCGCGGTGCCGGCATCGCGACCCTGGTGGTGGGCGCAGCGATGCTGACCGCCGGGCTCGTGTTCGCGCGGCACCGCCGACTCGGACAACGCCTCGCCATCGGCGGCCGCGGCCCGCTGCTCCGGTTCTAGTAGCTCGACACAGGGATTATCCCTGTGTCGAGGTACTAGCCGTGCCGGCGACGATTTCTGGCGCCGGCCGTGAACCGTTCGCCCGCGCGCGGGTCCTCTCCCATGTGCCGTCTTCGCGTCGAACGTTCCACGTCACGATCCTGACCGCGCTGTGGGCCGCCGCCTGCGGCGACCCGGCGTCCGGTGACACCGCGACCAGCTTTGGCACCACCGACGCGATGATGGACGGGGGCGGGCCGACCGCGGGCGAGGCTTCGAGCGATGGCTCCGGTGGTCCCGTCACCACCATGGGCACGACGGCGATGACCGTGGGTAGCGACACGACCGCGACCGGCACGGCCGATGACTCCGGTGGCGGCGATGGCAGCACCGGCCCGGGCAACGCCGCTGACTTCGACACGCTGTGCGCGTCGCCGGGGGTGATCTTCTGTGACGACTTCGAGGACGGCCCCGACCCTGCGTGGATCGAGGACGGCGGCGACGTGCGCCTGCAGCCCGACGCGGCGGTATCGGGGGTCGGCGCGCAGGTGGTGGAGCTGGCGACCTACGCCGGGCAGCAGAGCTCGAAGCTCATCTATGTCTTCCCGGACGTCGACGAGATCTACATCCGCTTCGACGTCCGCTACGACCCCACCTACGACAACACCGGCGGCAGCCACGGGCCGGTGTTGTCGGGCTCGATGGCGCCGCCGTGGGGGGCCTTCGGCACCGCCGGAATCCAGCCCGCGGGCGACGACTGGTTCGTGCTCAACTACGAGCCCAACGGCATCGTCGGTGACGGCGGCACGTTCCACTTCTATGCCTACTTCGTGAACATGCTGCCCGATGGCCACGGCGACTTCTGGGGGAACTACTTCGACTCGACGATGCAGCCGCCGCCGGTGATCGTGCCCGGGCAGTGGCAGTGCGTGGAGTACGGCATGACCCTCAACGATCCCGCTGGCGACGACGGGCTCGCGGACTTCTGGGTCGAGGGCGTGCACCACGGCCACTTCGACGGCTTCATCTGGCGCACCGTGCCCGAGCTCCACATCAACACCTTCTCGCTCGACAGCTACAACCACTTCAACGATGGGCCGCTGCCGCCGGAGTCACCCAACCTGGTGCGCTACGACAACGTGATCGTCTCGACCGCGCCGGTCGGCTGCCTCGCGGGCTGACATCGACCAGGGTGCGCGCTCAGCCGCCCTGCAGCGCGGCGAGTCGTGCCAGCGCCCGCGCGGCGTCGGGATCGCCCAGGGCCTGCGCGCGCTCGTAGGCGCGGCGAGCCTCGTCGTAGTGGAGGACCTTGAACGCGACATCGCCGTGTTGCATGTGCGCCCTGCGGTCGCGCGGCGCGGCGCGGCAGGCCTTGGTCGCGTAGTCGAGTGCGCGCTGGTACTCGCCGCGATCGAAGTGGATCTCGGCGAGGCCGCGCAGCGCCGAGGCCTGGCGAGGATCGGCCGCGAGCGCGCGATGGAACGCGGTCTCGGCCTCGCGGTCGTCACCGCCGCGCAGCGCGGACCAGCCAGCCTTGGCGCTCGCGCTGGCGCTCGCCCGCGTGCGCGCAGTGGTCTCGCCGTCGTCCGATGCCGCCGCCGGTGCGGCGGAGTCCGTGAGCATCGACGTGGGGCGCGACGACGGGTCGGCGACGGCTGCGGGCGATGGTGTCGGCGTCAGCGGGGGCGCGACGGCGAGCGCGAGCGGGCGTGTCAGCGCTGGCAGCCGATCGACCGCGGCCTGGCGGGCGCGCGCGTCGGTGAGCGCGCGGGGCGGATCGCTCGCGGTCGCGAGGGTGGTGAGCAGCTGCCCCTGCTCGAGCTCGGCGTCCGTGAACTCGCCGCGTAGCGCCTGATCGCGCAGCACCGCGAGCTCGCCGTCGGTCCGCAGCGCCCGGGCGCGGGGCTCCGGTCGCTCGGGCTCGAACAGGGCTGCGGCGGCGTAGAAATCGGCCGCATAGCCGCGACCACCGGGAAGTTCCCAGTAGGCGTCGCCGCGGGCTGCGAGCGCGGTGGCGAAGCTCGCCCGCAGCGCGCGCGCACGGCTCCGCGCGTCGCGGGTGTCGATGCGCTCGAGCGCGACCACGGCCTGCAGCGCCGTGGTCGCGCCGGGTGATGCCGACGTCGGCACCACGAACCGCTGCGCGGCGGCGGCCTCCTGCGCCTGTCGCTCGAGCAGCGCGATGCGGATCAGCAGCCGCGGATCGGTCGCGCTCCCGACCACGAGCGCCGCGATGCCAGCACTCGCGATCGCCAGCAACAGTGCGGCGGCCAGCGCCCACCACTGTCGCCGTCGCGAGCGACGATCGTGATGCAGCGCCCACGCGAGGGCGTCCATGTCGGCGTGTCGACCGGCGGGATCGACCGCGAGGCCGCGCTCGATCGCGCGGTGCAACCATCGCGGCACGCCGCGGGCGGGCGCCGGCGGTGGTCCGCCTTCGACCTGCCGACGCAGCTGCTCGATGCCCTCGGCGACGAACGGGCGCGCGCCGTAGAGGCACTCGTAGGCGGTCACGCACAGGCCCCACTGATCGGTGCGCGCATCGATCACGCCGCCGCGAAGTTGCTCGGGGGCCATGTAGGCCGGCGTGCCGAGCAACGTGCCAGCGTCGGTGAGATCGCCATCGCCGAGACGCGGGGCCGCGGCGGGTGGCGGGGCGTCGATCCCGTCGACCTGTCGCGCGAGCCCGAAGTCCAGCACGAGCGGGCGACCGTCGCTCGCGATCATGATGTTGCCGGGCTTGATGTCGCGATGGACCAGGCCGACCCGGTGCGCCGCCGCCAGGCCGCTTGCAACCCCGACCAGCACGTCTCGAACCGCTCGCCATGATCGTGGCTGCGCATCGAGCCACGCACGCAGCGTGCAGCCATCGACCAGCGCCATCGCGATCCACAGCTCGTCGCCGTCGTCGCCGAGGTCGTGGACCGCGACCACGTTCGGGTGCGAGAGCCGGGCCAGTGCGACGGCTTCGCGTCGCAGCCGCTCCCGGAGCCGCGCGGCTCCGGGGGCCTGCTGTCGCAGGACCTTGATCGCGACCTTGCGATCGAGCTCGGGATCGTAAGCGGCGTGCACGACCCCGAGGCCACCGCGACCGATCACACCGAGCACGACGTAGCGCCCTCGCATCCGCGGTTCGCAGGGCATGCCGAACAGTCGCGCGCGCAGGCGGTCGCGCATCTGCAGTTCGCCGGGCGGAAGCTCCGCACCGGTCGCATCGACCTCGTCGCTCACGGGTGGCTCGGTACCGTAGCAGTCCCACCGAGCTGCTGCTGCTCGGTCACGTCAGCGCGGGTACGCGCACGTGGCGAGCCACCTCGCGACGGCGCATCGCCAGCACCAGCGGCGTGACGGCGACGCCGACGAGGAAGCCGCCCAGATGGGCGAACCACGCCACGCTCTCGGCGTCGGCGCCCTTGCCCCAAAAACCCATGAGCAGCTGGAACGCGGCCCACACGAACAGGTACGTCCAGGCCGGTATCTTGAGCTGCACCCACAGGATCACCTGGAACAGGCGCGCCCGCGGGAATGCCCACA
Organism: Deltaproteobacteria bacterium; assembly: GCA_016709225.1. Classification (NCBI taxonomy): domain Bacteria; kingdom Pseudomonadati; phylum Myxococcota; class Myxococcia; species Deltaproteobacteria bacterium. The sequence goes on along the minus strand of JADJEE010000002.1, from coordinate 701,359 downwards.
GGTATGCGGCGAGCACCGCTGCGATCGCGCCCGAGGCGCCGACCACCGGCGTTGCAGTGCGGTGGGTCAGCATCACGTGCAGCCCGCCCGCAAGCACGCCGGCGAGCACGAAGAAGATCGCGAAGCGCACGCGTCCGAAGAGGTGCTCCACGTTGTCGCCGAACGTGTAGAGGAAGTACGCGTTGAACAGCAGGTGCGCCCAGCTGCCGTGCATGAACATGTACGTCAGCAGTGTCGCGTAGTCGCCCTCGTGCTTGAGGCGGCCGGCGACGATGGCGTAGTACTCGGTGTCGATGGCCCCGGTCTCCTGACCGATGAACACCGCGAGGAACGTCGCGAGCAGCAGGTAGACCACCCACGGCGTACCGCGTGCGGGGTTGTCGACCTCGACGGGGAGGTGCGTCAACACCTGCGCCGCCCAGATCGCACCGCGCTTGAACCATCGCTCGGTCTTGGTGCCCTGACCCTCGCTGGTCGAGGCCTGCGCGAGCTTGCGGCGCTCGTGGCCGTCGAGCCACAGGCCGCCGCACGCGGTGCAGCGGTCGAGGGGGGTCGAGATCACGCCCGGCAGCCGGTGCTCCGACATCGGGCCGTGGCCATGCACGCAACCGCGCTTGCTCGGGGTCGAGTCGGCGTCGAGGACCTGTTCGACCCCCTCGAGCTTGCCGGCCAGGACATCGAGCTCGCCGGGGTCGAACCACGCACCGAAGCAGACCGGACAGGTGTCGATCTGCACCTCGAGCTGGGCCGTATCCCCCTCGACATCCCGCCCGAACAAGCGACGCCTGTCGGTTTGCACCCAGTTGCCGTCGCCGCCGCGACGCAGCCGCACGACCACCAGCGCGTGCAGTCCACAGGCAGGGCACTGGGCCGAGATCTGTGGATGGTTGTCCGACATGTGTCAGCGATGATAACGCCGGGCCGCGCGGCACGAAATATTCTCCGGTCGACCAACGTCGCTGGGAAACCTCCGGCGCCCGGGTGGTACTCTACGGTTCGAGAACGGCAGACGCGAAGGCAGCGATGACCCCACGCAAGTCCCTCCAGTTCCTCAGTGTGATGACCCTCGGCCTGTTCGTCGGCGTTGCTGCCGTGGGGTGCAAGGGGGCCGACAAGGGGCGAAAGAGCACCCGAACGGCCAAGGCCAGCATCCAAGCCTTCGATCCCAACGCAGACGTGGCGTTCGAGTTCGGCGATGGCGGTGGCGGCGGTGAGATCCCGGACGAGTACGGGGTCAAGATGGCGTTCGAGTCCCGCTTCGAGTCCTTCGACGGCTGTGTCGCCGAGTACAAGGAGCGAAAGGGCATCGCCGCCGAGAAGCAGCTCGACGGCGACGTCTCCATCAGCGTGCGGCTGAACCCCAAGACCTCCGCGCCCTCGGGCATCAACCTCGAGCTGAGCAGCAAGCGTCACGACGACGAGCAGCTGAAGACCTGCATGAAGAACGCGGTCGACCAGGCGCCGTTCCCGACCTACGACGGTGCCCCCCGCGTGGTGGATTTCTCGACGCAGCTGGACCCCGGCTCCGAGATCGAGGACTGAGCCGCACCTCAGCACATCCGATCGAAATCCCGAACGACGCGACGAAGCCCCCGAGATCGACTGCCGATCGCGGGGGCTTCTGCGTTGGTTGCCGCGGCGGGAGGGCTGGGCGTCAGCGCCCGACGCCGGCGTAGCGGAAGCCCATGGCCTCCACCTGCGCGCGGTCCCACTGGTTGCGACCGTCGATCAGCACCGGCTCGGCCATGAGCTGCTTGAGCCGCGAGAAGTCCGGCGAGCGGAACTGCCGCCACTCGGTCACCAGCAGCAGGCCGTGGGCCCCTCGGGCCGCTTCGTACATGTCCTCGACCAGGGTCACGCCGCTGGTGTCGCCCAGGTCCTGCATGAAGTTGGCCCCGCCCTCCGGGTCGTTGATCTGCAGCTTGGCGCCGTCGGTCAGGAGCGCCCGAGCGATTCGCAGCGCGGGCGCCTCGCGGACGTCGTCGGTGTTGGGCTTGAAGGCCAGGCCCCACAGGGCGAAGGTCTTGTTGGCGAAGTCACCGCAGAGTTGCCGCGCCTTGCGGACCAACAGCAGCTTCTGAGCCTCGTTGATGCGCTCGGCGGCGGCGACGAGGCTGAGCGACAGGCCGTGGGCGCGGGCCGTGTCGAGCAGCGCGCGCGTGTCCTTCGGGAAGCACGAGCCGCCGTAGCCGACGCCGGGGTAGAGGAACTTGTTGCCGATGCGCGGGTCGGTGCCCATGCCCTGGCGCACCTTCTCGACGTCGGCACCGACCAGGTCGCAGAGGTTGGCGATGTCGTTGATGAACGACACGCGCGTGGCAAGGTACGCGTTGCAGGCGTACTTGGTGACCTCGGCGGAGCGCGGGTCCATGTACACGATGCGCTCGCTCTGGCGCAGGAACGGCCGGTACAGCCGGCTGAGCAGGTCCTGGGCAGCCTCGTCGTCGGTGCCGATCACGACGCGGTCGGGGTAGAGGAAGTCGTCGACCGCAGTGCCCTCCTTGAGGAACTCGGGGTTCGACGCCACCACCACGCGGTGCTTGGTGAGCTCCGCCATGATCCGCGACACCCGTTCGGCGGTGCCGACGGGCACGGTGCTCTTGTTGACCACCACCACCGGCCCCGGCAGGTGCCGCGCGATGTCGCGGGCGGCCTCGAACAGGTACGCGAGGTTTGCGGAACCGTCGGGCGCGGACGGTGTCCCGACCGCCATGAAGATGACTTCGCCGTGGGCGGCGGCCTCCGCGTTGTCGGTCGTGAAGCGCAGGCGACCGGCCTCGACATTGCGGGCCACGAGCACGTCGAGGCCGGGTTCGAAGATCGGGATCTCACCGGCGCGTAGACGTGCGATCTTGTGCTCGTCGATGTCTGCGCAGACGACGTCGTTGCCGTGCTCGGCGAAGCCGGCGGCGGCCACGAGCCCCACATATCCTGTTCCGATGACACTGACCTTCATGAGAGCGGCGGCAGGATACGACAATCGCGAAACCCTCGCCATGGTGGCCAGGTGGCCGTAGACGGGCCACAGGAGGACGAACCGCGGGAGGCGGAGGACGGCGATGTGCGCGGGCGGGGGGCCGCTGGCGCGCGTGGCCCCGGCGACCCCGGACGCGACGACGATCCGTTCGACTGGATCACATCGCCGCTGCGGCGGGTCCGCTTCGGGCGGCTGATGGTGTTGGTCGGGCCGCTCGGCCTCGCGATCGCGCTGGTGTTGAGCCTGTGGGTGTCCACGATGCACGTGCGGCACAGCTTGATCGTGCAGGTCGAGACGCAGTGGCAGCCGCAGGAGCGACTCGGAGTTCGTGCGCAGCTCGTAGCGGCGCGCGAAGGGCCGATCGCCGACACCCGCATGGGCATGCGGGTCGAGCAAGGCGGCGCGGCGATCGAGTTGCCGGCGCTGTCGATCATCTCGGACGGCAACGCCGGCGAGGGCAGCTTCGAGGTGCCGGCGTCGCTGCAGCCGGGCGCCGCGGTGCTATGGCTCGACGTCACCGGCGAGGGCATGGACGCGATGCACGAGGCGATACCGATCGAGGTCGTCGCCCGTCGCTCTGCCGTCGCGGCCACGCCGATCGTGTCGGGCTCGACGCTGCAGTACGGCGACGACAGCGACGCGCAGCTCGAGGCGCTGCGCGTGGTCGTGCGACCGAGCGGTCGCCTGCTGGCGGGCTTCGACAACGACCTGTTCGTGCGCGTGACGGAGCCCGACGGCCGACCGTACGTCGGTGCGGTCGCGGTGTGGCTCGCGGGCGGCGAGTTCATGGGCAAGGTCGGTGAGGTCGATCGCCCGACGCCGCTGTTCGAGGGCAGGACCGACGCGCTCGGCCTGGTGCGCCTGCGCGGCCCGCTCGAGAACGACGTGCTCCGCATCGAGGTCCGCGTGCCCGATCTCGCCGCCGGCCCGCAGACCCGTCGCATGCGGCTCGTGAGCTTCGCGGGCGGTGTGATGGCGTCGAGCGGTGTCGACGCGGTCGCACCGGGCGGCACGCTCGAGTTCAAGGCATGGGGCCTGTCGTCGAAGCTGCCCATCCACGTCGACGTCCACGGTGACGACGGTGCGTTCATGGACGTGATGACGCCGCCCGTGATCGGGCGCGAGGCGCCGCGCCCGTGGCGGGTGCCCGTCGATGCAGTGGGCGTCGTGCAGTTCGAGGCCCACAACCAAGTCACGGCGCCAGGGGAGTCGACCGCGTTCGTGCGCGTGCAGGTGACCGCCGCCGACCCGCAGGCGCGAGCGGGGCTGTCGCCGCTGCTCGAGCTGCAGCGGGCCCACGCCGCCGACCACCGTATCGAGCGCGACTACGATGCGGCGCTGGAGCGCGCATGGCTCGACGCCATCGCCGGGCTACCGCTGTCACCCGCCGAGGTCGCATCCGCGCGCGCGTTCTTGCTGGGCACGCTGCCGCCGTCGATCTTCGGGCCGCCGGTCGCGGTCGCGACCCGGCCGCGGCTCGACGAGGAGCTCCGCCGGGTCCAGGGGCGCTGGCGCATCGCGATGCGGGTGCTATTGCTGGGCGGTGGTGGAGCGTTCCTCGCTTTCATGACGCTCGGCATGATCCGCAGCCACCGTCGAGCGACCGAGGCCACGCTCGCCGAGCTGCGCACCGACGCATCGGTCAACGACGAGACCCGCGCGCAGCTCGAGGCGCAGGTCCGCGGGGCGGCGCGGGCCGGCATCGCACGTGGCCTCGGCGTGGTCGCGATCATGGTCGGCGGCATCGCGCTCACGATGTTCATCCTCGAGAACCTCGTGTGGGTGTTCTGAGCGCCAAGGGGCCGTGCGCGCGCCATTGTTGGCAGCGGTGGCGAGGCGCTGATATCACGGCTGCATGGCGAACTCGCCCCGCGCGATGATCCTCGCAGCTGGCTTCGGCACCCGGCTGGGTGAGCTCGGCCGCTCGCGGCCCAAGCCGATGCTGCCGGTCGTCGGCGCGCCGCTGGTGCGGTGGGCGGTGCGATATCTGCGGCACCACGGCATCCGCGAGATCGTCGTGAACCTCCACCACCTCGGCGAGCAGATCGAGGCCGAACTCGGCGATGGCTCGCGCGACGGTGTGGCCATCGCGTACTCGCGCGAGCACGGTCACATCCTCGGTACGGGCGGTGGCCTGCGGCACGCGCGAGCGCTGCTCGACGACGGCCATGACCGCCCGATCGTGGTCTTCAACGGCAAGGTGCTGGTGGATCTCGATCTCGGCGAGGTGCTGGCGCGGCACCGCGAGCGTGGTGCCGAGGCGACCATGGTCGTGCGATCCGATCCCGAGGCGGAGCGGTGGGGGAGCCAACAGGTCGCGGACGACGGCCGCATCGTGCGACTGCTCGGGCGTGCGCCAGCGGCCAGCGACGTGCCGCCGCCCACCTCGCCCGCGCTGATGTTCACCGGCATCCACGTGCTGCAGCCGCGCTTCCTCGATCGCGTGCCGCCCGAGGGCGAGCAGTGCATCATCCGCACCGCCTACCGCTCGCTGTTCGACGAGGGGCGGGCGCTGCAGGGCTTCGTGACCGATCGATACTGGTGGGAGCACTCGACCGCCCTGCGCTACCTCCAAGGGGTCTGCAACGCGCTCGATGGTGCGGTGCCGCTGCCGTTCGCGCCCGGCTTCGTGCGCGGCGTGTCGCCATCGGCGATCGTCGCCGACGATGCGGCGATCGTCGGGCCGGTGTGGATCGGCGACGACGTACGGATCGGCGCCGGCGCGACGGTCGGCCCCCACGTGCAGCTCGAGGCGGGCGTGGAGGTCGCGCCCGGTGCCACGCTCTCGCGGGCCGTCGTGTGGGCCGGGCGGGTCGCCGGCGAGGTCCGCGACGCGGTGATCGGCGACGCGACGACCCCTTGACGGGCGCCACGGCGACCCCAACATCGGCGTCGAACCAAGAGCGACGCCCCGCTGTGACGGCCCCTCCGACGGCCGCCCGGGCGCCGGCGTCACCACCACTTGCCGCCCTTGCCAGTCGTTTGCTCGACCGGGGCGCTGTTCATCACCCACCGTCCGCTTCGGCGCGCGGCGGGCCTGTCGACAGGGCGTCGCCGACGTCCCTGTGACGGCCCGACCCACGTCCGAAGGGCTACGACACCAGGAGAACGCCACCATGATCGCCCAGCTGCTCAACTATGACCCGTACCGCGAGCTCAACGACCTCAGCCGTCGCATCTTCGGCGAGCTCGAGACGGCCCGTCCCACCGTGCGGGTGCCGATCGACATCCGCGAAGAGGACGAACACTTCGTGGTCGAGGCGGACGTGCCGGGCCTGACGCCGGAGCACCTCGAGATCGTCGCCTCGCCGGAGAAGCTCACCATCAAGGGCACGCGCAAGGCCAGCGAGAAGCCGACGCTACGACGGGAGCGCAGCGACTACAGCTTCGAGCGCACCTTGATGCTGCCGCGCGGCATCGATCTCGATGCGATCGAGGCGCGCCTCGACGCGGGTGTGCTCACGCTGACGCTGCCCAAGCGCGCCAGCGACAGGCCGCGGTCGATCGCCGTCAAGGCGGTCAAGCCGACCACGGTCGCCGCGACCGCGCAGCCGGCGTCCTGACGACGCGTGCTGCGGACGAAATCGATCGGTGTGATGGCCCGCGCGAGACCAGCAGCTATACTGCTGGTCTCGCCGTCCCTCTCGACCGCAAGGAGTTCGACCGTGACCAGGCCTCGACTCGCGACCAGCCCTCGGGTGGTCGGTCTCGCGTTCGCCACCACGTTGCTCACCGCCGCTGCGTGTGCCCACGCCGGTGGATCCCCGCCGGTGCTCGTGCAGACGCGCACGAGCGTCGCGTCGCCGGGCGCGGCCGTCGTGAACGACGCCCGCGTCGCGGCCGACGAGCCCGCCGCCGATACCGGCCTCGACCAGCTGGAGCGTGCCTTCGAGCGCGCGGCCGAGAACATCGGCCCCGCAGTCGTGTCGATCATCAGTGAGCGCGAGATGGCGCGGCCAGACCTGCCCGCGATCGTGCGCGGCTTCGGTCCACCCGATGGCACCGTGCGCGGGCTCGGCAGCGGCGTCATCGTCGACGGCCGCGGCTTCATCCTCACCAACAACCACGTCGTGGAGGGCGCCGAGCGCCTGCGTGTTCGGCTGCACGACGAGCGCGAGTTCACCGCGTCGCTGGTCGGCGCCGATCCGAAGACCGACCTCGCCGTGATCCGCATCGACGCCGAGCACCTGGTGCCGGCGGTGCTGTCGTCGTCGGAGCGCGTCCGCGTGGGGCAGTTCGTGCTGGCCGCGGGCAGCCCGTTTGGTCTCAGCAAGAGCGTCACCGCCGGCATCGTCAGCGCGGTCGGGCGCGGCGGCATGGGCATCGCCGACTACGGCGACTTCATCCAGACCGACGCCGCGATCAACCAGGGCAACTCGGGCGGGCCGCTCATCGATCTGCGCGGCCGTGTGGTCGGGATCAACACCGCGATCGCCTCGCACAACGGCGGCAGCAACGGTGTGGGCTTCGCGATTCCCATCGACCTCGCGAAGGTCGTGCTCGCGCAGCTGGTCGAGCACGGCAGCGTCGAGCGCGGCTGGATCGGCATCGCGATGGGGCGGCTGACCGACGAGATGGCGGCTTCGTTCGGGCTCACGGGCAAGGACGGCGTGCTGGTCGACGACGTCGACCCGAGCGGACCGGCCGCCAGGTCGGGCCTGCGGCCGGGCGACATCATCACGGCGCTCGACGGCAAGCCGGCCCGCGACATGGTGATCCTGCGCAATCGCGTCGCGCAGCAGCGCCCCGGCACCAAGGTGGCGCTCACGGTCTTCCGCGCCGGCAAGTCGCGCCGCGTCGAGCTCGAGCTCGGCAGCCTGCCGGGTCAACGCGAAGGGCTCCGGCCCAAGGTACCCGAGGGCAAGCGCGCCACGCCGAGCGCCGACAAGGCCCCGCACGGCCTCTCGTTGGCGGATCCGACCGACGAGCTGCGCGCACGCTGGCGCATCGACGTGCGCAAGGGTGCAGTGGTGACCGGGATCGCCCAGGATTCGCTGGCACAGGCCGAATTCGAGCCGGGGGACGTGATCGTCGAGGTCGGCGACGCGTCGGTGCGATCTGCGGCGCAGGCTCGCGGCCTGCTCGACGAGGCCGACCTCGACCGCGGCATCCGGCTTCGCGTGCGCCGGGGAGGCATGGGCCGTTACGTGCTGTTGCATCGCGACCGCTGACGATGCACACAATTGGATCGAGGCCCTGGGACGGGCGACGATGCGATGATGGTGCAGCGGCGGGACGAATTCACGATCGTGTTGGCGTACGGCGCCGACGGTGCGGCGGCGGCCGCGGCGGTCGGCGACCGCCTGCGCGCGCAGGCCCACCGCGTGAGCCTCGTCGAGCTCGGCTCCGGCGACGCGCCGCTCATGGAGGCGTGTGCGCGGGTGGGCGGGCAGGGTTTGTTCGTGGTGGCCCGCACCGACACGCTGACCACTGCGCGCTGTGAGCGGCTGCGCGAGCTCCTGCGCGATCTCGGGGTACCGATGTCGCGCTCGTTGTCGCTGCCGCTGGCGCAGGACCCGAGCCTCGCCGACGCCTTCGTGGCGCGCGTGGCCACGCTGGTGCGGCGGATCGCGATCGCGCCGCCGCGTCGCGCGAGCAGCCCCGACACCGTCACCACACCGGCCGCCGCTGCGGTCGATGTTCCCGCGCCGGCGCCCGTCTGCGCTGCTGACCCGCCGACGGTCGAGCCGATCACGGCGCTGCCGCGCGTGTCGCCGCCGACCTCGCCCGCGCTCATGACGGCCGACGTGGTCGCACCGCGCGTGCAACGAAGCCGCCGCGCCGTGGCGGCCACGGCGGGGACACTCGCCGCCCTCGCCATCGCTGCGATCGCAGCGCTCCGGCCCGCTGCGCCGGAGGCGGAGGCCGCGGCGTCCGACGACGGCGTGGCGCGGGCGACCACTGCGTCCGCGGCGGCAACCCAGCCGGTGATGGCTCCGCCGACCGCGACACCATCGCAGCCGGTCGCGATCGCAGCACCGGCGGCCGCGGGTGAGTTGCCGACGGCCGAGGACGCGCCGGCGATCGTCGCAGCGCTGCGCAAGCGCGAGATCCGGGCGCTCGATGTCTTCGTCGTCGCGCCCGAGTCGAAGAAGCCCGCCGACTATGCCGGTGCGGCCGCGCTGTGCGACGCCCTGGAGGTCGCTGGCATCAAGGGCTGGCGCCTGCCGGAGATCGGCGAGCTCATCTCGATGTCGCGCGCCAAAATGCTGCGCAAGGGCTCGTACTGGAGCGTCACCAAGGGCGACACCTTTGGCGACCTGCGGCTGGTGCTGGTGATCAAGCGCGAGCGCATCAGCCCCGTGCCAGCCGGCTGGGACGCCGGTCGGGTGATCTGCGTGCGCGAGCGTTCGTGAGCCTGTGGCCGCGCCGACGCGGCGGCCGGGCGCTCGCGTCAGGCCCGGCCGACGGCGGCCCGTTCGGCAGGCCACGGCCGTGAGGGCCGCGGCTGTTATCCTGTTCGACGCGTGATCGACGATGCCGCGTCCGAGTGACGACGACGCGAGCGCGACCGACGACGGCCGCGACGACGCGGAGCGCTCCGCCGTGGTCGAGCCGATGGCGCTCGCGCCGGGGCTCGAGGTCGGGCGGTACGTGCTGTTGCGACCGCTCGCCGGCGGCGGCATGGGCACGGTCCACCTCGCGTTCGATCCCGAGCTCGATCGCAACGTGGCGCTCAAGCTGTTGCTGCCCCGCGCACAGGCCCCGAGAGCAGCGGGGAGCGCCGAGCCGGAGCCCAACGATCGCGACCTCCTGATCGGCGAGGCGCGAGCGCTCGCGCGGCTGTCCCATCCGCATGTCATCCAGGTCTACGATGTCGGGGCGTGGGCCGACCGCGTCTACGTCGCGCTGGAGTACGTCGCTGGGCAGGACCTGCGAGCGTGGCAGCATGCCGGCCCGCGTGAGATCGGCGAGGTGCTGGAGGTCCTGCTCGCGGCCGGCGAGGGCCTGCGAGCCGCGCACGCCGCGGGCATCGTCCACCTCGACGTCAAGCCCACGAACGTGTTGATCGGCAGCGATGGTGTTGCGCGCGTCGCCGACTTCGGCCTCGCGCGGCGGGCTCGCAGCGCCGCCGTCGAGGGTGACGCGCCGATCGGCACGTCGAGCACCGACCTCGGTGGCGGCCGGGCGGTCGGGACCGTCGGCTACATCGCGCCGGAGCTGTTCCTGGGCGAGCCCGCGGACGCGCGCAGCGATCAGTTCGGCTTCTGCGTGACGGCCTGGGAGGCGATCGGCGGCGAGCGCCCCTTCGCCGGTGCGACGCGGGCGGAGTACCGCGGCAACCTGTTCGCGCAGCGGATCGCGCCGCCGCGTCGGAACTTGCCGCGACGCTTGCAGCGGGTGCTGCGGCGCGGGCTGTCGCTGCGACCGGGCGCGCGGTTTGCCGACATGGCAGAGCTGCTCGATGCGCTGCGACGCGCGCGGCACGGATGGGCGCGCAATCCCTGGGTGATTGGGGCGGGGTCGGTGGCGGTGGCGGTCGCAGTCGGAGCCGGCGTCCGCGGTGATCGTGCGCCGCTGCAGCGCTGCGATGGCGGCGCGACGGAGTTCGAGGGCAGCTGGAACGACGCCCGTCGGCGTGCCGTGACGGCCGCCATCGACGCGACGGGCCTACCGTTTGCGAACGCGGCCGGCTACGCCGTCGAGAGCCTGATGGCGGGCTATGCCCGCACATGGATCGATCACTTCGATGCCGCTTGCGCGGAGACCTTCGTGCAGCGGTCGCGATCCGAGCCCAGTCACGTGCGCGCCGTCGAGTGCCTGCAGGCCCAGCGCGAGCAGTTCGATGCGCTCGCGCAGCTCTTCGAGCACGCCGACGCTGCGCTGGTGGAGCACGCCGTGGAGGCTGTGCACGGCCTGCCCGCGCCGGCCCACTGTCTCGACGAGGTCGGCGACGTGGCCGAGTCCGACGATGCCCTGCGCGCCACCAGCAACGCGCTGGCCGCCCGTCTCGCGCAGGCGCGCGCGTGGACCCACGCCGGTCGCTTCGTGCCCGCGCTCGAGCTGGCCGAGGAGGTGCGCGCCGCGGCCGACGCGGCGGGGCTCTCGCTACCCGCCGCACGGGCGCGCTTGCTGCTCGGCCACGCGGCTGCGCAGGTGGGTGAGCTCGAGCGGGCCTCGGTCGCGCTCCGCGAAGGGGTCGCGCTGGCGGACGCGGCGGGCGCGGACGTCGATCGGCTCGGTGGCCTCGTGGATCTCGTGTACCTCGAGGGGCATCTCGCGGGTGACGCCCGCGAGGCGCACCGCCTGGCGACGCTGGCCGGGTTCGTGGTCGAGCGTGTCGACGCCGACGTCGATCTGCGGGTCGAGCTGCTGGTCAATGAAGCGGTGGTGCTGGGTGACGAGGGCCGACTCGACGAAGCCCTCGCTCACTACCGTCAGGCACTCGCGCTGCGATCGGAGCGCCCCGGCCCCATCGACGAGCAACTCGCGGCGCTGTGCAACAACATCGGCAACGTCTATCTCGCGCGGTCGGAGCTGGCGGCGGCGGTGTCGTGGTTCGCACAGGCCTATCTCATGCGGGTCGCACTCGCGGGGCCGGATCATCCGTCGGTCGCGGATCCGCTGGTGAACCTCGGCGCTGCCCTGGGCCTGCTCGGCGAGCCCGCGGCCGCGCTCGCACACCATCGCCGCGCGCTCGCGGTGCTCGAGCGGGCGCGGGGCCCCGACGACGGCAGCCTAAGGGTCGTGCTCAACAACATCGGCGTGGTGTTGCGCGACGACGGCGATGCAGCCGGCGCGCTGGCGGCCTATCAGCGTGCGTACCGTCTGTGGCGGCAACTCGATGCCGACAACCCCGCGGTGGGCGTCACGCTGTGCAACATCGCCGAGCTGCACCTCGACGCGGGCGAGGCGGCGCGCGCCCACGAGGAGTACGCGCTCGCGCTGGCATTGTTCGAGCGCACCTTGCCCGCTGGACACGCCTTCATCGGCAATGCCTGGACCGGACTCGGCCGCGCGCGCGTGCAGCTCGGCGCGACGGCGGCTGGCGTGGGCGCGTTGCGGCACGCGATCGATCTCCTCGATCGCGTCGAGGTCACCGACGAGCTGCGCGCCGAACCCCGTCTCGCGCTCGCGCATGCCCTCGCCACCGCCGCGCCCGCGTTGGCGCGGGCGCTGGCGCGTGAGGCCCGTGCGCTCTATCTCGGGCTCGGCAAGCGAGGTGTGGTGCCGGTGGCGGCGATCGATCGTTGGCTCGCGAGCTGGCGGCCGCGGCCCTGAAGCTCGGGTGGTCGCGAACGTGCGGCCAGGGGCGCCGGCTCCGCCCGACGGGGGTCCCGTTGGGTTTGACAGCTTCGTGCGGGTCAGCCCAAACTCTCGGCCGTGCGCAAGCTTGGTCTGGTGGGGCGACGTGGCGGCGGCGTGGCGGGACTCGGCGTGCTGCTCATGCTCGCGTGTGGCCGGACCGAGTTCGGCGTGATCGCCGATGACGGCGGCGCCGACTCGAGCAGCACGGGATCCGGAGGTTCGGACACCGGGGCCTCGAGCAGCGGCACGCTCGACACCACGCTGACGACCGCGGTCGACTCGAGCACCGATGTCACGACCGACGCCAGCAGCAGCAGCGGCGACAGCAGCTCGTCCGACGGCTCCAGCTCCACCACCGTCGACCCGTTCTGCGGCCTGGGTACGTGGAGCGGCGACGCCGTGGTGCTCAACGCCGGCGACGCCGACTCGCTCGAGGGCTTCGACGCCATCGGCGGCTCGCTGTTCGTGCAGCAGCTCGATGCCGAGTCGCTCGACGCGCTGCACTGTTTGACCAGCATCGGTGGCTCGCTCGACATCCGCGACAATTTCGGGCTGCAGAACCTCGACGGCCTCGATGCACTCCAGCAGGTCGGCGGCTACCTCTACGTCACCAACAACGTCGCGCTGCAAGACGTGCTGGCGCTCTCGAAGCTGTCCAGCCTCGGTGACTTCCTCTTCATCACCGACAACCCGTCGCTCGGCTTCCTCGACGGCCTCGACAGCCTCACGGCGGTGCCCGGCCGCGTACGCATCTGGAACAACCCGGGGGTCGGCGAGCTCACGCCGCTCTCGAACCTGCAGGGCGCGATCGGGGGCCTCGAGATCGGCGCGATGCCGGTGATCACGAGTCTCGATGCGTTCTCGGGGATCAGCGAGATCCACGGCTCGGTGCAGATCCTCGACAACCCGTCGCTGGCCTCGATCACGGGCCTGGGTGGGGTCTCCGGCTCGGTCGAGACCTTGTTCGTGCTGCGCAACGCCAATCTCACCTCGCTGAGCGGCCTCGACGGCATCCAGAGCGCCACCGCCGACGTGCGCATCGAGGGCAACGGCTCGCTGCTCAACCTCGGCGGTCTGAGTGGGCTGGGACTGGTCTCGGGCTCGATCACCATCCAGAGCAATCCGCTGCTGCACTCGCTGATCGGGCTCGACGACGTCGCGGCCATCGGCGGCAACCTCATCGTCTACGACAACGCAACGCTGCAGCAGATCGATGCCATGAGCGGGCTCGATCAGATCGGCAACTTCCTGGTGCTCGAGCAGAATCCGCAGCTGACCGACATCGACGGTCTGCTCGGCATCAGCGCGATCGGCAACGCGCTGTGGGTGCACCACAACGACGCGCTGCTGAACCTCGACGGCCTGTCGGGGTTGCAGACGGTGGGTGGCGTGGTCTCGGTGACCGGCAACGCCTCGTTGGTCGACATCGACGGGCTTGCGGGCCTCTCACAGGCGGGCGATCTCGTGCGCGTGATCGCCAACGCCTCGCTGGCGAACGTCGACGGCCTCATCGGTCTGCAAGCTGCCCCGGGCGATCTGCGCATCGAGGACAACACCGTACTGGTGGACGTGGACGGCCTGTCCAACGTGCAGTCGGTCGGTGGCCAGCTGGTCATCCGCAACAACCCGTCGCTCGTCGATCTCGACGGCCTCGACGGGCTCGTCGCGGTCGACGAGGACGTCGTGATCATCAACGACGCCGCGCTGCAGAGCGTCAACCTCGCGGCTCTGCAGGTGGTCGCCGGTGGCTTCCAGATCCGCGAGTGTCCCAGCCTCGCGACGGTGTCCGGCTTGGGTTCGCTGACCGCCGTCGGCGACTACTTCCACCTGTCGGAGAACACGTCGATGACCGCAGTCACCGGCGCACCGCTGCTCACCGCTGCTGGCCGTCTGACGATCCGCGACAACCCGCAGCTGGCGTCGTTGACCGGCCTGCCTGCGCTGGCGAGCGTGGCCACGCAGTTCCAGATCTACTCGAACCCCGCGCTGCCGACGTGCCACGCGACCAACCTGCTGTCCCACGTGATGGTCGGCGGCGGCGTCACGATCATGGGCAACCTCGCAGACGCCTGCGGCGGCTGAGCCCGCGACCCGCCGACGCACGCCGGGCGGGCAGCTGATAAGCTGTCGCGCAACGGTGAACGAGCGCGTGCGGGTGATGTGGCGTGCCCACCGGCGCGCACTGGCGGTGTTCGTGATCGCTGCGCTCGCGCTGCTCGTGTTCGCCGGCGACCGCATCGTTCGGCCCAGCCACGACAACCACTTCGTGTACATGGCCCACGGCTGGCTGCGCGGCGAGCTGGCGCTCGAGGGGCCGCCGCCCGGCTACTGCACACCGCAGCTGCGTCGCGAGGGGCGCTGCCGCGGCCACACGTTCGACGACTGGGCCGTGGTCACGACGCTCGAGCTCGCCGATGGCACGCGCGTGCGCGGCTACCCCTGTCGCACGGCGGCGTGTGTGGCCGTGCCGCGGGGCGAGGAGCCGTGGTGGATCATCGGCCGCGGCCTCGAGCCGCTCGCGCGGCGCGACATCGTCGGTCGCACGCAGACCTGGTACGTCAGCTTTCCGCCGGGGCCCGCGGCCGTGATGCTGCCGGTGGTGGCGGTGCTCGGGCTTCGCACGCCCGACGTGTTGCTCACGCTGCTGCTCGGCGCGTTGATCCCCGCCGTGCTGGTGCACCTGCTCGATCGTGAGCGCGGCCGCGAGGACGGCCGCGGTCGCGAGCACCTGTGGGTGGCGCTGGCGTGGACCCTGGGCTCGCCGGCGCTGCTGCTGGCCTCGCACGGGCGCGTGTGGTTCACCGCGCAGATCGTCGGTGCGCTCGCGTTGGTGCTCTACCTCTGCGCGGTGTGGCAGCTGCGGCGACCGGCGTGGGCGGGACTGTGGCTGGCGCTCGCCATCACGTGCCGGCCGATCAACCACCTGCCTGCGCTGCTGGTGTTCGCCTGGGTGTGGTGGCGTGCGGGTCGCTCCACATCGGCGCTCGTGCGCTTCGCGGTGCCGCTGGTGGCGGTCGGACTGGCGACCGCGTGGCTGAACTGGGCCCGCTTCGACGATCCGCTGGAGTTCGGCCATCGCTTCCTCGAGACCCGCTGGCAGGCGCGCATCCAGGAACAGGGGCTGTTCGCGCTGGGCTACCTCGGGCGCAATCTGCAGTGCCTGTTGTCGTTGATGCCCGTGGTCGCTGGCGCGGGCGTGCGGGTGTCGATCCACGGCATCGCCTTGTGGCTGTCGACGCCGTGGGTCGCGCTCGCGTGGCTCGGCCGAGATCCGAGCGGCATGCGGACGCCGCTGGTGTTGGCTGCGCTGGGCTCGGCCGTACCCTCGCTGCTGTATCAGAACAGCGGGCAGATCCAGTTCAGCTATCGCTTCGCCGTCGACTGGTTGCCGCTGCTGCTGGTCGCCGCGGCGTTCGCCGGCGTCGCGCGACGGCGCGTGTTCGCGGTCTGCACGCTGTGGGCGGTGCTCGTCCACGGCTGGGGTGCGTGGCAGTTCGCGCGCGCGCCGGGTCGGCTGTTCGTCACCGACCCCGTCGGGTGGCCGTTCGAGGACGAGCTCGCGCAACCCTGATCGGGCGCTAGCCCTCGCCGAGCTCGATGCGGTAGCTGACCAGCATGCGTGCACCGTCGTAGCTGGGGAAGCGGTGCTCGAACAGCGAGCGACGGGCACAGGCCTTCACCACCGGATCCGAGAGCCCCGCCGAGGGCACCACCGACACCGCACTCACGCGGCCGGTTGGTTCGAGCTCGAACTGGAAGTCGAGCTCGCCGCTGGTGAAGGGATCCATGCCGCCGTCGTAACAGGCGGCGATGTCGAGGCACTCGAAGATGCGGCCTTGCACGCCCATGAGCTGCTCGTGCAGCTCGATGTCCTGCGGCGACGAGCGGCCCGAGTCCATGTTGGTGCGCCGCGTGCGGGCCTGCCTGAATTCGGGGATGTGACGATCGTCGAGCAGCTCGTCACGCGGGGGCAGGGCGCCGTCGACGTAGGGACACGACGCGCCGCTCTCGACCTCGGTGCCCGCGATCGGACTGTGTTGACTCACCAGCGTCGGGGCCTCGCTGCTGCACGCACCGAGCTCGCAGTCGGGCGCAGGCATGCATGCACCGCCGGCACACGGGTCGACGCTCGCCACGTCGTCGCGACGGCAGGCGACCAGTGACAGCAGTGCGATCGCGAGGGGGAGGCGACGCCGCGAGGCCATGGAAGGACGCTAGCACCAAAGCCTGTGGACGCCGTGCGCTCCGCCACTGGGTGCCTTCACTTTCGTCGGAGCTTCGGCGCTGATGTGATCAAGGTGGGATGCGCGACGCAATCTTCAGTGTCGCGCTCGCCTGCACGCGCACGGTCGAGCCCAGCCGCGCGCGTTGGCGACGCGAAAGCGCCGAGCCTGTAGTCGATGCCACGAATCTCGCGCCTGGCCGCGTGGTGCCGTGTAGGCCAGCGGCGGCGACTGTGCCGCCGTGCATGCGGTCGATCGGGCGCCGCGGGTCGCCCGTGGCCGACGGGCCACGAGCGACGGCGCAGGTGCTGCGCAGGGATCACGCGCGAGTCGTGGGTGCGCGGGCGTGTTCGAGCCGCGCCGAGACCGGGCCGGCAGCGGTCGTCATGCGGGCTCAGCCGAGTCCGGCGGTGAACTGCGGCTGCGCCGCGAACCGCCGCACGTGGTGCTCCTCGTCGCCGCACAGCAGGCCGAGCACGTGCATCCGCTTGAAGTACAGCCCGACGTCGTGTTCGTCGGTGATGCCGATGCCGCCGTGGAGCTGGATCGCCTGCTGCGTGACGAAGCGACCGCTCATTGCGAGCTGCGCCTTCGCGGCGCTCACCGCCCGTCGTCGCTCCGCGTCGTCGTCGTCGGCCGCGCGGACCGACGCGAGTACCGACACCGACTTGATCAGCTGCACCTCGACGAACATCTCGACCGCGCGGTGCTGCAGCGCCTGGAACGAGCCAATCGGCACGCCGAACTGCTCGCGCGTGCGCAGTTGCTCGACCGTCATGTCGAGCACCGCCTGGCACACGCCGAGTCCCTCGGCCACCGCCATCGCGGCGGCCGCATCGTGGGCGCGCTCGAGTGCGACCCCCGCGTCCTGTCCGAGGCGGTGGGCCGCGGAGAGTCGCGCGTCGATGGTGACGTTCGCAGCGCCGAGGCCATCGATGGTGCGAACCGGCGTGACGGTGACGCCCTCGTGGTCGCGGGGCACCGCGAACAGCTGTGCGCGGCCGTCGTGCAGCGCCGAGACCAGCAGGAGGTCCGCGCGGTCGCCGTTGGCGACGAACTGCTTGTGGCCGCGTACGCGGAAGCCGTCGCCCTCGACGCTCGCCATGGTGGTCTGCGGCAGCGCGTCGAAGCGCGTCGCTCGCTCGCCGTGGGCGAGCGCGAGACTGTGGCGGCCCTCGATCATCGGCGCGAGCCAGCGTTGCTGCTGCGCGAGGTCACCTGCGTGCAGCAGTGCGGTGCCGGCCAACACCACCGAGGCCAGGTACGGCTCGGGCACCAGCGTCGCGCCGAAGGCCTCGAGCAGGATCGCCACATCGACGAAGCTGCCGCCGTAGCCACCGATCTGCTCGGGGAACGGCAGCGAGAGCCAGCCGAGCTCGCCCATCTCGCGCCACACCGCCGCATCCCAGCTGCCGCCCTCGGCGGCGACGCGGTCGCGGAGCTTACGGAAGCGGGCGATCGGCGAGCGCTGCTTGGTGAACGTGCGCACCGAGTCGCGCAGGAGCTTCTGTTCGTCACTGAGCTGGAAGTCCATGGCTCGCTTGCCCTCCTCAGGTCCCCGGCAAGCCGAGGATCATCTTCGCGATGATGTTCTTCTGGATCTCGTTCGATCCGCCGTAGATCGTGGTCGCGCGGTTGTAGCAGTAGGTCGGTGCGACCGACTGCTCCAGCTCGGGTAGCACGCCGACGTCGTTGAACCACGAGACCGCATCGGGCCCCATCACGTCCATCGCGAGCTCGAAGGCCTGCTGCAGGATCTCGGAGCCGCGTAGCTTGAGGATGGACGACTCCGGCCCAGGGGCGTGGCCGAGCGCCGCGCCGGCGAGCGAGCGGTAGTTGGCCATCTGCAGCGCTTGCAGCTTGATCTCGAGCCGTGCGATGCGGGCCCGCCACACCGGGTCGTCGAGCAGTGGGCGGCCGTGCTCGGTCGTCGAGGCGGCGATGCGCTTGACCCTTCGCATCGCACGCTGAGAGTGGCCGACGGCGGCGATCAACGTGCGCTCGTGCCCGAGCAGCGCCTTGGCGACGGTCCAGCCGCCGTGCAGCGGTCCGATGAGGTTCTCGCGGGGCACTCGCACGTTCTCGAAGAAGGTGTCGCAGAACGCCGGCGTGTGGCCGATGGTCAGCATCGGGCGCGCCTCCACGCCCGGCGACTTCATGTCGATCAGCAGGAACGAGATGCCCGCCTGCTTCTTCACCGTGGGATCGGTGCGAACGAGCGCGAAGATCCAATCGGCGTACTGCGCATAGGTGGTCCAGGTCTTCTGGCCGTTGACCACGAATGCGTCACCGTCGAGCGTGGCGGTGGTGCGCAGCGACGCCAAGTCGCTGCCGGCGCTCGGCTCGGAGTAGCCCTGGCACCAGACCTTCTCGCCCGCGAGGATCCGCGGCAGGAACCGCTCCTGCTGCGCGGGTGTGCCGAACTGCATGATTGCCGGACCCACCATCGAGAGCCCGAATGGGCTGAGCAGCGGCGTGCCCGCGAGCTCGAGCTCCTCGCTCAGGATGAAGCGCTGGGTCGGCGACAGCCCGGGGCCGCCGAAGGCCTTGGGCCAGTGCGGTGCGACCCAACCCTTGGCCGCCAGCAGCCGATGCCATCGCATGACGTCCGCGTGCTCGAAGTGGCCGTCGACCTCGGCGACGGCGCGCAGATCCGCGGGGAGTGAGGTGCCGATCCAGCTGCGGACTTCGTCGCGAAAGGCGAGGTCCGCGGGGGAGAACGAGAGGTCCATGGCGCCGCGAGACTACGACGACGTCCGCTCGGGTGTCACGTGTGCCGGACGCAGCGCCGCGGGCGACCGCAGGATCGCAGTGCTCGCCGGCGAATCCGCCGGGGCGGCGTCACTCGACGATCTGGTCGATGTACAGACCCGCGCCGGCGTTGATGCCGTTGCGGTCTGCCGCGCCGGTGCGCTCGAATGTCGAGTAGGTCAGATCGGCATCGAGATCGCCGAACGCCTGGGCCGTGAACGTGCAGCTGCCGTAGCCGTCGAGGTCGTTGGCGGCCTGGAAGTCGTAGTGGAAGAAGTGCGCCTGCTCCTGTCCGAAGTTCAGCGCGTTCCAGATGTCGTTGTCGGACCAGTCGCGGATGTCGTAGTAGCCCGGGCCACCGCCGCCAGTGCCCGACGGCACGCAGCGTCCACCGGGGCCGAGGTTGCAGTCGATCGCGGGTGTGAGTCCGGCGGCACCGCTCGCCGGCGATCCCGTTGGTGTCGGGCAGCGGTGCGACGCCGCGTTGGTGACCCCCGCGCCAGACGAGATGGTCTGGACGTCGCCGCGATCGACGTGCTCGGCGTTGAAGTACGCCGACGTGGAGTCGAACAGCTTCGACAGCTGGATGCGCGCCTCGGCGGTCTTGGCTCGACGGAAGTAGGCCGACACCGCCGGGATCGCGACCGCGGCGAGGATGCCGAGGATCGCGGTGACGATCATCAACTCGATCAAAGTGAAGCCAGCCTGGCCGCGTCGGGTGGGGCGCGTTCGACTTCGCGCGCGGGGCTCGGGCTGTGCTGGTCGCGTCATCTCGGTGGAGCGCAAGCAGTGTGCAGCCGCCTTGCCGGGGCGGCCAAGTCCTGAATTCGGCAATGATCGTCACTCCGGGGTCCGTTTCGGGGCGCTCGCGATCGGTGTGCGTCCCCGCGGTGCGCGGCCGCGGTGACGATAAGCGTCACCCCCAAGTGACGCGGTGCGTCACCCGTCGTGCGCCCGCCGAGCTTGCGGTCGAACGGACAGTCGCCGTGATGTCACCGGCGACGACGGCCCTGGTATCCTCTGCCGCGCCGCGGTGTCCGACGTCCAAGTCTCCGAGCAGTTCGTCGATCTCGTGCGCGTGCCGATGCCCGCGTTGTTCTTCGCGCTGCTGTCACGGCGCTTCACCGGCACGGTCGTGATCGAGGCCGCCGGCCCCGAGGGCGCGGCCGCGACGATCTGGCTGCGCGGTGGCATGCCGGTGCGCACGGACCTCCCGCTCGAGGGCAGTCGACTCGGCGAGCTCGCGCAGTCGCAGGGCATCGTCGCGCCCGCTGCGGTCGCCGACGCGCTGGCCGTGCAGGATGGCCGCCGTCTCGGCGAGATCCTCGTGGAGCGCGGCGTGCCCGAGGCCAAGATCGGTGCTGCGTTGCGACTGCAGTGCATGCGTCGACTGATGGGCGCGTTCGCTTCGACCGAAGGTGTGGCGGTGGTCCGCAGCGGATCCGACGCCGAGCCCGGACTGCTGCAGCTGAACGTGCTCGAGCTGATCCAGCGCGGCATCACGGCCCACTACGACCCGGAGCGGGTGCGACGGGAGCTCGGCGCGGCGTGGTCCCAGCGGCTGCGCGCAACCGCGGCGCTGCCGAAGTACGTCGACCAGTTCAAGCTGCGGGCCGAGGACGGCGGCGTGATCGCGTACCTCGCGAGCGGCGGCGAGGCCGGTGTCGACGAGCTCGCGCGCTTGCCCGAGACCAACGCCCAGCGGGTCGCGCAGCTGGTCGCGCTGCTGTTCCACTGCCGCATGATCGAGCCCGCGATCGCAGCGCTGCCCACGCTGGCCGACGATCCCGCGGGCTTCGAGCGGGACCTCACCGCGCTGGAGGGCAAGATCGCCGCCAACGGCGACCCGGCGCTGATCCTCGCGCTCTCGACCGACGCGGACGCGACGGAGATCGATGCTGCGTGGTCGTTGCTCGCCGCGCGCTTCGATCCCGGCGCGCTGCCGGCGGATGCCACCGAGGCGCTGCGTGAGCGACTGACGACGATCACCGATGCGCTCGGTCGGGTTCGCGCGGCGGCGCGGCACCGTCGGCAGGCGCTGGCCGAGATCGCGGGCTTGCGTCTGGTCGTCGAGGGCAAGCACGCCCGCGGCCTCGCGATGCTCGACGAGGCGGTCTCGCTCGGCGCTTCGGGGCCGGAGATCGACTGCGCGCGTGCGTGGTCGAGGTTCCAGCTCGGGTCCCGCGATGACGCCGCGCTGCGAACGACCGATGCCGAGCTCGAGCGGATCCTCGCCAAGGATCCCGACGTCGCGGCGGGTCACTACTATCGCGGCTTCGTGCTCGCGGGTCTGGGCGTGGCACCCAAGGCCGTCGCCGCCTTCAAGCGCGCGGCCGAGCTCGATCCCCGGCTCGTCGATGCGCAGCGGCAGCTGCGGGCGCTGCAGCGCGGCGAACGGCTCGCAGCGCCGAGCGCCGCACCAGCGCCGCAGCGGCGAGGGCCGGCCGAGTTTGCGCCGCTGCGGGTCGACGAGGCGCCGAAGCACGAGCTGCTCACGCGATCGTGGAAGCGCCTGTACTGGTTCGCCGGCCTCGCGTTGCTCTTGCTCATCGCGGTCAACATCATCCTGCGGCTCGACGTCGACTTCTGACTCGCGGATGCAGACGCGACGCGTTCCTCCGCGAGGCGGTGGATGGGCGCAAGCGATGGGGAACACTCGCGGCTCGGCCCGAGCGAGGGCAGGGCGGTTCGCACGGCCCCGCCTTCGGCACCAACGCCGAGGGCATCCCGCCGCCTGCGACGACGGGACCTATGCGCTGGCGCAGGTCACCGGCTACGCGGGGGTCCAAGGCGCGCCGGCGTCGTGTGCCTGCAGCTGCGAGCTGGCCGCGGAGATCGTCTGCGACGACGACGTCACGCTCGATCACAGTCTGCTGCGCGGAGTAGTGTGCCGGGCTCGGCCTCGTCGTCGCGTCGGTCGTGCGAGTCGTCGGTCGTCGCGACGTCGAACTCCTCGCGCCGCCACATGTCTGCGTCGCGTCGGGATGGTGCCGTGATGCGAAGAAGCCCCGCGACCCTTGGAGGTGGCGGGGCTTCTTCGGTTTCGTTCTTGAGTGAGCCCGGTAGGAATCGAACCTACAACCCGCGGATTAAGAGTCCACTGCTCTACCAATTGAGCTACGAGCCCGTTCGGAGGGCGCTACTTATAGACGATTTCTCCGCGATGGGAAGCCCTGATCGCGAGCGGGCTCCACTTCGCCGCAGATGGCCCGAATTCTCGGCCTGAGGCGGTGTTTCGGGCCGCGGGCGTGCGGGGGTGCGGGTGTCTCGGCGCCGCGACGCGCCGGGAGGCCGAGGCGTCGGCCGAGGCGATCTCCGCGGTGCGGCACCCTCGGCGTCGCGCGGCTATAGTCCGCGCTCGATGCCTGCGCTGCGCGAGGGACTGTGCGCCGGAGCGCTGCTCGCGACCCTCGGGTGCCTGCAGCCGCCGCCGGCGGCCCAGGGCGAGAGCACGCCACCTGGCGATGACGCGGACGACGCGGTGTTGCTGGCGGCGCGCGGACCCGGGCAGCTGTACGCGATCGGCGAGGTCCGTGGCTTCGAGCTCCGTCAGGGTGGCCAGCGCATCGGGAGCTCGTGGGGGCGCTACGTCGGCATGGACGAGCGCGGGCACCACCGCTTCGAGACCCGCATCGAGCTGACGTTCCCGGGCCGCGCACCCGCGCGCAGCAGCGGCGAGCTGTTGCTCGACGGCGACGGCCACCTCGTCGAAGGCTTCGAGCGCAGCGCCGCCGCCGAGCTGCGATTCCGTCGCGACGGCGACAGTGTCGTGTTCACCGACGGCGCGCAGACCGATGAGGTCGCATACGAGCCTGGTCGACGACCGACCGCGTTCATGGCCCACTCGGCGATTCTCCACGCCGAGCTGATGTTCGGCCTGCAGGGCATCGTCGGCCGTGAGCCGGCCTGGCGGCTGATCTCGCTCTCGGGCGGCGCACCGGTCGAGTGGTCCGCGCGCGTGGTCGAGCGCACCCCTGGCAACCATCACCTGCGCGTCCAGACCAGCCTCGGCGAGCTCGTCACGCTGGTCGACGGTCGCATCGCAGGCATCGAGGTCGCCGCCACCGAGCTGTCCATCGTCACGATCGCTGCGCCGACGTGGCCGGCCTTCACGATCGAGGCGCCGCGTGTGCTGCGTTGGTCGAGGCCCGCCGACGCCAACTTCGACGTGCGCGAGCTGGAGTTGCCGGGCCCACCGGACGAGCCCGCGCTTGCAGGCGAGTTGCTGATCCCCAAGGGCGCCGCCGGCCCGGTGCCCGCGGTTTTGTTCGTCTCGGGCACGGGGCTCGAGGATCGCTACGGCTTCGCCGGGCCGCCGCCGGTCGACCTCGGCAGCCACGAGATCACCGACGCGCTCGCGCAGAACGGCTTCGCGGTGCTCCGCTTCGACGATCGCGGCCGAGGTCGCAGCGCCCCGGGGCCGGTGGGTTTCCTCGCGCAGGTCGACGACGCCGGGCGTGCGCTGGCGACCCTCGCGGTGCAACCCGAGGTCGATCCCGACCGCATCATCGTCATCGCCCACGGTGAGGGCGGCCTGCGTGGGCTGTTGCTGGCCACGAAGCGCGCCGGGGACGTGCACGCGCTCGCGCTACTCGCGGTGCCCGGACGGCCGTACGAACAGGTGATGCGCGCGCAGGCCGAGGCACGCATCGAGGCGCTCCCGCCCGAGATCCGCGAGCGCGCCCGGGCGCAGCAACGCACGATGCTCGATGACCTGGTGAGCGGGCGCGCGGTGCCCGAGGAGCTGGCACCGCAGGCCCAGTGGCTGCGCGAGGTGTTCGCCGTGAAGCCGGCGGATCTCGTTGGTCGCGTACGCGTGCCGATGCTGCTCGCGCAGGGCGACAAGGACTTCGAGATCGATCCCGTCGCCGACGTGCGCGCGCTCGAGCGGGCCGCGAAGGCTCGCGGTGCGAGCCTCGAGGTCCGGCGGTACCCCGGGCTCGATCACCTCTTCAAGCCCGAGCCCGGCGCTTCGTCGCCCGAGCGCTACATGGTGGACCGCCGGGTCGACGACGCGTTCATCACCGACCTCCTCGCGTGGGCGCGTCGCGTGACCTCGCCGAGTCCGAAGCCGCGACGCTCGCGGGGATGACCGCCCTAGCGCCACGCCGCCCGCTTGGTCAGGCGGCCTCGGCGTCGGCGATGCTGAGGCTGGGCGCGAGCAGGTAGCCGTCGCAGTCGCGGATGAGGAACGGACGCAGTCCCATCTGACGCAGGGTCGCGAGCGCGACGTGGACGCGGTTGCGCGCCGCCTTCGCCTGGATGCGCTCGCCCGGCCAGCCGGCCGCCACCAGCGACGCCAGCGACAGCGGTGCGCCCGGTCGACGCTCGCGCTGCTCGAGCAGCGCCGTCAGCAGTCGTCGGAGGATCGAGTAGCGGCGCAGATCGACGTGCTGCGTGCCGAGCACGATCTCGCTCGCATCACGGCGCAGCACCAACCCAACCTCTTCATCCAGACACAGACCCACGGCGTCTTGCATCGCTCCCAATGACTGAGCAAGCGATGGGCCAGGTGTGACGAACCCCGCGTGATCGAGCATCGGCGGGGCGAAGTGGGGTCTGGGATGTCCTACCTTTTCACACGATCCCGCAGGATACGGCGCGCGCCGGCGGTGGCCACAGTCGAAGCCGCCCGCCGGCGCCTGGCACCAGTCGCTACAGGCTGCCCAGGATCTGGGCGCGCTTGTTCTTGTACTCGTCCTCGGTGAGCAGACCGGCGTCGAACGCTGCCTTCAGCGCACGCAGCTTCTCCTCGAGCGAGCCGGGCGCCGCGGCAGGGGCGGGGGCCGCGGCGGCGGGGGCCGGCGCAGCACCCTGCGGCGGGTAGCCGGGCGGCGGGGGATAGCCGGGCGGCGGGGGATAGCCGGGCGGCGGGGGATAGCCGGGCGGTGGGTAGCCCGGCGGCGGATACCCCGGGGGATATGGCATGGCCTGTCCCATGGTGCCGGCCATCACCTGGCCCATGCCCACGCCCATGCCGAGGCCCATCCCGGCCTGCATCACGCCCCCGGCCGCACCGGGCGTGCGGGCGGCGTCGCGGACGGCCTGCATCCCCTCCCACGCCATGGTGTTGTCGACCCCGCGGGCGGACTGCGCGGCCGCGGCGTCGAGCGCCTTCTCGACCTCGGGCGGCAGCGAGATGTTCTCGACCAAGAAGCTCGTGAGCGTGACGCCGAGCTTCTTGAAGTCCTCTTCGATGGTGCCGCGCACGGCGTTGGCGAGCACGTCGTAGTGCGCCGCCATGTCGGCGACCGAGAGCTCGCTCTTGCCGGCCGCCTGGGAGAACGCGGAGACCATGCGCGGCTTGAGGTAGGCCTCGATCTCGTCGGTCGAGACCAAACCCTGCGTGCCGACGATCTCGTCGAAGAACACGCGCGGCTCGGTGATCTTGAAGTTGTACGAGCCGTAGGCACGGATGCGGACCCGCCCCGGGCGGCCCGCGATCGCAAACTCGGGGTCGCGCACCAGCACGGGGTTGGCGGTGCCCCACTTCTGGTCGAGGTACTGCCGCAGGTTGATGAAGTAGATCTCGACCTTGAACGGGCTCTGGAAGCCGTACTTCCAGCCCCGCAGGGTCGAGAGGATGGGTACGTTCTGCGTCGACAGCGTGTGCGTGCCGGGCCCGAAGACGTCCGCGGCCTTGCCCTCGTTGACGAGCACGGCGGCCTGGCCGGGGCGACAGATCAGCTTTGCGCCGTTCTTGACCTCGTGGTCCTCGTCGGGGAAGCGCCAGACCAGCGTGTAGTTGGTGTCGTCGAGCCACTCGATGATGTCGATGAGCTGGCTCTTGATGAAACTGATGATGCCCATGGTGACGGATGCTCCTCGGGGAACCGGAAGATCTTCGAATGCGGTCAGTCGCCTCGACGTGAACCCGCGCGGCTCGGCCGAACGTCGGCGCCGCTACCCCACCACCGCCGGAACCCATTCCCGGCGGGGCAGCAAGGACGGATCACAGCGCGACGCCGGCGGCCTCCTGCTCGAGCTCGCCGAATTCACGGTTGCTCATGCCGAACGCGTCGGCGATCTCGCCCAGGGCGCGACGCTCGCCGTCGGTGAAGCGTCCGTCGGCCTTGACCATCGCGACCGCCGCACGGATGAAGACCCGGCGCAGGAACGAGGTCTCGAGCACCAACGCGACGTCCTCGGGGCCGTACGGGCCCTTGCCGAGATCGTCGAAGTCGAGTGTCGAGCCGGTCTCGCGCAGGAGGTTGCGCAGCAGGGCTTCTTCGCGCGGCTCGAGGCCGTCGATCGCGGCGACATAGTAGAGCCCGCGCGCGAACGCCTCGAGGATGGATGGGGGTAGTCCCTCGGCAGTCGTGACCATCGCGGCCGAGCGTACCCGATCTCCGCGAGTGATGGATCGGCGCTACTCGACCACGAACTCGCGCGTGTACAGCACCTCGGGCGGCTCGCCGTGCACGGTCTCGGCCGCGACCTCGACGCGCCAGGGGCCGACCTGATGCGGGGCGATGTCCACCGACGATGCGTGCTCGAGGGTGCTCGCGCCGCCGATGGTACCCGCGAGCACGGTCGCTTGGTCGCCGTGGATCCACCGGAACGTCACCGGCCGCGCGCTGTCGATGCCGTCGGCGCGCACGTGCAGGTGAACGGTCCCGACATCCGCAGCGAAGCGCTCGCGGTCCTGCACGGCGCCCTCGGCCTCGGCGGCGAGCACCGCCGAGAGCTGCACGAACGCGGCGCGCTGGGGGGCGGCGCGATCGACCGAGAAGTTGGCCTGATCCCGGGCCGCCGCGGGGCTGCCCCGGAGCAGGCCATCGGCCTCGAGCTGGTCGTCGGTGATCGGCGCATCGGCGCAGGCGGCCGGGAGCACGAGGAGCGCGAGGAGACGGAGCGGGAGCCGCACGGTGCGTGCGTGCGGGTACAGATCCCGTGCCAGGCATCGCGCGTACGCGATGTCAGGCGCTTCAGCGGGATCTCGCGAGGGGGTTTGCGACGATGAACCGCGAGCTTGAAACGATAAGTAGATCCGCGGGTCCGGCGACCGCGGGGTATGCTCGCCGACACTTGATGCGGGCCTGGCTTCCGACCCTTCTGTCGCTCGCGCTCGGCTGTGGGCGCACGGACGCCTCCGACCCCGCCGGGGATTCAAAGCCCGCGGCGCCCGAGGTCGAGGCGCCGGCGGAACCCGAGGTCCCGGACCTCTCGAAGCACGCGTTCCCGCTGCTGGTCTGGACCGGCTCGGAGGTGGAGCGCGACTACTTCGACAAGCAGCGCATCGATCCGCGGGGGCAGGTGGTCGCGGCGGTCGAGGCACTGGGCCTGCACACGCCCGAGTTCTTCGGCGAGGTCACCGGCGACACCGTGCGTGTGCGCGTGCGGTCGGCGACCGCCGAGTTCGCGCTCACCGATCTCACGACGCTCACGGCGGCTGCGATCCGGGTCGAAGAGATCCTCGAGTTCGCGCAGGGCATCCTCGATCTCGAGCCCGAGGCGCTGCACGAGCTCGAGTACGCCGCCATCAACGGCATGTTCTCGCCGCTCGATCCCCACACCGTGCTGCTCACCCCCGAGCAGCACACCGAGCTCGGCGTGCGCACCAAGGGTGAGTTCGGCGGGGTCGGTGCGCAGATCCGCAGCGAGGCCCGCCGCATCCTCATCGTGTCGGTGCTGCCGGGAATGCCGGCCGACAAGGCCGGCGTGCTCGCCGGCGACATCATCCTCGCGATCGATGGCGAGTCGACGGTGAACATGGCCTCCGAGGAGGCGCAGCAGCGCCTGCGGGGGCCGGTCGGCTCGAAGGTCGTGCTGAAGATCCAGCGCGGCAAGAAGCAGCTGACGGTCGAGGTCGGGCGCGACACCATCCGCATCGAGAGCGTGCGCGGCGTCGGCCTGCCCGACGCGATCGCGTACCTCGGTGTCAACGCGTTCCAGGAGCAGACCGCGGCGGAGGCCCGCGCGCAGCTCGAGAAGCTGGCCGCGGCCACGGGCGCGCCACGGGGGTTGGTGCTCGACCTGCGGGGCAACTCGGGGGGCGTGCTGACGCAGGCCAGCGAGATGATCGACGACCTGGTCGCGCGCGGCGAGCTGGTGGTGGTACGCAGCGCGGCCGGCGACGAGGTCGCCGAGGCCGAGGCGGCGATGGTGCTGCCCGAGACCGTGCCGGTGGTGGTGCTCATCGACGAGGAGTCGGCCAGCGCCGCGGAGATCGTCGCCGGTGGCCTCCAGGCGCTCGGCCGCGCGACCGTGGTCGGACGCACCAGCTTCGGCAAGGGCACCGTGCAAATGGTCCGTCCGGCGGCGCCCTACGGTCGCGAGCTCGCGCTCAAGCTGACGCTGGCGGAGTGGTTGGTGGCGGGCGGGCGTCACGTGCAGACCGCAGGCGTGGTGCCCGACGTCATGCTGCAGCCGGTCGAGCTGTCGGGCGTCGCCGGGGTCGCACGCTTCTACGATCAGGAGCGATTCGAGCGCGCGCGCGAGCGTTCGCGCGTGGCCCATCTGCCATCGGCGGCGCACGAGCTGTCCAAGGGGGACCCCACCGCCGAGCAGCGGGCGCGTCGCGTCACCTACCTCGCGACCCCCGAGTTGCCGGCGTCGCTGGTCGCTGCCGCCGGCGCGACGCCGCTGCCGCGCGAGCTGGCCGACCCCGAGATCCGCATCGCGTTCGAGCTGGCCCGCGAGCTCGCCACCGCGAAGCCCGACCGCGCGACGCAGCTCGACGCCGTCAGCTGGCGCCTGGCTGCCGACGAGGAGGTCCGCATCAGCGCCGCGCTCGCGCGCGACGACATCGACTGGTCCTCGCCGCCGCGGGACGAGCCGCTGCCGCAGCTGCACGCGACCGTGACGGTCACCGGCAAGCAGCCGATTGCCGCGGGCGAGGCGTTCGGGCTCACGGTCGCGGTCGAGAATCGCGGATCCCAGACCGCGCATCGCGTGCACGCGATCACGGATTGCGTGCACGACGAGCTCGATGGCATCGAGATCATGTTCGGCGCGATTGCTGCCGGTGCCACCGTCACGCGCGATGTGAAGCTGCACGTGATGCCCTGGCACAGCGCGTTCACCGATGCCATCGATGTCGACGTGCACGTCGGATTGCCCGGTGCCGAGCCCGATGCCGAGGCGCGTGCGATGTTCGAGATCGTCGGCGCGCCGCGGCCGTCGCTGGCGTACGAGTACTGGATCGTCGACGACCCCGCGCTGGCGGCGGTGGCCCCGGCGCGGCCGCTGCCCGAGGACGGCAGTGCGCTGGCGCCGATGACGGTGACGGGGAACGGCGACGGCATGCTGCAGCCCGGCGAGCGCGTGCTGCTGGCCTACGTCGCGCACAACTTCGGCCCCGGGACCAGCCCTGACACCCGCGCGCTCGTCCGCAACTCGAGCGGGCGGCAAGGCCTACTCGAAGAGGGCTTCGCATCGCTCGGGGCGCTCGCACCCGGGGCCCACGTCGCCGGCGCCTTCGGCCTCACGATCCACGAGGACGCCGACCGCAGCGTGCCGCTCGAGCTCGAGCTGGTGCTCGGTGACGCGACGTTGCGGACTGCCGCGCAGGATCAGCTGCGCTTCCGGGTGCTCGACGCCGCCGAGCGCTTCGTGCCCGGCCGCGGCGCCGTGCGGGTCGGCGACGAAGCGGCCCGCCTCTACGAGGGCGCACATCCGTCGGCGCCGATCGGCGCGACCGCGAAGACCGGCGACACGCTCGCCGTGGTCGGCACGCTGGGCGGCTACCACGTCATCGATGGCGGCGGTCAGGGACGACGCCTGTTCCTCCCGTCGACCCTGGTGGGACTCACGCCCGCGCCGGCGAAGGCATCGGTGGTGGCGCCGCAGCGCCGCGTACAGGTGCGACCACCGCAGGTCGAGCTGCGCGACGTGCCGCTGTCGACCACCGCCGCCGTGGTGCAGGTGCGCGGCACCGTCACGCATCCCGAGCGCGCGCGCGACGTGGTGGTGCTGGTGCGACCGCCGGGCACTGCCCAGGTCGATCACAAGGTCCACTACCAGGCCAACGACGCGACCACCGGCGAGGCCGCGCGGCGGCTCGAATTCGAGGCCGCGGTGCCGCTCGAGCCGGGCGGCAATCGCATCAGCGTGCTCGCGCGCGACGGTGCCAAGGTCGTGCAGCGGCACGACGTGTGGATCTACCGCGCGCCCGCGCCCTGACCCGCGCGCGTGATCACGGCACCGGTGGCGGGCCCTGGGCCGAGAAGCGCGCATCGTCGCTGGCCTGCGCCGGCGTGTCGTCGGCGTCCCGACGCGTCTGCTCGAGCCAGCGCGTCAGCGCGGCGGGCTCGGGCGCGAGCCCACGGGTGCCACCGTCGGCGCGCACGATGGCGGCACGAACCCGCTCGGCGTGGCTCGCAGGGATTGCACCGAGCTCCTTGATCTGCACCCGCCACGGTTCGAGGCCGGCCGCGCGGCAGTAGCCCACCAGCGCGGCCGCACGCGCCAGTGCGCGCGCGCGATCGGTCGCGGGGTCCTCGGTGGCGTGCACGTAGATCGCGAGCTCGAGTCGCTCGATCCATGGGTTCAAATGCGCGAGCTCGAGCCAGGCATCGAGCGCGGCGCGCCCGGCCGCGGTGAGCTCGTCGGTGCCGTTCTCGAACTCGAGCACCGGCGTGAGCACGAGACCATCGAGGCTGGCGAAGCTCGCCACGCTGCCGTCGGTGCCGCGGCGATCCGGACAGCCATCGGCATCCTGCGCGCCGTTGACGATCTCGGGCGCGCGCGGGCACAGATCGAAGGCGTCGGCGATGCCATCGTGGTCGTCGTCGAGCTCGGGGCAGCCGTCGCCGTCCTCGAAGCCGTCGGTATCCTCCGCTGCGGACGGGCAGTGATCGTTGCTCGCGACCACGCGATCGCCGTCGGGATCGCGGGGATCGACCGGTGGTGGCGCCTGCGGTTCACGGGCCGCCAGCGCGTCGTGTCGCAGCGCGAGTGCGGTCGCGCGGGGACGCGGGCTGCCGTCGAACGGGTGCGCGCCGCCGGTGCGCGATGGCGGCGCCCAGGCGAATGACAGCACCCCACCCACTTCGCTGCTGCCCAGCGCGAGG
Source organism: Deltaproteobacteria bacterium (assembly GCA_016709225.1). Classification (NCBI taxonomy): domain Bacteria; kingdom Pseudomonadati; phylum Myxococcota; class Myxococcia; species Deltaproteobacteria bacterium. Next base: position 670,145 of record JADJEE010000002.1, on the reverse strand, counting down.
CCGGGGCCGCCGGAGACGTAGCCCGCAATCACCACGCCGCTGCGGGTGGCGCCGCGCAGTCCGAGGAACCCCTGCACGTCGCTGCGAGCGCCGCGAACCAGTGCGACGCGGCCGTCGACCTCGGCCACGAACGCGACCGCATGACGTGACGACAGCGGCACCCGCAGTGCGCTGCGCAGCGTCAGCTCGTCGCCGACCACGTAGCCGAGCGCGCGCGTGTCGGGCCGCGCGAGGTACCCGAGGTTGAAGGCGGCACGGATCGCCCGCGCCGCGCGGAACTCGAGCGCGAGCTGGGGCGCGTACGAGGGCGTGCCGAGCCCGAGGTGCGAACCCATCGCGCCGGTCGGGGCCGTCACGTCGAATGTCACGCCGAGCCCGAGCCCGCGCCGTGGCAGGCGCAAGATGGTGCCCTTGAGGCCCGCCCTGACGTCGCCGATGCCGGTCCGCGGTCCGCCGGCGGTGTTGTCGACCCAGCGCTGACGCAGCACCACCGGCAACGCGACCCCGAGCTCGATCCAGTCGAACAGGCCGATCGCGACGCCGAGATCGGCGCGCGTGCGCGAGCGCAGCTCGGCGGCCGCCGCCGCGCCCGTCGTCGCCGTCGGTGCTCGCACGAGATCGGACTCGTGCGACAGCGAGACCGCGACCGCCGGCGTCCACTTGGGCAGCACCTGGCTCGACTCGGTGACCACACCGCCTTCGGGGCTGATTGTCCGCCGTGGCAGGGCCATCGGCGACGCGTGCACGCGCGTGCTCGTGCCGACGACGAGCAGTGCGATCGCGACCGCGGCCGTGCGTGGTCCTGCGACGGCCCGGCGCACACGCGTTCGCTGCCGGTGAAGCGGCGACATGCAAGCCGAGGCATCGCCGCGCATCGGTGGCCGCTTGAGCGCGGGCTCGAAACCTGGACGCCCACGTGGCGGTAGCGGCCGTGCGCGGGCCGACCGTCCGATCGCCGTGGGCGGCGGGGAACCTTTGCCGCCGGGCGCGGTCAAGCCGGCAAGAGCGTGGTATAGCGAGGCAACGTGAGCGGATCCGACGAACGCGAACCGGTGCAGACCGACCGGGACGACCCGCGCAACGCGGTGGTCCCTCCGACTGGCTCCAAGGCGACGGCGCCGACGGCGGGCGAGGACGACGAGGACGCGCTCGATCTTCGCGACCTCGATGTGCACGGGGTCGAGGGCGTGGTCGCGAGGCTGCGCCGCGATGGCGACGCCGATCCCACGCCGGTGGCGCCGCCGAAGCGCCGCATCCGCGCTGGACGCTCGCCGCTGCTCTCGATCGTCGTGACGGTCTTCGGCTGCTGGCTGCTGACGACGATGTTCGCCGACTTTCGCTACTGGCTGCAGAGCAGTGAGCCGCGCGACCTCGGTGACGCCGGCGAGCTGGCCAAGAACGGGCGCATGCCCGACGGCCTGCACGACACCTACGCGCGCATCAGCGGTACGCCCGACGTGCGCCACGCCGCGCGCATGACGACCTCGAAGAACTACGTCGGGTACCTGCGCATCAACGAGGGCGGTGGCAGCCTGTTCGCGGCGGTGCCGCGCAGCAAGGACGAACCCATCCGCGACGAGTTCGAGAGCACGTTCATCGGCCGCATGAAGCAGCTCGATCGCGACCCGGGCACCGCATGGCTCGAGCAGTACCTCCGCGACGAGAACATCGTGCGCACGATCGACGCCGAGCCCGCCGCGCTGTGGAAGGCGCTCGAAGGCGGCAGCGATCACATCGATACCGTCGAGGGCGCGCGCAAGCTCGGCGCCGGCGAGCGCATCCGCTTGGTGGTGCATCCCCCCGACGCGCGCGTCCAGCTGGGCATCGGCTCGTACGACGCCGCCGAGGCCGAGCGTCGGGTCGCCGCGCTCGGCTACCCCTACATCTCGATGGGCAAGGGCAGGGCGTTCCACTCGTTCCTCGCGCGGATCCCCGAGGCCGAGCGCGCCGCCGCCGAGGCCAAGCTGCAAGCGGGCATCGACGTGCCCGCGGTCAACGCGGACCCCAAGCTCGGCGCCGCCGTGTTGCCCGGCACAGTGGCCTTCAGCGGCACGCCCGAGGCCTTCGGGCTGCGCGGCGACGATGTGACGGTCGCGCGCGAGAGCGAGGCCGAGCCCCTCATCTACGACGTGGTCGGCAAGCGACTCGAGGCGCGATCGATCGCGGACGGCATCAACGCGATCCCCCGCGCGTGGGTGTCGATCGTCCGCGTCGAGCAGCCCATCGTACTCGACCGCAGCGGTTACATCGTCGTGGTCGGCGAGACCCCAGCGGACCAGCGCCTTCGCGGAATCCTCTGGTTGGTGGTCGCTGCACTGGTCGGTATGAATGTGGCGTCGCTGGTCGCGTGGGTGCGACGCATGCGGGCGGAGCCGGCCGCCGAGGCGTGAGGCCGAGGGCGTCGCCGCCCGGTTGGCGCGTCCGGGCGAAAACCGTGCGCAATCACCCGCGGATGCGATACGGTTTGCTCGGCACGTCGTCGGCTGGTCCCGGCGCGTGCGACTCACCTTGAGCGCCGCCCCCGAACCCGCCCATCGCTTGCGCCTCCTCGGGGCCGGTGGTGCGTTCTCGCGGCGCTACGGCACCACGTGCGCCGAGCTGCGCATGCCCGACCACAAGCGCTGGCTCATCGACTGCGGACGACAGGCACCCGACCAGCTGCACGCCGTCGGGCTCCGGTGGCACGACATCGAGGGCCAGATCATCACGCACGTCCACGGTGACCACGTGTTCGGGCTCGAGGACTTCGCGTTCCAGCGCTTCTTCGTCGACGAGCCCGACGTGTCGTCGGTGCGCAATGGCGGGCCCCGCATCAAGCTGGTCTGCCACGCGGCGGTGCGCGAGGAGGTCTGGGAGACGCTGGCGCCCTCGCTGCGCTACGTGCCCGGTGGCGACGACCCGCGCGGCGGCACGCTCGCGCACTACTTCGAGGTGCTCGAGGCCTGCGGGCGCGAGCCACCCAAGAACAACGCGTGGCCCCACGCCGAGCGCTTCGAGCACGGGCCCCTGCGGCTGGTCACGCGCGAGACGGTACACGTGCCCGGCAAGCCGTCCACGTCGCTCGAGATCGAGCTGGGCGACAGCGGCCGCGTGGCATGGTGGAGCGGCGACAGCATCGTCGACGCCGCACTGCTCACCGCCCTCGAGCCGCGCACGACGATCTTCTTCCACGACTGCACGTTCGCCGAGTACCCCGGGCAGGTCCACGGTGCATTCGGCATGCTCGAGCAGCTGCCGGCGGCGGTACGCGCGAAGCTGGTGCTGATGCACCACGAGGACGACCTCGAGGTGCACCGCACGCGTGCCGAGTCGCTGGGGTTTCGCATCGCGCTGCCCGGCGATAGCTTCGATCTCGACCGCGGGATCAGGCTCGAGGCGTAGCCGGGCTACGACGGCTGCGATCGGATCCGCGGGAGCAGCTCCACGAAGTTGCAGGGCCGGTGCCGGTTGTCCAGCTGCGGCAGCAAGATGTCGTCCATCGCCAGCGTGACCGCGCGCGGCGAGCCCGGTAGGAGGAACACGTAGGTGCCACGGCACAGCGCTGCCTCGGCGCGGCTCTGGATGGTGGAGGTGCCGATCTGCGCGAAGCTCAGCATGCGGAACAGCTCGCCGAAGCCGGGGATGGGCTTGTCGACGAGGGGCGCGAGCGCCTCGGGCGTGACGTCGCGAGCCGTCACACCGGTGCCGCCGGTCGCGATCACGACGTCGACGTCGGCGTCGTCGACCAGGGTGGTGAGCAGCGCGGTGATGCGCTCCCGATCGTCGCGCACGATGGTCCGCGAGTGGATGCGATGACCTGCATCGCCGAGGCGCTGCGCGATGGTGTCGCCGGAGCGATCGTCATCGGCGGTGCGGGTGTCGGAGACCGTCACGACGGCGACGTTGACCGGTACGAACTCGCGCGCTTGCATGGCGTCGCCAGCGTACGCCAACGCTACCGCTCGATCGTGCTCGAACCCCCGAGGAACGGCCGGCGACGCCCGTACGACGCGGCGGTCAGCGCGCATGCGACAAAGGGTCGCGGGCGTGCTAGCCTGCTCTGCATTGGATTTCTGCATGGCTGGAGATGGAATGACGATGATGGCGATCAAGCGACTCCGAACCACCGGTGCCCTGGCGATGCTGGTGACCGCGACGGCCCTGGCACTGCACCCGCGCGATGCCGAGGCGTGCGGCGGCATGTTCTGTGACGGCGGTCCGCAGCCGATGCCCGTCGATCAGACCGGCGAGAACATCCTCTTCGTCTGGCAGGGCGACACCATCGAGGCGCACATCCAGATCCAGTACACCGGCGAGGCCGCGCAGTTTGGTTGGGTGATCCCGCTGCAGAGCGTGCCCGAGTTCGAGGTCGGATCGCAGCCGCTCTTCGACGCCTTGCTCGCGGCCTCGGTGCCGACCTACGGCTACTCGCAGACGTTCGACGATTGCACGCTCGACGATCCCAGCCCGCCGGGCGGCAACGACGGCGCCAGCGCCAGCGGCACCGGAGCGGCGGGCGACGGCGGCGACGAAACCGGCGGCGGCGGCGGCGGGCCGCAGGTGTTGTTGACCGAGACCGTCGGCGCATTCGAGATCTCGGTGCTGCAGGGCGGCGATGCGCAGGAGGTGTTCGACTGGCTGGGCGCCAACGGCTACCAGCAAGACGAAGCTGCGCTGCCGATCCTCGCCGAGTACATCGCCGAGGGCCACCTCTTCGGTGCGGTGAAGCTGACCGGCGGAGCCGATGTCGACGAGATCCATCCCATCGTGCTGCGCTTCCAAGGCAGCGAGCCGTGCGTGCCGCTGCGGCTGACTCGCATCGCGGCAGTCGACGACATGGCGGTGCGCTCGTTCTTCCTCGGCGACGCGCGGATGGTGCCGAAGAACTACCGCCACGTGCTGGTCAACCAGCTCAAGGTCAACTGGCTCGCGCCGACCAACTACACCGACGTGGTCACGCTCGCCGTCGACGAGGAGAACGCCGATGGTCGCGCATTCGTGACCGAGTATGCCGGCCCCAGCGGCGTGGTCGACACCTCGGGCGTGTACCAATCGTCGTGGCAGCCCGCGCAGTTCGAGGGCCTCGCGGCCACCGATGTCGGCGCGGAGCTGCAGGCTCAGAACCTGCTCTTCTGCGACTACGACTTCGGCAACGGCTGCCAGTTCACGCACTCGCTGCTCGAGGGCTTGCTGGCGGAGTACGTCACGGTGCCGGCCGACGTGCCCGCCGCGGAGTATTGGGGGAACCAGTCCAGCTACGCCGAGGTCGATCTCAGCGCGTGGAACGGCGCCGACTTCAGCACGAAGCTGCAGCAGCGCATCATCGCCCCCGGTCAGCACGCCGCCGAGCTCGTGGCGCAGCATCCGTACCTGACGCGCATGTTCACGACCATCTCGCCCGCCGAGATGACCGAGGACCCGATGTTCCAGGAGAACGGCATGCTGCCCGACGTGCCCAACCTGCAAAACGGGGTGTTGCGCACGCTGTGCAACGGCGATCAGGTCTTCACGCTGCCCGACGGTCGCGAGGTGTTCCTGCCCGCCGGCGGCGTCTGGCCCGACTTCCCCGACGAGCCCGGTGGAACCCCAGGCATGATGGACTCGTCGGCGATCATCGAGGCGGTGCCGACCAACGGCGCGCCGATGAACCTCACCGACAACACCGCTCGCATCGAGGCGGTGCTGGTCGACTGGAACCTCCAACACGGCTGGCCGGGCGGCGGCGTCGGTGGTGCCGACGACGGCTCCGCCGGTGCCGACGGTGGCAACGGTGAGGACGACTCCGCCGATGCACAGGGCTGCGGATGCGACGTCGGCCGCACACCGTCGTGGACCTTTGCGTTCCTCGCGTTCGCGGGCGTCAGCCTGCGTCGGGGTCGTCGTCGCACGGCCTCGTAGACGGTGGTGCGTCATTGCGGCCGGCCGCGTCCCGCAGCCGGTCGCCTACTCCCGCAGGATGACCAGCTCGACGCGACGGTTGATCGCGCGCCCGGCTGCGCTCGCGTTGCTCGCGAGCGGCTCGTCGGGTCCGGCCCCGCGCGCGCTCAGCCGCTCGCGCGGGACCCCGCGCTCGACCAGCGCCGTCACCACCCGCTCGGCCCGGCGGGTCGACAGCGCGCGGTTGGCCTCCGCAGCCCCGCGGTTGTCGGTGTGACCAACGATCTCGCAGCGAACGCCGGGGTTGCGCTGCAGCACGTCGGCGAGGTGCTGCAGCGCGGTGCGCGATGATGGCGTCAGCTCGTCGCTGGCGGACTCGAAGCCGATGCCCGACACCACGCCCTCGAGCTCGGCGATCTCGGGCGGCATCTCGTCGGGGCAGCCGTCGTCGTCCGCGTAGCCGTTGCGGGTCTCGCGTTGCGTGGGACAACGATCGTTGCGCCGAATCACCGCATCCCCGTCGACGTCGCTCGCGGGGTCTTCGGCGGGTGAGCTCGGCCGGCTCGAGGGACAGCCGTCGGGCGCATCACCGATCTGTAACGGACAGCGATCGGCGCTGCCGGTGATGCCGTCGCCGTCGTCGTCGATGGCGGTGGGGCAGCCGTCGGGCGCGAGCCCGGGTAGATCGGGGCAGCCGTCGCGATCGTCGTGCACGCCGTCGGCGTCGCGATCGAGGATCGGGCAGCCGTAGGGCTGCGCACCGCGCTCGCGTGGGCAACGATCGAGCTCGGTCGGCACGCCATCGTGGTCGGGGTCGGCCTCGCTGGGGCCCGGGCCGTCCGCGGGCCCGCGACGCGGGCCGAAGCGGGCGCCCACCGCGAGCACGAGCTCACCATGGTGCACCGGACCACCACCGACACCGCGGCGGTGCGAGAGCACGTCGCGACCGTCGAGCCGCACGATCAACCACCGCGTCGCAAAGGCCTGCACGCCGAGCCCGACGTGGTAGGCGGGATCGACGTCGTCGCCGAGCTCGCCGCTCGACGACGACACGCCGAGCGCGCCGAGCCCACCTGAGATCAACGGCGCGATGCGCCAAGGCAGGCGCAGCACGACCCCGCCTCGCACCGCGCCCACGGCGATCGATCCGGCCCCGCGCACGCGCGTGGGGATGCCAAGTCCCTCGACCTCGAAGCCGAGCCATCGCACCGGGAAGTAGTCGATGCGAGCGCCGAGCTCGACGGCGCCGCGGGCGAGCGGCCGCCAACCCGAGTAGGGGTCGTACAGCTCGTGGGCGTAGGCTGGCAGGAACGCGCCGACCAGCAACGAGGTCTCGACGTCGAGATCGCGGGGCGCGACCGCGGTCATCCACGCGGGCAGTCGTGCGCGTCGACGTGCGCGGCGTGGCGTCTCGCCGGGCGGCATCGCTGGCTCGGGCTTGGTCTTCGCGCTGCGGTAGCCGGCCGATTCCGACGGCGGCAGGGCGCGCTCGGGCGCGGACGCGGCCGTGCGATAGCCGTCGGACTCGGCCGGCGGCATCGGCCCTTCGTTGGGCCCACCGGCGCTGCGCGGGGCGCTCGACTCGGCCGGCGGCATCGGCTCGTCGGAGGGCGACGCCGCCACCAGCCCCGGCGCGAGGCAGGTCGACAGCGCCACCGCGCTGCGCACGAACGACCGACACCTTCCTGGATCACGCCGCCGCATCGGCGACCCGAACTCTACCCGCCCAGCGACGGTTCGAGCAACGGCAGCGCCCGCGCCGGGCCCATCGTGGCCAGCAACGAGGTCAGCTTCGGGCCCTGTTCGCGCGCCAGCAGCAGCCCGTAGACCACCGGGTAGAACCTCTTGAGATCGATGCCTTCGCCCGACCAACGCTTGAACTGCTCGGTGAGCGCGGCCTCCAGCGACGCAGCCGGCTCGCCGCGCAGCAGCTCGACCAGACGCGCAAGCAGGGTTTGCGCCTCGGCGTCGAGCGTCGCGCGCTCTGGCGCGGCGCGGATGCGGTAGCGGAAGTCCTCGGGGGCGTAGTCGCAGACCCATCGCCACGCCCGCTCGGCCCGTACGCGGGCCCGCGCAATGGCGCCTTCGTCGTCGGGCACCGCACCGACGCTGCGCAGCTGCGCGAGCGTGCGGTCGAGGTCGCCGTCGAAGATCTGCACGACCACGCCGAGGTGTCGGAACGGCACCAGGCACGGCACCGCGCCGCCCGCCACGACCCCACGGTGATCGACGCTGGCGAGCTGGAGCGTGCGCCGGGCGGCCTGCCGCTTCTTGTCCTTGCTGCTGCCGTCGTCGGATTCGTGGGCCAGCCGAACGCAGCGGTCGTAGTCCTCGTAGAGCTTGATGACGTCGAGGTCGAACGAGATCTGGAACTCGGTGTTGGGCCGGTAGCTGGCGAACATCCACCGCAGCACCTCGGGCTCGTAGACCTCGAGGCAATCGGCGACCGTGACGACGCCGCCCTTGCTGCTCGAGATCTTGCCGGCGGCGCCCTTGAGCGTGACGAAGTCGTAGCCGACGTACTGCGGCGCGACCCAGCCGTAGACCTCGCGCACGATGTCCTTGGCGGTGTCGTAGCTGCCGCCGGCGCTGCTGTGGTCCTTGCCGCCGGGCTCGAAGCAGACCTGCTCGAAGCCCCAGCGCATGGGCCAGTCGACGCGCCATGGCAGCTTGAGGTCGCCGCCCTGGCGCAGGTCCACCGCGTGGTCGCTGCCGCAGCCGTCGTGCTTGCAGTGGACCTGCACGGTCCACTCGCCGTCCCAGGCGAAGTCGAGGTCGTCGAATCCGCATGCGCGACAGAAGCCCGCGAGCGGCAGCCAGGTGTCGGGCAACAGCGAGCGCGCGCCGTTGCGCTCGCGCGCAGCGTTCAGGATGCCGCGGATGGTGCCCGCGTGCTGCAGCGCGGCGCGCACGCCCTCGGCGTAGCGCCCGGCGCGGTAGGCCCGGCTCTGGCGGATGAACTCGGGGCGGATGCCGAGCGGCTCGAGGCTCTGCTCGAAGCTCGCGATGTGGTGCGACGCGTAGCTGTCGTGCTCGCCCCACGGATCGGGGACGTCGGCGATGCTGCGGCCCAGCTGCTGCTGCAGCGACTCGGCGGCCGGCGCATCCGCGGGGACCTTGCGGAAGACGTCGAAGTCGTCCCACGAGTACAAGAAGCGCACCTTCACGCCGCGGTCCCGCAGCGCGCGCGCGACCAGGTCGACCGTCATCACCTCGCGAAAGTTACCGATGTGCACCACGCCCGACGGCGTGATGCCGGCGGCGACGGTGATCGAATCCCGCTGCGGGTGGGCTTGCAGCGTGCGAGCCGCTGCGACGTCGGCCCAGTGGTGTAGCTCGTCCATGGCGACCGGGTTGTCGCCCGAAACCCGGCGTCGGGGCAAGCCTGCCCTGCGATCACTCGGTGGCGCTCGCCTCGGGCGGCAGCGTGCACTTGTTGGCGCTGGCGAGGTCGGTGGGCACCGCCAGCAGCTTGCTGGCGCCCTTGGCCGCGAACAGCTGGATGGCCGCGACGGCCTCGGCGCACACCTGGTCGCGCTGCTTGCGGTAGTTGGCGAGTGCAGCGTAGCCCTCGTGGGTCCGCGCGTAGACCAGCGCGAGCGCGTCGTCGTCCTTGGCGAGCGCGGCGGCGGCGTCGTAGGCGGCCTTGGCCACGTCGAGCTTCTCGGGGTACTGCAGCGACTCGTCCTCGCGGTTGAACGCGCCGTTGATGAGCGCCTCGGCCCGCATCAGGTGGGAGAGCCCGACCAAGATCGGGTCCTTGGTCTGCTCGGGGACCTTCGCGAGGCGTGCAGCGGCCTGATCGAACTCGAGATCGCCGATGAGGTAGGAGCCGGTCGCGAGATTGGCGGCGGCGTCGATCTCGGGGTCCTCGGTGGCGTCGGCCATCGACGCCGTCCACTGCGATGGCTCCTTGCCGTTCTCGAACACCTGCTCGCCGTGGGCGAGCGTGAGCCATACCGCGGCCATGGTGCTCGCGTGGTACTGCTCGCGCGTCTTGAGGTCGTCGTAGATCGGCTGCAGCAGCTCCACGACCCCGGGGTAGTCACCCATCAGATAGCGCTGCGCGGCCTGGGCGATCTCCGGTGGATCGGGCTCCTGTTTGACGCTGTCGTCGATCTCGACCGGCGGCGCGGTGTCGTTTGCAACGGGGTCGGTGGTCTCGCCGGGCGGCTCGGTCTTGCCCTTGCCCGCGTGCTCGCAGGCGGCGAGCGACAGCGCGGCTGCGAGCCCGAGCATCAGGGGGCTACGTCGTGGCGTCGTGGGCATCATGTTGGATCGGCTCCGTCTATCGTGGCGGCTTCGTCGGCGCGCGCGGCCGTGGTGTCGTCGCTCGCCGGTGGCCGCGAGAGCACGCGGATCTCCAGCGGCCCGCGTGCGCCGAGGGTACCGTAGACGAGCGCGCGCGGGTCGCTGTCGCTGCCGGCCCGATCGGGCGCGAAGGTGCCGATCAGCTCGACCTCGTCACCGAGGCACAGCGCCACGCGTCGACGGTCGCGATCGTCACGCTCTTGGATGCCGCGGCGCGCGGCGGCGGGGGCCATCGGTGCGATCACCCGGGCGTGCTCGAGCTGCTCGATGGCGCAGCGTCCGCTGTCGTCGGCGGCGAAGACGATCTCGGCTGCAATCGCGGTCTCGGGGCCTGCACCGTGGAGGTTGCTCCACACTCGCTCGCGCGCCGCGGGGCCCCCGAGGTTCGTGGGCGCCGACACCAGCGTGGCGACCACGCGCACGGTGCCCGCGCGCGCCGCTGCAATCGGGGTCGGCGCGCCGTCACGCAGCCGTTCGACCGTCGCACGCCACTTCGGATCGGCCCAGTCCGGGCGCGCACGGCGGGCGTTGCCCGCGGCGTGGGCGGCTGCGCGGCGACGCGAGATCCACACCACCGCGACCGCGACCGATGCCAGCAGCAGCAGCAGGCCGAGCTGCGGCCCGACGCCGCTGAACACCTCGAAGGGATCCTCGCCGGTACCCTCGCTGGGCGCCGGTGCCAGCGTGGACATCACCAGAACGCCTCGGCGAGCCCGAGCGTGTAGTGACCCTTGCTGCCGTTGCTACCGTCGAGTGTCGCGCGACCTTCGACCAACGAGCGCCCCGCGGCCCCCGGTGCGATCTCGTCGATCGGCTTGCCGCGCAGCACGGGGCCATTGGCGAACTTCACGACCGGCACCACGTCGCGGATCGGCACGCTGCCGCGGTTGTTGACGCGCACCACCCAACGCACCCGCCCCAGCCACACCTCGGGCGTGCCCTCGACGCGCAGGTCGACCACCGGCTCGATGTCGTAGGCGCGGTTGGGCTTGCGCTCGGCCACGCGCGGCAGCAGCACCATGCGTTGGTTCTTGAAGTCGATCTGCGCGAAGAACTCGCGCATGACGTTGTGGCCGAGCAGGCCGTGGTGGCGATCGTTCACGCAGCCATCGCAGACCGACACCAACAGCCCACGGATCTCGACGTCGCCGAGCCACAGCGATGGCAGGTGGATCATGCGGCTCTCGCGGGGGCCGCTGGCGGTGTTGAAGGTCAGCACCGGCGCGTCGTCGGGCACCATGATGCCGAGCTTCGCCGCGGTCTCGCTGCTCACGGTCGTGAACGATGCGCCGGTGTCGAAGAGGTACGGCAGCTTCAGCCTCGCGCCGGCGGGCGTGTCGAAGCCGACGTCGAGCAGGATCGCGGTGCCCTCCTCGGTGAACGGCACGCTGATGGCCTTGTCGCGCTCGACGTGGCCGTCGGCCTGCGCCGTCCACTCCTCGAGGGTCGCGTCGCCGTGCCCGAGCGGCCAGCCCTCGGGCTGCGCCCCGGCGGGGTCGAGGCGATCGGCGGCGTCGTGACCGAGCGCCGACATCACACGGGTTGCAGCGTGGGAGTCACCCAGCCGATCGGCCGTCACCCACGCGCCGTGGCTGCGCAGCGCCGACCCGATCATGTCGGGGATTACCTGCGTGCCGAGCAGCAGACCCACGCCGTTGGTGCACAGCGGAAGCCACACGATCGTGCGCGACAGGCTGCGCGCGTCGCCGTGGTGCTTCCACAGCGCGAGCGCCAGCGGCAGCCCCACCGTCGTGAGCAGGGCCAGCAGCCACAGCCACAGCCCGCCCGCGAGCACGGCCGCGTCGTGGGACAAGGCCGACTTGGCCAGCGCCAGCACGATCCAGAACGCGACCGAGGTCGCCGCCAGCGAGCCCATCGCGAGCAGGACCCAGAGCAGCGCGGAGCCGACCGCCTGCAGCGTCGATGTCAGGCTAGCTCGCACGCCGATGTTCCCCGCGCGTAGGTGCGTGCACTGCGGTCGAAGTGTAGCCGAAGCGCGCGCGGGGTCGCAACGCCAGGCGCGGTTGCGCTCCGCGCCGCGGGCACCTCATCCGACGCGCAGCACCGGGTGCAGCGGGCGTGAGCCAGGCGCCGCCCGAAACCGACCATGCATCCACCTCGCAGCCTCCGGGCGAGGGCTTCGGTCGATCGCGTCGAACGCTCGCGATGCGAGCACCTCCGGCGCGAGCACGTCGGGCCCGCACCCACGCCGCGGCACGCGGGTTGGATCGATCGCCCAAAACCCGTAGAGTGGGGGACCCTGGAAGGCGACGCTCTTTGGCGGGCAGCCCGATTCATACCTACGCGCTCCGGTTCGAGTCCCGCGACGACTTCCTGGTGGAGTACACCGACAGGTTGCGGCATGGGCTCGTGCTGTTGCCGGTGGCGGATCGCTTCCCGCCGGGTAGCCCGGTGCGCTTGCGCGTCCACCTGCCCGACGACATCGTCTTGTACCTGACCGGTGTGGCGGTCACGGCTCCGCGCGCCGGCCTCGGCGACAACGGCCAGTGGATCCGACTCGCGCCGCTCTCGCCAACCGACGACGCCAGGATGCGAGCCTGCGTCGCCGCGTTGCTCGGCGCCGAGGACGAGGTGGTGTCGACCGCCTCGCCTTCCCACGATGACGCCGCCGAAGGCCTGAGCGTCCTCTTGGTCGACGACATGGTCAGCCAGCGACTCGAGCTCGGCGAGTCGCTGCGCAACCGCGGCGCGCGGGTGCGGGTGGCGGACAACGGCCTGGTGGCGCTGTCGAGCGCGCTCAAGCGCATGCCCGAGGTCATCCTCACCGATGTCGAGATGCCGCACATGGACGGCTGGAGTCTGTTGCGGGCGGTGCGACAGCGCCCGGCGTTCGTGCACGTCGCGGTGGTGTTCCTGACCCGACTCGCCGACGACGCCACGCGCCTTCGCGGCTATCGCATGGGCGTCGACGACTACCTGCCCAAGTCGATGCCGCCCGATGAGATCCTCGCGCGTGCCCAGGGCGCGCTCGCGCGGCGGCGACAGCTACCCGCCGGACACGGTAGCCAGGGCCTGCGCGGCGAGCTGGAGCACGTACGGCTCGGCAGCGTGCTGTCGTTCCTCGAGTCCGAGCGTCGCAGCGGCTCACTGCATGTGCATCGCGGCAGCGAGTCGGCGACGCTGGTGGTGCACCAGGGCGCGCTGGCCTCGGTCGAGAGCCTCGGCCGTCAGAACCATCCCCACGATCGCGTGTTCGAGATGCTGGGGTGGATCCACGGCGAGTTCGAGTTCGTCGCCCACGAGACCGGCGGCGGCGAGGGCACGCCGCTCTCGTATCTGCTGCTCGAGCACGCGCGGCGCTCCGACGAGGCCGACATCGTGGTCGCCGATGCGCCGCGGGATCAGCCCAGCGGCGAGGCCAACGCGGCGCGCTGAGGGATCGGGCGCGACGGCGATGCTTCGGTCGCCGCCGTCCCCGACCGGTGCGTCACTTGCCGTCGCGTCGACCGCAGACGCCGTCGACCTTCCACGAGGCTTCGGACTGGAACGGCGCGGTGTTGAGGATGTAGAGGTCGGCGCCGTGGCTACCGCACTGCTGCTTGGCGGCGTCCATCGCCTCGGCGACGGTGGGCGCGTGACCGCGATACACACCCAGCTCGGTCCACGCACTCTTCAGATCGTCCCGCGACTTCACGACCCGCACGTCCTTGGCGGCGATCGGAGCGGGATGCAGCTTGTGGTTGGTCTCCTTGTAGAACGAGGAGTAGGCGGTCGCGCAGCCGGTGAGTGACAGCGCGAGCACAGTGAGACCAGAGAAGAACCGCGAGAGAGGACGCATCGTACGCTCCATGGCAAGAGGGGCCGGGGGGTGCCACCGGACGGCCGGCTTAGACTGCCGAGGCTTGCTGGGCATTCGCCGACGGTTCGGCCGGGCGGAGCGTCACACGAAACACCGCGCCTGGCGAGCCGTCGGGCCGCAGCGCCGCGGCGTGACCATCCGGCAGGCAGGTCAGCGCACCGTGCATGCCTTCGACCAGACTCGCGCTGGTGGCAAGTCCCAGCCCCGTGCCCTCGCCCGCCTTCGCAGTCGTGAAGAATGGTTCGAACAGCCGCGCACGGACCTGGGGCAGCACGCCCCGGCCGCTGTCCTGGACATCGATCACGACCGCGCCCGCCTCGGCCTCGACCCGCAGCTCGACCACCGCGGGTGGATCACCCTCGCGCGCGGCGCGGGCCGCGTTCACGATGAGATTGACGAGCACCTGCTCCAACTTCGAGGCGTCGGCCAGCGCGCGCAGGCGTTCGTCGCCACGCACGCGCAGCTCGACCTCGGCGCATCGCGGGTCGTGCCGCAGCAGTGCGATCAAGCGCTCGGCCAAGGGTAGCGCCGCGACCGACTCGATCGCGACCTGGTTGGTGCGGGCGTAGTCCAGCAGCTGCGCCACGAGGCTCTGGATGCGCAGGATCTGCTCGCGCACCCGCGTCAACATCTCGCGCGCACCGTCGTCCTGCGGCGGTTGCTGCCGCGGATCGAGCAGCAGCTCGACGTAGCCGAGGATGGTCGCCAGCGGGTTGCCGACCTCGTGCGCGGTGCCGGCCGCGACGCGGCCGATCGAGGCCATGCGTTCGGCACGGACGAGCGCACCGCGCTGCTCCTCGAGCTCGCGCTGGCGCGCGGCGAGCTTGGCGGTCATGTCGTCGAGCGCGGCCGCGAATGCCTGCAGCTCCGCGGGTCCATCCATCTGCACGCGTGCGTCGAGGTCACCACCGGCGACCTGCCGGACGCCGCGCTGCAGCGCCGCCAGCGGTCGCAACACCTGTAGCTCGAGCAGGCCGACGCCGAGCACGAAGGAGATCACGCCGACGCCGAGCACGAGCAACGCGATCTCGCGCCAGTCGGCGTTGGTCGTCCACGGCGAGCGCCGGGCGATCATCCGCAGCAGGAGACGCGGACGCGTGGCCTCGGCGCCGAAGCTCCGCAACGGACGATCGATGATGCTCCACTCGCCGCTGCGTCGCACGAGGTCCTCGCCGTCCGCGAGACCCTGCACCGGCGGCGCGTCGGCCGGTGCAAGCCCCAGCGAGAGCAGGACCTGGCTGCCCTCCGGTGCGATGCGGTGGATCTCGATCGCGACGATGCCCAGGCTGCCCACGCTGGCGCGCAGGACCTGCTCGACCTCGCCGCGATCGCTGGCCAACGGCGCGCCGCCGGCCACCATCGGCGTCACCAGCACCGCGAGCCCCCGCACGTGATCCCGCAGGCGCTGCTCCTCGAAGTTTTCGTGGCGACGTCGCGCCAACCACTCGCCCGCGAGCGCGAGCGAGATGACGGCCATCATCAGCACCAGCGCGAGCGCGGCCGCGAGCTCGAAGCGCAGCGAGTGGCGGCGCTTCACGACACGATCGGCAATCCCCGACGTGCGCTGCGCGGGCGCGGACCGCAGCCTTCACAGCGCCCGCGCGAGGGCCGGAGCCACCGACGCAGCAGCCACGCGACGCTGCCGGCCAGCAGCGCGTAGGCGATCGGCTCCTGCAGCCAGGCGGGGATCACTGGCGCGACCCCCGGCCGCCAGCGGCCTGCTCGTCCTGACGCGGACACGATCCGCCCTTGATGCCGCGTGCCCGCGGGCACAACCCGTAGAGCTCGTGGCGGTGGCGGATCACGTTGAAGCCGAAGCTGCGGGCCACGCGATCCTGCTCGCGCTCGATCGCCTCGCTGTGGAACTCGAGCACGTGGCCGCACTCCACGCAGATCAGATGATCGTGGTGCGCGCTGTCGCCGGCGGTCTCGTACATCGTCTGGCCCTCGCCGAAGCGGCGCTCGGCCGCGAGCCCGCACTCGGTCAGCAGCTTCAACGTGCGGTAGACCGTCGCGTAGCCGACCTTGGGGTGCTCGGCGCGCGCGAGCGCGAGTAGCTCCTCGATGCTGACGTGCCCCGGCGCGGAGAAGAACTTCAGCGCGATCACGTCGCGTTGGCGGGTCGACTTGAGGCCCTTCTTCGTGAGGTAGGCGTGGAACTGTCCCATCAAGCCGTCGACGACGGCGGCGGGGGCGTCGCTGGCCTCGAGCATTCGGCGAAATTAGCACGCTTGGGCCGCGAATCGCACCGCGGCCGGCCGGGCGTGCGCGCGCAGGCGCGAGCCTCCGCACACGGGATCCACCTTGGTCGGCGAGCCGCGAGATGGCTATGCTCCGCGCCGACGATGGCCCGAGCGACCGACAAGCGCACGCCCAGCGACACCGCCGGCGAGCCCGCCGCGGGCCCGGGCATCGACGCGATCCTCGAGCAGCTCGAGCAAGTGGTCGGAGATCTCGAGGGCGGCACCCTGCCGCTCGAGCGAGCCCTCGAGCGCTTCGAGCAGGGGGTCGCGCTCGCGCGGCGCGGCAACGCGTTGCTCGAGCGCGTCGAGCAACGCGTCGAGACCTTGCTGGCCGATCGCCACCAGGCCGTGCCGCTGGCTGAACGTGGCGAGGACGAGGACTGACATGAGCAAGACGTTCGATCTCGATGCCTGGACCCGTGAGCGGCGCGAGCGCGTCGACGCGGCACTCGCCGACGTGCTGAAGGTGCCGGGTCGCAGCGATCCCGGCCGCCTGCGCGAGTCGATGCACTACGCGGTGATGCTCGGTGGCAAGCGCATGCGCCCGTTGCTGACGGTCGCCGCCTGCGAGGCCGCCGGGGGCACCGTCGAGCAGGCGCTGCCGGCCGCCTGCGCGATCGAGATGATCCACGCGTACTCGCTGGTGCACGACGACCTGCCGGCGATGGACAACGACGTCGAGCGTCGTGGCAAGCCCACGGTGCACGTCGCGTTCGGCCACGACATGGCGATCCTCTGCGGCGACGCCCTGCTGACGCTGGCGTTCGAGACCCTCGCGCGCGGGGCTGGCAAGGGCGGCCGCATCGTCGAGGCCGTGGTCCGCATGGCCCAGCACGCCGGTGTCGATGGCATGGTCGGTGGCCAGGCGATGGACCTCGAGGCCGGGCAGGGCATCGAGAAGCTCGAGACGCTGGAGGCGGTGCACGCCAAGAAGACCGGCGCGCTGTATGCCGCCAGCGGAGCCATGGGCGCGCTGTGTGCCGGCGCCGGCGACGATGTCGTCGCGCGGCTCGAGAAGTGGGGCCTGCAGTTCGGCATCGCGTTCCAGCACGCCGACGACATCCTCGACGACGATCAAGTCGCGCTGCGCGATCAGGCGACCGCGCGGGTCGACGCGCTGGTCGCAAGCTGCCTCGATCTCGCGCAGGATCTCGGTGCCGGTGCCGAGCCGCTGCGGGCGATCGCGAAGTGGGTGCAAGAGCGCACCCACGCCGCCGCGGCCGGCGAGAAGCGGGACTAGCCGAGCCCGATGACGGCCCGCGCGTCGGCCACGCTCGAGACGGCCCGCACCGCGGCGGCGGCGTGGAGCCTGCAGGACGCGCCGCTCGCAGTGCTCGGCGGCGGCCTGATCAACGACTCGTTCGTGCTCTCGCACGGGCGTGGCTTCGTGCTGCAGCGGGTGCACCCGGTGTTCGCACCGCAGGTGCACCTCAACATCGCGGCCGTGACCACGCGGCTGCGCGAGCGCGGCGTGGCGACGCCCGAGTTGGTCGCGACCGACGACGGCGCGCTGTGGCTGGAGCGCGACGACGGCGTGTGGCGGCTGATGACACGGATGCCGGGGGTGTCGTTCGCGAAGGTCCGCGAGCCCGCACAGGCGGCTGCGGCCGCGGGGCTGCTGGCGCGCTTCCACGTCGCGCTGGTCGATCTCCCGCACAGCTTCGTCGGCATGCGCACGGGCGTCCACGACACCGACGCCCACCTCGCAGCGCTCCGCGAGGCGATCGCCCAGGGCCGTGATCACCGGTTGTTCGCGCAGGTCGACGCGCTGGCCGACGCCGCGTTCGAGCTCGCGCGGCAGCTGCCGCGCACCGACGGCGTGCCCGATCGCGTGGTCCACGGCGATCCCAAGTTCAACAACGTGCTGTTCGAGGGCGACGAGGGCGACGCAGCGCGGCGCGCCAGCTGCCTGGTGGATCTCGACACCGTCGGACCGATGCCCCTGCACCTCGAGCTGGGCGACATGTGGCGCTCGTGGTGCAACCGCAGCGGCGAGGACGCGAACGCGGCGGCCTTCGATCTCGCGGTGCACGACGCCGCGCTCGACGGCTACGCGCGGGGACGCAGCGCGCCCACGGCACCAGAGTGCGAAGCGCTCGTCCACGGCGTCGAGTGGATCACGCTCGAGCTCGCGGTGCGCTTCGCGACCGACGCACTGCGCGAGCGCTACTTCGGCTGGGACGCGACGACATATTCGGGCCGCGGCGAGCACAACCTCGTGCGCGCCCAGGGCCAGCTCTCGCTGCATCGACAGGTGCTCGCGACGAGGGCCGCGCGGGCCGGTGCGGTCGCGCGGGCGCCGTGGGCGAGCCCGCCGCCCGCAGCGGCCGGCTGAGGGCCGCGACCGCCGCTACCCGCGGCTGCTCGACCGCAGGCAGGCGCGTGCGCCCGGCGCGAGTATACTGCCGCCGGTGTCCGCCTCGATCGGCTCCGACGCAACGCGCATCGCCGTCTACCCGGGGTCGTTCGATCCGATCACGCTCGGCCACGTCGACATCGTCGAGCGGGCGTCGCGACTGTTCGATCGGGTCATCGTCGCGATCGGTCACCACCCGAGCAAGCGCGGCTTCTTCCCGGTCGAGCAGCGTGAGGCGCTCGCACGGCAGAGCATCGCGCACGTGCCCGGCGTGCAGGTCGGGCACTTCGATGGCCTGGTGGTCGACTTCTGTCGGCGCGAGGGCGCGCGCGTGCTCGTCCGCGGTCTGCGGGCGACCGGTGACTTCGAGCCCGAGTTCCAGATGGGCCTCGCCAACCGCGACCTCGCGCCCGAGATCGAGACCGTGTTCCTGATTCCGCCCGCCTCGCACATGTACGTCTCGAGCTCGCTGGTGCGGGAGATCGCGCTGCACGGCGGCGACTTCGAGCGCTACGTCGCGCCGGTGGTGGCAGCCGCCGTCCGCGAGCGCGCCCGCGGGGGCCACGGGTGAGCGACGAGCCCAAGGCGCTCGAGGCCAGTGGCGGCCCGCCGTGGCGGGGTGACGAGCATCGTCTGCAGGTGCAGGCCGCCGGCGAGGCCGGGCTCGCGACCAACGACGTCGCAGTCGAGCTCTACACCAAGGGCTTCTCGGCCGGCATGACCATCGAGGATCCGCTCGACGGGGCCATCGTCGCGCGCGGCCGGACCGTGCTCGATCGTCTGCAGCTGTCGAAGTCGCTGCGGCCGGTGCTGCGCTACCTCGGCATCGATCCCGGAGCTGGTCGCGCTGGAGATCGTCGATGGTCGCTTCGTGCTGCGCGTGCACAAGAAGGCCACCGAGGGCAGCCGGCCGGTGTTCGAAGCTGGCAAGCTGACGCTGCAGATCTGGATCGGCTTCGGCCTGCTGGGTTTCGCGGCCGGCCGCTTCCTGCCGCCGTTCGTGAGTGCGATCTTCTGGGGCGTGGGCTTGTTGCTGGGCGGGTGGCAGCTGCGCCGCGGCCTCACCACCGGCCGTGCGATGGTGGCAGCACGCCTGGCGATCGCCTTGGGCATGCTCGCGCACGAGGAGCAGCTGGTGCTGCCGCCCGAGAGCGACCAGGTGCCGTCGTGATCGATCCGGGCTTGTGCCGCAGCTGCCGGCACAGCCAAGAGATCACGAGCGCGAAGGGCTCGAGCTTCTGGCGCTGTCGCGAACACGATCGCGATCCGGCGTGGCCGAAGTATCCGCCGCTGCCGGTGCGTCACTGCCCCCGGCATTCGCCGCACGCACCGGGCGACTGACGAGCACCACGCCCGCCAGCACCAGACCCGCGCCCAGCAGCTCGAGCAGCGAGACCGGTTCGTCCAGCAGCATCGCCGCCAGGCCGATGGTTGCGACCGGGCCCATCGAGCCGACCAGCGCGGTGCGGGACGAGCCGATCCTCTTTATTGCCGCGCCCAGCAGCAGGGTCGGCAGCACCGTCGAGAGCAGGCCCATGGCGAGCGCGAGCAGCTGCACCGACGCCGGCGCGGCCAGCTGCGCGAGCGGGCGCGTGGCGGCAAACTGCAGCCCGACGCACGCCGACGACACCAGGATCGCCGCCGACGTGAAACGCACCGAGCCGACACCGGCGATCAGCGACTGCGCACCGACCAGGTAGATCGCGTAGGACACCGCGCTGGCGAACACCAAGGCACAGCCCAACAGGGTCGCGCCGGCGTCGTCGGAGACGGTCAGATCGTGCCACATCATGGCGCCGATGCCGGCGTAGCTGAGCAGCAGCGCCCACAGCTCGGCCCGCGAGATCGGTCGGCGTTGCAGCGCGGCGCCGATGACCACCACCATCGTCGGGTAGAGGAACAGCACCATGCGCTCGAGCGCGGCCGAGACGTAGACCAAGCCCATGAAGTCGAGCAGGCTCGCGAGGTAGTAGCCGAGCATGCCGAGCGCGACCACGCGCACGAGCGCATGTGGCTGCCATCGTGGACGCCCGCGCCCGCTCCACCACAGCAGCACCGCGTAGCACGGTGCCGCGTACGCCATGCGCAGCGCGAGCAACGTGATGGCGTCGATCGGCGCGGCCGCGTACGCGAGCTTGACGAAGATCGCCTTGGCCGAGAACGCGATCGCGCTGCCCGCGGCGCACACGAGGCCCCACGTCACCGCGCGCGAACGATCGTTCGAATCGACGAGGGCCACCTGGGAGCGTCGCGGCGAGTGTCGCATCGACACCGCCCTCGGCGTGTCGCGAGCTTCCGCACGCATCGCGGACCTGCACTGCGGCGATGGCGAAACGCGTCCCGACGGGGCCCAAACAGGGCGGCGGCAGCTTTGCGGACCCCTGCTAGACTGCCGGAGCCGAGGCGTTCACGCTTCGCCCGTCCCCGTGTCCGACGCGACCGACATCGCCGAGCTGGTGTGCGCGCTGTGCCGCCAGTTCTACGACCTGGGCTGGGTCTCCGGCACCGGTGGCGGCATCTCGATCAAGGGCGATGACGGCATCTACATGGCGCCGTCGGGGGTTCAGAAGGAGCGCATCGCCGCGGCCGACGTGTTCGTGCTCGACGCGGCTCGGCTCGAGCGCGCCGAGGTGGTGCGGGCGCCCGCCGACCTGCGCCTGCGCATCTCCGAGTGTCAGCCGCTGTTCTACGCGGCATACCGCGAGCGCGGTGCGGGCGCGGTGCTGCACTCGCACTCGCTGTGGCCGGTGCTCGCGGCTCGGCTCGCGTCGCCCCACGGCGGCGCCGGGGTGCTGCGGCTGCAGGGCTTCGAGATGTTGAAGGGCCTGCGCGGCAAGGGCTGCTTCGACGAGGTCGTCATTCCGATCATCCCCAACACCGCGCGCGAGTCGGAGCTGACCGAGTCGCTCACCGCCGCGCTGCGACGTCACGCCGATGTCGACGCGGTGATCGTCGCGGGTCACGGCATCTACGTGTGGGGCCGCGACTGGGTCGAGGCCAAGACCCAGGCCGAGTGCCTCGACTGGCTGTGCCATGCGACCGTGGAGTGCAGTCGTCTACCGATCGCGGTGACGTCCGCGGGCGCGAGCGAGCGGGTGGCGTCGTGAAGGTGACCTGGCTCGGGGGTGCGCACGACGAAGGCGGGGCCCGCGAAGAGCTCGCGCGCGTCGGCGTGCTGCACGAAGTGTTGCCGCTGTCGCCCGATGCGTTCCAGCCCGCGCTCGATCGTCTGGCTGCCGCGCGCGGCTACGTCGAGCAGGACATCGTCGAGCTGCAGCCGACCACGCCCGACCTCGAGGCGATCGGACGCAAGTTCGCCGGCGAGCACCTCCACACCGACGACGAGGTGCGCTACGTGCTGGAGGGCGAGGGCATCTTCGACATCCGCAGCGCCGACGATCGTTGGCTGCGGGTGGTGGTCGAGCAGGGCGACCTGCTGGTCGTGCCGGCCAACCTCCACCATCGCTTCATGCTGACCGAGCGCAAGCACATCCGGTGCGTGCGTCTCTTCAAAGACCGCGGCGGCTGGGTGCCGCACTACCGCGAAGCCGGCTCGGCCTAGCGCGCGTGCGTCATCCTCGTCCGCTCGCACTCCTCGCAAAGCGCGGCACCCGTGGGCCGCAAACACCACGGGAACCGAACATGGACACCAACACGAACACGCAGAAGAACGACTACAAGGTCGCGGACATGTCGCTCGCCGACTGGGGCCGCAAGGAGATCGCGCTGGCAGAGAAGGAGATGCCAGGCCTGATGGCGCTGCGCGCCAAGCACGGCAAGGCCAAGCCG
Organism: Deltaproteobacteria bacterium; assembly: GCA_016709225.1. Lineage (NCBI taxonomy): Bacteria > Pseudomonadati > Myxococcota > Myxococcia > Deltaproteobacteria bacterium. The sequence goes on along the minus strand of JADJEE010000002.1, from coordinate 647,770 downwards.
CTCGCGGGTGCCAAGATCGCGGGCTGCCTGCACATGACCATCCAGACCGCGGTGCTCATCGAGACGCTCGTCGAGCTCGGTGCCGAGGTGCGGTGGTCGTCGTGCAACATCTTCTCGACGCAGGACCATGCCGCCGCGGCGATCGCCGCCCGTGGCATCCCGGTGTTCGCCTGGAAGGGCGAGACCGAGGAGGAGTACTGGTGGTGCGTGGAGCAGAGCGTGCGCTGGCCCGACGGCAGCCTGCCCAACCTCCTGCTGGACGACGGCGGTGACCTCACGATCGTCATGCACCGCGACCACAAGGACGCGCTGAAGGCGTGCAAGGGCGTCTCCGAGGAGACCACGACGGGCGTGCATCGCCTCTACCAGATGGCCGAGCGTGGCGAGCTGCTGCTGGCCGCGATCAACGTCAACGACTCCGTCACCAAGAGCAAGTTCGACAACCTCTACGGCTGCCGCGAGAGCCTCGCCGACGGCATCAAGCGCGCGACCGACATCATGGTCGCGGGCAAGACGGTCGTCATCGCCGGCTACGGTGACGTCGGCAAGGGCTGCGCCCAATCGATGCGTGGCTTCGGCGCGCGCGTGATCATCACGGAGATCGACCCCATCTGCGCGCTGCAGGCCGCGATGGAGGGCTACCAGGTGCTCACGATGGACGAGGCCGCGCCGCTGGCCGACATCGTCGTGACCGCGACTGGCTGCATGAGCGTGCTGACCAAGGCGCACATGGAGCGGATGAAGGACGAGTCGATCGTCTGCAACATCGGCCACTTCGACTCCGAGATCGAGATCGGCGCGCTCGAGGCCGACAAGAGCATCAAGGAGATCAACATCAAGCCGCAGGTCGATCGCTTCGTGTTCCCCGACGGGCACGCGATCATCATGTTGGCCCGCGGTCGCCTGGTGAACCTCGGGTGCGCCACCGGCCACCCGAGCTTCGTGATGTCGTCGTCGTTCACCAACCAAGTGCTGGCCCAGCTGGCGCTGTGGACGGAGTCGAGCAAGTACGAGCGCGGCAAGGTCTACGTGCTGCCCAAGCACCTGGACGAGGAGGTCGCGCGCCTGCATCTCGGCAAGCTCGGCGCCAAGCTCACCACGCTGACCAGCCAGCAGGCCGAGTACCTCGGCGTGCCGGTCGGCGGGCCGTTCAAGCCCGAGCACTACCGCTACTAGCGGCGGGCTCGAGCGGCGCAGCTCGGCTGCACGCCGCCGTTGGGGCTCCATCCGGTCACGGATGGGGCCCTTCGTCGTGTGCGGCCTGGAGAGAATCCGCCGGTCGGCGCGCCGTGGGCGGTGCGCTCTCGCTTTGACGATCGGCGGGCATCGGGTCCAAGCTTGCAGCCGCGATGCGGACGCCGCCGTTCGATCCGAACGCGTCGACCTGGCGACCAGGCGCGATGCCAATCACGCCCGCCGCGGACGACTCGGTGTGGTCGTGGCCCCGCGACGCCGCCGAGGTGCCGACCGTCGTGCCGGCCCCTGGCACCGAGGTCGACACCGAGGGCGGCGGGCTCGAGGCCAGCACGCGGCGCTTCGAGCCCGCCCGCGATGGCCTGCTGCCCGGCACCATCATCGACGCGCAGTACCGCATCGACGGCATCATCGGCGCCGGGGCGATGGGCGTGGTCTACCGCGCGCATCACCTCCGCCTCGATCGACCGGTCGCGCTCAAGCTGCAGCGCACCGCCGGTGAGGACACCGCAAGGCTCGAGCGAGAGGCACGAGCGATGGCCCGGCTGTCGCATCCCAACGTGGTCGGGGTCTACGACGTCGGCACCGTCGGTGGAGATGTCTACATCGCGATGGAGTACATCGACGGCTGCTCACTGCGTGCATGGTTGCGCGAGCACCCGCGATCATGGCGGGCTGCGCTCGACGTCTGCATGCAGGCGGCACGTGGGCTCATGGCGGCGCACGCCGCAGGCATCGTCCACCGCGACTTCAAGCCCGACAACGTCCTGGTCGGTCGCGATGCTCGCGTGCGCGTGGCGGACTTCGGCATCGCGCGCGGCTTTGCATCGCCGTTCGGCGCCGACGGAGCATCGCCGCCATCGTTGGGGCCTGATCTGACGCGCACCGGCAGCATGGCGGGCACGCCGGCCTACATGGCCCCAGAGCAGTTCGCCGGCGAGGCCGACCAGCGCAGCGATGTCTTCGCGCTGTGCGTGGTGCTGTGGGAATCGATGCTCGGCCGGCGCCCGTTCGGCGGCGCGACCCTGGCCGAGCTGATGGCCAACGTCACGCAGGGCCGCATCCGCGAGGTCGGGCGCACCGAGGTGCCGCCCGCGGTCGTCGCGGTGTTGCGTGAGGGGCTCGCGGTGGCGCCACAGCGTCGCACGTCGTCGGTCGCCAACCTGTTGGCCGCGCTCGAGCGGGCCGCCTCGCAAGGGCGCTCGACCGGCGCGATCGCGGCCGCGGTGATCGGTGCAGTGGTGCTGGTGCTCGGCCTGCTCGGGCTGGCGTGGTGGTCGGCGCGGACGACCAACGCACCGCAGGCGCCGACCCCCGCCGTGACGGTGTTGAGGATCGGCGGCGAGGGCTCCGACGACGACGACGACGAGCCGGTGGTCTCGCCCGCGATGCCGCGGCCGGTCGCGCAGCTCGAGCGCACGCCCGTCGTCGCGCCGCCGGAGGACGACGAGCCCGCGCCGCGCGTGCCGAGCGAGGCCGAGGGCCTGCATGCGATCGCGGAGCTCGCGGCGGGACGTCCCGCCGATCCTGACGCGCTGCTCGCCGCGGCCGAGGTCGACGCCGATCGCATGCTGGCGGCGACCGCCGCGGGCCTCATGGCGAAGGACGCCGAGGCGCACGTCGACGCCGGCAATTTCGTGCGACCGGCGTGGGACGGTCGCTCGCAGCTCATCTGCGGCTTCGGCGACAAGTTCCTGCTGCAGGGCGAGACGCTCTCGCTCGACGGCACCGCGTTCCTGGCGATGTACGGCTGCCAGCTGCACCTGGTCGACTGTGACATCACGGCCGACACGATCGTGCAGGTGATGATGCGCGCCGAGGTCACGATCACTGGCGGGACGATGCGGCCGCGCGACACCTTCGTCCGGCAGTTGCGCGGCAGCTTGGTCGTTGCCGGTGTCGAGGTTGCGAGCCGGCCGCGGGTCGGCATCGACGTGCTGGGCGGCACCGCCCACGTGGCCGACCTGACCGTGAGCGCCGACACCGGCGTGCGCGCGGGGGCCGACGCGAAGGTGGAGCTGGTCGGCGGGCGCATCGAGGGCGCCACACAGGCGATCGAGAGCGGCGGGACGGCGGTGGTGTCCCACGACGGCACCCGGGTGATCGGGCCGATCACGATCGGCCGCGGATCGAGTGTCGCGGCCGTCTCGGCGCCCGTCGCCACTGCGCCGCCCGTGCCGCGCTGACCGCCGCGACGCGGGTGGAGCCCGTCGTGGCCCGAAGTGGCTGCGGGTGGCCCGAGTGGGCCACGTGTGGCCGTCCTCGGAGGTCGTGCCGCCCGAGGATCCCACGGGAATCGCCTATGTTGATGTGCGCGACCACGCTTGCACCGCGGCGTCGGCAGTCCCATGCCGACGTCGAGGTTCCGAACCAGTCGCGCCCGCGAGGCCGCTGCATCGCGCGACGACGATCGTCCGCGTGAGCGGTTGATGCTGCTGGGCGCCGAGGCGATGGGCGACGTCGAGCTGCTCGCGCTGGTGCTCGGCGGCGGCCATGCGATGGCGCGTGCGATCGCAATGCTCGACGGCGTCGGTGGGCTGCGCGGCCTGGTGGGCGCGGGGCCACAGGAGCTGTGCGCCTGCGACGGCATCGGTGCGGCGGGGGCGTGTGCCGTGGTGGCCGCGATGGAGCTGGGGCGCCGCGCAGGGCGACTCGAATTGGGCCACGCCGACACCATGCGCGGCCCCGACGACGTCGCACGCTTCGCGCGGCGCTGCTATGGCGCGAACCCGCAGGAGACCTTCGTCGTGCTCGGGCTCGACGCGCGACAGCGGGTTCGCCTGGTGCGGACGGTGGCGATCGGCTCGGTCGCCCACGTCGACGTGCATCCCCGGGAGGTGTACCGGCCGCTCGTCCGCGCCGGCATGCACTCGGTGATCGCGGTGCACAACCATCCGAGCGGAGAGCCCGAGCCGAGTCAGGCCGATGTCGAGCTCACGCGGCGGCTGGCCGAGGTCGGCCGCGTGCTCGGGATCCCGCTGCTCGATCACCTCATCGTCACGGGTACGCGCAGTGTTTCGCTGGCGCAGATGGGTGTGTTGCCCGGTGGGTGAAGCGTCGGATCCGTCCACCGGGGGACGTGCACGCGCATGCGCGTGGGGGGTGCGGGCTCCGCGGCCGCAGGCCCTCGCCGATGTGCGATCACCTGTGAACACCGTCCGCGACGGGAATAGCGACTCGTGCGACCGACTTGGGCGCAGACGCACCCTATACTGGGCGAACCGGGATGAACCGCGCGCGACTCAAAGTCATCGGCAAGCTGATGCTCCTGCTCGGGCTCCCGGTCTCGATCGTGCTGGGCCTGTTCGGTGGCGGGGTCTACTGTGGCGTGACCCACCGCGGGGCGCTGCTGGGTTTCGAGCACGACGTGCTCGGTCTCGACGTCGAGGTCCCGGCGGCCCCGAAGCCCGCACCGCCATCGACCGGCGGGGGCCCGGCGACGACGGTCGCGCCCGCCCCGGCGGTGCAGCCGACCACGGAGCCGCCGCCGAGCGTCGCGCCGCCGTCGGATCCTCCGCGGTCGACCCCGCCGACCGCGACCCCACCGACCACGACCCCGCCGGTCGAGCCCACGCCCGAGACCACCACCACGGTCGATCCGGTGTCGAGCGATCTCGCCGCGCTGGTGGCCCTGCCGGTGCGCTTGCGTGTGAAGGTCGTCGTGGACGACGAGCTCATGCGGCAGCGCGCCGACTGGATCGACTACGTGCAGCGCACGGTCGCGTCCGCCTCGTCGATCTACCAGCAGCAGTTCGGCATCGACATCGAGCTCGTCGGCGTCTCGCGTTGGTCCGTGACCACCGCGGGCCTGAGCGCCGATCAGCTGCTGAGCGAGCTCAGGACGCGCCCGCGCGAGGGCGCCGACGTGCTCGTCGGCATGACCGCGCGACCGCTCGACGGTTCGATCTCCGGCGAGGCCGAGACGCCGACGCCGGAGAGCGCCTTCAACGGCGCCTACGGCATCGTCTACGCGGTGCCACGTGCTCGCGAGCCGCACCTGCGAACCCTGCTCCACGAGCTGGCCCACATGTTCGGGGCGCTCGACGTGACCGATCCGCAAGATCCCGCGTGGCAGGCCGCGAGCTGGATGAGCTACGCGCCCGTGCGCGACGGCCAGGTGCCGTGGATCGACGCCGAGAATCGCAAGCGCGTGCTGTCGCGCAAGGACAAGCCGTTCGCCCCCGAGCCCGATTCGGCGCCGCCCGCCGCCGAGGACTTGAACCCCACGCTGTAGAGCGCATCCGTCATGGCCGAGTCCAAGCCCAGCTCCTCCGTTCCCGCCAAGCGTCCGCCGGCCGCCGTCGCCAAGCCGGGTGCCCCCGATGAGCCCGTCAAGTCGGAGGGACGACTGGCGTGGCTGGTCGGTTGGATCTTGGTGCCGTCGGTGCTCATCGGCGGCATCTTCCTCGGCGGTGCCATCCTCGGCGCCCACCGGCCCGAGGGATGGTTCGCGCGATCCGTCATGTGGGTCGCGTCGTTGTGGGGATGACGGGCGGGGTTCGTCCAGTCTCGGTTGCGACCTCGGCACGGAAGCGATCGACCTCGTCGTCGATGTCGGACTGACCGCCGCCGAACGCATCGACCAGCCGCGTCGCGACCGCGAGGATGACTGCCGCGCCCTGCTGTGCATCGGTGAGCACCAGCGGCAGGCGGCGACGCACGATGTCGATCGCATGTACGGCGCCTTCGAAGGCGATCGCGTGGTCGACCTCGCACCAGCGATAGGGCAGGTCGGGTACGAGTCGGGTTGCGGCCGCGGCGTCGGCACGGGCCGCGATCGGACGCGCCAGCGGGCCGTGGCGACCGACGAGGTCGGCGAGCAGGGGGTCCTCGAGCTCGATGGCGTCGAGCGGCTCACCGGGCACCAACGGGGTGTGATCGGTCGTGCAGGGGGCGCGACGCGAGGCCGCCGGCTGCGGCTGCAGGCGCTCGATCACCACGTCGACGAGCTCCTCGGCCATCGCACGGTAGGTCGTGAGCTTGCCGCCGACGATGGCGAGCACACCGTCGTCTCGCTCGACGATGCGATGCTTGCGGGAGAGCTCCGCGGTCGACGTCGTGCCGGCGGCGCGGACCAGCGGTCGCACGCCCGACCACGCGCTGACGATGCGCTCGTGGCCGAGCCGTGCGGTCGGCAGCACGCGCGCGACCAGCTCGAGGATCTCGCGTTCGTCGGCCCGCGTGACGCCGCTGCGCCCCGGATCGCCCTCGTACGCGGCATCGGTGGTGCCGAGGTACGTCCGCGCACCCCAGGGCACCACGAACAGGATGCGGCGCTCGCCCGGCACCTGCAGCACCAGCGGCTGGCGCACCGGCACATCGTCGGCGCGCATCACCACGTGGGTGCCCTTCGACAGCGTCAGCAACCCGTCGGCGGGGCGGCCCAGCAGCGCGGGCGAGGTCCAAGGGCCGGCCGCGACCACGACCGCGTGTGCGGGCACGACGGTGCCGTCGTCGAGCACCACGCGGTGTCGCGCGGAGGCAACGGCCGCGCCCGCGGCCTGATCGATGCGCGTGACCTTCGCGTAGGTCAGCACCTCGGCGCCGGCGCGGCGAGCATCCAGCACGATCGCCAGCGTCAGGCGGGCGTCGTCGGTGACGGCATCTTCGTAGGCGACTGCGCCACGCAGGCCGGCCTCGGCGAGCAACGGCTCGGCGAGCCGCGTGGCCTCGGCACCGAGGTACTCGTGGGGCTCGCCGCGGTGGAAGTTGAGCGTGTCGTAGAGCGTGAGGCCGAGCCGCAGCTTCCACGGCCCCAGGCGATCACCGCGATAGGCCGGGAAGAGGAACCGCGTCGCGTGCACGAGGTGCGGCGCCGACTGGTACAGCCGCGCCCGCTCGCGCAGCGCTTCGTACACGAGACCGAGCTCGCCCTGCTCGAGATAGCGGACCCCGCCATGCACGAGCCGGGTCGAGCGGGAGCTGGTGCCGAACGCGACGTCGGCGGCCTCGAGCACCAGCACCCGCAGTCCCCGCAAGGCGGCGTCCCGGGCAATGCCCGCCCCGGTGATGCCGGCACCCACGACCACGAGATCCCAGGCACTCGGGGTGTCGCGCAGGCGCCCGATCAGGGCCCTTCGCTCGTGCGGGCCCCAGGGGTGAAGCTGCGGGCGATCGGCAGCGGGCAGCAGTGCTGCCGTGGCGTGTTGTTCGGACGCTGCGCCTTCGCGCATGTTGCCTTCGGCGCTTGGCATTGTGAAACTGCCGGTCGAGCCTACCTCGAATCAGGAGCCGGCATGGCGCTGTACACCCTGTACGTCCAGTACGCTGGGCGTCCCCCCGAGACCAAGTCCTTCGACAAGGACGTCATCATCATCGGCCGCGACGTCGGTGACATCGCGCTGTTCGATCCCCAGGTGTCGGGTCGGCATGCGGAGATGCGCTTCGCCGCGGGCAAGTTGGTGTTTCGCGATCTCGGGTCCACCAATGGTTCGTTCATGCCCACCGGCGAGCGACTGCAGCAGCCGATCGAGCTCGCGATCGGCCAAGCCGTGCGGGTCGGGCAGTCGATCATCACGGTGCAGCACATCGACTTCCCCGGGGCCGTGCAGGCCAGTCGCACGATGTTCGCGCATCCCGGCATGGCTCGACCGGCACCGCCGGCACCGCAGGCGCCCGGCGGATTCCAGTCGGCCGCCCCGCCGCCGATGCCGGGCGTGCAGCGACAGGTGAGCGCACCGCCGCCGGGCATGCCGCCGCAGCAGCCGCAGCAGCCGCAGGGCTTCGGCGCGCCGCCGCAGCAGCCGGGCATGCCACCGCAGCAGGGCTTCGGCGCACCGCCGCAGCAGCCGGGGATGCCACCGCAGCAGGGCTTCGGTGCACCGCCGCAGCAGCCGGGGATGCCACCGCAGCAGGGCTTCGGTGCACCGCCGCAGCAGCCGGGGATGCCACCGCAGCAGGGCTTCGGTGCACCGCCGCAGCAGCCGGGGATGCCACCGCAGCAGGGCTTCGGTGCACCGCCGCAGCAGCCGGGGATGCCACCGCAGCAGGGCTTCGGTGCACCGCCGCAGCAGCCGGGGATGCCACCGCAGCAGGGCTTCGGTGCACCGCCGCAGCAGCCGGGCATGCCACCGCAGCAGGGCTTCGGTGCCCCGCCGCAGCAGCCGGGCATGCCGCCGCAGCAGGGCTTCGGCGCCCCGCCGCAGCAGCCGGGCATGCCACCGCAGCAGGGCTTCGGTGCACCGCCGCAGCAGCCGGGCATGCCGCCGCAGCAGGGCTTCGGCGCGCCGCCGCAGCAGCCACAGGCGATGATGCCGATGGGATCGCAGCAGCCGGCCCCGGCCGGTGGTGTGCCGGGGGCGAGCGATGCCGCCGGCGGTCCGATGGGCGACGTGAAGTACGGCCTCGGGCAGGTGACCGCCGCGTTGATCCCCACCTTCATGGTGCTGGGCATCCCGCTGGTCGGCTTCGCGTTGGTCGCGACGGTCTTCTACCTGCTCACCCTCTACTCGCTCGGCAACCTGTTCCTGCGCCTGGGCAATCTGATCTTGTTCGTCGGTCTGCCGGCTTCCGCCTACTTCATGGCGCAGGCGCACTTCGGCAACCGGGTCACCTGGCTCGACGCCTACAAGGCCGCGCTCGGCCGCGGATGGTCGCAGATCGCGAACTACTTCGTGGGCTCGATCGCGCTCGGCTTCATGGTACCGGGCATCTGGTTGTTCGAAGATCTCTTCTGGGTCGACCTGATCAAGCGGAACTTCGAGCTGTGGAAGCCGGTGCTCGTGCGCACGCTGATCGCGGGTCTGATCCTCGCGGTCATCGTCAACGTCGTCACGGTTGGTATCGGCACCGTGCTGCGCATCCCGTTCGACGACGGCTCGTACATGTGGTGGGCGATGTTCGCGATCGGCGGCGTGCTGCAGAACGCCGGCCTGGCGCTGCTCATCCCGATGTTCGCGGCCATCGCGATCCGGGCCTACTTCGAGGTGCGGCAGCAGCTCGAGGGGGTCGACGCGGTGCCCGCGGCGCGGCAGCGACTCGATGCGATCAAGGCCGGCGCGGCCTCGATCCCCGGCGTGCCGGACAGCCTCGGCAACATCGGCGGCGCACCGCAGCCGCAGCAGCAGGCGCCCTATCCGCAGCAGCCGGGCTATCCGCCGCAGGATCAGGGCTATCCGCAGCAACCGCAGCAGGGTGGCTACCCGCAGCAGCCGCAGCAGCCCTATCCGCAGCAGCCGGGCTACCCGCCGCAGGACCAGGGCTATCCGCAGCAGCCGCAGCAGGGCGGCTACCCGCAGCAGCCTCCGCCGGGCGGCTATCCGTACCAGTGAGGCGCGCGCCGCTGGGCGCCGGCGCGCGTGCACGCGCGTCGACATCTCCACCGTGAGAAACCGGCCGCCTCGCTCCCGCGAGCGCGGCCGGTCTCGATTTACCCTCCCGCCGCTTTCGCATAGGCTCCCGTCGCGCGCACGCGAGCCGCTCGAGCCCGAGCGTCATGCGTCGACGCGTAGAAAGCGAAGTGGTCATGCCCGACGCATCAGGTCCCGGCGGAAGCGAGCTGCAGTACGACCTCGCACGGCTGTCCGAGTTTGCCGAGCTGACGCCCGAGCGGCTGCGGCTGGCGTACCGCGAGGCCTGCATGGCGCGTCTGCACGTCGAGCGCGTGGTCCAGGAGTGCTTGAAGGGCCAGGTGAAGTTCGCGATCTGGGGCCCTGGCGAGGAGATCCACGGCACTGCGAGCGCGCTGGCGTTCGCCGACGTGGCCGACCCGGACGCTTTCGCGATCTGCGGCCACTACCGCTCGGCGTCGCTGTTGGCGATGTGGTCGCGACTGCGGGGCTACGACGACTTCCACCTCGATCACATGCGCCAGCAGCTGTCGCGCAGCACCGATCCGTGGAGTGGCGGCCGCCAGATGACCGCGCACTTCAACGACATGCGGCACAACACCTTGCCGGTGCAGTCGGCGCTGGGCATGCAGGTGTCGAAGTCGGTCGGCTACGCCCACGGCTACCGCGTGCGCGGCATCGAGGACGCGCTCACGGTTTGCATCGTCGGCGACGGCACCTGTGCCGAGGGCGACGTGCACGAGGGCATGACGGGCGCATCGATCCTGTCGCTGCCGTGGCTGCTCATCGTGACCGACAACAACGTCGCGATCAGCGTGCTACCCGAAGACGGTCGCGGCATCCGCGACTTCGAGTCGTATGCGCGCGCGTTCGGCTTCGCCTACTACACCTGCGACGGTAACGACTTCATCGACGTCTACGACACCACCCGCCGTGCCGCGCAGTTCTGCCGTTCGCAGCAGGCCCCCGCGCTGCTGTGGGTCCGCAACCTCTCGCGGTTGAACGACCACAGCTCGGCCGCCGACGTCACGTTCAAGTTCGACCAGTTCGATCCGCTGATCGATTTCGGCGAGGCGCTGGTGCGCTGCGGTGTGCTGCAGCCCGAGGACATCATCCGCCGCAAGGACGGCGCGACCAAGGACTACTACGCGCGCCACGACCTCGGTCGCATCGGCACCGAGGCCGATGCGTACATCGTCGGCACCATGGAGACCGCGGCCAGCGAGCCCGAGCCCGATCCGTCGACGGTGTTCGACCACGTGCGCGATCCGTATCCCGTGGTGCACGAGGCCCCGCAGGTCGGGCGGCAGACCGTCATCTCGATCAACGGTGCGGTGCGAGCCTCGCTGCGCGGGATCCTGCGCGCCAACCCGACCACCTGGCTGTACGGACAGGACGTCGCGCGCAAGGGCGGCGTCATGCAGGCCACCCGTGGGCTGTGGGACGAGTTCCCGCGGCAGGTCAGGGACGCGCCGATCAACGAGCCCTACATCGTCGGTAGCGCGATCGGCTTCGCGCTGCACACCGGCTCGACCGCGCTGCCGGAGATCCAGTTCTCCGACTACAGCCTCAACACGCTCCACCAGCTGGTCTACCTGGGCAATCTACTGTGGTCGTCGGGCGGGACCATCCACGCCAACGTGATCGTGCGTCTGCCGGTGGAGCCGTTGCACGGCGGCGCGCTCTACCACTCGATGTGCATGGAGGGCTTCTACGCGTCGATCCCGGGCCTCACGATCATCGCGCCGACGACCTCGCGCGATGTCTACGGCATGCTGCGGACCGCGGCGGAGTTCACCGGACCCGTGCTGGTGTTCGAGAGCAAGGGGCTGTATCGCATGAACCTCGGCGACGCCTTTCCGGGCGAGCCGACCGATCCCAAGGAGGTCGCCGCGCTCAAGCGTGCGATCGCCTTCGAGGGCTTCGCGCCCGACCTGCCCGACGACTTCCGCGTGCCGCTGGGCAAGGCGGCGATCCGTCGGCCCGGCCGCGACCTCACCATCGTGACGTGGGGGCGCTCGACGCTGTTCGTGGCGAGCGCGGTCGAGCAGCTGGCGGCCGCCGGTGTGGACGTCGAGGTCATCGACCTGCGCACGATCGTGCCGCCCGACATGGACTGCGTGCTCGCGAGCGTGAACAAGACCGGGCGCCTGTTGGTCGTGCACGAAGATCGCGTGTTCGCCAGCCTCGGCCGCGAGATCCAGGGCGCGACGATCGAGACGCTCGGCCACGGCGTCGTCACGCGGGTGCTGGGCCAGGATCCGGTGCCGGGGATCCCGCAGAACATCCACCTCGAGGAGCACGTGGTGGTCTCGCCGGAGAAGATCGTCGCAGCCGCGCGCGCATTGATGGCGACGCCGCGCGCGAGCGCGGGCGCCACGACTGGCCACCGCGCCCGTGCGCAGCAGGCCACCGCGCCGACGGTGCTGTGGACCCCCAACCGGAACTTCGTGGCCTGAGCCTGCGGCGCGATCGGTGACGGAGGGCGAAGACGAGCTGGCCGTCGCAGGCTTGACCCTGCGCGGCGTGACCCGTGGCGGCATCCAGACCTGTCTGATGGTGCCGGAGCTGGACCTGATGTTCGACGTCGGCGGGAGCGTGCGGGGCCAGCTTTGCTTCGCGCGGATCCTCGTGACGCACGGCCACCAGGATCACCTGGGTGGCCTGCCGTACCTCATCTCTCAGCGACAGCTGGCAGGCCTGCCACCACCGCAGGTACACGTGCCCGCCGAGATCGAGGCGCCGCTGCGGCGCATCTTCGGGGCGTGGAGCGAGATCGAGGGCTTCGAGCTGGCGCTCGAGCTGGTGCCCCACGTACCCGGCGATGTCGTCGACCTCGGGCGCGGCGTGCGGGCGAGTTGCGTGCGCTCGGTGCATCGCGTGCCGTCGTTGTCGTGGATCGTCGAGCGGACCACCGCGCGTCTGTTGCCCGAGCTGGTCGGGCGCAGCGGTGCCGAGCTGGCGGCCATGCGTGCGGCGGGCGATTCGACCACGGAGGAGCACACGGTGGCAGTGCTGGCGGTCAGCGGCGACACGCAGATCGAGCTGTTCGAGCGGGAGCCACGACTGCAGCGGGCCAAGGTGCTCGTGCACGAGGTCACCGCGTGGGACGATCGCCGCTCGGTCGAGCAGACCCGCAGCTGGGGGCACACCCACGTCGACGAGCTGATCGCGATCGCCGAACGCTTCGAGGGCGATGCCTTGGTGCTCGTGCACCGCAGCCCGCGACACACCCGCCGTGATGCGGAGGCGATCGTCCGCGCGCGCTTCCCCGCCAGCGTGCGGCACAAGGTCCATGTCTTCGGCGACTGAGCCCGCGGCGTCGACGTCGGGCCCCGACGCCGACGTCATCATCGTCGGTGCTAGCTTCGCCGGCATCGAGGTGCTGTACCAGCTGCAGCGTCGGTTGGCCGATCGTCCGCCGCGCGTGCTCGTCATCGATCGTGTGCGCGAACATGGCTACATCCCGCTGATGCAGGAGCGCCTGGTGGATGCGTTGCCGGCCGCGCGTTCGCTGCTGCACACCGCGGCGTGGATCGACGCGCAGCCGCGCACGCGGTTCGTCCAGGGCGAGGTCACCGATGTCGACGTCGACGCGCATGCGGTCGTGCTCGCCGACGGTCGCCGCTTCGAGGCGCGGGTGCTGGTGCTGGCGGTCGGCAGCGAGCTGGTGCCGCCGCCGTCGCTACCCGGGCACGAGCGCCTGCTGTCGCACAAGAGCGCGGCGCAATTCGAGCGGCTACAGGCCGCGCTCGGCGAGGCGCTCGGAGCCGGCGAGGGTACGCCGGAGCTGGTCGTGATCGGTGGTGGCATCTCGGGCGTCGAGCTGGCCGCGGAGCTGGCTGCGCTGCGCGATCGCCCGGCGAGACCGTGGCCCCGCGCGCCCCACGTGACGTTGGTCGGCGCCGACGCGCGGCTGGTGCCGAACCTCGAGCCGGTGATCACCGCGCGCGTCGCCCAGGTGCTCGCGTCGCTCGGCGTCGACGTGCGGCTCGGCACCCGCGTGGCCGCGGTCGGTGAGGGCAGGGTCACGCTGCATGCCAACGATGGCGAGAGCGTGCTGCCGTGTGCGCTCGCCATGTGGGCCGGCGGCATCCGTCCGGCGCCGCTGCTGGCGACGCTCGCACTGCCCAAGACCGCACAGGGGTGGTTGGCGGTGTCCCCGACGCTGCAGTGCTTCGCCAGCCGCGAGCGCGACGATCCGACCATCTTCGCCTGTGGCGATGCGGTGCGCATCGTCGGTGGTGAGGGCGAGTGGCCGACGATGCAGCGCGCCATCGAGTGCCTCTGGCAGGCCAAGGTGGTTGCCCGCAACGTCGCGGCCGTGCTCTCGGCGGAGTCGGCGGAGCAGGTGCCACCGCTGCACCCGCATCGCTTCCGGCCTCGCTTCGCCTACGGCGTGAGCCTGGGGCCCCACTCGCTGGTGCTGTGGGGGCGCTGGTGCGTGGACCTGCCGCGGATCAACCGCTGGTTCCGGCGATGGTTGATGCGGCAGTACTTCGCGCGCTACGAGCTGCCGCCGTCGTGACACCCTTGCGACCTGCGACCGGCTCGCGCCCGCGTCAGTGGCCCTTGAACTGATCGACCGGCGGCAGGAAGCCCATCGCGCCATGGTTGAGCTCGCGCGGGCGCTGCCAGCTGTCCCAGTGGTCGCGAACGATCACGCCGTTGGCCTCGTCGAGCATGCGGGCGTCCTTCCAGAAGAACACCAGCGGCAGCTCCAGGGTGTCTTGTCCGTGATCGCCGGCATCGAGCGCGACCGAGGCCAGCTGTTGCTCGACGCATGCGCTGCCGGCCGCGTCGATCACATCCTCGCCGACCACGTCGGCGGCCCGGATGCGTCCGTCGTCGCCGAGCTCCAGCCGCACGGCGGTGCGGACGACGTCGTGGGGCGAGCGTGCGAAGGCGTCGCTGAAGCACGCGCGCAGGGCGGGCCGGGCCGCGAGGAGGGCCGCCCGCGCGAGCGACCGCCGGCCACGCCCGCGATCGTCGCCGCCGCTGCGATCGTCGCCGCCGCCGACCGGGCCCGCGAGGCGCACGTAGGCCCGCGGCGGATCGAGGGGCTGTAGGGTCGGCGCCGTCATCACGAGCCCGGTCTCGACGGAGGTCTGCGGCCCGGCGATCCACTCGTGCACGCGAGCATCGTCGTGGGTCGGCGGATGCCAGCGACGGGTCTTCACTCGCACCACGCGCTTCAGGCCCCGCGCGTCGGGGCCCCGCTCGTCCTTCGTGGTGCTCGCGGCCGCGGTGCCGTCGTCGTCGTTCGCCGCCGGCGGTGTGGCGCGACGCTCCACCTCGTAGAGTTGCTCGTAGACCTCGCCCCGCTCGGCGCGCGCCCGGGCATCGTCGCCGAAGATGGCCTCGTGCCGCTCGACGTAGCGCTCGAGCAGCCGCTGCGCATCGAGGAGGTAGCGGCGATCGCCGCTGCGCTCCCACGCGGCCATCAGGCCATAGCCGAGTCGCAGCACCAAGCGGTGACGCAGGCGATCGTAGGCGGAGGTCTGCGGCAGCGCGACGATGGCTTGTCGCCACAGTGGAACCGCGCGGGTCGGCTGGCCCTCACCCATCGCGCGCTCACCCAGGGTGTAGAGGCGCTGGGCCTCGCCGGCATCGGCGTCGCGCGCGGGGGCCGGGCCGGCGAGTGCCACGAGCAGGAGCAGGGGGGCGATCGCGAGCTGCACGACGGTGCAAACGGTCCCGCCGCGTCACCCTTACGGGGGGCCCGATGCGGCGGTCGGTGGTGGCCCGGGAGGGCTTCAGGGGGTGAAGTTGCTGCAGGTACCTTCGATGGTGTCGATGGCGGCGGCGAACAGCGGCCCGTAGTCGGGCTCGCACACGCTGGCCTTCACGCCGCGCTCGCCGAACGAGTCGACGAAGCCGATGAGGTTGGGGCTCTCGGCCGCGGTGCAGGCGATGTTCATCCACGGGATGAAGCCGATGACGACGATGGCCTCTTCGTTGCCGTTCTTCCCCTCGACCACCAGGTCGTGCCACATCGTGGTGTCGGTGTTGGGATGGGCGTCGTCCATGTCGAACTGGTACGGCGGATCGTCGGTCACGATCACCACCACCAAGATGGCCTCGTCGCGGATGAACTGCTCGTTGCAGCCGCCGTTGACGGCCTTCGCGGGGTCGAGCGCGGCGATGAGTGCGGTCACCGGCTGCTCGATGGGGCTGCCGCCGGTGCCGACGTGGGCCATGCAAGGGAACTTCTCGATCAGGTCGTCGTCGTCGGTCGCGAAGCGATAGCCGTCGGCGAACGGCGTGCAGACCTGGTTGGCCGCGTCGAAGCCATGGGTCTCGCTGACGAGATCGCCGATGGTCTGACAGCCCGGCGCGTTGCCGGTGTAGTTGTCGCTGGTGATGACCCCGACGTGATAGGAGTCGACCTGATCCAGCGAGTCCTGGATCGCGGTGATGAAGCCGTTGAAGCTGTTGAGCAGCTGGGCCTGCTGCGCCGACATGCTGCCGGAGTTGTCGATCACGAACAGGAAGTCGACCGCGTGGCAGCCACTGTCGAGGCCGGGCGGCGAGTCGGGGTTGCCGCCGAGGTCGAAGTTGACCGGCGGATCGAAGCCCTCGCTGCTCGAGCCCGTGGTGGTGGTGGTGTCGGTCGCCGTCGTGCTGGCGGTCGTGGTCGCTCCGGTCGTGCCTGCGCCGCTGCCCTCGGACTCCTGACCCGCCGCGGTCATGGTGACCCCGCCGTTCGTGTCGGAGGTCGTCTCGCTCGCGACCGCGTTGGGGTCGGAGCTGCACGCGGCCAGCCACAGCCCCGACAGCACGCCGCCCATCGCTCGCACGCCCCGTGTTCGTCGCATCGGCATCGTCGTCATCGTGTCGGCCCGCATGGAGTTGGATGGCCATCATCCGCCAAAACTGCGGACGCCGCGACAGCAAGTGCCGATCGTGCGGGGCGGTGGTGGCGCCCGTGCGGGGCATTGTCCCCGATCGACCGGGTGCATGCCCGCGGCGCGAGCCCGGCCGGCCGCGTCGCACCGCCGCGCGCGCTCCGGTCGACCCCGTGCCGTCCAGGCGAGCGGGCGGGTCAGCGCACGCTGAAGTGGATCCGCTCGGCGACCGCGGTGCGATCGCCGTCGTGGGGCCGTGCGTACAGCTCGTGATCGCCCGGGCCGACCGCGACGCGGGCGATCAGGCGCCCGCGGGCGGTGGCGACGACGCGGCCGTCGAGCACGAAGTCGACCGCATCGACGTCGAGGCCGCCACCCGTGGCGGCGGCGAGCTCGATGCGATCGGCGATCCCGGGGGTCGCGCGCGGCAGCACGCTGCCCGCGAGCGGGGCCGTGATCGTGAGCGTGGGCGGGCCGTGCTCGCCGTCGTCGCAACCGTCGACGCGATCGTCGGCCAGCCACGGGAGGCCGTCGGCGTCGCGGCCAGGGGCGCCATCGGGCAGACCCTGAAGCCAGGTGCGCAGCTCGGCG
Organism: Deltaproteobacteria bacterium; assembly: GCA_016709225.1. Taxonomy (NCBI): domain Bacteria; kingdom Pseudomonadati; phylum Myxococcota; class Myxococcia; species Deltaproteobacteria bacterium. The sequence goes on along the minus strand of JADJEE010000002.1, from coordinate 630,849 downwards.
GGCATGCGCGCGACCACCTCACCGTGGCCGTCACAGCGCCAGCGCATGCGACCGTCGCGGGCGCGGGCGACCGGCGTGGCGCGGCGGTGGATCGTGCACGCGGCCTGGGGGGCCGCGCCCGGTACGAAGCCCCGCACCACACGGTCGAGGCAGTCGTCGTGCGGGCGCGTACCCGACAGCGCGCAGACCTCGACGCGCTCGAGCGCATCGTGGGCCAGCAGCGGCGCGCGGGTCGGTACGTCGAGCATCGCGCGGCGCATCACGTCGGCGAACAGCGGCCCAGCACCACCGGCGCCCGTGACCTGTCGCGTCGCACGGCCGTCGGCGTTGCCGACCCACACGACCACCGTGCGCTCGTGGGTGTAGCCCGCGGTCCACGCGTCGCGATATCCCGAGCTGGTGCCGGTCTTGGCCGCGAGCGCGAAGCCGATGTCGAACGGGCTGCGGCCCTCGAGCAAGCGCACGCGCGCGAGGGGATCCGACAGCGCGTCGGTGACCGCTGCGGCGACGCCGGCATCGATCACGCGCACGCCGGCCGGCACTGCCTGGTCGAGATCGACGCGCAGCGGGATCGACTCGCCGCCGCGCGCGAGGGTGACGTACGCCGCCGCGAGCTCGCGCAGCTCGACCTCGCCGGTGCCGAGCGCGATTGACAGGCCGTAGTGGTCGGCCTCGCGATCGAGGCTGCCAAAGCCCAGCGCGTGCAGCTGCGCGAGCAGCCGCGCGGCGCCGAGCTCCGCGGCGAGCCGCACCATCGGCACGTTGAGGCTGGCCGCCAGCGCCTCGCGCAGCGCGATGGGGCCGACGTGGCCGCCATCGAAGTTGCCCGGCGCCCACGCCTGACCGCCGCCCTCGATGAACTCGGTCGGCACATCGGCGAGCAGCTCGGTCGGGCTGTGGCCGGCGGCCAACGCCGCGGCCACCACGAAGGGCTTGAGCGTCGAACCGGGCTGTCGACGTGCGCGCACCATGTCGACCGCGCCGTCGATGTCGAGCGACTCGGGGTCGGCGCTGCCGACGTAGGCGAGCACGTCGCCGCTGGCGTTGTCGACCACCATCACCGCGGCATTGCCGACGCCGTGCTCGCCGATCGCCGCCAGGTGGGTGCGCACCAGCCCCTCGACGTCGCGCTGCAATCGAAGATCGAGGGTGGTGCGAGTGACCCCGTGCTCGGCGAGTCGCGACTCCGCCTGCAGCATCGCGATGAAGTGCGGCGCGAAGAACGGGTGCTCGATGGTCTGCACCTCGAGCGGCTCGGCCAGGGCCCGCGCCAGCGCGTCGTCGTCGAGGTGACCGGCGCCGTGCAACTCGTGCAGCAGCGCCCGCTGACGCAGCACCGCGCGTGCGAGGTGCTTGGCCGGATCGAGGGCCGAGGGCGCCCGGGGCAGCACCGCGAGCAGCGCGGCCTGGGCCCACGACAGGTCACGGCTGCGCACCCCGAAGTAGCCCTGCGCGGCCGCCTCGGGCCCCACCAGGCCGTGGCCGTACGGCAGCCGGTTCATGTACTCGACCAAGATGGTGTCCTTGTCGAGCACCTCCTCGAGGTTCTGCGCGCGTGCGGCCTCGCGCAGCTTGAGCTCGAGATCGCGGTCGCCGGGCACGCCGCGGGTGTCGAGCAGCTTCACCAGCTGTTGCGTGATGGTGCTGGCGCCCGAGACCAGACGCGTGTGCCGCAGGTTCTGCTCGAGCGCGCGCGCGAGCGCGGCGCGGTCGATGCCGTCGTGCTCGAAGAACGAGCGGTCCTCGCTGACGAGCGTCGCGGTCACGAGCCGCTCCCCGAGCTCGCCGCGGGTCAGCGGGCGACCGCGTCGGTTGTGGTCGGTCGGCAGCTCGCGCAGCAGCGCGCCGTTGCGGTCGAGCACGCGCTGGCCATCGAACCACCGATCCTCGAGCGCGTCGCTGGGCTCGCCGGCGCGCTCACGCAGGTCGTCCCACAGGCGTCGCCACGACAGCCACGCGCCCGCGATCACCACGGTGGTCGCGATGAGCAGCAGGCGGCGGCGCCAGGCCTTGGTCACGGCTTCACCGTCACCCGTGCGGTGTCGCTGTAGCCGAGGCTGTCGGGCTCGTACATCAGCTCGACGCGGGCGGGCGCCATCATGAAGCTGCCCGGCGTGGTCGCGCGCACCAGATAGGTGGCCGCGACCCAGCTGCCCCACACGCGATCGAAGTAGAGGTTGACGCGGTTGTCGTGAAGCTCGCTGAAGCTGGCCTCGGCCGCGCCCCACGACAGCATCTCGTGCAACGGATGATCGTCGGCCAGGCCGGGCACCTCCGCGACGGTCGCGAGGTCGGGCTGGATCGGCTCGAAGCCGGCAGCGATGCTGTCGGTGATGGCGACGTAGCCGAGGCGGTCGCGCTCGAGGTCCTCGGGCTCCGGCATGCGTGCGAGCAGCGTGACGCGCATGATCTGGCCCGGGTGCACGGCGTCGAGGTCGAGCTCTTCGCCCTTGGGGTCGGTGAGCACGCGATAGAGGTCGGGGCCGTGCGCGGCGGAGGTCGCCGCCAGTGTGCCGACGGCGGCGTACGGGCGTCGCCAGCGGCCGTCGACCATGAAGCCGATCGGCTTGTCGCTGGTGCTGCGCAGGCGCAGCACGCCGGGCCGACCACGCAGGCGCGACATCGGGATGTGGAAGCGCGCCGCACCGGCGCCGATGCGCAGGGTCTCGAGCGCATCGGCGAACAACGGCTCACCGTCGAGGGTCGCCGACAGCTCGATCGGCTCGGCCGTCACGTCGACCAGGTGCTCCGCCAGCGCGATGAGCCCGAATGCGGTCGACTGCGTGGTGTACGAGCCGGTCGAGCGCGCGAGGTGATCGAGCAGCTTGCCCAGCAGCGGCGACGCCGGTCGCAGCCGCTGCAGCGCGAGCGCGGCCTGGGCCCGCGTGCGCTCGGCCGATCCGTAATAGGCGAACTCGCCCTGCACCGGCTTGGCGACGAGCTTGCCCTCGGTGTCGAAGGCCTGCTCGACCTTGTCGAGCAGCTCGCCAACGCGCTTGTCCTCGCCCGGCAAGCTCGACAGCGCCAGCGCGAGCGTGGCCTGACCGAACGGGCCCTGCGCCGCGGCGGTGTCGACCAGTGCGTCGGCGGCCGAGGCCGGCAGCGCCTTGGCCTCCGACAACGACAGCGCCACCGAGGCCCGCACCTCGAGATCGCCGGGGTACATGCTCGAGCTGCCGAGCTGGCCCTCGAGGTAGCTGACCATGCCCTCGCGCATCCCCGCGGGGATCTTCGCGCCGGCCTGCTCGGCCCTCACGATTGCACGCAGGGCGTAGGCGGTGCCGTAGGGGTTCGACGGGTAGGTGCCGGGCCAGTACGCGAGGCCGCCGTCACCGGTGCGCATGCTCGCGAGGCGGTCGACACCGGCCTGGATGCGCTCGTCGATCTGCTTCTGCGTGTAGCGCAGGAAGCCGAGCCGCGGCAGCAGGTCGCGCGCGGCCAGCAGCGGCAGCGTGCTCGAGGTGGTCTGCTCGACGCAGCCGTGGGGATAGTCGACCAGGAACTCGAGTCGCTCGCCGAGCTCGGGCCACATCGCCACGCCCATCGTCACCAACAAGTCGGGCTCGAGCTCGTCGACGAACACGTCGTCGGGCACCTCGAGGCGGATGTCCTGCGCCGCGCTGAAGCTGCCGGCCAGGCGTGGGCGCTCGTCGATGCCGGGCGCCTGCACCGGCAGCGACACCTCGACGCGATCGCGCAGGCCGCCCGCGGCGGTCGCGTCGAATGCGAACACCCGCGTGCCCGCGTCGACGGCGGTGGTCGGGAATGCCACGCGCGCGTGGCCACCGGCGGCGAGCTCGAGCTCGCGTCGCTCGCCGTCGAGCACGACCGTCGCCGTGAAGGCGGCGTCGGTGCCGTTGTGCACCACCGCGGCCGCCTCGAACTGGTCGCCGATGATTGCGAAGCGCGGCACCGCCGGCACCACCATCAGCGGCTTGCGGACCTCGAAGGCGTCCTCCTTCACGGCGCCGCGGCCGTCGTCGTCGAGCACCACCGCCATCATGCGGAAGCGCGTGAGGTTGTCGGGCAGCGGTAGCTCGAGCTTGGCGTGGCCGTCGGCGTCGGTCACGAGATCGGGGCGCCACAGCGCGGTCTGGACGAAGTTCTTGCGGGTCGTGACCAACGAGGCGTCGCCCTCGGAGCCGCCGTCGCCGGCGACGTGGGAGCCCTGCGCCAGCGCGGCCATGACGTCGCGGTTGTCGATGACACGCAGCGACAACCCGCCAGCCGGTCGTAGCGTGGCGATCGGATCGGGGGCGTGGAAGTTCGTCAGCCGCAGCACGCCCTCGTCGACCACGGCCAGCGCGACGTCGGCGTTGGCCACGGGGGCGCCGTTGCGCGTGACCTCGACGTCGATGACGGCGCGATCACCCGGCGCATAGTGGGGCTTGTCGCTGCGGACCGCGAGCTCGAGCCGCGCATCCGAGAGTGACACCGGCAGTCGCACGGCGCCGAACTTCCACTGCGTGCTGGCTTCGGGCGTGCTCTCGATCGGTAGCACGGTCGCGGTCACGAACGCTGCCGGTGCCTGCGCGGCGTCGAGCGGGATGTCGAAGGTCGCGCTGGGGCCTTCGATGCGACGGTGTTCGATCACACGGGTGCCGGCGCCCTCGCGGGTGACGATCGCGATCGCCTTCGCGAAGGGGTTGGTGAGCTCGATCTTGGCGGTCTCGCCGGGCTGGTACTCGCGCTTGTCGGCGACCACCTCGAGCGCGTGACCCGGGCGCTGCGACGGCTGCTCGCCGCCCCACGACCACGCCCAGAAGCCCTCGCGGCCGCCGCGACGACCGTCGACGAAGGCGGTGACCTCGTAGTCGCCGCCGCGCTCGAGCACCAGCGGGCAGCTGACCACCGAGCGGGTCGACTTCACCTTGCAGCGCGCGACCTCCTTGCGCACGGTGTGCCAGTCGTCGGTCCAGCCGCCGCCGGGCCCGGGCTTGCGCGTGCGCTCCCAATCGATGCGCTCGAGCACGGCCTCGATCTCGGCGCCACCGATCGCGTTGCCCTCGCGGTCGGCGACCGCCAGCTCGAGCGGCAGCTCGAGGGTCTTGCCCCGTGGTAGCTCGAGCGAGTGGTCGGTGACGCGCACGCCGGCGTAGCGCTCGGCGTCGAACACGAGCACCTCGTCGCGGGCCGCGATCGCGCGGTGTGACTCGTCCTGCACCGTGGCCTCGAACACGAAGCGCTGCGGCCCGTCGCCGTCGACCAGCTCGATGGCTTGATCGACCTTCAGGTGGCCGCCGGCGTCGAGCACGGCCTCGCCGCTGCGCATCCACGCGGTCGCACCATCACCGCCGCCATCGCCGTCGTCGTCACCGTCGCCATCGCCGTCCTCACCCCAGTCGTCGTCGTCGTACCAAGCGCCCGCGCTGCGGGTATCGAACGACAGGCCGCGCCCGACCATGTCGCCCTGCGGCAGCTCGGCGGGGCGGCGTCGCAGCGTCCACGCCGCGGCGGCGCCGTCCATCGCGGCGCCGAACAGGTAGCGGCCATCGACCTTCGCGGTGAGAGTGCGCGCGGTGACGGCGGCGTCGACGTCGACGGTGAAGCGCGGCGGCTCGAACTCCGCCACCTGCACGGTGGTCGTGGCCCACGCCGTCGCGTCGGTGACGGCGGGCTCGAACGCGATCGTGTAGCGGCCGATCTCGGCGTGCGCCGCGGTGTCGAACTGGCCCGCGTAGCCGCCGTGCTCGGTGGTCCAGCCCCAGGTGTTCAGCACCTCGTCGCCGGTCGGCGATGTCACGCGCACGCGCACCGGGTGCCGGGGCATCGGCGGCAGACGATCGCCGTCGACGGTGCGGGCGATGCCCTTGAAGAAGATCGTCGAGCCCGGGCGATACACGCCGCGGTCGGTCACGACCATCGCACGCACGTCGCCGCCTTCGACCGGCTCGCCCGCCCACTGCGGTGCGAGCGTGCTGGCGTCGGCGCCACCCTGGCCCAGCCGGATCTGCGCGTGCCGGCCCTCGTGCTCGACGTGCAGCAGCCGCTTGATCGCGGGGTCGTCGGTCAGCGGCAGCACCGCGAAGCCGTCGGCGTCGGTGGTGACGCCCGCCAGCGGCGAGGTGTCGATCGAGAAGGTCGCGTCGGCCAGGGGTTGGCCGTCGCCGAGACGGGCGACGTGGACCAACACCGCGTCGGGCGCGGCCTGGGTGTGCACCGCCAGCGCGCGCTCGTCGTACACCGTGACCATCGACAGCGGCGCCCGCGAGGCCGAGCTCCACGACGGATAGCTGACCACGCGTGCGCCGAAGGCGGGCTGGTCGAGCTGCAGTGCGACCAACCACGGTCGATCGCGGCCGACCTTGGCGGCCAGATCGACGGTGGTGACGACGTCTTGATCGAGGGTCGCGGCCGGCCTCAGCTCGATGGTCTCGTCGGGGCTGCGGTTGGGCATCTCGCGCTCGCGCAGCTGCTGCTGGGCGGCATCGAACGACTCGCCGTCGTCGCCGACCCGCCACAGCTTGAGGGTCGCGCGCTCGACGTTGCGCGTGGTGATCGCGACCGCGCCGGCCTGGGTGCCGTCGAGGGTCTGGGCGCCCTCGGCCATGGTCGCGCTGGCGGCGAGCGGCAGCGTGTCGATGTCGAACTCGACGCCGTCGGTGCCCTGGCCGAAGCGGTCGCGCACCGCGGCGACCACCAGGTGGTAGTGCTGCGAGGGCGCGAAGCCGCCGGAGATGTTGAGGCGACCGGTCGAGCTCCACGTGTCGTTCCACACCGAGAGGTTGGGCACCGGTGGGTCGACCGTCACCAGCGTGGGCGCCTCCTTGTTGGAGGCCGCGACCGGGTTCGTATAGGTGATGGCGAAGCTGCCCCCACCCAGGGAGAGCTTGCCCGACGACCAGCTGCAGGTGTCGCTGCTCCAGCACTCCACGCCGCCGAAGGCCATGCGCTCGGCGACCGAGAGCGCAAGCCGGCGATCATAGTCGCTGGCGCCGGGGTCGTTGCGCACCACGGTGAACCTGCTGCCGGGGGCGAGCGCGGCTTTGGGCGTGACGACGACGACGTGACGCTTGTCGATCTTGATGCCCGCGAAGACCGACTTGCTGCCGCGCTTGAGCTTCACCGGCAGCTCGGCACCGCCCTCGGCGTGGCCCCTCTCGAGCGTGACCAGCCCCGCGACCGCGCGCGGGTCGACGGGTTGATCGAACAGCACCTCGATGCGCGGTCGCGTGCCGACCTCGAGCCCGCCCGAAGGCTCGATCGCGACGATGCGCGGCTCGCCGGGCTTGGGCAGGTACGACAGCATCTTGCCGCCGATCCACACCTGCGGGTCGGCCCGGAACCGTGCGGTCCAGCCCTCGAACACCGGGCGCTCGTGCTCGTCGCGCAGGCCCGCGAGCGCGATGGTGTAGTCCGCCTCGGGATCGAAGGGCGCGTCGGCCACGAACTCGAGCGCGCGGTCGCCGATGATGCTGGCCTTGCCGGCGACCGCCGGCGTGATCGTGAGCAGGTCCGCGGCCGTCCGCGCCGGATCGCCGTGGACCTTGCCGTTGAACGAGATGCGCAGCGTCTGGCCGGCGAACTCGAAGTGGTTGTCGTCGTCGAGCTCGGGCGCGGTGATCGCCAGCTTGGCGTCGTCACCGGCGGTGCGCAGACGCCTCGGCATCGCGCGTCGTTCGCGACGCAGCTGCGGCGGCGGGAACGTCAGCGCGTCGACCGCTGGCTCGGCCTGGGCGACGGCATCGGCGGTCGCGGGCGCGGGCCCCTGGGCCGTCGGCGCCGGCTGGCACGAGAGGACGAGCGCGAGCGCGAGGGCGAGGGCCGAAGGACGCCTGTGCATGTCGGGGCACAGTGTGCACGCGTGGCTGGAAACGCGCTGGTTCGCTCGCATGCGCACCGCGACGCGCGTACGGCCTCGGAGATTTCACGCGCGCGCGGGTGGCCGGCCAACCGGACGCGGGCTGGCCCACGGCGAACCGTTGCCACGGCCGGCCGCATGGCCGATAGTCGCTCCCGTCCATGTCCGCAGCTACCCGCTCCCTGTTCTCGCCCAGCGACGATCACGATCTCGTGCGGCAGACGGTGGCCGAGTTCGCGCGGCGCGAGGTCGAGCCGCAGGCGGCCGAGTCCGATCGCCGGGGCAGCTTGAACGTGCCGCTGTTCCGCAAGCTCGGCGAGCTCGGGCTGCTGGGCGTGACCGTCCCCGAGGCGGACGGCGGCGCCGGCATGGACACGACCGCAGCGGTCATCGTGCACCACGAGCTCGCGAAGGCGGACCCCGGCTTCACGCTGGCCTACCTCGCGCACTCGATGCTGTTCGTGAACAACTTCTATTACTGCTCGAACGCCGAGCAGCGCGCGCGCTACCTGCCCAAGGTGATCTCCGGCGAGTGGGTCGCGGGCATGGGCATGACCGAGCCCGGTGCCGGCACCGACGTGCTCGCGATGTCGACCACCGCGGTGCGGCACGGCGACGACTACGTCCTGCGCGGGACCAAGACCTACATCACCAACGCCTGCGAGGCGCACTGCTTCCTGGTCTACGCGAAGCTCGACGGCCGCATCACCGCGTTCGTCGTCGATCGCGACTGCCCCGGCTTCTCGACCAGCGCGCACATCGACAAGCTCGGCATGCGCGGCTCGACCATGGCGGAGCTCATCTTCGATGATGCCCGCGTGCCGGTGACCAACCTGCTGGGTCACGAGGGCGAGGGCATCACGCACATGATGCGCAACCTGGAGATCGAACGCCTGACGCTGGCGGCGATCAGCGTCGGCATCGCCGAGCGCTGCGTCGAGCTGATGGTCGACTTCGCGAGCGAGCGCAAGGCGTTCGGCCGGCCGATCGCCGAGTTCGGGCAGATCCAGCGCTACATCGCCGATGGCTATGCGATGACCGAGGCCGCCAAGTGCCTGGTCTACAACGTCGCCCGCGAGGTCGGGCCGCAGCTGCGCAACCGCGTCGGCTCCGACGCCGCAAAGCTGTTTGCGGGGCCGGTCGGCAAGACCGTGGCGGACTACGCGATGCAGGTCATGGGTGGCGCTGGCTACTGCCGCGAGTATCCCGTCGAGCGCCTGTGGCGGGACGCGAAGCTCATCGAGATCGGTGGCGGCACGCTCGAAGCCCACCAGAAGAATCTCGCCAAGGATCTCACCCGCACGGGCGCCCGACGCGGCCCGCGGAGCTGAGCCTCGCACCACGACGCGCATGCCGTGAGATCGCGCGTGCGCTTCGCTCGCGACGGTGGTGCGGCAAGGGTGGACGCGACGGCCCGATCCGGTGAAGATGCCCGGCGAGGACGGCAATCGCCCGCCCACAGGAGATCCATGCGCACGCAAAACCTTCGTTGGACTTCATGTTTGTTCGTCGCCGCGGCGCTTGCCGTGGGGGGCTGTGCCAAGGACGATGGCGAGGACGATACGGCCGGTGACTCGACCGGTGCGGGCTCGGACTCGTCGGCGTCCGCCAGCGCCAGCATGAGCGACACCTCGGCGACCATGAGCGCGTCGTCGACCACCGCGAGCACGACCGAGGCGACCACCACCGCGACCACCGGCCCGAGCACCGTCTCGGTGACCGACACCGACGCCACCACTGGCACCACGCCGCAGCCCAACGGCTCGATGTGCGCCAGCAACGACGAGTGCGAGTCGATGATGTGCTTCGTCGTCGGTCCGCTCGGCGGCATCTGTGGCGATTGCCTCACCGACGCCGACTGTGCCGCGACCACCGGCGGCGGCTGCAGCATCCCCAACCCGCTGGCGACCCCGGCCCAGGGTGCGAGCTGCAACATGGGCGAGCCGGGCGGCGGCTGCATGAGCGACGATGTCTGCACCGAGGGCGTCTGCGCGGTCGTGCTGGACGTGCCCGGCGTGCTCACGGCGTCGACGTGCAGCGAGTGTGGCAGCGCGGCGGACTGCATGCCCGACCAACTGTGCTCGCCGACCTACGACATCCTCAACCTGAGCGGCGAGAACGTCTGCGTCGACCCCGGCTCGGTCGAGAACGGCATCGGCTGCACGATCGGCACCGAGGGTGACATGGCGTGTGCCTCGGGCCACTGTGCGGTCGCGACCGCGCTCAGCGTGGTCATGCTCGGCGTCTGCAGCGAGTGCTCGGACGACAGCCACTGCGACGCCGGCGAGACCTGCCAGGACGCGGCGATCGACCTCATGATGGGCCTCGTGCCCTCGATGTGCGTCGCGATGTGAATCGTGCACGCGGGATCGGGCTTGGGCCCCGTTCCCGCGTGACGACGGCCGCTTCGGCGGACGTCAACCAGGGGGCGGGTCGGCGCGCAGCGTTGGCCCGCCTTCGTCGCGTTCGTCACCGCTCGTGGCGTAGACGGCGAAGCTGCCCAGCCAGTGCGCGCCGCCGTAGTCCGAGGCGAAGACCGCGTCGAGGCCTGCGCGCAGGTGGTCGTGCGCCCCGCGCTCGAGCGCGGCGATGCGACGGTCGCCCGTCGGCAACGCCCGCGCGATCGCGGCCAGCATCCACGCCCGCGAGAGGTTGAGCCCGTCGGCATGCACGAGCTTGCCGTCGCTGCGGTCGCCGGGGACCGCGGGCATGGGGAGCTCGGTGGGCTCGGCGTCGAGCCCGGGCAACGCGTCGCGCAGCCAGGCCGCGAACGCGTCGGCGTCGAGCACCCGTCGCATCAGGTCGGCGGTCGCGAGCGATGGCGACAGGAAATCCTGCCCGGATGGCTCGAGGTGCAGCGGCAGTCGCCGGTCGCCGCCGTGCAGCGCGAGCACGCGTTCACCCAGCGCGGCGGCGAACGACGGGTCAGCGCGGACGCGGGCCCAGTCGAGCGCGAGCCCGAACGCGAACGCGCTGCAGCTGTGCTCGCCGGTCCGCACGGGCCGCGGCAACGCTTGGGCCCATCGCAGCAGACGCGTGGATGCGAGCTGCCGCAGCGGCGTCAGTGCGGCGGCGAACCCCGCCGCCGCGGGATCGGACCAGCGCGCGAGGTCGGCATCGAGCTGCAGCACCCACGCGAGTCCGTACGGGCGCTCGAAGCCCTCGCGCGCGGGGGCGCCGACGAATGCGGCCTCGGCCGCGAGGGGCTCGGGGGCGAGGTGTCGTCGCAGCGCGTCGCGGGCGGCGGCTTCGTGGGGGCCGGCCCAGCCGCGCCGCAGCAACCGCACCAGCAGCCAGTGCGCGTGCACGGCCGAGTGCCAGTCGAAGCAGCCGAAGAACGCCGGCGTCAGCTCCCGCGGCGGTCGCACCTGCGCGTCACCGGTGATCACGTGCGCAGGCTTGTTGGGGTACTCGCGATCGATGCACTCGAGCGCGAGCCGTGCGTAGCGCGGTGCCTCTGAATCGACGCCCATGGTGGTCTGCGAGCGTCAAGCGTGCCGCAGGCTTCACGCCGTGGCCACCGCTGACTATGCTCGCCGCGGGCAACCTTGTCGGTCCTGCGAACGCTGGTCAACTCCTCCCGTGCGCTCATCACCGGCGCTCGCGAGGTCGCGCGCTTCCGCGAGATCTCGACGGTGTTCATGACCCACGGCTTCGGCTGGGCCATCGCCCAGCTCAAGCTGCGCCGCGAGCTGCAGGTCGAGCTCGCCGGCGGCGACCTGACCCGCGCCGCGCTCTCCGATCCGGACACCGGCAAGCGTCTGGTCGCGGCGTTGACCAAGCTCGGGCCGACCTTCGTCAAGCTGGGGCAGATCCTCTCGACCCGCACCGACGTGCTGCCGCTGTCGATCACGCGCGAGCTCGAGACCCTGCAGGACAACGTCGAGGCGGTGCCGTTCAGCCAGATCGAGGCCCAGCTGGTGCGGAATTTCGGCGCCGACTGGCGCAGCCGCTTCGCCGAGCTCGACGAGAAGCCGCTGGCCTCCGCCAGCATCGCGCAGGTCCATCGCGCGACGCTCGTCGACGGTACCCGCGTCGCGCTCAAGGTGCAGCGCCCCGGCGTGCGCAGCAAGATCGAGAGCGACCTCGGCATCCTCATGGTGCTGGGTGGCTGGCTCGAGGAGGCCATCGACGAGGCCCGCGCGATGGACATCCAGGGCGTCATCACCGGCTTCACCAAGTCGATTTCCGCCGAGCTCGACTTCGAGATCGAGGCCCGCAACCTCGAACGCTTCCGCGCCAACTTCGCGGCCGTGCCGGAGGTGGTGTTCCCCAAGGTCTACGGCGAGCTGTCGTCGACCGAGGTGCTGTGCATGGAGTTCCTCGAGGGCCGCAAGTTCTCCGAGGTGCTCGACAGCGGCGAGGACACCAAGCCGCTGGTCTCGGTCTATTTCAACGCCGCCTACAAGATGCTGTTCTTCGACGGCTTCTTCCACGGCGACCTGCACCCCGGCAACGTGCTGGTGCTGCCCGACAACAAGGTCGGCGTGCTCGACTGCGGCATGGTCGGGCGGCTGTCGCCGGCCGCCAAGGATCGCGTCATCGACATCCTCTACGCGGTCATCAACGAGGACCTCGAGGTGGTCGCGCGGACGTTCTACGACCTGTCGATCCGCACTGGGCCGGTCGACTACGAGAAGTTCGAGGCCGACGTCATCGAGATCGCCGAGCGCTACCTCGTCGGCATCCCACTGTCGGAGATCCAGATCGGCACGCTGTTCGCGGAAATCGTCGCCGGTGCGACGCGCCACGCGGTGCGGATGCCGACCGACTTCACGATGCTGTTCAAGGCGATCATCACCACCGAAGGCATGGCGAAGACCATCGCCCCGGAGGTCGACCCCATCGAGCTGGCGCGGCCGTTCATCACGCAGATGGTGGCCGAGCGCTACAGCCCGGACCGCCTCAAGCAGATCGCGCTGGCCGACTTCAGCATGATCTCGCGGATGTTCCGCTCGCTGCCGCGGACGCTGCCCGCGATGGTCGATGACATCCGCGCCGGCAAGCTCGCCGTGAGTCTGTCGCCGGACTCGCTGGCCGCCCAGGATCGGCTTGCCGTCGCCCGGCAGAAGCGGACCGTCCGGTTGGTCGTGACCGTGACGTTCCTGGCGTGCGGCACCTACTCGCTGGCGCTGGGGCTGCCGGTATGGCCGCTGGTCGGGGTGCCGGCGTTGACCGCGTTCCTGTTCTTCGGCGCGGGCGTGGGGCTCTTCAGCCTCTGGTGGAAGTGACGCCGGGGCGACCCGTCCCGCTGACGGGGCCGTGGGGTCGATGGTAGAAGCGGCCATGGCCAACCCGACTGCCACCTGCGAGACCACGCTCGGCAACTTCGAGATCGAGCTCTTCGTCGACAAGATGCCGATCACCGCCGGCAACTTCATCAAGCTGGCGAAGAGCGGCTTCTACGACGGGCTGCATTTCCACCGCGTGATCAACAGCTTCATGATCCAGTTCGGCTGCCCGCACAGCCGCGATCCCAACAGCGCCCGCGCCGGCACCGGCAACGGCCCCGACGGCTGCATCGCCGACGAGCATCCCGCCGACGCAAAGATCTCCAACGAGCCCGGCACGCTGTCGATGGCCAACACCGGTCGGCCCAACAGCGGCAGCTGCCAGTTCTTCATCAACACCGTCCACAACGATCGCCTCGACTGGTTCACGCCCGGGCAGTCGCGCCACCCGGTGTTCGGCCGCGTGATCTCCGGCATGGACGTGGTGCAGAACATCGAGCGCACCCCGACCGACGGCCGCGACCGGCCGCGCACGCCGGTGTGCATGACCAAGGTGACCGTCCACGGGCTCTGATCCCCGCGCCGCGGGAACCTCCGCCAGCCGCCGGGCAACCTCGCCCCCACGGCGATGGATGCCACTGCAGCCGGCCCTCGCCCGGGCCCGACGGTGCCGCTGGCGAGCCTCGCCGCGCGGCTCGACGCGTCGGGGCTGCGCGGCGTGTTCGCCCGTCATCTCCTGCGACTGCTGCCGCAGCTGCCGGTGCCGGTCGAGGGCGACGTCTTCGCGGTCGGCGGGCCGATGCACGGGCGCTTCGAGGTCGGCTTCGCCTGGTGTGTGGGCGACGATGCCGGCGCACTGACGCGACTGCTGCGGCGCATCGCCGGCCACGGCGAGCTGCGGGCCTACGTCGAGCTCGCGCAGCTCGAGGCGTTGGCCTCGGCGCTGCCGCACACCCGCACCTCCCATGACGTGTTGTTGGTGGCGTCGGGGCGCCGGGCACCGCCGGCGACGGCCCGCGTGATCGCGCTGGATGCCGCCGTGGACCGCAGCGGCGTCGACCCCGAGATCGCGCGGCGCTTGCCTCCGCCGCACATCTGGTCGCGATTCGGCTTCGCGTACCACGGCCTCGTGGTCGACGACAGGGTCGTCGCCGTGCTCGAGACCACCGTCGACGACGGCGAGCACGTCGCCGTGCAGCAGGTGTTCACCGCATCGAGCATGCGCGGCCGCGGCTGCGGCCACGCGTTGCTGACGAGCGTGGTCGAGGCGCAACGACGGCGCGGGCGCACGCCGATCTACGTGTGCGCGGCCGAGAACGAAGCGTCGATCGCGTTGGCGCGCAGCGCCGGGTTCGAGCCACAGCTGCGCCTGGGCCTCGTCGAAGCCGGCTGAGCACCGCTACGCCGCCGTGTGCGGCCGTGCGACCGCGGGAACCCCGGACGCTCGGCGTCGCACGTCGATCGTGTCGGGTGGTCGTTGCTGTCCGCCTGCCGAGGAGCTCGACCATGGACCTCCCGAACGATGTCGATTCCCGTGTGCGCACGTCGGCGTCGCGACGCCCATCGCGTCGGTCGACGACGCAGCTGCCCCACGTCGCGCAGGGGCCGATCGACCGCGAGCGGTTCTGGTCGGAGCTGTTCCCCGCGCAGGTGCCGGTGGTGCTGCGCGGTGCGCTCGCGCGTCATCCCTTGGTCGAGCTCGCGCGCGGCGGCCCCCAGGGCTTCCTCGACGCGCTCGTGCGGCGCGCCGGCCACAACGCCGTCACCGTCACCAGCGCGCCGCCGCGCAGCGGTGGGCGGATGGGCTTCGGCGCGGGCCGGTGGGTCGACTGGGCCAACCGCGAAGCGACCTTCGCGAGCTTCGCCGCCGACGTCGCCGAGGAGCTGCGCGAGCCGACCGGGCACACCTACTACGTGCAGAGCGCGACCGTGCGCGAGTGCCTGCCCGAGCTGTCGCCGCTTGGCGAGCTGCCGATCGTCGATCCGACGCGCATGCTCGACGAGCGACGTCAGCTGTGGATCGGTAGCGGCGGCCAGCGCATCCCCATCCACCGCGACGAGAGTCACTCGTTCGCGGTCATGCTCGCGGGCGCGAAGGAGTTCTTGCTGTTCCCGCCCGAACAGCTGCCCAACCTCCACACCACCGCTCGGCGGGAACTCGCCGGGGATCCGCTGCGCAGCGCCTGTGATCCGCGGCACCCCGATCTCGCGACCTATCCGCGGATGGCCACCGCGCTGGCGAGCATGGTGACTCTGCGCATCGAGCCCGGCGACGTGTTGTTCCTGCCGGCGCAGTGGTGGCACGCGGTCGACTCGTTCGGCTTCAACGCCATGCTCAACACCCGGTGGTTCGACGTGCCGCTGGCGCAGCGTGGCGATCTCACGGCCTGCTTCGCCCACGCGATGCTGACCGCCCGCACCGTGGCGCCGGCGCAGGCCGAACGGCTGCGATCGCAGCTGCACGCGACACTGTTCGAGGACGACGGTGCCCACGCCCGTCGCGACGACACCCGCGCGGCGCTGCACGGCGAGCTGCGGGCGGCGCTGGCGGTCTCGCGTGCGGGGGCCGACCCATCGGCGCTGCGACTGGACGCGCCGCTGCGCTGCAACCCCTCGCTCGAGCTCGAGCTGCACGGCGGTGACGTGCTGCTGCGACAGGGCCACGTGCGTCACCACCTGCCGTGGGCGTGGTTGCCGCTGCTGCGCGCGTTCACGATCCCGAGCACGCCGACGCAGGTGCTCGCGCGGCTGGGCGAACACTATGACTTCGAGCGCGACGAGGCGCTCTGCCGCATCGAGGCGTTGCTCGCCGATGGGGTGCTGCTCGGCGATCCCGGCCCGCGTGCGCCCGAGGGCGACGCACAGCAGCGCGCACGCGTCGACGCCACCGTCGCCCACCTCGCACTGTCGCTCGCGAGCCTGCCGCCGCATCACCTGCATGCGTTCGAGGACATGGTGGAGACCTTCGCGTTCCTGCGTCACGGCGCGCCGTATCCCCACCTGCCGCCCCACGAGCAGGGCCTGCTGGGCGCACCGCTCGGCCCGGTGGCGCGCGCCGTGTTCCACGAGCGAACCCGGCGCAATCTCGTGGAGCGCTTCGCAGACGATCACGCCGGCGACGGGTTCTGGTCCCGTCCGCTCCGGCTCGCGAGCGGCCACCCGCTGCGCATCGGCGTCGACGGCCTGCGTGGCGACGACGAGGCCGCCGGCACGCGTCATCACGTCGGCTGGGGGCAGCTCGAGGTGTTGTCGCACTTCCGTGACGCTTGCACGCCGACCGCTGCGCTCGCGCGGCTGCGCGAGAGCATGCGCATCGAGGCCGACGAGCTGCGGGCGCTGGTGGTGAGCATGCTCGCCGCCGGTGTGCTGCTACCCACGCGGACCGTACCCGCGCCCGCGGATCGGTGATGGCTCGAGGAACCTCGGCGCCCGCCCGAGCAACAGCAAGGATCGGTAGCGAGCGGGGTCGGCGACAACAGCGGATGGAGACGGGACGATGAAGCGCAAGCAAGCTGACAACAAGACCGAACTCGACAACAAGGTCGTCACCATCGAGGTCGTATCCGACGACGCGATGGCGACGGTGGCGGGCGGCCGCGAGTGGGGCTGGTGGCAGGTCCAGCCGCCCACCAACAACAGCTACGGTGGCTACGGTGGCGGCTGGGGCGGTGGCTACGGCGGTGGCTACGGCGGTGGCGGCGGTGGCTGGGGCGGTGGCTACGGCGGCGGCGGCTGGTACTGACGCGCTCGACGATCCACGCGCCACCGGCTCGTGCGGGTGGCTGCGTGGATCGTGCGCAGGGCATCCACCGAAGCGTCGATGTCCACGCGCAAGCAGCCCCGGCGCTGCGCTCACGCGGCGCCGAGCTGGCGCAGCACGAAGGCGAACACGAACGCAGTCTCGGCCAGTGCGGCGTAGCGCCCCGAGGGCCCGCCGTGGCCGGCACCCATGTGCGTGCGCAGCAGGATCTCGGGTTCACCGACGGCGAGCTCGCGCAGCCGCGCGACCCACTTCGCGGCCTCCCAGTAGCCCACGCGAGGGTCGCTCCAGCCGGCCAGCGCGAGCACGGCGGGGTAGCGATGCGGCCCGACGTTCTCGTACGGTGACCACGCTGCGATCGCGTCGTAGTGCTCGGGCAACAGCGGGTCACCCCACTCGTCGCGCTCGATGACCGTCAGCGGCAGCGTCGCGTCGAGCATCGAGTTCAGCACGTCGACGAACGGCACGTCGGCGACCGCGGCTGCGTAGAGATCGGGCGCTGCGTTGAGCACCGCGCCGACCAGCAGCCCGCCCGCGCTGCCGCCGTGCACGGCGATCCGATCGGGGCAGGCGATGCCGATGGCGATCACGTGACGGGTCGCCGCCACGAAGTCGGAGAATGTGTTGGGCTTGTGCAGCAGCCGGCCACCGTCGTACCAGGCGCGTCCCAGCTCGCCGCCGCCGCGGACGTGGGCGATGCCGACCGCGACGCCGCGCTCGACCAATGACAGTCGATTCGAGCTGAAGCGAGCATCGATCGAGCGACCGTAGGCGCCATAGCCGATCAGCATCAGCGGCTGCGGACGACCCACGTCGCAGCGCCGTCGCACGATCGAGATCGGCACCGCGGTGCCGTCGGGTGCGGTCGCGAGGTGACGCTCGGTGACCAGCGCGCCCGCATCGTAGCCGGGCACCTCGTAGTGCTTGCGCACGGTCCAGCTGCGCGCACGCACGTCGTAGTCGACCACCTGCAGCGGCGTGACCATCGACGAGTAGTAGAAGCGGTAGACGGCGGTGTCGAAGCGGCGGTTCGGCCCGGGATCGAGCGCATAGATCGGCTCGGGCATGCCGATGTCGTGGTGCTGGTCACCGGCGAGATCGACGACGTGCAGCTGCGGCACGCCGGCGCGACGCAGCCACACCACCAGGTGATCGGCGAAGGCCTCGACGCGCTCGAGGTGGGTGTCTTCGCGGTGGGGCAGCAGCGGCCGCCAGTGGTGTGGATCGGTGGCATCGAGCGGTGCCCATGACAGCTCGAACTCCGGCGCACCGTCGTTGTGCAGGATGAACACGCGCTCGCCGTGCAGCGCGACCGAGAGCTCGATGCCCTCGCGCCGCGGGATCAGGCGTCGCGGTGGGTTGCACGGTGTTGCAGCATCGACGACGTGCACCTCGGAGCTGGTGCGAGACTCGCAGGTGATGACGATGAAGCGGCCGCTGCGATCGCGCTGCAGCTCGACGTGGAAGCGCTCGTCGGGCTCGTGCAGCACCCGCACGTCGTCACCCAGCGAAATGCCGAGTGCGTGGCGCCACACCTCGCACGGCCGGCGGGCATCGTCCTGCCGCAGGTAGAAGAGGTGGTCACCGGCGGCCGACCACGCCAGCGCCGCGCCGGCGTTCTCGACGACGTCGGGGAGCACCTCGCCGCTGGCGATGTCGCGGATGCCCAGGGTGTAGCGCTCGTCGCCGCGGGTGTCGGCGGCCCAGGCGACGCGGCGATGGTCGGGGCTCGTCACGAGCGCGCGCACGGCCAGGTACGGGTGGCCCTCGGCGAGCGCGTTCTCGTCGAGCACGAGCTGCTCGGGGCCGTCCGCCGTCGCCTCGCTGCGACGCACGTGCACGGCGTAGCTGCGCCCGGCGATCGTGCGCGTGCCGTACGACCAGCCACCGTCGGGGACCGGCACCGTCTCGTCGTCCTCGCGCATCCGCGCCAACATCTCGCGGTAGAGCTGCTCCTGCAGCGGCTGCGTCGGGGCCATCACCGCGTCGGTGTGGGCGTTCTCGGCCTCGAGGTGCGCGCGCACGGCCGGGTCCTCGCGGTCGCGCAGCCACGCCCACGGGTCCTCCCGCGTGCGAGCGTGGATCGTCAGCGTCAGCGGGCGCGGGGCCGCGATGGGGGGCGATGCGAGCTCGGCACGGGATCGGCCGCCCACGGTAGCACGCACGATCACGCCGCGGCGCAGGCACCGACGCCCATCGGTGCGGCCTGGAGCGCGGTGCAGGCGGTGTCCGCTGGACAGGTCTGCTCGCTCAGATCGCACAGCGTCGCGCAGCAACCCGCGCCATCGCAGTCGGCCACCGCTTCGGCGGGCAGACACGCGAGGCCGTCGCCGCAACCGACGCGGAGATCACAGGGGCTGCCCACGGTCCCGATGACGCCGAGATCGATGGCGAGGCACAACGGGCCGAAGTCACTGCCGGTCGAGATCGTGCACGCGGTTCCGGCCGCGCAGGTCGGTGCGAGCGGATCGCAGCTCGGCACGCAGGCGGTGACGCTGGTGCCGTGCATGGCGTAGCACGTGAGCTCGGGATCGCTGCACGATGGCTCGTCCTCGGTGCCGCCGCACTGCTGCACGCAGACGCCCGCGCCGGTGGCGACGTCCACGGCCCAGCAGTACGCGCCCAGCTCGCAGTCGTCGACGCCGGTCCATGGCCCGTCCTGCGCCGTGCATGGCTCGCCGGCGAGGTGGGGGCGCGCGGTGACCTCGCTGCAGCGCGCGTCGGAGCAGCCGCCGAAGGTGCCATCGCCGTTGGCGGACCACGGCACGCACTTCTCTCCTGCCGGACAGTCCTGCGTCCAGACATCGCACTGCGAGATGGTGCAGCCACCGTCCGGGTGCATCCCGAAGGTGGTGGTCCCGACCGTCGGATCGACGGTGTCGTCGCTGCCCGACGCTCCGCTGCTGTCGACCGCGCCGCCCGTGCTGCCGGTTGCGCTCGCACCGGTGGAGCCGCCGCCCGTGCTGGCGGTGCTCGACGAACCGTCGCCGACGGGGGCGTTCGTACCGCAGGCGGTCAACAGGAGGACGGTCGCGGAGCGCAGCCAGGCCATGGGCGGAGTATCGCCCATGCGTCGCGGCCGCGTGAGGGGCGGCGACGCCGACCCGGATCGGGCCCGAGCGCGCAGCCACGAGGGCTTTGCGCTCGCACCGACGCCCGCGCTGCGCTATGCCAGGGACGCAAGGTGGCGATGTTTCTCGCGCAGCTGTGGTCGGTCATGCTCGCGCTCGCGCCGTGGCTGCTGCTCGGCGCTGCGCTCGCGGGCGTGCTGCACGTGTTGCTGCCGCCGGACTTCGTGCGTCGTCATCTCCACGGCGGCGCTGGCGTGTGGAAGGCGGTCGCGCTGGGGGTCCCGCTGCCGCTGTGTTCGTGCGGCGTGATCCCAGCGGCGATGGGTCTGCGCCGCGACGGCGCCAGCCGGGGCGCGTCGATCGGGTTCCTGGTCGCGACGCCGCAGACCGGCGTCGACTCGGTGCTGGTCTCGGCGAGCCTGCTGGGCTGGCCGTTCGCACTGTGGAAGGTCGGCGCAGCGCTGGTCACCGGCGTGGTTGCGGGCGTGGCGGTCGATCGCTTCGATCCCGAGGGCGCGCCGCCGCGCGCGGGCGCCGACGCGGCGGTGCCCCACGCTCGACGGGGCGTCGCCGCGGCGCTGCACCACGGGGTCGAGATCGTGCGCACGATCTGGCGCTGGCTGGTGTTCGGCGTGGTGGCGTCGGCGCTCATCGGCACGTTCGTGCCGCCGTCGTCGTTGGCTGCGATCGCGGGCTGGCCGGGCCCGCTGACGGTGCTCGCGACGCTGGCGATCGCGGTGCCGTTGTACGTGTGCGCCACCGCGTCGGTGCCGATCGCGGCGATGTTGGTGGCCGGCGGCTTCCCGCCGGGCGCCGCGCTGGTGCTGCTGATGGCCGGCCCGGCGACCAACATCGCGACCATCGGTGCGGTCGCCACGGGCTTCGGCCGGCGCACGCTGGCGATCTACCTCGGCACGATCGTCGTGGGCAGCGTGCTGTTGGCGTGGGGCTTCGACGCGGTGCTGAGCGAGCGCGCGGTGCAGCACGTGCACGCCCACATGCACGGCGACGGCGCGTGGTGGGAGCAGTCCGCGGCGGTCGTGCTCACGCTGGCGCTGGCTTGGTTCGCGCTCGAGGATCTCCGGCGCGCGTGGGCGCGGCGGGCACCGGCGCCTGCACCCGAGGTGCCGAGCATCGCGGTCGGCGTGGTCGGCATGCACTGCGAGGGCTGCGTGGCGCACCTCGAGCAGACCCTGCGCGGCGCGCCCGGTGTGCAGGCCTGCGAGGTCACGCTCGAGCCTGGCCGCGCGGTCGTGCGGGGCGACGTCGATCTCGCGACCGTGCACGCGCTGGTGCGCAAGGCTGGCTACACGGTCGACGCCGCCGCCGTTTCCGATGCGGTATCGTCCGCCGGAGCATGAGCGACGACGCGACCCCCCCGAACTTCCTGCGCGAGCTGATCGCGGCCGACGTCGCGGCCGGCAAGCACGGCGGACGCGTGATGACCCGCTTCCCGCCGGAGCCCAACGGCTACCTGCACGTCGGCCACGCCAAGGCCATCTGCGTGAACTTCGGGCTCGCCCAGGAGTTCGGCGGCCTGTGCAACCTCCGCTTCGACGACACCAACCCCGCACGCGAGGAGGTCGAGTACGTCGAGGCAATCCGCAAGGACATCGAGTGGCTCGGCTTCGAGTGGGGCGAGCGCGAGTACTTCGCGTCGGGCTACTTCGAGCAGCTGTACCAGTGGGCCCTGCAGCTCATCGACGAGGGCCTGGCCTACGTCGACAGCCAGAGCGCCGAGCAGATCCGCGAGGGTCGCGGCAACTTCTACAACAAGGGCACCGACAGTCCGTTTCGCGATCGCAGCGTGGCCGAGAACCGCGCGCTGTTCGAGCAGATGCGCGCCGGCGCGTTCGAGGAGGGGGCGTGCGTGCTGCGGGCCAAGATCGACATGGCCCACCCCAACCTCAACATGCGCGACCCGCCGATGTACCGCATCAAGCACGCGCATCACCACCGCACCGGCGACCGGTGGTGCATCTATCCGATGTACGACTACGCGCACGGGCTGTCCGACGCGATCGAGGGCGTGACGCACTCGATGTGCACGCTCGAGTTCGAGGATCACCGCCCGCTCTACGACTGGTTCATCGAGGCGCTCGCGCTGGAGCACCGGCCACAGCAGATCGAGTTCGCCAAGCTCAACTTCTCGTACATCGTGCTGTCGAAGCGGCGACTGCTGCAGCTGGTGCAGGAGCAGCTGGTCGACGGTTGGGATGACCCGCGCATGCCGACCATCTCGGGCCTGCGTCGCCGCGGCGTGACGCCCGAGGCCATCCGCAACATCGCCGAGCGCGTGGGCGTGTCGAAGCGCGACGGTGTCGTGGACATCACGCTGTTCGAGCACGAGATCCGCGAGCACCTCGGCACCATCGCCGCGCGGCGCATGGCGGTGCTGCGCCCGCTCAAGCTCGTGATCGAGAACTACCCCGACGACGGCGAGGACTGGTTCGAGGCGCCCAACCACCCCGAGCGGCCCGAGCTCGGCACGCGCAAGGTCCCGTTCGCGCGCGAGATCTACATCGAGCAAGACGACTTCCGCGAGGTCCCGCCCAAGAAGTGGTACCGCTTCGCCCCCGGCCAGGAGGTGCGGCTGCGCTACGCGTGCCTGGTGACGTGCCGCGAGGTGATCAAGGACGACGCGGGCAACGTCGTCGAGCTGCGCTGCACCTGGGACCCCGAGTCGCGCGGCGGCAACTCCCCCGATGGCCGCAAGGTCCGCGGTACCTCGCACTGGGTGAGCGCGCGCCACGGCGTGCGCGCGACCGTGCGGCTCTACGATCGGCTCTACACCGTGCCCGATCCGTTGGGCGTGGAGGGCCGCGAGTGGAAGGAGTTCCTCAACCCCGACTCGGTCACACGCATCGAAGACGCAGTGCTCGAGCCGGCGTTGGCCGCGGCGGCGCCCGGTGAGCGGTTCCAGTTCGAGCGGGTGGGGTACTTCTGCGCCGACCTCGACAGCCGCGCCGACGCACCGCTGTTCAATCGCACGATCGAGCTCAAGGACAGCTGGGCCAAGCTCGAGACCCGCGAGGGCAAGCCCGGCGCCTAGTACTAGTCGTGCTGGCGAGCGGCGGGCGGGGTTGTCACCGACGGGTGCATGCGTTCGTAGCGGTGCACGCACCCTGAAAGGACGAACCCACCATGCTCCGTCGCACCGCCCTCTGTCTGTTGCTGGCCGGCACCGCGCTGGCCTGCGATTCCGATCCCACCGAGCCCGTGAAGGGCCGCGAGGCCCTCGCGCCGCTGGTCGGCCGCACCATCGAGCTGACCCTCGCCGCCGACGCGGTGGAGCCCGCGCTCGTCGATGCGATCGCCAAGCACGTGGAGGTCGCCACCGGTGCCGAGTCGATCCGCGTGCGGGTCGAGCACGCCGACGACGGCACGCCCGCGTCGCTGACGATCGACGCCTGGGGTCGCACCACGACGACCGACGAGGCCATCGCCGCGGGCCTGCGGGGGCGCTTTGCGCAGCTGGCCACCAGCGCCATCGCGATCTCGCCGGCCGTCGCCGTCGCGCCCGAGGATCGTCTGCCGGCCTTCGCCGTCGATCCCGACGAGGACGCCGACGCGGCGCGGACCCGGCTCACCGAGGAGCTGCGCGCGCAGGGTGTGGCTGGTGAGATCGACGTCGCGGTCGAGGACGACGAGGAGGGCCGTCGCGAGGTCCGCGTGCAGGTCCGCGACGAGCGTCACGAGTAGCGGCAGAGCCTGCTCGGCTCGGACGCCGCTAGCCGCCGTCGAGATCGAGCGCGGCGAAGTCGGGGAGGGGGCCGGCCTCGGGGTCGTAGCCCTTCACGTGCCAGCCGTGCACGATCACGCGCGCGCCGTGCATGAGCGGCACCAGCGGGACCTCGCTCGCGACGCGGGCGAGCACCTCGTCGACCGCCGAGCTGGCGCCGCCGCGGGCGGTCAGGAGCGCGTCGTCGGTGGCGGCGTCGCGCCACCGCGCGAAGTTGCTGGCGACGCCCGGCGAGGCGCCCGTGCCGAGGATGCAGCCCGAGCCGACCGTCGACGACAGATAGTCGATCGGGTCGGCGGTGTCGGCGATCCAGCCGCCCAGCACGAGGTCGTAGTCGCCGCGATCGAGCCGTTCGTTGTAGTCCTCGCTGTCGCTCGAGACGATGGTATCGACCCGCACGCCGACGTCGCGCAGCTGCTGTACCAACGACGCGGCCACGGCATCGGGCCGCGGGAGATACGGCCGCGGGCCCCACACCCGCACCATCCGCAGGGGCGGCGGCGCACCGCGCTCGCGGATCGCCGCGGCCGCAGCTGCGGGATCGTGGCGAAGTCCGTCGTTGCCGCGACCGAGCGCCGGCGGCAGCAGACAGCGCGCGACGAAGGCCGCCGGGTTGGCGTAGCACAGCTCGGTCAGGCGATAGCGATCGATGGCCAGCGCGAGCGCGCGACGCAGCTCGACGTCGGCGAGCCGACCGCGCTCGGTGTTGAAGGCCAGGAACGCGGTGCTCATGCCGGCCTGGAACAGCTTGCGCACGTTCTTCAGCGCAGCGACGTCGTCGCGCGCCAGCGCGAGCGTGAAGTCGATCTCGCCGGCCTCGAGCGCGGCGAGCAGCTCGACCGGACGCCCGTCGGCACCGGCCGCGAAGTAGCGCACCACCACGCGCGGGATCGCGGCGCGCGTGCGGGCGTGGGGGTTCGCCTCCAGCTGGACGCCGTCGTCGGCGGTGGCCGCGATCGCGTACGGACCGGTGCCGATGGGGCCGCGGGGCGTCGGCTTGGCCACCCGCATGCCGATGCCCGAGAGCACGTCCTCGGCGCGGTGGGTCCACGACATCGACTTGAGCAGCAGCCGCGTGCCGCTGAACGAGGCCTCGATGCCGTACGGGACCAGCATCGGGGACAACGACGACACCACGTCGGCGGGCGTCATCGCGCTGCCGTCGGAGAAGCGGACGTCGTCGCGCAGCTCGATCACGACCGCATTGCTGCCGGGCAGTCGCTGCGGCATCGCGCTGGCCAAGCGCGGCTCGACGCGGTCGCGCTGGCGGACGAACAACGGCTCGTAGACCTGCGCGAGCACGAGGTGCCCCGTGAAATCGTGTGCGCGGTGGGGATCGAGCGACGCGATCGGGGTCAGCGTCCCCACCCGCAGCGCCTTGGCGTCGCCCATCGCCGACAGCATACCGCGCCTGCCCGGTGTCGGCGTTCGCGAGCGGGCCCCCGGCACTGGGGCACGCGACGTACACTGCGGCGCAGGATGTCCGCCCGCGCGCCGTACTACACCGAGGATCACGATCGCCTTCGCGAGTCCGTCCGCCGCTTCGTCCAGCGCGAGATCGCACCGCACATCGATGCATGGGACGAGGCCTGCGAGTTCCCGCGGGGGCTCTACGCGGCGGCCGGTGAGCTCGGTCTGCTCGGCCTCGGCTTCCCCGAGGAGCTCGGCGGCACGCCTTGCGACCCGTTCCACCGCATCGTCGTCACCGAGGAGCTCGCGCGCGCCGGCTCGGGCGGCCTGGTCGCCGGGCTCATGAGCCACGGGATCGCGTTGCCGCCGATCGTCGCGCTCGGGAGCGATTCGCTGAAGCGGCGCGTGGTCCCGCCGGTGCTCGCCGGCCAAGCGATCGCCGCGCTCGCGATCACCGAGCCCGACGGCGGATCGGACGTCGCGAGCCTGCGGACCAGCGCGCGACGTGAGGGCGACCACTTCATCGTCAACGGCAGCAAGACCTTCATCACCTCCGGCATGCGCGCGGACTACTACACCGTCGCCGTGCGCACGGGCGGCGACGGCATGGCCGGGATCTCGCTTCTGCTGGTCGAGCGTGGGACCCCGGGCTTCACGCAGACCCCGCTGCACAAGATGGGCTGGTGGTGCTCGGACACCGCGACCTTGTACTTCGAGGACTGCCCGGTGCCGGCGAGCAACCTCATCGGCCCCGAGCACCAGGGCTTCCTCGGCATCATGCAGAACTTCAACGGCGAGCGGCTCGCGATCGCGGCGATGGCGGTGGGCTTCGCCCAGACCTGCCTCGACGAGGCGCTGGCGTGGGCGCGCCAGCGCGTGACCTTCGGCAAGCCGCTCGTCACGCGACAGGTCATCCGCCACAAGCTGGTCGACATGGCCCAGCGCATCGAGTCGACCCGCGCGTACCTCGAGCTGATGGCGTGGCGGGTGCAGCAGGGGCAGTGGCCGATCGCGGAGGTCTGCATGCTCAAGAACGCGGCCACGCAGTGCCTCGAGTTCTGCGCGAAGGAGGCGGTGCAGATCCTCGGCGGCGCCGGCTTCATCCGCGGCTGCAAGTCCGAGCGGATCTACCGCGAGACCAAGGTGCTCTCGATCGGCGGTGGCGCCGAGGAGATCATGAAGGAGCTCGCGGCGCGACAGCTGGGCTGGTGACGCGGGCTGCAACCGCCGCGCGGCGCCTGCTATCGTCCCGCGCAGCATGCCGCGCCTGGGTGATCGCTCCTCGCATCCGTTGCTCCGTGTGCCCGTCTACGCCAACTTCGCCGGCATGTCGCCGCTGTCGGCTCCGGTGCGGGCGGCGATCGACGGGGCCATCGCCACGCTCGAAGCGCAGGGCGCCGCGGCGGGATGGGGCCTGCTGTCGGCCCGCGATGCACTGCGTGAACGCGCCGCGCGGCTGGTCGGCGTGCGCCCCGACGAGATCGGCCTGGTGCCCAACACCACCACGGGGGTGCGGGCGATCGCGTTCGGGCTGCGCTGGCGCCCCGGCGCGCGCGTGATCGGCTTCGAGGGCGAGTTCCCGGCCAACGTCACGCCGTGGCAGCAGGCCGCCGCGATGGCCGGTGGCAGCGTGACGATGTTGCCGCTGCGCCCATGGTTCGACGCGGTCGACGAGGGCCTCGCGGCGCTCGAGCGCGCGCTGGCGCAGGGGGGCGTGCTCGCGGTCGCGGTCTCGGCGGTGCAGTTCAGCAGCGGGTTGCGCATGCCGCTGGCGCGCATGGCCGAGGTGTGCCATCGCCACGGCGCACTGCTGGCGGTCGACGCGATCCAGGCCTGCGGTGTGGTGCCGATCGACTGCCAGGCCGAGGGCATCGACGCGCTCGCCTGCGGCGGCCACAAGTGGCTCGGCGGCGCGATGGGGATCGGCTTCTTGGCGATCCGCGAGCACGCGATGGCGCAGCTCGAGCCGCGGCTGGCGGGTTGGACCAGCCACGAGGACGCCGCGTCGTTCCTGCTCGCGGGTCCCGGCCACCTGCGCTACGACCGGGCCATTCGTCGGCGTGCCGACTTCGTCGAGGACGGCGGCAGTGCCATCGCGTTGGTGCCGGGGCTGGTCGCCGCGATCGACATCCTGCTCGAGCTCGGCGTGCCGGCGATCTTCGATCACGTGCAGGGTTGGATCGACGCCGCGGAGGCGCAGCTGTGCGCGTGCGGGTTCACCAGCCTCCGCGCCCGTGAACCGTCGGCGCGCTCGGGCATCCTCGGGGTCGTGCCGCCCGCGGGTGTCGACGTCGTCGCGCTCCACCAGGCGCTCGAGCGCCGCGGTGTCGCCTGTGCGATCCCCGATGGCGTGCTCCGTTTCGCGCCGCACTGGTCCAACCACACCGACGAGATCCCCGAGCTGCACGCCGTCGTCGACACCGAGACCAGGGCCTTGCGCGTTCCCACGTAGGAACCGGGTGGCCGTTCGCGGCACATTGCGATCGCCACCCCTGCCCAACTGGCGCCGCGGCTTGCTCAAGTCGAGCAATGGCCCCCGTGTGCAGGATCGAAGTCGTTGGAATCCTTGGGCTCCGGTGTCGGCGCCGCGCTTGCTCATGCAGGGGAGCGAGGCCGGCGAAGACGAACGACGGTGGCCGGACCGAACAACGTCAACCTCGGCGGGGCGTCACAAGACAGAGCCTCGCGCATCCAGTTGAACGACCAAGGAGAACGACGATGGCTCTCGGATTCAGTGTGTGGCTCTTCCTGCTTGGTGTGCTCGGCGCTTCCAATCTCATCATTGCGAAGAAGCCCGACGCCAAGGAACTCATTGCCAAGATCGCGCCCTACCAGGGGTGGATGGGCGCAGGCGCGGCGCTCACGGGCGTCTACTGGCTCATCATGGCGGTGCTCAACATGGGCCTGCTCGGCTCGGGCGTCGCCGGCATCATCGGCTGGGTGACCTGGGTGGCGGTTTCGCTGATCCTCGTGTCGCTGGGTCTGTTGCTCGGCGTGGGTGTCCTCAAGACCTTCATCAAGCAGCCCCAGGCGGTCGCCAAGATGGACCTGATGATCACCAAGCTCGCGCCGAAGCAGGGCGTGCTCGGTCTCATCGCGATGGGCCTGGGCGTCTGGTCGCTCGTGTCGAGCTTCATCTTCTAGTCCGCTCGTCCGCGAAGCCCCGCGTCTTGGTGGTCGCGGGGCTCCTCGTACCCGTGGCCGCCATGGTGGCGGTCACGGGTTTTTTTTCGCCGGAGCGGCGCCGAACCGCCCGCAACGCGCGGGCGTGGATGGCTGGAAGGGGCGTACGTGGCACGCAGGGAAGCCGATTCGAACCGAATGACGATCACCTTGGCGCCTGCGCTGGTCGCGTGCGGACCGGTGGTGGTGCACCGCCCCCGACGCGGCTCCCGTGGTATGGTCGGGGTCGATCCCGAGCCAGAAACGGTGGGCAAGCAGGGCGCCAATCCCCCCGAAGAGGAGGGCAAGCTCGACCGCACGACGCTGCGGCCGCAGGACATCGAGGCTGGCCTCAGCCGCGGGTACCGCTTGCTCGTCATCGGCGAGAACCAGCACACCGCGCACCGGCTGCCCCGCACCGGCGACGTGAGCCTGGGCCGTTCGGACAGCGCCGACATCCAGATGCCCGACCCGCTGATGTCGCGGGTCCACGCGGTGTTGCACGTCGGCGCGAACCTGGCCATCAGCGACCTCGGGTCGAGCAACGGCACGCTGGTCCGCGGCAGTCGCATCCCCGCCAACGAGCGGGTGCCGATCTCGGTCGGCGACACCATCGAGGTCGGCTCGACGGTGGTCATCGTGCAGCCCGAGTTCGCCCGCGGGGTTCCGCCGGCGCTCGAACGCGCAGAGGGGGCCGACCGCACCTTCACCGGCCCCGACGATCCGATGGATCGGATCTACAAGCTGGCGCGCCGCATCGCCGGCAGCAACATCAACGTGCTGCTGCTGGGCGAGACCGGCGTGGGCAAAGAGGTGATGGCGCGGACGCTGCACAGCTTCTCGCCGCGCGCCAGCAAGCCCTTCCTCGGGCTCAACTGCGCGTCGCTGTCGGAGACGCTGTTCGAGAGCGAGCTGTTCGGCTACGAGAAGGGCGCCTTCACCGGTGCGCAGCAGAACAAGCCCGGGCTCATCGAGACCGCCGACGGCGGCACGGTCTTCCTCGACGAGCTGGGCGAGATGCCGCTGTCGACCCAGGCCAAGCTGTTGCGCGTGATCGAGGAGCGCCAGGTCATGCGCGTCGGCAGCCTGCGCGCGCGCGAGGTCGACGTGCGCTTCATCGCCGCGACCAACCAGAACCTCGAGAAGGAGATCGAGCTCGGCAACTTCCGCGAGGATCTCTTCTACCGCTTGAACGGCATCTCGCTGGTGATCCCGCCGCTGCGCGAGCGCGCCGGCGAGATCCAGGGCCTCGCCCGCAGCTTCATCGCCGAGGCCTGCAAGCAGGCCGGGTTCGGCAGCCAGCCGGTGCTCTCGCGCGACTCGGTCGAGTGGATGATGAAGCACAGCTGGCCGGGCAACATCCGCGAGCTCCGCAACGCGGTGAACCGTGCGGTGCTGCTTGCGACCGGCGGCGTGATCCAGCCCGAGCACATGCGCACCGAGGCGTACTCCCCCCGTGGTGGTCGCGGCTCCGGTCGCATCCACGACGGGCGGGTCGAGCCCGCGGCGCCGGTCGCCGCCGTCGCGGCTGCACCGATCGCCGCGGTGCCGGCCGTCAGCGATCCCGACGAGGAGGAGCGTCAGCGCATCATGGCGGCGCTGGCGGCCTGCGGCGGCAACCAGACCCGCGCCGCGAAGATCCTCGGCATCGCGCGGCGGACCCTGACCAGCAAGCTCGGCAAGCTGGGCCTGCCGCGACCTCGCAAAGACCGCGAGGACGCGGACGACGACGACGACGACGAGTGACGGATGGCGCGCGTCGTCACGGACGCGCGCGAGCCCCCGCGCCACGCACGGGTGCAGCTCAGTTGGTCGTGACGCCTTCGGCGGCGAACTCGACGACATCGGCCTCGAAGGCGTCGACGTCGGCGATGAGTCCGGCCTCGATGGCGGTCACCGTCCACACGATGCGGTGGTGTGCGGGCGAGAAGCGCAGGAACACGTGGTTGACGTCCTCGTCGCCGAACAGCGGGCGCACGGCCTCGATCGCGCGGCCATGGGGCACGACGTTGCTGACGTCACAGCGCGCGGCACCATCGGCTCGGCAGCGTCGCTCGACCGCTTCGAGGTACGATGGATCGGCCGCGGCACCGCTCGGGCGCACGCGCTCGAGGGCCTCGAGCGCCCCGGGGCAGCGCACCGGCACCACGCGCTCGTCGCTGGCGTAGGCATCCGCAGCGATCTCGACGGCGAGGTGGATCGAAGCGCCAGCGGTGGCGATCGCCAGCGCCAGCAGGGATGCGCGACACTCGAGCCTGCGGAGCGGATTCATCGTGCCCGCGATCTTGGCGGGCGAGCGCGCCGCTGGCAAGGGGATCCGCCTGGGGCTCGGCCGCGGCCCCGCGGCGCGGGCGGCCCCGCGAGGTCCGTGGACTCGATGTGGTCCGCGGGCTCGGGCGCCGGCCGCCGCTCGTCACGGGAGCAGGGTGATGTCGGCGACCACCGGCAGGTGATCCGAGGCGAGCGCCGATGCGACGCACGGCACGGGATCGCCCGCGAGCGCCAGCCACTGCCCCGCGGGGGGCTCGTCGACGCCGTCGTCGCGGCACGCGTCGTAGACGATCGCGTTCACGAGCTGCGGGCCGTCCAGCCAGATGTAGTCGATGCGCACGCCGTCCGATCCCGCGCTCACACCCCAGGTGCCGATGCGGGACGAGTCCTCGTGGGTCGCGTCGATGGCGGTGAGGCCGGCGTTGGACACGGTCGTGAACGGGTCGTAGGTCATGGGCAGCGCGATGTCGCTGCCCAGACGGTACGAGCGCGGCAGTCCCACCGGCGGTGCGTCGAAGACCTGGCCCAGCGAAGGGTCGTCGGTGTTCTCGTTGAAGTCACCCATCACGACCAGCGGCTCACCGGGGTGTCGCGCGTGCATGTCGTCGATCGCCTGGCGTAGGCGCTCGAACTCGACCTGCCGCCGGAATCGATCGAGATCTTCTTGGCCGGACTTGGCGTGCACCGCCAGCAGCCCCATTGCGCAGTCGTCGATCACGATGCGCACGCCGAGGAAGTCGCGGCCGACGTCGTTGGCGTGCTGGTCGCTCGAGAGATCCTCGCCGCTGTAGGAGTCGATCCGCGAGATCGCGTGGGGGCTCATGCACGCGTTGCGTAGCTCGCCGCCGATCGCCGGTGACGGATCGGCCTGGATCGGCTCGCTCCACCCCAGCGACATCGTCAGCGCCCGCAGCGGTGCGGTCTCGCCGTCAGCCAGCTCCTCGATGCAGACCACGTCGGGCTGTAGCCGTGCGAGCACCGAGCCGAGCGCATTCCACTCGTCGCTGCCCTCGAAGCCGACCGACTTCACGTTGAAGGTCGCCACGCGCAGGCTCGCGCCGTGGCAGTCGAGCACCTCGGTGGTGCTGCTGTCGACCGAGTCGCCGCTGCCGTCCTGGGTGGACCCGGCCTGGGTGGTCGCGCTGCCGCCGGTCGTCGCGGTGCCGCTGTCGCTGCCGGTCTCGGTCGCGCTGCCCGTCGCGGGGCAGGCGGCGGCCGGCCGATCGCACGCCGAGCCGTTGGGCAGACACGCCACGCCGTGGGCAGCGACGAGGAGCACAGACCCCGTCGCGCCGAGGATCCGGAGTGCCGCAGCGATGCGCATGCGGGCGCCATCATGGGCCAACGGCGCCGCGCTGACCAGCCCGCGCCGTGCGTCGCCGGACCATCCGCCGGCGGACCATCAGCCGGCAATTGGCACGGCACCGGTCCGTGGCCGCGATCGTTGTCGGTGCGGCACTGCGTCCATGGGTGTGCGGGCATGCCGTCGTCGACGACCACCCACGCGTCCTGGCTGCCGTCGACCAACGACTGCGGCGGCGGGTCGAGCACCAGCACCAGGTCCTCGGCCTCTGCGGGGTAGAGCGATTTCGTGGTGACCTCGGTCCCGAGCAGGTTGCCGCCGGCGCTGGGATCGCCGTCGTAGAAGCCGACGACGACCCCCGCGGGCACCGCGGCGAGGCCGATGTTGCGCACGCGCGCGGTGATCCCGAATTCCTCGGGGCTGCACAGCGGCAGCACCGCAACCACGAGGTCGGGCGCTGCGAACTCGCCCTGGGGCTGCACGTTCTGGCGGAAGTTGTTGAGTCCGTCCACCAACCAGTTCGAGCTCTCGATGGGCGGGATGGTGCCGTCCTCTTCGATGTTGGTCACGTGATAGTGGTGCTGGTTCCACACTCGCCGCGTCCGCACCCAACGACCCTCGAGGTCGCCGAACACCCGCACGCCCTGCTGCTTGGAGCCGTCGGCGGGGCAGGTGATCGACGAGTAGCTGTTGGACACCGCGATGATGTCGGCGTGTCCGTCGCTGTCGACGTCGGTGATGATCGGGTACTCCCACAGCGTGCCGGTGGTGTTGCAGGTCTCGAACAGCACCGCGCCGGTCGAGCCGTCGTAGATGCGCAGGTACTGCTCGTCGCCGTAGACCACCTCGGCCTTGCCGTCGCCGTCGAAGTCGAACACCGAGCTGCCGGTCGCACGCGAGCTGCAGTCGACCGCCGGCGTGAGCCAGATGATGGTGTCGGTCGGCACCATGACGGTCGGATCCATGATGCGCTCGCCGTCGAAGACGGTGTAGCCGACGCCGGCCGCGACGCCGACGTCGGGCGTGCCGTCGCCGTTGAAGTCGGCGACCGTCGGCGGTCCACCACCGTTGCCGCCGTTGCACGGCGGCAGGCCGTCGTTGATGTCGATGCCGCCGCGGATCATCTCGACGCCCACGCCGGGCGTCCACCGCCACACGTAGAGCTCGTGGGTGGTGCGGTTGATCGCCGCGACCTCGGGCGCACCGTCGAGGTCGAAGTCGGCGATGGCATGCTGGTAGCCGGCGATGCCGACGTCGGCGAGCAACGTGCCGTCGGCCTCGAAGATGTAGCGCGGGCCCACCACCTCGAGCACGCCGTCGCCGTCCATGTCGGCGGCCGAGGTGGTCTGCTGGCCGGCGAACGCGGCCTTCTCGAGCCCGGTGGTGCCGTCGTAGATCGACGCCTCGGTGAGCACCTCGGGGAAGCCGTCCTGATCGAAGTCGGCGATCGACGGCATGAAGCAGCCGCTGGCGGTGCTGGCGACCCACAGCAGCGTGCCGTCGTGATCGAACGCCATCGCGCGACCGTCCACGCTGCAGCCGACGACCTCGTTGCCGGGGTCGCCGTCGATGTCGCCGGTGGCGATCGACAGCCCGGGGTTGAGCTGCGGCGACTGCGGGTTGACGGCCCACTTGTCGACCACCACACCCTCGACGATGGAGATCGCGTGCAGCGTGCCGTTGACGGTGTACGCCCCGCCATCGAAGGTCGCGAACACGATCTCGGGGATGTCGCGCTCGTCGACGATCATGTCGCAGTTGTCGTCGTCGAGCTGGATGACCATCGGCGCCATCATCGAGTCGCCGCCGGGCCAGTGGTACTTCACGGTCGGCTCGAAGCCGCCCTCGGGGATCACCTCGCACACGGGGAGACAGTCGATGTCGTCGCCCTCGGGCGGCGGCGTGCCGTCGGGGCACAGCGGCGGCGCTGGCAGGCACTTACCGGTCGCGAGCGCCTCGCCGCCCTGGCACATGCCCATGCCGCCGCCCATGCCCGGCTCGCCCAGCGAGTACTCGCAGTACTCGTCGTCCTCGCACTCGCTGGCGTCGATGCAGGTGGCGCCGGGCGTGACGCACTGCTGGAACGAGCACACGTCGCCGTCGCCGCAGCACACGTCGCCGCACGCCGACTCGAGCGCGCAACACAGCTCGTCGATGCACACGCCTTCACAGGTGGCCGCGCAGCCGCCCGCGGTGCTGTCCTGGCCGCCGCTGCTGGCGGCTGTGTCGCCGGTGGTGCCGGCGGTGCCCTCGCTGCTGCTGCCGATGCCCTGCGTCAGGCTACCCGCGGTCGCATCGCCGTCGTTACGGGGTGCGTCGTCGCCACCGCACGCGACGGCCGTGAGTGCGAGCGATGCAAGGACGGCGGAGATGAGTGGGCGGACACGCATGCAAGCCATGAGCTTGCGGTAGGACGCCCGTCGATGGGGAATTTCTGGGCCGCGCGCGCCGCCCTCGCACGCGCGGGCGTCGCTCGGTGCCCAACGACGCGAAAACCCCCGCGCACCTTCGCAGTGCACGGGGGTCGCATTCGAACGGGGCCTGCGCTTGCGCCTCTCGGCGCGCGGCGCAGGCTCACCGGGCGGGGACTACATGTCCATGCCGCCCATGCCGCCGCCGCCGGGGCCCGGCGCCGCGGGGGCTTCCTTCTTGGGCTTCTCGGCGATCATCGCCTCGGTGGTCAGCATCATGCCGGCCACGCTGGAGGCGTGCTCGAGCGCGGTGCGCACGACCTTCGTCGGGTCGATGACGCCGTCCTCGATCATGTCGACGTACTTGCCGGTGCGGGCGTTGAAGCCGAAGCCGCCCTTGCCGTTCTTGACCTCGTTGACCACCACGCTGGGCTCGCCGCCGGCGTTGGCGACGATCTGGCGCAGGGGCTCCTCGAGCGAGCGACGCACGATGGTCACGCCGAACTGCTGCTCGGTCGAGCCGGCCTCGAACTTCTCCAGCGCCTTCTGGGCGCGGATGAGCGCGACGCCACCGCCGGGGACGATGCCCTCCTCGACGGCCGCACGGGTCGCGTGCAGGGCGTCCTCGACGCGGGCCTTCTTCTCCTTCATCTCGACCTCGCTCGCGGCGCCGACCTTGATCACGGCCACGCCACCGACGAGCTTGGCGAGACGCTCCTGCAGCTTCTCGCGGTCGTAGTCGCTGGTGGTCTCCTCGATCTGCGCGCGGATCTGCTTCACGCGGGCCTGGATGTCGGCCTTCTTGCCGCCACCGTCGACGATGGTGCAGTTGTCCTTGTCGATGGTGATCTGCTTGGCGGTGCCGAGGTCCTTCACCGACAGGTTCTCGAGCTTCTCGCCGAGATCCTCGGTGAGGGCCTTGCCACCGGTCAGCACGGCGATGTCCTTGAGCATCTCCTTGCGGCGGTCGCCGAAGCCCGGCGCCTTGACGGCGGCCACGTGTAGGGTGCCACGCAGCTTGTTCACCACCAGCGTCGCGAGCGCCTCGCCATCGACGTCCTCGGCGAGGATCAGCAGGCTACGGCCCTGCTTGGCGACCTGCTCGAGCACCGGCAGCAGGTCCTTCATCGACGAGATCTTCTTCTCGTGCAGCAGCACGAAGCAGTCGTTGAGGTGGACCTCCATGCGCTCTTGGTCGGTGATGAAGTACGGCGAGAGGTAGCCGCGGTCGAACTGCATGCCCTCGACGACCTCGAGCTCGGTCGTGCTGGACTTGTTCTCCTCGACCGTGATCACGCCTTCCTTGCCGACCTTGCTCATCGCCTCGGCGATCAGCTTGCCGATCTCCTCGTCGCCGTTGGCCGAGATGGTGCCGACCTGGGCGATCTCGCTCTCGCCCTTGGTGGCCTTCGAGAGCTTCTTGATCGCGTCGACCGCGGTCACCACGGCGGCATCGATGCCGCGCTTGATCTCCATCGGGTCGTGACCCGCGGTGACCATCTTGATGCCCTCGCGGAACAGCGCCTGCGCGAGCACGGTGGCGGTGGTGGTGCCGTCACCCGCGATGTCCGAGGTCTTGCTGGCGACCTCCTTGACCATCTGCGCGCCCATGTTCTCGAACTTGTCCTCGAGCTCGATCTCCTTGGCGACGGTGACGCCGTCCTTGGTGACCGTGGGCGAGCCCCACGACTTCTCGATCACCACGTTGCGGCCGCGGGGCCCGAGGGTGACCTTGACCGCGTCGGCCAACACATTGACACCGCGCAGGATGGAGCTGCGGGCGATCTCATCGAAACGAACTTCTTTGGCTGCCATGACTTGGAATCTCCGGTGGGTGGGAAAGCGGGGTTACTTCTCGATGACCGCGAGGATCTCGTCCTCGCGCAGCACGATGTGCTCTTCGCCGTCGAGCTTGAGCTCGGTGCCGGCGTACTTGCCGAACAGAACCTCGTCGCCGGCCTTGACGTCGAGCGCGATGCGCTTGCCGGCGTCGTCACGCTTGCCCTCGCCGACCGCGATCACGAGGCCACGCGCGGGCTTCTCCTTGGCGGTGTCGGGGATGAACAGGCCGCCGGAGGTCTTGCTCTCTTCGGCGACGCGCTTGACGACCAGGCGGTCGTGGAGGGGACGGATCTTCATGGGTACGAGCTCCTTCGGAGGTGAGGTGGTTCGGCGGGTTCGCCTTGGCGAAGTCGACGGCGGCCAACGGCGCGGCGAGGGGGGAGAAAGGCAATGGGTCCCCACCGCGGTCTCGGGCGAAACTGCCAGAGAATCCCGCGCGTTAGCAGTCGCCCTCGGCGAGTGCCAGGCGGCGCGAGCATAGTCTTGCCGTCGGGCCGGTCAACCCCCGCCGAGCGACGAAAGTCGGGCCGGCCCCGGGCCAGGAAGTGGGCTGACTCACGGCCCTGCGGGCCGCGGGCCGGGGCCTCGATCAGCCGACGCGCGGTCGGTGTGCGGCGGCACCGACCGCTGCGCCATGACCTCCGAGGGCGTGCGGCAGCGCATTGCCTACGTGATCGCGAGCCATGCCCGCTCGTACCAGCGCAGGTGCGGCGAGGTCAGCTCGTGCCAGCGCCGGCGCATCCATACGGCCGACTCCTCGGCCTCGCGATCGAAGCGCTGGCACAGCCGCACCAGCGCCCGTCCCCGTGGCCGCTCGATCAACAGCTCCGCCAGCAGCTGCAGGGCGCGCACGCCGTGACCGTGCGCGGGAAGTCCGTGGCAGCGCACGTCCTCGATGAAGCGGTCGGTGCGGTGGGCACCGATCGAGCTCCGCAGCATCGTGCGCAGCAGCTGGTCACGGCACCCCGGCGCGGCGTGTTCGACCAACGCGAAGTGGGCGGCCGCGTAGGCGAGCTCGTAGTGCCCGGTGGCGAGGGCACACACCGCAAAGTTGTTGATCGATGCTGCCGTGGCCGACGCACGCGTGCGCCAGTCGGCGAGCCAGTCGCGGGCGCGCGCGTACTCACCCTGCTTCAGCAGCGCGTAGCCGACGGCGGCCCACGTCGCGGGGGCCGCACGCAAGCGCGTCGACTCGGTGTCCATCCACGGGTCGAGCACACCCCAGAGGGCCGCATCCGCGAGCACCTCGATGAGTCTCGCGAGCACGTGCTCGCTGCAGCCTGCGCCGGCGGGTGACATCGCCGCGAACAAGCGACGCGCGCCCGCCGAGTTGCCGCGTTCGTCGAGCGCATCGATGAGGGCGATGGCGAACGCCGGTGCCACGCCGTTGCCGGCCGCGAGCGCACGAACGACCGCGTGGGTGAGCTTGGTGAGGCGACCGGCGTCGACGTGGGCCGCGACCGCGCGGGCGGCGTGCGTCGGGTCGACGTGCGGGCGACCCCACAGCTCGCGCGTGGTGTCGCCGGCGGCCTCGATGCGTCCGCACGCGAGCTCGAGGGCGACCGCGCGCGCGAGCAGAGCCTCGGGAAGCTCGGCCAGGTCGGCGGCCCGCAGCACCGCGCGGGCGCGGTCGTGCTCGTCCGCTCGCATCGCCATGTCGAACGCGAACGCGCGCACCGTGAGGTCGTCGGGGCATCGCTCGACCAGCGCCTGCAGCTCGAGCGAGGCGCGCTCGCGCAGCGCCTCGATCTGATCGGCCACGCGAACCCGCTGCATGGCGAAGGCCGGGGCTTCGCGCAGCGCCGGCGGCAGGCGCTCGCAGTACTCCCACGCGCGCGTCCATGCACCTTCCTGCGTGGTCCAGTGCAGCAGCGCGGACCAGCCGAACGCGTAGTCGGGGCGCGCCGCGACGACGTGCTGCATCGCCGCGATGGCGCCATCGGTGTCGCCGGCCCAGTGGAGGATCGCGGCGTGCTCGCCCCGCGCGAGCACGCCGTCCTCGAGCAGCGGCTCGATCGCCGCAACGATCGCCAGCGCCGTCGTCGCATCCCCTCGCGTCCGCGCCAGCGCGATGCGCTCGAGCGCCAGCTCCCAGTCGCCGGGCGCGTGGCTGGCCGCGAGGTCCAGCAGACGCTGGATCTCGCGCATCGACGTGTTCAGCTCGGGACGCCGCAGGATCGAGATGCGCGCGTGGGCGAGTGCCGGGAGCTCGGGGTACGCCGCGCAGGCTTGCGCGAGCAGGGTCAGCGCCTGGTCGGGGCGACCTCGGTCCACGAGCAGGTGACCCCGCGTCTCGAGCAGGTCGGCGGCGGTCGGCATGCGGGCGCACGCGGCCTCGAGGATGGCGAGCGATGCATCGTGCTCGCCGTCGTCCCACGCGAGCCGAGCGCGTGCGATCGCCAGCGCCGGCGCGAACGGGGCCAGCGCGAGCGCTTCGTCGAGCAGCTCCACGGCCGCGGCAGGACGGCCCAACCGCGTCAGTCGCATCGCCGCGGTGGCCCGGACCCCGGCGTCGCCACGCAGGTCACGGCACAGCGCGATCGCGACGTCGCAGGCTTCGTCGGCGCATCCGAGTCGCTCGAGCAACGCCTGCTGCGAGAGCCGCAGTCCGCGGTGCAGTGGATGGCGCGCAGTCATGGTCTCGGCGGGCTCGCGCAACCCGGCGAGGGCGGCCTCGTCGCCGCAGGTGAGCTCGAGATCGATGCGTGCCTCGAGCAGGCACGGCGCGCCGGGGCGGCCCGGCTCCCAGCGATCGAGCGCCGCGCGTGCGCGGGCGAGTCCACCCGCCTCGGCGATCGCGACGATCACGGCGGGGGGCACCGCTTCGATGCCCGGCTCGCCACCGGCGATCGCGGCGTCGAGCATCGTCTCGATGGCGTCCAGCTGCGTGGCGCCCAGCTGCGCCGCCAGCTCCAGTCGTCGCCGCCAGTGGTGGGGCAACGCGGGGGCGGCTGCGATCGCCCGATCGAGGCATGCGGCGGCGGCGTTGGGATCGCCCCGCAGCAGTGCCAGCTCGGCGTCGATGGCATGGGTGGCCTCGTGCGTGGGCGCGAGCGCGATGCAGCGCTGCACCGCGGCCTGGAGCTCGGGCAGCCGCGGGTCGTAGCCTCGACCGCCGCGCGAGATGTCGCGCCACAGCGCTTCCGCCAGCGCGTGCGCGGCCCAGACATCGGCGGGATCGCGCTCGATGCGATCGACCAGCCGTGCGCGGTGTTCTCGGTACGAGCCGCTGGCGTCGAGCTGAGCGAGCAGGAGTCGTTCGAGGCCGGCGTCGCGCGGTGCGTCGTCGAGCCATGCGCGCGCGCGGGCGACGGCCGCCGCGCGCCCTCGCGTCTGGGCCAGCGCTTCCAGCAGCAAGCTGCGCGGGTGCAGATCGCTCGCGGCCTCCTCGACCCAGGCCTCGCACAGGTGAATCACGTGTTGTACGCGACCGCCGAGCTGCGCCACCAACGTTGCCGCGCGCAGCTCGTCGGCGGCATCGGCGTGGGCGCGCGCGTCCGCGAGTGCACGCGCAGCATCCTCGTCGCGCCCGAACTCGGCGAGGAACACGGCGGCTTCGGCTGCCAGCGCGCCGTGCCGCGGATGATCGCGGCGCGCCGCGAGCAGCGTCTCGATCGCGCGGGTCGGTTCGCCCAGCTCGCGCAGCGCCACCACGGCGCCCATCACCGGGCTGGCGTCGCCGGCCTCGTGCGCCAGCTCGACCGCGCGGGCGCCCAGCCATGCGACGGCGGTGTCGATGCGCCCCGAGCGTTGCAAGGCCCACGCGTAACGCTCCGCGTAGGCCGGGTTCGTCGGCTGCAGTGCGGCCGCGAGCCGCAGCGGCAGCAGGGCCTCGCTGGACCGTCCGCGCAGCCACGCGAGGTCGCCGAGCGCCGCATAGGCGGCCGCGCAGTGGGGCGAGCGTCGCACCGCCTCGAGCAGCTGCGCTTCGGCGAGCGACCACTGACTCGCGTCGCGCGCGAGACGAACGGCGCGCTGCACTTCGAAGATCGCGAGCGCCCGCCTGCGCCCGCCATCGGAGCGCAGCTCGGCGGGCGCGGGGGCCTCGAGGATCGCGTCGAGGATGCGGGCGTGGAGCTGCGCGTCGCGGCTGTACGCGGCTTCGTGCTCGAGCAGCGCCTGCAGTCGGAGGTTCTGCGGGTGGCGTTCGTGCAGCTCGAGGTAGGCGGCGAGCGCCAGATCATGTCGTCCGCCGCAGCTGTCGAGGCGGGCCCGCGTCGCTGGGCTCACGTGCGAGCGGATGTCGTCGCGCTCGGCGTACGCGCGGGCGGCCGATGCACCGTCGCAGTGCAGTCGTGCCTCGATCTCGACGGCCACCGTGGTGCTCGCCTCGTCGAAGAGGGCCAGCGCCGCGATCTCCTCGATGCGCGAGGCCGGCACCAGCACGCACGCGAGCGGCCCCAGCGGCGCCTCGGCCGAACGCACGGCATCGGCGAGACACTCGAAGGCACCCTCGCTCGGATCATGCCCGATGAAGGTCCGCGCAGCGGCGTCGTAGCCGACGATGGCGCACGCGTGACCCGAGACCGCGTCCTCGAACGTGATGACGAAGGGGAGCCCGCGATCGAGCAGGGCGCAC
Source organism: Deltaproteobacteria bacterium (assembly GCA_016709225.1). Taxonomy (NCBI): domain Bacteria; kingdom Pseudomonadati; phylum Myxococcota; class Myxococcia; species Deltaproteobacteria bacterium. The sequence goes on along the minus strand of JADJEE010000002.1, from coordinate 590,266 downwards.
GCGCTCTCCCACGTGGCCGCGAAGTAGCGCGCCTGCAGGTGGTGTCGCGTCGCCCAGTCGCGGACGCGCCACATCGCGGTGCCGCCGTAGGTGATCTCGGCGGCGATCGAGTCCATGTCGATCGCCTGCCCGAGCGCGCCGGTGCAGGTGACGATGCTCGCGGGCACGCAGGTGTCGAGCCGTTGCCGCGGGCGTGGATGGGGCAGTCGGACCCTGCGACGGTCGGTGCCCGGCTCACGAAGTCGCTCGGCGAGGGTGCGATGGAAGCTGCTGTTCGCGAGATCGGCCTGTTGCCGCATCGTCTCGAGGTCGCCGGCGACCCGCGCGGCCTCGACCCGCAGCGCCGCGAAACCGCGGTGGACCGCTGGCACGGCCAGAGGCGCCAGCGCCTCGAGCGACGCGGCCCGGCGCAGGATGTCGCGCGCGAGCGCCTGTGCCTCGTCGGGCTCGGCGTGACGCGCGGTCGCCAGGCGCAGCGCCAGGGCCAGCAAGAGGATCTCGTGCGACTGTCCGCCGCCGTCGATCCACGCGAGCAGCTGCTCGGCGGCCGCCTCGCCACGGTCGACCGCCGCCTGCGCGCCGGCCAACGAGAAGCCGGCGGCAACGAGGCCGGGGGACTGTGCCCACGCGCGCTCGGCAGCATCGACCGCTTCGTCGAAGCGATGTTGCTGCAGCAGCACCTGCGCGCGGCTACTCGCGACGTAGCCGTCGTCGAGCGAGGCGCCGGCGCGCTGCAGCAGCGCCCACGCGGTGTCGAAGTCGCGCAGCGTGCCCCGCACGACCGCCTGGTGCGCGTACCACCAGGAGGCGACCTCATCCGTCGCGCCATCGATCTCGGGCGCGCGCTCGTAGTCCAGCACGGCCCGGTACAGCCCGACCTCGGCGACGCGGATGCGACGGCGCAGCACCACCATCGGGTGTGTCGGTGCCGTGCGCTCGGCATGGCGGAGCAGCGCGCCCTCGAAGCGACCGCCGAGTCGAGCGCTCAAGCGCAGTGCGAGCAGTGTCTCGTCGAGGCCGAGGTGCACGTGGCTGCGCGGCGGCTGCTGCCACCACGTCTTCGTGCATGCGAACGCGTCCAGGGCGCGACCGGCGTCGAGCATCGCCTCGATGCGCGCGTGGAACTCGGGGGACAGGGGGGCAGCGATCGCGAGCGCAGCGTTCAAGCCCGCGGAAGCTCGGCCGCCGCCGTGACGCCGTTGCGCCGCGGGTCAGCATGCTCGCGCCTGCACGCCGAGCCCGGGGACGGCCGACCCGTTGTTCGCCCGCGCCAGAGGTACGCGCGATCGAGTTCGCGCGTTGGCAGACCCAGCCGGCGAGTGCCAACGCAGGCATCCTCCATGGCCCGGAGTCGCGGGTGCGCCCACGCGCGACGATTTCGGGCCTGGCGACTGGCGCGGGGCCGTTGGCGTTCCACAATCTTCCATGGGTCCCAGCTTTTCCGCATGATGGAAGCTGGGGTTCCTCGAGAACCACCGGAGTCTTCGGATGTCGTCGGCGGTCGCAGTTCACCATCACACGTTGGAGTCGTTCTTCTTCGAAGAGCTCGAGCAGGTGCAGGGCCGGACCGGCAAGTCGTTGCCGACCGAGGTGGAGGCCTACGTCGTGCATCTGCTGGCCGGCTACGCGCGGCGCACCGCGGACGCGGGCCGCACCAGCCGTCCGCTCGCGCTCGACTACATGGAGGCCAAGAGCCAGTCGGGCTCGGCACGCGCGTTTGCGCTGCGCACGGTCGGCGATCGAGCGCTGTACATCAGCGGCGTGGTCCCGCGCAGCCTGCATCGCGGCCCCGTGAACGTTCGCTACGTGCACGGCATCGGCGAGTCGGCCTACCGCGAGATCGCGGCGCCCGGGCCGCTGGCGGTGCTCGGCATGCTCGCGGACATGTTCGTCGACGTCGCCGAGGTCATCGGCGACGTGATCGAGCACGGCGCCCACAACGAGCCCACCGACCTGATGGCCCTGTACGAGCGCTGGCGTGCGCAGGGTGATCCGCGCGACGCCAAGCTGCTGGTACGCGCGGGCGTGCTGCTCGACACCGAGGGCTCGGACATCGAGCAGTGACGATGCAGCCGAGCAACCTCTCGCGGCTGTTCGCCGGGCTCGAGGCGCTGTACGGCGCCGACTCCGGCCTCGATCCCCACGCGTTGTTGCTGCCCTGCGAGGTCGGGGACGACGACGTCCGCGAGCGTCTGTTCGTGCACGAGGCCGACGACGGGGTGCTCGAGCTCGGGCTCGCGATCGACGGCCGCACGCTGGCGCAGCTCGAGGCGACTGCGGTCGACGATGCGCTCGCCGACGACGCGCTCGGCGACACGCTGCCGGTGCTCGAGGGCCTGAGCCACCTGGTGTACATCGCCGAGGCCGCGCGCCGCGAGCGGCCGGTCTCGGCGCTCGAGCTCGAGACCCAGGCCGAGGTCGACAAGCTCGCGATCTGCCTGCTGCACCGCTGGGACGACGCCCGCGCGCAGTTCGAGCGCCTGGTACACCGGCTCTACTACCAGTTCGAGCTGGTCGCCGAGGCGGCGCTGCATGATCGCTATCTCACCGCCAATCGCGTGGCGCTACAGTTCTCGCGGCACCTGCGGCCGGCCGTCGAGCGCGGGCGCCTGGACGAGTTGCGGCGACTGTTGCAGCGCTTCTGGCACGGCTCGATGACCGACAAGACCGCGCTCGCGGCGTAGTGCAGCCACCCGTACCGGCGACGTCTCGGCGACGTCCTGCAGCGTTGTACGTAGCCGCGCACGGATGGCTGCGAACCCGCGGGGGTGCGCGGCCAATCCCCAGCCGTGGGCAGGCACATCACGACCATCTCCACCGTCGCGCTCCTCATGGTCTCGCTCGCGTGCGGGACGAGCGTGCGAGACGACGGCGCGGCGTCGTTCGGCGGCATCACCGATGCCGGCACGGGCTCGGCCGCGGGTACCGAGGCCGGGTCGAGTCCCACCAGCGGCGTCGACGGGGGCAATGACGACGGCGGGGTCGACGGGCCCGAAGGTGGCGAGGGCCCGCTGTTCGACACCCCCGACGGTGCGACCGCGGCCGGTGAAGGTGCCGAGGGCTCCGGCTGCCACAAGGTCGATTTCCTGTTCGTGATCGACAACTCGCTGTCGATGGGCGACGAGCAGAGCAACCTCGCGGCTAGCTTCCCCGACTTCATCGCGACCATCCAGCAGCAGGTCGCGAGCGACTGGCACGTGATGGTGATCGACACCGATCCCCAGGACAAGTGGGACGAGAAGCTCGCCGAGTGCCACGACGGCGACTGTGACGGCGAAGACCCCAACGACGCGTGCGGCATCATCGAGCCCCAGGACCAGTGGACCTGCGGCGCGCTGCCCGACCCGGACCCCTGCGACGGCGCGCTCGGGGCCGGCATCGATCACGACGACGGCGTCGAGCGGGGTGCGTGCGGTCTGGCCGGTGGCCGGCGGTGGTTCGACACCACGCAGCCCGACCCCGAGGCCGCATTCGCGTGTGTCGCCAATCTCTACAGCGGCAACAGCCCCGAGCTGACCATGGCCGGCACGCTCACCGCGGTGTCGGAGCCGCTGGTCGGGGCCGGCGGCTGCAACGAGGGCTTCCTGCGCGACGACGCGGTGCTGGTGGTGACCTTCATCAGCGACGAGGAGGACGCGGGCGACTCACCCGGAGATCCGATGTCCTGGTACGCGGACCTGCTCGCCCGCAAGGGTGGCAATCAGAGCGCCATCGTGGTGCTCGGACTGCTCGGCGACACCAGCTTGCCCGGCGCCGTGTGTCCGCCCGACAGCGTGCCGGGCTCCAACGGCGGCGAGTACTCGCCGCGGCTGATCGACTTCGTCGATGCGTGGGGCGACCGCGGCCTGTGGGGCAGCGTCTGCGCGCCCGACTACGGGCCGTTCTTCGAGCAGGCCGTGGGGCTCATCGACACCGCCTGCGACGAGTTCGAGCCCGAGGGCTAGATCGCGCGGGCGCGTGGCGCCGCGTCGGTTCACGACGCCGCGAGGCCTGGCGGTAGCCACCGCTGGCCGGTTGCACAGTCGACGTGGGCCAGGCGGATCCCGGTGTCGCCGAGCTCGAGGGTGCCGAAGACGATGGGCAGCTGGAAGCGCCGCGGTCCCACCGAGCCGGGGTTGAACACCGCGAAGCCCTGATCGCGCCCGATGAACGGCACGTGGGAGTGGCCGCAGATCACGAGATCGGCGCGGCGCGCCCGGGCCAGGCGGACCACGTCGGCGCGCAGGCGCGGACCGTTGACGGCGATGTGCACGAGGAGGACCCGCAGCACGCGGGCATCGTCGCGCTGCAGATCGAGCACGACGACGTCGGGGGTCTCGTCGCGGTGGGCGTCGATGTTGCCGCGCACCACGATCAGCTCGGCGTGGGCGGCGAGCCGATCGAGCACGATCGGATCGCCGATGTCACCGGCGTGGAGGATCGCCCGCGGCGCGTACTCCCGCAGGCGATCGTCCAGCGCCGGATGGGGATTGCCGTGCGTGTCGGCGACCACGGCGAGGCGCGCCGTGCCCGGCGGGAGCGGCAGCACCGTGTGGCGTTCTCGGATCGACGCGCGCGGCAAGCTTGGCAAAGGTAGCGCGACCGCTCAGCGAGCGGTGACCTCGACCTCCACGATCCGGCCGTCGGCGCGCTCGATGCTCGCAATGCGGCTGGCCTTGCCCGGGCGCAGCCGCGGGCGGGCCTCCACCATGATGTCGTCGCCGCCGCCGCGGCACTGCAGCTGGATCTCGAAGACCCCGGCCTCGCGGCCGTGCTCGGTCCGCACGCGGCACTCGCGGCGGTTGTCGCCGCCGCTGACGAAGGCCTCGAGCTTGCCGTTGTCGGGCAGGGTCAGGCGCGTGCGCTGCTTCTTGGCGGTGCCGCGCTCGATGATCTCGATCTCGATCGTGCGGGGCCCGTCGTCGTCGCCACGCACGACGGCGTGGGTGGGTGCACGGGTCGGGGACGCGCCGGTGTCGGCGGCCGAAGTCGTCATGAGGGCGGGGAGCAGGAACTCGAGGAGGGTGGCGGTTGCGTCCATGGCCGCTGCCGCTTCGCAAGGACCGCGCCAGTGCCACACGACGAGGAGTTGCGGCGAGGGACGCCGCCCGGCATCGGCCAGCCGCTGACGAAACGTCGCGGGCGCGACCGCGCGCGAGGACGTCGCGTCAGCAGCGGCTCCGTGGCCGCCCGCGACGATCTTCGCCAGGAACGTGCGCGGTCGAAATGAACCTGGCACACCAGGGCGTCAGGCTCTAAAGAAAGCATGTTGCCCATCGTCGCAATCGGCCTGTCGTTCTGGCTGGACCTGGTGGTCGCGGGCGCGACGCCCGAGCCGCCCGAGCCGCCCGAGCCGCCCGATCCGCTCGACATGGCGCGGCGCCACGCGCCGGTCGAGCTGGAGGAGACCGAGTTCCTGCAGCTGTCGGCGCGGGACGAGGCGCAGGACTCCGCGGTGCGCGTGCGGGTGTTGGTCGAGCCGCGCTACGCGGAGCTCGCCGACGCATTCGCCGACACGGTGGCGGCGACGCTCGCCGACGCCGACGGCTGGCCGGCCGCGGGGTTGTCGTTCGCGGTGGTCGAGACGGACTGGGACATCACGGTGGTGTTGGCCCAGCCGAAGACGACCGATGCGCTGTGCGCTCCGCTGCGCACGGGCGGCACGTTCTCGTGCGGTCGCAAGGGCCGTGCGGTGATCAACGCCCGTCGATGGTTGCACGGCGCGGCCGGCTACCGCGGCAAGCTCGACGAGTATCGGACCTACGTGATCAACCATGAGGTCGGACACCTGCTGGGCTTCGACCATCGCCCGTGCAAGGCCAAGCGTCGGCCGGCGCCGGTGATGTCGCAGCAGACCAAGGGCCTGGGCGGCTGTGTGGCCTCGGCGCGGCCCAGCGCGGCCGAGATCGCCGCGCTCGCGAGCCGACCTGCGCGCTTCGAGTGACGACAGGCGACGCGCCGTCGCAGGGCCACGAGGCCGCCGGCTCAGAGCTTTGCCGCCACGCCGGCGCGGCTGACCAGCCAGCGCGCGTTGCCCTCGGCGTCGGGCCACACCACGATCTCGAACTGCACGCCGTCCTGCGGATGCGTCGTCGAGAAGGCCACTTCGGAGTACCGCTCGAGTGGGAAGGTCTTGCCGAAGTCGGTGAACGCGATCTCCAGTCCGCTGCCCGTGTCGGTGATGGTGATGTGTCCCAGCTGCCACTGGTCGTACCAGGCGCCGGGGATCGAGCCGAGCGTGAGCGGCGTGGGATCGACGGCGGGGAACTCGATCGGTCCGGCGTAGTGGTCGACGATGGCGTAGGTCATCTCGCCGGGATTCCAGGTGTCGCCGTTGGTCGTGACCGCGACGCCGAAGCCGAGCTCGGGCACCACCTGGATGTCGGTCAGGTAGCCCGAGATCGATCCGCCGTGCGAGACCAGCACTGGCGCGGCGCCCTCGTCGACGAAGAGACCGTAGCCGTAGTGCGCACCGGGCCACTCGAGCGTCGGTGCTTGCGGCGAGGCCATCTCGGCCAAGGTGCCGTCGGCGATGCCGTCGGCGTGACCGGTGGCGAGCGCGCGCACCAGCGGTCCGAGATCCTCGGCACTGGCCCACAGACCGGCGGATGGTTGCAGCGACTCGCCGGCGAGCAACAGCGGCCCGACCCAGCCTTGGCCCTGGGCGTGGCCGCGCGCGAACGTCCGCGTGGCGGCGATCGACGCATCCATGGTCGCATGCGGCATGCCGAGCGGGGTCAGGACGCGGCTCGCGACCGCGCCGGCGAAGCTGCCACCATCGGCGCTCGCAGCCACGAGGCCCGCGAGGGTGAAGCCGCGGTTGGAGTAGTTCCACACCGCGCCGGGCTCGGCCCACAGCGGCTGGTTGCCGTTGCTCACGAAGGAGTCGAGTAGCCCGTCGACCTCGACGAACGGCTCGGTCGGCCAGTCGCCGATCCCCGAGGTGTGCGTCAGAAGATGGCGGATCGTGATGCTGGCGGGGTCGAAGCCGGTGCGCAGCGCGAAGCTGGGGACGATCTGCGGCACCGGTGTGTCGAGCGTGAGCGCGCCCTCGTCGCGCAGCGAGAGCACGGTCATCGCGGTGACGATCTTCGAGCACGATGCGAGGTTGAACAGGGTGTCGGTGGCGACGGCGTTGCCCGCGTCGTCGGCGACCCCGAAACCCTCGGCGAACACGACCTCGCCCTGGTAGACGACCGCGACCGCCAGGCCCGGCGTGTTGGCGATCGCGGTGTTGGCCTGCTCGATGACGAACTGTGGATCGAAGTCGGTGCCGACCCCGGTGGTGCTGCCGGTGTCGACGCTGGCGGTCGTGTCCGCGGCGTCGCCGGACGAATCACCTGGGTCGGTGCCGGTGCCGGTGCCGTCGGCGGGCGCCGTGTCGCCGGGCCTGGTCGCACTGTCGTTCGCGTTCGGGTCGCCGCAGCCGGCGAGCAGGCTCAGTGCGATCGTGGACAGGCAACGGGAGGCCATGATCGAGCTGTGGACGCGGCACCGGTGTTGGTTCCCGCGGCCACGCCGGGGCGGCCCGCGCTCGCGCGCCGACCCGCCCGCTTCGAGTGACGTCAGGCGACGCGTCGTCGCCGACCCACGAGGAGCACGGTCCCGAGCAGCGCCAGCGGGGCCACGTCGCGGGCGGTGGTTCGCACGGTGCACGCGCAGCCGCCATCGTCGTCGCCGGTCTGCGGTGTGCCGCCGCCGGTGCCATCGTCGCCGGTGGGGTCGTCACCGCTCTCGCCACTGCCGCCGCCGGACGACGACGCCGAGCCGCCACCGCTGGCGGTGCTGTCGGCGGGCGCGTCGGTGCCGACGTAGATCGTGACCTCGTCCGCACCCTCGTTGCGGTCGTGATCGATCGCCTCGACGCGGATCACGTAGGTGCCCTGCGGGAGATCGGCGAGCTGCCAGCTGGTCTCGAACTGGTAGGCGTTGGAGATCAGCGGATCGGCGCCCTCGGGCGTCACCACCAGCCGCCAGCCCGCGCCCTCGTGGTCATCGGTGACCTCGGCCGCGACCGCGACGTCGGCCCCCGCGGGCAGCTCGGTGCCGTCGGCGGGCTCGGTGATCGTGACCTCCGGTGCGGTCACGTCGGGCGCGTTGGGCCCGAAGAAGGCCAGCAGCTCGGCGTCGTCGTTCTGCATGCCCGAGTCGTCACCGCAGAACGCATCGTGCACGTAGGTGCAGCTGATGCCGCCGGTCGCGTCGTTGTACGGCGTGCACGCGCTCGACCAGATCTTCTGACCACCCGAAGCGAACGGATACATGATGTGCTCCGAGCCATCGATGTGGTCGAGGCCGAACGCGTGCGCGGCCTCCTGCAGCGCGGTGTTGCCGAGCGTCAAAGCGCTGCTCGAGGCCTCGGTGAACGCGAAGGTCGTGTCGCGCCACCACACGTCGCCGCAGTCGGAACTGCACGAGACGCCGAGCGTGCCGGGGTCCATGCCGATGTCGGTGGGATCGCCGCCCATCATCACCATCGAGTAGGGCAGGTGAGCCGGTGGCGCGCTCTCGTAGGCGATGCGCACGGCATACGGTTCCATCGCGGCCTGGAACACCTGCACCATCGACATCGCCGAGCTGTTGGTGCCCGCGAACGCCGGGTAGTCGATGTCGACCGGGCCGACGCAGCCGGCCTGCATCTCGGCGGCATTGGTGCCCGAGCCGAGCGTGCCGCCGAAGAAGTTCAGATAGATGGTCGCGTAGTGCGGCGGCTCGTCCCACGGCGCGGCGGTGTCGCGCACGCGATCGCGCAGCTGCGCCGGCACCTGCGGCACGCGGGGGCGGATGACGTCGCCATCGAGCACCAGGTCTTGGGTCTCGAGGTGCTCCTGCAGCGCGGCGCGACGCGCTGCGATCTCGTCGGCGTCGAGCGGCCCACGTGGCGTCACCTCGCGGCCGAAGATGCGTTCGGCGTGTGCGGCGGGCGACGCGAGGGCGACCAGGGCGACGGCGACGAGCGAGACACCATGACGAGCGCGTAGGGACACGCCCCATCGTCGCATGGATCGCGGCTGCTCGGGCAGCGCCGGCGTCGCGCCTTCACGGCGTCGCGAGGTACTTCGCCGGATCCTTCTGGACCTCGAGCAACGCCTTCTCGGCGCAGAACACGTAGGTCTTACCCTCGTAGTCCCAGCGCGGCGAGTCGGCCGCGACGCGAAAGCGACGGCCGCTGTACGGGCAGATCGTCACGTCGCCGGTCTGGGCCTCGGTGTTCGGCACCAGCGTGGCCTCGTCGAGGGGATCCGCGGCGTCCGTGGTCGTGGGCGGCGTCGTCGCCGGCGAGGACTTCTCGCACGCGGCGAGCGCGAGCAGGAGGACGAGCGTGCGCGGCATCGCGGGCAGCATGCCATCGTCGCGCGCGCCGGTCATCCGTCACGCGGCGCCGAGAAGGGCCACGCACGCGGCGGTGCGGTTCTACCAGGCCCTGCTCGTCACCACGACGGCCCTTGGCGGCGACGCGCGCGGACGATCGCCTCGATCACGCGCAGCAGCACCGCCCCGGGCACGACGAACAGCAGGCCCACGCGCAGCACCAGCAGCGCGACGCCGAGCAGCAGCGCCCCACCGGCGCCCGCGGGCGCGAGCAGACGCTCGATGAGGTCTGTCCGCGCGGCGATGTCGATCAGGAGCGCATGCAGGACGACGAGCCCGAGCACCACCGCGGCGCAACGCAGGATCGTGGTGCGCACGGGCGACGCAATGCGCACGGCCGTCGTCGAACGCACGCTCATGGCCGCCTCGCGGTCAGCATGGTCAGGAGGATTGCGTTGCCGAGGGGTCCACCCGTGACGAAGCGGCGCTTGCCGTCGTGCTCGGCCGGGATGCCGAACAGCGACGCGGTGCGGACGAGCTCGACGAAGCGATCGGTGTCGCCGCGCCGACGCGCAGCCGCGATCGAGAACCCGGTGCCCGAAACCGACAGGCCGAGCACCACGGGCCCCGAGTCGATGTCGCCGTGGCCGGCGTGGCCGGGGGCGTACTCGCGGATCCCCCCGAATCCGAACAGCGACGCCGCGCCGACCTCGAGCACCGCCCGGTCGAGGTCGTCGGCGAGATCTCGATCGGCGAACGACCAGAAGTAGCCCGCGAGCGCGGTGCCCGAGGCCCGCGGCGCGTCGAGCGGGCTGCCATCGGGCCCCAGCGACTGCACGAGGTAGCCCGAGTCGGGATCGATCCACCGCGCGCGGTAGATCGACGCCATGCGCTGCACGAGGGCGCTGCGATCGACGCCGGTGATCCGTCCATGCTGCGCGATGGCCCCGACGATCGCGGCGAGGTCACACGGATACGCCTCGCCCGGGTACGTCTGCACGATTCCGAGCGGCTGGGCCTCGACGCGGCGCACCAACGCGTCGACGAGACGATCGTGCGCTCCGGTGTGGATCGTGTCGGGATCGAGCTCGCGCAGCGATCCCAGCGCGAGCGCGACATAGCCGAGGTAGCCGTGCCCGCGGTCGTCAGCGAGGCTCGCCCAGGGCCCCTCACCCCACGCCGCGGTCGCGAAGGCGAACGTCGCGTCATCGACGAGGCGCGCCGCGGCGGCGTCGATCGCCGGTCGGTAGCGCGCCTGCAGCTCCGGGTGGGCGAGGGCGACCTGCGCCAGGCCGAGCAGCGTCATCTGCTGCGTGCCCATCGCCCACTCGCCGTCGAAGCGCGCGTTGCCGGTGTGGAACGAGGCTGCGGTGACGGGCGCGAGGGCGGTGTCGGCGACCGCATCCGCGAGGCCCTGTGCCGTCTCGCGATCGTCGGCGAACCACGCTTCGGCGTCACGGCCGACGACGTGCCGCGGCACGAGCGTGGCGCCGACGAGCAGGCACGTCAGCGACAGCACGGCCCGGCGCAGGCGGGCGGGGATCGTCCTCGGCAAGACCCATGCAGTTAGGCCGCGATCGATCGCCCCGCCGCGCCATCCCGCACGAACGGTCGCGGGACGCAGCACGGCGGCGAGGATACGCGAGACGCGGCGGTGCGACCCGCCACATACTCCTGTCCATGGCGAAGCGCCGCGTCCCTCCGCCCGCCCTGGCACCCGCCTCGGGGCTGACGTCGAACCCATTCGCAGCGCTCGCCGATCGCCGCGACGTCGCGCCCGAGGGCGAGGCACCGGCGGTGCCCGAGGCCGCGGCGCAACCCGTGGTCCTTAGGGGCCCGGCGCGCGCCATCGTGCGCTACGAGCGTGCCGGCCGCGGTGGCAAAGAGGCCACCGTGGTCGAGCGACTCGGCCTGTCCACCGCCGATGCACAGACGTGGTGCCGCGAGCTCAAGCGACAGCTCGGGTGCGGTGGCGGCGTCGAGGGCGAGGACCTGGTGTTCGCCGGTGACCAGCGCACCCGTCTAGCGCGGCTGCTCGACGCGCGCGGCGTCGCGCGCATCACCGTGTCGTGACCGCGGCATCCTTCACATCCATTGCGACGACCCTGGTGGCCACGTCATCGGCGACCATACCGCTCGACCGCGTCTGCGCACGGCGGATTGCGTGGAAGAAGTCTGCCCGTGACGCCGCGGCTCGGCCGTCATCGCTGCGGCTTGGTCGACCGCCGCCGCCGCCGGGCGATCGGTATGGCGAGCAACCACGCCAGGGACGCGCGCGATCCGAGGCCCGATGCGCACCCGCAGCCGCCGCCATCACCCTCCGACGGCACGACCACCGCGGTGGTGTCGGATCCTGCGAGCGCGCCGCTCGATCCGCCCGACTCGCTCGTGGGCGTTCCGTCCGCGCTGCCGTCGCTGGTCCCACTGCTGCTCCCGTCGCTGCTCCCCGTGCTCGTGTCGCCCGACCCGACCGTCACCACGATCGGTGTGCTCTTGCGATCCGTGCCGTCTTGCCCGACGGCCACGCCTTCGACGACGTACGTGCCCACGGGGAAGTCGACGTTCGCGAACCCGAACGGCCAGCTCGCATCGCCGGCACCGGCGTCGACCCCATCGATCTCGAGCCGGACCTCGACGACCGGATGGTTGACCGCGAGCTCGATGGACAACCGCTCGCCGGGGACGAGCTCGACGTCACCAGATGGCGACACGAACCGGATGCCGGGAGTCGCCGCATCGTCGCCGAATGCCGGCCCGCAGGTGGTGCTCGGTCCGGACCGCAGCGTCGCGGCGCAGAGGTCGTCCCAGCTCGGCGCCGCATCGCCCGGGTCGAGGGCGAAGTCGCCACACGCATCCGTCGGAGACCACGCGCCCTCGCCGTCGTGGCACGGCGTCACATCGGCGGATCCGGCGATGCCGTCGACCATCGCCTGGAGCTCGGGCAGCACCGAGTCGACGCGTCGAGCGATGATGTCTCCGCTGCACTCGGTCGACTGGACGACGATGCCAGCGAGGTGCCACGATTCATCGGGATACCGAATGTACACGCCCGCGCCGAGATCGAGGCTGCCGCAGGCCGCCAGTGGCGGATCGGCCTGCAAGCGCAGGTTCTGGTCCCCCGCCACGATGATCCTCGCCGTCGCCCAGCGCTTGCGGCCGGCACCGGCGAACGGATCGGTGCCGTCGGCATCCGGTCCGCCCGCGCCGAAGCCCGTGATCACGACCTCGCGTCCGGGCTCGAGGATCCCGGTCTCGCAGCCCGCGACGACCGGCGTGCGCGGCAGGTCGAGGACCGGCTCGGCCAGCACGCAGACCGCCAGGGAGTTGAGTCCGACGTAGGCGCAGTCGTCCTCGGCGAGTCCGGTCAGGAACGCGAGCTCGGGCCCTTGGTCGTCCTCGCCGAGGGTGAGCGGGTCGATGAAGGCGGTCGGACACTCGTAGTAGGTCAGTGCGATTTGAGGATGGATGATCGTGGCCGCGCACGACTGACCGAACAGCGCCCCGGCCGTGAACCGGCCGACCGTGGGGAACTCGCAGGTCTCGGCATCGCCGCCGCCGAGCAGCGGCTGCGGCGGGGCGGGCGGGGTACCGAGTTCGGCGGCGAGCGACAGGGTCAGGATCAAGGGCAGCATCAGTGCCCCGTTGTCGATGCCAGCAGCGGTCGTGACGCGGGCCGCGGATCTCGCAGCACCCGCGGCGATGGCGAGCTCGCGCTGCTCGTGCTCGTCGGGCCGCCCCGCCGCGTCACTCGCAGGTGTCGATCCACGCCTGCAGATCGCCGCGCAGGTCGTGCTGCCACAGCGCCGGCTCCACACCGGCCGCGAGCCCGCGCGAGAACTCGAGCGCCCTCGCCGTGCTCGAGCGCCCGCGCCAGGACGCGGGCGACGAGGTCCGGCTCGCACGCGGACGGGTGCTGCGCGACCCGCAGATCGAGCCCCTCGTACACCCCGCGATCCGAGTCGGAGAGCGCGACCTCGAAGCGTCGCATCGTCGCGGTGAGCCCCAGGTCGCCGCAGTGTACCGCGTTCAGTCGAGCTCGGCCGCGCACGCGCGGGCGTGGGCCCCCGGCGCTGCGCACGGCCCGGCGGTCGTGTCGACGCACAGGCCGAGATCCTCGAGCCCGGGTGGCGCCTCGCCGTCGGCGAAGTACTGCAGGCACGTCGGCACCGCGACGAGGCCGCCCTGCGCACACGCGGCGTCGTCGCCGACCGTGCAGAACCTCGAGCAGCACGCGTCGCCCGGCGCACAGTCGAAGAACATCGGCGCCACGTGGACCGGGAACGCGCCGGCGACCACACACGCCGCGCCCCCGCCCCCGCAGCCGCCAAAGCAGTTGTCGGCGTAGTTCTGCGTGCCGTCGGTGAGCCCGCTGCAGAGGAACCCTCCCGGGGCGTCGCTGCACGCGGTGTTCTGGATCGCGGTGTCCGGCTCGAGGCACCACGTCGATGCCGCCCGCGGATCGCAGCAGGCCCCGTCCTCCCCCTCGGGGGTCATCGGGCAGGTGTCGCAGGCGTTGCCGATGCCGTCGCCGTCGCCGTCGAGCTGGCTGGCGTTGGCGAAGGGGCAGTTGTCGCAGGGCTCGTTCACCCCGTCGAGGTCGGCGTCGTCGAGCGAAGGATCGTCGCACGCCGCACAGGCATCGCCGGTGCCGTCGCCGTCGCTGTCGAGTTGATCGGGGTTGGCCACGCCCTGGCAGTTGTCGGTGGCGTCCGGGACCCCGTCGTCGTCGAGGTCCAGCATCGAGGTGAGGGGTGGAGCGACGAAGTCGACGCCGAGCTCGTCGGCCCGCGCCTGCAGGTTCGCGAGTACGCTCGCCGCATCGACGCGCCGCGCGGCGTCGTCGAGAACGGCGATCCGCCCGGCCTCGAGCGCGCCGTCGTCCGCGAGATCGACCGCGAGTGCGTTGAGCATCGCCTGCAGCTCGGGTGTCGCGTCAGGGCCGTCGGCCTCGTCGTGCGCCGCCTGGAGCACCATCGCGCTCGCGGCCAGGAGGTAGGCGTCATCCGCCGTGCCCGTCCCGAAGACCGCCATCGCGGAGAAATCCACGCCGGGGTCGTAGCCGACGCCGATCGGCAGGGCGGCGATCAGCTCCTCGCCGGCCTGCGCGAGCGCCTCGCTCGGCTCGCTGCCCGCGCCCAGCAACGCGCGCGCGCGATCGGTCGCGAGGTCGGTGAGCACGTTGACGCGGCTCGACACCGTGGGCGCGTCGACGACCACCAGGGCGTCGAGCGACACGGGGGCCCCCGAGAGGTCGCCGACGACCTCGTCGAAGGCGAAGCCCTGGGCCTGCAACCAGGCCAAGGCCCCGGGCAACGCGACCTCGAACGTCCCGAGGTCGTCCGTGACGACCGCGGGGAAGCTCTGCCCGGTGGGCGCCCCCGTCGCGTCGAGCATCGCGAAGTCGAGGGTCGATCCGATGATGAAGGGACCCTTCTCGACCGCTCCCTCGACCGCACCGCCCGCCTCGCCGCCGGTGCCCGTGGACCCGTCGGTCGAGCCGCCGGTCGAGCCGCCAGTCGAGCCGCCGGTGGACCCGTCGCTCGAGTCGGGATCACCGGACCCCGAGCCGCTCGAGGGGCCGCCGGTGGCGGATCCGGTGGAGGCCTCACTGCCGGGCGGCAGCTCGTCGCCTGCGGGCTCACCGACGTTGCAGCTCGCGGCCGCCGTGGTGAGTCCACAGGCGAGCAAGGCCCGGAGTCGGGAGCGCGAGCGGGGGTGGGGCACGTGGCGCGACGTCATCGTCATCAGCCATGGGCGCCCTAGACCGCATCCGTGTGCCGCCCCCTCGCTTCACGCGGATAGATCCGCTCGATCGCGACGTAGGCGGCCGAGGTGGGGTCCGGCGTGTGGACCGACGTGAACCACTCGTGTGGATCGAGGTGGCCGATCGGCGCGCTGCTCGGCCACTCGCCGGCGGAGCCGCACGAGCACCGCTTCAGCGACTGGACCACGCTGTTCCCAACCTTCGGCGTGCCGCCCGAGCACCCCGAGATCGCCGAGCAAGTGCGGCGCATCCGCGTGCTCGAGAAGGACCCCCACGCGATCTCGTTGTTCGAGCAGGCGATGCGCAACGATCGCGAGCGCGCACAACGGCCGCTCCGGACGATCATCGCGCCCGGCTCGGCGAGCGCGAACGACGTCATTCGCAAGCTCGACGGCGACGCGCCGTGGCCGGAGAAGTGGGCCGCGGTCGACGCGGCCCTGGCCGCACGGCGTTGAGCCCGGCCACGCGGAGGCGCCGGCCTCACCCGCACGGTGGCGAGCGGCGGCCCGATGTCGATCGTGCTGTCGATCGCTGCGTCGCTGCTGATGTCTTGCGGACCGGCGTCACCGGGGGTGCACGCGAGGCTCGATGCCGTGCGCGCGGCGTCATGCCTCCGGCTCGAGGCCGGCGTCCCAGCGATGCAGCCACCACAGCGGGCCCAGCACGATGCGTGCGGGGCCAACGCCCGGCAGTGTGGCACACCCCCGCGTCAGCGGGGCGCGGCCGCGATGTTGCCCCCGTCGACCGGCAGCACCGTGCCGGTCGTGCGCTCCGCCAGCGCGAGGGCCAGCATTGCGTCGGCGACGTCGTCGACGCCGACCTCGGCGCCCAGCAGGTTCGCGCGCCAGTAGGCCTCGGGCTCGAGGCCGCGGGCGCGGGCGCGCTCCGCCAACGCTTCGGGATCGAGCAGGTGCGTGCGCACGCGATCGGCATTGACCGCGTTGGCGCGGATGCCATGGGCGCCGCCCTCGACGGCGTACTGCTTCATGAGCGCGACCAGGGCCGCCTTGGCGATCGCGTAGGGGCCGAAGCCAGGGCCGGGGTTGAACGCCGACTTCGAGGCGTTGAAGAGCAGGAAGCCGCCGCGGCCCTGGGCCTTGAGCGCGCGCGTGACGGCCTCGGCGAACCACTGGTGCGCGAGCAGGTTCACCGCGAGGCTGCCCTGCAGGAGCTCGGGCGGGCAGGCGTCGATCGGGGCCTGCGGCGCGGTGCCGGCGTTGCTGACCAGGCCATCGACGCCGCCGAAGGTCGCGACCGCGGCGGCGACACTGCGGTGCACCGCGTCGCGGTCGGTCACGTCGAGCACCGCGAACGGGGCCTTGCACGCCGCGGCCGTGCGCGCGAGCGCTTCGGCGTCGCGATCGACCAGCCACAGCTGCGCGCCGGCGGCCGCCATGCGACGCGCGACCGCGGCACCGATGCCCATCGCCGCGCCGGTCACGATCACCACCCGTCCGCGCAGCGGCGCGCGGCCGCTCGACGCACCCACGGTGAGCTTCGCTTGCTCGAGCGACCAGTACTCCATGTCGAACAGGTCGCCTTCAGGCAGCGCATGGAACTCGCCCACGCGATCGGCGGCCTCGATGACGTCGATGGTGTGCTCGTAGACGTCGGCCGCGATCGCGGCTGCCTTCGCGTCGGCCCCGACGCCGACCAGACCCACGCCGGGGATCAGCACGATGCGGGGATCCGGATCGAGTGCGCGCCGCTGGACGCCCTTGGCCGCGCACTGACGCTCGAAGTACGCACGGTAGCGATCGCGGAAGCCGGCGACCGCACTGTCGGTCTCGTCGGCGTGGCGCGCAGGATCGTCGCCGAGCTCGAGCACGAGCGGCAGTGGCTTGGTGCGCAGCACGTGGTCCGGCGTGGCCGGGCCGCGCGAGGCTCGTCGCGCGAGCGCGGGGTCGTCGACGAAGCGTCGGACGGCCGGCGTGCTGCGCAGCGTCAGCACGTAGCGGCGGTCACCCGCGCCGAGACGGCCGCGCAGCACCGGCGCCAGCGCGGTCCAGTCGCGATCGGCCCGCGCCGTCGCGACCGGCGTGGGCACGGGGCTCGCCGCGATCGCGCGCTCGGCCCGATCGACGGCGTCGATGTGTCGTTCGTAGCTCTCGCGTGCGGTGTCGCCCCACGTGAACAGCCCGTGCTGCTGCAGCAGCAGGCCGTGGACGTGGGGGTGCCGCTCGGCGATCTCGGCCGCCAGCTTCGCCAGCGCGAAGCCCGGCATGACGTACGGCACCATCACGAGCGCGTCGCCGAAGACCTCGCGGCAGCGTGCGGGCGCGTCGGCCTGATCGACCCACGCGAGGATCGCATCGGCGTGGGAGTGATCGATGAACGCGTAGGGCAAGAACGCGTGCAGCAGCGTCTCGACCGAGGGGTTCGGTGCCGACGCGTCGAGCAGGCGCGTGCGCGCGGCGTTGACCATGTCCTCGTCCGACAGCGTCGGCAGCCGCCGCAGCGCGGCGAGGGTCTCGAGCCGCACCGCCGGCAGCCCCGCGGGCTCGATGTCGCCGAGGTCCCAGCCGCTGCCCTTGACGCACAGCACGCGCACCGCGGTGCCCGTGTCGTCGACCAGCGTGGTCTTCACGGAGGTGTTGCCGCCGCCGTGCAGCACCAGCGCGGGCTCGCGACCGATCAGCCGCGAGGTGTACACGCGCAGCGCGACGTCGTCGTTGGAGAGGGGCGCGCCGCCGAAGCGGTCGATCATCGCCTGCGCATCGGCATCGGACCACGAGGAGTGCATCGCGGGCCGAAGCCTACTGTAAGCCGGCGGCGTTGCGGGCCCGCGGGTGACAACCGGCCGCGACGCGTCAGCGATCGTCGAGATTGCGGCAGGTCGGCGAGGTCTCCACGTCGCCGACCTCGGGCAGGGTGCCCATCAGGCGGTCGCCGGCGTGCATGGTCACACCCATCCAGTCGTTCTCGTTCTCGAAGTGGTTCGCCCTCTCGCTCGCTGCCTGCCCGGCCGGATGCACCGAGCCCGGGCCAGACGCGCCCAGGTTCAGCCGGACCACCACGCCCGCCAGTCAGGGGATCATGCGCTCGGCAACGTGACGTGCGAGGTGCTCGACGCGCCGCGCCACACCGCAGGCGATTGCATCGAACTCCCGTACGTCGCGAGGACCCTCATGGGGGGCTCCTCGCTCCCTCCGGCCCCGAGACCTGCTTCGGCGCCGCGTGTGGGTGGGCCGTGGGTGCCGCAAACCTCCCCAGATGAGCGAGCACGACGTCTCGACAGGCTCGGATGTGTTGTTCGTGGTCGGCGATCGAGTCGTCGGCGAACGCCTCTCGCAGCGTCTCGAGCGAATGTTCGAGGCCGCGACCCGCAAGCACATCTTGGACGAGTACCTCCGCGAGGCACTCGCCATCCTCCCCTGACATCAGCGCACCGAACAAATCGACCGCGCCGCGCGTGAACACGGCCGCTGGGTCTTCGCCGGGGAAGGCCTGCTCGAGCGCGACGAGCAGGTGAGCACGACTCGGCGCCAGCAGGCTCATCCCGGCCGCGATCCGCGAGAGATCCGTGCGAAGCAAGCTCCGGGCCTGGCGCAGGAGACTGCGCGGCCGAACTGCCGTCTGAGTCTCGACCAGCACCACCGGCAACGCCTCGAGTACCGCCTGCCGCGCCGCGACGCCCAGCCTCGATCCGAACTCCACGTAGACTGCCCACAGTCGCCACGTCGGCAGCTCGTCGATGGCCTCGAGCAACACGCGCTCGACCTCTGGCCACGGTCGCAAGCGGGCCAAGCTCCGAAAACCTCGCAACTGCGGGTCCGTGGCGACCTCGGCACCGGTCGTGAGGATCTGGGGCGAAGCGATCGGATTCGATAGGCCGAATTGGTACGGATGATCTGCGTCGCGCTTCGTGCGGACCACGACCGTGACCGAAGGATGATGCCAGTGGTACAGGCCGTGCAAGAAGCCGATACCGGGTTCGATGGGATAGGTGTCGCCGACGCGCAGCACCGAGAGTCCGCGAAAGGCGATCTCGCCGACCACGAGTCGAGACGACGACCAGTGGACCCGGTCCACGGAGTAGGCGGCGTGCACGCTGCCACCCGCGACCACACGAAACGCCCCGGAAAAGGAGTGACTGTGGATGTCTGGCGAGCCCGAACCCCAGACCAGGACCTCGACCCAGAAGTCCTCGGAGCGGTACGCCATCAGATTGAGGTCACCGAACTCCGAGTGGTTCCCCGTGCGCATCGCATACTGCTCGACCTCGTGCCACGAGAACGGCGGCAGGCTCGCGGAAGCGAGGATCCGATAGGCCATCGATGTGAAGGTTTCCTGGTGACGTACCCTCGCCCAAGTGGTCTCGAGTTCGGCTCCGAGTTCTTTCAGCGTCGCGAGCAGCATGAGGTTCACCGATCCGGCGTTCTCGCAGTTGTGCTTCCGTCGGCGCGGTCGCGGGCGGCCATCGAGCGGTAGGTTCGCCGAAGGAACTCGTAGAGAATGCACTCTTGCATGTTTGCGTCGGCTCGCAGCATGCGGTTCGCGTGCATGTGGAGCAGGTCACCGACGATCGTGTCGAGCGGTCGCGTGAGCCCCGCGCGATGGTCGAGCTCGAGAAGCTCGGCGGCCAGCGGTACGAGTGCACGTGCGCGCTCGCCCATGACCTCCGCGATGGCCGGGGGCACGTCGGGCCCGAGCCAGCGCTCGACGCGTGCGCGAAGTTCGCGGTAGCGCCGAGCGATCGGCTTGGCCGATACCGATCGCGGATCGATGCTCGTCAATCGGCCTTCGGAGACCCGAGCTACGAGCTGCGTCCGTCGCTCGTGGTCGAGCCCCGTGGCGCAGAGGATATCGTGCATTCCCAACAGTGTGACCCCCCACCGCGCCTCGTGATCGCCTGCCACGAGTCGCAGCACTCGACCGCATGCACGACTGTCGACGCCGAAGATCTGCTCGGCAATGCGGATCCCTGCGGCACCCCCGTAGCGCTGCGCTTCGCGATCGTAGGTCGCGAGCTCTACCCTCCAGAACGACCCGCACGCCCGTAGCCGATCCACCCGTGCTAGCAGGTCGGGCTCGATGCGGCTGTGAAGAACCTGCGGATCGCCTTGAACGCGCAGTCGGATGTGCCGCCTGGGGTCTGCATACCGAATGAAGAACCATCGCTCAATTAGTCCCCGGGTCTGGTATTCGTCGAGCAGGGGAGCCAGTTCCGTCACGAGCGCATGCTCCGTCGAGGCGAATCCGCCGTAGAGCTTGAGGTACAACCACGAGGATCCCGGTCCGAACGTGGTCTGGGGGCACGACTGCGCGGGGGGCACGATCGTCGGCTTCGGGCGAGCGCGCGGAATCCGAACGATCGGGACGAAGTACTCGGCCTCGTACCTCCCTTCGGGCCCCCGCACAAACTGCTCGTCCGGACCTGGATACCACTCGTGCAGCGCGATTGGACCGATCTTCGAGATGCCATGGGCGAATGCATCGATGCTGAGCGAGTTCTCGAGATCGAGCACGCTCAGTTGATCGCCGGTGCCGTACTGCAGGTATCGCGGCAGCCGCCGCGCGTCCCGGAGTTGGCATGCCGCCGCGACCCGGGCCGCCGGAGATCGGGCTGCCCGAAGATCCACGAGTTCGCCATGATCGAGCCGCCACTGCGCAGTGGACACCACCACCGTGTCGATGCGGACTCTTGGTAGGAACCTCGCAACGTCGACCAGGCGTCCCCACGACCAGGCTGCGGACACCCCGAGATCCTGGAACTGAAGCGCCGTCAAGAAGCGGTATGCCGAGATCTCGGAGGAGACGTAGTTATGTGCAGATGTGAGGCGTGGGATGACGAACTTGCCGAGCCTACGTGAACGAAGGTGGACCCGATTGCCGGCGACGCACACCTCGAGATCGGCGAGCGGAAGCTGGTACTCGGGACTCACGCCACTGCGCCCGAGGCAGGGGATCTCGAAGCGACGAAAGACCGGCCGAACAATCACGTTTGCGACCTTTCCCTCGGGAACGTGAGCGATCTCGGCGAACACCACCTCGGAGTCCTCGGCCTCTTCGGCAGCGATGTGGTCGCGAACCAGCGCGTCGATCTCGGGGTGCCCGTGCGCGAAACGGCCCAGGACGCGCGCTCCGGAAGGGCCGGCCGCATTGTGGTAGACGACCTCGACCCCGCCGTCGCTCGCCCGCCGGGCCAGCGAGAAGCCAACGGCCAGTGCCTGGCGCCGCTGGGGTTGCGGTGAATGCGGCGCTCCTGCCATGGACCAGAGCTCGTCGCGGTCGAGCGCGATCTCGTGCTCGTCCTGTTCGATGGCGCGCTGCCACAGCGCCAGCCGCATCGGGTCGACCGAGGAGCCAGCCCCAATCGTTCGGAGCGTGTTCGCAATGGGAATCCCCGAGAGCAGCGGTGATGCGTCCCTCCCGACCGCGCCGAACCCGATCCCGCGTTCCTCGTCGAGCACGTCGCTCAGGGCTACCCAGCGTTCCGCGTCGCCCCAACGTTCGACGAACGCCTCCTTGAACGGGCCCAGCTGCTCCTGTTTCGGCACGATCTGGAGAAGGGTTTCTGCCGTGCGCACGACGAGATCGATGGTCGCGCGGTCCAGTTGGAGTTCATCGCCGTGCTTGTGCAGCTGCGCGTGGAAGCAGTGCTTGTGTTGGTTGCCGTGGAGCTCGCGCAACTCGGCCACCGTCGCCTCGTATGCCGTCAACGGAACCCCGAGCTCGCGGTCATCCATCGCACGAAGGTTGGTCTCGGCCGCGCTCAGCACCGACGCTGCGGGGTGCTGACACTTTCGCAGCGAGTCGATCATGGCGAGGGCTGGACGAACTCCGGTCACGGAGGGTCTGAGTTCGGACTGAAGCAGGTCGTTGTCCACGAGCTCACGAAGAAATTCATGCACCTCCGATGGCTCGACGTCCGGCTCGGCCTCGTGGACCGCCTCCACGAGTTCGGCCGCGGATGCTCCAAACTCTGCGCGCTCGAGGACGCGCAAGAGCGCGTCGGTCACTGGCACACTCACCAGCCGGTATGAAATGCCGGCTTCGGTACGAAGAGACTCGGTGTAGTGGAATGTGTCGTTGCGTCGCGCGAGCGATGTGTTGGGAAACAGCAGCCCCCGCAGCCAGAACTCGGGCGCACCCGAGCAGGCCGTTGCGACCGCGTACAATGTGTCGGCGTCGAAGTCGACGCGACGACGAGCTGCACCAATCGGGCCCAGATCCGCGCGTACATCGGTACCGATGCTTCCCAGCGATAGTCCCGAGAACAAGCCGAACGGCGTCGCTCGGCAGCTCATCCGCGTCATGTAGCGGACCAGGGAGCGCTCGACGTCCTGGCCGGTCTTGCTCTCGGGGCTGTTCCGCCAGCGCTCGATGCCATCGATCATCCCGGGGGCGGCCAGGTAGATCGCTTCGAGGATCTTCGGGTCCGCCAACATCTCGCCGAGGCGATCTCTGAGTAGCCTACGGTCGTGCTCGACCGCCGACTCCAGAGCGCAGGTGTCACTGCAGGTCGTCGCGGACCGGAGATCTCTGCCCCAACGTATGAATGCGTCGACGGGCAACAGCGGCGTGCGTACGACGAAACGCGTCACGTGGATGGATTGTGATTCGCTGTGTTCGGTCGGCGCGTGATTCTGGGAGCGGGCTTCGGCGACTCGCGTGGTCATGGGTCGACTCCTGCGGGGATCACCCATACGGCCAAGCCGACGGGCAGCGTGTTGGTGTCCTCGACCGTGGCGTCGACGAACAGGAGGTTCGTCGCTGGATCGACTTCGGAGGAGATCGACTGCACGACGGCCCCCGTGAGGCGGGCGGACGCGGTCGACCAGACGTCGACCCTCCGGCCGCGCGTCCATGCTCCGCGATCCTCGGGGTCGACGGCGAAACGCACCAGATCAGCGTGCTCGGAGACCACGCGGAGGATCGTGGTCGCAGGAGCGACGAAGGCGCCGACGTCGACGAGACGCTCGGCGACGACACCGGCCATGGGTGAGCGCAGCTGGTGTTCGTCGACGACCGCACGCAGTCGGGCGAGCCGTGCACGCAGCCCCTGGATCCCGGCCTCGAGACCATCCACTTCTGCGGCGGCGTGCTCGGCGGCCAGTTCGGCGCTCTCGACCGTCTCCGCCGGGGCGTAGCCGTCGCCGCGGAGCCTCTCGAGCGTTGCTTGCCGACGTCGCGCGACCCGCCATGCCGCGCGGGCCGACACGCCGGCACGCTGCTGCGCCCGGAGCTCCGCCTGGACGACCTCCAGCTCTGCTCGACCATCCTCGCTGTCGAGGATCGCAAGCACGTCACCTTCGCCCACGAGATCCCCATGCTCGACCGGTATGCCCGCGATTCTCGAGGACATGGGCGCTCGCAGCTCGAAGTGGCGAGCGCTGAGGGCCACCCCCGGGTGCCGCTCGCGATCGTCCGAGTGGACTTCCGGCGGTGAAGTGCGGGTCGTGGGCACGCTTTGGGCGCGCTCTTGATCGGCGTGACTCGAGCCACAGCTTCCTGGCCCCATCGCCGCCGCGACGAGCACCATCCTGAGCAGTCGCTCACGCATTGCGTCCCTGCCCGGCGGCGAGCGCGTAGTAGATGCCGCCAAGCGCCGTGAGTTCTTCGTGCGTCCCCCGCTCGACGATCTCGCCGCGGTCGAGCACCACGATCTGTTGGGCGAACGAGACCGTGCTCAGGCGGTGCGCCACGATGATCCGCGTACAGCTGAGCTCCGCCATGTTGTCCATCATCTCGCGCTCGACGACGTTGTCGACCGAGCTGGTCGCCTCGTCGAGCACGATGATGGGCGGGTGGTGCACGAGCGCCCTGGCGAGCGCAATCCGCTGGCGCTGACCCCCCGACAAGGATGCGCCGCCCTCCGCAATGATGGTGTTGTAGCCCATGGGCATCTGCATGATGTCGTCGTGGATCCGGGCCTTTCGTGCAGCTTCCATCACTTCCTCCAGAGACACCTGCTCGTCCAGCAGTGCGATGTTCTCTCGGACCGACCGCCCGAATATGAACGGATGCTGAGGGACCACGCCGAGTAGGAGCTTCCGGTTCGCGGGATCGAGATCGTGCAGATCGATGCCGTCGCACGATACGCTTCCCGAACTCGGTCTGCGCAGACCCAGGAGCATGGCAACGAGCGTCGACTTGCCGGATCCAGAGCGGCCGACGATCGCGACCGTCGACCCTGCCTCGATCGTCAGTGATACGTCGCGAAGCGCGTCGGGTGATTCCGGGTCATAGCGAAACCGGACCCGATCGAGCTCGATCCGACCTTTCGGTGCCGCCGTGAAGCGACGCTGTCTGACCTCTTCGCGCGGCTCGGAAAGCACGTCGTCGATGCGTTCGATGTGGCCACTCAACTGCTGAACCGCAAATCCAGCAGTGACCAGTGAGAGCAGTGGCCCCATGAAGCCTCCGGCCAATGCGTTGACGGCCAGCATGGTTCCCAGTGACAGTTCGCCTCGGACCACGGCGACGGCACCGAGCACCAGGACCGTCAACGGCGCGATCGTGCCAACGAGGCCCGTGATCCCGCCGAGGACTGCGCCCAGACGGCCTTGCCGCAGTGTCGCGTTGATGTCGTCGACGTAGAAGTCGGCCCAGCGATCGACGGCGCGCGCCTCCGCGCCGCAGAGCTTGAGGGTCTCGATTCCGGCGAGCAGTTGCACGAGTTCCCCTTGCACGCGGCTTCGCGCGTCGATGGTCTCGCGCGAGAGCTGGACTACGCGACGTCGACCGACGAGGAATATCGCCGCCTGCGCCGTGCCCAAGGCGAGCGTTGCGACGCCGAGTGCCGTGTGCAGTGCAAATATCAAGCCGAGATATGCGATCGCGAACGCCCCATCGAGCAGCGTCGACAGTGTGGTCGATGCGAGGGTCTCGCGGATGACCGCATTGCTGCCCACGCGCAGCATCAGGTCGCCCGCGGTCCGGCGTTGAAAGTACCCATAGGGCAGCGATACGAGATGATCGAGGAACCCCAGCGTGAGCTTGAGGTCGAGGGTGGTTCGGAGCTGCAGCAGTAGATGCTCGCGGATGAGACCGCACAACAGCTGGAACGCCAGCATGGTCCCGAGCCCCAGGCATACGAGCAGCAGCAGATGGGAGTCGCCGCGAGGAACCACGCGATCTACGATCACCGCGGTCAAGAGTGGCAGCGCAAGCGCGAAGACGCGAAGGGCCGCGGAGATCGACAGCACCCGCGCGATGAGGCTACGTTGAGCCGCGAGCTGTCGGAAGTAGTTCCACAGTGCACTGCGGCCCGAGGCCGCGGGGACGAAGCCGTCATCACGTTCGAAGATCAACGCGACGCCGGTGAAGGAGCGGCGCACCTGGTCCAGCGGAATGCTTCGACGGCCCATCGCGGGGTCGACGACGTGAATCGCGGCACGGGTCAGACGCTCGAATACAAAGAAGTGAGAGAAGCCCCAGTGCAGCACGGCGCCAGGGGGCAGCAGTTCGAGACCCTCCATCTCGAGGCTCACGCACCGCCCGCGCAATCCGAAGCTTCGTGCGACCTCAATCAGCGACCGCGCGTTCGTGCCGTGCGTCGTGGTACGGAGGCGTTCGCGGATCTGCCGTAGTTCGACATGGCTGCCGTAGTGCCGCAGCACCATGGCCAGGCACGCCACCCCACAGTCGGCCACCTCCATCTGTTGGACGAACGGAATCCGATGCGTCCGCCGTACCGAGAGGCGAGCAAGAAGGCGACCGAAGCGGGCGACGATCATGTCGGCTTGCATGATGTTCATCGACCTCTCCAGCCCGGTAGCAGTAGGTTGACCAAGGGCTCGCGGCGGAGGCGAACCTCGGCATGTCCGTACATCCCATCGTGGTACGCGTAGGACACTCCGTCGGCGTCGAACGTCGCCTCCGGGATCACAGCCCTCACGACGACCCGGGGGCCCTCTTGCGGCGCGAGATCACCAACTTCGGGACCGAGGAGTCGCGAAGCCTCGGTCGGCCCAATGACACCATCGCCGACCTCGGTGATCCGAAACCACTGATACTCGTGGCGATACCCGGGGAGCTCGAAGCGGAGCATGGCACCCTCGGCCAGCTGCGGTCGATCGTCGCCCGGGAGCAGCGCGAGCAGCTCCATCTGTTCCGCCGGGCGGCTCATCGTGACCACCGTGTCGCCTGGCCGGCATGGCTGGCCTGGGCGGCCACGAACATCGGCGACGAACCCTGCGTGCGGCGCTCGGATCTCACGCTGGCGAACACGCGATACCGCGACCTCGAGCTGTCCCCGCAGACTGAGCACCCCATGACCTGCGCCCTCGTCGGAGGGGTCGCGCATCCGCTTGCGGAGCTGGGCATGGAACTCCTCGTCCAGGCGATCGCGATCAGCTCGAGCGTCGCGCGCGTCGAGGCGGGCGAGTACTTGTCCGTCCGCAACGTGGTCACCTGGACCGACGAGTACCTCCTCGAGTGTGCCCGACTCGCGGCAGACGAGCGATACTCGGTCGCCCGCGCGAACGATGCCGATGCCAGTGCTGTATTGATCGACCTCGGCGAGCGCGAACAGCAGTGGGGCGAGAATCAGCAGGGTCACGACGAGCCACCCCGCAGGCGCTATCCATCGCGGCGTCACGCGGACCAGGTCGCCGCGTGTGAGACCTGCGTTGTGGTTTGCGAGGGCCTCGTCACGAAATGGTGAGAGCGGCGTGGCTTCGTCGACGATCGCCTCCGCTTGGCGTGACGCAACGTGCGAGAGCATTGGTGCTACGAACGAACTTAGTAGTTCTAACCACGCTCGCTCGCGAGCGTCGAACGGATTGCCTTCTTTCGGACGAATCGCTACGAGGAGGGCGTGCGGTTCGCCGTCCGAGCTCGCGAGCGGCTGGACGAGCATGCGCGCAGGGCCGATGCGATCGGGATCGTCGACCGTGCACTCGAATGCTGGGTGCTCTGACGCGGAGTCGAGATGCAACGTCCAGCCGTGCCGTGCGGCGTGGCCGATGACGCCATTGCTGGCATCCCACTGGCATGCGGACGTGTCTTCATGCCAGAGGGTTCTCGACCCCGAATCATAGAAGACGCAGTATGCGCGACAAGCGGGGAGCAAGGCAGCGACCGCAGCTGTGAGGCCTCGGGCGATCTCTTCGAGGTCTCGGGCGCTCCCCACATGCCCCGCGATGCTCAGCAGTTGCTGACGCAGGCTCGCGAGGGATGTGGTGTCTCGTATCGTCTCCATCGTCCGCTCGATAGACTCGTGGGAAGGATCCGAACGTCCTTCCCACGAGCAAGGTGAGCCGCCTCAGGGAGTGCTTACTGCGGCGCCGGACACCCGTAGAGGGTTGGGCCCTGCGGGCACGCCGATCCGGTGTCGTTCGGGCACTGGGCGCCCCTCGATGGGCACTGGCCGGTTCCGGGGCAGACGGTCGAGTCTGGGTCCGGGTCGCAACCGAAGACGCTGCAGATCGTCGAGCACGCGGCGCTTCCGGCGACGACCGCACCGCCCGCCACGCTGACCAGGGCTCCGTCCTCGAGGATCAGCAGCGTATCCTTGTTGAGTTTTAGCTTCTTCTTCATTGCTTCTTGTCCACGCGGTTCCCCGAGACAGAGACCGCCCAGACCATCCGAGCGTCCGGGCCAGCCGCATCTACGTCCTTGCCCGCACCCCGGAACGATATGACGGGCGGAGGGACGAGTTTCGAGCGTCTGTGCGTGGTGGTTCGGCGTCATCGCGACACGGGACGCGGACAATGAGATCACCGTGGATACCTTCTTGGGGCCGGAAGTACCGTGCAGGCGCTCTGCGCTTCTCAGCGGCGAGTTGGCGCACCAGGCGCGTGAGACCGCGTACGAGATCGCGGTGGCGCTCGCGCGTCGAGAGCCGGCTGGCCTCGGCGAGACGACGGACGCGGCGCTCTACTGGGCCCACGTTGCACAGATGTTTCCCGAACCGTGGGTGGAGCATGCGTTCGAGCGAGCGATGGCGTCCTTGGCTGATGCGATTGACGGCGGTGTCGTTGCGATCGGCATGTTCGGTGGATTGACCGGGGCCGCTTGGGCCGCACATGTCATCGACGACGCGCCGGACGAGCCCGGGTCGGAGGCTCCGGACACGCTGCCGCCGCGCGTCGACGCGATCCTGGTCGAGGCACTGTCGCGAAAGGAGTGGTCAGGTCACTACGATCTCATCAGCGGCCTCGTCGGCTTCGGGGTCTACTTTCT
The DNA here is from genome assembly GCA_016709225.1 of Deltaproteobacteria bacterium. Classification (NCBI taxonomy): domain Bacteria; kingdom Pseudomonadati; phylum Myxococcota; class Myxococcia; species Deltaproteobacteria bacterium. Next base: position 562,080 of record JADJEE010000002.1, on the reverse strand, counting down.
CGCGAGACGGCGTCACGCGCTCGCGCGCCGAGGTCTGCGACTGACGCTGGATCGACTCGAGTCGATGGCGGAGCCGGCTCGAGGTGGATTGGCTTGGATGACCCCGGCCGCTCTGTTGCCGGCCCACCACCGACGAACGCACCCCGAGGGCATGATCGACCTCGGCCTCGCACACGGAGTCCCCGGCGTGGTCGCGTTCTACTCGGCGATACTGCTCGCCCACGTGCTGCCAGGGCACGAGGAGGCATCGCTCCGGCGCTCACTGCGGTCGGCAGTCGGATTCCTCGAAGCCCATCGTCAACCACAGCGCGAGCACGCAGCCTTCGATTGGTGCGTCGCGCCGGGCGTCGCCGGCCGTGCGGCCCGAACCGCGTGGTGCTACGGCGACCCAGGGGTCGCGTTGGCCTTGCTCCGCGCCTCATGGGCGTTGCAGGACCATGCCCTCTACGAGCGCGCGCTGTCGTTGGCACGGGCATGCGCAACGCGACCGGACGACAAGTGCGCGGTGCAGGACGCCGGTCTGTGCCATGGCGCGGCGGGGCTCGGCCACCTGTTCGGCCGTCTCGGCGACGCCACCGGCGACGAGGTCCTGCGCGACGGCGCACGGAGATGGTTCCGGAACACCCTGGCGCTACGCCGGTCGGATGGTCTCGCCGGCTTCCCCGCGTTCGAGACCGCCGACGCACCTGCCGGGCAGGGCACGTACCGCGCGAGCCCGGGAATCCTCGGCGGAGCGGCCGGCGTCGGTCTCGCGTTGATGTCCGCGCTCGGTGCCTCAGCGGTCTGGGATCAGCGGTTGCTCTTGGACGTGACGCCCGCGGGCTGAGCGGGACTCACGGGAGTCGGGCCCTTCGAGCACGCCGAGCGCGGGGAGCTCCTGCGGCTGCAGGTGGCGCAGCAGGTGCCACCCGATTCCCGCGAGGCCGCGGAACAGGCCCGCCTGTTCGTTGCCGGGTCGCGGGTTGGACGAGAGGGTCCACGCTCCCGTCGCCCGCGCGCGCGCGACCATGCGATCGACCGCACGACGCGACGCCGCGACCAGGGCCGGCTCGTGCAGTCGGTGGCCGGCATCGAGAAGCAGCTCGGAGCGACCGACATTGCCGCAGCAGAAATGATCGAGGTGCCCGAATGCGACGCGTTCGGTCGTTCGCAGCGCCGCCGTCAGCTCTGCGTCACGGCGGGGAGCTCCTCGCTGGTGAACGCGGGCCATGCCGATTCCCGGCGCCCCGTTACACCACGAACTCATGAACGACGGTCCGGGACCCGGGACGTCCGGTCGCACGTCCTGCCAGTTCTCGACCTCCGGATGATAGAGCGTGCGTTCGTGATCGAGAGCCTCGAATGCTGCGTCGCGATAGCGCCGGTCGCCGGTCGCCTCGGACAACCGCTGGAGCGCCAGCGCGGTGCCGCTGGCGCCGTGGGCGAGGCCGGCCAATCGCCGCCCAGTGGGCGTAGGCCAGCTCGCGGGCGTGCCCACGCGTGCTGCGAGCAAATGCTCCCCACACAGCCGCGCCTGCTCGAGTGCGCCGGGCCATGGGCGCATCGCATGGACCGTCAACAACACGAGAATCAAGCCGGCCGCGCCCGACGAGAGGTCGTAGTGGGTGTCGCTGCGGATGACCGCTGCGTCGCAACGACGCACGATGCTCACCGCATCGTCGATGAGAGACGCATCGCCGAGGATGTGGCCCATCCATGCGAGCGCGTACGCCGCAGACGGAGTTCCCATGATGCCGCCGATGCACGTCCCCGGGGCGAATCGCGGGCTCGCGTTGACCTGTTGGCGAAGCGAACGTACTGCGCCCAGGGCGAGGCATCGCGCATCGCGGTCCTGGAGCGCGACGCTCGCGGCCGCGAGAAACAGCGCGACACCGGCAACGCCGTTGTAGAGCGTCGGACCCATGGGGTGCACGGTGTACGCGAGGCTTCCTTCGATGACGTCGATCGTCAGCCATGTGGCGGTGTCGTCTCGGCCCCGCGTCGCCATGCTCTTGATTCTCTCGGTGATTCGCTCGACCTCTCTCACGAGGTCGCGATCGCTCGTACGTGAGGGCGACGGGGCGGCTTCGACCTGCGCACGCTCGCTCCCGCGGGGCTGGCCACGGGCCTCGAACGAGGCGTCGATGAGGCCCACCTGACGACGAATCTCGAGAACGTCGAGCGAGGCGATTCGTGCGCGCGCGATCTGTAGCCCCGGATGGTCCCACTCGGCGCGCCATCGCGAGGCCGACGAGTTGGCCCGCACCTCGAAACGTGGGATGTCATTGCGCTCGAGTTCCGCTTGCTCGCGGCGAGCTGCCTCCCAGAGAGCATGGTGGGAATCGTCGGTCGCGGGGCCGAGCAACGGTTGCATCAGAGTGTCGATGAAGATGGATCGCGCTGCGCCGCTGCGCATCGCGGCCGGGCTGCGCGCACGATCGCGGATGAGGTCGTAGTCCGCGGTGGCACGCAGTAGCACGCGCACCGCGGAGTTCGCGAATGCCTCGATCGGGCCGTCGTCCGCCAACATCGCTTCGCGCTGTGACATCACGAAAGCCGCGGTCGATTCGAAACCCTCGATGATCTCCGCCACGTAGTCGTCGGCCACGGCAAGCGCACCGTCGCAGTGAGGTACGTTCTTGGCCGCGACGAGCTCGACCTGCTTGGCCTGCAGCGATGCCGCGTCGGTGTTGCGGGCGATGGGCGAGAGCCGCTCGAGGCTCGTGGGTAGGGTACCGCCGGGCCCGATACCGCTACCTTCGAAACCACCGCCGTCCGGCGTCGGCGACCAGTGGGGCAACAGCGCGGTCGACAGCACGGAGTGCGTCAGTCGGCGGGTCAGCTGTGCGTGGGCGTCCTCTTCTTGCGGGGCAACGGGCGCCGACCCCGGATGCATCAGCGTCTCGGCGTCGACGAGCACCGGCATCGCTCCGTCGGCGACGATGTTGTCCCGATGGCAGTCTGTGCCCGCCAGTAGATAGACGAGGCAGAGCATCGCCCCCGCACGGCGATAGAAGCCGCCGAAGTCGTCGCGGCTCGCGCAGGGACGCGCGGCCGCGACCTCTACCCAGCCGTACTCGGCCCGCGAGAGCACCCGAAGCCCCGAGAGTGGGACCGGCGCGCCGCGAGCGGCGCACCACCGCAGGAGCTCGGTCCAGCGCGACTCGATGTCGATGTTGCGCGGCTTGTAGATGATCTGGGTGCCATCCGCGAATGCAATGTGGGCGACCGTTCGTCCGCCACGATGGCTGTCCGATAGATCGGGCCGCACCCAAGTCACCTGCGTCGCTGCGGAGCGCACTCCGAGGAATGCCGCGAGGTCGCAGCGGTCGCGGTGCAACCGAATGAGCATTTCGGCGGTGGCGTCGACCCAGTCGTCGACGAGGCTTGCCCAGCAGCGCGCGAGCACGGGATAGCGAGACGCCACCATGGCCAGCCGTGCATGCGGCGTCTCACCGACGAACGCTCGATACAATACGGCCGAATCGGGAGCTGCGATCAGTTGGACCAGGTGTTCGATCGAGGAGCGGTGCTGTGCGCGGTAGATCGAGAACTCCAGACTCAACGTGGGCTCGGAGACGGCCGCGAGCCGCCAGTGCAGCTGCCGCCGGAGCTGTGCCCATGCTCCCGGGTGCAGTGGAACGGGCACTTGGGCGTCTGCCGCGGTCGCTGCGCGCGCCCGCGCGACGCCGACGTCGGCGAGTGGCGCCAGGAGATCATGGAACGGAATCACGAGTGGCGACGGCTCGCGTTTCTCTTCGAACGAGGCGCCGAGCCGCGCGACGTCGTCGAGCAGCGCTTCCACCGAGCGCTCCCACGGCAACTCGACGCCGTCGGCGGCCTGCATCGCGCCGAGCAGCGCCGGGATCGTGTGAGGGGTGGGCCCCAGGGCGGTCAACCGTCGCGCCCATCGGGCCTGCGAGCCTGCGGTCACGCGGGTCTGCCAGAGCTGTTGGAGCTCGTCGCCGCCGCAACCAGCCGCCGGCCCGACCGGCTCCACCAGACCCGCGATGCGCTCGCCGAGCGACGCCGCGTCGGCGTGGTGAAGCTGCACCGTCATGCCCGTGCCCAGGTCTGCAGGACGACGAGATACGCCTTCGCGTCCGTCACCACGCCTTGCTGTGCCACCAGTTTCACGTGGTTCAGCGCGCGATCGATGTGTGCTCGGTACGGGCCGAGCAGCGTGCCTGCCCCGCGAAGGTGCACCGGCCATGCGCCGGCGGCGGACTGCTCGTTCATGCGACCCGGCCAAGACAGGAGCGCCCGGCAGTCACTGCGCGAGCACAGATCTTCGGCGACCAAACGATCGAGGAGGTCGCCCCAGCGTGGCAGCGACTGCTCGGGCTTCCACCCGCGGAACCCGAGCTCGAGGCCCACCCGCGGGGCAATCTCGCCCTCGCCGACGTCGACCGCCAACGCAATCTCCGACGTGAGGTCAGCATATCGTCGGCATGCATCGACGAGTAGGTCGCGTTGTTCTCCGCTCGTCATCTCGGCGATCAATGCCTGCATCGTCTCGGCCTCGGCTGTGCAGAAGCACAGGCGAAGCCCCGGACGCGGTCGACCGAGCATCCACCCGGCCTGGAACAGCTTGACCCCGGACCGCGGTGCGCTCCAGCGCGCCACCGCGCGACGGACGACGGGCGCCAGTGGAGCGTCGAGAACGATTTCGCTGGCGCGAATGATGACGTCACTGGGCTCGGCTGCACGCGGCCCGGCGAACAGCGACGGTCGCCGCTCACCCACGCTGGTATCGAACTCGAGCCAGTACACGCCGAACGCGTCGTACAGCTTCGATCCGGGGTCCGCGGCCGCAGCCAGCAGCGCCCGTACTCGCGTGCCCACCCCGTCATCGCTGGCGAGGTATCGACCCGCTGGCTGCGGACGGCGGAACGCGATCGATAGATCGACTCCGCGCCGCGGACCCTTCATCGCATACTCGAACCCCGAGGTCGCAACCACCGGCAGTTCGTCGCCGAGATCTTGCACCGCCCGGAAGTCTGCTTCCGAGCAGATCCGAGGCACGAGGTGTGGTCGCACGAGATCGAGCTGGCCGCGTAACGATGGAATCATGACGGGCTCAGGGATTCTCGGGCACGGGTTCGGGGGGGTCGTCGTCGAAGCAGCAGTTGGGTGCCTGTGACTCGTACTGCGAGCCGAGCGACCAGCAGTTGCAGGCCTGCGCACTCGTGATCGTGACCGTCGTCGGCGGCGGAGCCGGAGCGGGCGTCCACCAGCTGGCTTCGGTCTCGGGTTCGTCGGCCCAGACGTCCCGGACGTCGGCCAGTGTCTCGAGATCCAGCGTTCCGGCGGCGGGGAGCTGGATCACGCGGTACGTCTTGGTCTCCTGAACCGCGACCACGTGCAGTGCCTCGGGAACGACGGCGCCGGTCCACGCCTCGAACGCAGCTTTCGGGTCGGCGAGCATCTGCTGGCGGAATGCGGGGTTGGTCCGATATGCCGTGAGAATTTCGCCCACGACACCGATCTCGGGTCCGCGCATTCCCGGCTCGGAGGAGAGCACCGCGTGGATCTGCGCCAGCGTGTCCGTGACCACGACCACCGTGACGTTCGCAGGGAACGACAGACCGTTGATCTGGGTGAGGGTCTTCTTCGGATTCGCGAGCAGCTTGGTTCGATAGTTGGCGTCGGTCATCGCCATCTCGATGATCTCGCCGTGGGGGATCTCGGTCCATGTCGCGGCCTCGGCGATCGACGGCGCGGTCGCGACCGCCACGGCGCCGAGCGTTGCGAGTACCTCGAGGACCTCGCGGCGCGAGGGGTGGGAGGCAGGAGCGCCGAGGTACACGGGCTTCTTCGGTTGCTTGGGGTCGTTCATGGTCGAGGCTCTCCGGCGCGTCCCACGTGATGGGGCTCCGCGTCGTAGACCCCTTGTCGGGCCGTGGTCCCGCGATGACGCCCGAGCGCTCGAATGGGGGAGGCGCTCGACTCCTCGCCCTCGCGCTCGCTGCCTGCCCGGCCGGATGCACCGAGCCCGGGCCGGACGCACCGGCTTTCAGCGGGACCAGCACCACGCCCGCCAGCCAGGGCATCGATCCCGATCGGCTCGCGGTGATGCTCGACGTTCTTCCCCGACGCCGGCGACCGCCCCCACGACGTGGCTCAGCGATCGTCGAGATTGCGGCAGGTCGGCGAGGTCTCCACGTCGCCGACCTCGGGCAGGGTGCCCATCAGGCGGTCGCCGGCGTGCATGGTCACACCCATCCAGTAGTTCTCGTTCTTGAAGTGGTGCAGGCGGTGCAGCTTCCACAGCTCGCGGTAGAACGCCGATCGCGGGCGCCAGCTCGAGTGGCACAGGTAGTGGGTCCACTCGTAGACCAACCCCAGCGCCGTCATCGTCGCGATCGCGGTGCCGGCCAGGGGTAGCGTCGGCATCAACAGGGTCGACAGCGTGACCACGGCGACGAAGGCCGAGAGCAGCGATCGCATGGGGATGAACCACCAGCGCGGCTCGTGGGGATCGACGTGGTGGGCCCGATGGTCGCGGGCGACCGCGAGATCGATCGCGTGCCCGCGCCACGTGCGGGGCCGGAAGTGGAGGATGTCGACGTGGATGAACCACTCCGTCAGCGGGTGGATGCCGACCAGCGACGCGGCGAGCACCGCGTCCCACACGCGGAACTCGCCCAGCCACAGGCGCACCGCCAGCGCCAGCACCAGCATCGCGAACAAGAAGATCGCCGACGGGCGCCGCGCGAAGTACGACACCGCGGCGGGCATCGTCAGGCCCGGCGCGCGCGGGTCGATCGGGGTGCGACGGGCACCGAGCCCGAGTCGTGAGGCGACGGTCTTCATGATGGTCCTCCTGCGTTGCCCTCGGGGGTGGTGCTGCGCTGGCCCAGCGCCGCGATGAGCTCGAACATGCGATGGGTGCCGTGCTCGACCAGCGCGCCCGCGACGTGCTTGGCCGACACGTCGTCGCGGCGCTCGACCGCCGAGGCGATCGCGCGGTAGCTGGCCAGGTCTTGCAGCTCGTCCGCCATCACGTGCACGAGCGCGGTGCGGACCGTGTCGTAGGTGACGCGCAACGTGTTGAACGCGAGCTCGTAGGCGATGTTGTCGGAGCCGCGTACGAGCGCGTCCCAGAAGTCGAGCGACAGCTCCTGCAAGAGGTCGAGGTCTTCGGGCGCCAGCTGCATGCGCTCGACGATCGCGAACAGCTCCGCGACCGTGGCCGCATCGGCCCGGCGCGCGGCCAGGCGGGCGATGTCGGGCGCGAGCGCGGCGCGGATCTCCATCACGCTGCGGGCGACGTCGAGATCGATGGTGCCGCCGTCGCGGAAGAGCACGTGGGTCAGCAGGTCGAGCCCGGCGTTGCGCCGGTAGTCGAGCACCTTGGTCGCGCCGCCCTGCGCAATCGACACCAGCCCGGCCTGGGCCAGCCGCCGCAGGGCCTCGCGCAACGCGCCGCGGTTGACGCCGAGGGTCTCGCAGAGCTCGCGCTCGGCCGGCAGCGCGACCCCGGGCTTCATGCGGCCCTGGACGATCTCCGCCGAGAGCTGCTCGAAGACCTCGTCGGAGAGGGTTCGCTTGGCGATGCGCTGCAGGGCCATCTCTTCCTTCTATGTCACCCGGCCATCCGATGGTCAACTGGTCATACCACATGACCGGTGTGAGCGAACCGGGGTGGGGAAGGGGCCGGCTCCGGGGCGGCGCGCGCGCGTGGTCTATCCTGCCGAGCGCCATGAAAGACCCGCGGCCCGAGCCCATCCAGCGACGCGACTACCGTCCGCCCGACTTCTGGATCGACCGCATCGATCTGGCCTTCGACCTCCGCGAGGAGCACACCCGTGTGGTCGCGACGATGTCGGTACGCCGCAACGACGCGGTGCCGCGGGCGGCGGCACTGCGGCTCGACGGCGAGGCGCTGGCGCTAATCTCGGTCGCCCTCGACGGCCGCGCGCTGGGCCCGGGCGAGTACACCGTCGGCGACGACAGCCTCTCGATCGCCACCGACCTCGACAGCTTCGAGCTGCGCACCGAGGTGGAGATCGAGCCGCAGGACAACACCGAGCTGTCGGGGCTGTACCGCTCGGGCAGCTCCTTCTGCACGCAGTGCGAGGCCGAGGGCTTCCGTCGCATCACGTACTTCCTCGATCGTCCCGACGTGATGGCACGCTACGGCACGAGCATCGTCGCCGACGCCGGCAAGTACCCGGTGCTGCTGTCGAACGGCAATCGCATCGAGACCAAGGTGCTGGACGACGGTCGCCACCTCGCGCGCTGGGAGGACCCATTCCCCAAGCCGAGCTACCTGTTCGCGCTGGTCGCCGCCGACCTACGCTGCCGCAGCGCCGACTTCACGACTCGCTCGGGGCGCGCGGTGAAGCTCGAGATCTGGGTCGAGCCCGACAACGTCGACGCCTGCGACCACGCGCTGCGCTCGCTGCAGCGCGCGATGGCGTGGGACGAGCAGACCTTCGGGCTCGAGTACGACCTCGACCTCTACATGATCGTCGCGGTCGGCGACTTCAACATGGCCGCGATGGAGAACAAGGGCCTCAACATCTTCAACGCCAAGTACGTGCTGGCGCGGCCCGAGATCGCCACCGACGACGACTACGAAGACATCGAAGGCGTCATCGCCCACGAGTACTTCCACAACTGGACCGGCAACCGTGTGACCTGCCGCGACTGGTTCCAGCTGACGCTGAAGGAGGGGCTCACGGTGTTCCGCGACGAGTTGTTCACCGCCGACATGACCTCGGCGGCGGTCAAGCGCATCCACGACGTCATCACGCTGCGCACGGCGCAGTTCGCCGAGGACCAGTCGCCCACGGCGCATCCGATCCGCCCCGACTCGTACATCGAGATGAACAACTTCTACACCGTCACGGTGTACAACAAGGGCGCGGAGGTCATCCGCATGATGCACACGCTGCTCGGTGCCGATGGCTTCCGCCGCGGCATGGACGAGTACTTCCGCCGCCACGACGGTCAGGCGGTCACCTGCGACGACTTCCGCGCGGCCATGGCGGCGGGTGGCGGCGTCGATCTCGACCAGTTTGCGCTGTGGTACGAGCGCGCAGGCACGCCCATCGTGGAGGTCGAGGCGCGCTTCGATCGCGAACAGGCCACGCAGACCGTGGTGCTGCGCCAGCGCGCCCCGGTCAACGTCGATGCCGCGAGCTGGACGCCGATGCACATCCCCGTCGCCGTCGGTCTGCTGGGCCCCGACGGCCGCGATCTGCCGCTGTCGCCGCGCGAGGGCCACGTCACGGCGCGGGGCACCACTGCACTGCTCGAGCTGCGTGAGGCTGAGGCCCGCTGGGTGTTCGGCGGTATCACCGAACCGCCGGTGCTGTCGCTGCTGCGCGGCTTCACGGCGCCGGTGAAGCTGCGATTCGATCGCACCACCGACGAACTCGCCTTCCTGATGGCCCACGACGCCGACGCGTTCGCGCGCTGGGATGCCGCGCAGACCCTCGCCGAGGCCAGCATGGCGGCACTGGTGCGCGAGCGCGCCGCGGGCCGACCGCTGCAGCTCGAGGCGCGGTTCGTGGCCGCGATGGGACGCCTCATCGACGACCCCGGGCTCGATGGCTCGCTGCGCGCGTCGATGCTGACGCTGCCCGACGAGCGGGTGCTGGCGCAGCACGCCGAGCGCGTCGACATCGACGGCATCCACGCCGCGCGCGAGCACGCGGTCGTCAGCATCGCGCGCGCGCACCTGCCCGCGTTCTTCGGCCGCTACCACGCCGAGCGTCCGGCAGTGCCGTACCGTGTGGAGCAGGCCGACATCGCCGCCCGGCGGGCCCGCAACGCCGCGCTGCGCTATCTGGTGGCCAGCGGCGAGCAAGACGGCATCGCGCTCGCGCTCGCGCAGTGCCGCGAGGCCGACAACATGACCGACATCATGGCGGCGCTGGCGTGCCTGGTCGACGTCGAAGGCGACGTCGCCGAGGCCCCGCTGGCCGAGTTCCGGCGCCGCTTCGGCCACGATCCGCTGGTGCTCGACAAGTGGTTCGCGGTACAGGCGACCTCGCAGCGTACCGACACGCTCACCCGCGTGCAGGCGCTGCGTGGCGATCCGGAGTTCAACCTGCGCAACCCCAACCGCGCCCGCGCGCTGCTCGGCAGCTTCTCGGTGCGCAACCAGGTGCGCTTCCACGATCTCGGTGGTGGCGGCTACCAGCTCTTGGCCGACGCGATCCTCGAGATCGATCCGGTCAATCCCCAGCTCGCCGCGCGCCTGGTCGGTGCGCTGGTGCAGTGGCGTCGACTCGACGAGGCTCGCGGTGCGGCGATGAAGGGCGAGCTGTCGCGATTGATCGCGCGCCCCGGGGTCTCGCGCGACGTCTTCGAGCTCGCGACCAAGGCCCTCGGCGACGGCTGATCGCCGAGGACGCTTTGTCGGAGCCCGCGGGATCAGCCCGCGGGCTTGAAGTTCGGGTTGTAGTAGAAGCGCTCGTACACCACCTTGCCGTCCTTCCACTTGCGGGCGGCGACCTGGGTGTTGTCCATCTGGCTACCGTCCTTGAACGACGCCGCGAAGGCCCACTCGCTGTAGCTGCGGTCGCCCTCGCAGGCCTGGGCGAGCAGCTCGCCGCGCTTGAACTCGGCGATGTTGGAGAAGAACGCAATCTCGTAGTCGCGGCAGGCGGCCTTGCCCACGCGCGGGGCATCGAGGTTCTCCTGCATGCTGCAGTCTTCGGCGTAGAACTTCTCGAAGGCCTCCATCGCCTTGCCGGAGGCGATCATTGCGTTGAGCTCGCGATCGAGTGCTGCGTGGTCGTGTGCCATGGCGTGTGGTCTCGCTTTCCTGCGGCGCGTCGGCACCGCTAGGCCCCGAAGGTAGGCGCTGCGGGGCCGATCGCGAAGGGCGTCTCGGGCAACGATGCGTCGACGCCCACGCAACGCCAGCTGCCGCCTGCGCGGGCCGGCGGGTCGGACCGGCGCGGGTCCGTGGCGGGGCGTCGGGCCGGGCGCCGCCCGAGAAGGCGGCACCGCTGCGATCGCCCGCGATGGGGTCGTCTCGGCTGGGCGCGCGCGCCCGCGGGTCGGCAGCTTGCCCCCGCGCCGGCGGCCCTTCACTCTTATGGCATCGTGATGGCTCGTTGGATTCGCGGTTGGGGTTGGGGTGGCCAGTGGGGTCGTGGTTGGCTCGGGGTCGCCGGGTTGGTCGCGGGCCTGACGGCCGCCGGGTGCACGAGCACGCCGCCCGGTGGCGAGGGCGACAGCTCGAGCGGCGACGACGACAGCGCGACCTCGGCGACGATGACGGCGAGCGGCAGTACGAGCATCGATCCGTCGGCGACCTCCGGCGGCGAGCAGGTCGGATGGTTCGAGCTCGGCTGGGGCGACACCGAGTTCCACGCGCTGCAAGATGGCGACACGCTGCAGGTGGTGTGGGGCGGCCAGGGCGCGGCGATGTTCCCGTTGCCGCTGCGGGGCGGCGAGTTCACGCTGCCCGATCCGCCCGACGACTACACCAGCCCGCTGGCGCCGATGTTCGATCTCACCATCGACATCGAGGGTCACAACGATGGCGTGGGTGGTCACTTCAAGTACCTCGCGAACTACCCCATCACATTCGACATCCTGCCCGACGGTAGCTACGAGTTCGTGTATGTGGCGGTGCTGCTGCCCGATGGACTCGACCCCGCGGAGCTCGACGGCCTGCCCGCGCACCTGCACGCGCGCCTGCGGCCGGTCGACTCCGCTGCCTTCGACGTCGAGCTCGATCTGATCGTCGCCAACGCACCGCCGCCGGTGTGACGGCGACGGCACCGGGGTCAGCGTGGGCGCGCGAGGCACTCGAGCAGCGCGGGGCCGAACCGCGCGAGCTCCCAGTCATCCAGCGCGTCGCAGGCCCGCAGGGCGTCGAGGTCGCCCGGGGCGGCCTCTGCGATCCCGGTCAGCGCGTCCTTCGAGAGCACGATGTCGGCCTCGACCCCGAGCGCTGCGGCGTGATCGCGTCGCCACGTGCGCAGCGCGTCGAGCCGGCGCAGGAACGCCGCTGGCGCGCGTGGGGCCCGGCCGGGCCAAGGTGGCGGCGGCGCGGTGCGGGCGTGGGCGATGGTCTGCAGCACGCGCTCCGCGTAGCGATGGGCGAGCGGCCCACCCACGCCCGCGATGCGCGACAGCTCGGCGCGGCTGGACGGTCGTGCGACTGCGATCGCGAGCAGTCCCGCGTCGCCGATGATGCGATACGGCGCGCGGTCGTTCTCCCGCGCCAGCGCCTCGCGCAACACCACCATCGCCGCGAGCACGCTGCGGGCCTCGTCGTCGAGCTCGCGCGCGCCGCCGATGCGCGCCCACGAGTGCTCGTCGAAGCTGCGCGCGCGAGCCTGCAGTCGCGTGATGCGCTCGCAGGCGTGCTCGAAGAGCTCGAGGTGCCCGCTGTCGACGATGTGCGGCATCAGTCGTTCGCGCAGGCTCGCGAGGTGTCGCGTGTCGGTGCGGGCGTAGGCGATGGCCTCCGCCGGCAGCGGCCGCTTGGACCAGTCGAAGCGCTGCCAGCGTTTGTCGGTCTCGACCCCGAGCTCGCTGGTGAGCAGGTCGGCGAGGCCGCGTTGCGGCCGGCCCAGCAGCCGCACCGCCAGCAGGGTGTCGAACAGGTTCGTGACCGTGAGGCCGAAGTCGCGGCGCAGCGCGACCACGTCGTTGTCGGCGGCGTGCATGATCTTCACGCACGCGGGGTCTGCGAGCCAGCTGGCCAGCGGCGCCGGATCGACCGCCAGGACGTCGACGATGGCGTCCAGCCCCGGAATCGAGAGCTGCAGCAGGCACACCCGCTCGCGCCAGGCGTACATGCCGTTGCCCTCGGTATCGAGCGCGCCGACCTCGGCGCCGCGCACCTGCTCGGCGAGGTGCGCGAGCGCGTCGGCGTCGTCGACCCAGAGCAGTGCGGACGCCTCGGCCATCTCGCGATCGCAAGTACCACGCCGGTGCGGTCGACGGCCACCCGGGCCGCCGTGATCTCGGCTATCGTGCGGGCGGAAGACCGTGGCCGAGCCGCGAGGCAAGCGCGTCCTGGCGTGGGTGCAGCGAGTGCTGCCGTGGGCCTCGCTCGCGGTCGGCATCGTCGGTGCGCTCATGATGGACCGTGGGCCCGCCCGCGGCGCCATCGTGGCCGGCGTCGCGCTGGCATCGTGGTTCGTGTTGATGCTCGTGATGTGGCTCGAGCGCATCCACGAGGCGCGCGTGGCCGCCCACCAGGGCGATCCCGCCGAGACCGCGCCCGGGGTCCGCATCGTCCGTGGCGCGCGCTTCTCGACGCTGATGTTGGTGCAGTCGAGCATCCACCTGCAGCTCTACTTCGCGCTGCCGTTCTACTTCAGCGCGTTCGCGGGCACGCTCGCGCAGTCGGCCTTCATGGCACTGCTGTGCCTCGCCGCCCTGGCCTCGCTGTGGGATCCGCTCACCGAGTGGCTGTTGGTGCACACGCGCATGGGCCTGTTGCTGCCGGCGTTCGCCAGCTTCGCGGTGATGGCCGCGGTGCTGCCGGGCCTGGGGCTGTCGAACACCGCCGCGCTGTGGGCCGCGACCGGTGCGGGGGCGCTCGCGTTGCCGGTGCTGGTGTTCGCCGATCGCGTGCGGGGCCGTCGTCTCGCGACCACCATCGTGCTGGCGGTGGTGGTGGCGGCGGTGCTGCCGGTCGCGCTGCTGCTGGGCGCTGCGCGGCTGGTGCCGGCGGTGCCGATGAAGCTGGTGACCGCCGCGGTCGGCACCCGCCGCGCCGGCTACGAAGTCGTGGATGCGACCGATCGGCTCGCGCGCGTGCCCGCGCGGTTGGTGTGCGCGACCGCCATCTTCGCGCCGCTGGGCGTGCGCGAGCGCTTGTGGCACGTGTGGCGACACGACGGGCTGGTGGTCGATCGCATCCTGCTCGAGATCCGCGGCGGTCGAGAGGATGGCTTTCGCACCTACTCGGTCAAGCAGAACTTCGGTGACGCACCCGCGGGGCACTGGAGCTGCGCGGTCGAGACCTCGCTCGGGCAGTTCCTCGGCGAGCGCACCCTCGTGATCGAGCCCGCGTCCTAGGACCTGTGTCGAGGTACTCGGCTCACGCGGCGTGCAGCAGCACCAGCGCGGCGCCGACTGCCATCGTCGCGACCGCGAGCGCGCGTCCGATCGAGATGCGCTCGTCGAACAGCCACCGCCCGGCGACCATCGCCGCGGCCATGCCGACGGCGCGTTTCATCGACTCGAGCACCGCCACCGGCACCACCAGGATCGCCCGCAGCTGCAGCGCGATCGCCAGCGCTGCGACGATCGCGGCCAGGCCCAGCCGCAGCGGTGCGACCCCGGCCTGCGCCACGAGCATGCGAGCCCACACCGCGAAGTCACCGCGGGCGCGTCGCAGCGCCCACACGGCCATGCCCACGGCTTGGCCCAGGCCCAGCGCGAGCGCGTGGATCGACGCCGGCGCGTGGGCCATCGCCCGCTTGTCGAGCACGATCGTGGTTGCCCACGCCAACGACACCCCCAACATCGCCACCGCAGCCCGGTGCGTGAAGAGCCCCGTGAGCCACGACGCGCGCCCGCTGCCGCCGGCGTGCAGTGCGATCGCGCCGAGCACGACCATCGCGATCCCGAGCCACTGGGGCGGGCTCGGAAGCTCGCCGAGCAGCGGGATCGCGAGCACCGCCGTCCACACCGGCACGAACGCCAACAGCGGGATCGCACGGCTGAACTCACCGCTGCCGACCGCGTAGAGGAACAGCAGGTTGGCGACGATGTTGAGCGCGATGCTGCCCAGCACCCACGGCCACCACGCGGCGGCGACCTCGAGGCCGCTGCCCTGCATGACCCACGCGCCCAGCACCGGCACTTGACCGACCGACAGCCACATCAGCAGCGCGACCGGGTCCATGCGCGCCACCAGTAGCTTGCGCATTGCGTCGAGCGTCGCCCATGCCAGCGAGCACCCCAGGCCCAGCGCGAGCGCGGCCAGCAGCGCGGTCATGGCACCAGCGCCACGTTGTCGATCAGCCGCACGCGCCCGACGAAGGCTGCGATTGCGCAGCGCGCGGGTCGATCGATCCGCGACAGTGGATCGAGGGTGTGCTCATCGACGATCTCGAGGTAGTCGAGCCGCACGTTCGGCAGCGCCGCGTCGGCGCCCGCCAGCAGGCGGTCGACCTCGCGCTCGCCGCGGTCGAAGTCGGCGCGCACGCGCGCCAGCAGGCGGGGCAGGCCGAGCGCGTGCGCGCGGGTGTCGGCGTCGAGGTAGGCGTTGCGACTCGAGCGGGCCAGGCCGTCGTGCTCGCGCGAGATCGGCATGCCGACGATGCGCCCGGGGAGGAACAGATCGGCGTGCATCCGGCGGACGATCGCGAGCTGCTGGAAGTCCTTCTCGCCGAAGAACGACAGCTCGGGGCGTACCAGCGCGAGCAGCTTGCAGACCACCGTGCAGACGCCCTTGAAGTGCCCGGGGCGCGAGCGACCACAGAGGTTGCGATCGAGTCGTTCGACCTCGACCCAGGTGTCGCGCGTGGGATAGAGCTCGGCGGGATCGAGCGGGCAGAACGCGAGATCGACCCCGCATGACTCGGCCTTCGAGAGGTCACCGACCTCGTCGCGGGGGTAGCGATCGAAATCCTCGTTGGGTCCGAACTGCGTGGGATTGACGAAGATCGACAGCACCACGCGCCCGTCGCCGACCTGCCGCCTGGCCTCGCGCAGCAGCGTCAGATGGCCTTCGTGGAGATAGCCCATGGTCGGCACGAAGCCGACCCGAGTCGTCGCGGGCACTGCAGCGCGCCAGGCCTGCAGCTCGGCCGCGGTTCGCAGGACTTCGATCATGGCGGCGATGGTGCCACGGCCCCGCTGCGCGAACCTCGTCAACGCACCGGCGGAGGCTTGCGCACCAGCTCGGCGCGGTGGCGCTCGGCCAGCACGCGCTCGGGTGCCGCCGGCTCGGGACGCTCGAGGTAGGCGCTCCACAGCTTGGCGGCGGTGCCGAAGTCGTCGGCGACCTGGTGGTCGATGGCGCGCAGGTACAACCGCTCGTGCACCGGCAAGAGGCTCTCGGTCGCACGGCGCGCGATGATCGAGCCGGCCTCGTTGCGGAGCTCGAGCAGCTCGCTGCGCGCGGTCGCCGAGGCGCCGGCGCGGTCGAGCACCATCGCGCGGATGTAGCGGGTGATCGAGCGGTCGTCCGGTGGCGCCTCGACGATGGCGCGGAAGGACAGCGCCATGGCGAGCTCGAGATCGCCGTCGAGCAGCGCGATCACTGCGCCCATGCGATCGCTGCGCCAGCGCTCGACGTCGGCGCTGGCGATGGCGTGGTCGAGCGCTCGGCGGGCGTCGCCGGTGCGCCCGAGGGTGACCAGCGCATACGCCCGCAGGAACCGAGTCTCACGCGGCGGCGGCTCGCGACGTCGTGCACTCTCGGCGAGCGCATGGTCGATCCAGCCCAGCGCACGCTCGACGCGCTCGCGATGGTCCTTGGCGATCGCATCGATGCTGCCCGCGCCCTCGGGCGCGGTGCCGATGTCGCCGCTCGCGACGAGCTCGAGCAGCGCCGCCAGCACGAGCACGTCGGGCACCGACGGGCAGCGCTGCGCGCGTTCGGTCCACACCGAGCCGTCACCACCACCGGGCTCGCCACGCGCCGTGCCACCGCGCAGCGCCGCGGCCTGACGGCCGAGCTCCTCGCAACCGGCCCAGCCACGCGCGCCGGCGCGGGCCCACACGGCCGGTGGCGGCGCCTCGGCCGGCTTCCACGTGCTCGGTGCAGGCGCCAACACCAGGACGATCGCGAGGGCGGAGAACGACGGCATCGCAGTGCAGCATCGTCAGTATGACGCAGGCGCAGGCGCATGCGCACGGGCGAAAACTTGACCCCCGTGGGTGGCGTGCGCCTATTGTCCCGGCTGGTCCCGTTCGACCGCTTCGACCGCTGCGACCACTCCGACCACTCCGACATGGCCCCCCGTCCACCGAGTCCCCAGGTCGCCGACGCGCTCGGCCCCATCGCCCGTGCAGCGCGGCGGGCGCTCGTGGTGGCGGCGCGTTGGGGCGGCGCCGCGGCGCGGTGGCTCGGTCGCGAGGCGCTGCGTCGGCGGCTCGCGCTGCTCGCCGTGGCCACCCGCGTGGTGTGGTGGGTCGCGTTGTTCGCGTGGGTGCAGACCGCGGTGGTGCTGCTCGGTCCACCCGGCACCGGTGGCGATCGCGGCAGCGATCTCGCAGCGCTGGCGACTGCCCACGGCGACGCGTTCGCGGCGGCACGGGTATCGTTCGTGATCGGTGCGATCGCGTGTGCGCTCATCGTGCTGTTGGCCTCGAGCCGGCGCATGCGTTGGGCCGGCGGCGCGCTGGGCAGCATGCACGGCGCCAGTGCAGTGGTGCTATGGTTGTTGGCGGCGGTCTGAGCCACCGCGCCGACGTGGGCATCGCAGGCCCGACGCGGCGGCGCGCGCGGGCGTGAAGGCGGGGGACCGCGGCCCAGAGGGCCCGTGGTCGAGCACCGGCAAGGGGGCGTGCGGCCGACTTGCCCGGCCTTCGACGCTGGGCGACGCTGCAGCACGTCGTCATGCGCGGTGAGGTCCCAAGGAGGCGGCGCGCGGCCGTGCGGCCGGTGCTCGCGTTCGCGGCCGTGATGGCCTGTCGCGCGGCGCCCAGCGGCGAGGGTGAGGGCGACAGCTCGACCGGCCCGCGCGATCAGCCGGCGCCGAACTTCATCGAGCCCGCCGGCGGTGAGCTCCACCTCGACATCGATCGAACCGCCGACGTCACGCTCGACGTCTCGGTCGTGCTCGGCGTCACGCGGGTCGAGCTCGACGGCGACAGCGTCGGCTCGCTCACCACCGCGAGTCGTGTCGGCGCCATGTCCGACGGCTCGCTGCGGCTGTTCACGATCGGCGCGATGACGGCCGGTCATCACACGCTGCAGCTGCGGACCCCCGATGAGGTCTCGAGCGAGTCCTCGGAGGTCGTCGACGTCTTCCTCGAGGCGGTCGATTCGCCGGTGCTGGCGTGGAGCGAGGGCGAAGAACTCGCCCGCGGCGAGGCGTTGCTGCGCGCCGGCGCGGCCGATGCCGGGGTCCTCGCGCTGCGCAGCGACGATGCGGTCGGCACGACCGTGACGTTGCTGGCTGCGACCGCCGACGGGTGGGACAGCTCGCGCACGCGCACGCTCGGCTTGCCGGGCAAGGTGGTGCCTGGCAGCGACGCGATCGCGGTGCAGCTGCGCGACGACGGTGCCGTCGTCCGTGCAGCCTGGGTCGTCGACGCGCCTGCGTCGGCACTGGCGGTGATCACGTTGCCGTGGGACCAGCCCGACGCACCTTCGCCGATCCCCGCGATGGTCCCGGATCCGAGCTGGCTGGGTGGCTACGAGTGGGCCCGCGTCGCCGCGCCGACATGGGTGGGCGATCACTTGCTCGCCGAGGTGTTGGCGGCCGTCGATGTCGAGCAGGCCCACGCCGGCGATCGCGTGATCGGGCACGTGCGCATCGACGGCGATGGCATGCCGGCTGCGCCGCGCAAGCTGAGCCTGCCGGCGGTCGATCACGACGGGCTGGTCTCGGTCGTCGATCCCCTGGCCGAGCGCGCCGGCATCGACGCGATCGGTCTGCGTCGCGGTGGTCGCACGCCGATCGTGCTCGAGCTCGATCGCGCGGCCGGGACCTTCGCGGCGCGCGTGCCGGCGGTGGTCGACGACGCGGCGTGGTCCCAGGTGCAGCCACCGCTGTCGACGGTGGCCGGCGCGTTCGGCTCGCGCACGGTCGCGGCGCTCGGCATCGACGGTGCCTCGCTGCAGCTGTCGTGGCTCGACGATCGCGGCGGCAACCCTGGTGTCCACGCGGTGGCGCCGTTCCCCGACGACGGACCGGCCAGCGCCGCACCGGCGGCGGTGCTGATCGGCGGGGTCGTGGTGTGGTTGGTCCCGCGCGGCGAGGCCGAGGTGCTCGCGATCACCGGCACCGAGGGGATCGCCGCCGTGCAGCCGCTCGCGGGCGCGCACTGCGACGCGATCGCCGGGCCTCGACCGCGTGCCGATGCGCCCCAGGACGCCGTGACGCTGGCGTGCCTGCGCGGCGGAAGCCTGCGGCGGGTCGCGCTCTCGCGGCCGTAGCGGGGCCCCGCGGGCCGCGAGCCGCCGAGGCCTGCACGCGCCGCACCGCTGGCATCCGGCCGCGACCGCGTATACTCCCTGCGGCGCCCGTCCCTTGTCCCGAGGTCGATTCCGCAAGCTCGCGCTCGTCTTGGTCGCACTCGTCGCCGTGCTGGTCGGCGTGGGGGCGTGGTTCATGCGCGTCGAGTCGATCCCCGACGAGCTGCCGCCGGTGGTGGGCGACCCGCTCGCGCTCGAGATCCCGCCGGTCGCCGACGAGCCGGCGCTGCGTCTGCGCGAGCTCGCCGGCAAGACCGCGTTCTTCGTGGTGGTGGGGCCGCAGCCCAACATCACGAAGGAGGGCGAGAAGCTCAACCGCGCGCTCAATCGCTGGCAGCTGCCGCCCGACACCCTCGGCTTCATCATCGGCGACGCCGAGGGTTTCGCGATGTTCCGCGACAAGGTGGCGAAGACCATGGGTGAGTTCGCCAGCGAGCTGCGCTATCCGCTGCACGTCGACTTCGAGGGCGAGTTCCTGCGCACGTTCGGGCTCTCGAAGGGGCACCACGGCTTCGTCGTGCTCGGTCCCGACGGCGCGGTGCTCGAGCGTCGCAGCGGCGGCGCCGAGGGTGACGACCTCGAGCGCATCCGCGTGATGCTGGGCGGTGAAGAGCCACCGGTCGGGTCCGCGATGCCGCGCTTCTCGATCGGCGGGCTGAGCGATGCCGACTGCGGTGGCGGCACGCCCTGCGTCGTCGCCTTCCTCGGCCACGCGGTCGCGCGCAGCGACGTGCCGGGCATCGAGGACGGCTTCGAGGGCGACGACGAGGTTGCGACCCAGCACATGCGCGATCCGGCGATTCGCAACGTCGCGACCGCGCTGCGGGCCAAGCTCGAGCGCGCCAAGGGCGTGTTGGTCGGGCCCACCCGCGACATCGAGTTCCCCACCTGGCTGCGGGTCGACGACTCGCCCGAGGGCCGGGCCGCGTTCGGGGTCGCAGCCGACGAGTCGGCGGTGGTGGTGATCGACGACGAGGGGCGCGTGGCCGTGGTCGAGCGCGGGCTGGTGCCGCTGTACCGTTGGGGCCGCGTGGCCGACCTCCTGCACGTCGAGATCGATCCGAGCCAGTCGGTCGAGCGATGAGCGGCTGGCGACGGCTGCCGCGCGCGGTCTGGGCACTGGGCGTGGTCAGCCTGCTCATGGATCTGTCGTCGGAGACGATCCACGCGCTGCTGCCGACGTTCCTGTCGATCGAGCTCGGCATCTCGGTGGTCGCGATCGGCGTGCTCGACGGGGCGTCCGAGGCGATCGCGTCGGGGCTCAAGATCGTCTCGGGTGCGTGGAGCGATCGCAGCGGCCGACGCAAGCGACTGGCGGTGATCGGCTACGCGATGTCGGCGCTGAGCAAGCCGTTGTTCGTGTTCGCGAACTCGCTGTGGCCGATCGCGGCCGCGCGCGCGGCCGACCGCGTGGGCAAGGGCATCCGCGGCGCGCCGCGAGACGCGTTGATCGCCGACATCACGGCACCCGAGCACCGCGGCGCCGCGTATGGGTTGCGACAGGCGCTCGATACCATCGGTGCGGTGCTCGGCCCGCTGTGTGCGTTGGCGTGGATGGTCGGCAGCCAGAACTCCTACCGCCTCGCGTTCGCGTTCGCGGTGGTGCCAGCGCTGATCGCCGTGGTCGTGCTGGCGACGGCGGTGCGCGAGCCCGCGGAGCATCGCGCGAAGGTCGGCAAGGGGCCGGTCTCGTGGCGGCGCGTCCGCGAGCTCGACCGTGGCATCTGGGCGGTGCTGGCCCTGACCGCGCTGCTGACGATCGGTCGCACCAGCGAGACGTTCCTCGTGCTCGCGACGGTCGCCCGCGGGCTCTCGGTGCCGAACTCACCGCTGGTGCTGGTGGCGATGAACGCCATCTATGCGCTGGCCGCGTTTCCGGCCGGGCGGCTCGCCGACACGATGCCGCGGGTGCGGCTCTTCCTCGCGTCGGGCCTGGTGTTGGTCGCGGCGCAGCTCGTGCTCGCGCAGGGCGGCTCGATCGCGACCAGCTTCGCGGGGCTGCTGTTGTTCGGCCTGCACATGGCGCTCGGGCAGGGCTTGCTGTCGGCGTGGATCGCCGCGCTGGCGCCCGCCGATCTGCGCGGCACCGCGTTCGGCCTGCTGCACCTCACCACCGGCGTGGCGGCGATCGTCGGTGGCGTGGTCGCGGGGGTCTGCTGGGAGCTGGGTGGCCCAGCGCTCACCTTCGGCGTCGCCGCCGGGGTCGCGATCGCCACGGTGTTGCTGGCGCTGGTGCTGCGTCGCGTGCTCACTCCGGCAGCGTGAACGAGCGCAGGAAATCGTCGCCCGCGGCATGGCAGTGCACGCACGCGACGGCGGTGCCGTAGCTGGTCGCGGATTGCTCGCGGTCGTAGGCCGCCCACAGCCAGGCGTCGCGATCGCGGCGCGCGACCAGCAAGGCCGACAGCTCGCTCGCATCGGCACCACGGACCTCTGCGATCGCGGTGGCACCGGTGGGCCAGCGACTGATCGCGGCGCCGGCCTGCGCCTGCGCCAGCGTCGGGTCCGCGAACACGCGCACCTGCGCGCCGTGGAAGCTCGGCGCGGGCACCTCGGTCGAGTCCCAGGCGGCGTAGTCGGCGTCCTGCAGCGCGCGCAGCAGCGCGTCGGCGCCGCTCGCCGCGTCGTCGGGTTCGTCGGCGTCGCAGGCGAGCGCGGCGACGATCACGAACGCGGCGAGGCCAGCGGGCGTGCGCATGGTCGTGGCAAGGGTAGCAGAGCAGGGCGCACCGCGGCGTCGGTGGCCGTTGGCAGCGCGGCGAGAATCCTCTACAAGCGAGGCCGGATGGCCTCCCGCAGTCGCGCCGCCTCGCGGACGTTGGTGCCGCAGCAGCTGGCGGTGCAGGCGTTGCGCAGCATCGACCGCGAGGCCGCGTTCAGCAACCGGGTGCTCGGCGAGCTGCTCGAGCGACCGGGTGCGATGGAGCCCGGCGCACGCGCGCTGGTCACCGCGCTGGTCTATGGCGTGCTCCGGCACCGCGCGCGGCTCGACGCCCACATCGATGCGGTCGCCCACGATGCGGCGCGGCTGGGCGAGCTGCCGCGATGGCTGCTGCGCGTCGGTGCCTACGAGATCATCGAGCTGCATCGCTCGGCGGACAACGCCATCGATCACACCATCGCGGCCTCGCTCGCGTTCGATCCCAGCCGACGCCTCGCGAAGCTGGCCCACGCGGTGCTCGAGCGCGTGGGCGCGGGCGCGACGCAGCGCGACGAGGCGCTGGCCGCCGGTGCGCCGCTCGACGTGCTCGCGCGGCGCTACAGCGTCCCCCGCTGGCTCGCGGGCCGATGGCTCAAGCAGCTCGGTGCGGAGCGGGCGCTGCGACGCGCGGCCGCGCTGGCCGAGGTGCCGAGCGTCGATCTGCGGGTCGACCTGTCGCGCATCGACGCCGAGGCCGCGCGCGCGCGGCTGCTGGAGGAGCGCCCCCACGCGCGCATCGAGGCGGTCGAGGGCCAGCCGCAGGCGCTGCGGGTCCACGGCGGTGGCGATCTCTTCTTCGGCGCACTGCACGACGAGGGCTTGGTCTCGGTGCAGGGGCTCGCGGCCCAGCAGCCCGCGATCGAGCTGGCGCCGCGGCCCGGCGAGCGCGTGCTCGATGCCTGTGCCGGCCTCGGGGTCAAGACGCTGCAGCTCGCGGAGCTGATGACGCGCGAGGGCGAGCTGGTCGCGGTCGACATCGATGCCAAGAAGCTCGCGCAGCACGATCGCCTGATCGATCGCGGTCGGCTCGATGTCGAGACCCTGCAGCTGCACGCGATCGCGGGCGACCTGTGCGGCGAGTTGCCCGAGCTCGACGCGTACACGCCGTTCGACGCGATCGTGCTCGACGTGCCCTGCACCGGCCTGGGCAACCTCGCGCGGCACCCGGAGATCCGCTGGCACCGTCGTTACGAAGACCTCGCTGCCGCCACGCCCACCCAGTCGCAGTTGCTGGCGCGGGCGTGTGATCGACTGCGACCGGGGGGGCGGCTGGTCTACGCGGTGTGTTCGGCCGAGCCGGACGAAGGCGAGCAGCGCGTGCACGAGGCGCTCGACCGCGGCGGCCTCGAGCTCGAGCATGCGCGCACGTGGACCCCCGAGGACGACGCGACCGAGGGCTTCTTCGTCGCGCGCCTGCGACGGAACTGAGCGACGCTCGTGAACACGCGTGGTGGCCGTGGATCTCGACTCACTCCTCGAACGATTCGAGCCGCATCCGGCGGCCGCCGACTCCGTCGAGGGTCAGCGGCTGCATCGCACCGTGCGAGCGCGGTTGCTCGACGAGACCGTGCCCGAGACGCGCATCGCTCGCTTCGTGGTCACAGGGAGGCTCGGCGTGGGTGGCATGGGCGTGGTCTATGCCGCCCACGACGCGCAGCTCGATCGCAGGCTGGCCATCAAGCTCGTGCGGCACCTCGACCCCGAGCAGCGTGAGCAGGACCAGCAGCGGCTGATCCGTGAGGCGCGGGCGCTCGCGCAGCTTTCGCACCCCAACGTCGTCACGATCTACGACGTGGGCCTGCACGACGAACGCGTGTTCATCGCGATGGAGCTGGTGACTGGCGCCACGCTGCGGCGCTGGATCGGCGACGGCGACCGCCCGTGCGACGAAGTCTTGCGTTGCCTCCTGCAGGCCGGCGAAGGCCTCGCGGCCGCCCACGAAGCGGGCATCGTGCACCGCGACTTCAAGCCCGACAACGTCTTGGTCGGCGACGATGGTCGCGTGCGCGTGGTCGACTTCGGGCTCGCGCAGGGCGACGGCGTCGCGTCGACGCACGGGGCGATCAGCCCTGACGCGATGACCTCGACGTCGCTCACCGCCACCGGCATGGTGGCTGGCACGCCGGCGTACATGGCCCCGGAGCAGCTCGCCGGTGCCCCCGCGGATCCGCGCACCGATCAGTTCGCGTACTGCGTCGCGTGTTGGGAGGCGCTGTATCTCGAGCGCCCGTATCGCGCGACGAACGTCGCGCAGCTGCGCCTCGCGTTCGCCGATGGTGTGACCACGCCGAGCCAGCCAGGGCGTGCACCCGAGTGGTTGCGCGCCGTGCTCGCGCGCGGGCTCGCGAACGACCCCGGGCAGCGCTGGCCTTCGATGCGGGCGCTGCTCGAGGCGTGCTCCACGGCGTCGCGTCGACCGCGGGCGCGGGGGACGTGGAGGAAGGCGGCGCTGGCGCTGCTGGGCGGCGTCACGCTGACGCTCGGCGGATTCGCGGCGTGGCAATCCCATCGGCGCGCGGCCTGCGAGCGCGAGGCGGCAGCGGCCATCGCCGTGTGGAACGCCGACGCGGACGCCACGATGGTCGCCGCATTCGCCGGTGTCGGCCTCGCGCACGCACGGGACAGCGCCGAGCGTGTCGGTCGACGGCTCGACGACTACGCGGCCACGTGGGCGCAGACGCACGAACGCGGCTGCCTCGCACACCTCAGCGCAGCGATCGACGACGAAGCCTGGCGGCGCCGACAGACGTGTCTCGACGATCGGCGCGAGCGACTCGTGACGCTGCTCGAGTTGCTCCGAGCCCCCGATCGCGATGTCGTGAACGCGGCGGTGAGCGTCGCGCACGAGCTGCCGTTGGCGGTGGCATGCGAAGACGACACCCGGCTCGCGGCAGAGGCTGCCGCATTCGGCTCCGCGTACGACCCGCGGCAGGTCGCTGCGGTGCGCCAGTCGATCGCGCGCACCGAGCTGCTCGCCGACGCGATGCGCCCCGACGCGATCCCGGCCGCGCTCACGGTCCGCGAGCGCGCGCAACGACTCGGCGATCCGGGCCTGGTGGCCGAGGCCGAGCTCGCGGTGGGCACCGCGTACCTGCAGCTGGGGGAGTATCAGCCCGCCGCAGATGCCTACGAGCGGGCCTACTTCGCCGCCCGTCCGCTCGGCGCCGACGATGTTGCGCTGCGCGCAGCGATCCAGCTCATCGATGCGGTGGGTCTGCGGCTCGCGCGTTTCGACGACGGCCTCGAGTGGAGTCGTCACGCCCAAGGGCTGCTCCAGAGCAGCGGCAGCGCTCGGGGATGGCGCGAGGCCGATCTTGCCGAGAACGTCGCCGCCGTGCTCCGCGAGAAGGGCGACATCGGCGGCGCGCGCACGAGCTTCGAGCGCGCCATCGCCCTGCGCACCGAGGTCTCCGGGGCGGATCATCCCGCGGTCGGGCGTGCTTGGGTCGAGTTGGGGGCGATGCTGGCGCAGCGCGGCGAGGGCGACGGTGCGGAGCTGGCACTCGGTGAGGCCGAGCGAGTCCTCGTGGCCGCCTACGGCGCGGAGTCGATGCAGGTCGCGCAGGTCTACAGCGCGCGCTGTGCCGTCGCGCGCTACCGAGGCGACCTCCAAGAGTCCGCCGATCAGTGCGCACACGCGCTGGCGATCCGCGAAGCCTGGCTCGCGCCCGATCACCCCAGCTTGGCGCCCGGGCTGTCCAACCTCGCATCCGCACGCCTCTCGCTCGGGGACCTCATCGGCGCGCGCGCGCTGCTCGTGCGTGCCGTCGATCTGCGCCGCAGGAGTCTCGGCACCACGCACCCCTCGCTCGCGACCTCGCTCGCGAATCTCGGCGTCATCGATGCGCATCTCGGGGAACCGCAGGCCGCGGCCCTGCACTTTGCCGAGGCGCTCGAGATCCGTCGCTCGGTGCTGCCGCCGCGGCATCCAGACATCGCATCGACGCTCATCGGCCTGGGCGACGCCTACCAACAGATGGCGGAGTACCAGCGCGCGCTCGCGAGCTACGACGAGGCCGTGCAGATCAGCGCACCCGACGGCGACGCGCGCATCCACGGGCGCGCGCTGACCGGCCGGGGCCTGGCGCGACTCGAGCTCGGCGATCCGGGGCAGGCGCGCGCGGACTTCGAGGCGGCCCTCGCGACGCCCTTCGGTGACGAACCCGATCCCACGGCGCGCTGCGGACTGCGCCACGGACTGGTTCGGGCGCTCGTCGAGGGCGAAGGTGATGGCCCGCGCGTGCGCGAGCTGGCACGCGCGGCCCTCGACGCGTGTCGAGAGATCGGTGTCGAGGACGCCGCCACACTCGCGGATCTCGTCGCGTGGCAGCGCGGCAAGTGACGCGGTCGCCCCCTTCGCCGTGGGCGGGCACGCACACGTCGCCTCGCATCGTCGGCGGCCACGCGCGCGACGGGACGTCCGAGCCCAGCGCCTGGCGATCGAAGCCGGCGCAGTCGTGGCCGTTGCGCGACGGCTGGCTGTGCAGGCGGCGAAGGGCGGCGAGGCAGCGGCTGCGCGGCATGATGCGAAGCACACGTGGGTCGCCAGCGACGCGGTGACGAGCTGCACGTCGAACCGACGGCGAACCGCGTCAGCCGCCGACGTGCTCGCGCGTCGCGCTCGCGAAGGCATCGAACTCGGCGTCGCTGCCCCGCGGCACCATGCCCTGCCGATCGAACTGTGCCAGTAGCTCGCGCAGTCGCGCTCGCGCCCGCGTCACGCGACCACGGATCGTGTTCTCGTTCTCGTCGAGCACGGCGGCGATCTCGGCGGTCGTCATGTCTTCCCAGTAGAAGAGCTGCAGCACGAGCTGATGCTGGATCGTCAGGTGACGCAGCGCCTCGACCAGCGCCGCGCGATCGGCCCGCGCGATCAACACCGACGACGGGCGAGGATCGAGGTCGACCGCCGAGACGTCGTCGAGGTTGCGGGTCGAACGCGTGCGCTCGCGGATGAACTCGTGCAGTACGTTGCGCGCGATGCCGAAGAGGAAGCTGCGAAAGCTGAGCACCGCTCGCTGCGCCGCGAAGGCCCGCTCGAGGCGCAGAAAGGTCTCCTGCGTCAGATCGTCGACGGCCTCCGGGGGCGTCATCGTGCGATAGAACCGACGCACCGCGGGGCAGTGCAGGCGCACCAGCTCGGACCAGGCGGCCCGTTCCCCCGCCCGGGCGCGCGCGAGTAGCTCGAGGTCGGTGGGCATCGCAGGGCAACCCGACTCTACCACGGTGGTGGACGCGGGCCGGGCCGCGCGGGGACCCGGCCTCGCGGGAAAAAGCGGACGCGCGCGACTTTCGGGGATCGTTCCACGCGGCTGCGACACACTGGTGCGAGATGGAGGTCGACGAGCCGGAGTCGGGCGAGGGGGGCGACGCCGTGGAGGCGCGTCTACGTGCCGCCCGGCCCCGCGACGCCGCGCCCGGCCTCGGCGACGAGGTCTGCATCGCCCGCATCGAGCGGGCCTTCGGCGGGGTCGCGAGCGTCCGCGTCGGCGAGTACACCCTCGAGGCGCTGGTCGGCGAGGGTGCCTACGGCGAGGTCTATCGCGCCCGGCATCCGCGGATCGACAAGACGGTCGCGATCAAGCGGCTCCGGCCCGAGGTGGCCCAGCGCATGGGCGCGGCTGCCCGCGCGCTGCGCGAGGCGAAGGTGATGCTCGCCCTCAACCACCCCAACGTGGTGCAGGTGCTCGACGTCTTCGCGCAGGACGACGCGGCGACGTACATCGTGATGGAGTTCGTCGACGGCGACTCCCTCGCCAAGTGGCAGGCCCAGCGACGCTCGTGGCAGGAGGTGCTGTCGGTCTACCTCCAAGCCGGCGATGGCCTCGCGGCGGTGCATGCCGCCGGCGTACTCCACCTCGATCTCAAGCCCGGCAACCTACTCGTCGGTCGCGACGGACGCGTGCGCGTGGTGGACTTCGGCCTCGCCCGCGAGGTCTCGCGACGCCTCGACGACGACGACACGCTGGTCGACGTGCGACCCGCCCGCGGGACGATCCCCTATAGCTCGCCGGAGCAGCGTAGCCAGGGCGAGGTCGACGAGCGCTCGGATCAATTCGCCTTCTGCGTCGCGCTGTGGGAGGCGCTGCACGGCGCATTCCCCTTCAGCGCCGATGAACTCGCGCAGATGCACTACGTCAGCTTCGAACGCAGCGCGCTCGGAGCCCGCGGTCGCGTGCCGCGACGGATCGATCGCGCGCTCCGCCGCGGCTTCGCGCGCGACCCCGACGATCGCTGGCCCAGCATGGCCGCGCTGCTGTCGGCCCTGCGGGCACCCGCGTGGTACCAACGCTCCTACGTGTGGAGCCTCGGCGGCGCTGCGCTCGTGGCGATCCCGGTCGCCCTGGTTGCACCTGCGCCTGCGGCCGAGTGTCTCGACCCCGACGAACAGCTCGTGGGTGTCTGGGACGCCGACGTCCGCCGCAGCGTCGCCGCAGCGTTCGAAGGCAGCGACAAACCGTGGGCGCCGCGGATGCAACAGACGGTCGCGACCGTGCTCGATGCCTACGCAACCGGGTGGCACGGCGAGATGACCGAACTCTGTGCGCTGCGAACCAGCGCGGCGCTCGAACCCGATGCTCGGACGCAGATGGCGTGCCTGCAGCGTGCCCGCGATCGCCTCGCGCGGGTTTCGTCGATGCTCGCCGAGGGCTCCGACGAGCTGCTGGTCCACGGCGATCGCGTGGTCGAAGAACTCGGCGCGACCCCGCAATGCCTCGCGCCCGCGGAGCCAGCGACGGCACAGTCGTCCCCGGGCGTCCGCGATGCGATCGCCGCGGCAGACCACGCGTCGCTGTGGTTGGCCGCGGGGCGCGTGCCGGAGGCCGAGGCCACCGCAGAGCAGGCGGTCACGCAGGCGGATCGTACCGGCGACGCGCAGGCGCGGGCCGAGGCCCGGCTCGCGCGCGGCCGCGTGCTCGCGCAATCCGGTCGTTCCCAAGCGGCGCTCGAGGATCTGCGAGAGGCGGCAGCGCTGGCGGTCGAGGCCGGGCGCGATGAGCTCGCCGCCGATGCGTGGCGTCGGCTCGCGGGCACGGTTGCGACGCAGCTGCGCGATGCCCCCACCACAATAACATAACTGCGACTCGCGGAGGCAGGGGTGCTGCGCCTGGGTCGTCCGCCCCGTGCCTTCGCCGACGTGCTCGATGCCCGCGGCCGCTGCGAGAGCGTCGCCGGCGACGACGTCGCGGCCGAGGCCTCGCACCGCGCCGCGCTGGTGGAGCTCGGCAAGGTGCTCGCCGCCGATGATCCGCGGTGGGCGGAGACCTGGCTCGCGCTCGCCGGTATCGCAGCGCGCCGAGGGGCGTTCGCCGAGGCGGCAACACTCGACCGGCGCACCCTCGAGCTGCGCGAGGCTCGACTGGGCGGCGATCACCCCGACGTCGGCGACGCTCTGCTCGGGCTGGCGCTCGTGACCCGGGACTTGGGCGAGCCCGACGCCTCGCTCGCGTACGCCGACCGCGCCCGGGACATCCTCGAGCACCACTACGGCGTCGACTCGGTCCGCATCGCTCCGGTGCTGACGTTGCAGGCGCAGCTGCTGCTCGCAGCCGGGCAGCTCGATGGTGCCGAGTCGGCGGCAGAGCGCGCGTGGACCCTGCAGCGCGAGCACCTTCCGGTCGATCACATCGAACGCAAGGAGGGTGCGCTGGTGCTACTGATCGAGATCGCCCAAGCGCGTGGTGACGACCGGCGGATGCTGGCGTTGATGGCGACGGGGCGCGACGAGGCCCGCGCGCGCCACGATCCGGTCGAGATCGCGATCATGGATCAGGGCATGGCGTGGTCGCTGCACGAGCTCGGCCGCGAGGACGAGGCCGAGCGCCTCTTTCGCCAGGTCCTCGCGCAGCCCGACATCGACCCCGCCGTGCTGGCCTACGCCACTGCCGGGCTGGGGGCGGTCAGCCTGGCGCAGGGCCACGCGGCGGCCGCGGTCGAGCTGCTCGAGGCGGCCATCGAGCAACTCGCCGGCGCGGGCGACGAACACGAACCCCAGCTCGCCGACGCGCGACTCGATCTCGCCCGCGCGCTGGCGAAGCTCGGTGCGCCGCGTGCCCGCGTGGTCGACGTCGCCACGCACGCGCAGCAGTACTTCCAGCGGATTCAGGACAAAGACGCGGTCGAAGAACTCGATCGCATCATCGCAGAACACCATCACTAGCAAGCGGGAGGATCTCTTCACATGTCCGACGGCATCATCACCTTCATCGGCGGCCAAACGACGCCGTTCACGACGACCACCCTGCGAACACGCGCCTCGGACGCGGGCACGTTCCATCTCGAGGGCGACTCGAGGACGATTCGAGAGATCAAGTTCACGCCGACGGGGTCAGCGACGCTCACGATCGAGATTCGGCCGGAGGCGGGGGACCACGTCGTCGACACCACAGGCGTGGGTCCGATCGGCACCGAGAGCACCTTCCTCGAAGGTAGCGGCGCGCAGGCGATCTCGTGCCGCAGGCTGCGCTACCCGGACAAGGTCGGTGGCTACGAGGACGTCGACGTCTGGGTGCTGACCGAGGAGGACGTGAATTCGCCGGCGCGTCAGGATCCCGAGTACGTGCCCGAGGCGGAGGCCGCATCGGACGGGGCCCCTGCGGGCTTGGGTCCGGACCGGCGATTCCCGCTGAAGGTGACGATCGTGCATCCCTCCTGATGATCTCCACCGTCGGTCGCCGCACCACCTGCGACCCGGCTCCGAAGTGCAGCCGGGTCGCCACACGGCTCGACCATCCGATCGCGTCAGGTCGCGTCAGGTCGCGTCAGGTCGCGTTCAGGTCGCGTTCAGGTCGCGTCGCTGTCGTCGTTGCTGCGGCCGGGGGCCCGCTCGACGTCCTTGCCCTGACCCGGCGCTCGCAGTGGCCGATTCTCGTCGGGCTGGTGGGTGTCCGGCCGCGTGGTGGTCGGGCGGTCCTTGTTCGTACCTCGATTGTCGGGTGTGTTGGGCATGCCGTCGGTTGTGCAAGTGGTCGGCCAGCTCTGTTCGGCCCACGTCATCCGCATCGATCGCGTCTTCGGGTGATGGTTGGGCTGGGCGACGGCGCGCCATCGAGCCACGAGGCGCGTGCGGAGATCGAGGCGGGGCATCGACGCCGTGGTGAGTCCGAAACGCCACGGGCGGGCGTGACTCGGGTGGGCGTGGCTGCGCGGCTCGGCGCGCGATGACGCCTGCACCCATCCGCCGGTGACCTTGGCACCCACGGTGCACTCCGCGATTGCACCCCATGGCTACCACCACCAAGTCCACTCGAGCCAACAAGACCGCGAACAAGCCCGCGAAGAAGAAGTCTGGCACCACCACGAAGCAGGTCGCGAGCAAGGCCCGCAAGGTCGCGAAGAAGGCCGGCGCATCCGGCAAGAAGGCCGCGAAGAAGGCCGGCAAGTCCACGAAGACGAAGGCCCGCAAGGCGGCCAAGACGGCGGTGACCGCCGCGAAGAAGGTCGGTCGCGTCGTCGGTCACATCGGCAAGAAGGCGCTCGCGTTCGCCGGGGCGGCGGTCGGCGACATGCTCGATGATCTCGGTGGCGGGGTCGCGGAGGTGAAGCAGACCAAGGCCCGTGTCGCGAAGAAGAAGTTGGCGAAGAAGACGACGACGTCGAGCCGACCCACCTGATCGGCGTCAGAAGCGGCCCGACACCGCGAGCCCGACCAGCGCGCGACCCACCCACGGTGCGTAGGGCAGCCACGGGTGCCGTCGCAGCTGGCGTGTGCGGGCAAGGCCGTAGGCGCCGGCGATGACCGCTCCGACCCCGATTGCGCCGGGCACGACGAAGCTGGCGATCATCGCGTCGCGCTGGGGTCGGAGCTCGGCGGCGGATCGGTCATGGGCGATCCCGTCGCGCCATGCGAGGCCGTAGTGTGTGCCGAGGCCGGTGGCGAGTCCGACCATCGCCAGGCCGCCGGCGAGCAACGACGGCGCGACCACGTGCGAGCGATCGGGCGCGGTGACGCGCGACGCCGCCGAGGGGGTCGACGGTGGCGTCCGCAGCACGGTCACGCGGCGATGCTGCGGCACCCGCGGATCGACTCTCAGGCTCACGCGATACCGCATGCCCTGCGCGAGCTCGAAGGACTTCGACATCGAGCCCGCGCCGACCTGCACGCCCAGCGTGTACGCGCCCGGCCCGAGACCGGCGAAGAGATACAGCCCGGACGCGTTGGTGCGACGCACGAGGGGCTCGGGCAGGCACGCACACGTCAGGGTGATCTCCACGTCCACGTGCGCCGCCGAGGTCCGTGGATCCATGACGAGCCCGGAGACGGAGCCGGCGTCCTGGGCCCGCGCCGAGGCTCCCGGTGCCCACGCGAGTCCGAGGGCGAGGGCCATGCACGCGGCGGATGACTTGCCTCGCATCGGGACGGGAGGAGCAACGCGCCCCGCGCCCCGGACTTACGGCTAGGCGCGCAGCTCGGCGGACGCAGCCGCGTTCGAGCCGGGCCCCGCCGCCACGTGGGCCAGCGCCGAGGCGGTCCCGCAGCCGACGATCGCGGGCGCCTCGCCCACCAGCGACGCGTCGGTGAGGGCCTCGACCATGAACCGCGCGAAGTCGATGCGGCGCGTGCGGTTGCTGGCGAGGATCGGATCGCCGACGTGGCGGCTCCACACCGGCAGGCCTTGGCTCGGGCCCTCCTCGAGGTCGCTGCCGCGCACGACCGTCCACGCGCGGCCGCTCGCGAAGATGCGTCGGCACGCCTCGACCTGATCATCGAGCTCGGCGAAGCGCACCAGACGGGCGATCGCGCCGAACGTCGCGACCATGGCGCGAAACCACGGCGAGTAGACGTCCTTGCCGTCGCGGGTGATGTGCCACCCGCACGAGAACACCAGGCGCGCGTGGGCGAGGGCGTGGTCGAGCACCGCCTGTGCCGTGCCGGACGCGTACTGCTGCACGCCCCACGGGGCCAGTACCGTGAGCACGCCGTCGCAGCCCGCGACCGCGCGGCGGATCACCTCGGGATCGTTGGTCGCGCCGGGCACGATGGTGATGCGATCGGCGAAGTCGGCCAGCTTCCCCACGCTCTGCGCCCGGCACACGCCGACCACCGCGTAGCCGCGCTCGAGCGCGTGCTGGATCATGTAGCGGCCGAGCTTGCCGGAGGCACCGACGATGCAGATCGTCGTGATGGGCGTGCTGGCGTTCGAGCTGGCGTGGGACATCGCGTGGGACATGGCGTAGGTCTAGCCATGCATCGCCGCACACGCCACGCCGATATCCGTCTTCGTGGTATGCATATCTGCATGGACTGGCGATCCGTCCGCTTCGACTGGAACCGCGCCCGTGCCTTCCTCGTGACCGCGGAAGAGGGCTCGTTCTCGGCGGCCGCACGGGCCCTGCGGATGGCGCAGCCCACCGTCGGTCGGCAGGTCGCCGCGCTCGAGGAGGAGCTCGGGGTCGCGTTGTTCGAGCGGGTCGGCAGCGGGTTGGAGCTCACCGCTGCGGGGCTCGACCTGCTCGCGCACGTGCGCTCGATGGGTGAGGCCGCGACCCGGCTCTCGCTGGGCGCGACCGGGCAGGCGACCGCGGTCGAGGGCCACGTGTGCATAACCGCCAGCGAGCTGATCTCGGCGTTCCTGCTGCCGCCGGTCGTCGCCCGCCTGCGACGCGAGCATCCCGGCATCGAGCTCGAGATCATCGCTTCGAATGCGGCCCGCGATCTGCGTCGGCGCGAGGCCGACATCGCGATCCGAAACTTCACGCCCACGCAGACCGAGCTCATCGCGACCAAGATCGACGACCGCGCGGCGCGGCTGTACGCCACGCCGGCGTACCTGAAGCGGCTCGGCAACCCGCGCACGGCCGCGGACCTGCGCGACGCGGAGTTCCTCGCGTTCGATCGCACCGACCTCATGATCAAGGGCCTGCGTGCGCTCGGGATCGAGGTCGGCCCGGCCAACTTCCCGATCGTCACCGACAACCACCTCGTGCAGTGGGAGCTCGCGAAGCACGGGGTCGGCATCTGCATCGTGATGGACGAGGTCGGCGACGCCGAGCCGGCGGTCCGCCGCGTGCTACCCGGGCTGGCGCCGCTGCCGGTGCCGCTGTGGCTCGCGACCCACCGCGAGCTGCGGACGAGTCGGCGGATCCGCGTGGTGTTCGACGCACTCGCGCAGGGCCTGCGGCGTCCCCAGGCGCGGGCCGCCGCGGCCACCCGCACCCGCGCGTCGCGGTCGCGCTGAGCTGGGTAGCACGTGCTCGCGCGTGCGGATGCATGCGGGCGCGATCGCTGTGATGCTCATCCGCCCGGGGCGAGCGCGATGCAAGCCTCGAGCTCGGGGCCGCGCCAGTTCGGTCGCTCTGCGACGCGCTGGCACCACTGCCCGACCGCTCGCGCCTGCGCGCGGAGCTGCGCGACCGAGACGCTGTCGAGCTCGCGGCAGTAGGTCTCGCGCGCGTCGCCGCTGAACTCCGGTGGCACCGGCAAGCCCTCGAGCGCGTCGGCGAGGTGGGTGTAGACCCAGCCGGTGCGCAGCGCCGCCGCGCCGACGAGCGCGGGATCGTCGAGGTGCTTGAACTCGGCCAACGCGGTCGTGATCGCCTCGCCGGCCACGCGCTTGCGGGTGAAGGCCGACACGAAGGCTTCGGGCTCGGCGGGCAGCTCGATCGCGAGGTAGGTCTCGAGCTCGGCGTCCACCGCCACGAGCTGGCCGCGCGCCATCGCGGTCCGCATGGCGGCGGCGTCGTCGGGCGTGCCCACATCGGCCGCCACCGCCAGCGCGTCGTCGATGGCGTCCAGCGCGTCCGCGGCCGCGCTCGTCCGTGGCTTCACGCGGATGCGACCCAGCTGCGGCGCGCCGCAACCCACCCCCGGCGCGGTCAGGGTGTCGACCTCCAAGCACAGCCCGTGGACGCCCCGCGCGTCGCAGCTGCCGTGCCACTGCGCGACCGCGGCGGCGAGCTCGTCGGCGACGTCGGTGACGGCGCGGCCGTCGTCGCGTGGGGGCGACGCACTCGCGGCCTCATCGCCGCTGCTCGCAGCGCAGCCGAGCGCGGCCGTCAGCGCGAGGGTGATCGAGCACAGGATGATGGATGTATCGGTCGTGGATGGACGCATGTCGTGAACCTCGCCGGGGCGGTAGCACCGGCGTCGGATTCGATTGCGGTGCGACGCGAATCGAGTCGGGCGACCCATGGGGAGCCCGACGACGCCCTCGTGCAGCTTCCGAGCCTTCGATGCAATCGATCGCGCGCGTCGGGTTACCGCACCCCTTTGATGTCCCGTCCGCGTCACGCCCCCGATCCCTGCGCGCCACCCCTGGCCAGGCCCGCGCCGACCGAGCGACACTGGCTGGCGGTCCCGATGGCGATCACCGAGCCCGACCACGACGGCGACGCCGTCGGCGATGCCGAGACGCTCGTCGGTCTCGGGCGCACGCGGCCCGCCGATTCGCGCGGCGAGGCCTCCGGTGACGGCCTCGATGAACTCGATGCGCTCGAGGATCGGTTGCTCCACCGCGAGCTCAAGGCGCGGCTGTTCGGAAGCGACGTCCAGGTGCGGATCGGGCGCTACGACGTGATGCGCCGCATCGGTGGCGGTGGCATGGGCACGGTCTACGTCGCCCACGACGCCGATCTCGACCGACGCGTCGCGCTCAAGCTGCTGCGACCCGATCGACATCACGGCGCGCAGCGCATGCTGCAAGAGGCACGCGCATTGGCGCGCCTGACCTCGCCGCACGTGGTCGCGATCCACGAGGTCGGGACCCACGAGGGGCTGGTCTACCTCGCGATGGAGCTGGTTCAGGGGCGAACGTTGCGGCAGTGGCTGCAGGAACCACGCCCACGTCACGAGATCTTCGCCGTGTTCCTGCAGGCTGCGAAGGGCTTGCAGGCGGCCCATGCTGCCCGGCTCGTGCATCGCGACGTCAAGCCCGACAACCTGCTCATCGGTGACGACGGGCGCGTGCGGGTGGTCGACTTCGGGCTCGCCAAAGCCGGTGACGAGCGCGAGGCCACGCCCACGCCCGCGGCGGTACCCACTGCGGACACCGTCGCGCTCACGGTCACCGGTGCGCTGCTCGGCACGCCCGCATACATGGCGCCCGAGCAGTTCCTCGGCGCGGCCGTCGATGCCCGAACCGACGTCTTCGCGTTCTGCGTGATGTTGTTCGAGACGCTCGCGGGGCAGCGGCCGTTCGATGGCGACGACGTGCCGACCTTGGCGCGCGCGGTCGTCGACACGCGAGCGCGCCGGTTCGAGGCCGCGGGCGTACCGGATGCGCTCGCGCGCTTGATCGACCGCGGCTTGTCACGGGAGCCCCGCGAGCGGCCGGCGACGATGTCACCGTACGTGGAGGCGCTCGAGGCGGTGTTGGTCGCGCGCCCGCGACGGCCGGCCCGACGCGTCGCGTTCGTGGGGCTGATGGTAGCGTCGGGCGCGGCGGTGTACGCCGGTGCGCGTCAACGGTTTGATGCGATGACGACGGGCACGGCCGATGCCGGCGTCCACGTCGGCGAAGCCGTCGCGGACGATGCCGAGGAGGCGGCCGCGCTGGCGCCGTTGCTGGACGCCACCGCGCCGACCGACCGTCTCGCGCTCGCCGAAGCGTTCCTCGCCGACCATGGCGAGTCCGCCGCGCCGTGGCGACGCGCGATCGCCCACGCCGCCGCCGCCGCGGTGCAGTGGCAACGATCGTGCACCGCCGCGGTCGATGGTCTATGCGTCGTGACCGGGCCCGAGGCGCGCGTCGACTGTGACGTGCCGCCGCTGCGACCGCTGACGCGGATCGCTCGCGATCCCGAGTTGGTCGCGAGCGCGCGCCGGCACCTCGACGCGGTGATGGCCGTCGCGGGCGTGGCGGCCGGCGGTGACGACGGCGAACGTGTCGCGTTCGCCGCGGCGGTGGCCGATGCGAGCCTGACATTGGCCGACGCGGACCTCGAGGTCTATCTCGAGCTGACGCCGCCCGGCGACCTCGACTTCGAAGGGGCGCGGGGACTGTCGGAGCAGGCCTTCGGGCTGTTCATCGATCGCATGATGACCGACGGCGAGCGACTGGTGACGCGCTACGCCGCGGTGAAGCCGTACCGTGACGTCCGCGCCAACCTCCGCGCAGCAGGTCGTACCGGCCTGCTGTACGAGGCCGTCGCCTCCGCGATCCTCCGCGCGGGCCCCGGGGTCGACGCGCAGCAGGCGTGTGCCGAGCTGAGTGCCGGGTTCGTCGATCCCGTCCGCGTCCTCGCGGCCGACGCGTACGACTGGTGCCTCGACGCGGCCGACGCGGCCGATCTCCGGGGCGACGCGGCCGCGCACTGGTGTCTCCTGCGAGCGCCGCTGGCGAGGCCCTCGCCGTGAGCGCGACGGCGGACCGCATGCGTGTCGGCGTCGCGGCGGCGGACCCCGGGCTGCTAGCATCTTCGGCGATGGACGACGACGCCGAGCTGCTCGCGCGCTGGCGCGAGGGAGATCGGCGCGCGGGAGAGCAGCTCTTCGAGCGCTACTTCAAGACGCTCGCGCGGTTCTTCCGCAACAAGGGTTCCGACCGCATGGACGATCTCATCCAGCAGACGGTACTCGGCCTGCTCGAGGCCAGCGCGAGCTTCCGCGCCGAGGGTAGCTTCCGCAGCTTCGTGTTCGGCGTCGCGTACAACGTGCTGCGCAATCACTACCGGGCGCAGCGTCGCGACGATGCCCACCTCGATTTCGGTGAGACCTCGGTCTTCGATCTCGCCCCCGACGCGCACGAGTTGATCGCGCACGCGCAGGAGCAGCGACTGTTGCTGCAGGGCCTGCGGCGAATCCCGCTCGAACACCAGGTGCTGCTCGAGCTCTACTTCTGGGAGCCGCTCGGGGCCGCCGAGATCGCGGCGGCCCTCGGCGTGCCCGAAGGCACCGTGCGGACGCGGATCCGTCGCGCCAAGGCGCTGCTGCAGCAGGCGCTGGCGGAACTCTCGGCCGATCGCGCGCTGCTCGAGAGTACGATCAGCAACCTCGACGACTGGGCACGCGCGCTGCGTCGAGGCTGATGTCGCGTGCGGCTCGCCTCGGCCAGCCGCCGCTACGCCAGGCCGGGCTCACGGTAGACCGCGAGCCCGAGGTGGGCCGCGAGGTGCTCGAGCTTGTCGGGGTTGCGGACCATGTTGATCTCCGCCACGCGCTCGCCGTCGAGCACGAAGGTCAGCACGGAGATCAGCAGCGCGTCGGTGCGAGCGATGGTCGCGGGCTCGCCGTTGATGTCGAGGGTCTGCAGCCACGCACCCCAGCTGGGCATCTTCGACAGCAGACCGTGGATGAACTTGGACACGGTGTCGGCGCCCACCAGCGGCTTGCGTGCGGCCGAGGCCTTGCCGCCGTGATCGGCGCGGGCGACCACGTCGTCGGTGAGCAGCGCCCGCAGCTGGGCGACATCGCCACCCCGCGCGACCTCGGCGAAGCGGGCCTGCAGCTGCGCGACTTGCATCGGGTCGCTGCGGAAGCGGGGCTTGCCGCGCTCGATGTGCTGCTTGGCGCGGTGGACCAGCTGACGCGAGGCCGTGACCTCGATGCCGAGCGTGTCGGCGATCTCGTCGTGGGTGTAGTCGAACACCTTGTGCAGCAGGAACGCCGCGCGCTCGCTGGGCCCGAGCGTCTCGAGCAGCAGCAGGAACGCGAAGGAGATCGACGCGGGATCGATCTCCGCCAGCTCGGTGACTGGCTCGGGGAACCATGGCCCGACATACTGCTCGCGGCGCACGCGGGCCGATTGCAGGGCATTGATCGACAGGCGCGTGACCACGGTGGTGAGCAGCGCCGGCAGCGAGCGGATGGCGTCGCGCGGCATCTCGCTGCAGCGCGTGTAGGCGTCCTGCACCACGTCCTCGGCCTCGGCCATGCTGCCGAGCATGCGATACGCCAGCGCGAGCAGGCGCGGACGCTCGCGCACCAGCTCGTCCTCGATGCTCATGCGGCGACCTCCGCCGGCGCCAGCGCGCGCCGACGTGCCCGTGCGGCTGCGTTGGCCTCGCGCTCGAGCAGCCACACGGTGAAGCGACAGATGCGTTCCTTGGTCCACGCCGCCGCGGTGCCGCCGAGGCTCGCGTCGCGCAGGCGGCCGTCGGTGCGGTGCAGCTGCACCAGACCGAGCTCGCGGCCGAGGCTGACGCAGCGGCCAGCATCGGTCGCGGTGAAGCTCCGCGGCGTGCGACCGCGTAGCTCGCCGGCCAGGTTGTCGGCGGCCACGCCCGCCATCGGCAGCGCGAGCCGACACGACATCAGGCTCGGGGCCCCACGCGCGGGCTCGGGTGCGGCCGCGTCGCCGATGCCGTAGATGCGCGGGTCGTCGATGCAGCGCAGCGTGCGATCGACCCGCAGGCGATCCAGCGCGCCGGTCGGCAGCCCGACCTCGCGGGCCCACGGCGTCGCGCGGAAGCCCGAGCTCCACACGCACGCATCGACGGCCTCGGCGCCCTGCGTGCCGATCACACGACCGGGCTCGACCGCGACGACCTCGAAGCCCTCGCGCAGCGTCACGCCCAGGCGTGCGAACGCCCGCAGCACCCGCGCGCGGCCGCCGGGGGCGAGCGCGCCCTCGCCGAGGGTCGCCCGCGTCAGCAGCTGCACCGAGAGCTGGCCGAAGCTCTCGGCGATCTCGCTGGCCGCCTCGATGCCGGTGAGCCCACCGCCGACCACCGCCACGCGGGCGCCGGACGGCAGCGCCTGCAGCCGCGAGGCCAGCGCGCGCGCGCCGGCCTCGTGGGCGATCGAGTACGCGTGATCGTGGGCCCCGGGGGTCGTGAGCTCTGCGGTCGAGCCGAGCGCCAGCACCAGGCGATCGTAGTGCAGCTCGCCGCCGTCGGTCTGCAGGATTGCGCGCCGGCGATCGAGGCCGCGGGCGCGCGCCTGCACGAAGGTGATGCCCGCGCGTGCGCACCAGTCCGCGAGCGACGGCGCGGCCACCGGCTGCCCACATGCCAGCTGATGCAGCCGCACGCGCTGCGAGAAGGTCGCGCGCGGATCGACCAGGGTGATCGCCAGCTGCGGTGCCCGCCAGGCCAGCCGCAACGCCGCGCGCATGCCCGCGTAGCCCGCACCCACCACCACCACGTCTCGAATCGTCTCGCCCATGTCGTGTCTCGTCCTTCGAAGACCTGACAGGGCAGGGCGCCCGGGCGTGACAGCCCGGGCGAGAAATCGCCGCGACGCGCTCCCCTGGGCCGTGCGGCCCTTGGCGCACGGCGGGCGGGCGGCCCCCTAACGCGGCGGGGTACCGGCACCGAGCAGCGCGCCGAGCACGGTGTCAACCGTGGTCGCGCCCCGCGAGGTGCGGTGACCGCCTTCGTAGGCGACGTGGCCGGCGATGAGGCCCTCGATCATCTCGCGGTACATCGCCGCGAGGTCCGCGGGCATGCCGAAGCCCGTCAGCGTCGGCACCACCGCCTCGGTCGGTGCCTCGGCGACGGTGATGGGCTTGCCGAGTCGCTTCGACGCCGCGGCGGCCACGTCGGCCATCGAGACCTTGCTCGGACCCGCGAGCTCGATCACCTGCGTTGCAGCAGTGCCCTCGACGAGGGTCTGCGCCGCGAGCTTGCCGATGTCGACGGTGGCGACCATCTCGATCGCCAGCGATGCGGGCATGAAGCTCGGCAGCAGGCCCTGGTCGAGCAGGCCGAGCGAGCCGCCGAGGTTCTCCATGAAGTACGCCGCGCGGATGAAGCTCGCGCGCGTGTCGGGCAGCGCCCGCAACAGCGCCTCGGTGTGGTGCAGGCCGGCGATCGGGCCGGTGCCTGCGGGGTGCTGGGCGCCGATCGACGACAGCAGCACCGCGTGGGGGACCCGGGCCTCGCGCAGCGCGGCGGCGATCGAGTCCGAGGTCGCGCGCTGGTGCGCGCGGGTGTCGGCGGCGGCCAGGTTCGGCGGCACCAGCACGTAGGCTGCGCGCGCGCCGGCGAACGCGGCGGCCAACGCTCGGGTGTCGCCCAGGTCGGCGACCGCCACTTCGGCGCCGTGTGCCGCAAAGCGGGCCGCCTTCTCGCGCTCCCGCACCACCACGCGCACCCGCTGGCCCTGGGCCAGCAACGTGTCGGCGACGACACCCCCGGTGTTACCCGAAACCCCTGTGATCACGAACGTCATGACACTGCTCCTCTCGGTCGCGGCTCGGCTCCTCGCGGCGCCGCGGCTGGGGTCGATTGTGGTCTCCGGCCGTGATTTGTACAGTGCATGTTGATCATGGAAGACATGCATGCCGTGCAGCTCGGCGGCCTCGATCTCAACGCGCTGGTCGTGCTGGACGCACTGCTGCGCACGCGCAGCGTGACCGCGGCGGCGCGGAGCGTCGGGCTGTCGCAGTCGGCCACCAGTCACGCGCTCGCGCGGCTGCGTCGCACCTTCGGCGATCCCTTGCTGGTCCGCGGCGCGGGTGGTCTGGTCGCCACCACGCGGGCCGAGGCGATGGCCTCGCCGCTGCGCGAGGCGCTGGCCGCGATGCAGCGCGCCGTCGCTGGACCCGCGCGCTTCGACCCCGCGACCGCGCAGCGTCGCTTCGTGCTGTCGTTGGCGGACTATGTCGGCCTCGTGATGCTGCCCGGCCTGCTCCAGCGCGTCGCGGCGGAGGCCCCCGGCGTCGATCTGCAGGTGCGCAACCACGACGGCCACGGCGGCGAGTTGCTCGCCCGCGGCGAGTTCGACCTGATGGTCGTGCCCGACAGTCGACCGGTCGAAGGCT
Source organism: Deltaproteobacteria bacterium (assembly GCA_016709225.1). Classification (NCBI taxonomy): domain Bacteria; kingdom Pseudomonadati; phylum Myxococcota; class Myxococcia; species Deltaproteobacteria bacterium. Next base: position 520,670 of record JADJEE010000002.1, on the reverse strand, counting down.
CGGGGATCCGCGCTCGCAAGCTGTTCCACGAGCGATTCGTGTGTCTGGTCCATCGCGATCACCCCGCGCTCGCGCGTCGCTGGACGCTCGAGAGCTTCGTGCGGCTGCGGCACGCCGTGATCGCGCCCACCGGCCGACCCGGTGGCGTGGTCGACGACGCGCTCGCCGAGCTGGGGCTGACGCGGCGCGTGGTGCTGTCGCTGCCGCAGTTCTTGCTCGCGCCCTTCGTGGTGGCCGGTAGTGACCTCGTGTTGACCTTGCCCGAGCGGGTCGCGCGGGTATTCGTCGAGCAGCTGCCGCTCTTGCTGGTCGAGCCGCCGCTGCGGCTGCGCGGCTTCACGATGCAGCTGCTGTGGCACGAGCGTAGCCACGACGATCCCGCGCATCGCTGGCTGCGCGAGCTGTGCACCGAGGTGATGGGGGTGGTGCCCGGCGCGCGCGCGAAGGTTCGTGGGCGCGCGCGGGTGCCCGCGACCCCACGTCGCGGCGGATGACGCACGTCGCGGGCCCGCGATCGCGATGTCGGCAGGCTCGACGCTGCCGGCGAGATCGTCGATCCTCTTCGGGATGCTGCTGCGGTGGTCGGCGCTCGGCGTGCTCGCGCGGCTGCTCGCGGTGGCGGGTAGCGGCTGCACCTTCGTGGGCGATCTCGGCCAGGACAGCATGTCGGCGGGCGGCTCCGCGGGCGGTTCGGACGACGGCGTCGGCGAGGGCGGCGATGCGACCGACGGCGACGTCGACACCACGCTGCCGATGCTGCCGCCGCTCACCAACGTGCGCGTGCGCATCGTCGGTGACGCCGCCAACATCACCTTCGACGCGGTCGACGCGGCGGTCGACTACCGCGTCTATGCCCTGCCACCGAACGATGCGATCCACGTCGGTGGCGACGGCGTGATCGTGATCGACGATGGGCTCTATCGCTGCGCTGGTCAGCGCGAGGCGCTGTACATGCTCGAGGACATCGTCAGCCCCGACGAGGGCTGGAACGACGTCGCCGCCGGCGGTGCGACGCTGGTCGAGCGACAGGTGGTCGGCTTCACGCGCACCGAGGGCGACGCCGAGCTCGGTCACGTCTACCTCACCGAGGCCGCCGATCGCCTGCCGGTCTACGCCCTCGCCGATCCCGACGTCGAGGACGACGGCGCCGTGGCGTGCGGCCGGCCGACCTTCGTGGCCTCGCGCGCGCACCAGTACACCGCCGACGCGGCGGTCCGCGACGCGCTGGTGGCCCAGCGCTGGCGCGACGACGGCATCGCGTTCTGGGTGCCGATGATCGCCGGTGCAGCCACGCGCCCGATCTATGAGGCAAGCCTGGTCGACGACGCGTTGCTGCGCTGGATCGACGGCCCCGAGGCGACCGCACGCGGGCCGGGTACGACGATCCTGCAGGTGCTGCGTGAGCCCGAGCCCGGCACCGTGCCGCTGATGCGGGTGCACGTGCAGCCGTACTGCGGCCGCGCCCACGACGAGCTCGTGGCTGGGCTCGCGGGTTTTCGACGGGTGCGACGGCAGGGCGATCAACCGCTGCCGGCGCTGCGGTGGTCGGGACTCACGGGGCCGATCACGCTGGTCGCGGAGGCGCTCGACCAGGGCTGCCCGTACCAGGGCATCCTCTCACCGCAGGGCGAGCCCGCCTTCGTCGACGAGGGCGCGCCGCACGAGGCCTACGTGACGCTGGCGCAGATGCGTGCGGCGTCGCCGAGCGGCGAGGTGTTCGTCAACGGCCAGTACGACGATCCACCGCCGGCCCGCGCGATCCGACGCAGCTTCATCACCGTCGCACCATCGCTGCCGACCATGGACGTGTACGCGACGTTCCCCGAGGACGAGGACTTCTTCGCCGGTTTCGCGGCACCGACCGGGAGCGTGTACGGCCTGCACTTCGACGCGCCGATGTATCTGATGTCGTCGTACTCGAACTCGCACGTCCACTTCGGCAGCATGCTCGGCGAGTTCTGGCTGGCCTACAACGACATCGCCGCCGGCGTGAACGGCATGGTGCGGCTGGGCATCGACGCGCCGGCGCGCGTCGATGCTGGCAGCTACCTGCACGTCACCGGTGAGGTCGGCGCGCTCACGACCGACCGTCGCTTCCCGCAGCTGTTCATCAGCGATCAACCCGCGCCGCTGCAGGACAACCTCGCCAGCGGCACGACCGTGATCGTGGGCCCGCGCAGGTACGCGCCGAGCTTCATCGACCTGCAGATCTGCGATCACATGACCTGGGACCTCGGCTACGAGTGCGCGGGGCTGCCGACCTTTGCGGCCGACGCCGCGCCCCAGGTCGCGCCCATCGCCGACACCGCGGGCAGCGACAACGCGGTGCAGCTCGACGTGTACCTGTCGCCTTCGCGGATCTACCTGCTGCTCGACGGCAAGCCGTACGCATGCACGGACCTCCCCGCGCTCGCCGACGACGGTGTCGCGCATGGTCCACCGGTCGGTGACGTGCGCATCGCGTGGGGGGACGTGCTCGCCCACTCGGCGATCGATTTCACCCTCGGCGGCGGACCGCTCACGGTGCCGGACAGCTATGGCTTCCACCGTCGTCACCTGCCGACGACGACGCAGCGGCACTTCGACAACCTCGGTGTCTCGAGCGGCGTCGCGGCGCCGCCGTGGGACGAGGTGCAGGTGCCGTGCAGCGGCGGCCCCTAACCCACCACAACTAGCGCGCCGGCCGTGATCACGGCGCGTGGCGGAGGTCCTCGTCGGCGCCGGGGCCGTCGAGCGTGCGCAGGAACGCGACCAGATCGGCGCGATCATCCGCCGTGAGCCCCAGCGGCACCAGCTCGTTGGTGCCCGGGTAGCCACCCGCCGGGCCACCGCCGGCGTCGAAGTGCGCGACCACGGGCGCGAGCCCGAGCGCCTGCCCGGTGTGCAAGAACGATGGCCGCTGCGCGACGCAGCGCAGGGTCGGTGTGCGGAAGGCACCCTCGTGGCTGTCGTCGACCGCGTCGGGTAGCCGGTCGTCGTCGCCGTCGCTGTACACGCCGCGGCTCGACAATGGATCGGCGATCGCGAGCGCGAGCCCGACGATGGCGCCACGGTCGTCGGCGTCGATGAACGCCGAGGCCACGATGGCCGGCACCACGCCGACGTTGTGGAACTGCTGGTCGGACAGGAACGGTCCGCCGTGGCACGACACGCAGTCGGCTGCGCCGACGAACAGCTTGGCGCCGCGCTGCTCGGACGGCGTGAGCGCGTCCGCGTCGCCGTGCAGCCACGCATCGAAGCGACCCGGTCCGCACGCGAGCTTGCGCTCGTAGGCGCCGATCGCCTTGCCGACGTTCACCACCACGCGCGTCACCGCGTCGCGATCGGCCGCGTCCATGCCGTCGAACTCGGCGCCGTCGCCGGGGCTGCCGTGGATCTCACCGTCGCACACCATCGGCACCTCGTTGCCCGCTGGGGTGCAGCCCGTCGCCTCGGGGGAGATGCTCGGGAAGCGGGCAGTGTCGTCGAGCGGCGGCATCGGGCCGAACACCGCCTCGTAGGGCTCGCGAAAGTGCGCGAACACCTGCTGCGCGACGTACAGCCGCGAGCTGTTCATCTCGACCGGCGACTCGAGCGGGCCGAAGACCTGGTTGTAGAGCGTGTCGTGGCGACCGTCCCACATCAGCAGCTGCGCGTGGCCGACGTCGAGCAGCGAGGGCGCGCGCCGCCGCCCCCAGCCGGCGCCCAGCGAGATCTGCTTGCTCGGCGAGCGTGTGTCGGTGAAGGCGTCGTCGGGCACGTGGCAGCTCGCGCACGAGACCTTGCCGGCCTCGCCCTTGTTGCCCAGCGAGGTGCCGGTGCCGTTCTGATCACCGTCGAGCAGTCGGCCGGAGAACACCGTCGTGAAGAAGAACGCTTGCCCGAGCGCCGCTGCGGCAGGGTCGTCGGCCCAGGCGTTGGTGAGGTCGGGCGGTGGTGCGGGCAGGGATCGGGCGAGAGCTCGAGCAAGGCGGCCCACTCCTGCTCGGAGAACTCGGGCGGGACGTCGTCGATGCCGGTGGTGGTGCCGTCGTCGCTATCCGACGCCGTGGTGCCGCCGCTGCCGTCGCTGGACTCGACCGTGCCGCCGCCGCTGCTCAATTCGCTGCCGTGGCCACCGGTCTCGAGCGCGCTCGTGTCCCCCGACGTGGCCGGCTGCCCGCAGGCCAGTAGCGCGCCGCACCCGAGCGCGAGCCGTCTCATGCGCCGGCTCCGGAGCACGGCGTGAGCGCCTCGTTCCACGCTGGTGCCGCAACGCCGCTCGAGAAGCCGAGGTTGTCGAAGTGTCGACGCGTGGTCCTCTGCAGGTGTGTGCGGTGGAAGAGGTACGTATTGCCCGCGATGGCGCCGCCGCCCGCGGCGAAATCGACCCCCGAGTGGTAGAGCACGTCGCCCCACGTCACGGTGACCTCGCCGACCGGCGGTGCATAGGTGGCCCCGTCCTCGAACGAGGTCGCCGGTAGATCGGTGCACGCGTACTGCTGACCGTCGAGCAGCAGGTACAGCCGCGTGCTCGACAGGTACACGTCGATGGTGACGGCGTTGTCACTGCCGGTGCGCTCGCCGGGCAGCGGTGAGTTGGGCGCCCAGTCGTCGACGAAGGTCGGCAGCCGAGGACACTGATCGTTGACGTCCCAGGTGCGGTGGTCACAGATCTGGACCTGCAGCTGGGTCGGCGTCATGTCCTTGGGCTGCACGATCATCGTGGTGCCAGACGCGAGGTCGTCCTGCACCGGCGCGATGCGATCACTGATGATGATCTGGGGATAGCGACGATCGGTCGAGATGATGTCGACCTCGGTCTGCACGTGCAGGAACCCCTCGGCGCCGACCTGCGCGGTCTGGCTGGGCGTGAGCCGGACCTTGCCGTTCACGTCGGCGGCGATGTCGTTGTAGGCGAACCACAGCTCACCGAACATGGTGCCGAAGTGGATGTTCGAGTTGGCGTACGACGACAGGTGGTAGCCGGGGGCCTCGAAGTACTGCGCGTAGACGTTGCCGGTCGACGCGCCGAAGCTGGCGTAGAAGTCCTCCGACTCCGGGAAGCTGGCGTAGAAGTCCATCGTCGGCAGCTCGGGTGCTGCGGTCACGAAGCTGCGCGCGACTGCCCGCGGCACCACGCCATCGTCGCTCTGGCCGTTGACGAAGAGCTCGCCGGTCGGCGAGAGCGCGCGCATGTCGTCGGGGGTCTGGTAGCCCTCGTACTCGAGCACTTCCTCGCCGAACTCCTCGACGAACGGGTCCTGGTGCTGTGGCGAGAGGTTGCCGAGATAGGGGCAGCCGTGATCGAGCGCCTCGACCACGAGCGTCGTCGATGCGGTCAGGCCCGACCAACGCACGGCCGTCAGCGGTTGATCGCCCTCGCTGCGCGCCCGCGCGAAGCGGGTCGAGCCCGCCACCAGCTCGTCATGGCTGCGGCTGCAGTAGGGGGCCACGTGCACGCGGTAGAGTTCGATCGCGCCGTCTTCGGGCGCGCTCAGGATCTCGAACACCGTCTCGCCGGCGCCGCGCGTCTGGGCCTCGGGCCCGTCGACCCAGCGCAGCGTGACGCCGTCGCCGAAGTTGCCTTCGAACACCGGCTTGGTGCCGGCGCCGGCGCTCGCAGGCACCCAGAACGCAATGCCGTCGTCGCGCCAGTGCTGTGCGATGCGTTGATCCCGGAGCGCGGCGTCGGTGGTGTAGAGCTTCGGGCGGCTGGCCTGGAACACCGGCCGGCCGCAGCTCGGCCCGCCCTCGCCGCCCGGATCGGGATCGCCGAGCACGTAGACCGGGATGCGACCCTCGCCGGCGGTGGTGTAGACGTAGCCGAGCACGGCGTCGGCCTCGGCGCGCGTGTAGCCCAGCACGTCGCGCGCGAGGATCGTCGCGCCGCCGGCGGCGTTGTCGTTCCAACCTTCGTCGGGGCTGACCACGTCCTCCAGCATGTAGAGCCCCTCGCGGTGGCCGGCACAGCGGTAGATCGCATCCTCGACGATCACGCTGCCGTCGTCGCCGACCGTGATGTCGTCGTCGGCCGGTAGCGGGTACACCCGGTAGTCGACCGCGCCCTCCCATGGATCGAAGACGATGTTGGCGGCATCGCCGACGATGCGCAGCTGCACGCCGGTGAGCTCGGGCAGCGGCGGGAGGTCGGTGTCGGGCGGTGCGTCGCCGGTGGTGTCGCCGCCGGTGCTGTCGGCCGTGCCGTCAGTGCCGCTCGAGGGCCCGTCGTCGCCGCTGGCGCTGGCCTCGGTCGCGGTCTCGGTGGCGGGGCCCGACGCGTCGTCGCCATCGGAGCCCGCGGTGCCGCGGTCCCCACAGGCGATCGTCAGGGCGAGCAAGAGCAGCGAAGCGGAGGTCTTGCGCATGGCTGCCTCTGCAATGCAGCCGCGCCGGCGAACCTGTGGCGAAAAATCGTCGCGCGATCAATCGGCGCACACCGAGCGCATGCTCGGAGCCAGGTGCGATGACGGATGCTGCGCGAGGAACTGATCGCGCACCCGCTTGGCCGCATCGCGCTTGCCGGCGGCACACAGCGCGCGCGCCTTGGCGACGATGCGTTCGCTGCGGAAGGCGCCGCGGGGGAACTCGCGCTCGTGCTGCGCGATCGCGGTGAGTGCCCGCGCGGGCTGGTTCTCGACCAGCGCGCGCTGGATGTCGCCGAACAGCGCGGTCTCGTCGGCCAGCGAGGTCGCGGCGCGCGGCTTGCCGCGGGCGGGCTTGGCCGCCGTGGCGGGCTCGGGCTGGGGCGCGGGCTCGATCGTCGGTGCGACGACCAGGTCGGCGGGCGCCTCGACCTCGGCCTCGGCCTGCTTCGTCGCGGGCGCGGCCGCCCGGCGTGCCCGCGCGACCGCGTCGCCGCCGCTGTCGTCGCCGTGGACGTAGCCGGCCTGGTCTCGCAGATCGGGCTCGGCCGCGGCGTTGCGTTGCAGCGCCACGCCGCCGAAGTTGGCAATCACCCACGCGGCGGCGGCGAGCGTCGCCGCGGCGCCGACCCACAGCCACCAGCGGCGCGAACTCTCGACGCCGGTGCGCTCGGCGATCACCTTCCAGCTGGCGGCGTGGGTCGCGGGCGTGGGCTGCTCGATCTCGCGGAACGCCGCGACGTAGAGCCGCAGGTCGTCGTCGTCGTCGTCGAACTCGAGTTCATCGCGCGACATGGACGCGGACCCTTTCCTCCTTCGCACGGTGGCGTGCGATGGCCTTGCTCACGAGCTCGCGCGCGACCCGGGCGCGCGCGTACGCGGTGTTGACGTTGATGTCGACCGCCGCGGCCGCGGCCGCGATGCTCATGCCTTCGACGCAGGTCAGCACGAACATCACACGCTTGTCCTCGTCCATCGCGTCGAGCGCTTCGCGGACCACGGCGGCGCGCTCCTCGAGCAACACATGGGACTCGGGATCGGGCGCGCCGTCGCGGGTGCCGGCGGGCTCGACCACGGTGAGCCGCGCGGCGCGGCGATCGTCGACCTGGCGCGTGCGGGCGGCGACGCGACGCGTCACGCCATACAGCAGGCCAGGGATCGATCCGCTCATGTCGAGCTCGTGTCGTCGGCGATGCATGATGACGAACACCTCTTGCACGACGTCGTCGAGTGCGGCTCGGCCCACGCCGAGCCGTTGTGCCACGCGCCAGACGAACGCGTGGTACTGCTCGTAGATCGCCTGGAGACTCGGCCCCTCGCCCACCTCGTGCCTCTTGGGGGCTGCAGGGCCCGCTCCACCCGTGAGCATGCAGGCTCGCGCCCCGATCTGTGACGGGATCGTGTGCGGGCCCCCAAACCTGCGCTCCTACAGGCGAATCCCGAGCCCGAGGTGGACGCGACCGCCAACGGGATCGACCCGGTGCACGACCCCGAGGCCCCGACCTCGAAGCGATATCGCGCCATCGGTACGACCACGTCGACGTCGGCGAGCAGCGCGACCCGACGGTGCACCGACCACATCCAACGCGGACCCGCCCACGCCGCCAGCCAGAGCAGCTGCTCGCGTCGCGGCACCGCGATGCCGACACCGCGGCCGACGAGCGCGCCCACCTCGGCGCCACCGCACAACGGAAACTCGTGGGCGCGATGCCGCAGACGCGCGCACGCGCCCAGCGAGCCGGCGCTGAGCTGCAGGTTACCTCCGCGGTTGCGATCGTCGCCCGTGCGTGCGGGTCGACGGAACCAGTGGCTGCCGCCGAGCTCGATCCGCAGGCGCGGCCATGCGAGCGCCAGCGTGATCGCGACACCGGGGCCGATTGCGGTCGGGAGCAACCCCAGCTGCAGACCGGCACGGGCCTCGAGCCCGACGCACGGGCGACGATCGGTGACACCGGTGCGGCGCAGGGCGGGGCCGGCGTCGCAGCTGCGCGTGGGGGGACCGGGCGGGGTCGATGGCTTCGTGGCCGGCGGCTTCGGTGGCTCGACCGGCGGCGGCTCGGGTGTCGGTGCGCGCGTGGGCGCAGGCTCCGGCAGCGTGCCCACGCGCGTCGCTGCGAGGGGGTCGATCGTCACGGCGATCATCAAGGCCGCGGTCTCGGCCAGCACGCGACAGCTCTCGTCCCGCAGTGTGCGCTGCACCGGTGTGCCCGCGGCGACCTCGAGTTCGAGCCGCAGGCGGAAGTCACCCTGCGCCTGCGCAACGATCTCGGCGCGCGCGGCGTGCAGCACCGCGGCGGTGTCGGCGAGGCTGCGGCCGGCGTAGTGCTCGACGCTCGCGCGGGCAAAGGTCGCGTCAGGGCAGCCGTCCGGTGCGATCCACTCGAACGCGGTCGGGCTGGGCACGGCGGGGGTGGGCGCGCCCTCTGCCGTCGCGGTCGGTGTCGGCGTCGGCGCGGGTGCGACCGCGGGCGCGAGCCGGATGACCAGCGCCAAGGCCATGCGCGCGGGCACGCGCGATAGATAGCACCGATTTCTTTGGGGGTCTTTGGGGGCCTACGGGTCTCGCCCGCGCGCGCGCATTTCGGTCCACAGGTGGAGCGCCGCGCGTGCATGGGTGTACTCGCATGGCGATCCCCACCCACGCGCGCGCAATTGGAGCTTGGCTGGTCGCGGCGGCGTGCGGCGGCGCGCCGTCGGTCGCCGACGACGGCGATGGCAGCAGCTCGGCTGCGGATGCGGGCACCGCGGGCACCGCGGGCTCGGCCTCCGCGGGCACCACCGCCGCTGGCGACGACAGCAGCGGCGGGCCCCCGACCACGACCGCGGGCACGACGATGTCCGCCACGTCGAGCGACGACGGCAGCAGTGACGGCGGCGACGAGACCGGTCCGCCGCCGGTGCTCGGCGCGTGCGACAGCCTCGCGGGCGAGGGCGTGTTCGAGGACATCACGCCGCCCGAGGTCGCCGCGGGCTTTGGTCAGGGGCAGGACGCGGGCACGTTCGCGTTTGCGGTCGATCCGGTGAACCAAGGCACGATCTACCTCGGGACCCTGTTCCAGAAGGTGTGGAAGAGCACCGACTGCGGCGCGACGTGGGTGCACATCAGCACCGGCGAGAACGGCGATGCCGTCGACTCGGGCATGAACTGGACCTTCGCGATCGATCCGATCGAGCCCGAGGTCGTCTACACCAACTCGGGTTACGGCGCGAACGGGCTGTTCAAGTCGATCGACGGCGGCGTCGACTGGGCGCCGGTATGGCCACCGCCGGCGCAGCCGGAGCTGGGCGCCGCGTTCACGTACAACTTCGCCAACGTCATCGCGATCGACCCCACCGATCACGAGCACATCCTCCTGACCTTCCACGAGTCGTGCCTGCCACCGCATCCGGCGACCTGCATCGCCGAGAGCCACGACGCCGGCGCGTCGTGGAGCCTCATCGACGGTGAGCCGAGCTGGGACGGCAACGAGGGCCAGGTGATCTTCTTCCTCGACGCGCAGACCTGGCTGTGGGGCTCGCAGAGCAACGGCTTCTGGCGCAGCGACGACGGCGGCGACAGCTGGGAGGCGATCGTCGGCATGACCACGAGCCACCTGCAGGGCTCGCAGCTGGTCCGCACGCCCGGCGGTGCGTTCGTGGTGGCCGGCGCCGACGGCATCTGGCGCAGCACCGATGGCACGGTGCCGACGTGGTCGCTCATCGAGGGCACCGGGCCGATCGTCGGCGGCGTGGTGAGCGATGGCGCGACGCTGTACACCAGCACCTGCTACTTCGGTGGCTTCTGCGAGACCGCGCGGTACCTCCGGTCGGTCGACGACGGCGTCACCTGGACCGAGTTCGACGCGCCGAGCTTGTCGATGGGCGGCAGCTTCGGCTATGACCCCGGCCACGGCGTGCTGTACTCGTCGAACCTGCAGGAGGGGTTTTGGCGCGTGGTGGTGAAGCCGTGACGCGCGAGTCCTCGTGCCGGGCGCGTGTGTGGGTGGCAGCGTTGTGCTCGGCCTGCGGCAGCACGCCGAGCGGTAGCGGTGCCGCGTCGACGGACGATGGTGGCGCCTCGAGCGGGATGCATGGCGCGGGCGATTCGACCGGGGTGGTGAGCTCGACCGCGGCCAGCGCGAGCGTGGGTTCCGATTCCGGCGGCAGCTCCGACGGCGGCGAGACCGGCACGGTGCCCGGCGGGCCCGGCTGCGGCTTCGCGTCCGCGGCCTTCTGCGAGACCTTCGACGCGCCGAGTGATCATCGCGGCCGCGCGGTCGAGCTCGACGCGCGACGCTGGAGCGCCGCGCGGGGCAACCCGCAGCTGGCGACCGGCAACGGTCGCGCGATCGCGGCGGGCCCGGCCACCATCACCGACTGCCGCAACGACCTGCCGTCGCAGGTGTTCCCCGACCAGGACACGCTGGTCTGCGACGCCAACGACGACATCGCGAGCCCACACCTGTTGATGGCCGTGGGCGCGCAGAACTACGGGCAGAACTCGTACCGCATCCGGCAGCCCTTCGACTTCGAGGGCCGCACCGGCACCATCGTGTTCGACGCTGAGGGCTACGTGCTGAACGGCCTGCTGGGCTGGATCTCACTCGAGATCACCGAGGACCCGACGCCGCTGCCGTCGTTTGCGATCCTCGGCAACGACGAGGGCGGGCCGGTGCCGCGCAACGGCATGCAGGTGCAGTTCCAGGCCAGCTGTCCCGGGCAGCTCGGCAGCGTCGGCGTGCGCTTCATCGACGTCAGCAGCAACTATCACGATGAGGTGTTCCCGGGTCCCGAGTTCACCTGCGTCGCGGGGGCGAAGGGCAAGCTCAACCACTTCGAGGTCCGGGTGTCGCAGCAACACGTCGAGGTCTACGGCTCGCCGTACGCCGACGACGGCGTGAGCTTCGAGCCCGCGGTGTTGCTGCACGCGGTCGACGTCGCGCTGCCGTTCTCGCGCGGCTGGGTGCATCTGACGACGCACAACCACGCGACCATCAAGTACAGCCAGGACGACGCGTACGGCGCGACCGAGGTGATCGACGCCTGGGTCACGCGCTGGGACAACGTCGGCTTCGATGGTCCGGTGATCGACGGGGGGCGCGAGTTCGAGGTCGGCGACGCGCTCGTGGCCGGCACCGACGCGTGGAACATCCCGGGGCCGGTGATGGACGTCGGCTACCGCGTGCCGGACTTCGCCGACGCCACGCCGCTGACGCTGACGATGCCCGGCGTCGACGCCAGCGGCATGGGCCGCGCCCGTCTGGCGGTCTCGATGTGGTACCTGCTGGGCCAGGACGTGCCCCACGAGCAGTACGTGCTGCACTACCGCGTCAACGAGCACGGCTGGCACGAGCGCAGCTTCGACGCCGACGAGCTGGCGTTGCTCGCCACCGGTCTCATCCAGGGCGAGCTGGGCCAGATGCTCGAGCTGCCGGTCGACGAGCTGCAGGCCGGCGACAACACGCTGCAGTTCGCGACCAGCGGCGTGCCGCAGAGCTACCCGCCGGCGATCTCGGCGATCGATCTGGTGCTGGCACCGGGCTGAAGGCAGCGAGCTCGCGAGCCCTCGTCGATCCGGGTGGCGGTGCGCCACGTACCCCAAGTCGCGTGGGCAGGGCCGGCGACGACAAGAGTGGCTTCCTCGGGTACTTGAGCGACCAGGCCGTGTTGGCGCGGGTGATGGCGGCCGCGGGGGCTGGGGCGGCGGTGCGGTTGCACGAGCTGCGGCGCGTTGCGGCTGGCAACCTGCGACCGATCCCGCATACGCGACTCGGCGCCTTCGCGGCCACCGTCGGCTATCCCCGAGGCACCGTCGGCTACGCGGTGAACCGCGCGATCGGGCTGCTCTACGCCAGCCTCGGCACCTACGGCGAGGAGCGCATCGGCGTGGTGTTCAACTCGCCCATCGCGCGCACGCACTACCCGCGGCCGGTCCACTCGGCGTCGAGTCGCGCGGTGGCGCAGATGGAGTTCGACTATTGGGCCGCGGTGCGGGCCGAAGATCCGTGGTCGGCCGGCGGTCGCATCGCGACCGCGTTCGATCCGGGCTCGCGCGACTGGCTGCAGCGCGAGGTCTTCACCCGCTCACCCTGAGCGCGTCGCGACGTGCTCGCGGTCCGCGTTCACGGCAGCGACGGCGGGCGTGGGGCGCGGGCAGCGGCATCACCTTTGGCGACGACGCATCAGCGCCCGTAGGTGACTGCGGTGCGCACCGTGGTGATCGCCTCCGGTGCGCGGGCGCGATCGACATGGTCCGCGAGCGCCGCGAGCAGGGCGTGCCGATCCACGTTCGCGGCGGGCTCGAAGTGCAGCGTGCCCGCCGGTGCGAACGCGCGTACGTGGATCACCACGCCGCGGCGGCCCTCGGCCGCGACTGCGGCGATCGACGACCACGGGATCGCCAGCACCAGCGGCGTGCGGGTGGCGCGGGGGCGGACGATGCGGCCGAGGGACAGCGCGAGCACGGCGATCAACCCGCCCAAGGCGCGCGGCTCGACGGTGCGGTGGAAGTGGTTCGCGAGCGCGAGCACGGCGAGCACCGCTGCGACGAGCAGCACCACGAACGCGAGGGTCGGCAGCACGCTCGAGCCGCGGCGGCCCTCGACGTGCAACCACACCGGATCGATGCGGCAGCGTCCCCGGCCGGCCATCGGGATCGGGCGGACCATGCGGGTGACGAGCGGTGGGCGAAAGCGGCCCTCGATCAGTTTCGGGAGGTCGGGTGCGGCGGCGTGCATGGCTCGCTGCGGTAGAGTCGCGGCCGACGTGACGGATCACCACGGCCGTGGCATGCCAGCCGGGGCCTCGGGGAGCACCGCCGTGCGCGGGCCGCTTTCTGGTCGGGTCCTGCCGACACGATGGGGACGCTGGTATCGTGCTGCCATGCGACGTCTCTGGCTGTGCTTGGTGATCGCGCTCGGCTGTGCAGGCGATGGCGGTGGCGATGGTGGTGTCACCGGGAGTGACGGCGGGTCGTCGTCGGGCGGCACCGCCAGCGGCACCGCCACGTCGATGACGACGGGCACCGCCGGTGACGGCAGCAGCGGCGGCACGCAGGCCAGCGCGACCTCGGCCGCCGACAGCAGCGGTGGCAGCGACGGCAGCGGCGAAAGCACAGGGGCGAGCCCTGGCACCGCCGGCTGCGGCATCGCGGCCAGCGATCCCACGATGACCTGGTCGGGCCACACCGTCGACGTCGACGGCGTCACGCGCGAGTACTGGGTGTGGTTGCCCGAGCCCTACGATCCCGCGCGCGCGTATCCGGTGGTCTATCAGTTCCACGGCTGCAGCGACGGTGACGATCGTTGGAACAACAACCCGCCGGTGCAGGACCACAGCGGCGCCGATGCCATCCACGTGCGCGGCAAGGCGGTCGCGAGCTGCTGGGACAGCAACGCGCAGGGCCCCGACGTGACCTTCTTCGATGCGTTGGTCGCCGACGTCGAGGCCACCTGGTGCGCCGACCCCGAGCACCGCTTCGCGACCGGCTACAGCAGCGGATCGTTCATGACCCACGCACTCGGCTGCGCGCGCGCCGACGTGCTGCGTGGCATCGCGAGCATCGCCGGTGGTCAACCCGGCAACGACTGCCCGGGCCAGGTCGCTGCGCTGCTCATCCACGACGCCGACGATCAGACCGTGAACATCTCCGCCAGCGAATCGGCGCGCGACAGCCTGCTCGCGCGCAACGGCTGCGATGCCGCGGCGCCGACGAGCCCGATCGATCCGCCACCCTGCGAGGCCTACGCCGGCTGCGACGAGGGCTATCCCGTGGTGTGGTGCCCAACCGCAGGGCAGGACCACTCGCGCCAGGACGGGCTCGCCGCGCCGGCGTTCTGGGGCTTCCTGTCGTCGCTGCCGTGATCGGAACTGCGGGTCGCGCGTGGTGTCGACGATGCGAACGGTGTGCTCGTATCTGCTCTGCCTCGCGCTGGCGTGCGATCGGCCCGATCCCCGCGCGTGGTTGGACTCGACCGCGACATCGTCGCTCACCGACGCCGATCGCGAGCTGCTGGCGGCGGCGAGCCGCGGCGATGCAGCTGTGGTCGAGGCCGCGATGGCCCGTGGCGCGAGGCCGGATGCGGTGTCCGACACGGTCGTCGAAGGCATCTCGTTCGCCGCGCCGGCGATCGTGCTCGCGGCACGCGATGGTCACGTCGAGGTCGTGCGAGCACTGCTGCGCGCGGGCGCGAAGATCGACGCACGGACCGGGCTCGGGGGCGAGACCGCGTTGGTCTCGGCCGCGATCGATGGCCACGCCGACGTCGTCGACGCGCTGCTGGTGGCCGGCGCCTCGGTCGATCTGCCCAACGCGTGGGGCAAGACCGCGCTCATGTGGGCGTCGGACAACGGTCACGACGCGGCGGTGCGGCGCCTGCTCGCGGGCGGCGCAGACGTCACCCGCCGCTGCGACGAGGGGCGCACGGCCGCCGACTACGCCGACGATCCGGCCGTCCTCGCGCTGCTGCGTGGCGCAGAGCCCTCGCGATGGAGCGGCCTTGGGGCCCGCATCACGTGGCCAGCGCGCGAAGCCCTGCCTCGCGCGTGATGACGGGCCGATAGCGCAGCTCGCGACGCGCCTTGGCGTCGTCGAGCACGCAGCTGCGCGCCATGACCATCGCCGCATGACGCGTCAGCGGCGGTGCGCCGCGCAGCGGCAGCCCGCGCCACAACGCCTCGCAGGTGCGGCCGATCGCCGCCGCGAGCCAGCCCGGGATGCTGGCGTCGGGCAGCGTGATGCCGCGGGCTGCGGCCATGCCGGTGATCATCTCGTGCATGGTCGAGACGCCGTCGTCGAGCACGAAGTACGCCTCGCCGGGCACGCCCTCGGTGAGCGCGAGCGCGATGGCCTCGACGAGGTTGTCGATGTGCGTGGTCGAGGTGCGCGCGCGCCGTGGTCGATCCAGCGCCAGCGGCCGGCCATCGCCTCGATGGCGGGCGCGAGCGTGGTGTCACCGGGGCCCCAGACCAGGCGAGAGCGCAGCACGATCGTCTCGAGCCGCGCGTCGTTGGCAGCACGGACCATCGCTTCGGCGGCGGCCTTGGTCGCGCAGTAGGGATAGGTCGACTCCGGAGCGAGCGGGTAGCTCTCGTCGGCACCGTCGATGTCCTGCCCGTGCACGATCGCGGCCTCGGTGCCGATGTGGATGAAGCGTCGGGCCCCCGCGGCGCGCGTGGCCGCGAGCACGTGCTCGGTGCCGATGACGTTGCCCTGGTACCACGCCTCGGCGGGGCCCCAGTCGTCGACGAACGCCGCGGCATGCAGCACGACATCGGCGTCGCCGATGTCGGCGGCGCCGATCGCCTCGAGGCTGCAGCGCACCGGCTCGGCGCCGAGCGCCGCGACGGCCTCGGCCGACCGATCGCTGCGGGCCATCGCGCGCACGCGGTGGCCCTCCCGCACGAAGCGGCGCACCGCTGCACCGCCCACGAATCCCGAGGCTCCGGTGACGAAGATCTGCATGGACGCGCGCGAGTCTACCCCGCGTGCACGCCCTCGGCGTCGAGCCGTGCACGGCGGCCGAACAGCCACGCTGCCGCGACCAGCACGAGCCCCACCGCAGCGACACCGCCGGCGATCTGCGCCAGGCGCTGCAGCTCGGCGAACACCTCGGGATAGGCCGCGTATCGCCGCGGCATGCCGCGGGTGCCGAGCACGAACATCACCACGTGATGGGCCAGCAGGCCGCCGCACGTGAGCACCGCACCGGGCCACGCCAGCGCGGCGCGGGCCTGACGGCCGAGCACGCGCAGCTCGAACACGTGCAGCGCTGCGAGCATCGCTGCGCCGGCCGCGAACATCGACAGGTGCGCGTGCGCGACCTCGACGTAGGTGTCGTGCAGGTGCACGTCGAGGTCCGCGACCGCCAGCAGCCTGACCAGCAGGCGCTCGCCGACCATGGCCGGCATCACCGCGAGTGCGACGAACACCAGCGCGGGTGATCCGACCCTCGCCGGGTCGATGCGCGTGAGCAGGGCCACCGCGAGCACGACCGCCACGATCACGCCCCAGAACCGCGTCGCGTCGTACAGCACCCCCGGCACCATCCTCGCGTCGAAGACGGCCGCCTCCGATGCGAGCGTGGTGCCGCCTGCGCCCGCGACCAGTCCGCTTGCGACCGCGAGGCCGCCCAGGCCGATGGCGGTCGCGACCGGCAGCGCGCGGACCTTACCGACCAGCGCGGTGGCGAGCGCGAGCGCGAACGCGGCGTGAGCGACCACGAAGCACCACGCGGCGCGCAGCGGCCACGGGGACGTCATCGCGGCGAGATCGAAGGGCGCGTTCGCGCCCGCCACCGCGATCGCGCCGGCGACGATCCACGCCAGCATCCCCAACGCCGCGAGCGCGTGCGAGTGGGCCGCGCGCGGGCGGCCCGGCAACAGCAGCGGCACCACCACCGCCAGCGCCGCGGCCGGCGAGCACGCGAACGAAAGCAGCGTCCCGTGCAACGAGAGCGCCGTGCCGTAGGCATCGACCGCCTGCGGATCGGACGACCACAACGTCCGCACGATGGTCGTGGTCGCGACACCCGCGACCACCGTGCTCGCCGCGACCACGCCCAGCGCCGCGCGCGACATCCACGTGGCCACCGGTTCGAGATCCGCCTGCGCCATGGGCCGCAAGGATGTCATGGCCGCCGCGCGGTCGGCGACGCGAATCACCCAGGTTCGTGCCTATCGCACCGACGACGGCAGCAGCTGGCGTCGCGTCACACCGGCCCGAGCGGTGTGTCGTCGGGCACCGCTTCGACGACCACGGCCTGGTGCTCGCAGCCGCCGTACTCGTTGCCGTCGAAGAGGTAGACCATCGCGTCGTGGCCCATGTCGAGCACCGGGGTCTCGCAGTCCATCTCGACCCCGCAGTTGGGCCCGCGATCGAGGGTGACCAGCACGACTTGGTTGCCGTTGTCGCAGTTGGTCACGCGGATGCGCCCGCCGCAGCCGAAGCGATCGGCATCGGCCGCGAACCACTTGAGGCCGGCCTCGCACTCCGGGCCCGATTGCCCGGCATCGCACAGGCCCTGGGAGCCGCACGCGAACTCGCAGTTGTCGTAGGGGTCCTGGTAGATCGAGCCGTCGTCCTGTTCGTAGCAGCCGAACCACGAGGTCGAGAAGAGGTTGTTGCTCGGCACCTGCGTGCTGGTGTTGCCGGACGGGCCGTCGCAGCTGTCGGGCGGCATCAACGTCGCGCCGCCGACATCGGCACAGACGTCGACGCCACCGCTCGAGCTGTCGCCGGCGGTGACGCTCGCGCTGCCGATGGTCGTGCCGGACGCCTCCGAGCCGCCGTCGGTCGCGGTGGTGGTCACGGTGGTGTCCGTCGTGGCGGTGGTGGTGGCGGTCGTACCGGTGGTGGTCGCCGTGCCGCCGGAGTCGCTGGCGGAATCGCCGGCGGTGTCCTGCGTGGTCTGCACCGCCGTGAGTGCCCCGGTGGGGTTGCCACCGCCCTGGTCGCTGCCGCCGCAGGCGATCACCGCGAGTCCACAACCGGCAACGACGGGGCGCAGGCACAGCATGTCCGCCACGGTAGCCCACCGACGCGGGCGCTCGCCAGCAGCGGCGCAACCGTGGTGAAATCACCGGCGCTTCGCCATGACCGACGCCGACCTCGACTCGATCTCGCCCCGTTGGGAGCCGACCCGCACGCACGTGTTCGCGGTCGGCATCCTCGAGTACGCCGACAAGGTCCACTGGCCGCTCGAAGGCCGGCGCGATGCGGTGTTGATGGACGCGCTGCGAGCCCGCGGCGTGCCGGCATCGCAGGTCACGTTCCTCACCGACGCGCAGGGCACGATGGCCGGCTACGAGCACGGCTTGGCAGCGACGCTCGAGCGCACGCGACCCGGCGATCAGCTCATCCTCTATTACGCCGGGCACGGCAGCCGCGATCCCAAGCACGGCGGTGGTGCGTTCCGCCTGCGTGACGGGCGGCTGCCGGTCGCGCAGATCTTCGCGTGGATCGAGCGCCGCTTCCGGGGCCGACAGGCGATCCTCACGGCCGACTGCTGCTACTCCGGCGCGCTGGCCCTCGAGGCGCCGCTACGCGCGGGGCGAGTCGCCTATGCCGCACTCGGGTCCTCGCTCTCGACGGTGACCTCCACCGGCGCGTGGACCTTCACCAACTGCTGGATCGACGCCATCGAGGGCCGCAAGCCGGTCGACCTCGACGGCGACGGCATCCTCCGACTCGACGAGCTCGCACGCTACGCCGAACGACGGCTCGGGTTCATCGACGGCCAGGTGTCATCGTTCGCGGTCGCCAACGGCTTCCCTTCGACCTTCGAGCTCGGCCGCACGCGGCCGCGAAGGCACCCGCGCGAGGGTGAGTTCGTCGAGGCGCCGAACCTCGAGGGCGATCGCGTGCGCGCGGAGATCGTCGACGCCGCCAGCGAGGCCTGCGTGCGCGTGCGCCTGGTCGAAGACGACCTCGTGTGCGAGATCGCCGAGGCCGATCTGCGCCCGTGGGCACCCGCGATGCTGCCGGCCGGCACGACGGTGCGCGTGCGCTTCGGCGACAAGCGCTACGACGGCGAGGTGCTCACCGCGCGCAACGGCATGCACCTGGTGCGCTATCTGGGCTGGGACGAGTCGTGGGACGAGTGGGTCTCGCCCGACCGCATCGTCGACACCATCGCGGCGCGCACCTGATCGCGCGCAGCAACTCTGGTAGAAACGCCGGCGTGTCGACGCCGCGCACGCCCGTCATCGCACCCTCGATCCTGAGCGCCGACTTCGCCCGTCTCGGCGACGAGGTCCGCGCCGTCGATGCCGCGGGCGCCGACTGGATCCACGTCGACGTGATGGACGGGCGCTTCGTGCCCAACCTGACGATCGGCCCCGTGGTCGTGAAGGCCCTGCGGCCGCACACCACCAAGCCGCTCGACTGTCACCTCATGATCGAGGAGCCCGAGCGCTACGTGGAGGGCTTCGCCGAGGCCGGCGCCGACATCATCACGGTGCACGTCGAGGCCTGTCGCCACCTGCACCGCAACCTGCAGCAGATCCACGGGCTACGTCATCACGGAGGTGGTCGCGTGCTCGCGGGCGTGAGCCTCAACCCGCACACGCCCGTCGAGTCGATCGTGCACGTGCTCGAGCTGGTCGACGTGGTGCTGGTGATGTCGGTCAACCCCGGCTTCGGTGGGCAGGAGTTCATCCCGCAGGTGCGGCCCAAGCTGGTCGAGCTGCGTGGTCGGCTCGACGCGATCGGTCGCGGCGCTCGGCTCGAGATCGATGGCGGCGTGAGCGAGCACAACGCCGAGCTACTCGCACGCGATGGCGTCGATGGTTTCGTGGCCGGCAGCGCCGTGTTCCGCCACGCATCGCTTTCGGTCGCCGCCGCGATCGCGGCGATCCGCGAGGCTGCGATCCGCGGCGGCTCGGCCACCACCTGACGCGTCCGCGTTATCGCTTGTGGCGCGGGGCCGCGGGCGCCAAACTGGCGGGGTCATGGACAAGACCTACCCCACCGCCGACGCAGCCGTCGCGGACATGTCGGACGGCATCACGCTGATGGCCGGCGGCTTCGGGCTGTGCGGCAACCCCGAGAATCTCATCGCTGCGATCCACCGCAAGGGCGTGAAGGGGCTGTCGATCATCTCGAACAACTGCGGCATCGACGGGGTCGGGCTCGGTGTCCTGCTCGAGGCCGGGCAGGTGCGCAAGATGACCTCGTCCTACGTCGGTGAGAACAAGGCCTTCGAGAAGCTCTACCTCTCCGGCGAGCTCGAGGTCGAGCTGGTGCCGCAGGGCACGCTGGCCGAGCGCATCCGTGCCGGCGGGGCCGGCATCGGCGGCTTCTACACGCCGACCGGCTACGGCACACCGGTTGCCGAGGGCAAGGAGGTCCGTGAGATCGACGGCCGCTGGTACGTGCTCGAGAAGCCGCTGCGCGCTCAGTTCTCGATCGTGAAGGCGTGGCGCGGCGATACCCACGGCAACCTCGTGTACCGCCGCACCGCCAACAACTTCAACCAGGCCATCGCGACCGCCGGCGCCATCACCATCGCCGAGGTCGAGGAGCTGGTGCCCGCGGGCGAGATCGATCCCGATGCGATCCATACGCCCGGCATCTACGTCGACCGCATCGTGCTCGGGCACGACTACGTCAAGCCCATCGAGTTCCGCACCACCCGCCCTGCGTAGAGGTCCATCATGCCGCTCTCCCGCGAACAGATCTGTGCCCGCGTCGCCCGCGAGCTGAAGGACGGCGACTACGTCAACCTCGGCATCGGCATGCCGACGCTGGTCGCAAACTACGTGCCGCCCGGCATCGACGTGGTGCTCCACAGCGAGAACGGCCTGCTCGGCATGGGCCCGTTCCCGACGCAGGACGAGGTCGATCCCGACCTCATCAACGCCGGCAAGCAGACCGTGACCGCCAACAAGGGCGCGTCGTACTTCGGCAGCCACGAGAGCTTCGCGATGATCCGCGGCGGCCACCTCGATCTGTGTGTGCTCGGGGCCATGGAGGTCAGCGAGCACGGCGACCTCGCCAACTGGATGATCCCCGGCAAGAAGGTCAAGGGCATGGGCGGCGCGATGGACCTCGTCGCCGGGGCCCGCCGCGTGATCGTCACGATGGAGCACACCAGCAAGGACGGTGCGCCGAAGATCCTGACCGCGTGCAGCCTCCCGCTGACCGGCAAGCGGGTCGTGCACGAGATCGTGACGGAGCTCGGCTACTTCACCGTCACCGCCGAGGGGCTTCGCCTCGACGAGATTGCGCCGGGCGTGACGCTCGAGGAGCTGCGCGCCAAGACCGGCTGCAGCTTCCGCGTGCGCGAGCCGCTGGCGACCATCGCCGTCGACTGACGCACGGCGTCGCCGGTGTGGTCGGGCTGCGGACCGGCCGCCCCTTCCGCGCGAAATTGGAGCCGCCGCGGCGGCGCGGCATACACTGCGCGCCAGCCATGGCCCGTCGATTGACGCTGAAACTCGAGGCCCTCTCGGGCACGGTCGAGCGCTTCTACGCGTTCGTGGATCACAAGAAGCGGATCATCGCCGATGGCGTCGGTCCGGCGGTGTGGACCGGCGACGTCGACGACGAGGAGGTCTCGCTGCGCGTGCGCGTGTTCGCGGTCGGTCGTGCGAAGTATCGCTTGCGGGTCGATCTGCCGGGCACCGCCGACGATCAGCTGCTCGAGCTGTGGACCGACCGCGGCTACGGCGAGCTGGAGATGCGCATATGAGCAGCGCCGCGCTGTGCTTGGCGCTGGCACTGTGGCCGATGGGCGCGGGCGCGCCGTCGTCGTTGGTCCAGATCGAGGTGCCGCCTCGCGATCCCCGTGATCCGCCGCCCGATCCCGAACCCGATCCGGACCCCACGCCGGATCCCGACCCGACCCCCGATCCGCTGCCCGAGCCCGATCCGACCCCGACGCCCGAGCCCACGCCGGAGCCGTCGCCGGAGCCGACACCGGAGCCGAGCCCCGACCCGGAGCCGACGCCGGACCCGCTGCCCGAGACGATCGGCGACGGCGGCACCACGCGCGGCGCACCCAACGTCGACATCGCAGTCAACGGCCGCTCGTCGACGATCGGGCTGGGTGGCGACATCGTGTTCGAGCCGCGCTGCCACGGCGAGCGCAACGCCTGCGACGGTGGACGGCTCGGCTTCAAGGGCCGCTTCCCCGTCACGCAACAATCGCCGACCGGGGCCTCGCGTGCGAGCGTCGATGCCCTCGGCGGCTTCGTGTCGAGCTGGCGCGTGGGCGTGGTCGGCGATTGGATCCGCGACACCACCGGCGAGACCGGTCCGGCGAAGCTGTTCCAGCTCGGCGTCGACGTCGACTGGGGCCTGCAGACGTTCCGCTACTATCCCGCCGCCGGTGCGGCGCAGGCCAAGGTCACGCGCAGCTCGATGAAGGGGCTGCTGCGCTTCTTGGCCTACGTGCACGAGCCGCGTCGTTATCGCGTCGCGCCGCAGCTCTTGCTGCGATACGACCGCAACTGGTCGGGCGCGTCACCGCTGGGCATCGTGCTGCCCGGCAAGAACGACGTGCCCGCGCACACCCGCGACGTCACCATCGAGGGGCCGCAGACGCGGCCGGTGTTCAGCGTGACGGTGCCGGTGTTGTTCTCGATCCAGCGCGGCAAGAAGCTCCTGCAGCAGCTCGGCTTCGGGCCGACGGTGCGCTACGCCGCGGCTGGCAGCGATCAGAGCTACAACCCGTTCGGCGGCGGCCAGACCCTGCGCGGCGAGGCGTGGCTCTACTGGTACCCGACCGGTACCGAGGGCCTCGACCTGCAGAAGACCAACGTGCGCATCGGCGTGGCCCCATGGGTCGATCTGCACGTCGCGCGGGCTCCGGGGCAGTCGCTGAGCAGCTTCGGCGTGCTCGCCGAGGTGCGCGCCGGCGTGCGCGGCTACGAGTACTGACGCTGCCGCGCGGGGACGACGGACGCTGATCGGGGCTCGTGGGCGCCGACCGAGCGGCCGCGCCCCCTAGCAGCCCGTGGTGAAGCGACGACGACCGCGAAAGCGCACGCGGGCACCCGGCGTGTGTTGAGGTGGCGGGCCGGGCGAGGGCGAGAACCCGCCGCCGCGATGGGGCGTGCTATGGTCGCGCTCGGTCGATTCGCGCCTGGCGAGCGGCCGATCCCTGCACCTCGCGGCGCGCGCCGCTGGCTGCGAGACGTTGCAGTGACCCAGCCGAGTTCGACCCGTCGTGGTGCGGAGGCTCCGTGCCTCGCATCCACTACTCCCGCTGCCGCGAGCACCGGCACCGCTGTCGCGAGCACCGGACTGGGCGGCGTGGGTGCGGGGCGCTTGCATGTCAACGAGCTGCCGCTGCCGGCCGCGCTGGTGCGAGCGATGCACGAGGGCCGCTGGCGCGTGCCGTCGCAGGCGGTGCTGCGTCGCGTGTTCCGGGAGCGGCCGATCGCGCCGGTGTTCTTCGATCTCCCGCGGATGATCGTCGAGAACGAGCGGTGGTTGCGTGAGACCGATCCGGCGTACTTCGGACACGCCGACACCCAAGCGCCCCCCGGCGATCTGAACCCCGCGCAGTCGGTGTTGATCGGTGCGATGGGGCCGGAGCTACCGATCGCGTTGGACTACCGACGCGGACTCGAGCAGCCCAGCGTGGTGTACTTGCACTCCGGCGGCGATCGATGGATCACCATCGCCCGCGGATTCCGAGAACTGTTGTCGCGTTTCGACGCCGATCGCCCGCTGTCGGGTGCCCGGGTCGCCGCGCGAAGCACACGAGAGGACGACGGCCAGGCGTCGATGACGGCGACCTTGCAGTCGAGGACTGAAGAGGAACGAAATGGCGAACAAGATGTTTGTGGGCGGCTTGAGCTGGAACACCACCGATGAGCTGCTGCGGGATTGCTTTGCGAAGCATGGCGAAGTGACTGAGGCGAAGGTCGTGACCGACCGTGACACCGGCCGTTCACGCGGCTTTGGTTTCGTGACGATGGCGAATGCCGACGAGATGAACGTGGCGATTCGCGTGCTCGACGGCACCATGCTCGACGGTCGAGCCATCCGCGTCAGCCAGGCCCAGGACCGCGCCGGCGGCGGTGGCGGTGGCGGTGGCGGTGGCGATCGCTTCGGCGGTGGCGGCGGCGGTCGACACGGCGGCGGCGGCGGTGGTCGTCACGGTGGTGGCGGCGGCGGCAAGCGCTGGTAAGTGGACGACCCGTCGACGACCCGCGCCGCCGTGCAGACGGCGACCACCGAGCTGGCCGAGGCCGAGCGAGCGCTCGGCGTCGCGCTCGAGGCGCTGGATCACCACGATCGCAGCCACAAGACCATGATGTCGGCGGCGATGCGTGTTGCCCTGGCGCGGGTCAGCGACGCGAGGGCGCGGCTCGCCGCGCTCCTCGATCCCTAGACTTCGAGCGGATCGTGCAGGGGCGCCAGCGCCCCTGCCGACTTGCGCCTGCGACGACTGGCAGCAGACTCCGGCTCGAGATGCCGGAGACGACCTGGTCGGTGCGGGTGTTCCACGATGGTGCGTGTCCGCTGTGCGCCCGCGAGGTCGCGCTGCTGCGACGGCTCGATCGCCGCCACGCGATCGACTTCGTCGACATCGCAGCGCCGGGCTTCCGCGCGCAGGACTACGGCGCGACCTGGGCGCAGCTGATGGCGCGCATCCACGCGCAGACCCCTGACGGGCGCCTGATCGACGGCGTCGAGGTGTTCCGTCGCCTCTATGCGGCGGTCGGCTTCGGTTGGCTGGTCGCGCTCACCCGCGTGCCGGGCATCTCGCACGTGATGTCGTGGGCGTACGACCGCTTCGCCGAGCGACGGCTGCGGCTCACCGGTCGCTGCGACGGCGCCTGTCCGATCGCACCCGGCGGCAGCGCGTAGGGTCATCCCCCCAGCGCCGCGTCGATGCACGCGACGGGTCCGTGCGGCGTCGCCAACGTGCGGCAAGCCGACGCGAGTGGCTCGCCGAGGGCCGTCGTGGCGCCATCGGCCGCGATGCGCCACAGCGAGCCGTCGGCGCTGCACGCCACGAAGCCATCACCCGCTGGATTGCGGGTGAGTCCGCGGGTGTCGGGTGGCAGCGTCAGCGCCTGCTCCTGCAGCACAGCGCCGTCGTCGGGGTCGATCCGTTGCAGCACCGGCCCCGCGCGCTCGAGCAGCGCGACGAGGGTTTCATCGTCGGACGCGAGCGCGAGCACCACCGCGGCATCGGGGCGATCGAAGGCCGCCAGTGTGAGCGCGAGATCGAGGTCGAGCTCGACGATCGCGGCACGGCCGTCGTCGACGCCGAACACCCGGCCGTCGCTGCCATCGCCGCGCTCGGTGAGCGCGTGCAGCAGCGGCGGCGGTTCGATGCCGTCGACGACGCCCACGGTGCAGTCGCAGGGATCGGCCTGCCACAGCGTTCCCGTGGCGGCGTCGGTGCCGACCAGGCGGCCGTCGGCGCGCCAGCCGAGGCCATCGGCGACTGCGAGCCCCGCGAAGGTGCAGCCATCGTGCACCTCGATCGCGTCGTCGGCGACGAGCGCGAGGATCTGCAGCATGGGCGCGCCGTCGGGCTTCGCCGTGACCGTCACGACCCACGGCGGCACCGCGGCGGCGCCCGAGCTCGACGCATCTGCGTCGTCGGAGCCGGTGGCGGCGGCGCTGCCGGACTCGACGTCGTCGCCGGAGCTCGACGTGCCATCGGCGACGGTGCCGTCGTCGCTCGCGGCCCCGGAGCTGCCCGGCGCCGTCGCGCCGGTGTCGACGGCGGTGGTCCAGGCGCCGACGGTCTGGGCCGCCGGCGTGCACGCGACCAGCAACAACGGCAGCAGCCGTTGGATCACGGCACGCACTCGCGTTGCAGGCGCGCGAGGTGGGGCGAGTCGGGGAACCGCGCGCGAAAGCCATCGATGGTCGCCTCGCGATCGCCGATCGCGTCGCACCGCAGCCGCGCGCGCGAGAACTCGCGCAGCTCGACCAGTGCGCCCGTCGGGAACTCGCGCGCATGCCGATCGAGCAGCGCCGCGGCCTCCTGCGCCCGGCCATCGCGCAGGGCCAGGGTGGCCCGTCGCAACAACGCGACCTCGGCATCGACACCGAGCTCGTCGCTGGGGCGCGGCTCGGGTGGCGGCGGCGGGTCGGGTTGCGGCGTGGAGGGACGCGGTGGATCGATCGCGTCGGTGCGCGAGCGCTGCGATGCCGCGCTCGCGTTGGCACGTGTGCGGGTCGGCACCCGCGCTGGCGGGGTGGGATCGGTCGCGACCGCGGCGCGGGTCGTTGGCGTTGCCGCAGCTGCGAGGGCGGGTGCCGTCGGAGCGTCGGTGTTGGATTGCACGCGCGCGGTCGCGTCGACGTGTCGGGGCGCCGGCGTCTCGAGCTCGGGCATGCCCGGGCCATCGCTCGCGGCCGCGTCGATCGGGCTCGTCGGCGCCGTCGAACGCAGCGCGAACGCGGCGACCGCGGTCGCGATCAATCCCGTGCCGACCAGCAGCACGAGCCGACGCGAGCGGCCCGCAGCCGCGGCGACCACCGTCGCGGCCGCGGTCGGTGCCGCGCGATCCAGGGCGGCGAACAGCCGATCGCGCTGCGCGGTGCTGGGGGTGATGGCGCCGCGATAGTGCGCGAGCACGCTGCGGGGATCCGGTGGGCTCACGATCGACCTCCGTGTCGCCGCAGGAACGGCTCGAAGGCGGCCCGCGCCCGCCGCAGGCGCGAGTACACCGTGTTGAGGTTGAGCTCGAGCGCCGCGGCGACCTCGGGTGCGGACCAGCCCTCGACCTCGGACAGAAAGAACACCAGGCGCCGCTCCTCGGGCAGCTCGGCGAGGAAGCCCTCGACCAACGCGCGGGCCTGTCGGGCCGCGACCGCCTCGTCGAGGCCGTCGTCGATCGTCAGCGTGTCGGTGCTGGCGTGGGCGTGACGATCGCGACGGCGGTGGTTGGCGGCCACGCGCCGCGCAATCGCGAACAGCCACGCCCGCGGCGTGCCACGCTCCTGATAGCTCGCCCACTGGCGCAGCGCGACGAGGAACACGTCCTGCGCGGCATCGTCGAGGCTCGCGCCGGCGATGCCGAGCGCATGGAGGCAGCGCCACACGCCGTCGGCGTGCTCACGCATGAAGGCGCCGAAGTCGGCGTGGGCGTCGCTGCCGGCCGCTGCGCACGGCCGCGCGTCGACCTCGGGGGTCGCCGTTGCGCGCAGGGCCTGGCTGCCGAGGGTCAAGGGGTGTCGTCCTCGGGGGTCAATGTCGCCGAACCCCCAAATCCGTCCCCAAATCCGTCGCGAGTCCGTCGCAGCTCGCCGCCCGCCGATCGACGCGCCCGGCGACCGCGCCCGCGAGCTGGCGGCCACAGCGAGAACTCCAGGCGCAGGGCCCCGCCGAACGCCCACGTGCGCGGGCGTGCGAGCTCGCCGAGGCCGTCCACGCGGACCCCGGGCCGCACGATCGCCGCGCGCACCCAGGGCGCGATCGCGACCACGATCGGGCTCGGGGTCTGCCACTCGAACGCCGGCGCCAGCACCAACGCGAAGGTCGCCGCGACGGCTTCGCGCCCATCGACGAGGCCACGTCCGCCGGCCTGACGCGCGCCGATCGCCGCGCCGATGCACAGCGAGGCGCCGACGCGCCCGTGCGCGTGGCGGGCACAGCCGCTGGCGATGACGTCGGTCTGTCGCAGTGTGGTGCCGGCGCTCGTCCGTGCCGCCAGCGGTGCGAAGCCTCGGGGCCAGTGCACCGCCTCGAGGCTCGCACCCCAGCGTCGGCCGTTCACGACCACACCGCCGCCGTACCCCGCCGACGCGCCTTCGATCACCGCGCCGCCGAGCGACGCGCTGCCGCGCAGGCGCAGCTGCGGGCGTGGACGACGTGCGAGACGCACGGTGCCCGCGATGATGGCAACCTCGCCGTGGATCGCGGTTGCGCGTGGCGTCGCCGCGTGTGCCGCCTCGAGCAAGAGCGCCGCCTCGATCGCGACCGCGTCCAGCAGCGAGCTGCACTTCGCGGCCACCAGCGTGCGCGTGCGTGTGCGACCTTCGGCTTCGACGCGCAGCTGCAGCGCGAAGCCGTCGACGTGGGGCTCGACGCGCGCGTCGATCGACGCACGCGAGCGGACCACGGTGGGTTCGACGGTCGCGAGCGCCGTGATGGCGTGCGTGAGTGCGCTGCGATCCGGGCACGGCGCGGGTGCCTGCCACCGCAGCTCGAGCGCCGCCGCGATCGGATCCGTCGCGGGCGCCGGCGCGAGCGCGGACCACAGCAGCCAGGGGATCGCCGACGTCATCGAAGCTCTCCGCGCAATCTATCAGCTGCATCGCGTCGGGACGGATCCGGTCGCCCATCGACATCTGCCGGCCATGAAGCTTTCCATCGGGACGCAGGGTCGGTGTTCGGATCGATGGGCGTGGTCGTTGTGCGCGCTGCTGGTCGCGGCGTGCCATGACGATGCGACGCCCGGTGACGGGGGCCACGACAGCACCGCGGGCAGCACCGGCACCGGCGACACCTCCGACGCCAGCGGTGGCGCGTCGAACACCCACGGCACCGCCGACGGCACTGACGGTGGCAGCGACGGCTCCAGCAGCAGCGGCGGGCACGACAGCGGCGGGCACGACGGCGGGGGCGCCGGCGACGAGCTGCCCTACGACCCCGACCAGCTGGGCATCGTGTGCGCGCGTGGCAACGGCGATCCCATCGCGATCCGGCTGTGCGCTGATCCGAGCCCGCAGCTGGGCAGCCTCGCCGACCTCTACGATGCGCTCGACATGGTGATCGAGCCGGCCTCATTCGCGCTGTTGGCCAACTCGACCTCGCTGTCGGCGCGCTCGGTCTCGGTGATCAATCCGCGGGTGTTCCTGCGGGTGCAGCCGGGGCAGGGCACCGGTGTGGACCTTGGCGCGACCGCGTTCTCGCGTGGGGAGCAGGTGGTCGAGCTGTTCGGCTACGACGCCGCCGCCGACCAGCTGAACTTCTACCTGCTCACCTTCTTCCAGGACTGCAACGACGACGCCGACGGCTGCTCGCTCGCCGATCGCTTCACGCCCGCCGTCGAGCAGGGCTGGACCAAGTGGAGCCTCTACCAGGACCTCGACCTGGTGAACCGCCCGCTCGACTGCCTCACGTGTCACCAGCCCGATGGACCCGACTCGCCCAAGCTGCTGCTGATGCAGCAGGCGGTCGATCCGTGGCTGCACTGGTTCCCGGGGCTGTCGATCGGCACCGGCGGCGAGACCTCGTCGGCCACGCTGCTCACGCCGCAGTTCCTCGCGATGCACGGCGAAGAGGCGGCGTACGGCGGCATTCCGATCGCGATGATCGCCCCGCCGGCGCCGACCGCCAGCGGCATCGTGATGAACCAGATGATCGAGATCTACTGGTCGATCCAGGGCGGTGTGCCGTCGTCCCTCACGCCGCTGGGGCAGCCGCAGCCGTTCGACTCCGGCGCGGTCGAGGCCGACATCGCGAACGGTCACAGCGACACGTGGGACGGCTACTTCGCGCAGGTGCAGAGCGGCGAGCGCTTGCCGGTGCCGTGGCACCACCACGACATCACCGATGCCACGCTGCGCGAGGCCGCGGTCGCGTCGTACCTCGACGTCGCCGGTGGCGCAGACCCGGCGGGCATGCTCGACCCCCGCGCGGTGCTGTTACCCCAGACCGAGGTCGAGCTGGGGTTTCGCCCGCGGGCGGAGGCCAGTGCCGAGGAGATGCTGCGGTCGCTGTGTCAGCGCTGCCACAACCCTCGGCTCGATCAGACCCTGAGCCGCGCGCGCTTCGATGCGAGCGACCCCGGCGCGCTCACGGCCGAGCAGAAGGCCGCCGCGATCGACCGCCTGAGTCGCGAGCCGCACGAGTCCGGCGCCATGCCGCCGCCCCGCTTCGCGAGCCTCGACGACGACCAGCGACAGCGCCTCGTCGAGTTCCTCGCGCACTAGCACCTCGACACAGGGATTGTGACGGGCCATAACACCGCCCTGACCGCGCCTCGCTGCGTTGCCGTACCTTGAAATACGCCCGGTATTCCGGCGGCACGGCGCCTTGCGGAGTCGCGGCCATGACGGCGTTCTGACCCATCACTATCGCTGTGTCGAGGTACTAGCACCTCGACACTACGCGGTGAACCTCCGTGGCGCGAGAGCGCCGTCATCGGCCGCGATGGCGGCGTTGCGCGTGCGAGCGCATCGCCGGCGAACGATCGGTGCGCGGTCGCGGCGATCGACTATGCTCGATCGATGCGTGCTGCCGTTCTCGCTGGCTCGTGGGTGACGTTGCTTGCCGGCTGCCGGCCCGAACCGGTGGCGTCGGCCGCTTCGGTGGCACCCACCGTCGCCCCCAAGGCGGCGGCTGCGGACGACGCCCCGCCGCCCGCTGCCGCAGCGGCCGACCCGTCGCCCGGCCGCTGCGTCGGCGACTCGGCGCGTGCGCTGTCGTTTCTGCCGGCGTCCACGCCCAGCGTGATCGAGCTCGACCTCGCTGCGATCGTGCAGCTGCCGGTGTTCGTGCGCCACCATGCCGCGCTCATCCCCCGCGACCTGCAGCCGCTCCTCGACGCCGCGAGCGAGTGCGGCATCGGGTTCGACAGCTGGCGGATGTACACCTCGTCGTTGGGAGGCCCCCTGGACGTGAGGGTGCTGCAGGCCGAGGGCATCGGTGAGCCCGAACGCCTGGCGTGCATCGCTGCGCGACTGCCCACCGACGGCGCTTGGCACTACTCGCTGGGCACCGTCGACGGGCGCACGCGCCTGGCGCTCGACGACGGCGACGTGGCCTGGGTGGTCGATCGTTGCACGCTGGTCGCAGGCACAGCGGGTCACGACGACGAGCTGCAGCGACTCGTCTCGGGTGAGGCGCGGTCGATGCTCGGCGTGAACGCGCTCGCGGGCGCATGGCGCCGGCTGCCGACCGTGCGGCAGATCGCGTTCGTCTCGCACGCGGTCGCGGTGCCGGCGGCTCCGAACCCGCTGAGCGCCGATCTCGCAATCGCGATCGGCCTGCGGCGGGGGCTCGAGCTGCGCGCGACGCTCGAGGTCGGCAACCCCGCCGACGCGGAGCGCATGGCCGCCGAGCTCCGGCGCGAGTGGGACGGCGCCGGGCCCATCGCGCGCTCGGTCGGACTGCCGCAGGCGGTCGTCGACAGCGTCGACATCCGTGCGAGCGCCAGCATGGTCCAGGTCGACGCGACCGCCACCCCGGCGCAGCTCGACGAAGCGATCGTGGGCCTGGTGCGGACCCTCGGCGGCGGTGCGATGCCGACCGCGGGCCCTTGAGGGCATCGCGACGGATCGCAAGCGGCTAGGTCGGCCACGCCGCGCGCAGGGCGGTCGCGAACGCCCGCGCGTCGCTCGGTCGATCGCCCGGCGCCTTGGCGAGCGCCCGCTCGACCACCGCCGCCAGCGCGTCGCTCACCTGGGTCGCTGGGAGGTAGCGGCGCAGCGGAATCACGGGGTCGGTGGCGTGGGCGCGCAGCCACATCACCGGGTTGGCCATCCACCGCTCGCGCACCACGCTCACCACGTCATCGGCGACGAACGGCACGTGGCCCGAAAGCAGCTCGTACAGCAGCATGCCGAGGCTGTAGACGTCGGCCGCGGGCGTCAGCGCGTAGGTCTCGAGCTGCTCGGGCTGGGCGTAGTGCGGCGTGCCGACCAGCATGTGCCCGACCGTCGCGTTCTGTCCGACGACGCCGCGCTGGTCGAACGAGCGCGCGAGTCCGAAGTCGAGGATGCGGGTGTGGCCGTCGGGATCGACGAAGATGTTCGCGGGCTTGAGGTCGCGGTGGATGATGCCGTGGTCGTGGGCCTCGCACAGGCCGAGGCAGCACTGATAGATGACGTGGGCTGCCCACGCGGGATCCATCGGCGCGTCGAAGTCGTGGAACTCGTCGAGCGGCAGGCCGCGCAGCAGCTCCATCAGCACGTAGACGTGGCCGTCGCGGCGCAGGCCGCAGTCGTGGATGCGGACCACGTGCGGGTTGGTCAGCGTCCGCAGCACCGTGACCTCGCGCAGGGTTCGCTGGGCGGTGTCGACGGCGCTCACCGGCTCGATCGACAGCTTGAGCGCGAGCGGCTCGGGGAAGCGTGGATCCCTGACCTTGTAGACGTTGCCGAACCCGCCCGAGCCCAGCAGTTCGAGGATCTCGAACTCGCCGTAGTGCTGCCCCGGTTGCAGGTCGAGCGCCATCGTCAGCCGTCCTTCCACTCCGCGACGAACACGTTGGTGTCGCCTGGCGTGGCGGCGTTGCGATTGCTCGCGAACACCAGGTGCTTGCCGTCGCGCGTGAACATCGGGAACCCATCGAAGTCGGGGTTGCGCGTCACCGGCTGCTGGTCCTTGCCGTCGACGCCGATGATGAAGAGGTCGAAGTCGCGGCCCTGGGGGTCGTCCTGATTGCTGGCAAAGATGATGCGCTTGCCGTCGGGGTGGAAGTAGGGCCCGAAGTTGGCCTTGCCGTTGTCGGTGATCTGCCGGTTGTTCTTGCCGTCGGCGTCCATCACGAACAGCTCGAGGCGGGTGGGGCGGACCAGGCCCTCCTTGATGATCGCGTCGTATTTCGCGAGCTCCTCGTCGCCGCTGGGATGGTTGGCGCGGTAGACGATCGACTTGCCGTCGGGCGAGAAGAACGCGCCGCCGTCGTAGCCCTTCGACTGGGTGAGGCGGGTCTGCTTGCTGCCGTCGATGCCCATGACGTACAGCTCGGGGTCGCCGTCGCGGGTCGAGGTGAAGACGATGCGATCGCCCTGCGGGCTCACGGTCGCCTCGGCGTCGTAGCCGGGCCCGACCACCAGTGGCTTCACGTCGCTGCCGTCCTTCGCGGCGCTGTAGATGTCGAACTCGCCGTACAGCTTCCACACGTAGCCGTGGCTGCGATCGGGTGGCGGCAGGCAGTCGTCGGCGGCCGCATGCGTCGAGGCGTAGAGGATCCGCGTGTCGCCGGGCAGGAAGTACGAGCACGTGGTGCGACCCTTGCCCGAGCTCACCCGCGCGACGTTCTTGCCGTCGATGCCCATGGTGTAGATCTGGTCGCAGCCACCGCCGTCGCGGGTCGACTGGAACACCAGCGTGCGCTCGTCGTTGCTCAGGTACGCCTCGGCATTCTCGCCGCCGAAGCTGAGCTGCTGCATGCGCCCGAGGTGGACCTCGCCGTCGCGCGGGTCGAGCCACACCGGCTCGCCGGGCGCGCTCGGTACGATCGCAGGCTTGGCGTCACCGGCCTTCGCGTGGGGATCGGCGTGGGGGTTGGCGTGGGGATCGGGGGTTGGCTTCGGCTCGGCCTTCGCGGCGGGCTCGGCCTTCGCGGCGGGCTCGGCCTTCGCGGCGGGCTCGGCCTTCGCGGCGCCCGACGACGAGCCGCCGTCGCAGGCGGCCAGCGTCCAGCCGTTCAACGCGAGGAACAAGGGCACGAGACCGCCGCGGAGCGGCGCACGACGGGCGAGCGAGGGGCGCATCGGCGGCAACTGTACCAGGCTTCGCGCACGCGGCTTGTCGGGCGGCCCGGGTTCGCGTCAACGTGTTCGTCATGAGTTCCCGACCGGCGCCGTGGCGCACCCTCTCGGAGCGCAAGCTCGCGAGCTACCGCGTGTTCGATGTCACCGAGCTGCACGCGCAGCGCGTCGACACCGGGCAGGCCCACACGTTCTTCCGCATCGAGTCGGTCGACTGGGCCAACATCATCCCGATCACGACCACCGGCGAGGTCGTCATGATCCGACAGTTCCGCCACGGTGCGGGTTGCGAGACCTTGGAGATCCCCGGTGGGCTGCTCGATGCCGACGAAGATCCGGGCACCGCCGCGGCGCGGGAGCTGCTCGAAGAAACCGGCTACCGCGCCGGCAAGGTCGTGGCGCTCGGCTCGGTGCATCCCAACCCCGCGCTCTTCAAGAACCGCATCCATGCGTTCTTGGCGACGGGCTGCGAGAAGGTCACGGAGATCGCCAACGACGAGTCGGAGCAGACCACCATCGAGCTGGTGCCGGTCGACGCGATCGATGGCCTGCTCAGCTCGGGCGCCATCGATCACGCGCTGGTGATGGCGGCGTTCCACTGGTGGCGTCTGCGCGGCTCACCGACCGCGTGAGCCCGTCGCGCGTCGCCACCTGCGGCTCACGGGCCGGTCGAGCCGGGCGCGCCGTAGTCGGCGGTGTCGGAGGCATTGGTGGCGGCGGTGGTCGAGCCGGTGTCGGTGCCGCTCGACGAGTCGCTGCCGCCCGAGGTGCCGCCGCTGCTGTCGGTGCCGCTGATGGTGTCGGTGAGCGAATCGGTGAAGCTGGGATCGCCGTAGTCGGAGACGCCTGCCGAGACCGTGTCGGTGGTGGAGGTGTCACCGGTCGAGCCGCCGGTCATGGTGGTGCCCTGGGTCGCCGAGCCCTGCGTGTTGCTGGTGCCGCTGGTGTCGCCGTCGTCGCCGCCGCAGCTCGCGGCCATCAACGCGAAGCCCAGCAGCAGACCCGCGAAGCTCGGTGTCGGCGCGGCGCCGTCGCGCAGCGGTGCGCTGCAGAACGGGCAGACGGTCGCATCGGTACGGACGTGACGGTGGCAGACCAAACAGGGAATCATCGATATCGAATCTACCACCGTTGGCCGGGGTCGGCGCAAGTTGGGTATGCTTACGGCCGGTCGCATGGGTCTCGAAGACGTACGTCGCAAGCTGCCGGTGGTGCGAGCGCTCCCTCCCGGTCGCGGCCGGAAGCACCTGGTGCGCGCCGCGGCGTCGGGCGAGGTGCCGACCTGTGCGCTCGCGGTGTGGGAGTTCACCCTCGCGTGCGATCAGAAGTGTCTGCACTGCGGGCCTCGGGCCGGGCTCCCGCGTGACGACGAACTCTCGACCGAAGAGGCCCTCGCGTTGGTCGACGAGCTGGCCGAGCACGGCGTCGGTGAGGTGGTGCTCATCGGTGGCGAGGCCTACCTGCGCAACGACTTCCTGCTCGTGATCCGTCGCATCCGCGAGCGCGGCATGACGGCGACCATGACCACCGGTGGCTACAACCTCACCGCCGCCCGTGCGCGGGCGATGGTCGAGGCCGGCATCCAGAGCGTGTCGGTCTCGATCGACGGTCTGCGCGAGAGCCATGACTGGGTGCGCAACCGACCCGAGAGCTGGGATCGCGCGTTCGCGGCGCTCGGCCACCTGCGGGCCGCCGGCTCTCGCATCGCCTGCAACACGCAGATCAACGCGCGCAGCCACACCGAGCTGCCAGCGCTGCTCGAGCTGCTCGCGGCCGCCGGCGTCCGTGCATGGCAGCTGCAGATCACGATGCCGCACGGTGCGGCCGCCGATCATCCCGAGCTGCTGCTGCAGCCGTACCAGTTCCCCGCGGTGTTCGAGCTGCTCGATCGCATCGAGGATCGCTGCCGCGAGCTCGGCGTCGTCATCTGGCCGGGCAACAACCTCGGCTACTTCGGTCCGTTCGAGCACAAGCTGCGTCGACACCAGCGTGGCGAGGGGCACTTCTCGGGCTGCTTCGCGGGCGTCACGGTGATGGGCATCGAGAGCAACGGCGCGATCAAGAGCTGCCCGAGCGTGGGCGGCCCGACCAACACCGGCGGCTCGTGGCGCGAGCACGGCCTGCAGGCGCTGTGGGAACGCGCGCCGGAGATCACGTACGTCCGCGATCGCACCACCGCGGATCTGTGGGGCTACTGCGCCGAGTGCTACTACGGCCCGACCTGCATGTCGGGCTGCACGGCGGCGACCGAGCCGCTGCTCGGGCGACCCGGCAACAATCCCTTCTGCCACCACCGCGCGCTCGAGATGGATCGCATGGGCCTGCGCGAGCGCGTCGAGCTCGTCGCGGCGGCGCCGGGGCTGCCGTTCGACAACGGGCTGTTCCGCGTGGTGCGGGAGCACAAGGATCCCGAGCTGCGCGAGCGTCTCGGGCCGGTGCAGATCGACGAGCCGCGGACCTCGCGGCTGGTCGACCCGCTGGGGCCGGGGCGCACGCTCACCGCCGAAGAACGCGCCGCGCTGACCGACGGGTGACGCGACGATCGGCGTCGGTGCGGCTTGGCCGGCGTCAGCCCCCGGAGCTGCTGCTGCCCGAGCCCGAGCTGCTGCCCGAGCCCGAGCTGCCCGAGCTGCTGCCCGAGCCCGAACCCGTACCCGAGCTGCTGTCGTTGCCGGTGCTCCCCTCGGCGGTCGCGTCCTCGTTGCTCGAGTCGCTGATCGACACGCTGGTGTCGAAGCCGCCGGGGTCGCCGTAGGCCGCGACGCCCTGCGAGTCGTCGTCGTTGGTGGTCGACAGCCCGGTGCTGCCGGTGCTGCCGGTGCTGTTCGAGCTGTCGGTGACGGTCGCGCCGGTGTCACCCTTCTCGCCGCCGCAGCTCATCATCGACAGGCCCAGCAGCAGGCCGGCGAGCATCGGCAACGGTGCCGCCTCGCGGCGCAGCGCAGCGCTGCAGAACGGGCACACATGCGCATCGACGCGGACGTGACGGTGGCAGCTGTGACAGGGATGCATCGTCGAGCATCCTATCACGCGCCCGGCGTCGTCGCGGGCGCGGCTAGAACCGCGAGGACAGCGAGACGCCGGCAAAGCCGCGGCCGATCATCGGCGCCCACAGCATCGCGCGCTCGCGGGTGAAGCGTTCGTGGTGGCGGCGGTAGCCCTCGGCATAGCCGACGATCGCGACGCCGGCGGCGACCAGCACCGCACCGACGTCGCGCGTGGAGAAGGACATCGCCCGCGCCGCGGCGGCGCAGCGGGCCGTGGTGCACTTCGCCAGCACGCCCCATGACGCCGGGCTCAGCGTGATCCAGACCACCGCGCCGCCCGCCAGCAGCCCGATGCCGGCGCCGCGCAGGGCCGAGATCTTCGCGCGCTTGCGCGAGGCGAACGCGTCGTCGTAGGCATCACGCTCGCCGCGGAGTACGGCACCGGCGGTCGCCAGCCCGATCGTCGCGGCGAGCGCGAGGTCGGAGTTCACGCGCAGGGCGACCACCGGCAAGATCCCCGGCGCGCAGGCCAGCACCGCATTGCCGAGCTGCTCGGCGTCGGTTTGGCTGTCGAACGGGTCGGTCATCTTCGCCTGCGCTGCGACCGGCTCGATGCAGCGCTTCTTGACGATGAGGTGCGCGGCGATCTGCTCGGTGAGCGCGACGAGGAAGGTTGCACCCGCGGCGGCGAACAGGCCCACGCCGCCATAGGGCGGTCGCAGCGGTGGCGGTAGCTTCCGTGCGGGCGCCTCGTCCTCGTCCGACGGTAGCCTCGCACCCATCGCAGGCGAGGCCCCGCTTCCGCCACGCAGCGGCTTGCCCTGGGCGGGGGACGGCGGCGGGCCGGTGAGCTCCGGCTGGGGCGGTTCGACCTTCGCGCCCGCAGGATCGGGCCCGCCAGGATCGTCGGGGAGCGTCACCGCGGGTCGTTCCTCCGCGCTCGTCGTCGTGCCCGGGCCGGTGCCCGGGGCGGCGGCGGCCGTGGTGGTGGTCGTCGGTGCCGCCGTGCTCGCGCGCGGCAACTTCGACACCGGCGTCGGCGCGGGCGCCGGGGCCGAGCTCGCCGGCGGCGGCGCCTCGGTGTTCTGCCCGGGCATCGGCGGCAGCTTGGGCGGACCCACGAACATCGCGATGAGGCCCACGCGCGCCGCGGCCACCGTCCAGATCGCCATCACCGTGACCACGCCACCTTGCTCGAGCGACGACGGTATCAGCGAGTGGCCCGCGACGCCAAGCGTGAAGGGATCGCCGCGGCCGCACCATGATCGACTTGGGCAGGCCATCCGGCGACAGCTTCGCGGCGGGGCACGGCCGTGGGTCCGACGATCCACGCGGCCGTCGTCGCGACGTGCTCGCTTGCACCCGCAGCGGGGACGACGGCACGCTGATGGTCGCGTATGGCCACGAACGACAGCATCCGTGACGCGACCCGCGAGGGCCCGCTCAACCTGCGCCGGCTCGAGGTCCTCGCGCGTGCGTGCCTGCCACCCGAGGTCTTCGCGTACATCGCCGGTGGCGCGGCCGACGAGCGCACGGTCGCCGAGAACTGCGCGGCGTACGAGCGTGTGGCCCTGTTGCCGCGCGTGCTGGTCGACGTTGCGACCCGCGATGCGGCGATCGAGCTGCTCGGGCAGTCGATGTCCGCACCGTGGCTGATCGCACCCACCGCCATGCATGCCCTCGTGCATCGCGACGCCGAGCTGGCGACGGCGCGCGCGGCCGCGTCGTGTGGCATCACCATGGTGTGCTCGACGCTCTCGACCACGCCCATCGAGGCGGTCGCGCGCGCGTGCAGCGATGCGCTGTGGTTCCAGCTCTACGTCTACCGCGATCGGGGCGCGACCGCGGAGCTGGTGGCGCGCGTGCAGCAAGCCGGCGTACGCGCGCTGGTCGTGACCGTCGATGCGCCGCTGCTGGGCCTGCGCGAGCGCGACCACGCCCACGGCGTCGGTCTGCCGGCGGGCTTTCGCGCGCCCAACGTGCGGGCCGATGGCGATGTCGATGCCGCGCACCTGGGCGACTACTTCGCGGCGCTGGTCGATCCGTCGCTGTCGTGGCGCGACCTCGAATGGCTGCGTAGCATCACCACGCTACCGATCGTGCTCAAGGGCGTGCTGCGGGCCGACGACGCCGGGCAGGCCGCAGCGGCCGGGGTGGCCGGCATCGTGGTGTCGAACCACGGCGGTCGGCAGCTCGATGGTGCGATCGCCACCTTCGACGCGCTGCCAGCGGTGCGCGCCGCCGTCGGCGACCGCGTGGCGGTGCTGGTCGACGGCGGCATCCGTCGCGGCACCGACGTGCTCAAGGCGCTGGCGCGCGGCGCCGACGCGGTGCAGCTCGGGCGGCCGATCCTGTGGGCCTTGGCCAGGGGCGGCGAGCGGGCGGTGGTCGCGGCGCTGCGACAGCTCCACCACGAGTTCGACCTCGCGATGGCGCTGTGCGGGTGCCCGCGCATCGACGCGATCGATGCCTCGCTGCTAGCCCGTTGAGCTCGCCGCGCTGCGACCGAGCCAGCCGCTAGAGTCGTGCCGAGCGGGCGGTGCGATCGCGCTGGAGGGTCGCGGCCGGTCGACCGCCGTCGTACCAGCTGCGCAGCACGAAGTCCGCTGCCAACGCCCGCGGCAGCCGCAGGCCGTCGGCGGCGTCACGGCGACGGTAGTCGTAGATTCGGCGCTGACGCATGGGATCGAACTCGGTGGTGCCGAGGGTCTGCTCGTCGTCGAGCATGATCTGCGACGTGGGTACGACGATGCGCACGTCGCCGTGCTCACCCGGCACGGTCCACACCGCGACGACGTGGTTCCACACCGGCCACAGCAAGCCGACGTGGCGCACGCCCATGCGATGGGCGAGGTGCGCGAACAGGGCACTCAGCTCGTCGCACTCGGCGGTCGCAGAGGCGACACGTCCATCGTAGTCGTCGTGCGCGCGCCACTGCGCCCAGATCGCGTCGGAGTTCGGCGCCCGGTTGGTGATGTCCCAGTGCAGGTTCCACAGGCCGCCGTCGCGGGTGGACTCGAACAGCAGGCGCACGCGCGCGTACTCGCGACGGGCGTCGTCGTCGTCGCGCAGGCCGTGGCGCTCGACCAAGGCCGCCCAGTCGGCCTGCACGTCGGGGTCGTCGCGCTGGGCGTCCGCGATCTCGCGCAGCGCGGCGACCAGATCGTCGACGCGCACGGTCTCACCGGCGGGCAGCTGTGGCAGCGCGCCGAAGATCTGGCCCTGCGCCGGTGCCAGCAGCCGCAGGGCCAGTAGCGCCGCGGCGCTCACTCCCACCGCCGCGGTGGGGGTGGCGGCGCGAAACGACCCTCGCGATCGGCCGACGGCCACGGCTGGGGATCGCCGCGCCAGCCGTCGACGAACACCGGATCGATCGGCACACCGCGGGCGCGCAGGCCCGCGGCCGAGTCATAGAAGACGGTCAGCTTCTGATCGGGCGTGCTGGCGTTGCGGCGCGTGAACGGGACCTCGACGACCGGCGAGAAGCGATCCTCACCGAACTCGGTGCCGAGCTCTCGCTGCGCGCGTGGCGACTTGCTGCGCGCCGAGCCGGCGCCTCGATCGGGTGCGGGGCTCGTTCGCGGGGCCACGTCGCGCCGCGCAGTGTCCTTGTCGGCGCGCGCCGAGTCGGTCGCCGCCCACGGTCGTGTCACCGCCGAGGCACGCTCGCCGAACACCGCGACGCCGATGACCCCGGCGTGCTGCGGGGTCCCGCGCCGCGCGGTGTAGCTGTCGCCGACGCCGCTGAAGCGAAAGCTCGCGACCTCGCTGAGCGAGCGGCGGAAGCCATCGATCACGACCTCGCCGAACGGCTCGACGACGTAGCCGCGTTGCTTGCGGAAGTCGCCGAGCTTGCCGGAGATCACGTCACGACCGTCGACGGAAACCACCACCTCGACGCGGGTCGGTGCGTCGTTGACGATGCGCACGACGTAGCGCTCACCGAGTTCCCCCGCGACGAAGGTCTGCCCGCGATGACCGACGGTCGTGAAGCCGCTGCCCTCGGGGGCTTCGATGCTCACGTGCACGCCGGTGTGCACGGGCGGCTCGACCTGCACCGGCCCGCGTCGCGTGCTGCGGGCATCGGCGTCGCCGGGCACGGCGACGAGCGACAATGCGAGCGTGAGCAGGGGAAGACAGAGTCGGGTCGCAGCGCGCATGGGGCCTCCGATGGCGAAGGGCCCAACGCGCGGCCCCAGCGATCCGATCTGGCGGCCTGCGGTTTCCCGCGCGGGCGCGGCCAAGGCCCCGGAATCATGGGCGGAGCCAACCACGCGCGAGGGGCTGGCCAGCGCGCGGGTGGTCGGGGCCCGCGGTCTTTGCGATCCTGCCGGCCCCCACGAGACGCATGCTCCACCGCGGCCGCTTCGTCGCGCTCATGGCGGGATCGCTGGCGCTCGCGTGCGCCGACGGGCCCCCCACGAGCCCCTATGATCCTCCGCCCGAGGTGCTCGGTCGCTGTCGACAGTTCGATCCGCAGCGGCTGGCGTTCTTCGGCGATCTGCACGTGCACACGTCGCTGTCGCTGGACGCCAACCTGCAGGGCAATCGCGTGGCGGTCGCCGATGCCTACCGCTTCGCCCGCGGCGAGGCGATCGGCGTGCAGCCCCATGACGCCGCCGGTGCGCCCCTGCGGACGATCCAGCTCGAGCGGCCACTCGACTTCGTGGCCCTCACCGATCATGCGGAGTTCCTCGGTGTGGTCGAGGGTTGCACGCAGCCCGACGCACCCGAGTACGACACACCCGCGTGCAAGGGCTACCGCGACGATCCCGATCAGGCGTTCCTGGGCCTGAACGCCTACCTGACGCAGCAGCCCGGCAGCGCCAGCACGCCGCCGCCGTGCGCCGACGCGGCCGGTGGCTGCCCCGACAGCGCGACCGCGGCGTGGGACGAGATCCGCACCGCCGCCGAGCAAGCCTACGATCGCAGCGAGGACTGCAGCTTCACCTCGTTCGTGGCCTACGAGTGGTCGGGCTCGCCGGGCGCGCTCAACCTGCACCGCAACGTCATCTTCCGCAACCACCACGTGCCGGCGCGGCCGGCCGGCTACTTCGACGTCGGCCGTGAAGAGCAGCTGTGGCAGCGGCTGCGCGACGATTGCCTCGCTCGCGGCGACGACTGCGACGTGCTGACGATCCCGCACAACTCGAACCTCAGCTCGGGGTTGATGTTCGAGACCGTCGACGGCAGCGGCGCGCCGTTCGATGCCGCCTACGCGCGCTCGCGGGCCGAGCTCGAGCCGCTGGTCGAGGTGTTCCAGCACAAGGGCGCCTCCGAGTGCCTGCCCGGCAGCGCCAGCGCCGACGAGCAGTGCAACTTCGAGATCATGCCCTACGCGAAGCTGAGCTCCGCGACCCTGGGCGGCGCGCCCGATCCGTTGGTCGAGTCCGACTTCGTGCGCCACGCGCTGGGCCGCGGGCTGGAGCTGTTCGCCAGCCTGGGCGTGAACCCGTTCGCGTACGGCTTCGTCGCCAGCACCGACACCCACCTGGGCACGCCGGGTGCGGTCGACGAGCGCAGCTTCATCGGTCACGGCGGCGCGGGTCTGACCGTCCGCGATGGCCTGCCCGCGGGCCTGCCCGATCGTCCGTGGTTCAATCCCGGCGGGCTCACGGTGATCTGGGCGGAGGAGAACTCGCGCGAGGCGCTGTTCGCCGCGATGCGGCGCCGTGAGGTCTACGCCACCAGCGGCCCACGCATCGAGCTGCGGCTGTTCGCCGGCACCGATCTCGACGCGGCCCTGTGCGACGCCGCGGACCTCGTCGGGGCCGGGTACGCGCGCGGGGTGCCGATGGGCGGCGTGCTGCAGGCGCCGCTGGCGGGACCGCCACGCCTGCTGATCTCGGCGCTGCGCGATGTCGGCACTGCGGCTGCGCCCGGGGCCGCGCTCGAGCGAATCCAGATCGTGAAGGGCTCGCTGGTCGGGGGGCAGGCCAGCTTCCGCGTGATCGACGTGGCCGGTAGCGCCGGCGTCGGCGGGGTCGACCCCGGCACGTGTGCGCCGCTCGCCGGCGGTGCCGATGCGCTGTGCAACGCGTGGATCGACGACGACTTCGATCCCGCGGTGCCAGCCTTCTACTACGCGCGCGTGCTCGAGGTGCCGAGTTGCCGTTGGCAGACCTACGCGTGTGTGGCCGCCGCGGTCGTCTGCGACGATCCGGCGACGATCGGCGCGGGCTTCGAGGGCTGTTGCGATCAGCCGGCCACCCAGCAGGAGCGGGCCTGGAGCTCACCGGTGTGGTACCTGCCGTGAGCGCGCCTGGTCGCAGCGCGTTGGTGTTGCTGCGGTTCGCGGTCGGCGGTGCGCTGTGCTTCGTGGCGGACCGGTGGCTCGGCGACGGGCCGTCGCTGCGGGTCGAGGTGCGCGACGGCGCCGACGCGCCCGCCGTCGCGCAGGCGATCGACGAGGCGCTGTTGCTCGAGCTCGCCGAGGCGCGCGGGTGGCCGCACACCGACGCGATCGTGCGTGGGCGGCTGTCGGCCCTGCTCGCCGCGGTCGAGGGTGATGGGCCCGAGGATGCGATCGCGACGGCGATCGACATGGGGCTGCACCGACGCGATCCCATCGCACGCGCACGGCTGCTCGGTGCGGCCCGTCGCGCGCTCGGTCGCGAGGCCGACGATGCGCCGGGGGCGATCGAGCTGCTGCGCGAGCTGGCCTTGCACCCGCAGGCGCAGACCGGTGCGATCCACGTGCGCTTCGATCGCGAGCGCGTCGCGTGCGACGATGCAGCGGCCGCGAGCGTGGGCGCCGACGCGCTGCCGTGGCCGTGGGGCTGGCCGCGACCCGAGGTGGCCTACGCGCTGCCGCGCGTGCGCATGCGGCTCGGCGATGCAGTCGCCGATGCGCTCGCGACGGTGCCGACGGGCCAGTGGAGCGATCCGCTGCGAGGGCCGCTCGGGTGCCACCGCGTGCGGGTGCGCGAGCGCAGCGGCGGCGCGCTGCGCCCGTGGCCGCACGGGCTCGTGACGCTGCTGCAGAGCGTGCTGGCGCGGCGCCACGACGCGGTGGTGCGCCGTGAACTCGCGCGCCGCCAGCGTGACCGCACGGTGGCGATCGAGGTGGTGCCGTGACGGCGGTGCGCGGCACGACGATCGCGAGCGCGCTCGCGGTGGTGCTGCTCGGCACCACGGCGCGCGACCTCGCCGCCCATGGGCCGCCGCCGGTCGGGGTGCGCGTCGAGGCCCACACCGATGGCGCGGTGGAGATCACGATCGATCACGAGCTCGCGCTCACGGCGGTGCCGAGGGTGGATATCTCCGTATCGTGTGCACGCCGCGGGCCGCCGCGACGGCACATGCACGGCACGCGCGTGCGCACGACCCAGGGGTGGTCGTGCGATGCGTCGCTGGCCGACGGCGACGTGTACATCGATGGGCTCGTCGACGGCGGCCCCGATGCGATGGTGGCGGTCTCGCTCGACGGCGACACGCTCGTGCGCGACGTCGCGACCGTCGCTGCGCCGCGGGTACACGTGCCGCCGCGCGCCTCGGCGCTCGCGACCTTCGCGAGCTTCGTCGCGCGGGGCCTGGCGCACCTGTGGCGCGGCGCCGATCACCTCGCGTTTGCGCTGGCGCTGATGCTGTTGGCCCGCTCGCGTCGGGCGACGATCGCCGCGCTGACGGCCTTCACGCTCGGGCACAGCCTCACGCTCGTCGCCGCGACGCTGGGGTGGTTGCGCATCCCGGTCGCGTGGGCCGAGCTCGGCATCGCCGCCAGCCTCGTGGCGGTGGCGTTCGAGCTCGCCGTCGCGCGAGCGCGGCCACGCGCCGGGCGGCTCGCGCTCGCGGCCGCGCTCGCGGGCCTCTTGCACGGGCTCGGCTTCGCGACCGCGCTGCTCGACGCCGAGGGCGGTGTGGCCAGCCTCGACGGTCGCCTGGCCCCCGCGCTGGTCGGCTTCAACGTCGGCATCGAGC
This sequence comes from Deltaproteobacteria bacterium, assembly GCA_016709225.1. NCBI lineage: Bacteria > Pseudomonadati > Myxococcota > Myxococcia > Deltaproteobacteria bacterium. The sequence continues at coordinate 476,598 of JADJEE010000002.1, read as the reverse complement.
TCGGCCAGGTCTCGCTGGTGCTGCTCGCCGTGCTCGCGCAGGTGGCCCTCGTGCGCGCGGGCATCCGCGTGCCGGTGCACGGACGCGCGTGGTTCGGCCATGGCCTCGGGATGATCGCGTGCATGTGGTGCATCGCGCGGGCGCTCGCGCTCGCGTGACGCTGCGTGGCGGGCCGTGTCGTTCCGCCCGCGACGCGATGGGCGTCGACGACGAGCCGGGCCCGCAGCTGCGCCACAGGGGTGTCGTTCACCCTGCGCGGCCGCTTCTGATCGCGTCACCCATCGATCCCCAATCTGCCCCGTGGGGCAGGCAGGTGTCGCGCTCGGGTGCCGTGGTGTGGACCGCCGCCGCGCAGCGACACGCGAGACCTGCTTGGCACGCGTGATGCTCTGGCAGGCCGCCACGAAGGGGAGGTGCGCGTGATCGCAGAGCATGTCGGAGTCGTCCACGGACAGCAGCGGCGGGCGCTGTTGGCCTGGCCCGAGCAACCGCGCAGGGAAGCCCTCGGCAACCTGCTGCGCAGTGTGGGCTACGAGGTCGTCGCCCACGAGGTCGGCAGCATGGCCGCGCACGCGGCCCGGCGGCGCGACGGCACCGCGGCGGCCGAGGTCTTCATCGTGTTGGTGGCGCGGCCCTACTGGCTGGGGCTGTCGGTGATCGAGTCGGCGCGGCTGATCGCGCCCGCGTTGGTGATCCTCGCGGTGGTCGAGCCCGAGGAGGGCTGGGTCTACGAGGAGGCCGAGCGCCTCGGTGCCGATCGCATCGTGCCGGCTCGCTTCATCCGCCTCACGCTGCGCGCCGTGATTTCGTCGGTGCCGTCGGTGCGCGAAGGGGGGCTGTCGTGTTCGACGCGGTGACCTCGCACACCCCGGCGCGGCGCCCCGGTGCCACCGCCGGGCGCACGCGCAAGCGGATCCTGGTGGCCGAGGACGACACCGAGATGCGGCGGTTGATCGCACGGGTGCTTCGCTACGAGGGCTACGACATCGTCGAGGCCAACAGCGGCTCCGCGCTGCTCGACGCGCTGGTCGATCAGATGTTGCTGCACACCCAGGCGGTGCCGTTCGATCTGGTGATTTCGGACCTGCGCATGCCGGGGCTCACCGGCATCGACGTGCTGCGTTGGCTGCGGAGCGAGGACTGGGTCCTGCCCTACATCCTCATCACCGCGTTCGGGAGCCCGGCAGTGGAGCACGAGGCGCTGTGGGCCGGCGCCGACGCAATCCTCGCGAAGCCGTTCGAGCTCGATCACCTGCGCGCGACCGTGCAGGCCCTCATCGGGGGCATGACGGCCGGGGGAAGCCCGCTGTGATCGTGCGCGCGCGCTCGCGGCGGACGCGGGTCCACGGCGACGTCCTCGATGCGTCCGCGGGCGCGCACGCATCGAAGCGACACACCCACGCGAAGGTGGACTGCTGCATCTGCGGGCGATGGCGCTAGGCTGCTGCACGGATGCGGCTGACCGCGAAGTTCCTGCTCGCGTTCTTGATCACCACCTTGGTGGTGTTCAGCGTGGGTGGATACGTGCGGGTGCGCGGCGAAGTCGCCGAGTTCGACGACGACATGCGACTCGACGTCGGTGCCGTCGTGGCGTCGCTGTCCCACGCCCTGGGGCCGATGGTCGATGGTCTCGGCGTCGAGGCGGCCCGCGCCGTCATCGAACGCGCCGATCGGGGGGCGGTCCATCTCACGGTGCGCTGGGTCGGCCTCGACGACGATCGTCAGGGGCTCGCCGCGCCGGTCGTGCCGCGGACACAGCTCGGGGGCTTGCTCGCCGGCGAGCCCGTGTTCGCGCGGATCCCCGCAGCCGCCGCGGATCCGGGGGCGCTGGTGGCCTACGCACCGGTCGAGAGCCGACGCCTCGGACACACCGCGATCGAGGCCCGCGAGTCGCTCGCGAAGCGGGCCCGCTTCGTGTCGGACTCCATCGACCGTACCGCCTACTCGATGCTGATCGCGTTCGCGGCCAGTGCCGCGGTCGCGCTCGTGCTCGGCATGGCGCTCATCGGTCGGCCGCTGCGGGCCATCGTCCGCAAGGTGCGACACATCGCCACCGGCGACCTCGCGCGGCCGCTGCGGCTACGGCAGCACGACGAGATCGGCGAGGTCGCCTCGGAGCTGAACGCCATGTGCGACCGCCTGGCGCGCGCCCGCGAGGACCTCGCGTCCGAGGCTGCCGCACGCGCTGGCGCGCTCGAGCAGCTGCGCCACGCCGACCGACTCGCCACCGTCGGTCGGCTCGCCGCCGGCATGGCCCACGAGATCGGCACGCCGCTGGCGGTCGCCGCCGGGCGCAGCGCGATGATCGTCAGCGGCGAGGCCCAGGGCCCGGAAGCCGTCGACAACGCGCGCATCGTCGTCGAGCAGACCCAGCGCATCGCGATCATCATGCGCGCGCTGCTGGACTTCGCGCGGCGCTCCCCGGGCCGGCGCCGTCGTCTCGATCTGGGTGCGCTCGCCGGGCGCACCACGAGCCTGCTGATGCCGATGGCCGACAAGCGCGGCGTCGCATTGACGGTGGTGCGCGCCACCGACCACGCGCTCGACGTCGATGTCGATGCCTTGCAGATCGAGCAGGCGCTGTCCAACCTCGTGGTCAACGCGATCCATGCCACGGCTGCGGGCGGCCGCGTGACGATCACGCTCGACGACGTCGTTGCCACGCCGCCCACGGCCCACGGTGGGCGGCCAGGGCCCCACGCATGCCTGCGCGTGACCGATACCGGCACCGGCATGGACGCCGCGACCGTCGAGCACATCTTCGAGCCGTTCTTCACCACCAAGGACATCGGTGAGGGCACCGGTCTGGGCCTGCCGGTGGCGCACGGGGTGGTGTGCGACCACGACGGTTGGCTCGATGTCCGCAGCGTGCCCGGCGAGGGCAGCTGCTTCACCATCTACTTGCCGCGCGCAACGGAGGCCGCCGCATGAACCCACGGGTGTTGCTGGTCGACGACGAGCAGAGCCTGTGCGAGTGGGTCGCGGCCGCGCTGGCCAAGCGTGCGATCGACGTGACGTGGCGTCGCACGGGTGTCGACGCGCTGGCGTTGCTGGAGTCCGACGACTTCGACGTCGCCGTCGTGGATCTCAACATGCGCGGCATGGGCGGGCTCGAGCTGTGCGAGCGCATGGTCGGGTGCCGGCCGGATCTCCCGGTCGTGGTCATCACCGCGTTCGGCAGCCTGGAGACCGCGGTCGCGGCGATCCGCGTGGGTGCCTACGACTTCGTCACCAAGCCGTTCGAGATCGATGGCTTGCGGCTGACCCTCGATCGCGCGGCGTCGCACCGCGCCCTGCGCACGGAGTTGCACCGCCTCCGCCGCGTGATCCGCGACGGGCAGCACGTCGGCGCGATGCTCGGCGGCAGCGTGGCGATGCGGCGCATCTACGATCTCGTCGAGCGCGTGGCCATCACGGACACGGCGGTGCTCGTGACCGGTGAGAGCGGCACCGGCAAGGAACTGCTCGCGCGGGAGATCCACCGCCGCAGCCATCGTGCCGCGCGGCCCTTCGTCGCGCTCAACTGCTCCGCAGTGCCCGAGGCGTTGCTCGAGTCGGAGCTCTTCGGCCACGTGAAGGGTGCCTTCACCGATGCCGGCGCGCCGCGCCCGGGGCTGTTCCGCCAGGCCGGCGACGGCACCCTCTTCCTCGATGAGATCGGCGAGCTGCCGCTGCAGCTGCAGCCCAAGCTGCTGCGCGCGATCCAGGAGCGCATGGTGCGGCCAGTCGGGAGCGACGTCGAGTATCCCTTCGAGGCGCGACTCATCACCGCCACCAACCGTGATCTCGAGCTCGCGGTCGACGAGCGACGCTTCCGCGAAGACCTCTTCTACCGCATCAACGTGCTCAACGTGCACCTACCGCCGCTGCGCGAGCGGGGCGCCGACGTGCTGTTGCTCGCCGAGCAATTCGTGGAGCGCTACGCGGTCGCGCTCGGTCGCGGCGTCGTCGGCCTGACCGCCGAGGCGGCCGCCAAGCTCATGGCGTACGCGTGGCCCGGCAATGTGCGCGAGCTGCAGAACTGCATCGAGCGAGCGGTTGCACTCACGCCGTTCGACCGCATCGTAGTGGCCGACCTGCCCGAGCGCATCCAGGCCTTCCGTGCCGCCCGGGTCGTGCTCGGCGGCGAGGACCCCACCGAGGTGCTGCCGCTCGAGGAAGTCGAGCGCCGCTACATCCGCTGGGCGGTCGAGGCGGTCGGCGGTCACAAGTCGGTCGCGGCGCAGAAGCTCGGTGTCGATCGCAAGACCCTCTACCGCCGGCTGGCCGCCTACGATCGCAGCGATCCCGACAAGGCGGCCCGTTGACGCTGGCCGCCCCACGGGCGGTTGGAAGCCCCGCTCGGCGTGCGCGTGGCTAGCCCTCGACCTCGCCGAGGTCGGCGGTCGCGGCGAGCACAACCTGCGTGCCGTCCGCGATCGCAGCACCGTCGTGGATGCGCACCAACGAGCCCGGCTGCTCGGCGGTCGCGAAGGTCTCGCTCCACCCGGGCTGCACGCCGGGGCCGGTCCAGCCGTAGAGCTGGCGCGCGTCGATCGGCGCCAGGTTCACGCAGCCGTGGCTCTTGCGCTCGCCGAAGCTGCCATGCCAGTACGCGGCGTGCAGCGCGAAGCTGCCGATGAAGTACGACGTCCACGGCACGCGATCGACCGCGTAGGGGTCGTCGTCGCCGGGCCGGCTGCTCATGGTGCGCTCGGCCAGCTTTCGTTCGATGCGGAAGCTGCCGAGCGGGGTGTCGTGGGTGCGACGCCCGGTCGACACCAGGGTTGCGTAGACCGGGCGCGCGCCGACGTACGCCACCAGCACCTGCTCGGCGACGTCGATGTCGAGCCAGCGCTCGTCGGCGCCGATGTCGGCGGGCGCGGCGGTGCGTCGCGCGATGCGAACGTCGTCGCGCGCGGCCCAGCCCTCCACGCCATCGCCGAGTGCGACGCGGACGAAGCGACCGTCGTCGCTGGTCTCGAGCACGCGACCATCGCGGCGTGCCTTCATGCGTGCGACCACCTTCGAGCCCGCGCTCGCGGACGCGCGCAGCGCGATGTTGCCGTCGTCACCCCGGAAGCGCGCCCACACCCGCGGCTGGGCCAGGTCGTCGCCGACCGCGACGCCGTGGAAGCGCGAGCTGTCGAGCTTGCGGATCTGCTGGGCGGGCACGTAGCCGTGACGTGTGCGCCAGTAGCTGCGACCGCCATGGCTGACCCGCGCGAGCCGACGCACGGTGAGCGATGCGTCTGGGCGGCGACCTTCGTCACCGGCAGCGACCCGATCGAGCGCGTCGTAGATGCGCGTGCGCTCGGCATCGAGCTTGCCGTAGGTGCCAGGGACCACCGCGCCGCGGGGTAGGCGGGGCAGCACCGTGCTGCTGGCGGCCAGTCGCGTGGGCGTGACCTCGGCGCAGATGAAGCCGATCGGCTCGATCGCGCGCCAGCCCGCCGCGCAGCCGTCGGTCGAGCCGGGCTCGTGGGCGGCGACCCGCTCGCCCATCGCGATCACGCCGAGACGCTCGGCGTCGATCCGCGGCGCCGCGAACACGTCGGTGAAGCCGTCGAGCTGCACCACCGTCGGCGCCTCGAACAGCTCGATGCCGTCGTCGGCGAGGGTCGCCGCGGCGAGTGCGGGGATGCGGGGCGCCGCAGCGACGGCGCGTGCACTCGGCTCGGCGACCGCGGTGGGCTCGAGGGCACCGGCGGGGAGCGGCGGTGCGTCGGCGGTGCGGCCCTCGCCGGCGCGTGCGCAGCTGGACGCGAGCGCGAGCACGGCGAGCAGCGAGCACGTGAGGTGGGCGGGGCGAGCGACGTTCACGGGGGGTGTCGAGAGCACGGCGCGAGCCAGCGCGGCGGTGGGGGAATTCTCGTGGGGTTCGGCGTGGGTTGGGGCGAGCGGGGAGGTCGGCGGGGAGGTCGTTCGCTCCACTCGGGAAGCCCTTGCCCGACTCGGGCAAGCGACGGGATCACGCACGCACGGCGGCCTGCGCCAGCTCGAGGCTCGCGACCGGATCGAGTCCGAGCTCGTAGATCGGCGCGAGCATGGCGTCGGTCTCGGGCGCGGGCGGGCGCCCGAGACCGAGCCGATGCGCGAGCAGGTTCGAGACCGCGAGCACGTGACCGATCTGCGAGTAGCCGCCCTGCTCGTCGAAGTCGCGGTAGCGATGGTGCCGACGCACGCCCTCGATGACGAGCGCCGGGAGCTTCCAGCGCGCGGCCATGTGTGCACCGAGGTTGGGGTGCACGATCTCGGCGATCTCGTCGAGGATGTCGGCCGCGCCCGCGAGCGGTTCATGATCGCGCAGGGTGTGGATCGCGGTGCGGCCGAGGTCGTGCAGCAAGCCGCACACGAAGGTGTACTGCGGGTCGAAGCCGAGCACCCCGCTGAGACTGCGAGCGATCGCACCGACCGCGACCGCGTGCTCGCGTTCGGCCCGCACCGCGCGCTCGTTGCCGCGGAACACGTGGCACTCCATGACCGCCTGGTAGAGGATGTCGCGCACGGCTCCGCTGCCGAGTCGCTGCAGCGCGGCGGTCAGCGAGCGCACCCCGGTGCCGGCGTAGGCGGGCGAGGTCGCGACCGTGAGCATGCGCGCGGCGAGGGCGGTGTCTCTGCTGACCACGCGCTCGAGCCGATTCATCGGCGTGCTGGGGTCATTGGCCAGCTGCAGGGCCTCGGCGGCGGTCTCCGGCAGCAACGGCAGGCGGAACTTGGGATCTTCGACCGCGCGACCCAGCGCCAGCGCGATCTCGCGGACGCGACGCTGCCGCTCGGCGGGGTCGGCGGGTGCGGCGGAGGCCTCGATCACGTGGACGCGGCCGGGGTCGATCTGTCGACGGCCGCGCTGGTCCACCGCTGCTCCCATGGCGCGGGCATCGACCGGCCTCGGATCGCGCTTTAGGTGGTGAGCGGGTCCGCGTCGAAGTGCCGCGCCACGGCGTCGGCGAGCGCGGCGCGGCGCGTCGCATCGACGAATGCCGCGGCGACGGCGTTGTCCGCCAGCGCGCGCAGTTGGTTGCGATCGAGCGCCAATGCTGCCGTCACCGCCTCGAAGTTGGTCGCGATCGTGCCGCCGAAGTACGCGGGATCGTCCGAGTGCACGCTCGCGCACAGGCCGGCCGCGAGCATGCGCGCCAGCGGGTGCGCTTCGAGACGATCGACCACGCGCAGGCGCAGGTTCGAAAGCGGACAGACCGTCAGCGGCACGGCCGCGTCGGCGAGCCGCCGCACCAACGCGGGATCCTCGAGGCAGCGGACCCCGTGATCGATGCGCGACGCCCCGAGGATGTCGAGTGCCTGCTCGATGTACGACGGCGGCCCCTCCTCGCCGGCGTGGGCAACCACGCGGTGGCCGTCGGCGCGCACGCGGGCGAAGACCTCGGCGAACGCGGCCGGGGGGTGGTCGCGCTCGGACGAGTCGAGCCCGAAGCCGACGAAGCGATCACCGAAGCGCGCGCAGTCGCGGTAGCACGCGGCCGCGGCCTCGGGCGGCAGGTGGCGCAGGAAGCAGGGGATGATGGCCGTGGTCATGCCCAGCTCGCGTTCGGCGCGTGCGAGCGCCTCACCGAGCCCCTCGAGCACGGCCTCGAGCGCGACACCCCGGTCGGTGTGGGTCTGCGGGTCTACGAAGATCTCGGCGTGCACGACTCCATCGGCGGCCGCGCGGCGGCACCACGACCACGCCAGGTCGTCGAAGTCGCGCGGCTGCAGCAGCACCTGCGCACCGCAGTAGTACACGTCGAGGAACGACTGCAGATCACGGAAGTCGTAGGCCGCGCGCAGCTGCGCGATGTCGGGCCACGGCAACTTCACCGCGTTGCGACGCGCCAGCTCGAACATCAGCTCGGGCTCGAGCGTGCCTTCGATGTGCAAGTGCAGCTCGACCTTGGGCATGGCCCGCACGAAGCTCGCGGTCGTGGTGGCTTGGTTCACTTCGGGCCCCTCGAAAGACGAGCGATCAGCCTATCAGGGACGCGCGGCGATGCTCTACAATCGCGGGGGCCGACGCGCGAATGCCAGCCTCCCACACCACGCCGCCGCAGTCGCGGCTCGAGCTCGAGATCCTCCCGCAGCCCGACGACATCACCTGCGGGCCCACGGCGCTGCACGCGGTCTACCGCTACTACGGCGATCCGATCGAGATCGAGCGGGTGGTGGCCGAGGTGCCGATGCTCGCTGACGGTGGCACGCTCGCGGTGATGTTGGGCTGCCACGCGCTGCGGCGGGGCTTCGACGCGACGATCTTCAGCTACAACCTGCAAGTCTTCGATCCGACGTGGTTCGCCGACGGTGTCGACCTGGCCGACAAGCTCACGCGGCAACGCGAGGCGAAGCACGATCCGAAGCTCCACGCGGCGACCGACGCGTACCTCGAGTTCCTCCGTCGTGGCGGCGAGGTGCGGATGCAGGAGCTGAACGGCCGCATGCTGCGGCGATACCTCTCGCGCGGCCGGCCGATCCTCACCGGCTTGTCGGCGACGTACCTGTACGGCAAGGCCCGTGAGATCGGCGCGACCAACGAGCCCGACGACGTGCGCGGTGATCCGGTCGGCCACTTCGTGGTGCTGTCGGGCTACGACAAGGCCAGCGGCACCATCGAGATCGCGGATCCCTACGCCACCAATCCGTTGTCCGACGGTCACTACTATCAAACCAGCGTCGACCGGGTGATCTCGGCGATTCTGCTGGGCGTGCTGACCTACGACGCCAACCTCTTGCTGGTGCGTCCGCCCAAGCCGTTGGCGGGCTCGATGGAGGCGTAGGGGCCGTGCCGATCCTCATCGTCGTCAGCGACCTGGCCGACTGGCCCATCGACATCGCCGGCGCCAAGGTGGTGCTCGCGCGCGAATACCTCACGCGGCCCGAGTACGTCGAGATCAGCGACGCGAAGGTCTTCAATCTCTGTCGCTCCTACCGCTATCAGAAGCTGGGCTACTACGTGTCGTTGGTGGCCGCGGCCCGCGGCCAGCGACCGTTCCCGACCCCGGGCACGATCCAGGACCTCAAGTCGAAGACCATCGTCAACGTCGTCGACGGCGAGATCGAAGAGCTCATCCAGCACTCGCTCAAGCCGCTGCAGTCCGAGCGCTTCGTGCTGACGGCGTACTTCGGGCACAACATCGCCGCACGCCACACCAAGCTCGCGCAGGCGTTGTTTCGCCGTTTCCCGGCGCCGCTGCTGCGCAGCGAGTTCACCTACCACAGCCGTGACAAGCGCTGGGAGCTCACCTCGGTCGAGGCGCTGGCGCCCCACGAGGTCCCGCCCGAGCACCGCGAGTTCCTCACCGAGGTCGCGACCGAGTACTTCCGGCGCCGCCACCACGTGAAGATCGCCCGCGCCGCGACCACCGCCTACGACCTCGCGATCCTGACCGACCCCGATGAGGCGCAGCCGCCGTCGTGCGAGCGGGCGCTGCAGAAGTTCGTCGGCGCCGCCGAGTCGCTCGGTTTCGACGTCGAGATCATCGGCAAGCACGACTACACGCGTCTGGCCGAGTTCGATGCGCTCTTCATCCGCGCCACCACCAGCGTCAACCACCGCACGTTCCGCTTCTCGCGCAAGGCCGCGGCCGAGGGCCTGGTGGTGATCGACGACCCCGAGTCGATCCTGCGCTGCACCAACAAGGTCTTCCTCGCCGAGCTCCTGCACCAGCACGACATCCCTGCGCCGCGCACGATGATCGTGCACCGCGGCAACGTCACCGAGGCGATGTCGCAGCTGGGCCTGCCTTGCATCCTCAAGCAGCCCGACAGCTCGTTCTCGCAGGGCGTCAGCAAGGCCGAGTCGCCCGAGGAGTTTCGCGCGCAGATCGATCGCCTGCTCGGTCGCTCCGACCTCGTCATTGCGCAGGAGTTCACGCCGACCGCGTTCGACTGGCGCATCGGCGTGCTCGACCGCCAGCCGATCTATGCCTGCAAGTACTTCATGGCCGGTCAGCACTGGCAGGTCATCCATCGCGAGGGTGCCGGCGGGAGCGAGGAGGGGCCATCGGAGGCGGTGCCGCTCGAGCGGGTGCCCAAGCGCCTGCTGCGGACGGCGTGCAAGGCGGCGAACCTGATCGGCGATGGCCTCTACGGCGTCGACCTCAAGGAGTTCGACGACGGCCGCTACTCGGTGATCGAGGTCAACGACAACCCCAGCATCGACGCCGGGGTCGAGGACGCCCTGCTGATGGACGAGCTGTACCGCTCCATCATGCGGGTGTTCCGCAAGCGCATCGAAGAGCGCCGGAGGCTGCTGTGACGCTGCACCTGTTCGAGGGCTACGGCATCGAGATGGAGTTCATGATCGTGCACACGCATGATCTGTCGATCGCATCGATCTGTGACGTGGTGCTGCGCGAGCTCGCCGGCGCGCAGGTGAACCAAGTCGAGCGCGGTGCGCTGGCGTGGTCGAACGAGCTGGCGCTGCACGTCATCGAGCTCAAGACCAACGGCCCGGCGCCGCACATCGGTGGGGCCTGGGACGCCTTCGCCGAGGGCATCGCCGAGCTCACGCGACGGCTGGCGGTGCACGGTGCGATGCCGCTGCCAGGCGCGATGCACCCCACGCTGGACCCCGCGACCGCACGGCTGTGGCCCCACGACGGCAAGCCCATCTACGCCACCTATGACCGTGTGTTCGGCACCGCGGGCCATGGTTGGGTCAACCTGCAGAGCACGCACCTCAACCTGCCGTTTGCGGGCGACGACGAGTTCGGTCGCCTGCACGCGGCGGTGCGGGCCGTGCTGCCGCTGCTGCCGGGGCTGGCGGCGAGCTCGCCCATGTGTGACGGCGTGCTGGGCAGCGCGCTCGACACCCGGCTGCAGGTCTACCTCGGCAACCAACGTCGCATCCCGTCGATCATCGGCAAGGTCGTGCCCGAGCCGGTGTGGACCCGCGCCGACTACGAGCGCGAGATCCTGGCGCCGATGTATCGCGACATCGCGCCGTTCGATCCCGAAGGCGAGCTCCAAGACGAGTGGTTGAACTCCCGTGGCGCCATCGCGCGCTTCGACCGCGACGCGATCGAGATCCGAGTGCTCGATCTGCAGGAGCACCCCGGCGCCGACCTGTCGATCACCGATCTGGTCGCGTGGGTCGTGCGCGGCCTGGTCGAGGAACGTGAGGTGTCGATCGCCGAGCTACGAGCGCTCGACACCGACGCGCTGGCGCAGCTGTTCGTCGCCGCGGTGTCGCAGGCCGACGAGACGGTGGTCGAGCACGCGCCGCTGCTGCGCGCGCTGGGCTGCGCGGCGACGCGGCTGGGCCTGCGCGAGCTGTGGGCGGAGCTGGCCGGACGGCGCTGGGCCGCAGCCGATGCGGATCCGCGGCTGCGTGCGCCGCTCGAGACGATCGTGCAGCAGGGCCCGCTGGCCCGGCGGCTGCGGCGTGCGCTCGGCGACGCACCGACCCGCGCGCGCATCGACGCGGTGTGGCGGGAGCTGGCGGCGTGCCTGCAGCGCATGGAGTCGTTCACGGGTGCGTGAGCCGCCGGTGCTGCTGCTGTCGTGCGAGCACGGTGGCAACCGCGTGCCGACCGCGCTGCGCCACCACTTCGCGCGGGCGTCGGAGGTACTCGCGAGTCACCGCGGCTACGATGCCGGCGCGCTGGCGGTCGCACGACGACTCGCGCGTGGCTTCGGCGCACCGCTGTTCGCCGCGACGGTGTCGCGGCTGGTGGTGGACCTCAACCGCAACGCCCGTCACCCGGCGGTGATCTCGAGCTGGCTCGACGGGCTCGACGCCGAGGCCCGCGCACGGCTGCTCGCCCGCTGGCATGCGCCCCATCGCGCGCGCGTTCGCGAAAGCGTGGCCGCGTTGCTGGCGGACCACGACCGCGTGCTGCACGTGGCGGTGCACTCGTTCACCCCGGTGCTGCACGGCCAGGTTCGCAACGCCGAGGTCGGCCTGCTGTACGACCCTTCGCGCGACCTCGAGGTCGCGCTCGCGCGTCGCTGGCGGGCGCAGCTGCGGGGCCCGGCGCTGCGCGTGCGCGCGAACTATCCCTACCGCGGCACCGCCGATGGCCTCACGACCTGGCTGCGCACGCAGTTCCCCGCGCGGCGCTATGCCGGCATCGAGCTCGAGCTGAACTGCGGCCTGCTCGCGCAGCCGCAGCGGTGGCGTGGGCTGGTCGCGGCGGTCGAGTCGTCGCTCGCGTGGCTGGTCGCGCGGCGCGTCTAGTACCTCGACACAGCGATTGTGACGGGCCATAACACCGCCCTGACCGCGCCTCGCTGCGTTGCCGCACCTTGAAATACGCCCGGTATTCCGGCGGCACGGCGCCTTGCGGAGTCGCGGCCATGACGGCGTTCTGACCCATCACTATCGCTGTGTCGAGGTACTAGCGGTGCTCGGCGTCGACGAGCGCCTGTGCGGCGATCGACTCGGCGCGACGTCGTGCCTGCGCGACGCGGGCCAGGCGGGCTGCGACCAGGATGCCGGTCACGGCCGCCAGACCGAAGCCGCCGAGCCACAACAGCGGCGCGCCGAGCAGCACACCGATCACGACCGACAACAGTGCGGCGCCGCCCAGGCCGCCGGCCGACAGCGCCAGCGCGCCGGCGGTCGCGTCGACGTCGACTCGCACGAGCGCGCCGCTGGCCTCGTCGCTGCGCACCATGACGCGGTACGTGAGTCCGTTGCGGTCGTCGACGATGTCGAAGCGGGCATCACCCTGGTGATGCCCGCCGAGGCCGGTCTGTCGCTCGATGCTCTGACGCACCAGCGCGAGCGCCTGCGCCGGCGGAGCTGCGATCGCGCCCTCGAGCGCGAGCTCGGTGCCCGGTCGGCGCGCCAGGGCGGTGGTCTTGGGGCCACCGTCGCGCTCGGCCAGCGCGTCTCGTAGCTCGGCGGGCGAGATGCCGGCCTCGGCGGCGGCCTCGCGGAGCTCGTCGTTGCTAAAGCCTTGCGTCGCCATCGCTCGAGCCCAGACTCACAGTGCGAGGCCCGGCGGCTCGATCACGGCGGTCGGCGTGGCGACGCGATTGCGGCCCGCTCGCTTCGCGACGTAGAGCAGGCGATCGGTGGCCTCGACCAACGCCGTGGCCTCGGGGTGTTGCGCGGGGTCGTAGCTGGCCACGCCGACCGAGATGGTCACTGGCAGGGTCTCGCCGTCGTAGACGAACTTGGTGGTCTCCACCAACCGACGCACCCGCTCCGCGAGCTGCGTACCGTGGAGGATGGTGGCATCGCGGGCGATGATCGCGAACTCTTCACCGCCGATGCGGCAGAACGCGTCCTCGGTTCGCAGCGAACCCATGATGCACGCCGCCAGCCGCTGGAGCACGTGATCCCCGGCGGGGTGACCGTGCTCGTCGTTGACGCGCTTGAAGTGATCGACGTCGAGGATGATGAGCGACAGCTCGAGCTCGTGGCGCTGCGCGTGGCTGAAGTCCTTGGCGAGCTGCTCGTCGAAGTAGCGCTTGTTGTAGGCCTGCGTGAGCGGGTCGCGGGTGGCCGACTCGTAGAGCTGCTGCTGGAACTGCTCCTCGAGGGAGTCCTGGAAGCTGAACTTCAAGATGGTGACCGAGCCGAGCTGGATGCGGTCGCCGTCGGCGAGGTCCTGTCGGTGCACGCGCTGGCTGTTGACGTAGCTGCCGTTGGTGGAGTCGAGATCGATGAGCTCGACGTTGCCCTCGGGGTCGCGGTGGAGCTTGAGGTGTAGCCGCGACACGCCCTCGTCCTCGAGCCGGATGTCGGCGTCGAGCGAGCGGCCCAGCGTGACCTCGCCGGCCGGCAGCTTGAACATCTTGCCGACGCTGCGACCACTCAACACGATGACGAACGCGTTGCGCTCGTCACTGCTGGGGGGCGGCAGTCGCCGCCGGATGACGGTCTGTTCCTCGTTCACCGCGGATTCGAGCGCCGTTTCGGTTGTGCCAGAGCCGGGCGAAAAAGGGAACCGGCAACCACCCGCTCGGGCTGGGGGTTGGGGGTATGCTTGCCGGCGGTCGATGGATCGAAGTGCCGGCGACACCACCCTCGCGCTCGACGCCCGCATCGCGGACCTGATCGCGCGCGGTGTGGAGGTCGTCGATCCGCGTCAGCTCTGGATCGCGCCCGACGTCGTGCCCACACGGGTGCACGCCGGGGCGCGCCTGTGGCCGGGCACCCGACTACTCGGCGCACGCACCTTCGTCGCGCCGGGGGCTGAGGTCGGCGCCGAGGGGCCTGCGACGCTCCACGACGCCGTGCTCGGGCCGGGCGCGATCGTGGACAGCGGCTTCGTACACGGCGCGGTGTTGCTGGACGGCGCGCGGCTGGGCGCCAACGCGCACGTGCGACCCGGCACGCTGCTCGAGGAGGGGGCCTCGACCGCCCACGCCGTGGGCCTGAAGCAGACGATCCTGCTCGCCCACGTGACGCTGGGATCGCTCATCAACTTCTGCGACGTGCTGATGGCCGGCGGCACCTCGCGGCGCGATCACTCCGAGGTCGGTAGCGGTTTCATCCACTTCAACTTCACGCCGTGGGGCGCGAGCGGCGACAAGGCCACACCGTCGCTGGTGGGTGACGTGGTCGCAGGCGTGCTGCTGCGACAGCCGCGGATCTTCCTCGGTGGTGCCGGCGGCATGATCGGGCCGCGACGCGTCGAGTACGGCGCGATCGCGGCTGCGGGGCAGGTACTGCGCCGCGATGTCGCGGCCGGCAAGCTGGTCTCGCAGCCGACCCCGACGCTGTCGCTCGAGCGCCGGCCGCACTTCCTCGACGGGCTGCAACCCCGACTGCAGCGCAACCTCGAGTACATCGCGCAGCTGGTCGCACTGTCGACGTGGTACCGCGAGGTCCGACGTGCCCGTGCACGCACGGCGATCGCGCGCGAACTCGTCGACGCTGCGTTGCACACGATCGCGCAGGCGATCACCGAGCGCATCGATCGGGCGCGCGCGTTCGCACGAGAGCGCGGCGCGTCGTTGCCCGCGATCGAGCTCGCGCCGTCGGTACCGTGTCCGCTGTCGCTCGACGCCGACGATGGTCGCGACCACCTCGCCTGGGTGGCCGCGCTCGACGACGACGCATGCACGGCCGCGGCCGCGTGGCTCCGTGCGGTCGCCGATCGCGTCGTGACGCCCGCGGATTGAAGCGCGGTGTTTCGTGGCCGCGCGCGCAGCCGCGGCGGCGCCTTCGGCACTCCGACAAATCGCCGCGATCGATCGCAGCGCCGGCCATCACGAAGCACGATGACGCGCTCGAGCGCGAGCTCGTCCTTCGCCTCCGCCGGCCGCTGATCCGGCGTCGCGCGACGATCCGTGCGGTCGCCGATCGCGTAATGCAGCCCGCGAAATGAGGCGCGAGTCATGCGAGAAATGGATGTTTTGAGCCGCTGACGACTAAGCTATGATAGCTTCTTGGCATGGTGACGTCGCGGCGATGGGGACTCGGTGGATGGCTGGCGTGGAGCGCCGCATGCGGGCCAGTGGTCGGGCTCGACGGCGACGGCGGCCGTGGCAGCGACGGTGACGGTGGCACGACCGCGACGACCGCGACGACCGCGACGACCGCGAGCGCCACGGTCGGCACGACTTCGTCGGGCTCGACGGGCACGAGCACGAGCGACACCGGCGCGGCGACGGTGGACCCCGACACCGTTGGCGATAGCGCGACGTTCCTCATCGACCCCGACGTGCCCGAGGCCATCGCGTGCGATCTGTGGCAGCAGGACTGCCCCCGCGGGGAGAAGTGCATGCCGTGGGCGAACGACGGCGGACAAGCGTGGAACGCCACCCGCTGCAGTCCGATCGCCGCCGATCCGAACGCCATCGGCGAGCCCTGCACGGTGGTGGGCTCTGCGGTCTCCGGGATCGACGACTGCGAGTTCGGAGCGATGTGCTGGAACGTCGACCCCGACACCTCGAGCGGCACCTGCTACGCGCAGTGCACCGGCAGCGAGGCCGCGCCGCTGTGTCCGGATGCCTGCGACTCGTGCACCCTGTCGGGCTCCGGGGTGATCAACATCTGCCTGCCGGCGTGCGATCCGCTGGCGGCCGATTGCGGCCCCGCGCAGGTCTGCGTGCCGATCTTCGCGGGCTTCTCGTGCGTGCCGCTCGGGGTCTCCGAGCCCGCGAACGTCGGCGAGTCGTGCGAGTACGTCAACGTCTGCGCCGCGGGTACGGTCTGCGTGGATGGTGCGTGCGACGGTGTCACCGGCTGCTGCAGCCCGGTGTGCGCGACCGATGGACCGGACGGCTGCGATGCGATGCTGCCGGGCACGTCCTGCCAGCCGTGGTCCGACGCACCGTCCGACGCGTGCGGCCTCGCGAACCTCGGTGTGTGCCTGTTGCCGTGACGCGCGAGCGCGGTCGCGAGCGGTGATCGCATGCGCGAACGCCCCCCGGAGCGCGGCGCTCTTCTCGAGAAAGAGCGCCCCGCGGGAGGCGTCGCGGTGAGGGGGCGAACGCGCTACTTCAAGACCACGCTCGCGGTGGTGTCACCCACGCGCGTGATGCAGCAGTTGTCACCAAGCGACCACATCATGTCGTAGGTCTCGCCCGCGGTCATGTGCAGGCCACTGCGGGTCTCGTTGTACCAGCTGACCGTGAACTCGGTGCGATCGTCCGAGATGTCGACGCTCCACTCGCCCGGGCCCGACGGGTCGGGCGGGACCAGCGTGCCGTCGGCCGTGAGGCTGGCGCTCACGCCGGTGCGCGGGCTGCTGACGACGAGATCGAGCGAGTCGATCACGTCGAGCAGCGCGACGTCCTGCGAACCGTCGGAGCGATAGCCCAGGTCGGGCAGCGGATCCGAGAGCGCGAACGTCATGCTCGCGACGTCGTCCGTCACGGTGGCGTCGGCCTGGCCGTCGCCGTCCGGATCGAGCACGGCGGCGGGATCCTCGACGTCGACCTTGGCGACGCCGGATTCGGTGGTGTCTCCCGCACACGCGAACGTGCACAGGGCTGCGATGGCTAGCGTTGTCTTCTTCATCGGCGCGACCTCCAGAGTCGGTGTTCCCTCTCTTCGGCCCGTGCGCCGAGGACTCAAGTACGGCATCGGGACACTTGCGGCCCGATTCGCGACCCCCGGCCACATCGGGACGTGCGCGCCGGTTGCCCCGCGGGCCCGCGGCAACCATGAGGATCGACGGCACCATCGACCATGCCGCGCTCGCGTTCGATCCCAGGTTCCACAATGGCGTGTGCCGCCGCCGGCCCCGCGATCTCGTCGATCGCCGCTGCGCCGCGGGCTCGCCGACGGGCCCACGCGATGGGCCGATCGATGATCGCCTCCGTCGGGCTCGCGCTCGCGACGACGTCGGCCACGCCTGCGCGCGCAGCGGAGCCGGCGGTCGTCCGTGTGCCCACGTGTGACCCGAGCGATGCACGCGCGCCCATCGATCTCGGCCAGGTCCGCTACCTCGACCCCGCGTGTCGCCGCAGCGGGTGGCTGGGGCTCGACGTCGGCGGCGTGGTGCTGCCGGCGCGCCTGGGCCTGTTCGATCGCACGGTGTGGACGCTGCGCATGGGTCCCGCGTGGGCGATCCGGCTCGCGCCCTGGCTCTCGCTCGGGGGGCGCCACGGGCTGTCGTGGTACGACGCGGGCAACGTGCGCCTGCGCGTGCACGACCACCAGCTCGAGGCCGCGGCGCACCCGCTGGTCGCGAGTGGTCACGCCCGCATGCACGATCGGCTCGCGATCGGCGTCGAGACCCACACCGTGCTGCTCGCTCGCGTGGACGGGCTCGACTTCAAGCTCGGGGGTGTGCGCGACGTCGTCGCCTACGCCGGCTACGGCATCTCGCACCGGCTGTCGCGGCGGTGGTCGCTGGCGTGGCACCTGCAGCTGCGCCACGCGTGGGTGTTCGTCGACACGCAACGGCAGCTGCGCGCCGGCGTCCGCGCGAGCTTCGAGCCGCGGCCCGGACATCGCCTCGCGCTCGAGGCGTTGGCCTACGGCATCCATCGCAACCCGCGGCAGGCCGGCACGCAGATGCCCCGCACGAGCCTGCACGCGCAGATCGCCGGCGAGTACGCGTGGTTGTCGCGTCACGGCGTCGGGCCCACGCTGCGGCTGCGCTACGCGACCGGCTTCCTGGCCGGCGAGGCGCCGATCTACGAGGTCCGCGAAGAGAGCCTGTCGACCAGCTACGTCGATCTCACGATCGGTCTGCGCGCGCGCTGGTAGGCGACGCCGCGCCGGCTCGCGGCGCACCTCGTCGGCACCGACCCAGATCTCGGCGTCAGGCGCCGGGCTCGAACGGGCGACCGTCCGGGGTCGGCCGATGGAGATCGCTGCCGACCTCGTCGACCCAACCACGCGCGACGAGGTCGGCGAGGAAGCGACCTCGCGCACCTTCGCCGGGCACGTTGACCTTGCCGACGGTGCGGTTGACCTGGAAGCGACAGCCCGCCGCGCGAAGGTCCTGCAGCAGCTCGTCACCCTCGTCGCCGCGCAGCCAGTGGTAGCGCTCCACGTGGGCCAGCAGCGGCGTGAGCCCGCAGTCGACCAGCGCGCGCACGACGTCGAACAGCGGTGAGGGCACGTGCTCGCCGGTGTGGGCCTCGAACAACACGTAGCGCTCGGGTCCGAATGCGATCGCCCGGCCACCGCGGATCCGAGCCTCGAGGGTCTCGTCGAGGAAGTGCTCGGCCCCGAGCTCGAGCTCGACGTCGAGTGCGGCCGAGCGCGCCGCGTCGCGCAGGTGGGCGAACGCGCGGGTGAGCGACTCCGGCTCGTTGTCGTACTTGCCGGGATACACGTGCGACGTGCACACGATGGTGCGTGCCCCGGCCTCGCGCAGCAGCGCGAGCATGGCGAGTGACATCTCGAGGTTGCGGCTGCCGTCGTCGACGCCGGGGATCACGTGGCTGTGGCAGTCGCGCTCGCGCAGGCGGATGCCCTCGCTCGGGCGCGGGCGCTTCTTGAACCAATCGAACAAGGTACGAGCTCCTGGAACCTCGCGTAACGTCGTGGCCGGCGACGGGCCAGCCCCCTCGCGCGTGATCTCTATGGATTGCTGACGCTGGCCGCCGCCGTGGCCGCGCGCGCGGCCACGCCGGCACCGCCCTGCGCAGCCAGGCCCAGCGCCTGCGCGCCGAGCAGGAACGGCAGGATCTGCTGCATGTAGCGGCTCGCGGTCGAGAGGCCGGTGGGCGCGACGATGATGCGGTCGCCCGGACGCAGGCGGATCTGCTCGTCGACCAGCAGCGCCTCCTCGAGCTCGATGCGATAGACCACGGGCTTGGCGAAGCCGCCACGGATGACGGCGAGCTCGCGACGCGCCCGCGCAGCGGTGGGGCCACCGGCCTGGGCCAGCGCCTCGGCCAGCGTGAGGCCCGAGGGCGACATCGCGACCACGCGCGGCTGCATGACCTCGCCGAGCACGAAGACCTTGCGATCGCTGTTGTCCGGCACGAAGACCACATCGCCGGCGCGCATGAAGACGTTGCGGCTGGTGTCGCCGCGGCGGAGCAGATCGCCGAGGTCGATCGGCAGCAGCTGGCCCTGGCGCACCACGGTCGCGGTCTCGAGATCGGCCTGCTCGGCGGCACCTCCGGCCAGGGTCAGCGCCTCGAGCAGCGTGGTGTCGCCGTCGACGGCGAAGGTGCCGGGCTGTCGCACCTGTCCCAGCACGTGGAACTTCTGCGACTCGTAGCGGAGGATCTCGACCGTGACCTGCGGCTCGACCACGTAGCGCGCGACGGCTTCGCGCAGCGCGGTCTCGAACTCGGTGAGCGTCAGGCCCGCCGCCGCGATCGCGCCGACCACCGGTAGGTGGACGTGGCCATCCTTGCGGATCGTGGTGCCCGAGGTCTGACCGAGCTCGACACGGTGCGAGCTGAGCTCGGGGTGGTTCATCACGAAGATGTCGAGCACGTCGTTGTTGCCCAGGCGGTACTCGTCGCGCTCGGCCGCAAAGTCGTAGCTGACCTGCTGCACGTCCATGCCGCCGTTGGCGTCGGCGATGAAGGCGTCGAGATCGCGCAACAGCACGCCGTCCTTCTCGGTCATGCGGTGGAAGCGGAACTGATCCGCCGCGCACCCACTGGTGCCGATTGCGGACGCCAGCAGCACGCCGAGCGTGCGGACCAGGCCGCCGCGACGACGGGTTTGGGGGTTGCACATCGGTCCGCCACCGCACTTGCTGCCCTCGACGCGGGTCATTACGTCTGCGGAGGCCCCTCTCGAACTCTGAGCATCGAATCGCATGCCGACTCCGCCAGATACGTGTCCTCCCCCGCAGGGTCCCGCAAGGGGCTCGAACCGATCCATGAGCGCTTTCTCGATGCGCGCACTCGAATGGCTGCGACCGTCGCGGTGGCCGAGCGCGCCGAACCATCGTCGCGTGCTGCGTGATCTCGCGGATGCCTCGTTGATCGCCGTCAGCCTCGCGGCGGCCTACGTGGTGCGCTTCGAGTCGTTCGCCGTCGATCGCTGGCTGTCCGGTTGGTCGACGATGGTGGTGCCGATGGTGGCGCTGCGCCTCGGCACTGCGCGGCTGCTCGGGGTCCACCTGGCGAGCTGGCGGCTGTTCGGCGTCCGAGAGGCCGAGCGGCTGGCGCTGTCGGTGGGTGCCGCGTCGCTCATCATGTTGATGGCCCGCCTGATGTGGCCCGCTCTGGGGGTGCCGCTCGGCGTGCTCGGACTCGAGGGCCTCTTCACGATGGGCGCCAGCTGGGGCGTGCGCACCCTCGTCCGCGCGCTCGACGAGGCCGAGTCGCGCGCACAGATCCACGCCGCTACGGCCACGCGGAAGCGGGCGCTGCTGGTCGGGGCCGATCGCGACGGGCAGCTGGCCGCCGAGGCGCTGCGGGCCAGCCCCGCGGCGGCGCTCGAGGTGGTCGGCTTCCTCGACGACGCACCAGCGCGCACCGGTCAGCGCATCGCCGGCGTGCCGGTGCTCGGGCGCATCGACGAGGCCGCCGCGGTCGCGCGGCGAACCGGCGCCGAGCTGCTGGTGTTGACCATGCCGTCGGCCACGCGCGCGCAACGTCGCGAGGTCGTCGAGCGCTGCCGCGACACCGGACTCGCGCTGCGCACCGTGCCGGCCTACTGGGAGCTGGTCGACGGCGCGGTCGAGGTCGCGGCGGTGCGATCGATCCGCATCGAGGATCTCCTGGGCCGCGAGGTCGTGGGCAAGAACCCCGCCGCGCTGGCCGCAGCGCTGGCCGCCTACCGCGGGCGCCGCATCCTCGTGACCGGTGCGGGTGGCTCGATCGGTTCGGAGCTGTGCCGACAGCTGGCCAAGCTCGAGCCGGCCGCGCTGGTCTTGCTCGAGTACTCCGAGAACAACCTCTTCGACATCGAGGCCGAGCTGCGGCCCCAGCTCGGTGGCCGCGCGGTGCCGGCACTGGTCGACATCCGTGACGCCGAGGCGGTGGGCCGAATCTTCGCCAAGCACCAGCCCGAGGTGGTCTTCCACGCGGCCGCCTACAAGCACGTGCCGATGATGGAGCTGCATCCCTGCGATGCAGTGGCCAACAACGTCGGCGGCACGCGCACCATCGTCGAGGCCGCGCAACACCACGGGGTGGGGCGCTTCGTGATGGTCTCGACCGACAAGGCGGTCAACCCCACCAACGTGATGGGCGCGACCAAGCGGGCCGGCGAGATGATCGTGCAGTCGCGGGCCCGCACCGGCGCCACCAAGATGTGCTGCGTGCGCTTCGGCAACGTGCTCGGCTCACGGGGCTCGGTGCTGCACACGTTCCAGAAGCAGATCGAGCGCGGTGGGCCGGTCACGGTCACGCACCCCGACATCACGCGCTACTTCATGACCATCCCGGAGGCGGTGCGGCTGGTGCTGCAGGCCGGCGCCGCGGGCGGGCAGGGCGAGGTGTTCCTGCTCGACATGGGCGAGCCCGTGCGCATCGCCGACATGGCCGCGCACATGATCCGCCTGGCCGGTCGTCGCGAGGACGAGGTCGCGATCGAGTTCTGCGGGCTTCGTCCGGGCGAGAAGCTGCACGAGGAGCTGGCCCACAACGGCGAGGACGTGGTGCCGAGCGGCATGGACGGCATCAACGTGGTCGCGCCCGAGCTGCTCGACGCGCCGACCATCCTACCGTGGGTCGCGCGGCTCGAACGTGCCGCGCGCCAGCGCGACGTCGGGGCGGTGCGGCAGCTGTTGGCGCTCGGCACCGGCTACCGCCGCGAGGCCGCGCCCCAGGTCGAGCTCGACGGCGAGGGCATCCCCGAGATCGCGAAGGCCAGCTGATGCGCATCCTCTACCTCCACCAGTACTTCGTGCCGCCCGACGCCAGCGGTGGCACGCGCTCCTACGAGCAGGCCCGTCGATTGGTCGCCCGCGGCCACGAGGTCACGATGGTCACGTCGAACGCGATGATGCCGGCCCGCTGGCGCGGCCTCGATCGCGTGACCCATACCGAGCTCGACGGCATCCGACTGGTCGTGCTCCCGGTCGCGTACGAGAACCGCATGGACTACCGCGCCCGTATGGCCGCGTTCGCGCGCTTCGCCGCCGGCGCGACGCAGGTCGCGATGCGACACCGCAGCGACGTGGTGTTCGCGACCAGCACGCCGCTGACCATCGCGTTGCCGGGACTGGTGGCGAGCTTCGGCCGCCGCGTGCCGATGGTGTTCGAGGTCCGCGATCTGTGGCCCGAGCTGCCGATCGCGATGGGCGCGCTCTCGCATCCGCTCGCCAAGCTCGCAGCGCGCGGGCTCGAGTGGGCCGCCTACCACGGTGCCGCCCATGTGGTGGCGTTGTCGCCGGCGATCGCCGACGGCGTCGCGCAGCGCGGCATTCCTCGCGATCGCATCACGGTGATCCCGAACGCCTGCGACCTCGCGGCGTTCTCGGCGGCCGAGGCCGCGGCGCCGGCGATCCGCACGCGCTACCTCGGCGACTTCGACCCCGCGCGACCGCTGGTCTTGTACGGCGGGACCTTCGGCGCCATCAACGACGTCGCGTGGATGGCCGACGTCGCCGCGGCCGCCGCTGCGCGCGGCTCCGATCTCCAGTTCGCGATGGTCGGCGACGGCGCCGGCCGCGACGCGTTGCTGCAGCGCGCGCGGGCCCATGGTGTGCTCGATCGGAGCCTGCGGGTGCTGCCGCCGGTGCCCAAGCGCGAGATGCCGGGACTGCTCGGCTGCGCGACCGTGGCGAGCTCACTGTTCTTGCCGCTGCCCGAGATGCGGGCCAACAGCGCCAACAAGTTCTTCGACGCGTTGGCGGCCGCGCGCCCGTTGGCGATCAACTACGAGGGCTGGCACGCCGAGCTGGTGACGCGCAGTGAGGCCGGCATCGCGATGCCGTACCACGACGCGGCCGCCGCCGCCGGCATGCTCGACGCGTTCGCCCACGATGGCCCTCGCCTGGCGCGGGCACGACACGCCAGCGCTGCGCTCGCGCGCGCGTCGTTCGATCGCGACATGCTGGCGACCACCCTCGAAGAGGTGTTGCTGCGCGCTGCGGCCGGCTCGCCGCTGCCGTCGCGTGCACCGGTACGTAGCGCGCGAGCGGCGACGAACCCAGCACCCGGCATGGCGGCCGTGCACACGGTGCCGTCCGGGTAGGCGCGCGCGATCACTTCGGCGGCGCGGCTGCGGGGCGCTGTGCGGCTCGTCGCAGCACCGCGAGCACCGCGTCGGCCCCCGTGACCGCGTCGCTCATCGAGAGCTCGGTCGCGAGGCCGTCGTCGAGCAACGTGCCGCGGACGGCGTGGCGGTGGGTGTGACCGTCCATCACGAGGCCGAGCGTCAGGCTCAGCACGGTGCCGACCCTTGGCGCCGGCTCGCTGCCGGTGACGTCCGGTTGCTCGAGCATGTGCGCGCGCTCGAGCGCGTGGCGTAGCTCGGTGCGCTCGGCCGCCGTGAGCGTGCGCCGCTCGACGACCGGCGGCTCGGCCTGGGCGCCCTTGGCGGTCTGCTCCCAGTGCAGCTCGTCGTCGATCACGAGCGCGACGATGCGGGTGGTTCGCGCGTCCTTGCTGCGCTCCTGCTCGGTGCGCTCGATGCGGAGCTCGAAGCTCGCGCCGCTGTGACCGATGTCGGTCGGACACTGGGTGACGCAGCGCTGCGCGACGCACCGCGGCGAGACCCCGCACGCCGGCGGCGCGGACGGCAGCGGTGGCGGCGGACACTTGATGGTGCGGCATGCGGCCGCGACCTGGTGGCGACTGGCCCAAGCGTCGTAGCCGGTCGACACCGCGCGCAGCGATCGCGGGTCGCGGCAGCAGCCGCCGCGATCGAGCACGGTGTTGCCGCGACAGCCGGCGTCGTTGGTGCACGCGAGCGGATCCGGGGCGTCGTCGTTGACGAACAGCCCGTGGGCGTCGAGGTGACCGTCGGGGACCACCGCGGGCTTGGTCGGGGCGGTCACGGCGGGGTCGGGTACGTCCGACGGCGTCGCAGCTGGCGTGGGCGTCGCGGTCGCGGTGGTGGCTGCGGCCGGCGTCGCAGGCGGGTCGCGGTCACAGCCGAGCAGGAGCAGGGCGAGCACGGGCACGATCGCGGGGCGCATGCGGGGCGAGGATGACACCGCGGTGCGCAGGCGTGGAGCCCAAAACGTGGGGACGGGGCGAGCTCGATCAACCAGCCTTCGGACAGCGCAGCTCTCGACGCACCGGCTTGCCGTCACGCTCGAGCTCGAGCACCACGTGGGCATCCGAGCGCACCTCGTCGAGCAGCGCCGTATCGGGGGGGTTGCCGATGGGCTTGCCGTTCATGCGCAGCACGAGGTCTGCCGGCTGCAGCCCCATTGCGTGCGCGGTGCTGCCCTCGCGCACCGACTCGATGCGCCAGTGGGTGACGCCGGCGTGGGACTCGGGCGTGACGGACAGCTGCGCGGCGACCAGCAGCGGGTTGCCGAGCAGTGCCTCGAAGTCGGCGCGTGGCATCGTGCAGACCGAGCCGTCGCAGGTGATGTCGGCGGCTTCCTGCGGCGCCGCGATCGCTCGCGCGGCGGCGGCGGCCTCGACGGTGCCGTCGGCGATCACCTCGATCTGCTTCTCGACCTCGGCGTTGGTCTTCTCCGCCGCCTGCTCGAGCTCGTTGCCGGCCTGGGCGAGGTCGCGCTCCTGCACCGCGGCGGCGGCCTGCTCGAGGTCGAGCTGGGCGCCCTCGGTGCAACCCACGAGACCGACGAGCAGGCATGCCACCGCGCGGACGCGCAGGGCGGCGCGAACCGGTCGGGGCTCGGCGCACGCACGGGCGACCTCGACGTGATGTAGGGCGAGCACGTCGCCCTACACTTCAAGCCGTGTGCCACAGCGCGGGCCCAACGATCGCGACGCGGGGTCGCGCTGCGTGCGAGCGCAGGGCCGCGATGGGCCCTGGCGCACGTGACAGCGCGGATCCATCGATGGCGTTCGCGGAGCCTCGACGGGCGTCGCCGAGCCTCGACGGCCATCGCGGAGAATAGACGGTCGGATGCGCTACGATCACGGCGCTCGGATCTCGCGCGACGGTGTTCCACGTGCGCGGCGGTTCGGGGTTCCCCGCGTGCATCGCCGCGTCGTTCGACCTAAGCTCTCTCCACATGGACGCGCGGATGGGCAACGTCGCACGGGGGGTGCTGACGATGGTGGTGTTGTCGCTGGGGTGCGGACGCGAGAGTCCGCCGGCCAGTGACGGGGACAGTAGCTCGGCCGGGGTCGGCATCGATCCCTCGCTCGGCGAGGGTCCGCGCCTCGACATGGGCGTGGGCACGGCTGCGACGATGGTGACGGTCGCCGAGGGCGGCAGCGACGGCTGCACGCAGGTGCAGGTCTCGGTCGATCCCGTGATCCCGACGATCGTGCTGCTGGTCGATCAATCGAGCAGCATGACCGAGGACTTCAGCGGACAGCAGCGCTGGAACGCGCTGTACGACACGCTCATGGGCGCGAACGGCACGGTGATGGCGCTGCAGTCGAACGTTCGCTTCGGGCTCGCGCTCTACTCGAGCGAGGACGGCAACGACGGACCGACTTGCCCCATGCTCACCGAGGTACCTCCGGCGCTCGACAACTACGACGCGATCGATGCCGTCTACGGCCCGGCCTCGCCGATCGACGAGACCCCGACCGGTGAGTCGCACGCGCTGGTGGCGGCCGAGCTGTTGGCGTTCAACGAGCCCGGGCCGAAGGCGATCGTCGTCGCGACCGACGGCGAGCCCGACACCTGCGCCGAGCCCAACCCGCAGAATGGCCAGCCCGAGGTGATCACCAGCGTGCAGAACGCGTTCGGCGACGGTATCGAGACCTTCGTGATCAGCGTCGGCACCGAGGTCGGTCAGCAGCACCTGCAGCAGGTCGCCAACGCAGGCGTCGGCAAGCCGGTCGACGATCCCAGCCCGGCGCCGTTCTACGTGGCGCTCGACGCCGGCGATCTCGTCGATGCGTTCCACGAGATCATCGGCGGCTTCATCAGCTGCGAGCTGTCGATCGACGGCATCGTCGATCTCGCGCAGGAGTGCGAGGGCACGGTGCTGCTGGACGGCGTCGAGCTGTCGTGCCCGGTCGACTGGCACCTGCTCGACGAGTCGACGCTCGAGCTGCTCGGTGACGCCTGCACGCAGTGGAAGGACGGCGAGCACCATGCACTCGACGCCTCGTGGCCGTGCGGTGCTGTGATGATCCCCTGAGCTCGCGCGAGCCAGCGCCCGAGCGCGCTACGGATCGGCCGGCACCAACACGACGGTGCTGGTCCCCAGCGCGACGATGTCGAACAGGCAGTCGCCGACCACGTGGGCGAGCGCGACGCCCTGCGGTGCCTCGGACAGCACGATCGGCGTGGGCGCGCCGATCTTGCCGTTCTGCTGCGGGTAGACCTGGATCCGCTGGAAGCCCACGTCGGAGACCACGAGGTCGGCGTCGCCGTCGCGGTCGACATCGCCGATCGCAACGCCCATGTCGCGCAGGTTGGTCGTGCCCAGCACGCTGCCTACGGCGAGCGTCTGCGCGAAGGTGTCGTAGACCACGGCCGTCACGGTGCCGCGTCCGGCGAGCGCGACGTCGGGCACGCCGTCATCGTCGAGATCGCCCAGCTCGAGGCGGTACGCACCCGGGGTCACCGTGGTGACGGTGCTGAAGTCGGGCACGAAGGTGTCGTCGGGCGGCGCGAACGACAGCGTGCCGTCGGCGAGGATCACCACCAGTCCGGGCGCTGCGAGGTCCGGATCCACCAGTGGGCGCATGTCGACCACGCTGGCGGTGCCAGGGATCTGGAAGTCCGCGGCGCCGCCGACCCACGCGCCGTCCTGGTCCTCCAACACGGTGACCCACGCGCCGTCGCTGGCGTCGTCGAACTCGCCGGCGACGAGCAACTCGGGCGCACCGTCGCCTTGGAGATCGACGATGCGCACGGTCTCGGCGCCGAGGCCGACGTCGATCGGCTCGGTGGTCGTCGCCAACGCACCCGCGCCGTTGCCATAGAAGATCCACACCTGCGGGTCGAACCCACCGATCGCGAGATCGGCCAGGCCGTCGGCGTTGAGGTCACCCGCGTCGATCGACCACATGCCCGTGCCCGCGCTCTCGGTCAGCACGGTCGCGGGATCGAGCCCGGTGCTGCTGCCGGGGTAGACCCACACGCCGTCGTCGCCGTCGATGGTCGCGATGTCGGCGTGGCCGTCGTCGTCGAAGTCGGCGATCGCGGCGCGACCGAGCGGGTCGCCACCGGCGTTCTCGGGCTGCGCGGGGCCCCAGCACTGCTCGCCCGGCACCGAGATCTGGTCGCCGCAGTGCGCGTCGCCCATCGCTGCGCACGCACCCTCGCCGCCGGTGCTGCCGGAATCGGCACCCGTGTCGCTGCCCCCGCTGCTGCCGCTGCCGCTGCCGTCGGATGGGCCGGTGGCGCCCTCGGAGGAGCCGCTACCGTCGTCGGAGCTGGCGGTGCCGTCGACGCTCGACGACACGCCCGTCGATGGCTCCCCGGTCAGCGAGGCCGACGCGGTGGTTTCGCCCTCGTCGCCACCCTCGTCGTCGGCGTTGTCGGCCTCGGAGAAACACCCCGCCGACAGCGAGACCACGATCGCCCAGGCCCTGTGCGCCACGGTCCAGGGGGACGTGCACGTGCGCGAGTGGTTGCGCCGACGCGTCGCCGCGGGCCCGTGCGCAACGTCATCGAACTCCCCGGTGGTGCGCGTTCTCGCCATCGTCGTCGGCGACTCCAGCACGAGTGTACACTGCCCGTCACGATGCCGAAGCTGCACGCGAAACCACCGACGTGCGCCGCCGTGCTCGGCGCGTGTCTCTTGCTCGCGAGCGCGTGCGGCGGTTCGGCGTCGCCGCAGGGCGAGGACGAGGGCTCGAGCGCCGGCGAAGACGCCAGCGGCACCGAGGCCGGCACCAGCACGGCGGGCGGCGGCCCGGGTGGCAGCGAGGCCGCGGCCTCCGACGACGGCACCGACGACGGCGGCTCCGACAGCACCGGTGGTGCCATGGTGCCGCAGCCGACCATGTTGCCGACGCCGACCGGGGTGTGCCCGACGATGCTCGACGGCGACGTCGAGTTCGCGCCCGCCGGCATCGCGCCGCGGACGGTGCGGCTGTGGATCTCCGACGCCGCGCAGGACCAGGCCGGTCCGCTGGTGCTGTACTGGCACGGCACCGGCAGCCAGCCGCTCGAGGCCACCTACGGCCTCGGCAACGCGTACGTCGAGCAGGTCGTCGCGCAGGGCGGCATCGTCGCGGCGCCGACCCACGATCCCGCGGCCGGGCAGTTCCCATGGTTCCTGGTGCTCGGCAGCCAGGAGGACGACCTGATCCTCGCCGATGAGATCGTCGCGTGCGCGATCGAGCAGACCGCGGTCGACGTCTCGCGCATCCACACCATCGGGATGAGTGCGGGCGGCCTGCAGTCGGCGCAGATGAGCTGGCGTCGTTCGGGCTACATCGCGAGCGCGGTGACCTACTCGGGCGGCTTCGTCGGCAGCGCGCCGGCCGACCAGGACCCCAGCAATCCGCTGGCGGCGATGATCTTCCACGGCGGCGAGAGCGACGTGGTGATCATCAGCTTCCAACAGGCCAGCGAGAACTACCTCGCCGCGCTGACACAGGCTGGTCGCTTCGGCTTCGTCTGCGACCATGGCATGGGCCACTCGATCCCGCAGGGCGACGCGCAGGCGAGCGTGTGGACGTTCTTCCGCGATCACCCGTGGGGCACCAAGCCCTCGCCGTATGCCGGCGGCCTGCCGGACGGCTTCCCCGAGTACTGCGCGTTGTGACCGGCGCGTGCCGGGCGGTGCTGCGCGACGGCATCACATCCCGCGCGCGCATTCGCGAGCTGCGCTCGTCCGAGACGGCGCGCGAACGCGGCATGACGGACGATATCGCTGCCGCGCGAGCTTGATCACGGCGCGCCCGCGATGGGTGCGGTACGGCAGGAGCATGAGCAACGCTGCCCTGCGTGCGCCGCGATCCGCGATGCACCGCTACCACATCAGCTTCCCCGCCGTCGATCCGCACCAGCTGGATCAGGACGAGGCCTACTTCACGCTGACCGATGCGTCGGGTCGAGAACGTCGCGTGCGCTTCCACGACTACGACGCGCTGTACGAGCTGCCGGGGCTCTACGAACAGCTCTTCTACGACCGCTTGAAGTGCACCTCGCCGCAGCGGGTGGTGGCGATCCTCCGCCACGCCCTGCAATCGGAGCCGTGGCGGTTCAGCGAGCTGCGCGTGCTCGATCTCGGTGCCGGCAACGGCATGGTCGGCGAGGAGCTCCAGCACCAGGGCGTCGCGCGCATCGTCGGCTGCGACATCCTGCCGGCCGCCCGCCTCGCGGCGCTGCGCGATCGACCGGGCGTGTACGACGAGTACTACGACCTCGACCTCACCGCCGCGACCGCTCTGCAGCGCCGCGAGCTCGAGAGCTGGAACTTCAACTGCCTGGTGTCGGTGGCCGCGCTCGGCTTCGGTGACATCCCGGTGCAGGCGTTCCGCGAGGCCTACAACCTGGTCGAGGACGGTGGCTGGGTCGCCTTCAACATCAAGCAGAGCTTCTTCGACGATCGCGACACCAGCGGCTTCTCGGTGTTCATCAAGCAGCTGATCTTCTCCGGCCACCTCGAGCTTCACCACGTCGAGCGCTACCGTCATCGCCTGTCGATCGACGGCCGGCCGCTCTACTACTTCGGCATCGCGGGTCGCAAGCGCAGCGCGATCCCACCGGGCTAGTACCTCGAGGTACTAGGGGCAGCGTGGGGCGTCGAACTCGACCTCGGCGCCGCCGGAGAACAGCTCGAGATCGGTGAGGCGGCCGGA
Source organism: Deltaproteobacteria bacterium (assembly GCA_016709225.1). Lineage (NCBI taxonomy): Bacteria > Pseudomonadati > Myxococcota > Myxococcia > Deltaproteobacteria bacterium. The sequence continues at coordinate 446,481 of JADJEE010000002.1, read as the reverse complement.
CACGATCGTGTCATCGATCGCCGTGATCTCGAAGTTGCCGATGAGGCTGCCACCACCGAAGCTGCAGTCGCTGCTGCCGGGCGAGGTCTCGACGAAGCCACCGCGGTGGTCGGCGAGCGACCCGGTGGCACCGACGAACTGCTCGGCCAGCGGCAGGCGGAACCCGACCGACCACCCGCCGCAGGTCGGCAGCCCGCCGTACGGGTCCGCGCACGACTGCGGGAAGTTGCCCGACTGGATCTCGAGCGTGTCGGGGGCATCGAGGGCGTCGAGCTCGCCGCTCTCGCCACCGCTGCCGATCGACGTGTTCGCGCCGGTGTCCGAGCCACCCGTGCTCGGCAGATCACCGACGAGGATCGCCATGTCGTCCTGCATCCCGGGCATGTTGGTGTCGCCGCTGCTGGAGCTGGCGACGGTGGCGTCCGATGAGCTCGAACCCGGACGATCGTCCGTCGTCGTCACCGCCGTGGTGCTGCCGTCGTAGGCGCCGAGGTCGACCTGCACGCCGCAGGCTGCGAGCCCGCCCAGCAGCGACGCACCGAGCCCGAACCCGCGCGACATCCCCGTCATCATGCCTGAAGCCACCCGCTGTACCATGGCCGCCCGCCGGGGGGTTTCGTGGCGGGGGCCGCTAGGAGTCGCGGCCATGACGGCGTTCTGACCCATCACAATCGCTGTGTCGAGGTACTAGTCGTGCAGCGCGCCGGTGACCTCGAACCACGTCTCGAAGTTGCGGCCACAGGGGCTGCAGCGCGCGAGCACGCGGCGCAGGCGGCGGGGAACGCCGCGGTCGTCGTCGACCAGTGCGGCGCCGTGCTCGACGACGTGCACGTGGCCGCCGCAGCGCGGACACGGCGTCCGCACCACGCGGGGTTCGATCACCGCCGCAGAGTCGACCGCGATCGCGCTGTCGGGGGCACCGCCCTCGCGGGCCCGCAGCGCGCGCTGGTCGGCGGCCGCAGCCAGGCTCGGCGCCCGCAGCTGTCGGTGACGCGCCACGCCGAGCGCGACGATCCGTGCGAGCACCGCGAGCACGGCGAAGGCGAGCAGCGCGAGCACGGGATCCACGGGTGACGCTCGGACGTTGGAGCAGCGGTGGGGCGACGCGGCGAGCGACGGCTCACCCGCGCGCACCACCCACGGGGGGCGCAGATGTCGATGCCGGTGCGGCCGTGGGCATGTCGCCGTCGATCGCGAAGGCCTCGTAGCGCTCGACCACGTGCATGGCCCCGCCGGGGAAGTCGACCACCTGCTCGCGCACGTGCGGGACCCCGACGGCGTCGAGCTCGAGCACTGCGGACCCGACCCGCTGTCCGTCGACCGCGATCTCGAACCCGAGTGCGTCGTCGGAATCGTCGCGTGCGCGCGCGTGGGCGGTGGTCGTCACCCACTCGTCGACACCGCCGTCGGCGTGGTCGGGCGGGCGCGCCGACCACAGCCGCGCGATGTTGTGCAGCACGCCCATGCGCGTGAGCCCGAGGAGCACCGCGGGGCCCAGCTCCGGCGCGCACGGCAGCTCGAAGCGGCCCTTGCCCGCGGTGCCGCGCATCGTCGTGCCGTCGCACTCGAAGTGCACCTCGCCGACGGCGCCCGCGAAGGTGCCACCGGCGGCCAGCAGGATGCGACCGCTGCGATCGAGGGACAGCACGCCGCGCAGCGTGGTGTCACCGGCGGCGCCGGCTCCGTCGATGCTGGCGCTGATCTCGAACTCGACGTGCACCGCGGTCGCGTCGAGCAGCCGTGCTTCGAGGGCCTGCATGCGCGCGGCCGGGTCGAGCTGCGTCGGCGCGTTCGGCAGGGGCGCGACCACCTCGGTCGCAGCCGGGGGCGTGGGGGTGGTCGCGGCCTGGGGGCGGCACGCGCATGCACAGACGACGACCCATGCGCAACGGCTCGCGGCGCTTCGCAGGCAGGTGCGCATCGTCCCGCCCGCGATGGTCGAGCCGGCGGTGGCGGCTGTCAATCCGCCAAGCGCGTCGTGAATTCGGTGATACTGCGGCTCGCCCGTCGATGCCGCCGTCGCTCGCCATGTTGCTCGCGTTCGCCGTTGCGGGGCCCGCCGTGGCCACGGCGTCGACGCCGACGACGTCATCATCCTCGACGCCGTCGCAGCCACCCCCCGCAGCATCCGCGAGCGCGCCGTCGCAGCTGCCCCCGCCGCCATCCGCGAGCGCGCCGTCGCAGCTGCCCCCGCCACCAACCGCGAGCGTGCCGTCGCAGCTGCCCGCGGCACCACCGGCGACGCCCTCGTCACCGGCGACGACCTCGTCGCAGCTGCCCCCGCCACCGCCGGTCACCGGCCCGACCGCGGCACCCTCGTCGGCGATGCCGCCGGCGGCCGTGCCCACGACCCCGAGCGCGCCGCTCGGCGCGGCGACCGACGGCACCCTCGAGGCGCCCACCACCGCCGATGAGCCCGCGATCGAGATCGTGCCCGATCTCGGCACCGCACCCGTGCCGCCGCCCGTGGTGCTGCCGCTGCCGGCGACGCCACCGGTGGTCGACGCCGAGCAGGACCCGGGCGACGCCGAGCGATTGCGGGCCTATCTCGAGTCGTTGCTCGAGCCCAGCTCTTCGCAGCCCGAGGTCGCCAGCGCCGATCGGCCCTGGTTCGCCGTCAAGGTGCTCATCGGCCTCCTGCTGCTGCTGGTGCTCGCGTACCTCGGTGGGCACCCGGTCGTGCATCGGCTGGAGCGACGGCTCGGGGTCTCACGCGTGGTCGCGGCCGGCTTCCCGTTCCTCGCGCTGGGCCTGCTGTCGCATCGCTGGGAGGTGCTCACCGACGATGTGCTCGGGCACCTGCGTCCGATCCTCCACCTCGCCCTGGGATGGATCGGCCTCGTCATCGGCATGCGCATCGAGCTGTCGAAGCTCGCCGGGCTGCCGCGTGGCACCGTCACCATCATCGGCGTCGGCACCGGCATCCCGCTGGGCATGATCGTCGCCGGCTGCACCGCGGTGCTGATGATCGCACGGCTGCTCGCCGGCCAGCCGATGCTCGACGTGCTGATCGTCCGCGACGCGCTGTTGCTCGGCGCCGCCGGTGCGATCGCGGCCGATACCGAGACCCTGCGCTACGGCGCGCGCCGGGCCACCCGCGAGGCCCGCCGCGCGCTGGTGTTGCTGGCCAACCTCGACGAACTCGCGGCCCTGGTCGGGCTCGCGTTCCTGAACGCCTACTTCCGGCCCAGCGGTGCGAGCGTGACGTGGCAGCTGCCCCACACCGCATGGTTGTTCGTGACGTTCGGACTGGGCCTGGTGGTCGGCGTGGTGATCTACGCGATCCTGCGGCTGCCGGCGTCGCGCACCGAGTCGGTCGCGTTGCTGCTGGGTTCGGTGGCGTTCGCAGCCGGCATCGCCAGCGAGCTGTACCTCTCGCCACTGGTGGTGTGCTTCATCGTCGGCATGCTGCTCACGAATTTCCCGGGCGACTACAAGGCGCGCCTCGTCGACAATCTCGCGCGGCTCGAGATGCCGATCTACTTGGTGTTCCTGATCGTCGCCGGCGCGATGTGGCGGCCGACCACGCTCGGGTGGCTCGCGATGGTCGTGCTGCTGGTCGCGCGCTACGTCGGTCGCTGGCTCGGCGGGCGCGTGGTGTGGCGCAAGGTCGACGCCGAGCTGCCGGCCGACGCACGGCGCTCGTTGGTGTTCGCGCCGATGGGCACGTTGCCGATCGCGGTGGCCGTGAATGCGGCGCTGCTCTACCCCGACGGTGAGCTGCCGACGATCCTCACGGCGACGATCGGTGGCGCCATCCTCTGCGAGATTGCGCTGTCGCTGCTGTGGCGCAGTGACGAGCCGATCGGCGCGCAGGCCGGGCAGGCCCACCCGCGCGTGGAGGAAAGCGCGTGAGGGCGAGGGTGAGCATCCGGCGGAGCATCTGGGCCTGCGACGTGCGGTTCGCCGCCACGCCGCCGGTGGCGACGGGCGCGGGGCCATCGCCGCCCCGCGGGCGCGCGCGTGGGGGGCGTGAACCATGCGGATCTTGATCCTCTTTGCGGTCGTGGGCCTCATGGTCGCGGCGCGCAGCTTCGAGGTCACCGGCTTGTCGATCGGTTCGACGACGGCGCTCACGATCGGCTTCCTGCTGCTGGTGGCGTACCTGACGGGCTGGCTGGCCAAGGAGCTGCATCTGCCGAAGCTCACCGGCTACCTGCTCGCGGGTGTCATCGCGGGCGACTCCGTGATGGCGCTGGTGCCGGCGTCGTCGAGCGGTGACCTCAAGATCTTCACCGGCGTCGCGGTGTCGCTGATCGCGTTGACGGCCGGCACCGAGCTCGAGATGCGCAAGATGCGACCGCTGCTGCGGACCATCGGCCTGCTGTCGCTCATCGCCGGACTCGGCACCATCTTGGTGCTCGCCGCCGCGGTGCTCGTGCTGCGGCCGTGGCTGCCGTTCATGGCCGAGCTCGACACCACCGGCGCGATCGCGATGGCGGCGGTGCTCGGCGTGGTGCTGTCGGCGAACTCACCGGCGGTGGTGGTGGCGCTGCGCACCGAGATGAACGCCGACGGTCCGCTGTGCCGCACCGTGCTCGGCACGGTCGTGATGGGGGACCTGGTCGTCATCCTCGCGTTCGCCGGCGTCGGTGCCGTGGCTGCGCCGTACCTCGGCAGCGCGTCGGAACAGGGCGCGATCATGCACCTGATGTGGCACATCGGTGGTTCGCTGGTGGTCGGTGCCGCGATCGCCGTGGTGCTGTGGTCGTACTTCCGCTTCGTGGGTCAGGGCTCACCGCTGTTCGTCGTCGTGATCGCGTTCGTGGTCGCCGAGGTGGGCCAGCGGATCGGCCTCGATCCACTCTTGGTCTCGCTGTCGGCGGGCATCCTGCTGCGCAACCTCACCGGCTTCGGCGATGCGCTGCACGAGGCGATCGAGGGCTCCTCGCTGCCGGTGTACCTGGTGTTCTTCGCGGCCGCCGGCGCCTCGATCCACATCGACGTGTTGCGCCTGGTCGGGCTGCCGGCGCTGGCGCTCGCGGCCGTGCGGGCCGGCTCGTACCTGCTGACCTCGCGCGCCGCGGCCACGCTCGCGGGCGCCGAGTCGGCGGTGCGCCGCTACGTCGGCGTGGGCCTGCTGCCGCAGGCGGGCCTGGCCCTCGCGCTCGGACTCGTGATGGTGAAGGCGTTCCCGGCGGTGGGGGAGGGCGCGGGCACGCTGGTGCTCGGGGTCGTCGCGCTCAACGAGCTCGTGATGCCGGTGGCGTACCGTCGTGCGCTCGCACGCTCGGGCGAAGCGGGGCGCGCGGCGCCCGACGTGAGCGCGGCGTACCCGATCGTGCCGCCGTCGTCGTCGCTCGAGTCGATGTCGGGGCCGGTGAGCCTGGACCACGCATCGGCCTCGAACGCCGCGCTCGCCCACGCGGCCCTGGCCAGCGCGGCCACGCCCGTCCCGGCCGCCGCCGCGGCACCAGCCGAGCTCGTGCGCACCGGCGACACGCAGCCACCGGGGTGGTGAGCCCGCATGGGCGAACGATCCGCGCGTGCATTCGCGGCGACGCTGTGGCAGCTTCGCGGACGCCATGCGCCTGTTGTTCATGATCGCGGGGTTCGCCCTCGCGTGGATGATGTTCCGCCTGTGGATGCGACGCGGCCGCGTGCGCCCGCGAGAGGCGCGCGAGTTGGTGCGCGCCGGGGCCTTGCTGGTCGACGTGCGCTCACCGCAGGAGTTCGCGCAGGGCCACATCGAAGGGGCCCAGAACATGCCGCTGCCGCGCCTGTCCCAGGACCTCGAGGCCAACGGCGCGCGCGGACGTCCGATCGTGGTCTACTGCCGCAGCGGCATGCGCAGTCGTCTGGCGGCCCAGCGGTTGCGGCAGGCCGGCTTCGCGCAGGTGCACGATCTCGGGCCCGCCACTGCGTGGCCCGGCTGACCGAATCGCGCCCACGCCTCGCCGATCCCGTCGTGCGCGCGTGCGCGTGGTCGCTGCGGTATTGCCGGATGGCGGCCGTCCCGCCCTCGTCGCGTGCGGGTTGTAACGTTGACCGTTCGGCGACCGGGGCGTAGCTTCCCGGCCGTGCCGACCCCGGCCGAGTACGACCGCTCTGGACCGAGTCTGCGCCTGGTTGCAGGCTCGATCGCAGCGCTGGCGATCGTGCTCGGCGTGCTGGCGTACTGGCGCTACACCGTGTCCGAGCGCCACTTCGCCACCGCGCTCGCGCAGATGGACGCGGTCGCCCCGACCCTCGACACCGAGGGCTGCGTCACCGAGGTGCTCACGTGGCACCGCACCTGCGAGGCCAACAAGCCCCTGTGCGACGACGGCGTGCCGCGCGTGATGACGCACTGCCTGATGGGCGCCGACCGGGCCGAGTACTGCAAGGGCCTCGATCTGAGCTCGGCCAAGGCGCAGTGGGTGTTCGAGAAGTGCCGCGTGCGCGGCAACGAGTGTACGAACCGCAAGTCGTGTGCGTGCGCAGATGCCTACCGCGCCATCGACAGCTTCTGCCGCCACGAACAGAAGGGAGTCGCGCTGTGAAACCGCTGCGTCTCGCGCTCGCCACCGCGATTGCGACCTGGATCCTCCTGCTCATCGGTGGGCTCGTGAACCCGATGGGCGCGTCGATGGCGTGCCCGGACTGGTACTTCATCCCGACCTGCAACGGCGAGCTGTTGCCCGAGATGAAGGGCGGCGTGCTGTACGAGCACGGCCACCGTCTGTGGGCCTCGTGGGTCGGCATCCTCACGCTCGCGCTGGCGATCGTCACGTGGAAGAGCAAGCACGCCGACGCCACCGCCAAGCGCTACGCCGTGGTCGCCTTGCTGCTGGTCTGCGTGCAGGGGGCGCTCGGCGGCATCACCGTCAAGCTCAACCTCTCGAGCGCGGTGTCGACGCTGCACCTGTCGACCGCGATGGCGTTCTTCCTGCTGCTCATCGCGCTGGTGGTGCGGTTGCTGCCAGGCGATCGTGCGGTCGGTTCGAAGCCGAGCGAGCGCGGCCTGGTGCTCGCCGCGACCGTCGCCGTGTTCGCGCAGATCATGCTGGGTGGGCTCGTGCGCCACCTCGGTGCCGGCCTCATCTGTGGCGATGACATCATCGGATGCGGCCCGGGCGGTTGGACCAAGCAGCCGCTCGCGCACCTGCACATGACCCATCGCTTCGTGGCCTACGCCCTGGTGCCGCTGGTGCTGCTCGCCGCCCGCCACGCCGGACGCCAAGCCGCCGCCGTCGGTAACATCGCGGCCGCTCGGATCGCCAGGTGGCCAGCCGTGCTCATCGCCGTGCAGATCGGACTCGGCCTCGCGACCATCGCGAGCGGACGCAGTGCGGCGATCGTCACGTTCCACACCGGCGTGGGGGCACTGGTGCTGGCGAGCCTGTGGACCTGCTGGCTGCTGCTCGGTCGCACCGCGGCGCGCAGCGAGTCGGGGAGGGGTCGATGAGCGGCTCGCGGGATCCCCTGCGCGCGCTGTGGGCCCTCACCAAGCCCAGCGTCACACGCATGTGCGTGCTGACGACCCTCGGCGGGTTGATGCTCGCGCCCGGGCGCGTCTCGTGGGTGACCGGCGCGTGCGCGCTGTTCGGCACCGCGGCCGCGGTCGGTGGCGCCAACGCGTTCAACATGTGGTGGGAGCGCGACGCCGACGCGAAGATGTCGCGCACCCGCCGACGACCGCTGCCGGCACGCGTGCTGCCGCCCACGATCGCGCTGCGCTTCGCGTGGCTGCTCTCGGTGGTGGCGATCGCGGTGCTGTGGCTCGGTACCAACCTGCTGACGGCGCTGCTCGCCGCGGGGGCGATCGCGTCGTACGTGCTGGTCTACACCCCGCTCAAGTACCGCACGCCGGCTGCGCTGGTCATCGGGGCCATCCCTGGCGCCGCGCCGCCGCTGTTGGGCTGGACCGCGGTCACCAACTCGATCGACGCGCCCGCGCTGGTGCTCACCGCGATCCTCTTCCTGTGGCAGCTGCCCCACTTCATCGCGATCGCGCTGTACCGCGCCGACGACTACGCCAAGGCCGGCATCCGCGTGGTGCCGGTGGTGCGCGGCCCTGCGATTGCGAAGATCCAGGCGGTCGCGTGGAGCATGGTGTTGGTGCCGGTCTCGCTGCTGCTGGTGCCGATGGGCATCGCCGGTGACCACTACTTGCTGGCCGCGTTCGTGCTGGGCTCGGCGTTCCTCGGTTGGGCCTTCTCCGGGCTCGACGATCGCGCGGGTGTCCGCTGGGCCCGCGGCTACTTCTTCGCCTCGCTGGTGTACCTGCCAGCCCTCGTCATCGCGCTCGTCCTCGACGTGCGCGTCTAAGGGCCGCGCTCGGCCCGAACCGGGAACCGCCATGTCCACGACCCCGCCCGACTACCCCGCGCCGCCCCGGTTGGAGTGGCTGCGCAAGTACATCTGGGTGATCGGCGGCGTGATGGCGATCGTCACCATCACGGTCCTGCGCCCGCGCCTGCGCCACGTGCCCGACCCGCCGGCCAAGATGTTCCAGCTGCCGGCTGGCCTCGAGCTGGTCGACGAGCACGGCAAGCCGTTCTCGGTCGAGCGCATGCAGGGCAAGGTCTGGGTGGCCGGCTTCGTCTTCACCAGCTGCCCCAGCACCTGCCCGGCGGTGACCCGCGCGATGGCCGACCTGCGCGAACGCTTCGATCGCATGCAGGTCGACGTGGAGATGATCTCGTTCAGCGTCGACCCGGTGCGCGACACCCCCGCGGTGCTGCGCGAGTACGCCGAGCGCGTCGGCGTCTCGACCGAGCACTGGCACTTCGTCACCGGCGACCCCGCGACCGTGCGGGCGCTGGTGCGCGACGGCTTCAAGCTCGGCATCGGAGATCGCGAGCCCAAGGGCGACGCGGGCATGTATGACATCGCGCACTCGACCAAGCTCGCGCTGGTCGACGGCGACGGGGCCGTGCGGGGCTTCTATGACATCGAGCCCGACGCCGGACTCGACGAGATCTTCCACCGCTCGCAGCACGTCATCGCCGAGGCCATCGCGCTGCAGAAGGGGCGCACGTGAGGGCCGGGGGCATGGCGTCGTTGTTGGTGGCGTTGGCCGCCTGCGGCGAGTCGGCCCCCCGCTTCACGGCGCCCATGACCCTGGGTGGGGTCGAGGTCCCGGCCGCGGTGCTCGACGCCGGCGCACGGGTGTACGAGATGCGCTGCGCGAGCTGCCACGGCCCCGACGGCTCCGGCAACGGCAGCGCCGGCCGGGCGCTGAAGGTCCCGCCGCGTGACTTTCGCACGGCCGAGTTCCGCTACTCGTCGACGCCGGCGGGCGAGCTGCCGAGCGACGACGACCTCATGGCCACGGTCCGCGACGGCCGCATCGACAACGGCATGCCCGCGTGGAACACCCTCACGCCCGACGACCTGCACGCCGTCGTGCAGTACATCAAGACCTTCTCACCCCGGTGGGCGCAGGCGCCCTCGAGCGCGCCGTGACCGGGCAGCCGAGCCATGGGCGGGCCCCATCGGATGCCCATCGGATGCCGATCCGATGGTGGTCACGCAAGCCCTGCGAGGGTGTCGGATTCCCGGCGGTGTGGCGGTCGTCGATCTTCGAGCGTCCACCGTGTGGGAACCGTTGCGGGCGCGTGGCGCAATTGCTAGGGTCCGCGCCGGTGACGGCGGGTCCAACGCCCCGGTCGAAGCGCTCGCGAGCTGCTCGCTCGCGTGCGCAGCTCCGTGGCGTCGTCCCACTCCGATGTCTCCCCCCTCGATCGACACGCGGTCGATCGACTCCTACCGCTTCATCTGCGGCGACTCTTTGCCTACTCGCATGCACGTGCGAAGGGCAGCGAAGGTGAACTGACGTGCCGGCCACTTTTCCCCGTTGGACGAACAACGTTCCGATCGTCATCGGCCTCGTCGCACCGCTCATCGGTGCGGGGCTGATCTTCGCGGTCTGGTACTGGTTCTCGCCCTGGTACACCGACGTCGGCTATCGACCGGAGCAACCGATCCCGTACAGCCACAAGCTGCACGCCGGTGAGCTCGGCATCGACTGCCGCTATTGCCACAACACCGTCGAGAAGGCCGCCCACGCCGCGATCCCGCCGACGTCGACGTGCCTCAACTGCCACGACCTCGTGAAGACCGACAGCCCCCGGCTGGCGCTCCTGCGCGAGGCCGACGCGAACAAGATGCCGGTGCCGTGGATCCGCGTGCACCAGCTGCCGGACTACGCGTACTTCAACCACTCGCCGCACGTCGCGGCCGGCGTGGGCTGTGCGAGCTGCCACGGTCGCGTCGATCAGATGACGGTGGTCGAGATGGACAAGCCGCTGTCGATGGGCTGGTGCCTCGACTGTCACCGCGATCCGAAGCCGAACCTGCGGCCGCTCGATCAGGTCACCAACATGGCCTGGGACGCGAGCGAGACGCCCTACGATCCCGACCGCGACGCCAACCGCAAGCGCAAGGTCAATCCCCCCACGCACTGCTCGGGGTGTCACCGATGAGCACCGAAAAATTCTACGGAGCCACGTACTGGCGTTCGCTCGCGCAGCGCGAGCTCAGCCATGACCAGGCCGCCGACGGCTGGACGGAGTTCGATCCGACCCTCGCCGCCGAAGCGGCGCGCGGCCGCGGGCTACCCGTCGTCGGCGCCAAGCCGGTCCACGAGGACAACCCCGAGGAGATCACCCTCGAGCAGATGGTGCCGAACGACGGCGTCTCGCGCCGTCGCTTCTTCAGCGTCGTCGGGGCCTCGGCGGCGCTCGCCGGCGTCACCGGCTGCGTGCGCAAGCCGGTCGAGAACATCCTGACGTTCAACGATCGGCCCGAGGATCTCATCCCCGGCAAGCCGATGTTCTACGCCAGCGCGATCCAGCTCGGCGCCACGGTCGAAGGCATCGTGGTCGAGAGCCAGGACGGTCGCCCGACGAAGATCGAGGGCAACCCGAAGCACGGTGGGTCGCAGGGGGCGACCAGCGTGTGGACGCAGGCCGCGGTGCTCGACATCTATGATCCCGAGCGCACCCGCACCTCGCTCGACCGCACCACCGCCGGCACCGAGACCCCTGTCGATCTGCAGACGGCTCGCAACGCGCTCGGCAAGCTGCTCGAGGGCGCAGCGAAGTCCGGCGGCGAGGGCCTCGGTCTGGTGATGCGCTACCCGAGCTCGCCGACCCAGCGACACCAGCTCGAGCAGTTCGCCCAGCGGTTCCCGAAGGGCCGCGTGTTCGTCAGCGACGAGCTGGTGCCGTGGTCGGCGTTCGCGGCCGCCGAGCTGGTCGCCGGCGCGGGCGCGCGGGCCTGGCACACGCTGGCCAAGACCAGCATCGTGTTCGCGGCCGACAGCGACTTCCTCGGCGTCGACACCGACAGCGTTCGGCACGCACGCGAGTGGTCCAAGACCCGCCGCGTGGTCGGCCCGACCGACTTCATGTCGCGGCTGTACGTGGTCGAGCCGTCGCTGTCGGGCACCGGCGTGATGGCCGATCAGCGCCTGCGCGTGAAGGGCAGCCAGGTCGGCGAGGTCCTGCTCGCGCTGGCCCACGCGCTGTCGAAGTCGCCGGAGTTCAAGCTCCCGCCGGGCGCCAACCTCGATGGCCTGCCGCAGCCCAAGCTCGACGCGGCCCAGCAGCAGTTCGTCGACACGCTCGCCAAGGACCTCGGCTCGGCCGAGAACCGCGGCAAGAGTGCGGTGCTGGTCGGTCCGCGCCAGCCGGCGTGGGTGCACGTCATCGCGTTGCTCATCGACGTCGGCCTCGGCAACCAGCGCGTCGGCACCGTCACGCCCGAGCAGGTGCGGCCGGATCAGCCGACGCCGGGGAGCGGCAGCCTGCGCTGGCGCATCGACGGCTCCGCGCCGAAGACCGAGGATCTCGCTGCGCTCGCCGCTGCGCTCGGCAACGGCGGCATCAAGACGCTGCTGTGCCTCGAGGTCAACCCGGCCTACGAGGGCACCGGTGATCTCGGGCTCGCGAAGCTGCTGCCCAAGGCCACGATCGTGCACATGGGCCAGTACCGCGACGAGACCGCGCAGCTGGCCGCGTGGCACATCCCGACCTCGCACTTCCTCGAGGCCTGGGGCGACGTGGAGACCGTCGACGGCACGCTCAGCATCCAGCAGCCGCTCATCGATCCGCTGCACGACACCTACAGCACGACCGAGCTGCTCGGGTTCATCGCCACCGGCAAGATGATCGACGGCTACAGCCTGCTCAAGGGCTACTGGGGCGGCGCTGCAGGGGCGCAGTTCTCCGACCGCATCTGGCGGCAGTGGGTGCACGACGGCCTCGTCAGCGGCATCCCGCGCGAGCCCGGCATGCCCTCGCAGGAGGGCTGGGGCGCGGCCCTGGCCGCCGTCGGCCAGCGCGCGCCCGCCATCGGCGGACTCGAGATCGACTTCCATGTCGATCCGAAGGTGCTCGACGGTCGCATGGCCGGGAACGGCTGGCTGCAGGAGCTGCCCCACCCGATCTCGAAGCTCACGTGGGACAACGCGGTGTACCTGAGCGACGCGACCGCCAAGGAGCTCGGCGTCGGCAATCAAGACCGCGTCACGCTCACCGTCGACGGGCGCACGATCGAGGCGGCGCTGTGGATCCTGCCGGGGCAGGCCGACAACACCCTCTCGCTCAGCCTCGGCTACGGCCGTGTCGGTCACGCGGTCGCGCAGGGTGCTGGCTTCGACGCCAACCCGCTGCGCTCGGGCAAGGCGCCGTGGTTCGCCGCGGTCAACCTCGCCAAGGCCGGCGGCATGTACACCCTGGCCTCGACGCAGGACTACGGCACGATGAAGCCGCCGCCGAATCCGCTCGGCATCGACTTCCCCGAGCGTCCGATCGTGCTCGAGCACACCCGCACGCAGTTCCAGGCCGAGCCGAACTTCGTCGAGGCGGCCAACATGATGGAGCGCTCGCGGCTGCAGCACCTGTGGGACCCGCCGAAGTTCACCGGCAAGCAGCAGTGGGGCATGTCGATCGACCTCAACACCTGCACGGGCTGCAACGCCTGTGTGGTGGCGTGCCAGGCCGAGAACAACATCCCGGTGGTCGGCAAGGACATGGTGCTGCGCGCCCGCGAGATGCACTGGATGCGCATCGATCGCTACTTCCGCGGCGACGCCGACAACCCGACCGCGGTGGTGCAGCCGATGACCTGCCAGCACTGCGAGGCAGCGCCCTGCGAGACGGTGTGCCCGGTCGCCGCGACCACGCACTCGCCCGAGGGCCTCAACGACATGGCCTACAACCGCTGCATCGGCACCCGCTACTGCGGCAACAACTGCCCGTACAAGGTGCGGCGCTTCAACTACCTCGCGTTCAACCTCGATGTCCGCCCGGGTTCGATGTGGACCAACGACCCGGACGGCGCGTGGCTGCGACAGCTGCAGAAAAACCCCGATGTCTCGATCCGCTTCCGCGGCGTGATGGAGAAATGCACCTACTGCGTGCAGCGCATCAACGAGGCCAAGATCGAGGCCCACGTCGCCGGCCGCGACCTGGTCGAGGACGGTCGCATCCTGACCGCCTGCCAGCAGGTGTGCCCGACCGAGGCCATCGTCTTCGGTGACATCCGCGACCCCGACAGCAAGGTCAGCAAGGCCAAGCGATCGCCGCGCGACTACCAGGTGTTGCGCGACCTCAACAACCACCCGCGCACGAGCTACCTCGCGCGCATCCGCAATCCCCACCCGGACGCCGAGCCCAAGGCCGCGGCGCCCGCGGGCGCGCACCACGAGGGGGGACACGGGACATGAGCCACTACGTCCAAAGCCAACACGAGCACGATCAGGACCCGCTCGAAGGTCGCACCGCGCTCATCCAGGGCGGGCCGTCGTTCCACGAGGTGACCGAGATGGTCGCCGCGCCGATCGACAACCCGAACAAGGCCTGGTGGATCTTCTTCATGTTCTCGCTCGGCCTGCTCGGGGTGTTCGGCATCTCGATTGCGTGGCTGCTGTGGGAAGGCGTCGGCATCTGGGGTCACAACAACCCCGTGATGTGGGCGTGGCCTATCGTCACCTTCGTGTTCTGGGTCGGCATCGGCCACGCAGGCACGCTGATCTCCGCGATCCTCTTCCTGTTCCGACAGAAGTGGCGCACGTCGATCAACCGGTACGCCGAGGCGATGACGATCTTCGCCGTCATCTGCGCGCTGATGTTCCCGACCATCCACGTCGGTCGCGTGTGGCTGCTCTACTGGGCGCTGCCGCTGCCGAACCAGATGGAGATGTGGCCGAACTTCCGCAGCCCGCTGCTGTGGGACGTGTTCGCGGTCTCCACCTACTTCACGGTCTCGCTGCTGTTCTGGTACGTGGGCCTCATCCCCGACCTCGCGACCATGCGCGACCGCGCCAAGACCCGCATCCGGCAGGTCGTGTACGGCATCTTCGCGCTGGGCTGGCGCGGCTCCCATCGCCACTGGGTGAACTACGAGTCGGCCTACCTGCTGCTGGCCGCGATGGCCACGCCGCTGGTGCTCTCGGTGCACTCCATCGTGTCGTTCGACTTCGCGGTCAGCCAGCTGCCGGGCTGGCACACCACGATCTTCCCGCCGTACTTCGTCGCGGGCGCCATCTTCTCCGGATTCGGCATGGTGCTGACCCTGCTCGTGCCGCTGCGCAAGTGGTTCAAGCTCGAGCAGATCATCACCATCAAGCACCTCGAGAACATGGCGAAGATCATCCTGCTGACGGGCTGCATCGTCGGCTACGCCTACGGGCTGGAGTTCTTCATCGCGTGGTACTCGGGCAACCCGCTCGAGACCTTCGCGTTCGTGAATCGCGCGTTCGGCGATTACTCCTGGGCCTACTGGATCATGATGAGCTGCAACGTCATCACGCCGCAGGTCATCTGGTTCAAGAAGATCCGTCGCAGTCCGCTGGCGCTGTTCATCCTGTCGATCTTCGTGAACATCGGCATGTGGTTCGAGCGCTTCGTCATCGTGGTGACCTCGCTGCACCACGACTTCCTGCCCTCGTCGTGGGACTACTTCACCCCGACGGTTTGGGACTGGAGCACGTTCGTCGGTAGCTTCGGCCTGTTCTTCACGCTGTTCTGCCTGTTCGCGCGCTACATGCCGGCGATCGCCATCGCGGAGGTCAAGGGCGTGATGCCGCAGGCCAGCCCGCACTACGCCGGCCACCACCGGGCCAAGCCCGCCGACGCCGTGTCGGCGCGCCCGGCCGGTTCACACGGCCGCAGCGGCGTGATGGACTCCGTCCACGACGACGACGACGACGACGACAGCGGCGCCAGCAAGTCGGCGAAGGTCGTCGTCGGCGGCGGACTCGGTGCGGTTGCGCCGGCCCGCGACGGCGAGGGCATCGCCGACGTACCGACCAAGGTCGAGCCAGCCCCGGTCGCGGCGACGCCGGAACCGAAGCCAGAACCGAAGCCAGAACCGAAGCCGGAAGCCAAGGTCACCGTCCCCGACGTCCCGACCGTCGAGCCCGTCAAGGCCGAGGCGCCGAAGATCGACGTCCCCGAGGTGCCCAAGGTCGAGCCCGCCAAGGCCGAGGCCCCCGCGCCCGCCGTCGCGCCCACGGCCACGACCGCCAAGCCCGACGAGGCGAAGGCCGACGCCGACAAGCCGCAGGAGAAGGTCGACACCGACTTCCTCTTCGCGCCGCCCAAGCCCAAAGACGGTGACGCCGGCGGCGATGCCGGGAGCAAGGAGTAAGTCATGGCGAAGCGACCCAAGACCTATGGCTTGCTCGCCGAGTACGAGAACTCGGCCGACCTCTACCACGCGTGCGAGAAGGTCCGTGACGCCGGCTATGCCGCGTGGGACGCCCACACGCCGTTCCCCGTGCACGGCCTCGAGAAGGCCATGGGCGTGCGGCCCTCGATCATCCCGTGGATCGTCTGCGTCATGGGCTTCACCGGGGCCGGTCTCGGCTTCCTGCTGCAGTACTGGACCAGCACGATCGCGTACCCGCTCATCATCGCGGCCAAGCCGTACAACAGCTACCCGGCGTTCGTGCCCGTGACCTTCGAGCTCGGCATCTTGCTGGGTTCGTTCGGTGCGGTGTTCGGCATGTTCGGCCTCAACCGGCTGCCGCAGCTCTACCACTCGCTGTTCAACTCGAGCCGCTTCGGGCGGTTCTCGGACGATCGCTTCTTCATCTCCATCGAAGCCCGCGACCCCAAGTACGACGCCGAGCGCACGCGCAAGCTGCTCGAGTCGACCGGTGCGACCGCGGTCGAGGAAGTCGAGGACTGACGCATGACCACCAAGCGACGAGTCTCGCGACTGCAGTCCGGATCGGCCCTGGCGATGACGCTGGGTCTCGCCCTCGCGGCGACGGCGGGCTGCCGTGGCACCCGCTCGGAGGACCCCCCGGTTCACCTGCAGCAGAACATGGACTTCCAGGAGCGCGGCGAGCCCCAGGAGTACAGTGCCTTCTTCGCCGACGGCCGCGTCATGCGGACGCCGCCGGCGGGCACCGTGGCGGTCGGCTTCCTGAAGGACGACGACCACCTCTACCGCGGCCGCAACCTCGACGGCACGCTGTCGGACGCGCTGCCGCCGTCGATGAAGCTCGACGACAAGCTGCTGGCCCGCGGCGAGCAGCGCTACAACATCTACTGCGCGCCCTGCCACGGCGAGACCGGCCACGGTGATGGTCAGGCCACGCGCCGCGGTGGTGGCTTCGCGGTGGCGCCGGCCAACCTCCACCTCGCGCGGCTGCAGCCCGAGCCGCTCGGCTACTTCTTCCACGTCGCCAGCAACGGCAAGGGCAAGATGCGCCCGTACAAGGGTCAGATCTCGGTCGAGGACCGCTGGGCGATCGCCGCCTGGGTCCGCACGCTGCAGGTCAGCCATCGCGCCAAGGCCAGCGACATCCCGGCCGGTGCGGCCGCGGGCGCCGCAGCAGCGCCCACCGGCGCCGCAGCAGCGCCCACCGGCGCCGCAGAACAGAAGGGAGCGACCCCATGAGCGCCCACGATCGACACGGTCCGCTCGTTCGCCACGAGCAGGTCCACATCTCCGAGGACTCGCCGTGGCGCCGCCTGCCCGGGATCTTCGCCGTGGTCGGCGTCGCCGGCCTCGCGCTCGGCTTCGTCATGTCGGGCAAGGATCCGGCGAAGTTCTACTCGTCGTACCTGACCGCGGTCATGTGGGGCCTGTCGCTGGGCCTCGGCGGCCTGTGGTTCGTGCTCGTGCAGCACGCCGCACGCGCTGGTTGGTCGATCGCGGTGCGCCGCATCGCCGAGTGCATGATGCTCGCGCTGCCGGCGATGGCGCTGTTGCTGCTGCCCGTGGTCTTCACGGGCGC
Source organism: Deltaproteobacteria bacterium (assembly GCA_016709225.1). Lineage (NCBI taxonomy): Bacteria > Pseudomonadati > Myxococcota > Myxococcia > Deltaproteobacteria bacterium. The sequence continues at coordinate 429,299 of JADJEE010000002.1, read as the reverse complement.
GCACGAGCTCTACCACTGGACGCACACCGAGCACCCCGATCCGGTGCTCGCCGCCAAGGCCTCGTACCTGAACGAGGGCGCCTTCCGCATGCGGACGGTGGTCTACATCGCGCTGTGGTCGCTGCTCGCGGTGGGCTTCTGGCGGTGGTCGACCAAGCAGGACACCGCGGCAGACCCGGCCCCCTACGGCCACAAGATGCGCTTCTGGGCGCCCATCGGCCTGCTGGTGTTCGGCGTCACGCTGACCTTCGGTGCCTTCGACTGGCTGATGTCGCTGGACCCGCACTGGTTCTCGACCATCTTCGGCATCTACTACTTCGCCGGCTGCGTCACGATCACGGCGTCGACGATCGCGCTGACGGTCATCCTTCTGCATCGCGCGGGCTACCTGCGCGGCGTGGTCACGGCCGAGCACTTCCACGACCTCGGCAAGCTCATGTTCGCCTTCTCGGTGTTCTGGGGCTACATCGGCTTCAGCCAGTTCTTCCTGATCTGGTACGCGAGCATCCCCGAGGAGACCGAGTGGTACTCGTACCGCGGCCACGGTGACTGGCTGACGCTGAGCCTGATCCTCGTGTTCGTGCGCTTCGTGTTGCCGTTCGTCGGCATCATGTCGCGCAAGATCAAGCGCAACCCCCGGACGCTCGCGTTCTGGTGCGTCTGGATCATCGTCGCCGAGTTCGTCGACATGTACTGGCTGGTCCAGCCCGCGCTGGCCCATCAGTCGAAGCACTCGACCGAGCACATCCGACCCGACCTGTTCGACATCTCCACGCTGGCGGGGGTCGCTGGGGTCTTCCTGGCGGTGTTCACCTGGGCGCTGACGCACAAGGCGTTGGTGCCGCTCAAGGATCCGCGGCTCGAGGAGTCGCTGAACCACGAGAACTTCTGACGCGAGGCTTTGGACTCCCATGTCGGACACACACGATCACGACCACGAGCACCACGATCACGGCGGCGGTCACGAAATCGACCGCATGCCGAACTCGCGGCTGTTCAACCTGCTGTTCGGGCTCTCCGCGTTGACGCTGCTGGCCGGTGTCGGCGTGGTGCAGCTCTTCAACATGCAGGTGCGCGCGCTCGAGGACCATCGCGGGGCCGAGCCGGGCTTCCGCATCGCCGAGTACAACGCGCAGATGCAGCGCGAGAAGAACGGCTTCGGCAAGGTCGAGGTCCGCGAGCTCGACGACGCCAATACCGTCTCCACGCGCTACTACATGCCGCTGGCGAACGCGCGCCGCATGGTGCTCGACGACCCGAAGCAGCTCGAGGCCTCGAAGGCGAAGCCGCCGGGCTGGAAGACCGCCGACGATCAGGCGCCGCAGGTGGTGCCCGCGGCGCCGCCCGAGGGCGTGAAGCCGGGCGGCCCCGCGCCCCGCGGCGCGGTGCCGACCGACGGTGCGAAGCCGGCCGAGGGTGCCAAGCCCGAGGACGGTGCGAAGCCGGCCGACGGTGCCAAGCCCGAGGACGGCGCCAAGCCCGAGGACGGTGCCAAGCCCGAGGACGGCGCCAAGCCCAAGGGCGACGCGCAGCCTGTGCCCGAGAAGCCCGCGCGGCCGGCCAAGCCGCGCAAGCCCGCCGACGCCCCCGCCGAGCCCGCCGCACCGGCCGAGCCCGCGCCCGCGCCCGGCGGCATGAACTGAGCTCGCCGCGCTCGAAGCACGCCCACCGATGACCATCCCCGTCATGCTCCGCTCGCGACTCGCCGCCGCCGCCCTGGCCGCGGCGACCAGCGGCGTGGTCGCGGCGCCGGCGTGGGCGGACGATGGTGGCCCGGCCTTCGCCAACGAGAAGCCGCTGTCGCCCGAGATGCGTGCGATCGACGTCGACGAGCATCGCGGCGAGCGGCTCGATCCGGAGCTGCGCTTCCGCGATCCGAGCGGCGCGACCGTGCGCCTGGGCGACCTGTTCGACGGCCGCCGGCCGGTGCTCCTCACCATCAATTACTTCCGTTGCCGCGTGGTCTGCAGCGTCCAGCTCGCGGGCCTCGCCGACGCGCTCGCCGAGCTCGACTGGACCCCCGGCGACGAGCACTTCCGGGTCGTCGCGATCAGCCTCGATCCCGACGAGTCCGAGCAGGACGCCGCGCACAAGCGCGAGCAGATCCTCGATCAGCTCGGTCGCGGCCCGGACGTCGACTGGCAGTTCCTGCGCGGCGATGCCTTGTCGATCCAGGCACTGACCGCCCAGCTCGGCATCTCCTACGCCTACGACGCCGAGCAGGACCAGTTCGCGCACCCCGCGGTCGCGATGTTCCTGATGCCGGACGGCACCATCGGACAGTACCTGTACGGCCTCACCTACCAGAGTCGCGACATCAAGTTCGCGCTGATGGAGTCGGGGCAGGGCAAGATCGGCTCGCCCATGGAGAAGCTCTACCTGAGCTGCTTCACGTACGATCACACCATCGGTCGCTACGGGCCATGGGCCTTCGGGTTCATGCGCATCGGCGCGATTGTCACGTTCTCGATCCTCGCGACCACGCTCGCGATCTTCTGGCGGAGGGAGCGACGCAAGCGTCGCGTCCCGACGCAGCACGACGAACACCGCGCGGAGGCGGTATCGTGATGTTCAGCATGTTCCTCGCCCCCGAAACCAAGGAAGCCGCCACCGCCGCCGCCAACGCGGCTGCCACGGCTGCCCCTGCTGCCGTCCAAAAGCTGCCGCCGCTGGAGACCGCGCACAACTGGGCGCTGCCGACCGAGGCGTCCACGTTCGCGGCCGGTACGGACAACCTGTACCTCTTCATCGTCGCGCTCGACGTGTTCTTCTTCGCGCTCGTCATCGGCGCGATGGTCTACTTCATGTGGAAGTACCGCCGTCGCAGCGAGGATCAGAAGACCAGCTCGATCACGCACAACGGCAAGATCGAGTTCCTCTGGAGCGCGATCCCGGCGGTGCTGCTGGTGGTCATCTTCGCGTGGGCCGAGATCGACTACCTCAAGCAGTCGACGCCGCCCACCGACGCCATCAACGTGCGCGTGGTCGGGCGACAGTGGTTCTGGACCGTCGACTACCCCGACAGCCCCGGCGCCACCCTGACCTCGAGCGTCGACGAGCCGCAGCTGACGCTGCTGGTGCCCAAGGGCCGTCCGGTGCGCCTGACGATGACCTCCGAGGACGTGCTGCACTCCTTCTACATCCCCGCCTTCCGCGTGAAGAAGGACGTCGTCCCGGGCCGCTACACCACGTTGTGGTTCGAGGCCACCCGCGTCGGCGACTTCAACATCTTCTGCGCCGAGTACTGTGGCGACCGCCACTCGTCGATGACGGGCGTCGTGCGGGTGCTCGAGCCCGAGATGTTCGAGGCCGCGCTGAAGGATGCCTCGAAGCTCGAGGCCAACCCCGGCGAGGGCCCGGTGCAGTTCGGTCAGCGCATCTACAACCGCCGCGGTTGCAACGCCTGCCACACCCTCGACGGCAACGCCGCGACGGGTCCGACGTGGAAGGCGATGTACGGCCGCGAGGAGACCCTCACCAACGGTGAGAAGGTCAAGGTCGACGACGACTACATCAAGGAGTCGATCCTCCGTCCGCAGGCGAAGATCGTCGCGGGCTTCACCGGCGCGAACATGCCGAGCTACCAGGGGCAGCTCGACGAGAAGCAGATCGCCGCCCTCATCGAGTTCATCAAGGCGCAGAAGTAGCGCGCGAAAGAGCACCGCCATGGCAAGCGCACAACACTCCGAGCACGCCCGCGAGCCCTCGTTCTACGAGGCGCACAAGGGTTGGAAGTCCTGGTTCATCACGCTCGACCACAAGCGTCTGGGCATGATGTACCTGGTCGGGACGATGATCTTCTTCCTCGTCGGCGGCATCGCGGCGCTGACGCTGCGCACCGAGCTGCTGACGCCCGAGCAAGACCTCGTCAGCGCGACCACGTTCAACAAGCTGTTCACCGTGCACGGCGCGGTGATGGTGTTCCTGGTCATCATCCCCTCGGTGCCCGGCGCGCTGGGCAACTTCTTGCTGCCGCTGATGCTGGGCGCCAAGGACGTCGCGTTCCCGCGGCTGAACCTGTTGTCGTTCTGGATCTACAGCCTCGGCGCCTGCTTCTTCCTCTACACGCTCTTCGCGGGCGGCCTCGACACCGGCTGGACCTTCTACACGCCGTACTCGACGACCACCGGCACGGCGATGGTGTCCGCCACCGCGGGCGCCTTCATCCTCGGCTTCTCGTCGATTCTGACCGGCGTGAACTTCCTGGTGACGGTGCACAAGATGCGGGCGCCGGGCATGACCTGGAACCGGCTGCCGCTGTTCGTGTGGGCCATCTACTCGACCGCGGTCATCCAGATCCTCGCGACCCCGGTGCTCGCCATCACGCTGCTGCTGCTGATCGTCGAGCGCACGCTCAACATCGGCATCTTCGACCCGGCGATGGGCGGCGACCCGGTGCTGTACCAGCACTTCTTCTGGTTCTACAGCCATCCGGCGGTCTACATCATGATCCTGCCGGGCTTCGGCATCGTCAGCGAGCTGATCGCGGTCCACTCCCGCAAGCACATCTTCGGCTACAAGGCCATCGCGCTGTCGTCGGTCGCGATCGCGATCATCTCGTTCCTGGTGTGGGGCCACCACATGTTCGTGTCGGGCCAGTCCGAGCTCGCCGGCGTGGTGTTCTCGTTCCTGACCTTCGCGGTCGCAGTGCCGACCGCCATCAAGGTGTTCTCGTGGGTGGCGACGCTCTACAAGGGCAGCATCGCGTTCAACGCCGCGATGATCTACGCGCTCGCGTTCCTGTTCACGTTCACCATCGGCGGCCTGACCGGCATCTTCCTCGGCGCGCTGTCGGTCGACGTGCACTTGCACGACACCTACTTCGTGGTGGCGCACTTCCACTACGTCATGATGGGCGGCACGATCATCGCGTTCATCGGTGGCATCCACCACTGGTGGGGCAAGATGACCGGCCGGATGTACAACGAGGCGCACGCCCGCTGGGGCGCGCTGCTGGTGTTCATCGGCTTCAACATGACGTTCTTCAACCAGTTCATCATCGGCCAGCAGGGCATGCCGCGCCGCTACGCGACCTACGTGCCGCAGTTCCAGCAGCAGCACGTCATGTCGACGATCGGCGCGTACATCCTCGGGCTCGGCCTGCTGTGGACGGCCATCTACCTGCTGCGCTCGCTCAAGACCGGCGCGCAGGCCCCGGACAACCCGTGGGGCGGTGCCTCGCTCGAGTGGCTCACCCAGAGCCCGCCGATCGAGCACAACTTCCACGGCCAGCCGCGGGCCGACACCGACCCGTACAACTTCCCGCAGATCGACCGCTCGGGCGGCATGGACGCGCACTAGCGCTCCGGAGGCACTCATGAGCACTTCGCATGCACACGGGCCCAAGCCGCCCCACGCGTTCTTCCAGCACCACTACAACACGGTCGAGCAGCAGGCTGGTGCCGCCAAGCTCGGCATGTGGGCGTTCCTCGCGACCGAGATCCTGATGTTCAGTGGGCTGTTCCTGGCCTACTTCATCGTGCGCGGGTTCTATCCGGAGATGGTGCTCGGCAGCCACGAGCTGCTGTCGAAGACCATGGGTGGCATCAACACGGTCGTGCTGCTCTTCTCGAGCTTCACGATGGCGATGGCGGTGCGGTCGGCCCAGGTCGGCAACACCAAGGCGATCGTCAACTACCTGTACATGACCATCGCGTGCGCGCTGATCTTCATGGTGGTCAAGTACTTCGAGTACACCGGCAAGTTCGCGCACGGCATCTTCCCCGGCAAGTACTTCGACTACGAGCGCGCGGCCGCCTACGCCGCCGAGCACGGCCACGAGCTGGTCGGGCTGCCGCACATCTTCTTCGGGGTCTACTTCACGATGACGGGCCTGCACGGCGTGCACGTGCTCGCCGGCGTGATCGTGCTGGTGTGGATCCTCCAGCGGGCAAAGAAGGGCCACTTCGGGCCGCAGTACTTCACCCCCGTCGAGAACGTGGGGCTGTACTGGCACATCGTCGACCTGGTGTGGATCTTCCTGTTCCCACTGCTCTACCTCGTGAAGTGATCGCGACAGGACCAAGGCCATGAGCACGAAGACCTTTCTCAACGGCAAGCCCATCGACGACGTCGTCGAGGTCCACGAGCACGTCTCGCCGCAGATGACCTACGTGAAGGTCCTGTTGGGGCTGTTCGCCCTGACCGGTCTCACCTACGCGGTCTCGTTCGCCGACCTCGGGTCGGCGAGCCTGTATGTCGCGATGGCGGTGGCGTTCGCGAAGGCGACGCTGGTGTGCATGTTCTTCATGCACCTCAAGTACGACGATCGCTTCCACGTGTTCGTGTTCCTGAGCACGGTGATCTTCGTCGGCATCTTCTTCTTGTTCACGCTGTTCGACCTCAACAGTCGCCAGCGGCTCAACGAGGAGCAGGGCACGTTCTTCCGCATCCAGCAGGGCGACAAGTGGAGCGACTCCCAGCGCACCAATCACGACGCCTACGAGGCCAAGCGCGCCGCAGAGGCGAAGGCGGCAGCGGAGGGCAAGGCCGCGCCGGAGGGCAAGGCCGCGGACGCGGGCAAGGCGCCCGCACAGCACTGATGCGTTTCGGCGCGGCTGTCATTCGTTACAGCTGCGCGTGAAACTGCCACCAAGGGGTGCCTTCGCGCCCGCGTAGACGACGGCTGGGGGCTGCAGCCCCACCGGCGTCTCGTCGGGCCTTCGTCCGCACGGGCCGCGCGGTGCGGGGGTGTCGGGCCTATGGCAAGCTTCCCCTCGGGAAGCCTTTCGACCGTGCAACTCGTGCAGCTGCGTACCGGCGTGGAACGGACCGAAGCGCCGCCGACTCCGGTGGTGCCGGCCGCCGTGCTGGCGCACGGCTGCACGACGCTGCCCCTGGTCGACCGCATCGATCGCCGGATCGGCTACCTCCGGGTGTCGCTGACCGACCGCTGCAATTATCGCTGCACGTACTGCATGCCGGACCGGCCGGGCGACTACGGCCCGCGTGCCGAGCTGCTCACGCTCGAGGAGGTCGCGGCGGTCGTCGCTGCGTTCGCGGCCGCGGGGGTCGAGCGGGTCCGCCTGACCGGCGGCGAGCCGTTGCTGCGTCGGGGCCTGGTGGAGCTGGTCGCAAACCTGTCGCGGCTGTCGGGGCCCCAGGGCGCTCTGAAGGTGGTGCTCACCACCAACGGCGAGCACCTCGCGTCGCTCGCGGGCCCGCTCGCGCAGGCGGGGCTGCACGCGATCACCGTCAGCGTCGATTCGCTGATCGAGTCGCGCTTCGCCGCAATCACGCGCCGCGGTCGCCTGCCGCGGGTGATCGCGGGCATCGATGCCGCGCTCGCGTCGGGCTTGCCGGTCAAGCTCAACACCGTCGCCGTCCGCGGCTTCAACGACGACGAGCTCGGCGAGCTCGCAATGTGGGCGTGGCGCCGCGGCGCAACCCCGCGCTTCATCGAGCTGATGCCGATGGCCTCGGGTGAGCTGTTCGTGCCCGGCGAGCTGATGCCCGCCCACGACATCCGCGAGGCCATCGCGGCCGCGATCGGGTCGCCGCTGCGCCCGAGCGACGCGCCCAGCATCCGCGGGCTCGGGCCCGCGCGCTACCACGCGGTCGAGCGGGGCGAGTTCGCCGGGGCCGTGCTCGGCACCATCGGCGCGATGACCGAGAACTTCTGCGCCAGCTGCAATCGACTGCGGCTGAGCGCGAGCGGGGCCCTGCACGGGTGCCTCGCCCACGACGACGCCGGCGATCTGCGCTCGGCGCTGCGACACTCGAACGACCCGCAGGCGCTGCACGACGTCGTGCAGCGCGTGATCGGAACCAAGCGCGACGGGCATGGGTTCCATGCCGATGGCTCCGGCGGGCCGCGCAAGAGCATGATGAGCATCGGAGGTTGACCATGGCGCTCGGCATCGGAACCAAAATCGGCATCGGCGTGGTCCTCGCGGGCGCGCTGGGCTACCTGGTGTTCTCGGACACCGGCGAGGGCGTGCTCGAGTACCTCTACGTCGACAAGCTCATGGCGGCGCCGGAGAAGTACGAGAACCGTACGATCAAGGTGCACGGCATCGTGGTCGCGGGCTCGATCCAGCGCAAGAAGGGCACCACCGGCGATCTCAAGTTCGTGATCGAACACGACGGCGCCAAGCTGCCGGTCCACTACACCAACATCCCGCCCGACACCTTCCAAGAAGAGGGTGAGGTGGTGGTGACGGGCAAGCTGGTCGACGACGTGTTCGAGTCCGACGAGATGTCGGCCAAGTGTCCCTCGAAGTACGAGGAAGAAGAGGGCAAGGCCGCGCTCGGGGCCCAAGCCAACAAGACCGGCGCGCCGCCCCAGCGACGCGCACCGGAAGGGGAGTAGCCCACCATGCCCATCTCGACCCTCGGCACCATCGCGTGCCTGGTGTTGTTCCTGCTGGCGGTCGCGACCGTGGTGCTCGCGGTCAGCGGTGCCTCGCGTCGCTCCGAGCGCCTCGTCGAAGGCGCGGTGCAGGGCATCCACGGCATCTTCGGCGTGGCCTTGTTCGCGTCGATGCTGCTCGAGTATGCCTTCCTCGCCGGCGACACCAGCATCCAGTACGTGCAGCACAACAGCCACCCGGCGATGCCGCTGCTCTACAAGATCACGGCGTTCTGGGGCTCGCTCGATGGCAGCCTGCTGTTCTGGGTGCTGCTGCTGAGCCTGTTCGCGTCGATGGCGGTGCGGGCCAATCGCCTGCGCCATCGCACGCTCATCCCCCACGCGGTGGCGATCCTCGCCACCATCCTGGCGTTCTTCGCCGCGCTGTTGGTGTTCATGAAGAACCCCTTCGATGCGTGGTTGCTGGCCGAGCAGGCGCCGGTCGAGGGCAAGGGGCTGAACCCGCTGCTGCAGAATCCGTACATGGTCTGCCACCCGCCGAGCCTGTACCTCGGCATGGTCTCGCTGGCGGTGCCGTACGCGTTCGGCATGGCCGCGCTCATCACCGGGCAGGTCGACGAGGCCTGGCAGCGCAGCGTGCGACGATGGACGCTGTTCTCGTGGCTGTTCCTCAGCGTCGGGCTGGTGCTCGGCGGCCTGTGGGCCTACGAGGAGCTGGGCTGGGGCGGCTACTGGGCCTGGGATCCGGTCGAGAACGCGGGCCTGCTGCCGTGGTTCACGTGCACCGCGTTCCTGCACTCGATCATGGTCCAAGAGCGCCGCGGCATGCTCAAGACGTGGAACCTGCTGCTGGTGATCGTCACGTTCTTCCTGACCATCTTCGGCACGTTCCTGACCCGCAGCGGCGTGGTCCAGAGCGTCCACGCCTTCGGTGAGGACCCGGCGCTCGCGTGGACCTTCGGCGGCTTCATGCTGGTGATCCTGGTGGGCTCGTTCGGCCTGCTGTTCCGCCGGCGCGCGCTGCTGCGCTCGCGTCACGAGCTCGAGAGCGTGCTCAGCCGCGAGTTCGCGTTCCTGGTCAACAACTGGATGTTCCTGGTGTGCGCGCTGTTCGTGGCGGGCGCGACCATGTACCCGACGTTCACGCAGTGGTCGGGTCAGCTGGCCGAGAAGTACGAGTGGTACCGCGAGATGATGTTCTCGCTGCACGTCTACGACCGCGCGGTATGGGACGAGTTCCTGCTGCGCGGCGGTGGGCCGCTGCCGTGGAACCGCGTCACCATCGGTCCGGCGTTCTTCAACCACTACATGGCGCCGCTCGGGCTGGGTCTGCTGTTCCTGACCGGCTTCGGGCCGCTGGTGGCGTGGCGCAAGACCACCGGCGCGTCGCTGGTGGAGCAGTTCCGTGGGCCGCTGGCGGCCGGTGTGGTCGCCACGCTGGTGGCCGCGTTCGCGATCCCGCTGGTGCGCAGCGAAGGTGGCTTCGAGATCCTCTCGCCCGAGGGCCTGGCCTGCTTCGGCCTGTGTGGTTTCACCGGCTGGACCATCATCCAAGAGTTCTACCGTGGGGTCGCCGTGCGTCGCCGCGCGCGGCCGCAGGGCGTCGTCGATGCACTGATCGGCCTCGTGACGCGCGCGCGCCGGCGCTACGGCGGCTACATCGTGCACCTGGGCGTGGTGCTGATGTTCCTCGGCTGGGCCGGCAACTCCTACAAGCTCGAGCGCAAGCTCGGCATCTACCCCGGCGACACCATCGCGCTCGGCGACTACGAGATCGAGTATGTCGGCGCGCGGGCGACCGCCGACTGGCAGAAGGAGATGCTCACGGTCGAGATGGTCGTGCGCAAGGGCGACGGCCAGGCCGGGGTGCTGACGCCGGCGAAGTGGTGGTACTTCCAGCTGCCCGATCAGCCCACCACCGAGGTCTCTCGGCTGATGCGGCCGGGCGGCGACGTCTATGCGTCCATCGCCGACGTCGACATGACCAGCGGCTGGGCGCGCGTGAACCTCTACTACAACCCGTTGGTGAACTGGGTGTGGCTGGGCTTCGCGGTGATGCTCGCGGGCGGCATCGTGTGCATCGGCTCCAAGCGCGAGGAAGCCGAAGGCAGTGGCTGACGTGGGCACGACGACGCAGGGTCAGGTGTCACCGGCACCGGGGCCGTCACCGCGGATGCGTGCGGGCATGCTGTGGGCGGGCGGGCTGGCGGCCGGTGGCGTGGTGATGTTCTTGTTCCTGCGCGTCGCCGCGAACGCTCGGCTCGACGGCGCCACCACCTCGCTCGTGCTCACCGCCTTCGCGCTGGTGCTGTGCCTGTACTCGCTCTACCGGCTGGTGCAGGCGCTGGCGAAGCCGAGCCTCGAGCTCGCGGTGGAGGTCGAGGGCGAGCTCGGGCTCGCCTCCGATCGGGCGCTGCGCGAGGAGAAGCGACGCCTGTTGCGGGCGATCAACGAGCTGCGCTTCGACCACGAGATGGGCAAGCTCTCCCAGGCCGACTACGAGCGCGTGCGCGACACGTACACGCTGCAGGCGGTCGAGGTCATGCGCCAGCTCGAGGGCGAGCCGGCGCTGCATCCCGCCCTCGCGGAGCAGCTCGGCGTCGCGGCCAAGCGCGTCGCGCAATCGGAGATCTCGACCGTGCAGGTGGCGCGCGACGAGCTCGAGGCTGCGGCAGCGGACCCGGCCGCCCTGCCCACGCCCGCCGTCGCGACCGCGCCGGCGGCGGAGGCGTCGCCGGCGATCGCGGACACGCCCGAGCCCGAGCCCGCTGCGGACGAGGCGGTCGCCGGGGTCGACGCGCGCGCGTGTGCGGCCTGCGAGGGTCGCAACGACGTCGACGCCAAGTTCTGCAAGCACTGCGGCAAGGAGCTGGCGGCATGACGCGGCGCAGCATCTCGATCTTCGTACGCGCGGCGTTCGTCGCCGCGCTCTTCGGCAGCACGCCGTCCCACGCTGGCCCCGCGATCGATCCGCGGGCGATGTCGGGCATCCCGCGCGCCGATCCGCAGCTGTCGGCGGGCAGCGTGACCGTGCGCGTGCTCGACGGTGGCTTCGATGCCCCGGCGACCGACACCGAGGTGACCCTCGATCTCACCGGACCCGACGGCAGCAAGGCCACGCGCACCGCCACCACCGACGCGCAGGGGCGCGCGAGCTTCGACGATCTGCAGGCGTTCGTCGGTGGCAGCGCGATCGCAAAGGCGACCCGGGGCGGCACCGCGTTGGTCTCGCAATCGATGGAGCTGCTGGCCGAGGCCGGCACGCGCGTGATGCTGGTGGGCGAGGGCGCCGCCAAGGCCGGCGCCGGCGGTGCCCAGGGCGGCGCGCCGCCACGCCACGGCGAGGCCGGTGGGCCCGAGGTGCCGATGCCCGGCACTGCGTTCCCGCTCGAGGGCACACCCGCGGGTGAGCTGGTGGTCGGCACCTTCGACCTCGACGCCCGCAAGCCGCTGGGCAACGTCGAGGTCACCCTCGAGATCACGCTCTCCGACGGCAAGGTCACCACGCGCAAGGCGACCAGCGACGAGCGCGGCAAGGCTTCGTTCTCGAAGCTGCTGCCGCCCGACCTCGCGGCCGACGCGAAGCTGAGCGTGCGCGCGTCGATCCCCGGTGCGCAGGGGGAGCAGCGCTCGGCGAGCTTCGCGATGGATCCGAAGGTCGGCATGGCAGTCGTGCTCGCCAAGGGCCAGTTCAAGGCCGCCGCTGCGGAGGCGGGGCCGCAGGGCCCCGCCCAGCTGCCCGGTCCGCGCGTGGTCCCGACGCTGCCGCAGGGCACCGTGCGGGTGCGCTTGGTCGACGGCCACGACGCGCCGGTACCGAACCAAGCGGTCGTCGTCATCAAGAAGGACCAGACCGGCAGCGACGTGCGCTACGACGGCAAGACCGGCCGCGATGGCGTGGCCGAGATCGCGGTCGACGTGCAGTCCGACGCGTTCTATCTGGCCGAGGCGCGCTACCAGGGCGGGCCTTACCAGAGCGACTTCTTCCAGGTCGACAAGAAGGGCGGCGTCGCCGTCGACATGCGCGTGTGGGCGGTGACCTCGGACGCCAGCCGCGTGCGCTCGGTGGTGCAGTTCGATGTCGACGGCCTCGAGAACGACCTCGCCCGCGTGGTCCAGCTGCAGGACGTGATGGTCATGGGCGACGAGGCCTACTGGCCCGCCGGCGGCATGAAGATCACGCCTGCCGAGGGTGCGAAGTCCCTCACGGTGCTGCCGATCTCGCGCGACACCCTCGCGCACGACGAGAAGGCGCCGTTCGTCTCGTTGGTCGGGCCGATCCCGCCGGGCCAGCTGACACGACTGGCAATCGCGTACGTGATCGATCACGACGGCACCGCGCGCATCGAGTTCGAGACCCCGCTGGACTCGCTCGAGACCAGCGTGCTCGTCGGGCCCGCGCAGACCCTGCAGGCCACCGGCGCGCAGAAGTCGGAGCACGCCTCGCCGATCCCCGAGAAGACGGTGTGGACGATGGGCCCGCGTCCGCCCGGTGCCAAGCTCGAGTTCGCGGTCGGCGGGCTGCCGGTGCGCAGTCCCATCTACCGCCGGATCGGCCTGTTCGGCGCGATCGCGCTGGTGTTGGCCGCGGTGGTCGCGGTGCTCGGTCGTCGCCGCATCGACGGCGCCACGCGCCTGCGGGTGCAGCGGGACGAGCTGCTGGCGCTGCTCGAGACGGTGCCAGCGAGCGAGACTGCACGACGCGGGCGGATCATCGCGAGCCTCGATCGCGTGTATCGCCAGCTCGACGCGCTCGCGTCCCACGCGGCGAGCAGCGGGCGCGAAGGCCCACGCGAGGGATAGCGTCACGTGGCGATCGCTCCGCTCATCCTGCGCGAGCTCGGCAAGCGCTTCGGTCGCCTCGCGGTCCTGCGGGCGATCGATCTGCGCGTCGAGCCGGGCGAGGTGGTCGCGCTGCTGGGCGCCAACGGCTGCGGCAAGACCACGCTGTTGTCGATCGCCTCGGGGCTGGCGGCGCCGTCGTCGGGTCTGCGGGCCTACGGCACCGAGGCGGTCACGGAGCTCGATCGCGACGCTCGCATGCGGCTGGCGTTCGTGGCCCACACCACCCAGCTGTACGCGCGGCTGAGCGCACGCGAGAACCTCGAGCTGCCCGCGTCGCTGCGGGGTGAGCCGCTGACCAAGGCCGCCGGCGATGCGCTGCTCGAGCGCGTCGGGCTGGCCGCGGCGGCCGAGCGCGCCGCGGGGACCTTCTCGCGCGGCATGCAGCAGCGGCTCGCGATCGCCCGCGCGTTGCTGTCGCGACCCGAGCTGCTGCTGCTCGACGAGCCCTTCACCGCGCTCGACTTCGCCGGCCGTGGCGTGCTCACCGAGGTGCTCGCCAGCGAGCGCGCCCGTGGGGCCGCGATCTTGCTCAGCTCCCACGACCTCGACGCGGTCGCCGACGTCAGCGACCGCGCGGTGCTGCTGGCCGACGGCCACATCCGTGCCCACGCCGCGCGGGCGGTCGGTGAGTCGCGCGACGACTTCGCCGCCCGCGTCCGCGGGCTCGGCAGCGGCGGTCGCAACGAGCCGGTCGCACGGGGGCACGTCGATGCCTGATCGACGCGCCGTCGGTGATGCGCTCGCGCTCGACGACGCCGGCGCGGGCCCCGAGCACGCGGCGCCGCATGCGGGCGGCCGTGCTACAAATCCCGTCGTGGTGCCCCGCCAAGCCTGGCTGCTGGCCAAGAACGACCTGCGCCAGGAGCTGCGGGATCTCGAGCTGGTGCTCACCGCGGGCTTCTTCACGGTGGTGGTGCTGGTGATGTTCGCGCTGGCGTTCGCGGCCCTGCCGGCGAGTGCCCACGTGCTCGCGGTGCCGGGCATGCTGTGGCTGGCGATCGCGTTCGTCGGCGCGCTCACGCTGACGCGCATCTTCGATCGCGAGCGCGAGGCCGACACCCTGCGTGCGGTGCTGACGTGGCCGGTCGAGCGGGTCTCGATCTACTTCGGCAAGCTGCTGGTGTCGTGGCTGGTGGTGGCGGGCTGCGGCGTGCTGCTGATGCCCGCGCTTGCGCTGCTGTTCCCCGCCGCCGGCGTGTTCCTCGAGCGGCCGCTCGAGTCGGCGGCCCTGCTGGCGCTGGGCGTGCTGGCCTACTGCGCGGTCGGGACCCTGTTCGCCGCCGGGCTCGCGACCGCCAGCGGCAAGAACGTGCTGCTCAGCGTCATCCTCTACCCGCTGACCTCGCCGGCGCTGATCTTCGCCTTGGTGGCCACGCGCGCGCTGCTCGAGGGCCACGCGCAGTTCACCACCTACCTCGGACAGCTGGCCGCGAGCGACGTGGTCGTGATGCTGATCGGCAGCTGGCTGTTCGAGCCGGTGCTGGTCGGCAGCCAGCGACCGCTGACGGACTCGAACGGCGCGCGCGCACGTGCGCGAAGGGAGCGACCATGACCACCACGACCTCCACGCCCGGCCCGGTGTCACGCCTGCTGCCCACGCTGCTGTTTGCGGTCGCAGCCGTGGTCACGCCCTACAGCGTGCAGCGGGTGTTCCTGCACACGCCGATCGAGAAGCAGATGGGCACGGTGCAGAAGATCTTCTACTTCCACGTGCCGCTGGCGTGGATCATGATGCTGCTGGCGCTGACGTGCGGCATCGCGGCGGCGATCCAGCTGCGCCGACGCTCGCGCACCGCCGAGGCGCTGTCGATCGCCGCCGGCGAGCTGGTGCTGATGACCGGCCTGGGCGTGCTCATCACCGGGCCGATCTGGGGCCACGCGACGTGGGGACGCGCGTGGACCTGGGATGCGCGGCAGATCTCGACCGGCCTGCTGTGGCTGGTGTTCGCGGCGTTCGTGTTGCTGCGCCGCTATGGCGCGGCGGGCTCGGATCGCCTGGCCGCCGCGCTCGCGGTGTTCGGCGCCGTCGACGTGCCGATCATCTACTACGCGGTGAAGATCTGGAAGACGCAGCACCCCACCACCGACGTGGTCGGTTCGCTGCCGCCGCAGATGTGGGCGTCGCTGTGGCCAGCCTTCGGGGCCCTGTCCGCGGTGTCGCTGGCGTTGTTGCTGGTGCGACTGCGGCAGGAGCAGACCGCGGCCGCGCTCGACGACGCGTGGATTGCCTATGACGAACACGGCAGCGCCGATGCGCGCGCCGAAGGAGCCTGACGACCATGACGATCCTCATCGCGCAGCAGATGGCCCCGGCCGACGACGGCTACGAGCCGGTCAGTGGTCTCGATCAGCAGACCGTGCAGTGCGTGCGCGCCTGCGAGGCCCAGGCCGCGGCCAAGACTGCGTCCGACTACGAGCACGTGGTGTGGGCGTACGGCGTCATCTGGGCGCTGTTCGCCGGCTTCGGTGTTCTGCTGTGGCGGCGCGCGCAGGCCCAGCGGGCCGATCTCGCCGAGCTGCAGCGACGACTCGCCCGCACCAAGGACGCTTGAGGCCGTCATGACGCTCGCGCACTTCGTGTACATCCCCGGCGTGCTGCTGGTCGGCATCGTGCTCGGGTGGGTCATGGGCGGTCGCGCGGTGCAGACCGCCCGGGCCGACCGCGAGGCCAGGGATCGCGCGCGCGCGGCCCGACGCGCGGCCGAGCGCGAGCAGCCCCGCGACGGCTGACGCTCCGCGCCCCCAAGCCACGCGGGCGCCGTGGTATGACCGCGGCATGTTCGACCTGCGGATCACCGACGAGCAGACCGCGTACATCGACACCGCCCGCAAGTTCGCCGCCGAGCACATCATCCCGGTGGCGGGGCACCACGACGAGCTCGGCGAGATGCCGCTGCCGGTGTTCCGCGCGGCGTTCGACACCGGCCTGGTGAACGTCGAGATCCCCGAGGCCTACGGCGGCCTCGGCCTGCACACGCTCGAGGGGTGCCTCATCGCCGAAGAGCTCGCGTATGGCTGCGCCGGCGTGGCCACCAGCATCATGTGCAATCACCTCGGCGCGCTGCCGCTGCTCATCGCCGGCACCGAGGCGCAGAAGCAGCATTGGCTGGGCGCGCTCACCGGCGAGTTCCAGTTCGTCAGCTACTGCTGCAGCGAGCCCGAGGCCGGCTCCGACGTGGCGGCCATGCGTACACGCCTGACCGCCAAGGGTGACCGCTGGCTGCTGTCGGGCCAGAAGCGCTGGATCACCAACGGCGGCTACGCCAAGTTCTTCACCGGCTTCGCGACCATCGATCCCGCGGCGCGCCACAAGGGCATCACCGCGTTCGTGATCCCGCGCGATCTGCCGGGGGTCTCGATCGGGCGCAAGGAGAACAAGCTCGGGCAGCGCTGCTCCAACACGGTCGACGTGATCTTCGAGGACGTCGAGCTCGGGCCCGAGCACCTGCTGGGCCAGCCCGGCGGCGGCTTCGCGGTCGCGATGGAGACCTTCGACAAGTCGCGCCCGATGATCGCAGCGCAGTGCGCCGGCATCATCCGTCGGGCGATGGACGAGTCGATCGCCTACGCGCGCGAGCGCAAGACCTTCGGCGTTCCGATCGCGCAGCACCAGGCGATCCAGTTCATGATCGCGGAGATGGCGATGTCCTACGAGACGGTGCGCCTGCTCTACATGAAGGCGGCGTGGGAGGTCGATCAGGGCATCCGCCGCACCAACACCTCGTCGATCGCCAAGTCCATGGGCGCCGATCTGGCGATGAAGTGCACCACCGACGCGGTGCAGGTCTTCGGCGGCTACGGCTACACCAAGGAGTACCCGGTCGAGAAGCTCATGCGCGACGCCAAGCTCATGCAGATCTACGAGGGCACCTCGCAGGTCCAGCGCATGGTCATCGCGAAGAACCTGTTGATGCGGCAGGGCTGACGTGCGCGCGAACCTGCCGATCGGTGTGTTCGACTCGGGGGTCGGCGGGCTCACGGTGCTGCGCGCCCTGAAGGCCGCGTTGCCCCACGAGTCGTTCCTCTACCTCGGCGACACCGCGCGGCTGCCCTACGGCAGCAAGAGCCCCGACACGGTCGCTCGCTATGCGTTGCAGGCCGCGGCGGTGCTGGTCGAGCGCGGCATCAAGCTGTTGGTGGTCGCGTGCAACACCGCGACCGCGATGGCGCTGCCGCAGCTGCAGGCCGCGCTGCCGAAGTTCGGCGTCGCCGGGGTCATCGGCGTGGTCGAGCCCGGCGCGCAGGCGGCCTGTGCCGCCAGCAAGACCCGCCGCATCGCGGTGATCGGCACCGAGGGCACCATCCGTGGCGGTGCCTATACCCGGGCCATCACGGCGATCGATCCCCACGTCGAGGTGGTCGGCCGGGCCTGTCCGCTGTTCGTCGCGCTCGCCGAGGAGGGCTGGGTGCAGGGGCCGATTCCCACCGCGGTCGCCCACGCCTATCTCGACACGTTGGTGACCCACGTCGACACGCTGGTGCTGGGCTGCACCCACTTCCCGGTGCTGGCGGAGGCCATCGCGGAGGTGGTGGGGCCCGGCGTCCGCATCGTCGATTCGGCCGCGACCACGGCGGTCGCGGTCGCGTCCCGGCTGCAGCAACGCGATCTGTTGGCCCCCGCCGACGCGCCCGCAACCACCACCATGCTGGCGACCGACGGTCGCGAGCGCTTCGCACGGGTCGGGGCCGGGTTCCTCGGTGTGCCGCTGTTGCCGGACGCGGTGGAGATCATCGACCTCTGATGCCCGCGCGAGGTCCCCGTCTGTGCCGCCGCGCCGGGCGCTGACGGTGATACGATGGCGCGGCCTTGATGAAACGAGCCGTCGCCGCCCTGCTCGCGGGAGCCATCGCGATGCCGTTGTCCGCATCGCCGGTCCGCGCCGCGCAACGTGTGTCGGCCCTGGCCGAGCCCACCGCCGAAGACCTCTACGAGCGCGGCAAGAAGGCCTACCGCCTCACGCGGTACGCCGAGGCCATCAAGCTGTGGGAGCAGTCGTACGAGCTGTCGAGCAACCGCTTGCTGCTCTACAACATCGCGCTGGCGTGGCGCGAGCAGTACTCGGTGAGCCGCAACATCACGGATCTCGAAGAGGCCATCCGCCGGCTCGACGCCTTCCTCAAGGAGGCCCAGAGCGACGACGAGCTGGCCGACGCGCAGGCCCGCATGAAGGAGTTCGAGTCCGCCTACGCCGATGCCAAGGCCCAGCAGGACGACGCGGCCAAGCGCGCGGCGGTCGAGCAGGCCCGGCGCGACGCCGAGGAGAAGAAGGCCCGCAAGCTTCGTCTGGCCGGCGTGGTGACGATGGGGGCCGGCGGCGCGCTGCTGGTCACGGGCACGGCGATGGGGGCGGTGTTCGCCTTCAAGAGCGCGCAGATCGGCACCGATCTCGAGAGCGAGAAGGACACCGTCACCACGCTGCTGCCGGCCGGCGCGAGCGTGACCGCCAAGACCTGCTTCAACAAGCCCAACGCCGCCCACGCGCTCGAGCACAACCGGCTGGTCGCGAAGAATGGCGGCGTCGAGAACGACGCCTCTCGGGCCGAGCTCGCCGCGTTGCCGGCCGACTGCACCGGCAGCAGCGATCTCATCAACGCGCTGGCCAACATCGGTCAGCTGCGCATCAACGGCGATCGCGCCAACACCCTCACGACCGTCAGCTTCGCGGTGTTCGGCTCGCTCGGGCTGGCGGCGATCATCGCCGGCGCGGTGGTGTACTCGCAGGGCCGGCGCAGCAAGAAGGCCGCCACGGCCCATCGCTGGCAGCTTGCGCCCATGCTGGGCAACCGCAGCGGGTACGGCCTCGCGCTCTCGGGGCGGTTCTAGTCGCAGTCGCGTGCGGGACCCCCTGCGCGCGAGCACCACGAAGATCGAGGCCGTCGGTCAAGCGAAAGCAGCCGCGGCCGCGACGGTCCGATCCCGTGCGGTTGCTCAAGGGTCCGCGGGGCGGCTCGAGGCCGACCCGTGCCCGGGATCGCTGCCTGTAAGGCCGGCTGCCGCACGTCGTTGCCGAACCCATGGCCGTGGGTGCGTCGTCCATCACGCCACCGGCGCGAACGGCCTTGCGCGCGATCTGCCGGTGGTCGGCAGCCGTCCCACGGCCGTGCGCACGGCGAAACCTTCGTGTTATACCCGCCGCCGCATCAGGGCCCGACAAGCCGCATTTGACCGCGTGCGCGGTCACCCGCCCAACGACCTCCGGTCCGCGGGCAACGGCTTCCGTCCGACGATGCAGGAGCCCACGCAAGTGATCCGCGCCCGTTCGCTTCGAAGGTTTTCACTACCGCTCTCGCTTCGCGTGGGCTGTCTCGCCGCGGGCCTCGTCGCTCCGCTGTCGGTGATGTTGGCACCCGAGACGGCGCTTGCCGCCGAGGAAGGCGCCATCAACGGCGTCGTCACGAATGCCAAGACGCGCGAGAAGCTGAAGGGCGCCCTCGTGGTCCTGCAGTGCACGTGCTTGCAGGGCTCGCGCGAGACGACCACCAACGACAGCGGTCTGTACGCGTTCAAGGAGCTGCCGCCGGGCACGTACACGATCCAGGTGCTCGTCGGTCAGGCCGACGTGTCGAAGGTCGCGACGCTGCCGCGCGCCGCGAAGTTCCGCGCGAACTTCTCGGTCGATCCGGCCAACGAGTTCCGTCGCGTCGTCCGCGTGAAGTCGACCCCGGTCAAGCAGGGCACCGCCGTTGGCCGCGAGGTCAACATGGAGGAGTTCCGCAACATCCCGATCGGCAACGCGACCAACCGCGACTTCACGGCGGTGGTCGAGTCGTCGGCGACTGCGTCGGTCGACTCCGCCGGCATCTCGCTCGCGGGCACTACCGGTGCCGAGAGCAAGTACACCGTCGAGGGCGCCAACGTGAACAACCCGCGGTTCGGTACCGTGGGCGCTTCGATCGTCCAGGAGTTCATCCAGGAGGTCGAGATCCAAGAGGCCGGCTACGAGGCCGAGTACGGCGACGCCTCGGGCGGCCAGGTCGCTGCCCGCCGCGTGTCGGGTACCAACAAGCTCCGCGGCGTCGCGCGCTTCACCTACACCCCGCGTCTGGCCAAACCGCGCTTCATCATCGGCACGGACAACGCCCTGCGCGCGATCGAGGTGCCCGACTACGCCATGCAGGGCGTGGTCGGCATGAACGGCCCCATCATCAAGGATCGGTTGTTCTGGTCGGGCGGCATCGCCTCCACCGGCGGCCGCGCGTCGCTGATCCAGTCGTTCCACCACCGCGTCGACAAGGACGGCTCGGGTGGCTACGAGGAGTGCCCCTACGAGAACGGCGCGTTCGACTGCGTCGCCGGCGGTGACTACATCGCGAGCGAGAAGTTCGCCGAGCAGAAGTTCAAGACCGGCAACGTCGACTTGCAGCTCTTCGGCGGCCTCGACTGGGCCATCAGCCCCAAGCACAAGATCGGCTTCTCGATCTTCACCAACCCCGGCTTCACGCGTCGCACCTACCGACGCCCAGTCGGCGACAGCCTCGACCCGAGCTCGTTCGGCACCTCGCCCTCCGCCGATCCCCTGGGCGGCGGCTCGCGCGTCGCCAACGGCGTCGTCAACGAGCACTTCGGCTGGGACCGCGACAACGCGACCACGGCGGTGGTCAACTACAACGGTCGTGTCGCCGAGGACAAGCTCGAGATCGACGCCAACTTCAGCTACTCGCAGTTCCGCTTCGTCGAGGGTTGGAAGATCGACAACCCCGACATCGTGAACCGCACCGCCACGCAGGAGCAGGACAGTCAGGGCACCAACCTGTTCTCGCTGCTCGACCGCGACAACCGCCTCGACCTCGTGCCGGGCGTCGAGGACGCCTGCAACAACGCCAACCTGCCGGGTCTGACCTGCCCCGTGCGTCAGTGGCTCTCGGGCGGTCTCGGCCAGTACAGCCAAGGCACCACCCGCCGCGTCAACGGCAACTTCTCGCTGACGCACTTCTTCAACGCCGCGGGCGCGCACCAGCTCAAGTACGGCGCGCAGATCGAGCACATCCAGGACAAGACCGACAACCGCTACTCGGGTCGGAACGACGGCGACTTCTACAACAACTGCGCGGCCGGCCAGTCGGGCGGCGGCGAGTACTGCTACGACAAGGCCAGCGACAGCTACGACATCGACTTCGCGAACCGCGTCAACAACCACCGCTTCATCTTCGTCGACACCGACAACCCGGACGCCCGCACGGCCGTCGGCTTCGGTCGCGTGCGCGAGGAGCAGGGCCAGCTGCGCGCCATCGCCACGCCGCTGGGCGCCGGCATCCGCGTCGATGGCTACCGCGCCAACGTCTCGACCCAGAACTACGGCTTCTTCCTGCAGGACAAGTGGGCGATCCTCTCCAACTTGTTCGTCACCGCCGGCGTTCGGTGGGAGATGCAGGACATGCGCGACATCCTCGGTCGTCGCGCGGTGTTCATCTGGGACAACGTCGCCCCGCGCGTCGGCATCAACTACGACTGGACGGACGAAGGTCGCAGCCGCCTGTTCGCCAGCTACGGTTGGTTCTACCAGCCGCTGCCGCTGCAGCTGAACGCCCGCGTGTTCGGCGGTCTCGTCAACGTCCAGCGCACCTACCGGAACTCGGACTGCGTCGGCCAGTCGACCACCATCGACGGCACCGCACGCGACCGCTACCGCGACGGCCAGCCCACCGAGTACTGCACCGACTTCAACGGCTCGACCAGCCAGCTGACCCAGGGCGCCGTCGTCCCGCGCCTCAAGGGCCAATACAACCAGCAGTTCCAGATGGGCTACGAGCAGGAGGTCATCGAGGACCTGACGCTCGGCGTCCGCTGGCTGCACACCGACCTCGGTCGCGCCGTCGAGGACATCTCGACCAACGGTGGCCTCAACTTCATCATCGCCAACCCCGGTGTCGACGTCTCGGGCGACGACCTCAAGCGTCAGCAGGACCGCTGCAACCAGCTGCAGAGCCAGCTCGACGGCACCGAGATGGACGACCCCGGTCGCAGCCAGGTCGCCCGCGACCTGCAGCGCTGCCAGTTCCTGGCCGACGCGTTCGGCAAGGTCGGCTCGCTGTTCAGCCGCCCGCGTCGCAACTTCGACGCCTTCACCTTCGAGGTGAAGAAGCGCTTCGCGAAGAACTGGCTGCTCCTCGGTAGCTACACCTACAGCCGCTTGGTCGGTAACTACGACGGCTTCGTCGACCCGATCACCGGCGCCATCAACATCGGCGCGAGCACGCAGTACGACATCCCCGAGCTGGTGCGAAACAGCTTCGGCCCGCTGTCGTTCAACACCCCGCACCGCTTCAAGGTCGACGGCTTCTACTCGTTCGACTTGCAGGAGGCCGGCCGCCTGACCCTCGGCACCAGCGTGCGCTACCAGTCGGGCTACCCGATCTCGCTGCGCGCCGGCAGCAACCGCTACCCGGGCCTGTACCCCATCTACGTGGTGCCCCGCGGTGCCGGTGGTCGGGTCGAGGCCAACTACAACTGGAACCTGAGCCTCAGCTACGCGTACCCGCTCCCGGGTGACCTCGAGATCGAGTTCGCGGTCCGCTGGCTCAACGTCACCAACGCCAAGGCCGCGCTGCGCGTCGACGAGGTCTACTCGTTCGACGACACCCGCCCGGTTGCCGGTGGTGATCTCTCCGACGTGAAGCACACCAAGATCCAGAACGCCGGCAACCCGACCGAGTTCTTCCAGCGCGTGGTGCTGTCGCCGCAGGGCAACTTCGGCGTGCAGGCACGCTTCCAGAACCCGACCGCGGCGCAGTTCGAGCTCCAGCTGCGCTTCTAGGACGGGCGGGTCCACGCTACGGCGAGCTGTCCCCCATGCGGGATGGCTCGCCGTAAGTCGTTTGGCGGGGGCCTGTTGCCTCCGACGTGAGTGCAACACTTGGAGTTCGTGCGTGGTGGAGCATGCTCGCCACGCTCGCGTCGATTGGCGCGGCTGCGACCGCCGAGGCGGCCGATGACGCGCGCATCGTCGGCGCCGTCACCAACCAGAAGACCCACGAGCCCATCAAGGGCGCGCTGGTCATCGTCGAGTGCACCTGCCTGCAGGCCAGCATCGAGCGGTACACCAACGACCAGGGCTTCTACAGCGTCGAGGGCCTGCCGGCGGGTCCCTACCGGGTGACGGTGCTGCACGACGACGCCAGCGTGGAGAAGAAATTCCCGCTGCCGCGGGCCGCGAGGTTCAAGGCCAACTTCGCGATCGATCCCGCCGATCGCTTCAAGCGAACCGTCATCGTGAAGCCGATGGTCGATCCGTCGAGCCAGGCCAGTGGCGGCAAGTTCGACATGGTCCACTGGGGCAAGACCCCGGTCAGCGCGAACCGTGACTTCACCGATGTCGTCGAGGTCGCACCGACGGGCACACGGGTGCCGGGCGGGGTCGCGCTCGCCGGTGGCACGCCGGCGGAGGTGAAGTTCTCGCTCGGCAGCACCTCGCTCAACAGCCCGCGCTTCAGCACGGTCGCGTCGGGCCTCGTGCAGGACTTCCTCGAGGAGGTCGAGGTGCTCGAGGCCGGCTACGACGCGGAGTATGGCGACGCGTCGACCGGTCAGGTGCGTGCGCGCCGGGTCTCGGGCGGCAACCGATTTCGCGGCCAGGCCCGCTTCACCTTCACACCGCGACTGGCCAAGCCGCGCTTCATCGTCGCCACCGACAACGCCGTGCGCGCGATCGAGGTGCCCGACTACCAGATGACCGGCGTGCTGCGCATGTCGGGTCCGATCGTGAAGGACAAGCTGTTCTGGTCTGGCGGCATCCTCATGACCGGCGGGCGCGGCTCGCTCATCCAGAGCTTCCACCACCGCGTCGACAAGGACGGCTCGGGCGGCTACGAGGACTGCCCCCAGGAGAACGGCGCGTTCGACTGCGTCGCCGGTGGCGACTACATCGCGACCGAGAAGTTCGCGGAGGAGAAGTTCAAGACCGGCATCGCGACGCCGCAGTTCTTCGGCGGGCTGGACTGGGTCATCACGCCCAAGCACCGCCTCGAGTTCACCGTGACCGGTCAGCCGAGCTTCCAGCGCCGGGCATTTCGTCGGGCGCCCAACGCCAACTACGACCCGGCATCGTTCGGCACCACCTTCAGCACCGACCCCCTCGGCGGCGGGTCGCTGGTCGCCAACGGCGTCGTCGACGGCACCTTCGGCTGGGATCGCGGCAACGCGACCACGGTCGGCGGCGAGTACCACGGGCGCGTCGCCAACGACACGCTCGAGATCGACGGCGCGGTCGGCTACGGCGAATTCATGAGCCAGCAGGCGTGGAAGCTCGATCACCCCGAGCTGCGCGACCAGCCCATCACGCAACAGACCGACACCCAGGGCGCGAGCCTGTTCAAGCTCCTCGACCAGGAGAACCGCCTCGACCTCATCGGGCAGCAGAAGCTCGACCAAGCCTGCAACTCGGCCGACCTGCCGGGCCTGACGTGCCCGGTGCGGCAGTGGCTGTCGGGTGGCATCGGGCCCTACGGCAGCTCGCGCCAGCGTCGCGTCGAGGGCTCGCTCTCGCTGACCCACTTCTTCTCGGCCGCTGGTGCTCACCAGCTCAAGTACGGCGGCAAGGTCGAGCACCTGGTCTCGCGCGACGTCGAGCAGTACTCGGGCCGCAACGACAACGACTTCTACGGCGGTTGCGCCGGTCAGGGCTTCGAAGGCGACGGCGGTGAGTGGTGCTACGACCGCAGCCGCGACAGGTACGAGATCACCAACGCAGAGCGCGTCGACAACCACCGTCTGATCCGCGTCAACACCGACAACCCCGAGAATCGCTACTCCCGCGGCTACGGCCGCATCCGCGAGGAGCAGGGCGAGCTGCGGGCGTTGGCCTCGCCGATCGGCGCGGGCGTGCGCGTCGATGCCTACCGCGCGCGGGTCTCGACGCAGAACTACGCGGTGTATCTGCAGGACAAGTGGTCGATCCTGCCCAATCTCTACCTCAGCGCGGGCGTGCGTTGGGAGCTGCAGGACATGCGCGACGTGTTGGGACGGCGGGCGGTGTTCGTCTGGGACAACGTCGCGCCGCGCGTGGGCATCAGCTACGACTGGACCGAGGAGGGGCGCAGTCGGCTCTACGCCAGCTACGGGTGGTTCTACCAGCCGCTCCCGTTGCAGCTGAACTCGCGGGTGTTCGGTGGTCTGGTGCAGGTCGGACGGACCTATCGCAACTCGGACTGCCTCGGGCGCAGCAGCAGCGACGGCCATCCCCGCGAGGTCGACGGCCAACCGACCGAGTACTGCACCGACTTCAACGACTTCACGACCGGCCTCACGCCGGGCGCCGTCGTCCCGCGACTCAAGGGCCAGTACAACCAGCAGTTCCAGATCGGCTACGAGCAGGAGGTGATCGAGGACCTCACGCTCGGTGTGCGCTGGCTTCACAACGGCCTGGGGCGCGCGGTCGAGGACATCTCGCCCGACGGCGGCAACAACTTCATCATTGCCAACCCCGGCGTTGCCGTGTCGGCCGAGGACATCGCAGCCCAGAACAGTCACTGCGACGAGCTCGATCAGCAGCTGCAGGGCCTCACGAACGACGACGAGGCGCGGCCGCAGGTCGCCCGCGACCTGCAGCGCTGCAAGTTCCTGGTCGACGCGTACGGCAAGGTCGGGACCCTCTTCACGCGACCGCGGCGCAACTACGACGCGTTCACGTTCGAGGTCCGAAAGCGCTTCGCGAAGAACTGGATGGTCAACGCCAGCTACACCTACAGCCGCCTGATCGGCAACTACGATGGCTTCGTCGATCCGCTGACCGGCGCGATCAACCTCGGCGCCAGCTCGCAGTACGACCTGCCGGAGCTGGTTCGGAACAGCTTCGGCGCGCTGTCGACCAATACTCCGCATCGCTTTCGCGTCGACGGCTACTACAGCTTCGACCTGCAGGAGGCCGGCCGGCTCACGCTCGGGACCAGCTTCCGCTATCAATCGGGCTACCCGATCTCGCTCAAGGGCTCGAACGGGCGCTACGGCCCGACCGCGGTCTACGTGCTGCCCCGTGGCGCGGGCGGCAGCGTGCCCGGCAACTACAGCTGGAACCTCAACATCGGCTACGGCTACCCCATCGGCAAGGACGTCGAGCTGGAGGTCGCGGTGCGGTGGTTCAACGTGACCAACGCGAAGGCGCCGCTGCGGGTCGACGAGAACTACTCCTTCAGCAACACCCGCGCGGTGCCCGGGGGTGACCTCGGCGACGTGAAGCACACCAAGGTCCAGAGCGCGGGGCAGCCCACGCAGTTCTTCCAGCGCGAGATCATCGCGCGGCAGGGCAACTATGGCGTCCAGACCGCGTTCCAGAACCCCACGGCCGCACAGATCGACGTCATCGTGAGGTTCTAGTACCTCGACACAGGGCGGTGTCATGGCCCGTCACAATCGCTGTGTCGAGGTACTAGCGGTCTCGCCGGGTTCGCGCGGCACCGGCGAGGGCGGGTCCTCAGCCGCCGTGCGACTCGACGAACGCCTTGGCCTTCGCGTCGTCGGGGTAGTTCTGCAGGATGCGTCGATAGTGCTCGAGCGCGGCCGACTCGTTGCCGCGCGCCAGCTCGAGCTCGGCCGCCAGCAGCCGCGCTCGTCGGTCGCCAGGCGACTTGCGGAGCGCACGTTCACACAGCGCGCGCGCCGAGGCGTCGCGGCCGAGCGCGTGGTGGGCCTCGGCCATGCACACCGTGACCGCGACCGCGTTGGGGTTCAGATCGAAGGCTTGCTTGAGCTTCTCGAAGCCGGCGTCGGCGTTGCCCGAGCGCACCAGCTTGCAGCCCTCGTCGAGCAGGGTGTCGTAGGTCTTCTTCTTGGTCGCGTCCGGCTTGGCGGCGGTCGGCTTGCTCGGCGTCGCGGGCGTGGGCTTGCTCGGTGTCGGGTTCGACACGGCGACCGGCGAGGGCGCGTCGTCGTCGGGCGTGGGCTCGACGGGAGCGCGCGGCGACGGCTCGCTCGGGGGCGGCGGCGCGGTGGTCGGGCCGCCGTCGGTCTCTGCCATCGCCACCACCGCAGCGTCGTTGCGGAGCAAGCGACGCTGCATCGCTTTGGCCAGCGGTTGACGTGGGATCTCGCGCAGTACGCCGTCGACGATGTCGCGGGCTGCCGCGGTGTCACCCTCGTGCGCGATGGCGCGGGCGGTCAGCAGGCGCACGAGCGTGGTCTGCCGCTCGCACGTGCGCAGCTGGTTGGTGATCTCGTGGGCGAGCTCGGCCGCGACGGGCTCGTCGAGGTCGCGCCACAGCGGCACCGCGATCGCGGCCGCGCGCAGCTCGGGATCGCGGAAGGTCGGCATCAGCACGACGGGGTGGCTCTGGGTGAGGTCGGCACCCGAGGCCAGCTCGGCGCGGGCGAGCGCGGCGTCGAGGCGGGCGCGATCGATCGATGCGTCGGACAGGCCGTCGGCGAGCGCGCGGGTGCGGGTCACCTCGCGGCCGACGCGGTGCAGCGCCGCGTCGCGACCCTCATCGTCGAAGCGCGCGCGCACGGCCGCCTCGAGTGCGAGTGCGGCGTGGATCTCGACCAGCTCGAGGCGGGCGGTGTTGGCCTTGGTCGCAAGCGTGGTCTGCTCGGCGAATTGCTCGAGCTCCTCGGCCGCGCGCTCGAGCGCGTCGAGGTCGAGGCTCTCGCGGGCGGTCTGGGCCCGCGCGACCAGCTCGCCGAGACCCGCGCTGACCCTCACCGCGGGCGCGTGGGCCTCGATGCTGGCGGCCGGGCGCGGCGTGTTGGCGGCGTACGCGACCATCGCGCTGCCACCGAGCAGCCCTGCGAGCACGACGGCCGCGCGACCGGTGTGCGGATCGGGGGGGAGTGGTTTGCGCATGATCGGCTCCCCGCTCGCGCCGGGGCGCAAGACGGTCGTCGCTAGTTTCGCAGATCCCCGCGGCGATCGGCAAACCCGCGCCGGCGACGGCCCCGCGTCGGCGCTCACGATCACGCGATCAGCCGCGCGGGTCCGCCGGCCGTGGGCTCGCGATGGCGGCACCCGGCAGGCCCAGCGCCCGCAGCAGGCGCTCGGCCCGGTCGCTGCGCAGGGTCGCGACGGCGTCGAGCTCGGTGCCTTGTCGCGCACCGACCTCTTCCGCGAGGGTCCGCAGCGCGCCGCGAAGCTCCTCGCAGGTGCGGATCGAGGTCACCCACCAACGCAGGGACAGCTCGCCGCGCAGCTGGTGCAGGCGCTCGGGTGTTGCGAGCCAATGCTCCAGCTCGCCGAGCATCGCCACGCGCGTGACGGCATGCAGGGCGACGGGCCGCGCGGCGAGGACGTCCGCAAACCGACGGGCGCGCACGCCGGTGGTCGCGTGGGCCGGGTTCGCCAGGGTCGCGAGCGCGTCGAGCCGATCGGCGAAGGTATCCTCGTCGTCGGCCAGCAGCGACGCGAGGCCGGAGTCGTGGCCGACCTGGGCGTGGCACTCGCGAAAGCGCTGCTCGTCGTCGGTCCACTCCGGGCGCCGCGGGAGTCGGCGGGCCGGCACGGTGTCGAGCGCCGCCATGGCGGCGAGCGCCGCACGGATGCCGGCGTGTCCCCCGAGCCAGCCGGCATCGTCGTCGTCGTGGACCTCGCCGAATCGGATCGCCGGCGGCAACGTGTCGGCCAGCGCACCGCGACCGGCGAGGAACGCCGCCACGTGGGTGAGCCGCTGCGCGATCTGGGCGTCGCCGTGACGCTCGTGCAGCTGGGCCAACAACCACGCGAGCCCCGATTGCAGCGGTCGGTCGGCGGCCCAGCGCTGCGCGGCCTCGAACAGACCCAGCGGTCCTCCGACCAACGCGGCCGCGGCGGCCAGCAGCGGCGGCATGCGGTCGAGTGGTCCGCGGACCGCGAGCTCGCTCGCCAGCTGGCGCAGCGACGGCAGCAGCACACGCGCCACGTGCACCGCGTCGATGCGGCCGAGCGCACGGACCCACGTGTCGCGGCCGTGTGCGTAGACCTCGTGCAGCGCGGCGAAGATCATCACCGGATCGCGTTCGCGACCGTGGGCTTGCAGCCATGCGCCGATGCTGTCGAGCTCGGCGCCGCGGCCGGCCGCGAACGCCAGCGGCAGTGCGAGCGTGCGTGCGGCAAGATCGTCCGGGTCGGCCTCGCGCGCGCGCGCCAGCAGGTCGGCGGCGGAGGCCGCAGCCGACTCGCGTTGGCTCGGCGTGTGGGCGGTCGCGCCGCGGTCGAGCGCGATGCGGGCGGCCCTCACGTAGTTGCGGGCTCGCTCGCGCGGTGAGGCGCAGACCTCGGCGTAGCGCACCAACGCCGATGCGAGCTCGCCCGGCATGTCGTGGTGATCGAGGAGCTCGACCTGCAGGCGCAGCAGACTGCGGTGCTGCGGCTCGATGCGGAGGCCGGCTCGGCAGGTCGACAACGCGCGCGTGACATCGCCGCCGCCGTACTCGAGCGCGGCCAGCTCGGCGGCGACGTCGGCGAGCTCGGGCGCGTCGTCCATCGCGAGCTCGGCGAGGCGAGCCCGCAGTACCCCACGCGATCCTCCGGTGCGGCGACCTCGGCGAGCACGTGATCGAGCTGGGCGAGCGCGCGGCGTCGGAGATCGCGGTCGCCCGAGTTGGACAGGTGTGCGAGATCCTCGAGCGCTTCGGCAGTGCGCCCGAGCAGGCGGGCGAGGCTGGCCCGCTCCAGTCGCAGCGCCGGGCCGATGCGGGTCTCGGGGATCGCCGCCAGCGCGGCGAACACGTGCTCCTGAAGGGGCTGTGCGCACGAGAGCACGACGTCGCCGAGCAGCGGCGGCAGCTCGTCGTCGTCGCAGTCGGGACCGAGCGCGTGCAGCAGTGCCTCGGCGGCCCGCTCGGCATCGCCGAGGCGGTGCCACGCGACCTTGGCGGCGGCCAGCCAGGCCGGGCGTGCCGCAGTGCCGCCGGTGGCCTGGGCGCGCTGCCGATGGCGC
This sequence comes from Deltaproteobacteria bacterium, assembly GCA_016709225.1. NCBI lineage: Bacteria > Pseudomonadati > Myxococcota > Myxococcia > Deltaproteobacteria bacterium. The sequence goes on along the minus strand of JADJEE010000002.1, from coordinate 399,304 downwards.
TCGAGCTCCGCCATCAGCTCGTCGTCGTTCTCGGCGACGCTGCGGCCGGCCTCGCGCAGCCGCAGCAGCAATCGATCGATGCGCGCGCGCGCGTCGGGGTCGAGCGCGCGGGTGGTCGGTGGCGTGCTCGCGAGCTGATCGGCTGCTTGCTGCGGCTGTGGCAGGCGCAGCGCCAGGAGGGTGGCGCGCCGCTCGACCTCGTCGTCGTCGATCTCGACGACCGCCGCCGCCAGTCGCTGGCAGGCGCCGACGGCATCACCGTGCTCGAGCGCGAGCTCGCCGAGCTCGAGCTCGATGCGCGCGCGCGCCGGGCCCGGCCCGAGCGTGCGCAGGGCCGCCTCGAGTGCGGGCACCACCAGCGTCCACTCGTCGCGCAGTCGCGCGAGCTCGAAGAGGATCTGGCGCGCGCCGGGGTGGGTGGGATCCGACTGCAGCGCCGCGAGGGCGTCCTCGAGCGCGACCTCGGCCTCGGGCCCGCGGGGCTGCCGGCGCCAGCGATCGCGCAGTGCGATGGCGTGCCGGTGGTGGGTCTGCGCGCGCAACGAGGCCGGCAGGTTGAGCTCGCGCAGGTGTGCGAGCACGACGCCGAGCTCGACGCTGCGACCGGCCCGCTCGTGGATGCTCGCCAGCTCGAGCAGGGCGTGCGGGTGATCGGGGGCGTCGCGCAGCGCCGCCGACAGCAACGCGAGCGCCTCTTCGTCGCGATCGCGGCGCGCCAGCGAGCGGGCTGCGAGGGTGGCGAGCTCGGCCCGCACCGTCGGCGCGATGCCGGGGTGCTGCAGCCCCTCGCGCACGTAGGCGAGCGCGATGTCGAGTGCGCCGCGGCGCAGCTCGATCCGCGCGAGACCCTCGATCGCTCCTGCGGTCCGCGGCGCGAGCTCGAGCGCCGCCAGGTAGTGCTCGACGGCGGCCGAGGCGTGCTCGGGGTGGTGCGCGAGCACATCGGCGGTCAACGTCTCGAGCTCGGCGCGGCGGCCCTCGTCGCGATCGACCGCCTGCGCCTGCAGCCGTGCGACCACGCGTTCGGGCGTCGCGACCCCCGCCAGCAGCACGCGCAACCGCCGACCGACCTCGCGGTGGCCGTCGGGATCCGAGAGGAACGCGTCGAGGTAGGGCGCAATCGCGTCATGGGGACGGGCGAGCGGGCCGTCCAGCAGCTCGGCGACGCGCAGCCGCACTGCGGCCCAGCGCGTCGGATCGTCTCGCAACGCCGACGCTCGAAGATCGAGCACGCGCACCAGATCGTCGAAGCGGCGGTGCCGGCGGTGGGCGTGGGCGAGGCAGGCCAAGCCTTCGTCGGGTAGGGCACCCGCGCTCGCGAGCAGCTCGTAGGTCGCCGCGGCGGCATCCTCGTCGCCGAGCACCTCGCGCTGCAGGCGGGCGAGACGTCCCAGTAGCGCGAGTCGAGCAGCGGAGGTCGCCGCGTCGGGCGGCCCGCCCTGCGCGAGCTGGTGCTGCAGCTCGTGCGCGAGGTCGGTCCAGCGACCCTGTCGTTCGAGTACGTCGGCGAGCTCGAGCCGCAGCTCGTCGGCGACCGCGGCGTCGGCGAGCTCGCCATCGGCCAGCTCCATCGCGAGCCGCAGCGCCTGCTCGGCACGCGGCGCATCGCCGAGGTGGTCACGCAACAGCGCCGCCAGCCGCCGCAGCGTGTGCAACCGCTGCGTGCCACGCTGCCGGGCGAACGTGCTGCGGAGCAGCGTCGACAACTCGTTCCACCGCTCGCGCTGCTCGTAGAGCCCTGCGAGGCGCTCGGCCAGGTCGCTGCGCTGGGGCGCCTCTTCGATCGCGCGCGCGAGGTCTGCGATGGCCTCGTCGGGGCGGTCGAGCTGCTCGGCGAGCAGGTGCGCGCGCTCGTCGAGCGCCTCGATGCGGGCCGCGCCGGTGTGTCGCTGCGCGATGTTGGCGAGCAGGCTCGCGCGTCGCTCGGGCTCGACCGCGGTGGCCAGCACGTCCTGCCGACGCGCACGGGTGGCCGCGTGCTCGGGCATCCTCGCGAGCACGTCGTCGAGCAGCTCGATCGCGACCGCATGGTCCCCGAGTGCGAGTGCGGCGTCGACACCCCGGGCGGCGGCGGCGGCATAGGCGTCGTCGCCCATCGGCAGCTGCGACAGCATCTCGCGCACCACCGCGATCGCCCGCGCGAGCGCACCCTCGGCGAAGCACAGCTCGAGCAGCGCGAGCCAGCCGGCGGCGTCGTGGGGCGCTTCGTCACGGGCCACCGTCAGCTCGTCGATCGCAGCGTCGAGCGCTCCGGCGGCGGCGAGCAGCGCGGCGGTGCGCCGGCGCAGGCGTAGGCGCTCGTCGGCATCGGTCGCATCGTCGGCGCGGATGCGTAGTCGCTCGATGGCGACGGCTGCAGCGCCGAGGCGCTCGAGCGCATCGACGAGCAGCGCAGTGGCGCCGTCGTCACGCTCACGGCCGAGCGCGACCGCGAGCGTGATGACGGCGTCGGCGTGCTCGCGGTGACCCAGTGCGGCGATGGTGGCGTGTGCCCGCGCAACCGGGTCGATGGTGGCGATCGCGTCGGCAACCCGCGCGAGGCGCTCGTGCCAGCGGGCGTCGACTTCGTCGCGGATGGGCTGCGCCGAGACGCGATCGACCAGCGCCAGCGCGGCTCCGTGGTCGCCGGCGGCATGGGCCCGCTCGGCGGCACGCACCCACGACGGCACTGCGCGCGCGTCATCGCCGTGCAGCGCGAGGACGTGGGCGTCGAGCGCGGCGATGCGATCGGGATCGTCGCTCGCCGCCGCGATCACGCAGATCGAGGCCAGGTGGTCGGGTCGCACGGCGAGCATCCGCTCGCACGCGGCGACCACCTCGGGCCGCGTGGCCGCGGCGGCGATCCCCGCGAGGTGGTGCAGATCGACCTGCGCGTACGCGAAGTAGACGTCGAGGGCGACGCGGGCGTCCTCGTGGGTGGCAGCGCCTTGCACGGCCGCCCATTGGTGGGCCAGCGCGCCATGCACGTCACCCTGGGCATCGGCCATCGCCGCCAGCCGACGGTGGAGCTCGGCGTCGCCGAGCTCGTGCGCCGCCGCAGCCAGTCGCGCGTGCGTCGTGGCATCGGGCACGCTGCGGTCGAGCAGCTCGGCGGCGAGCTCGGCCCACGCGGGCCCGCCTCCGCTTTCGATCGCGGCCACCACCGCCGACCACGCCGCGGCGTCGTTGCGCACCGCGAGCCAGGCGTGCCCGAGATCGACGAAGCCCTGCGCGCGCGCACGCGGTCGCGCCTGCGCCGTGGCCTCGGTCATCGTGCGCAGCGCGAGCGGTGGATCATCGAGGTTGGCGAATGCGTGGGCCCGCGCGAGCTCGGCGGTCAGCAGCGGGGTCGCGGGCTCGTGGCTGCATGCGGCCAGCTGCGCGCGCGCCTGGGCGAACGCACCCGTCGCGGCGTGGGCGTAGGTCAGCGCCAGCGCGCAGCGAAGCCGCTGGGCGGGGCCCTGCAGCACCTGCGACCACACCCGCACGTGTCGCTCGAGCTCCTCGTGATCGCCGTGGGCTCGAAGCGCCGCGACCAGTCGGCGGTTGGCGTCGCGATCGGTCGGGCGCAGACGCAGCCGCGCGCGCAGATACGCGAGTCGCCGCCCCGGTAGCGGTGCCGCGAGCTCGCCGGCCCAGCGCAGCGCGGCGTGTTGCGCCATCGGAAGTCCGCGCGTGGCCTCGATGACCTCGTCGACGGCATCGCACGCGCGCGTCGCCTGGTGGTCGACGAGCGCCGCGCGGACGCGGGCACACAGCGCCGGCACGGGATCGTCGGCCGATGGCGTGGGCGTGGGCGCGGGCGCGGTCGCGCCGCTGCGCCAGGCCGCGCTCGCGCGCCGCTCGTCGAGCACCGCGTGCTCGAGGGTGAGCCGCTCGAGCGCGGGCAGCTTCCAGCCCGCGCGCACGAACGGCAGCCGCAACGCCTCCATCGCAGGGTCGAGCCGGATCTCGGACTGGTCGCCGCGGCGGGTCGGATCGAGCGCGCGCGCCAGCGCCAGCCACAGTGCGTCGTCACCCGGGTGGTGGCGACCGAACACCCAGCGGTGTCCCGGCGTCAGTGCGAGGCAGCGCCCCGCCCCGCCCACGCGCAACGAGGTGCCGAACCACGCCCACGCACCGGCGTGGCCGCGGCCGCCGATCGCGATCCACGGCGCGGGTCGATCACCCTCGCGCAGCGTGACTGCGGGCTCGAACTCCACCGTCTCGACGCGGATGCCCGCGACCACCCGCCCCAGCAGGCGCGCGGTCAGCCACGCCTGCACGCTGTGGCGCTCGACCTCGAGGCCCATGCGCTGCACCGCGCAGCGACGGTGACGGAAGCGGCTCGCCGACAGCGGCCCCTCGAGCGGGAACTGCACGCCGGGCACCACGGCCTCGTAGTCGACCAGGTGCACCCCCGGCGCGAGCGTGCGTCGCTCGACCGCGAGCAGCGCTCGATGATCGCGCAGCATGAGCGACAGACCCAGCAGGTTGCCGATGCTCGGCTGCGGCCGCTGGGTCTCGCTCATCGATCAGCCGTCGCCGGGAAACCCGCCGCGACCGCCGCCCCGGAGCATGCCGCCGCGGTTGCCCACGCGATCGCACAGCTCGTAGGGCTGCTGCGGCGCGGTGGTGCCGTCTTCGTTCGCGACCTCGTAGCTGACGAGCTTGGTCAGCTTGTCGGCGTCGCCACTGATCTGGCCCTTGGCCTTGCCCTCGATGCAACGCCGGTGGGTCCATCGCGCGGTGACCTGCTGCCCCTTGCGCGCGACCAGCTGGCGATAGAGCTCGCGCCTCGCGTCGGCGAAGCCGGCGTCGGTGGCCTCGCTCTTCTCGATCACGCCGGCGAGCGCGTAGTCCTGTCCGACCTCGAACACCTGGTCGAGCAGTCCCTGATCCGGGGTCCCGGCCCACGCCGCGGTGATGAGCTCCGGGGCGGTGCCGAGGCCCGGCGGCGCGTCGCCCTTGGCGAACGAGCCGGTCTCGCTGAGCTCGACGCGCTTGCGGGCGTCGCGGGCGTCTTCGATGCCACCGCCGTCGCCACCCAGCGCACTGCCGCCGCGGAAGACGTCGGTGAGCGCAGCGCCGGCGACGATCGCCGCGAGGTCCTCCTGCGCGGCGGTCTTGGCCAGCGCGCGACCCTTCTCGCGACGCAGACCCTCTTCGGCCAGCTCGGGCAGCGCGTCGGCCTCGGGGATGTCGCCCTCGCGACGCGCTCGCACCTGCACGAGGTAGAACGCGTTCGCGCCCTCGATCACCTCCGAGAGCGTGCCGGGCTTCGCGGCCTGCACCGCGGCATCGATCGCCGGATCGATGCCCGAGCCGACGCTCTCGCTGATCCAGCCCAGCTCGCCGCCTCGCAGCGCGCTCTCGTGGCGCGAGAACTCGCGGGCCAGCTTGCGGAAGTCCTCGCCGCGATCGATGCGGCCGCGCAGCGCGGACAGCTGCGCGCGGACCGTCGCCGCCGGATCGTCGCCCGGCTTGCCCTTGCGCGGCTTCGCGGCCGCGCCTGCGTCGGCGGCCGGCGGGTTCTTCGGCGGCCCCTCGCCGGCATCGTCGGTAGCGTCGGTGGCACCGTCGGCACCGTCGGCACCGTCGGCGGCCGGGCTCGCCGAAGCTGGCTTGTCGAGCGCGATCAGCCACACCCGCGACTGCTTGGGCAGCTTCGCGAAGCGGCTGCCCTGGCTGGCGTACTGCTGGCTCAGCTCCGCGCGGTGGGCCTCGAGGTACTTCGTGACCTCGGCGTCGTCGAGATCGATGAGCTCGCCGAACTGCAGCGGCTCGTAGCGGGCGTAGCGGAGATTGAGGCGGTTGGCGCCCTCGTCGTAGATGCTGCGCAGCTCGCCCTCGCCGACCACCGCCGAGCCGGCGAGCAGATCGCGGACCGTGCGAGCGAGCAGCTCGCGGCGTTGGATCTCGAGGTACTTCGGCTCCGACACCTGCAGCTGGGGCAGCAGCGACTTGGCGAAGATCTCGTAGTTGAACGCCAGCTCGGGGCTGAGCCAGTCGGCGGTCTCGCCGAGCACGATGAAGTGACCCGCGAGCACGAGATCTTCGGCATCGTGCGCGGTGGCTTCGAGCCCGAGCGCGTGGCCACCCTCGACCAGCACCTCGCGCTCGATCGCGGCCTCGAGCACCTCCTCCTTGACGCCCATCAGCTGCTGCAGCCGGGCATCCTTGGGCACGTTGACGACGCGGCGCAGGACGTTGAACTGGTAGCGGTACTCGTCGTCGCCGATCGCGGTGCCGTACGCCTTCGCGTACGCGCCCGCGCCGAAGCTCAGCGAGTCACTGGGCAGTCCGAACTGCAGACCGAAGACGAGCGCGAGCGCACCGAGGATGAGCCACGCGAAGACGCTCGAAGCAGAGCGGCGCAAGAAGTCGAGCATGGGCGGGCTAGGAAGGTAGCGAGAAGCGCCACAAACCGACAGCCACGGAGCGGGGGAACCAAGCGGGTGGGGACGGCGCGGCCTTCGCGTGGTGCGCCGTCGCGAGGGGCATCGACCCTCGCCGCCCCACGCGGGCGCTCGGCCGGCCCCGGCCTGGCCCCCGGCGGCGCGCGGCCTCGCTGGGGCTTCCGCGGCGCCGGGGCTGCACCCGTGCGATCCCGCGAATTCCCTCGCAGGGTGCCGTGGATCGCCCCTCCGAGCCGGGGCGCACCGTGGGGATCGGTGCCGGCGCGGCGCATTCCCGCCGGCGCGGCTCGGCCTCGTGTGATCCCGCGGCTTGCCGATCCCAGCAACCGTCGTGTATTGGAGTGCGACTCCACGGTCGCTCGCGCTGCCCCACCACGCCCCAAGCGTTCGGGTGGCCACTCGTCCGCCGCGGCGCGTTCCTCCACAGGTCCGTCGCCAAGGACCTCCGCTCCCGGCACCACGCGATGCTGTTCGACTGGGTATACGGCCTGTTCTCGAACGATCTGGCGATCGACCTCGGTACCGCCACGACGCTCACGTACGTGAAGGGCAAGGGCATCGTCGCGCACGAGCCGTCGGTGGTGGCGGTGCAGAAGAACGCCAACCAGAAGCGGGTGCTCGCGGTCGGCAAGGAAGCCAAGGAGATGCTCGGGCGCACGCCCGGCAACATCGTCGCGATCCGGCCCATGAAGGACGGCGTCATCGCCGACTTCGAGGTCACCGAGGCGATGATGCGCTACTTCATCACGCGCGCGCACAACCGCCAGACCCTCGTGAAGCCGCGGATCATCATCTGCGTGCCGTCGGGGATCACCGAGGTGGAGAAGCGCGCCGTCCGTGACTCGGCACTCGCCGCCGGCGCCCGCGAGGTCTTCCTCATCGAGGAGCCCATGGCCGCGGCGATCGGCGCCGGCCTGCCGATCACCGAGCCCGGCGGCAACATGGTCGTCGACATCGGGGGGGGCACCGCCGAGGTCGCGGTGATCTCGATGGCCGGCATCGTCGCGTGCAAGAGCTGCCGCGTCGGCGGTGACAAGATGGATGAGGCGATCATCCAGCACATCAAGCGCAAGTACAACTTGCTCATCGGTGAGCGCACCGCCGAGCGCATCAAGATCGAGATCGGCACCGCGGCGCCGACCGAGGTCGTGATGACGATGGAGGTCAAGGGGCGCGACCTCGTCGCGGGCATCCCCAAGACCGTCGTGGTCGACTCCGACGAGATCCGCGAGGCGCTGTCCGAGCCGGTCAGCGCGATCGTCGACGCCGTGCGATCGGTGCTCGAGCGCGCGCCGCCGGAGCTGTGCGCCGACATCGTCGACAAGGGCATCGTGCTCACCGGTGGCGGCTCGCAGCTCGCCAACCTCGACGTACTGCTCTCCGAAGAGACCGGTCTGCCGGTGTTCCTCTCCGACGAGCCTGAGTTCGCGGTCGTGCTGGGCTCCGGTGCCGCGCTCGACGAACTCGACCTGCTGCGCGAAGTCGCGTTGCAGTAAGGGAACAACGCGGCCCCGAGCGGCCGTCCGAAGGTGCCCGATGGCAGTGTCCCTCCGCAGCGTGCGCAATGGTGCCTTGGTGGCGCTGTTGCTCGGCATCCCGGTGATGCTGTTGCGCAGCAGCCTGAAGGACCCCCACCAGATGGGGGCGTTCGATCGCGCGATCCGTCGCATCGGCGGCCCGCTCGAGGCGGCGGTCTCGTACTCCTTCGGCATGCTCGGCGGGTTCTTCGAGCGCTGGGTGCTGCAGGCGCGCCTGCAGGACGCCAACGAGGAGCTCGCGGGCGAGAACCGCGAGCTCAAGCAGAAGATGCGGGATCTCGCGCAGCTCGAGGAGGAGAACACGCAGCTGCGGCGCGCGCTGCAGATGCGCGAGCGCGTGCCCGAAGACATGATCCCCGCGGAGCGCGTCGGCGTCGATCAGTCGCCGTTCTTCCGCGTGGTCAACATCCGCATCGACCGCGGTCGCAACGTCGCCGAGCCCGGCATGGCGGTGTTGTCACCCGACGGCGTGGTCGGCCGCATCGACAAGAGCTTCGACGACTACAGCGACGTCATGTTGATCACCGACGCGCGCAGCATGGTCGCCGTCGAGGTCGCACGCAATCACGCGCAGGGCATCCTCGAGGGCGACAGCGAGGACAGCTGCGTGGTCGATGTCTCGAAGGACTACGAGGTCCAGCTCGGCGACATCATCCAGACCAGCGGCGTCGACGAGCTGTTTCCCAAGGGCCATCCGGTGGGGCAGGTGGTCGGCATCGAACAGCTGGTGGGCGATCAACAGCGGCTGCGCGTGATGCCCAGCGTGCAGTTCGATCGCCTCGACGTGGTGTGGGTGGTGCTCGCCGCGGCGCCCGCGACCGACCCCCAGGCCGAGCACGTGTCGTCGCTGCCGCAGGCGCGCGGCCTGGTGCCGATCCGCTAGCCCTCGGGCCCGAGACCGTCATGCTGCGCGCGTTCACGTACCTCATCGTCGGCTGGCTGCTGGTGGCGGCGACCGGCGGCCTCGCCGAGGTGCTGGGACTCACGATCGTGCTACCGGCGACTTCGGCGGTGGTGATCGCACACGCTGCATTCACCGGGGAGCGTGAGCTCATCCCCGGGCTCGCCGTCGCGGTGAGCCTCGGCTACATCGAGGATCTCCACCAGGGCGCGCCGGTCGGCGTGCTCTCGCTGTCGCTGGCGGTGGCGTTCCTGGTGCTGCACTGGGCCGCCGGGCGCATTGCGGTGCGGGGCTGGCCGATGCGGGCGCTGGTGTCGCTGATGGCGGTCGCGCTGATCGACGCCGCGACCCTCGCGATCCTGCTCGCGCTGGCCGAGCCGCTCTCGGTTCGCACCGAGGCGTTGCTGCCGATGCTGATCGGGTTACGCTGGCATGCGCTCGCGACGGTGCTGGTGGCGCCGCCGGTGTGGGCGCTGCTCTCGCGACTGTTCGACCTGTTCCGCCTCGAGCCGCGCCCGCCCTCCGATCTCCATCTGGACCCGCGATGATCGACCTGCGCCAACCCGACAACCTCCGAGAGCTGCGGTCGCGGTTCTCCGGCATGGTGTTGGTGGTGTTCCTGGTGTTCTCGGGCCTGATGCTGCGGCTGTGCCAGCTGCAGGTGCTCGAGGGCGAGCACTACGCGCGTCGGGCCGAGCGCAACTTCGTCGACGTCGTCGATGTCGAGGCGCCGCGCGGCCGCATCTTCGACATCCAGGGCCGCCCGGTCGCCACCAATCGTCCCGCCTACACGCTCTACTTCACCGCGTGGACCCGCTTCCGAGCCGACGAGGACGGGGGCATCAGCGCCACCGAGGACGGTGAGCGCGAGAGCATCGACGACGAGACCGTCGAGCTGCTAGCCTCGTTGTTCGACTTCGTCGACGACGAGGACCGCGCGCAGACCCTGGGCCGCATCGAGGAGCTGCGCGGCGACGAAGACCGCGGTCGGCACGCGCAGATCCTCCGTCGCAACCTCGGCTGGGACGAGTTCGCGCGGCTGCAGGCGCGGCTGGGCGCGCTCGATCCGTGGATCGAGATCCGCGAGAGCTCGCGCCGCTTCTACCCCGAGGGCGAGCTGACCGGCTTCGTCACCGGACACATGGGCAACATCGATCGCGAGTCGCTCGAGCGCTCCGACCACCTCTCGTATCGCCCCGGCGATCGCGTGGGGCAGACCGGCATCGAGCGCATGTGGGAGAACTATCTGCGTGGGCGCCTCGGCTCGCGCTCGCGGGTGGTCGACGCCGCGCGCCGCGAGGTCGCCGAGCCCACCGCCGAGGCCCTCGCCGCGCTGCCGCCGGATCGCGATCCCATCCCCGGCCAGGACATCTACCTCACGCTCGACCTCGACCTGCAGCGCGTGGCCCACGACGCGGTCGCGGCCAAGCTCGCGGGGGCCGTGGTCGCGCTCGAGGCCGACACCGGCCGCGTGCTGGCGATGGTGTCGGTGCCGGGCGTCGACCCCAACCGCTACGAGCAGCCGATCCCCGGCGAGCTGTGGCGGCAGTGGTCGGAGAGCCCGCTCAAGCCGTTCATCGACAAGACCGTGCAGGAGCACTTCTTCCCCGGCTCGACCTACAAGGTCGTGTCGGCGCTGGCGGCCCTGTCCGATCCCGAGTTCGACCCCGACGCCGAGATCGAGTGCACCGGCTCGGTGCTGTTCGGTGGACGCCGCTTCAAGGACACCCACGTCCACGGCAACGTCGATCTCGAGCACGCGATCATCCAGTCGTGCAACACCTACTTCTACACGCTCGCGATGCGCAACACGCTGAGCCTCGAGCGCGTCGAGCAGTTCGCGCGCGCACTCGGCCTCGGTGAGCGCTCTGGCCTCGGCATCAACGGCGAGGTGAAGGGCACCATCCCGACCGAAGAGTTCGAGGCGCGCGAGGGCACCTACCAGGGCGGCGTGCGGCTCAACAGCGCCATCGGGCAGGGCAACGTGAAGGTCACCGTCATGCAGCTCGCGGTGGTCTATGCCGCGCTCGCCAACGGCGGTCGCGTCATGACGCCGTACCTGGTCGATCGCATCGAGACCAACGAGGGCAAGCTGGTGCTGGCCAACGAGCCCAAGCCGCGCAACGAGGCCCCGGTCATCAACGCCTACGATCGCGAGCGCATCCATCGTGGCCTGGTCGGGGTCGTCAACGATCCCAGCGGCACCGCCTACAGCGAGCGCCTCGCCAACGTGGTCGTCGCCGGCAAGACCGGCACCGCGCAGGTCGGTCGCGAGTCCGCCAACAACGAGATCGAGATCGCCGGCTGGGACACCACCGAGCACCACGCATGGTTCGCGGCCTACGCCCCCGCCGAGGCGCCACGCATCGTGGTCGTGGCGGTGGTGGAGCACGGTGGCACCGGCGCCGATGCAGCTGCGCCCATCGTGATGAAGGTGATCGATCACTACCTCGGCAGCACCACCTCGGAGACCGGCGAGCGACCGCGCGGCTTCGGCGTGCCGCCGCCGCTGCCCGGCCGCCCGGACGCCGACCCCGCGGCCGCCGATGGCGACGGCAAGCCCGGCGAGCGCCGCGATCCCACGCGCAACCCCCCGGAGACCAAGCCCAGCAAGCCGGCCCAGCAGCCCGCGAGCGAGCCGGCGCTGCCAGCCCACCGCGCCGACACCCGGAGTCCCGACTGATGCGATCGACGCTCGAGCGACCCCAGGATCTGCTCAGTCGACTGCGGCGGTCGATCGACTGGGTCATCGTGATCCTGACGTTTTCGATCGTCACGCTGGCGATCATCAACCTCAACAGCGCCGGCAAGGGCGACTGGACCGGTCGCGTGGCGACGCAGCTGCGCTGGGTCGGCCTCGGGACCATCGCGATGTTCGTGGTCACCGCGATCGACTATCGGGTGATCTACCGCGGGGCCTACGCTGCGTATGGCGTCGCGGTGGGGTTGCTCGCGCTGGTGCCGTTGTTCGGCATCAAGGTCAACAACGCCCGGCGTTGGCTGGGCACCGGCGACTGGCGCCTGCAGCCGTCGGAGCTGATGAAGATCGTCATCATCGTCGCGCTCGCGCGATACCTGCACGACTCGTCGTCGCGCACCAAGCCACGTGGGCTGCGGGACCTCGTGCTGCCGAGCGCGATGGTGCTGGTGCCGATGGCGCTGGTGGTCTATCAGCCCGATCTGTCGACGGGCTTGATGATCGCGATGCTGGCGATGTCGCTGCTCGCGATCACCGGCCTGACGCTGCGCAGCGCGTTGGTGCTCATGTCCGCCGGCGTGATCGCGTTCGCGTTGGGTTGGAGCTACATGCTTTCGTACCAGCGCAAGCGCATCGACGTGTGGCTCAACCCCGAGCTGTATGCCGACGACGAGGGCTACCAGACCATCCAGGCGATGATCGGCGTCGGTGACGGCGGGTTCTTCGGTCGCGGCATCGACAAGGGCACCCAGAGCTCGCTGGGATTCCTGCCCGAGCCCTTCACCGACTTCCCGTTCGCGGTCTACGCCGAGGAGTGGGGCTTCGTCGGCGGGGCAATGCTGCTCACGCTCTACATGAGCCTGATCCTGTGGGCGATCAACATCGCGTCGCAGGCGCGGGACCGCTTTGGTGCGTTGGCATGCGTCGGCGTCGCCGCGTTGTTCTTCTGGCACGTCACGATCAACGTCGGCATGGTGCTGCAGCTGCTGCCGGTATCGGGCGTCACGCTGCCGTTCATCAGTGCGGGTGGCTCGAACGTGCTGACGATCATGCTCGCGCTGGGCGTGCTGATGAGCGTCTCGCGATCCCGCCACGTCCGCTGACGTTGGGGCAGCTCGCCGCGCACCGGCTTGCACAGGCGTTGCGGCGAGCCTGCGCAGGTCGGTTCGCACGGTGACGGCGCGGGAAACCATGGCCATACTCTGCGACCGCAATGCGCCCCATCGTCGGCGTGCTCACCAATCCGAATTCCGGCAAGAACCGCCGGCACCCCCAGCGTCGCCGCGACCTGGAGCGGGCCGTCGGTGCGGCGGGGATCGTGCGCGAGACCTGCGACGTGGACTCGCTGCCCCGTGTGCTGGAGGAGTTCCTCGACGCGGGCTGCCGCTGGTGGGTCTGCGATGGCGGCGACGGCACGCTGCACTGGATGTTGTCGGTCGGGCACGAGCTCGTGCGCGCGCGGCGTGCCGCGGGCGTCATGGTCGACTGGCCGGGCATCGTGCCGGGTAACGGCGGCAGCATCGACTTCGTCGCCCACAAGGTCGGCATCCGCGGCGACGCAGCGCAGCTCGTGCGAGTGCTCGTGCACCGCGTGCGGGCGGGCGTGCCGCTCGACACCGTCTCGATCGACACCCTGCACGTGCAAGGTCGGCGCGCCGACGGCAGCGGCATCGATCATCTCGGCTTCGCATCGGCGGTCGGGGGCATCGCGCAGCGCTTCTTCGACAAGCTGTACGAGCGCAAGCCGGTCGACGCGTGGTCGATCGCGCGGGTGATCGGTCGTTCGACCGCCGGCGCGTTCGCCAATCACACCCCTGGGCTCGGCCAGCTGTTGCCAGCCGAGCTCCGCGACTACGCCGAGGCGGTGTTCGAGCCGACCCTGGCCCACGTCGACGTGGATGGGCGCGCGCTGCCGTTCGAGAGCTTCGCCTCGCTGCAGGTCGGCGCCATCGACATCAGCCTCGGTGGCGTCGTGCGGACCTTCCGGCACGCGCAGGCGCCCGGGGTCCTGCACGCGCAGGCGATCTCGACCTCACCGCTGGGCATCGTCGCGAACCTGCCCAACATCGTGCTGGGCACCCCCATCTGGGGTCGCCAGGTGTTCGACGGCACCGCGCAGTCGATGCAGGTTCGGGCCAAGGGCGGCAGCACGCTCGATCCGGTGATCGATGGCGAGCTGTTCCGCGGCTTCGCGGCGCTGGACATCGCACGGGGCCCGTCGCTCGACGTGCCGGTGTTGCACGCCGCCTGAGCACACGCGCACGCTCGTACCGTGGCGAGTTCGTGCGTGCCGAGAGGGAACGCACGGGTCGCCGTGGGCGCCTCGATCATCGGACGATCGATCGGCAAGGGCGACGGCGCTCGGACACGTGGTCGCCACCTGGACGGTTGACAGCGAGGGCTGCGACGCGGCAGCGTCCCGCTCGGAGTTTGCCATGAAGCGCACCATTGCCACTCTTTTCGCCACTTCCTCCTTCGCGATCGCTGCGACCGCCAACGCCGACGAGCTGCAGAGCCGTCCCGAGCCCCTCGGTGCGTACGATTACGACGCGGCGCCGGCGGTGCTCTTCGTGCCGACCGAGCCGGTCGACCTCGTGCCGGCCACCATGTGCCCGGTGTCGACGGGCGGTCAGAGCAACTCCGGCCTCGGCTGCATCGCTGGCCTCGAAGAGGCGGGTCCGAGCACCCCGGGTGCCGACGTCGCGGACATCGTCGACGGCCTCACGACCGCGTTGGCGCCGTACAACGTCCGCGTCACGACCACGCGTCCGCCCGAGTACGTGCCGTACCTGATGCTGCTGGTCAACGACACCGTCTCGAAGACGGGCACCAGCTACACGTGCACCGGCGCGCCGATCGGCTGCGACGCCAAGCCCCGCCACGAGATCGCGTCGATCAGCGGCGGCACCATGAACTGCGACATGCCCGACCGCGTGCAGTCGGCGCTGATCGCCTTCGGCTACATCTCGGGCCTCGAGAACACCGACGATCCGACCGACGTGATGTACTACCGCCCCGCGTCGGACACCGGCGGGCCCGACTGGACCATGCCGTCCACCACGTTCGTCGACACCTGCGTCAACCAGGTCGAGAGCATCGATGGTGAAGACAACACCATGACCAACAACCTGGTGTGCGGCTACGTCCACGAGTCGTACTGCGACATGCAGGACGGGCAGATCAACCCGCACCAGGAGCTGCTCGGTGTGTACGGCGCGGGACCGTTCGTCGAGGACACCACGCCGCCGACCGTCGACATGATGACGATCGCGAACGACGGTGACGTGCTCCCGGCCGGCAGTGGCATCGACTTCCAGGCGATGGTCTCGGACGACAGCAACCTCGTGTTCGCGCGCTGGACCATCGAGTCGCCCGCGCTCGCAGGGCTGCCGGGCGCCGACGAGAACGGCCGCACCTGCAAGGGCACCAACGGCGTGTGCGCAGTCGAGTACTCGGGCGGCGCGGCGCCCTACTACGACTCGTCGGCGGGCTTCAGCACCGGCCCCGAGTTCGCGGGCGCGCTGCCGGGCGGCGACTACACCGTGACGTTCGAGGCCTCGGACCTCTCGGGCAACACCATCGAGCCCATCGTCGTGCACGTGACCATCGAGGGCGATGGCGGCACCGGTGGCGCGGATACCTCGGGTGGCGGCAGCGCCAGCGCCAGCGCCAGCGACACCAACGCCAGCGACAGCAACGGCGATAGCAGCAGCGAGGGCTCGGGCGGCGGCTCGGCCGACAGCGGTCAGACCGACGACAGCGACGGCGGCTGCAGCTGCACCACCGAGCCCGGTGCCGGCGGAGGTGCGTTCGCGCTGGGCCTGTTCGGCCTCGCGTTCGCCCGTCGTCGCAACCGCCGCTAGTGCGGCGAGGTGGTGCTCGGCGTCGGAGCCTCCGACGCCGGCCCAGCCGAAGGCGTCGCGCCGCGCTGCGGTTCGACGCCTTCGTGCGTTGGGGCGCCGGGGTGACGCCAGCGGCGGACCGCGAGGTGGACCAGCGGATAGCCGAGCGCAAGCGTGACCGCGACCAGCACCGCGGCACCGATCGCGAATGGCAGCAGCATCGACTGCAGCAGCGCGAAGAAGCCCGCGGCATCGAGCGCGCGCAGGCTCGCGAAGCTCGGCGCGGGTCGGCCCAGGAGCGCCAAGCCGATCCACAGCTCGCTCGCGTAGAAGAACGCGCCGGTCAGCGGGTTGACGACCGCGGTGCCGACGTAGGTCGCCGGGAGGTTGCAGCGCAGCAGCGGCGCCAACGCGAGCGCGACGAACATGCCCGCGAACGGGACCGGCAGCAGCGACAGCGACAGCCCCAACACGAAGCCGCCCGCCACGCCCCGCGGGGTCCCGCCCAGCGTCAGGAGCGACCGCAGGCCGGAGCGGAGCGAGCGCGTGCGCGGTGCCATCGTCGGGGGAGGCCCGCGGCGACCGTGGCGGTCGCCGCGTCGGGTCCATTCGCAGTCTAGTACCTCGACACAGGGATTGTGACGGGCCATAACACCGCCCTGACCGCGCCTCGCTGCGTTGCCGCACCTTGAAATACGCCCGGTATTCCGGCGGCACGGCGCCTTGCGGAGTCGCGGCCATGACGGCGTTCTGACCCATCACAATCCCTGTGTCGAGGTACTAGCCGCCGCGGGTGGGGTTTCGAGGCGGTCGGTGCGATCGTCCGCCCGCTGAACTTGCGAATCTACCCGCAGGTCGATTAGCCTCTTGGGCGTGGGACGTCCTCCGCTCTCGGCGATCTCGACCGCGACGCCGGAGCGAATCCTCGACGCCGCACGGATCGAGTTCGCCGCCGCCGGCTTCGCGCAAGCCAAGCTCGCCGACATCGCCGCGACCGCTGGCATCACGCGTCCGTCGCTGCTCTACCACTTCGACTCGAAGGAGGCGCTGTACGCCGCGACCGTGGCGCGCTGCTTCGATGGCCTCGCGCGCGCGCTGGCGGCCCAGGTCACCGCGACCGGGCCGTTCGTCGACCGGCTGCGCGCGACCATGCAGAGCTACCTCGCGTTCGTCGAGTCGGAGCCCGAGGTCGCACGCATCGTGCTGCGCGAGCTGGTCGCGGGCACCGGGCCGGGCGCCGACATCCTGATGAACCAGGTCGCACCGCTGGTCGATCTCGTCGAGCGGTTCATCCGCATGCAGGGCCGCGGGGTCGTGCGGGGTGACGTGCCGCTGCGTGCGGCGATCCTGCAGATCGCGACCGATGGGCTCGTCCGCGCCGCGGCCGGCCCGCTGCGCGTGCCGTTGTGGGGCGCAGAAGATCACGCGCAGAAGCTCGCCGAGCTGTTGCTGCTGGAGGAGGAGTACCGATGAGCACCGAGTCCAACGTCCGTGACGTGTCGGCCCTGTCCGCGGTGGGGCGCTCGCGCAACCCCAAGGTGTTCCTCGATCTCGTGGGTCCGGCCGTGCGCGGCTTCTTGCTCGAGCGCGGCAAGCAGGGGCCCCGCACGACGCTGGCGACCCGCAACGACGCCCAGTTCGTGTGGGACTACGAGCGCAACCGGGCCGATCTCGCCAAGCTCTACGACGCCGCCAAGCGCTCGCAGTGGAACGGCGACACCGATCTCGACTGGAGCATCCAGGTCGATCCGCACGACGAGCGCTACGAGCTCATCCCCGACGCGTGGTTGCCGCTCACGGATGTGCCCGAGTACCGCACGCTGCCCAAGCACACGCAGCAGACCCATCGTTGGGCGCTCACGTCGTGGATCCTGTCGCAGTTCCTACACGGCGAGCAGGGCGCGCTGTTCGCTGCCTGCCAGGTCACCGAGGCGGTCGAGTGGCTCGACGGCAAGCTCTACGGCTCGACCCAGGTGGTCGACGAGGGCCGACACGTCGAGGTGTTCCATCGCTACCTCGACGAGAAGCTCGGCAAGCTCTACCCCATCAACGACAACCTCTACACCATCATCGATGCGCTCATGACGGACGGCCGCTGGGACCTGAAGTTCCTCGGCATGCAGATCATGATCGAAGGCCTCGCGCTCGGTGCGTTCGGGACGCTGCGGCAGGGCACGCGCGAGCCGCTGCTTCGCGAGCTGCTCAAGTACGTCATCACCGACGAGGCCCGGCACGTCACCTTCGGGGTCATCGCGCTGCGCGACTACTACGGCCGCATCGCGGAGCGCGAGCGTCGTGAGCGCGAAGACTGGGCCTACGAGATCACGGTGCTGTTGCGCAACCGCTTCCTCGGTCACGAGTTCTACGACGAGTACTACGCCCACGTGATGCCCCGACGACGGTGGGACAAGCTCGTGCTGGGCTCGACCTTCATGCAGCGCTTCCGCGACACCATGTTTCGCCGCCTGATCCCGAACCTGCGTCGCATCGGCTTGCTCGGCGATCGCGTGCGGCGGCACTACGAGCGGCTCGGCCTGCTGGCGTTCGAGCACCTCCCGGCCGCGCCCGACCTCACGGCGGCCGAGATGTTCGGCGACGACGGCAATCCGGTCGGAGCCGTGTAGAGTCTCGTCATGGCCGATGGCGCGCCGGTGCTCCTGCTCGACGTGATGGGCACGTTGGTGCACGACCCGTTCTTCGTCGAGGTGCCGGCGTTCTTCGGCTGCGATCTCCAGGCGCTGGTGGTGCGCAAGCACCCGAGCGCGTGGGAGCAGTTCGAGCGCGGCGAGATCGACGAGCCCGAGCTGGCGTCGATGTTCTTCGCCGACGGCCGCACGCTCGACGTCGCGGGCCTGAAGGCAGCCATGCAGGCGGCGTATCGCTTCCTCCCTGGGATCGAGGCGCTGCTGCAGGAGCTGGTGGCGGCGCAGGTGCCGATGCACGTGCTCTCGAACTACCCGCACTGGTATCGCCTCATCGAGGAGCGCCTGGCGCTGTCGCGCTACGTGCCCTGGACGTTCGTTTCGTGCGAGACGGGCGTGCGCAAGCCGGAGCCTGCGGCGTATGCAGGCGCGGCCGCGACACTCGGCGTCGACGTCGGCGCCTGCGTGTTCGTCGACGATCGCCGGGTCAATTGCGAGGCTGCCCGGCAGCTGGGCATGCGTGCCGTGCACTTCCGGGACGCTGCGACGCTGCGTCACGCGCTCACCGAGCACGGTGTGCGGCTACCCACCTGATCGCGTGGGAGCGGGATTTCGAGCGGGCGAACGCCGTGGGCGCGCGCACCGACAAAACGGCCACGTGCGGTCCGCCGCATTCGCGTCAGCTCGGGTCCCGGCCACGGCCGCACCGAAGGGGCGAACCCCGTCGAGGCCGCGGGGGGCCGCCCTGCGCCGATGCCCCAACCGCCCCTTTGCGGCGCGGCCTGGCCGGCGACGCGGCAGGGACTTGGACCCGGCAAGGTTTTCGGTGCCATCACCCCATCCAAGCTGGCAGGTCCGCCCCGAATTCGGTCATCATGGACAGTGGTTGTCCGTGTCGTGGAACCAGTCCCCGGGCCCGCAGCCTGGTCGCCGTCGCGGCCAGGTGATTCGTGCGTGCTGCGAGGGGTCGTGAAAAGGAGCGCACATGAAGCTGCCAATCGAGATCACGTTCCGCAACGTCGCCCACACCGAGGGGGTCGAAGAGCGCATCAAGGCCAAGGCCGCGAAGCTCGACAAGTTCTTCGACAACATCACGAGCTGCCGCGTGGTCGTGGAGGCGCCGCACAAGCACCACCACAAGGGCAACACGTACCACGTGCGGATCGAGCTCACGGTCCCGGGCGGTGAGATCGTCGTCAACCGTGATCCCCAGGAGGCGGACCACGAAGACATGTCGATCGCGCTGCGCGACGCGTTCAACGCTGCCCAGCGTCAGCTGCAGGCATACGCCGAGAAGCACAACCCCTCGACGTCGCACTCCAACATGCGCATCACCGAGGTGCTCGGCTCCTAGACGGGCTGCTCGCGCGCGCCTCGCAGCCGCTCACGTGCGGTTGCGATGGCGGAAGCGACGCTTGCCCGGGCCGTAGTCGCCGGCGACCTGGCCACTGCCGCGGAGGATCCAGCGGTAGGTGACCAGGCCCTCGGCGCCGACGGGCCCGCGCGCACCCAGCTTGCTGGTGCTGACGCCGACCTCGGCACCGAGCCCGAAGCGGTAGCCGTCGGCGAAGCGCGAGCTCGCGTTGTGGAAGACGCAGGCCGCGTCGACCTGCGCCAGGAACTCGGCCGCCACGGCATCGTCGCTGGCGACGATGCACTCGGTGTGGCGCGAGCCGTACTGCTCGATGTGGGCCAGGGCGCCGGCGAGGTCGTCGACGCCGCGCACGACCAGCTCGAGCGCGCCGAACTCGTGGCCGTAGTCGTCGTCGCGCAGCGGGCCGATCGCGCCGTGGCGGGCCC
This sequence comes from Deltaproteobacteria bacterium, assembly GCA_016709225.1. Classification (NCBI taxonomy): domain Bacteria; kingdom Pseudomonadati; phylum Myxococcota; class Myxococcia; species Deltaproteobacteria bacterium. The sequence goes on along the minus strand of JADJEE010000002.1, from coordinate 379,506 downwards.
GGGTGCGCTCGCAGCCGCGCAGCACCACGCCGGCGGCGGACAGCGCTGCCACGGCCGCGTCGAGCGCTGCGGTCGCGCCCGGCAGCCACAGCAGCGCCTCGATGGCGTTGCACGCCGCGGGGTAGCTGCACTTGGCGTCGAGCGCGACGCGGGCGGCCATCGCCGGCTCGGCGCTGTCGTCGAGCACCAGGTGGCACACGCCTTCGGCGTGCGCGAGCACCGGGATGCGACTGTGCTCCTGCACGTGGCGTACGAACGCCGACGACCCGCGGGCGACGACGAGGTCGACGTCGCGGTGCAGCGTCAGCAATGCGTCGACGTCGGCGCGGTCCTCGAGCAGGGTGATCGCGGCGCGATCGAAGCCCTCGCCTGCGAGCGCGTCGCACAGCACTTGGGTCAGCGCGGCGTTGCTGCGCGCGGCCTCGCGGCCACCCTTGAGCACGACCGCGTTGCCGCTGCGGATCGCCAGGCCGACGATCTGCGGCACCGCGTCGGGGCGGGCTTCGAACACCACCGCGAGCACCCCCAGCGGGCATGCGATGCGGCGCAGGTTGAGGTCGTCGTCGAGGTCGCGATCGATCGTCACGCGGCCCAGCGGATCGGGCTGCGCCGCGAGCTGCCGCAGCCCCTCGACCAGCCCGGCGAGCTTGGCATCGTCGAGCCCGAGGCGGGCGAACGCCGCGGCGCCCAGCTCCCCGCGCTCGACCGCGGCGCGGGCGTCCTCGAGGTCGGCCGCGTTGGCGCGTAGGATCGTCGCGCGCAGGCTCGGGCGTTCCAGCGCGTCGGCCATCGCGAGCAGCACCGCGCGGCGTTCGGGACCGCTGACGCGGCCCAGCGTGTGTCCGGCGCGCCGCGCAGCGCGGGCTGCGGCCGCGATCGTGGCGGTGCGTGCGTCGTCCGTCATGGCGGTGTTGTTAGCGGCCGTCGGTGGTCAACACGAGGTTGTCACGGGTCACCAGCGCATCGTAGCCGCGATACCCGAGGATCGCATCGATCTCCGTGCTGTGGTGACCGGCGAGCGAGCGGCACGCCGCGGCACCGTAGTTGACGAGGCCACGGCCGAACACGCGGCCCGAGCGATCGCGGATCTCGACGAGGTCGCCGCGGTCGAACTCACCCTCGATCTGCAGCACGCCGATCGGGAGCAGCGAGGCCTTGCGTTGCAGCAGCGCTGCGATCGCGCCGTCGTTCACGACCAGCGCGCCGGTGCGCGGGCCTTGGGCGAGCGCGCGGCGGCGGGCCGGGCGTGGCGCGGTGGGCCAGAACACGGTGCCGAGGTCCTCGCCCGCGAGCAGCCGCGTGAGCACCTGTGGCGCGTCGGCGCCGACGATCGCGGCCGGGATCCCGGCCTCGGTGACGAGCTGCGCCGCCGCCAGCTTGCTGGCCATGCCGCCGGTACCGCCGCCGCTGCTGCCGTCGGCGCGGCCGCGATCGTCGTCGGCGACCCCGAGGCGATCGGGGATGCGACGCGCGTCGGGGTCGATGCGGGGGTTGGCGGTGTAGAGCCCGTCGACGTCGGTGAGCAGCACCAGCAGGTCGGCATCCAGCGCGCGAGCGACGAGCGCCGAGAGCCCGTCGTTGTCGCCGAACGCGACCTCGGGGCCCTGACCGCCGTCGGCGATGCGGATCTCGATCAGCTCGCGCACACTGACGCTGTCGTTCTCGTTCAAGACCGGTAGCGCGCCGAGCTCGAGCAGGCGCATCAAGGTCGTGCGCACGCACAACGCCCGATCGCGATCGGCGAGGTCGTCCTGCGTCAGCAGCACCTGCGCCGCCGTGACCCCCAGCTGGGCGAACGCCTGGGTGTACAGCGCCATCAGGTGGCCCTGACCGACCGCCGCGCAGGCCTGGCGCAGGCCCAGCGATCGCGGGCGCTCCTGCAGCGACAGCGCACGCATGCCCATGCCGACCGCGCCGCTCGATACGAGCACCAGCTCGAGCCCACGTCGACGCAGGCGCGCGAGCGTCTCGAGCAGCGCGTGCACGCGGCCGGCGGCCAGCTCGATGCCGTCGTGGGTCACCACGTGGGTGCCGAACTTCACGACGATGCGGCGGGCGGCGGCGAGCTCGCTGCGGGCGGGCACGTGTGGGCGGCCGGGCAGGTTCATGGCAGCCATCCCATCGGATCGTCGAGGCCCTCGCGGGTCTGCACGCGGCCGCGGCGTTGGCTCGCGATGGCCTGTCGCGCGTCGTTCAGGATCGCGGCCGGGATCCGCACCGAGGCCTTGGCACCGTGCAGCGCGATGCCGCCGCGCAGCAGATCGCGGCGCACGCTACGGACGTTGTCGAAGCCGAGCCGCTGGCTGCGGCCCGCGGGATCGACGTCGAGGATGGCGCCGTCGGTGACCATCACCGAGCGTCGTGAGAGCCGCTCGCGCACGATCGCGAACACCACTGGCAGGCTGACCGCCGCCAGCGGCTGCCACAGCGATGACAGCGGCTGCAGCCAGAACTCCGGCACCACCAGGGTGACCAGCAACAGCGCGACGCCGACCAACGTCGCGCCGATGACGATGGGGGCCCGCTCGATCTCCTGCTTCTCGCCCCACCACACCAGCGCCTCGCCGAACTCGAGGTGACGCGCGAGATCCAGCGGCACGACCCCGGGGGAGGGCGGTGCGCCGTGGGCGAGGATGCGTCGGCCACCGCCGCCGCCGCCTTCGCTGCCGCCCGGTAGCACCGACAGCGTCACGGCTGCAGCTCCTGCACGCGCACGCCACTGCGACGCAGGAGCGCGTCGAGCACGACCAGCGCCGCCATGGCCTCCACCATCGGCACCGCCCGGGGTAGCACGCAGGGATCGTGGCGCCCACGCGCGCGGAAGCGGGTGGCCTCACCGGTGCGCGTCACGGTGTCTTGCTCGACGAACACGGTCGCGACGGGCTTGAACGCCACTGCGAAGCGGATGGTTTCGCCGTTGCTGATGCCGCCCTGGATGCCGCCGCTGCGGTTGGTGCGGGTCGCGACCGCCAGCGGTGCGCGCTCGGGCGCCGGCACGAACGCGTCGTTGTGGGCGGTGCCGTGCATGCGCGTGGCTGCGAAGCCCTCGCCGAGCTCGAAGCCGCGACTCGCCGGCAGGCTCATCATCGCGTGCGCGAGCGTGGCCGAGAGCTTGTCGAACACCGGCTCGCCGAGCCCGGCCGGCACGCCGCGCACGATCGCGCGGATGATGCCGCCGACGGTGTCGCCGCGCTTGCGCGCGTGCTCGATGCTCGCGGCCATCGCCGCGGCCGCGTCGAGGTCCGGGCAGCGCACGTCGGTGGCGTCGACGCGCGCACGGGTGAGGTCCGCCTCGTCGATGGGTCCGGCATCGACGTCGTGCACGCGCTCGACCCACGCCACGACCTCGATCCCCCGCAGCGCCAGCAAGTCCTCCGCGAGGGTGCCGGCGGCGACGCGCGCGACGGTCTCGCGGGCGGAGGCCCGTCCACCGCCCTCGACGAAGCGCAGCCCGAAGCGCGCGTCGTAGGTGAAGTCGGCGTGCGACGGCCGGTAGACCCGGTGCAGCTCGGCGTAGTCGCCGGCCTTGGCGTCGGTGTTGCGCACCATCATCGCGATCGGTGTGCCGAGTGTGAGGCCGCTGGCCGGCTCGACCCCCGACAGCAGCTCGATGGTGTCGGCCTCACGGCGCTGCGAGCCGAGCGGCTGGCCCGGTCGGCGCCGCGCCAGCTGGGCCGCGATCCGCTCGTGGGGGAAGCGGTGGCCGGATGGACAGCCGTCCACGATCACACCCACGGCACCACCGTGCGACTCGCCGAAGGTGGTGACGCGGAATCGTTCGCCGATCGAGTTGCCCGCCACGAATCGCCGTTCGCCCGCGAGTGTAGCAGGCCCGCAGCCGGCCCGCGGGGGCGGCCCTACGGTCGCGAACTCGACAGCCGCGCCGCGTTCGTGATCCACTGCGAGCTGCAGATGGCCGACGACGAACGACTGTCGCGACTCGAGACGTTGCTCCGCATCGACGAGCGCATCGCCGTGCTCGAGAAGGCGCGGCCCGAGCGCTCGCCGTGGTGGCGCAACGCGCCGCTGGTGGTCGCCTACGGCGGGGTCCTGGCGCTGGTACCCGCACTGGTCACCGGCGTGTCGAGCTACTTCCAGAACCAACGGCAATACGAGCTCGCCCACCGCGAGCACGAGCAGCAGCAGACCCTGGCGTATCTGCAGCTGGCGGTGGACGCCGCCGCCCCCGAGGCCACCCGCGCGCAGGTGCTGCGATTCCTGGTCGCGCTCGATGCCGACGATGCCGTCGGGATGTGGGCCACGGGCGAGCTCGCGCGGGTCGAGCAGAAGCTCGACGTGTTGGGGGTCGAGCACGAGTCCGCGGTCACCGAGGCCGAGAGCGCCGAGCAGCAGGCCAAGCTGGCCGAGCGCGACGCCGCGGCGGCCGAGGCCAAGGCCAAGGCCAACCCGCAGGAGGCCGCGATGGCGGCGGCGAAGGTCGCCGACGCCAAGAACCTGCGTCGGCTCGCCGACCGGCGGCACGATCGCGTCGATGATCTCGCGACCCGCACCGGTGATGCGCCGCTCAAGGTGATGGAGCTGCGCAACGCCGGCGTCGAGGCCAAGCCGGTGGTGATCGATCGCTCGGCGTTGGATCTCGCGCTGCGGACGGCGGCCGTGGTCGAGAAGTGACGTCGCCGACGGCGGGGGCGATTGGCTTCAGCGATCGAGGAACCCCTCGAGCGCCGCGCGCCACGGCTGCGGCGCTTCGATCGCGACCGTGTGGCCGACGTCGTCGATGATGATCGCGTCGGCGTGCAGGCGCTCGGCGAGCGCGCGCACGTCGGCCGGGGCCGCCAGGCGATCGAGCGCGCCGCCGATGCACAGTGCGTCCACGCCGGCCGCGCCCGCGCGCTCCGCCAGCGCGGCGGTGGTCCACGGCGAGTCGTCGGCGAGCTGCTGGGTCTGCCGCATCAGCGCCAACACGCCGTCGTAGCGGTTGCGCTCGATCGACGCGCGGACCATCGCTTCGATCGAGCCGGCATGCCGGGCCAGGTAGGCCGGGCCGAGGATGTCGGGCAGGCTCACCCGCGCCAGCGCCTCGAGGTCGCCGGTCGCCAGCGCGGCGATCCAGCCCTGCACGACGAGCCGCGCGAGCACGCTGCGATCGAGGCCAACCCCGCAGATCGCGACCCGCCGCAGCAGCGCCGGCGCGGCCGCGGCGATCGCCAGCGCGACGCGCCCGCCGAACGAGAACCCGCACAGGTCGACCGGCGTGCGCAGGCCCAGTGCGTCGACCAGCGCGGCGAAGTCCTCGACCTGCTGCGGCAGCGAGCAGTCGTCGAGCGGTAGCTCGGTCATGCCCTGGCCGCGGGCCTCGTAGACGATGGTCTCGCGGCGCTCCGACAGCGGTCGCAGGTGCGCGCCCCAGCTCGCGAGGGTCTGCGTCATGCCGCCGATGAGCAGCAGCGCGGGGCGGTCGTCGGCCTCGCATGGTCGTCGGTCGACGCGCATGCGGCCGCCGCGTCGGGCGAGATCGATCCACTCGGGCATGGCAGCGGGCGCGAGCTTAGCAGGCCGCGGCCGCGCGGCGCTGCCGACCTGCGGCGTCAGCCGGTCGGCCACCAGGGATCGTCGGTGCCGTCGTCCTGATCGCACAGCGCGCGCTCGAGGGTGCAGTCGCCACCACCGAACTGGATCGCCTCGGCCACGCAGTCGCCGCACGCGGCCTGGTCCTCGTGGCACGCGGTGTCGCAGTATTCGTTGGCGCAGAAGACCAGCGCGCCATAGCTGCGGATGGTCTCGGCGTTGGTGCGCGAGAAGCAGGTGTCGGCGCAGCCGGCGGGCGCCGACTGGCTGGCCTCGCACGCGCGCAGGCAGTCCTCGAGCCCGGTGCACGACAGCTGCTTGCCGGCGCCCGGCACCACGCACCAGCACGCGTGCTGGCCCTCGGTACTCGCGAGCAGGCACGAGAAGTTGAGGTTGCCACCGCAGACGTCGGTGCACGAGTAGACGGTCGCCTCGCCGGTGCTCGGATCGCAGCTGCGCAGGGTGTCTTGGTTCTCGCAGCGATCGTCGCTGGCGATCACGCACGCGTGGGCCTCGGCGCCGCCGCTGCCGCTGCCGCTGCCGCTGCCGCTACCACTGCCGTCACTGCCGCCGCTGCTGCCGTCGGTGGCGGGCGTCGAGGAGTCGGCCGACTGCAACTCCTGGAACAGCGAGCAGCCGGCGACGGCGATGCCGACGGTCAGGGCCGCGGCGACGGACGCCGCGCGGGCGGTTCGGTGCGTGGTCACGGCGGCAGTAGACCCCCCGGCTTCGCCTCCAGGCCAATAACTGGCCAAAGCCGCCGCTTGGGTCGGTGGGGCTGCCGCGACGCTCGCGGTTGCCCTACCATGTCCAACCGATGGCCGACCCCGAACGGACCCCATCGGGCACCCCGAGCGGAGCCACGGCTGCGCCGTCGGGCCGGGAGCAGATGCGGGTCGCGTTGGGGCTGCCCGCCGGGCGCACGCTCGCCGAGGTGCTCGGCGAGTACGAGGCCCGCGTCGCGCGACTCGAGCGGGAGCTGCGGGAGCTCCGAGGCTTGTTGGAGTCGGCGCATCGCGCCGTGGTTTGACGACCCGCGGCGCCCGACGGCCGCCCCCCACCAAGAGCCGAGACGTTCCGAGATGGCGCAGACCGAGCTGTCCTTCCGACCCGGGCGGCCCGCACGTGACGGCGACGGCCCCAACGTGCTGACCGTGAGCGCGCTGGTGCGGCTCGCCCACGGCACCCTCGACGGGCGCATCGGCGTGGTCTGGGTCGAGGGCGAGGTCTCGAACCTGCGCATCGGCGCGGCCGGTCACGCCTTCTTCACGCTCAAGGACGACGACGCGATGTTGCCGGTCGCGATGTGGCGCTCGAGCATCGAGCGGCTGCGCTTCCGGCTCGGCGACGGTCAGTCGCTGCGCGTGTGCGGCCGGGTCGGCATCTTCGCCAAGCAGGGCCGCTTCCAGCTCTACGCCGATCGGGCGGAGCCCGCGGGGCTCGGCGCGCGCATGCTCGAGCTCGAGCAGCGCAAGGCCAAGCTGGCCGCGATGGGCCTGTTTGCGGCCGAGCGGAAGCGACCGCTGCCGAGCTGGCCGCGGATCGTCGGCGTGATCACGTCGGCCCACGGCGCGGCGCTGCACGACATCGTCGAGGTCGGTCGTCGCCGCTGCCCCACGCGGTTCCTGCTCGCGGCCGCGGTGGTGCAGGGCGACGACGCGCCGCGCTCGCTGCGGCGCGCGCTGGTGCGCTTGCAGGCGTGGCCGCAGGTCGACGTGATCATCATCGGCCGTGGCGGCGGTTCGACCGAGGACCTCTGGGCCTTCAACGACGAGGCGCTCGCCCACGCCATCGCCGCGTGCCCGGTCCCGGTGGTGTCGGCGGTCGGGCACGAGGTCGACGTCACGATCTGCGATCTGGTTGCCGATGTCCGCGCCGCCACGCCGTCGCAGGCGGCCGAGCTGGTGGTGCCGGATCGCACGGCCGCGAGCTCGCGGCTGCGCGTGCTCGCGGCGAGGGCCGTGCGCGCGCAGCAGCGAGCGCTGCTCGATCGTCGCGGCGAGCTCGAGCGGCTGCGCATGCAGATGTCGGCGCTGGCGCGCGCGCTGGTCGGTCCGCCCCGACGCGCGCTCGCGCGGCTCGAGCGGACGATCGCGCAGCACCATCCGCGCTCTCGCATCGCCCGGGATCGACGGCGGCTCGCGGTGCTGCGCGACGCGTTGGCGCGGCTCGCCGCGGTGCGACTCGCGGCCGCGCGCACGCGGCTGCGCGAGCTCACCGCGCGGCTCGAGCGTGCCGGGGCGCGGCTGCCGATCGTCGCAGCCGCGCGGCTCGACGCGCTCACGCGGCGGGTGCTCGCGCAGGGCGCTCGCCTGCCGTCGGGTGCCCGCCTGCGGCTGGCCCGCGCGGCCGCGCGGCTCGACGCGCTGTCGCCCCTGGCGGTGCTGCAACGCGGCTATGCCGTGGTGCAGGGCCCGTCCGGGCGGGCCCTGACCGCCGCCGACGAGGTCACCCAGGGCGACTTGATCCGGGTGCGGCTGATGCGAGGTATGTTGCGCGCCACGGTCGACGACATCGCCGTCGACCCCGAGGACTGACGCCGTCATGCTCGAGCTGCTCTCCGATCCGGAGGTCTATGTCTCGTTGCTCGTGCTCTCCGTGATGGAGATCGTGCTCGGCATCGACAACATCGTGTTCATCACGATCCTCTGCGGTCGCTTGCCCCGCGAGCAGCAGCTCGGCGCGCGGCGGCTGGGCCTGTTCATGGCGTTGTTCTCGCGGCTGGGGTTGCTGCTCAGCATCAGCTGGGTGATGCACCTGCAGGACCCGCTGTTCACGCTCGTGCGCGAGTTCAACGGCAAGGATCTCATCCTCGTGGGCGGCGGCCTGTTCCTGCTCTACAAGGCGACCCACGAGATCTTCGTCGCCGTCGAGCATCCCGGTCAGGAGAAGTCGGAGGTCGAGCACGACGCCGATCGCGTCGCAGCCCGGAAGTCCGGTCGCGGCGCCTTCATCGGCATCATCGCGCAGGTGATGGTGCTCGACATCGTGTTCTCGCTGGACTCGGTCATCACCGCGGTGGGCATGGCCAAGCACATCCCCGTGATGATCGGCGCGATGATCATCGCGGTGGTGGTGATGATGGTGTTCGCCGGTCCGGTCGGCGACTTCATCGAGCGCCATCCTTCGGTACGGGTGCTGGCGCTGGCGTTCTTGGTGTTGATCGGGGTGATGCTGGTCGCCGAGGGTACCGGCGCCCACGTCTCGAAGGGCTACGTCTACTCGGCCATGGGCTTCTCGTTGTTCGTGCAGATCCTCAACCTCCGCGTCGACGCCAAGTCCAAGGCCTCGACCGACAGCCAGGCGGCGAAGTGAGCGAACCAGTCAACGATCCCGGCCGCTGCTTCGGCGTGTTCGGCGACCCCATCGGGCACTCGCGCTCGCCCGACATGCACAACGCCGCGTTCGCGGCGATGGGCATGCCCCACCGGTACTTCGCGTTCCAGGTGCGGCCGCACGCCCTCGCCAACGCGCTCGCCGGTGCCCGCGCGATGGGGCTGGGCGGGCTCAACCTCACGGTGCCCCACAAGCGCACCGCGGTCGCGCACATGGATCGCCTGGCGCCCGAGGCCGCGCGCATCGGGGCGATCAACACGGTGATCATCCGGCGCGGCGAGCTGGTCGGGCACAACACCGACGGCTCGGGGTTCCTCGATGCGTTGGCGGAGCTCGGCGGCAACTCGCCGAAGCGGGCGGTGGTGCTGGGCGGTGGCGGGGCCGCGCGCTCGGTGGTCGACGCGCTGCGGCACTGCGAGGCCCCGGCCGACGTCGTCTGGGTCAGCCGCGAGGCCGGGCGCCTGCCCGTGCTCGACGGCGTCGCGCGCTGCGGCTACGACGGCATCGCCACCGCGTTCGACGGTTGCGAGCTGCTCGTGAACGCCACCACCGTGGGCATGCGCGGCGGGCCCGATCGCTTCGCGAAACCGCTGCCGCTCGACCGCCTCGGCCGCGGCGCACGGGTGGTCGACCTGGTCTACCCGCGGCCGAACGGCGGGCTGCTCGACGATGCCGCTCGCCTGGGCGCGCGCACCCAGGACGGGCTCGCGACGCTGCTGTGGCAGGGCGTGCGCGCGCTCGAGCTGTGGCTGGGCATCGCGCTGCCGGCCTCGGTGGTGGCGACCATGCGGCGCGCGCTCAACCGCTAGCGTCGCTTCGGATCCTCCATCGCCATGCCCCGCCGACCTCTCACCGTCCTCGCGCTCGTGCTCACCGTCACCGTCGCCGCGTGCGGCCACGCCGACGACGGTGCGGCGGGTGGCGCGAGCGGGGACGCAGGCGCGACCGGCAGCACCGAGGCCAATGCCACTGCGGCCAGTGCCGCCACCGAGGGTGGCGCCGTCGCCGAGTGCGAGCAGCCCGGGCTCGTCTGGCGCAGCGGCAACAAGACCACCTACGAGTCGTATCCCGATCCAGGCAGCGACGAGTGCGTCCTCTACAACGGCTGCGCGTACGTGGGGCAGTTCGCGGCCTGCGCGAACACGATGCCCAAGGCATGGGTGATGGAGCACGACCTCGCGGCCGTGTTCCCCCTCGGTGAGCTCGCGCTGCACCGCATCTGCGTGCGGGCGGCCGGTCACGTGCGGGTCGTGACGGTGGTCGACACCTGCGCCGACAGCGACTGCGACGGCTGCTGCAGCGAGAACCGGGGCAGCGCGGACGCGCTGGTCGACCTCGAGTCCTTCACCGACGCCCGCTTCGGGGTCGGGGACGGGCCCATCGAGTGGGCCGACCTCGGCCCCGGCGACCCCGACGGCTGCAACTGACGCCTGGGGGCCAGGGGCGCGGGCCTTTCGAGCCCTGCGCCGCTTGGGGCCGAGCTCGGCCCCCAAGCGGCCGGGCCGAGCGCGGCCCCCAAGCGGCCGGGCCCGAGGGGTGCCCGAGCGGCCGACCCCCGCCGGCGCGCCGATTTCTTGCGCGCGGTGATCACCGACTGATAGGGGGCGTGAAGACCGACTCCGCGATCGTGGTTCGAGATCCGATCCGGAGCCTGTGGAGAGGCGAACCCACCATGGCGTACTTCGAGCTCGAAGAGGCGTTTCCGGATCACGCGCGCATCAAGGTGATCGGCGTCGGCGGTGCTGGCGGCAACGCGGTGAACACGATGATCGGCCACGGGGTCGATGGCGTCGAGTTCATCACGGCCAACACCGACGTGCAGGCGCTCGAGAAGAGCCGCGCCGGAGTCCGCCTCCAGCTGGGCTCGCAGATCACCCGCGGCCTCGGGGCCGGCGCCAACCCGGAGCGAGGCCGCGAGGCCGCGCTCGAGAGCGTGCCGGAGCTGACCGAGGCCCTGCGCGGTGCCGACATGGTGTTCGTGACCGCGGGCATGGGCGGCGGCACCGGCACGGGCGCGGCGCCGATCGTGGCGCAGGTCGCCCGCGAGATCGGGGCCCTGTGCGTCGGCGTGGTCACCAAGCCGTTCCGCTTCGAGGGCAAGCGACGCCTGCGCATCGGTGAGGAGGGCATCGCCAACCTCGAGAAGGCGGTCGACACCCTCATCACGATCCCCAACGATCGCCTGCTCGACGTCACCAGCACGTCGACCAGCCTGCTCGACAGCTTCAAGCTCTGCGACGAGGTGCTGCAGCACGCGACCCAGGGCGTGTCGGACCTCATCACGATCCCCGGCATCATCAACGTCGACTTCGCCGATGTCCGCACCATCATGTCCGGCCAGGGCCGCGCGCTGATGGGCATGGGCATCGCGTCGGAGGAGGGCCGCGCGGTCGCGGCCGCGCAGCAGGCCATCAACAGCCCGCTGCTCGAGGACGTCACCATCCACGGCGCCCGCGGCATCCTCATCAACATCACCGCCGGCACCGACCTCAAGCTCCACGAGGTCGAAGAGGCCGCGTCGCTGATCCAGGAAGCCGCCCACGAGGACTGCAACATCATCTTCGGCGCGGTCATCGACGAGAACATGGGCGATGCCCTGCGCATCACCGTGATCGCGACCGGCTTCGATCTGCACCTGCCGGCCCACGAGGATCTCGAGGAGGCCATCCGCAGCCACAGCGGCCGTCGCCGCCAGTCGCAGATGGTCGCCGCCGGTGCGATCGGCCCCGGCACCGGGCCCGTGAACCGCAAGGACATGGCGCAGGCCAACACCACCCGCCAGGGCGGGCTCTTCTCGAGCACGCAGCTGCACGCGCCGCGCGTGCAACAGGTCCAGGCGCCCGCGCCCGCACCCAGCCGTCCGGTGACCCCGCCGACCGTCAACAATGCTGCGCAGACCTCCTCGTGGTCGCGTGCCGAGGTCGCCGCCGATCCCTCGGAGATCCCGGCGTTCCTGCGCCGGCGCGACGAGAACGGCTTCTTCCGTTGATGCCGGGGCGCGACAGCGCCCGGCACTTGGCTTGGCTTCATCGCTCGTTTCTTCGTCCTTCGTCCTTCGAGCAACGGTAACGGCAGACTCCATTCGAAGGGGCGGTCCTCCACGAGGATTCGCCCCTTCGTCATGTCGTGGTGCCGACACGGTGGCGCGTCGGCGCGGGGGCGTGCGACGGCGTCAACCCGCGACGCACATCCCAAGATCCGCGAGGCATTCCTGCGGTGCGTTGTTAGGTTCGAACCACAGGACGCATGAGGTGCCTTCGATCTCGCACTGGGTATCGCCGAGATCGATGTCACAGAAGTGGGTGCAACAGTAGGTATCGGTACAGTTCGGTACGAGGGGGGGCTCGGCGCAGAATAGTCCGTCGTCGCAGTGGTTCAGCGCCGAGCATGGTTCACCGGGACCCGCCGGAGCGGCCCTCATGGGTGCGCACACGAATTGCGTGTCGACGGACACGCACCCGAAGTCCTCCGCACAGTCGTCGGCGAGCGGATCGCAGGTCGCGACGCAGACCGGGAGGTTGCCGCCGTTGGTCACGGTGCAGGTCGTGCCCGCCCCCTGGCAGGTCGGCGCCTCGGGCCCGCAGCCGCACAGCTCGACGCAGACACCCGTTAGCGTCTCGGCGTCGACGGCCCAGCACATCAGCCCCAGATCACAGTCGTCGAGCCCGCTGGTGGCAGCACCCTGGGTCTGGCACGGCTGCCCCACCTGCACGGGGGCCGGCGCGAGCGGGACACACCCGGTGGAGTCCCACGCTCCCCCATCGGTGGCGTAGGGGTTGCACTTCTCCCCCTCGGGACAGTCCTGGGAGAACGGATCGCAACTTCCGGACCCATCGAAAGGGGACGGCGATGCGCAGCGCTCACCGCCTCTGGGCACCTCGCACGCGGGCTCGACGGTGCCCGTCGTCGAACTGCCCTCGCTCCCGCTCGAGCTGGATCCATCGGTGGTCCCCGGCGAAGACGCCGACGTCTCGCTTCCCTCGGTGGCCGCCACGGACGATTCGGTCGTCGCCGATGAATCGCTCCCCGAGGATTCGGCGGTGGCGGTGCTCTCACCGTCGCCGGTGCTCGACGTCGTCGCTGCGCCGCTCCCCGCTGTCGTTCCGCAGCCGCCGACGAAGCCCAACAAGACGATGACCCAATCCCACGATGCTCTAGACATGCTCGGGCCCATTGCGGATTGCGGGCCCGTCGATGACGCTACGGACGACGGCGGTCACGGGGAGAGTGAGACGACGTAGCCGTAGGCATCGAACCCCGAGCGACCGCCGAAGTCGATCGCGTAGCCGGACGCCGCCACGCGACCCGTGGCGGTCGATGCGACGGCGTCGAACCGGGCCTCGCCGAACGGCGGGGTGAGTTCGACCTCGGTGACCCAGCGGTACGCGCCGGCCGGGTCCAGGCGGGCGATCACAGGCCGCGCGTAGCCCGTGCCGAGGTCTGCGCCCGCGACGACGAGGTCACCGGCGGCATCGGCCACCGCCGACCATCGCGAGTCCTCGCGCGTGCTGGTCCACTGCACGTCGAGCTGGGGTGTGTACAGCCGAACGAATCCCATCGGGGCGTCGGAGGACGGTGACAGCTGGCCGACCACCGCGACCCCGAGCCCCGCTATGGCCGCGAGGGCGTCGGGGTTCGCGTCCAGCAACGGCGTGCCCTCGGCGATGACCGCCCCGCCGGCGTCGTACGCGAGCACGCGACGATCGGCCTGCGAGTCGTCGGCGGCGAGCGCGAACACGACGCCGTCGCCGACGGCGACGTCGACGACATAACCGGCGTCCAGGATCCACACGACGTTGGCGTCCGCGTCGAGCGCAGCGATGTGCGCGCCGTCGCTCACCACGACGACGTCACCGCAGAGATCGGCGTCGCGGATCTGGTCGATCTCGGTCAGCAGGAGGTCGCTCGCGTCCACCGCACGCGTCCGGCGGATCCAGCCCCGTGTCGGGCTCGTGCCGAAGATCCAGTAGGTCCCGTCCCCGGCGAGGCGCACGTCGGAGAACGATGCATCGTCGCCGGCGTCCTCGTCGGTCGAGAACGCCAGCAGGCCGTCTGCGTCGAGTCCGCGCACCGCGGCGAGCGCTTGGCCGTAGATGAAGTCTCCCGAGTAGCCGACCGCGACCGTGTTGCCCGCCGCGTCGCCTGCGACGCCGCGCAAGCGCCCCACGGTCGGCTCGGCGTGGACCCACTGAACCTCGCCCGATGGCGTGCAGTCGCGGTTGCAACCGTCGGCGTCGAGTTCGTTGCCGTCATCGCATGGCTCGTCGGCATCGAGCACGCCGTCGCCGCAGCGCGAGCCGACCTCCGACGTCGAACCGAGGCCCGTGTCACCGCTGGTATTGGTTTTGTTCGTGTCGGTCTTGTCGTCAGATGCGGCGACGGACGAGCTGTCGTCCGTCGGCGTCGAGCTCTCGGGCGCACTCGACGTCGAACTCGACTCGCCGCCAGCAGCGGGATCGAAGGGCGCCGAGAGGCAGCCCGCGGAGTAGAGCAGCGCGAGCGGCGCGGGTCCACGCATCGTCATGCTCGCCCCTTGCGGCCGACACCGTCGATGATGACGCGGGGCTCGTCCGGCCTCGGCGTTCCATCTCCGGCGAAACCCGCCGGCACCCGGTTTTTTGCGTCGCCTGACGCACTGGGGGTATTGGGCAAGATACCCGCCGCTGCCCCGCGCGCGGCACTCCGCGAAGAGCCGACGCCCCGATGTCGAAGCGCGCCACCGATCGCAAGACTCGACCCGCCAAGCGCGGCGGCAACGTGCGCCGCGTGGCGCGCGAGCAGGTCGCGGACACGGTCGTGCAGGCCAACGTCCGCGCCGAGGCCAAGGCCGAGCTGCGCCCGCCGAGCCGCATGCGACGCGTGCTGCGGAGCACGCTGCGGCTCGGGCTGCGGGTCGGCATCTGCGTGGGCCTGGCCTACGGTGTGCTCGTCGGTGTGCGCGAGGGCTATGCGTACGCGACCACGTCGCCGCGCTTCGAGGTGCGCGGCCTGCAGTTCCAGCCCACCGCCCACGTCGACGAGGCGCACCTGCGGCAGCTGCTCGCGCTCGAGCCCGGCACCAACATCCTGTCGCTGCAGCTCGACGAGCTCGCGACGCGCGTCACCGCGGAGCCGTGGGTCGCACACGCGGTCGTGAACCGCGAGCTACCCGACGCGCTGCGGGTCGAGATCACCGAGCACGAGGCCGTGGCCGTGCTGGCGGCCGGCCGCCAGCTGCTCGTCAATCGCGAGGGCGAGCCGTTCAAGCAGCTCGGCGTCGGCGAGCGCGGGCAGCTGCCCGTCGTCACCGGCGTGACCTCGGCGATGCTCGTCGCGGAGCCCGAGGTGGCGAATGCAACCATCGCGCGGGCACTCGAGGTCATCGAGGCGTACGGCAGCAAGGTGCGACCGCTGCTGTCGGAGATCCACATCGACGCGTGGGGCGGCGTCACGCTGTACACCGCGCAGATCGGCACCCAGCTGCGACTCGGTCGCGGCGACGTCAGGGCCGCGCTCGCGCGCTTCGACGCCCTGCGTGCCGCGATGGGTGACGACGCCGAGAAGCTCGCCGTCGCACACCTCGAGGGCCAGGACAACGCCGACGACGCCACCCACGAGCGCGTGGTCGCGAGCTTCTTCCCCGCCAAGGACGCGCCGGCGCTCGTCATCGACGCCCACGAGCGCGCCGCCCAGGCTGCACTGCAGCCCGCCGCCGAAGTTCCCCCCGGGGCCGACAGCCCCGAAGCCGCCGATGCGTCGCAGCCGCGACGCAAGCGCGTTCCCCGAATTCCCAGGCATCACTGACGGAGAAGGTTCATGGCGCAGGTCGGAGAAGTCATCTGTGGCCTCGATATCGGCACCACCAAGGTCGCCGCGATCATCGGCGAGGTCACGCAGAACGGGGTCGAGATCCTCGGCGTGGGTACCAGCCCGTCCGACGGTCTGCGGCAGGGCGTGGTGGTGAACATCGAGGCCACCACCGCGAGCATCCAGGCCGCGATCGAAGAGGCCGAGCAGATGGCGGCGGCCGACGTGCAGTCGGTCTTCGTCGGCATCGCCGGCGGTCACATCCGCGGCTTCAGCAGCAACGGCCAGGTCAGCATGCGCTCGCGCGAGGTCGAGGACGGCGACGTCGCCCGCGTGATCGAGCAGGCCAAGGCGGTCAACATCCCGCTCGATCGGCAGATCATCCACACCGTGCCGCTCGAGTACATCATCGACGGTCAGGGCCAGATCCGCGATCCGATCGGCATGAACGGCGTGCGCATGGAGGTCCGCGCCCACGTCATCACCGCCGCGGTGACCAGCGTGCAGAACATCGTGAAGTGCTGCAACCGCGCCTCGCTCGATGTCGTCGAGGTGGTGGTCGAGCCGCTCGCCAGCGCGATGGCGGTGCTCCACGAGGACGAGCGTGACCTCGGCGTCGTGATGATCGACATCGGCGGTGGCACCACCGACATCGCGGTCTACTACGAGGGCAGCAACGTCTTCACCTCGGTGATCGTGCTGGGCGGCCATCGCATCACGCAGGACGTCGCCCACGGGCTGCGCACCAGCGTGCCCGAGGCCGAGGCCATCAAGCGCAAGCACGGCTGCTCGCTCATCAGCATGGTGCAGGACGACGAGGAGATCGAGGTGCCCGGCGTGGGCCCGCGACCGCCGCGATCGTTCAAGCGTCGGTTCCTGGCCGAGGTCATCGAGCCGCGCGTCGAGGAGATCTTCTTGATGGCGCAGCAGGAGCTGCTCGCCAGCGGCTGCGCCGACCTGGCCGCCAGCGGCCTGGTGCTCACCGGCGGCGCCGCGATGATGGACGGCATGCTCGAGATCGCCGAGGACATCTTCCAGATGCCGGTGCGCCGCGGCGTGCCGACGGCGACCGGCGGCAGCCGAGCGCGGCCCGACGCGCGCCTGGCCGAGGGTGGCTTCGCGGGCGTGATCGCCGACCCGAAGTACGCCACCGGCGTGGGCTTGGTGCTGTTCGGCGCCACCCACGAGCCGATGCGCGCGGTCGAGACGCCCCGTCGCGTGCGCGACGAGGGGCCGGGCATCGCCCGTCGCTTCGGCGCCTGGGTCCGCGAGATGTTCTAGCTTCGCTCGGCGCTGGCGGCTGCGAGCGCGTCGCGCAGGTCGAGCGCGCGGGCACGCCGGGCCAGCGCGATCACGGCGAGGATGCCGGTCGCCGCTGCGCCGAGCGTGATCGCGACGCCCAGGAGAAATCCAGCGGCGTCGGCCGTGTCGTCGCCGAGCATCGCGAGCGTGAGGCCGAGGTCGAACAGGCCGTGACCCAGCACCGCGATCGCGAGGCCGCCGACGAGGCCGGGGCCGACGCCATCGAGATGGCGGCGCGCGGCGAAGTAGCCCATCACGGCCGCGTAGGTCGCGTGGTTGGGTACCGACAGGCACGCGCGCGCGACGAACAGCGCCACGAACTCGTGCACGTCCTTGGCGGTCAGCGAGTACGCCATGTTCTCGACCAACGCGAAGCCGAGGCCGGCGCGCGCGCCATAGACGATGCCGTCGATGCGCTCGTCGAACTCCACGCGGTGCCGCATCAGCCAGCGCAGGCACAGCGCCTTGCCGGCCTCCTCGGGCAGCGCCGCGACCACGAAGCTGGCGAGCACCCCGGTGCCGAGATTGTGACCACGGGCGGGCAGGCCGGCGACCACCATCGCGAGCTCGAGCCCGAGCACCGGGACGATGGTCAGCGCGCCGAGCAGCGCGACGCGGCGCAGCAGCCAACGCGGCTCCGCGCGTGTGCGGTCGAGGCGATCGACCAGCAGCATCATCACGACCGCGGGCACGGCCCCGAGCGCGGCGAACACCAGGCGTAGCGCCAGTGCGCCCATCGGTCAGGCCCGTGCGGCTGGGGTCCGCATGCTGCCGCCATGGTAGCCCGCCGACCTGCCACTTGGGGGCCGCTCGGGCGCTTGCGCGGCGGCGACGAGGTGCGCGACGCTTGCCGCCACCGATGCAGCACACCGAGCACACGTGCACCGTCGCCGATGGCACCGCCTTGCACGTCGACGTGTGGCGCAGCGCCGAGACTCCGCGCTTCGTGATCGTCATGGCCCACGGCGGGGCCGAGCATGCCGGGCGCTACGCGCAGCTGGCCGGCGAGATGGTCGAGCACGGCGGGCTGGTGATCGCGATGGATCACCGCGGGCTCGGTCGCTCGACCGGCACCCGCGGTCACGTCGAGCGCTTCGAGGACTACGCCCACGACATGCTGGCGATCCTGCGCGAGCGGGCCGCGGCGCTCGATCCGGCGCTGCGGCCCGAGGCCCTGCCGTGGTTCCTGTTCGGCCACTCGATGGGCGGGCTCATCTCGCTGGTCTATCTGCACGAGCACGAGCGCGATCTGCCGCTGAAGGGCGCCATCATCTCGAGCCCGCTGCTGGGCCTGACCATGAAGGTGCCGCCGATCAAGCTCTTCGCCGGCAAGCTCGCCGCCCGCATCGCGCCCAAGCTGGCGCTGCCCTCGGGCATCCCCGCCGACGCAGTCTCGCGCGACCCCGAGGTCGTGGCGCGCTACGTCGCCGATCCCTTGCGCGTGGGGGTCGTGACCGCGGGGTGGTTCGCGGCCATGAACGCCGCGATCGCCCGTGTCGAGCGCGAGGCCGCGAAGATCCGCCTGCCGTCGCTGTGGTACGTCGGCACCGGCGATCGCATCGTCGATCACACCACGACCCAGCGCATCTTCGGCGCGCTGCCCGAGGCCAAGACCCGCGACCAGACGCTGCGCACGTTCGAGGGCTACTACCACGAGCTGCACAACGAGCCCGCCGAGCTGCGCGCGCCGATCGTCGCGATGATCCGCGACTGGATCGACGCGCACGTGGTCACGTCGGCGGCGCGCTAGCCGGTGGAGCACGCGGGTCGCCCTGCGCGACCGCGTCGCCAGCATCGGCGGGGCGCTGGCTAAGGGCGCTTGCGCGACGCTCAGGATCCATCGGGCCTGCGCTCGACGCTCGACCACGTGAGGCGGAGCGTCGCCGTGCGTGAGCCGGGGCGTCGCGCGGTCATCACAGCGTCAGGCCGTGGTCGCCGTACAACACGAAGTTGGCCCAGTCGGGGCGCCCTGCGCCGAACAGGCGCGCACGGGCGTCGCGGACCGCGAGCCCGAGGGTCAGTCCGCGCAGCAGGCCGCCGTAGGTGCCGAGCGCGAAGTCGCGGGCCGCGTCGTCGTTCACGACGAAGCTGGTGCCGAGCATCGATCGCACGCCGCGTCGCAGCAGCCCTTCGGCGAACGACCACCGCGCCGCGGTCGGAACGACGGCCGGCGTGGCGGACGACGGGCCGCGCAGCCGGGTCGATTCGCAGGCCCCAAGCACGACCAGCCGCGGCACGTGGGCGTCTTCGACGTGGGCCGCAGTGAACACGCCGTCGGCGAGCTCGAGACCGCTGCGCTCTGGGGCGGTCGGATCGAACCTCGCGTGCCCGGCATAGTGGAACACGTCGAAGGCCCCCGTGCTCAGGGCCGCGGTCACCGCGTCGAGCGTCGCGGCGGGGCCTTGGAACGCGACGAGGTCGACGTCGCCGCGGGCCGCCATCGCCGTGCGGACCGCCAGCGCCTCGTCGCGCGCGCCCTCGAGATCACCCGCGGCATCGAACACCAGCAGGAATCTCAGTCGGCCGCTGCGCCGCGTGGCGGCGGCCGGGGTGCCGACCTCGTCACCCAGGGCGATGCGACGGGAGAACGGCACGGAGGTCGCGGGTGTCCAGCTCGGGTCGACGCTGGCGAGCGCCTCCCACGGCAGCGAGGCGGCGACGTCATCGACCAGCAGCGAGAGCAGCCCGTCGCGCTCCGCACAGAGCTCGCGCTGCACGCTCTCGGGCAGCAGACGCTCGAACAGCAGCTGTCCGCGCGCGAGCGCCTCGTCCATCGTGCACACACGCGTACGCAGGATCGTCCAGGTGTCGGCGTCGATCGGACCCGAGCTACCGCCGGGCACCGCCGCGCCGAGGTCGTCGCGGAACAGTCGCGCATGGATCACGCCGGGGGTTTCGTCCGTCGGTGCGCGGCCACCGAGGTGCAGCAACGTGCGGCGTGGCGGCGCGCTCGGGAGTGGGCCCTCACGCAGCTCCTGGAACGCGCCGGCGGGCAGCGCTGCGCGCAACTCTGCCACGCGCCCCCCGTCGATCTCGCAGAACGTCACGATCGCAGGTGCTCCGGCGCGATCGAATCCGCGGCGCATGGCATCGAGGGCCGACGAGACCGCGATCCCCAGCGTGGCGCCGAAGATCGGGCACGCCAGCGA
Source organism: Deltaproteobacteria bacterium (assembly GCA_016709225.1). Lineage (NCBI taxonomy): Bacteria > Pseudomonadati > Myxococcota > Myxococcia > Deltaproteobacteria bacterium. Next base: position 359,404 of record JADJEE010000002.1, on the reverse strand, counting down.
CGTGAGCCCCAGCCGCGCGCACGCACCACCGACCGCGGCGGCCGCGTCCTCGATGGCGGCGACCGACAGCGGCGCGCCGGCTTCCGGTAGCTCGAGCGTCGCCACGATCACGTGGCGTCCCGCCAGCGCGGCGCCGTGCACGGCGACGACCTCGACGCCGCGAGCCAGCACGGCGCGCCGCAGGCGACCGCCGCAGCGGGCGTCGAGCGCAGCCGAGGCGCCGACCGGCTCCAAGCCCGGCGAGAGCGTCACCCCGTATGCATCCACGCCGGCGATCGAGGCGATGTCGCCGTGGTAGCAGCGCAGGCGGATCTCGCCGGCCGGCGCTGCCCGCCGCCGCAGACGTGACACGCCGGTGAACACCAGCTGCGCGAGCTCGACTTCGTCGGTCGACGTGAACAGCGTGCGGTTCTCGGCCACATCGAGCCCATTGGGCCACGCGCTCGCATCTCCAGCGATGAAGCGTCGCCAAGCATCGCGCACTCGCGCGCGTAGATCCGCCTCACGCAAAGGACCACTGGTTTCGATCAGCAGCAGATCGAGGTCGGCATCCGAGCGGGCGGCGAGCTGCAGCCGCGAGGCCTCGAATCGCTCGCGCAGGTTGGCCACCCGCGCATCGACGGCCTCGACCTCGGGGCCATCGTGGTCGAGGTCGAGCCTGCGTGCGAGCTCGCCCGCATAGCCTCCAAAGCCGCCCAACAGATACAGCGCGCGATGGGCCTGGACGGTGCGGTAGGCCTCCTCGAGCACGCCTGGCCACGCGCCGTGGTAGCCGCCGTCACCGTCTTCGATGCGCGGGCGCACCCGCCCACCGAGCACCAGCCGCGCCTCGGCCATCTGCGACGAAGCGCGACGCATCGCGAGATGCCACAAGCAGGAGCGGACCTCGACGTCGTCGCACGCCTCGGCACCCACGGGCGAGGCGACCTCGTACGGCTCGTACTCGACGATCGCGTCGCCCGAGCGGCGGCCCTCGGCGAGGAAACACAGCAGCCGCGGGCGCCCGACGAGGCCCAGTCGGCGGTGTGCCTGGAGCAAGAAACCGAGGCGCTCGGCGAAACCACCCCGGCGGAAGTCGCCGCCGAAGCACACCCGCGCGCCACTGTGCACGCTCGCGAGCACGATCGCCGCAAGGGCATCCTGTGCGTGGGTCTGCGTGAGCCCTGCGCCGATCACCAGCTCGTCGATCGCCGGGAGGGTCGGACTCGGTGAGAGCGAGAAGGCGAGTGTCATGCCACACAGCGGCGGTGCAGTGTCGCGGTCGAGGAGTACGCGTCCGAACAGCGTGCTCGGGGTTGCGATGCGTACGTCGGGCCGCAGCGCCCGCAGCACGTCGCGCTCGGCCTCGGGCATCGGGGGATCGGGATAGACCACGAGGGCGCGGGGGTCGGCCGAGAGGTCCAACAGCTCCGGTCGACGCGACAGCACCGTGCTGTCCTGGGGCAGCCCCGCCAGCTCGAGCGCCGCGCGCCCGAATGCGAGAAAGTGATGGTGCTGCAGCCATGCCTGCACGCAGCGGCCCGCGACCTCCCACTCGCGTCCGGCCTGCCAGTGCACCGTGCGGTGGTTGCCGGCATACGCGGAGGCTCGCGGCTCACCGGCGGTGGTCGCGAGGACCGTCAAGATGGGCACGCGCTCGCTCTTTGCGACCAGTAGCTCCTCGGTGCACCACGGGCTCTCCGACCAGGCGTCGGTGCGAATCACCAGCAGCAGCGCGTCCCGTGGCGACGAGCGGAGCCGCGACCGCAGCTGCTGCGCGCGGGCCTCGTCGCGATCGTTGAACTCGCAGCGCATGGCGGTGCGGGTGACGAGGTGCTCGTGGAGACGCGCGGCGAGGTGATCATTCGCGAGCTGGTCGACGGCGGCGTGGCTGATCGAGATCTGCGGACACGCGTCGATACCCGCCGGTCCGAGCAGTGCGCGCGCGACCTCGATGCCGACGTGGACCCCGAGCGACCACCGTCGGTCGTCTTCGCTGCGCGCTTGCGCGGAGAGCTCGATCGTGCGGCCGCGCACTGACGACAGCGCGTCGAGCCAACGGGGGTCGAGCACGACCGGCACGAGCACGAGGTCGTCGCCGTCGTTGGCCGCGAGCTGCTCGATCGCGGCGCGAAACCCGGCGTCGGCATAGCCGGCCGATGCGAGCATCGCGACCACGACACGCACGCCGACGGTGGCCAGCGCGCCGACGCGCAGTGCCTGGACCAGGCGGATCGCGTCGCATCCGATACGGGTTGCGATGCCGAGACCCGGCCGCAGCACCGGGTCGTCGCCAGGCGGCCGATCGAGGAACTCGTATAGCTCGCGTGCGAGCGGACCCACCGACTCACGGTCCCGGTCGGACCAGCACAGTTGCACCTCGAGGGGTCGTACGAACATCGTGGACCTCGCGATGTTGGGTGCAGCGGGCCCGCTAGTCCAGGAATACGGCCTGGTCGGCGCTGGCGGGGGCAAACACGGGGCGCGACGGTGACCGGTTCGAGGGGTCGCTGGCTGCAATCGATGCTCGCACTGCGTCGCGCACCGCGACGTTGGTGATGCCGCGCGCCGCCGTGGCCAGCACGGCCGCCAGGTGGTGCGTGAACTCGCCGCGGATTTCGGTGTCGTAGCGACACTCTCGGGCGAGCGAGCCGGCGAGACACGCACCGAAGACGACCGGTGAGGCCCCGCCATCGCGGGTGCGCGGCACGTCGGTCATGCGGTGGACACGACGCAGCACTCCGGAGCGCACGGCCTCGGACCACCGGCCCTCGATCGTCGCGAGGCTGCGCGCCCGGACACCCTCGTCGCCCGCGTTGATGGGGCCGCGCACGACGTCGCGTGCGGCCAGGCCTCCCGCGAAGCAACAGTCGAAGATGGCAGTGATGCCAGCGCCGCGCGCGATGGCTTTGGCGAAGAGCTGGTGCAGCTCGGTGTCACGGATTGCGCGCGACGGGTCCTCGCGGCTGAAGTCGTGCGGGCAGATGGCTTCGTGGTAGTCGACGGCGCCGGTCTCATCGAGACCCTCGCCCGTGTCGGCGACCTGGGTGCCGTGACCGGCGAAGTAGAACAGCAACCTGTCGCGCTCGCGCGCCGCCGAGACCAGCTCGTCGAGCGCGGCGAGCACCCCGTCGCGGGTCGCGGCGCGATTCGGCAACGTCCGCGCTAGCAGTTCGAACCGCTCGCAGATTACCGCGCGCACCAATGCGACGTCCGCCGCGGGGCCGCGCAGGTCTGCGGCGGGACAGCTCTCGACGCCGACGAGGAGGGCAGTACGCATCGTGGCAAGCGGGTGTCGCGAGCGCCGTTCGCTACAGAGTCGGTCGCATCAGAACCACCCGGAGCGCTTGCGGCGGAAGGTGCATGTCGGTGATGTCGAAACCGGTCGATGCGGCGTCCGCACGCAGGTCGAGCTGGACACCCGCGGCGCTTGGTTGCCAGACCGCACTGCAGCTGTGCCCCGCGGTCGTGCACAGCGCCATGCGAACGTTCTGCTCACCGACCGCGCCGCCATCGCCCGCCACCACCACCAAGGTCGCGCTCGGCCCGGTGGTGCGAAGCTCCCGGACGATCTTGCCGTTGTGCTGGTAGCTCGTCCACGGCTGCGTCGGCGGGGGCAGTGGCGACGGCACGCGATTGACCAGCGTCAGCACGCGGTCGTCGATGTCGGCGGTCTTTCCGTCCATGTAGATGATGCGGTAGTTGGGCATCTCGACCTCGTGCCGTCAGCGCGTGAGGGTGATCTCGATGTTGCCACCGCCGCTCGCCTCGAGTCGCGTCGCGTGTTGGGCGTTGGCACCCGCGGGCAGTGACATCGCAAGCGTGCCCTTGGTGGGCGACTCGGCCGTCCAGCGCGTGGCGACCGGCAGCCCGACACTGGGGCCCCCGCCGCCGAAGCACAGCTGCACGGGCAAGCTGGTGCCGCTCGCGACGACCTCGACCCGGGCCTCCGAGGCCTGACCCATGGCGAAAGCGATGGCGTCGATCGGCCGGTCGCGGTGACGGTAGTCACCGTCGACGACCGCGACGATCGTGATCGTGTTGTCGCTCGCGCTGAAGCTGCTTCCATCTTGGTACGTGACCGTGAACATATTGGCGTTACTCGTGGTCTCGTGGCCTGCGATGCGCGCCCGGGAGCTGCCGTGCGAGGCGGCCGAGCGCTTCGATTGCGAGGGCGTCGCTGCCGCTCGCCTGATAGTATGCGACAGCGCGCTCGAGATGAGTTCGCACCGAGCTCGCGCCGCGGTGGTTGGCGAGCTGCGCCTCGGCCAGGTGCCACTCGATCTCCGCGATGAGATCGGCGGGCGCGGCCTCGCCGAGTGCCTGCGCCGACGCGAGCGCGCCCGCGAGCTGCTCCTCGGCGACCATGGGTCCGTCGAGCAGGAGTGCCGCGTGGCCGAGCCCGCCGCGCGCGTACGCCCGCTGCACGTCGTCGCCGTCGGCGAGCGCGCGCTCGTGGTGGGTTCGGGCGTTCTCCGGGCGTCCGAGCCGAAGCTCCAACCAGCCGAGGTTGTTCTCGATCGCAGGCAGGGTTGCGTCGTCGTCGAAGTGCGCGCGCTCCAGCGCATACTCTCGATGCACGCGTAGTGCGCCCTCCCAGTCGCCGCGGGCGAGTTCGACCCGCGCGAGCACGGCGAGCGCGCTGCCCCGCTCGCGGTGGCCCTCCGGGAGGTGCTCGCGCTGCAGGTCCCAGGCCGTCGCCGCGAGGCGACCCGCGCGGTCGAGTTCACCGCGCAACAGAGCTACCTCGGCGTGTAGCGTGGTGATCGTGGCGATCACGTCGTCGTTGTGGCCGGACCCGAACTGCATGATCTCTGCCGCGCGGGCCAGCGTCGCATCCGCTTGCGCGAGGACATTCGGGTCACGGCTGCGGTCATAGCTGGCACGGGCAATCATCGCCCGCGATAGCAGGATCGTCGCGACGCGCGGGTGGAGCGGGCCGAGTCGAGCGATCGCGAGACGCTCGGCGCGTTCGTACAGGGTACTCGCGGAATCGGTGCCGCCAGCATCCGCGTGCGCGTGCGCGAGCAGCAGCCACGAGGAGATCCAGCTGGGATCATCCGCCGCTACGCTGTCGCCGAGCTCGGACAGCGCGAGCTCGTGTCGCGCGACGGCCCCCGTGGCATCGCCACCGAGGCGTAGCAGCAAGCCCTCGACGTGGAGCTGCTCGGCGCGGGTGCGGGGTTCGGGGCCGAGTCGCGTGGCGGCGACCTTGGCCGCGCGGGCGTTCCGCCACGCGCGGTCGAGATCGCCGAGATCGGTGGCGGCCACCCACGCGGCGCGTCGCCACGCCTCTGCGGCGAGGTCGTCGCGTCCGGCGGCAACGCTGGCGTGCGCGGCGGACTCGAGGTCCTGCAGTGCGTCGGCGTCCCGCGCGAGCGCGTCCGCAGCGAGGCCTCGGACCAGGAGTGCCTCTGCGACGACCGCCGCGGCGTCGAACATGCGGGTCGCTCGCATCGCCGCCTGGGTGCGCGCGTCGGCTTCGGCAAAGCGGCCGGCAGCGAGGTCGAGTCGCGCGCGATCGAGGTCGGCGAGCACCGCCGCGGCCTCATCCGCCGCGACGGGGTCCAGCCTGCCGTCGGTCCTTCCTGCGTGGCACTCGGCGGCGTCGCCGACCACCTCGAGGAGCGCATCGGCGCGCGTGCCCTCGCCGTGGTTCGCAATGAGTTCGGTGGCTCGGTCGAATCGCGCCGTGAACCGTCGCAGGCAGTCCAGCCGGTGCTCATCGGATGCGGCGGCGCTACAGGCCACTTCGAGCTCGCGGTCGGCGGTGGCGGACATCACGTCGAGCCGTGAGAGCACCGCCGCGGCAGACGATGCCGGCAACGTGTCACCGCCGCCGTGCAGCGCACGCGTGACCGCCTCGCGCCGCGCGCTGCTCCATGCAGGAGGCGAAGGCCCGTCCACGTCGTCGCAGCCGGGAGCCCGCCCAGCGCGCGCGCCTGCGAGTGCTGCGGGGACGGTCGCGAACAGGGCCACGCCCGCGACCACCGTCTGCCGAAGGCGCGCCGGCCCGCGAAGGGCGTGGATCAGCGCCTGCATCGACGGCCACCGATCGCCGGGCCGCGGTCGTAGTCCCCGCCGAATCACGTGATCGATCCACGTCGGGCAGCGCTTCGCGCCACGCCGCGCGGGCATCGGCGCCTGCTCCACGGCCATCGAAAGGCAATCCGCAGCGGTGTACGGCAGGACGCCGTGGAGTGCCTCGTGAAGCGCGGCACAGAAGGCGTACTGATCGGCCGCGGCCTCGACGACGCCGCCGAACAGCTGCTCTGGTGCCGCATATCCGACGGTCGCACCGTCGGCTCGAGTGACGCGCAGCGTCCCGGCGCCGAGCGACGGCTGCTCCGAGGTCGAGCCCCGCGCGATCCCGGGGCCGCCGGCGAGGCCGAAGTCGAGCACGCGCGCGCGGCCATCGACGCCGACTCGTACGTTCTGGGGCTTGAAGTCGAGGTGGAGGATCCCTCGGTCGTGGGCGGCCGCCAGCGCGAGCGCTGCGTCGCGGTACTTCGCCAGGACCTCGGGCCATGAGCGGTCGCGCTGCCACGCGTCGAGCGACGCTCCCTCGACGTACTCCATGACGATGAAGGTGCCCTCCGTCGCGTCCCCAACGTGGAAGACTTGTACGACGTTGGGGTGGTTGAGCTGGGCGAGCGCGTGTGCCTCGCGACGCAGGGATGACGCCTCGCGCCCCACCCGTTGGCGATGGAGCAGCTTGATGGCGACCCGGCGATCGAGGCTCGGTTGCGCCGCGAGGTAGACGTTGCCGAAGCCGCCGCTACCGATGCGCCGCTCGAGTACGTAGCCAGCGATGACGACTGGGGGATGCTCGACGCCGAGGCTGCGGAGGTAGTCGACCGCGGCGACCCGCGCGTCGAGGTCGTCGTGCGGTGCCGCCGCGACGAGCTTCGCTGCAGTGGGGTCGTGGAACCGACCGTCGTCCTGGCTTGGCGCCACCACCAAGGAGTGTCGCAGAAACCCGAAACTGATCCCGATGATCCCCCGTTGCCCGGTGGCGTCGGGCCGCCCGCGACCGACGAGCGGGTCCCAGGATTCGTGTGGCTCGACGTGGTACCGTACGGCCCGCCATGACCGCCGCCGACGACCCGTGGGCGCAGCTGCTGGATGTCCGGCAGCAGGCTTGGGCCGCGGGGGTCCTGGCGGTGTTCGGACGCGTCCGTGGCTTCTTCGTGAACAAGGTCGGAGACGACGCCGACGAACTCACGCAGCGAACGTTCACCCGCGTGCAGCAGATCCGCGAGCGCTACGATGGCCGCGGCAGCGCGCGCAGCTTCGTGCTGGGCATCGCCCACCTCGTGCTGCTGGAGCACCTGCGCGAGCGGTACCGGCATCAGGTCGAGCCGCTCGAAGACATCAGCATTGCCGCCGTCGATCCGCGCCCGTCGTCGGTGCTCGCTCAACGCGCCGAGCAGCGTCTGGTACTGCAGGCCCTGCGCTCGCTGACGCTCGAGCACCAGACCGTGCTCGAGCTCTACTACTGGGAAGACATGTCGGATCCAGAGATCGCCGACGTGCTCGCGACCAACGCCAACACCATTCGCGGCCGACGTACCCGGGCGCGAGAGCGACTGCGCCTCGCCCTGGCGGCCATCGATGGTCAAGCGGGCGCCGTCGAGTCGACCTCGACCGACCTCGAGCGCTGGGCGCGGAGCATCCGCGAGCAGCTCGGCGCGGCGACCTGACGCCGCCTCCGGGGCGGGCCGGCGCACCTGTTCGACGAGCGCCCCGTGCCACAGGGCGCGTGCATGCATGGGACCACGGGCCGCAGCCGACGCGACCTTTCACGTGCCCCTGCGGATCATTTGCCGCGCCGCGCGACACTCCCTCGACGGACGCTCCATCGCCCGTGACTCGAGAGGCGAGGTACGGTCGAGCGTACGTGCTCCCAGATACTCGAAAACGCAAAGGTTAGACCCATGGACGAAATCACTCGTATGGTCGCGTTTCGTAGCGCGGCACCACTCAAGGCACCCTCGATCTCCATCACGACCAACACAGAGTTGCAGGCGCGAGTCATGGAGCGTATCGCAGAACGCGACCCAGATCTTCGCGGCAGCGTAGCAATGCTAGTGAAGCGTTTTCCGGAGGCAGTCGTCGACCGCTGGGAAGGCGACTTGTGGCGCCTTGATGAGCTTGTCGCGGCATTCAAAGCCACGCGGCTGGCGCCGAGCGCACTGCTCGGGTTCGTCCGGTCGGAGTTTCAGAACCTGCTGCCGCTCTTCAGCGATCCTGCGGCATGGGCACGTGCTCGCGACCGCGTGTGCGACACAGTTCTCGTCGCTTACGTGATGCTGCGTCGCAGCCCAGTTCCGCTGGCCGCGGCGGTTCGAGCACTGCGGGCGCTCGAGCTGATCAGGCTCATCGCGTTCAACGGCGCGAACCTGTCCGGCGAGGACGTCGCTGCCCAGGTGGAGGACCCAGTGGTCGCCCTCCCGCTGATCGCTCCAGCGACGGGCGAAGTGCCGATGAACGGAATCATGGACGTGTTCTCGCTTCGCCATCATGTGATTGCGTACCGGGCGCACGAGATCAAGGCCATCGAAAACGTCATGGCAGGCGAGACTCGAACGCTCGAGACCAAGGAAACGATGACTTCAGAGTCCGAGCGAACCGAGGAATCGGAGAGCCAGACCGAGACGAGTGAGGAGACAAGCGTAGTCGATCGGTTCGCATTCAAGCAGGAGATCGAGTCGAAGTCGAAGGAGCAGTTCGGCGTGAAGGCAGGGCTCGACGTGGGCTACGGCGGGGGTGGCTTCCACATCTCTGCCAGTACCAGCATGGATTTCCAGCGGTCGAAGGAGACCGCGGTGAAGAATGCAAGCGAGGTTGCAAAGGAGGTGACCCGCAAGAGTGCGTCCAAGCTCACCGAGCGGGTGAGTTCGTCGCAGCGCAACCGTCTCACGTTTACACGGAAACGGGGGGAAACGCACGTGTCGACTTCGCCGGGCCCCGAGCACGCGGTTGGTGTCTATCGGTGGGTCGATGCAGAACACGAATGCGGCCTATTCTTCGAACCAGGGCGGATGATCGTGGATGCGATGGTCCCTGAGCCTGCAGCGTTCCTGAGATGGATCGAGCGAACTCAGCGCCAGGCCGCGCCATCGCAGGCTCCGCCGCCCTTCGTCAAGGCAGACGCGAGCGGCGCGATGGTGCCGGTCATGCCAGTCGACCTGGCGATGCTGCCAAGCGGCAATGACGGTGCGACGGAGTACTACGGTAAGTGGGCCGCGACGTACGGCGTGCAGGGGCTCATGGGCCCGGAACAGCTGACGTTGTCGCTCTCGTCGGCGCACGTGGCCGCAGCGGACGGTGATAGTGGATTTATCGTCAAGGGCACCCTCGAGATTCCCAGCGGGTACGAGGCGACTTCGGCGGTCGTGACGGGGACGTTTCGCAATCCCAACGCGGATCCATCTCCGTTCTTCGTCGCGGTCGGAGGAATACCGCAGATCTTGGTCTTCGCGGATTCTTCGGACAAGAAAACCCAGACGTTCGCCAGTGACCGATTGTCCTTCTTTCCGCGAGTGCGCGGAACCATCGCGTTCGAAGCTCACAGTGAAGCAAACAAGGTAGACGGCTCGGTCGTGGTTCATGTCGAATGTGCCATGACGCCAGAGGCTCGAGTTGCCTGGCAGGACAAGACGTTTGCGGCGATCCTCGCGCAACTGCGAAAGCTGGAGGCGGAGGAGCGCGAGCGAGAGGCCGCGCTGGCCTATGCGCCGGCGGGGATGGGCCGCTTCGCCGCGAGCACTCCTGGTCGATGTCGCCAGATCGAACGCGAAGAGCTGAAACGGTCCCTGTCCGCCATCTTGCTGCGTCGCCGCCTCACGGACCTCGAACTTGGTGCGGTGTCGCCCGAGAGTGATGGCGCGGCGAGCGTGCCGTCCAACTACCCCGAACCCGACGTCGCGAAGGCGCAGAGCGACGGGGCCGTGGCAAGGTTCATCGAACAAGCATTCGAATGGGAGCAGATGGGATACGTATTCTACCCCTACTGCTGGGGACGTCGCACGACCTGGCCCGCGAGTGCCGCGGAGACGCATGAAGACGCGGCGTGCCAGGCCTTCCTGCGGGCGGGCGCTGCGCGGGTCGTAGTTCCGGTGCGCCGCGAGTTCGAATGGCGAGTTCACTATGTACTGAACACCGGAAATCTCCCGGACTCCACGCTGCTTCCATCGATTGGAGATCCGGCGTATCTCGCACTCTCAGCGGAGCTGGAGGCGGCGTTCGCGCAACCGATGGATGCGCCGGTTCGCGATGAACTCGGAAATCCGGTTCGCTGGCGGGTCACCGTTCCCACGGATCTCGCAATCGTCGAGTCAGGGCTGCCGATGGATCTCAAGGTGTGGGAGTAGACGAGGATGTCTCTCACGCGAGCTGCATTGGCGGCAGGAGAGCTTCCGCTCGTGCTGGCGGGCCCAATCCTCAGGCGCGCCGATGTGAATGGAATCTACGTGTGGCTCGCGACGAGCCGGCGCCCAAGCTATGTCTCGGGCGAGGTGCGTCGGCCGCCTACGTATGGCGTCATAGGTCGGAGCGAGCCGGACGTTCGCGCGGTTCACGGGTTCGGCGGCCGCTTGTTCATCACGTTGCTGCGCATCGCGCCAATCGACGGTGAGTTTCCGCGAGGCGTCGTTCTGGTCTACGACATCACGATCGAAGGGCGGCGTCTGGGCGACATGTTTGTCGCCTCAGAGATCGCGTATCCGGGATTTGCGCTGCCGAGTTTCGTTCTGGCGGTCGAGGGCGGTGGTCTCAACCTCGTCCACGGGTCGTGTCGAAAGCTTCACGGGCGCGGGGAGGATGCGATGACGCTGATAGATGCGGAGCTGAAGCGAACGGCTGATAGACCCGCGCTTCGCCCGTCCCTTCTGTGTCTCACAGGCGATCAGATCTATGCGGACGACGTCGCGGAGCCGCTCGTCGGGCATATCAGGGCGCTCGAGGAGGCGCTCGGACTAGTCGAGCGGTTGCCTGACGGAAGTCCGAGTTGGTCGCTGACCTGCGGTCGCGTCGAGCGATTGATGAAGGCGCCCGGGCGCGGAACCGTGGGCGAGAAGGATGTCACGAAGCCGGGGTTGACCTCGACCGAGATGCGCAATCAGGCGCTGTCATTCGGACAGTTCGTCGCGCTCTACCTGTTGGCGTGGGGGCCTGCTCTCTGGCCGGGGGAGGCTGGCCTCTCGGCGCCGACGTGTCGCGCTGCGCCCGCGGAGCGCGGGAAGGTGAAGGCGCAACTCGAGGCGCTGAAGGATGCCGAGAATTCCGCGGCGGCGGTGCAACGCGTTCTCGCAAACGTTCCGTGCTATATGATTTGCGATGATCACGAGGTGTCGGATGATTGGAACATCGACGCAATTTGGCATGCTCGTGTCCAGAACAACGCCTTCATGCAGCGTCTGGCTGCGAACGCATTGGCCGCGTTCTGGTGCTTTCAGGCATGGGGTAACGATCCAGAGCGATTCGGTGGTAGGCTGGACACGGTCCGCGAACACCTTCGAGTTCCCTCGGCAGGGACGAGCGCAGCGACGCTCGTGGGGTACGAGTGGTCGTTCGTCACCCCGGAGGGCGTGGTGTTCGCGGATACCCGTACTCGCCGCAGCTTCGACGCGTCCGAGCCGAAAAAGCCTGGTGGACTGCTCGACGCCGCGGCGGCGGCGTCTCTCACGAAGGCACTTGCCGGGACGCCGCGCAAGGCACCGGCCATGCTCGTCCTACCGGCGCCGGCTTACGGTCCGCCCGCGGTTGACCTCGTGCAGCAAGGAGAGGTGGTCCTGACGGGTGTCGGTTACAAGACGGACGCGGAGGGGTGGAGTGCGCAGCATGGGCACGACACCCTCACGGAGGTGTTCACGAAGGCGGGTGTGCAGAGCGTCCTGCTGCTCTCCGGTGATGTCCACTTCGCCTACGTTAGCCGCGTGATGTCGGGGATGGTTCCAACGGTGCAGTTTACGTCGAGTTCATTGAAGAACCAGCCTTCGCGGGCCGAATGCGAGCTGCTCGCACGCTGGATCTCCGGTCGCAAGGACGGGCTCGCGGTGGGTCTCGAGGTCGAGTCCTTCGACAGGGCGGCGTTCGTACAGTTGTTCCGCATGGCACTGGCGAAGCCGCAGGCCCTCTTCAAAGTCGTGGTCAGCATGCGCGACGTGATCGAGGCGCCGACGGGGACGAGCGAAGCTTGGGTGCGCGGGGAGAACAACATCGGCGTCGTGCGGCAACGCGCGGGCGTTCTCGACCTTCAGATTCGCCGCATGGAAGGCGGAAATGTCGCCTATCGCTACGATCCGCGCACGTTACTTCGTCTTCGGTGAAGTCGCGTGCCGCCCCGCAGGCGAGCACTGCCTACCGTGCCCCGCTTTCACCGCACCAGTCGCAGCACGATCGGCGCCAGCATCACCAGCAAGAACAACCCGCCGACGAGCAACACGATCACGCCCTTGATCGCGTACACCACGTGCAGGCTGCCGACCGCGCGCTCGATCTCCCGATAGTCGCGCGAGCCACCCGGCAATCGCGACAGCACCATACCCGCCTGCAGCGTCAGCGCCGAGAGCAGCCCGGGCAGGCCCGCACCGAGGGCGATCGAGATCAGATCGGCGCGGTACGAGGCCAGCAGGCCCACGACGGCGGCGACGAGGCCGATGACACCGGCGACGCGCATGACCTTGCCCGCGCCGACCAGCAGCGCGCGCTCCTCGGCGAGCAGGGCCTCGTGGGAGCGGGGGCCTTCGATGCGGTACGGATCGCTCATGACCACCCCAGCGCGACGGCGTTGCGCACCAGCATCAACACGCCGAGTGCGAGGTCGAGGACGAACACCGAGCGCAGCCGCGAGAACGCCAGCTGCAGGTGGTCGTGGGCGTCGTCGGCCTCCTCGCCGATGTCGATCAGATGCTCGGCCGCCGACTGCAGCCCGAGGCCCTGGCGGAACAGCAGCAACAGCATGACGACCCACATCGCCAGCACCAGGCCATCGGCGCCGTCGTAGCGCAGCTGCACGAACACGCCGGCCGAGACCACCATGATCGCCAAGGCCAGCCCCGCGCACGCAGCTTGGACCAAGCCGACCAGTCGCATCCAACGGGCGAGCCGACCACCGCGCTCGCGGAGGCCATCGGGCACGGGGTATCGCACCAAGGCCACCTCGCCGGTGTCGACCTCTCGCATGTGCCCGAAAGCCTAGCACCCATGCCGCCGTTGTCCCGGCCTGGCCTGCGCGCCGGCGGTTCGCGCGGGGCCGCGCGGGGGCGGACCTGACCCCGAGGGTCAGCTATCGGCGTCGGTCCTGTGCCGTTACGCTGCGCTCGTGGCTCGCTTCCATCCCGTCCTCGCCGTCTTCGCCCTGTGTGCCTGCACCACGCCCGAAGCGTCGCGCGACGCACTGCGCAGCGCGGTCGCGCCCCCGCCCGACGACTACTGCATCGAGCCCACCGCAACCATCGATCCCGCCTACGCCGTGCCCACCAACGTCGGCACCGCCGGGCACCTCGCGGGCACGCTCACCGCCGATGGCGAGCAGCTCGACTTTCGCGGCGGGTCGTCGACGAAGTGGACCGCCGAGTTCGCGCAGGAGCTCGGGCCCGACGCCGCCGCGATCCAGCAGGCGGGCTACGCCGATCTCACGGTCCGTGGCCGCACCTTTCGGATCATCAACGCCACGACGCCGACGAACCGCCGCGTGCTCCCCGGTGCGACGGTGCTCGACATCGGCGCGCGTGCGTTCGACAGCGTGGAGTTGCAGCAGACGTTCAAGGTCACGCGCACCAGCGCGGTCACCAAGCTGGACCTCACGCACGTCGGCGTCATCGATGCGGCGGGTGCCGTCGCCGGCGTCGATGCCGGCTTCGATCTCGCGGCGCCGCCGACGAACTGCATCGAAGAGGCGTTCGTGCGCTTCGGTCCGATTCCCTGGAACATGCCGGAGGTCCACGTGCCCCAGCTCGTGTCGTGCAGCCAACAGGAGTGCGTGATGACGAGCGAGGCGTGGATCCGTGCCCACCATCACGCGTGGCGGCTCACCCAGATGATGGAGCTGCTCGCGGGGGTCGGCAGCACCTACCGTAGCTTCCTGTGGGGGCAGCCCGGCATGGACGAGAACTGGGAGGCCATCGACTTCACCAATGGGGCGTCGAGCCCGCGGTACTACTTCGGCAACTACAGCGACGCGCGCTTCACCGCGATCCGCGACGCCATCAACGGGTTGTGGTGGTCGTTGTACTTCGGCGGCATCGGTGGCCATGCGTACGAGATCAAGTGCGAGGCGACCTCGCAGAACTGGTACGGATCCCACCTCAACATCGGGAAGATCCGAATCTCCGACAACGCCTTCAACGACGTGAACCTCACCGCCCTGACACCCCAAGATGCGGTGACGCACACGCTCACGCACGAGCTCATGCACCATCGCTACGTCGATCTCAGCGGCATCAACACCCTGCTCGTCGACACCCAGTATCACGCGCATGGCAACTCGTGCCTCGAGTCGCCCAAGACGGAGTGGCATCTCGGTCTCGACGAGATCCGACACCTCGCGACCTACGAGGCGTTCGATCACGAGGCGTGCCGGCACCGCGAGAAGGCTCTGCGCGCGCCGGATGCCTATGCGCTGTTCGCGATGCACATCGGCGAGTCGATCCGCGACGGTCGGCTGGCGTACTGGCCCAAGCCCGCCGATCCGACCCCGGTGGCGCCGGAGTGCGTCGGGGACCCCGGTTGCCTGTGCGAGACGACGCCCTCGACCGAGTCGGCGGGCCCGGACGGTGACGGTGGGCCCGACCTGTACTGCCCCGACCACGAGGGCGAGACGACGTGTCAGCTCACCGAGGTGAATGCGAGCGACATCGTCGGCATCTGCACGCGCTGCGACGACGTGCGCGGCCCGGGCTGCACCTGCGACGAGCAGCTCGAGTGCGACGTGGGCGTGTGCTGGGGCGCGGACACGATGGGCGGTGCCACGGGGCACTGCTACCGCGATCCGCCGCCGGACTACCAGTGCCTCGCCGATTGCGGCGAGCTGTTCAACGACGACTTCGCGTGGTGCTTCCGCTACCCGGGCAACGCGCACTGCATGGACTTCTACTGCGACAACATCCTCGCCGAGGTCTGTCACGAGCAGGGGCTCGTGTGCCGCGACGGCGCGTGCATCCAAGAGTGCGGGTATTACGATGCGGCGCTGCAGCACGTGGTCACGTGCGCGGACCTTGGCTATCCCGGCATCTTCGAGTGCGACGGCTCGCGCTGCGGCGTGCCGTAGGGCGCGGATCGGGGCGTCGCGGGGGGCTTGGACAGCGGAGGCGCACAGGAATCGAACCTCGCACCGGACGCCGTCGAGAACACCGAAGAGGATCGCGTGTTCTGGCGTTGCCGGGCTCTGGGTGGGGCTCGGCTGTTCGGCTCCGCTCTCGCCTCGTCCCTCGTCGTCCCGCCCCGTCCGCCCGAATCCTGCGGATTCGGTGACAATGTCACCACCGCCTGAGGGTTCTTCGCGCAGGGCTCCCGTTGGCTCCCGTTGGGACGAGGACGGCGAGAGCGGAGGAGATCTCTTCGTGGAACTTGCGGCTGATTTGGATTCCTTCAAACACGGCGGTCCAAGCCGCCGAGTTGGGATGAGCCCCGACCGCGTCGGTCGTTGGGCGAACTTGAGTCCGGAGCGCAGCGCTGGCCAGGCTCCGGCCGGTTCTCGCGATCGCGGCGAGGCGCTCAGCCACTTTTTACTCCAAGCGGTCGCCGGTTTGACGCCGCGACGGGGGATGACCAGCTTGCCGCGAAATGCCGAAGCGAGTCGAAGACCTGTTGCATCCGCCACCGCCGCCGCCACCTCCGCCCCCGGAGCCCCACGCGTCGATCGTGGAGTTGCTCAAGAAGAACCCCACGCTTGCCTACGCCGCCGAGGAGATCATCTCGGAGCTTCGGGCCCGCCTCCCGCTTGTCTTCCGAGGCGGTCGCTCCGTGGCGCACGTGGGCGATGTTCAAGGTGCGCTGGACGAACTCGTCAAGGCCGGAGTGCTCACAGCCGAGTCCGATGGCACGGCGGAGCACTATTACTTCCAGCCGCGCACGAGCACCGCAACGACCAAGCGATGACGGCCGACCGGTCCGCGCGATCGTCTCGCAGACCGACCTCGGCTTCGCGCCGCTTCATCGTCGGCGCGAGCTGAGCAGTTTCAGCCGACCACCGCCTCGACCAGCTCCGCCCGCCTGGCCGACAGGTAACGGCGTTCGACACAAAGCTTGTCGAACGTCTGACGGTCACGCCGTCGGACGTCCTCGAGCTGGAGCACCGCCTCGACCTCGCCCTCCTCGCCGAGCTGGACCTACCGAGGCCCGCGAGCAGCTCGTCGTACCGCGCTCGTGCCACGTCGTGGTCGGGACACCCGTGGTGTTCGCCGTCGAGGATCGTGTGCACCGCGTAGAACGGCTGCCACGTGCCAGATCGCTCGAGGAACTCGACCGCGATCACGACCGGATAGGCGTCGACCGAGAAATCGCGTCGGTAGAACGAGAGGCTTGGCGTGACGAACTGACGAACTCGTCAGCGTCGTCCAGCCCGTCGCAGCACCAGCCGTCGCTGAACGCGGCGGCCTCGTCGAACTTTGCGCTCAGGAGGGCTGCCTCGACGTCGGGCGTCATCCTCCGTTCTACCCGCTTGTCGAGTGGGCGGGCTCCGTACGACGCTGCCCTTCGTGACGGAACAGAACCTGCCCGAGATCTACAACGACATTCTTCCCTTGGGTGACCGGACAGACCGAAGTGGGGAAACGCCGAAGGCGCGGATCGGTGGGTGGATGTACAGCCCAAGGATCTCGCCCTCCTACCTGTTGGCCGCACGACGGTTGATCGGGAACGTCGGCCCGGGCGACGGACCACAGGTCGGGGTCGTCGCGCTCCCGATCGTGTTTCTCCAGCGACATTCCTACGAGCTGGCGCTGAAGGACCTCATCGAGGTGGCCTACGAAATCGAGCGCGGGAGACGGTGGGTGGCCGCAGTCCGTGCCGAGGGACCCGAGGCCAGCGTGGCCGCGGCAAAGCGGCCGGCGCGAGAACACCAGTTCGGGAAGATCCTCGAAGAGCTGAAGGAAGTGCTCCTCGCAATCGGGTTCGACGTGAAGGGCATTCGCGATGAGATGCGAGCGATGGCCGAGCGGCTCACGACCATCGAGGAGGGGCAGCACACGCGCGCTCGGTACGGCGACTTCGCGAAGCCGAAAGAACTGGAGCTTGGGCGCGTTCAACTCGACTTGGAAGATCTCTACCAGCGCGAGTTCTGGGCGCGCGATCAGAGTGACCTCTACGCACGCGACACGCTCTACGCTTGGCTGGGAAGCGAGTCGCTGGCGATTGATTCGGAGTTGTACGCACTCCAGGCCCTGTGACCGGATGCTCAAGCGCAAGAAGCCCGACAGATGAGAAGTTGTGCGACTTACCGATGCGGCATCGCCAGCTTCGATGGTGCGTAGTCCTTGCCCAGTTCGTCGAGCTTCGCCGTCACGTTGGCCAGCTCCGACTTTCCGACTTCACACCCGCCACCGCGGCCCCTCCCCGAACTCAGCCCCTTGCGACGCAAAGCTGATCAGGCAGCATCAACAAGCTGCCTACGAAATCGGGGGAGCGCCAGTGGCGAGAGGCGGAGCCATGAGCGGAGAGACTCGAGCGCATCGACTCTGAGTTGCGCTCGCTCGGCTCGATCCCCTTCACCGTCGCTCGAGAAACGAGAGCCGAACCAAGCCGGCTGCTCGGACCGTGGGCTCCTCACTCATCGGTGGTTCCCTCCGATCCGTTCCTCGGGCATTCTCGTCCGCGGCATGTCCCGCCGACCCGATGACGCGCTCAAGCGCGAACTCCTCGACACCCTGGCTGACCACGGTGGCGCGGCCGGCAACACCAAGATGATCAAGCTGCTCGGGTGGAGCGAGGACCAGTACTGGCGCATCCGCGAGAAGTTGATCGAAGACGGTCTGGTCACCCGCGGCTTCGGTCGCGGAGGCAGCGTCGTGCTCGCGCCGACCACCGTCGTCGCGCCTGCGCCGGTGGCGCCGCTGCCGGTCGCCGCTGTGGTGGTGGCCGCGTCGCCGGAGCCCGTGCGTCCACGCGAGGTCGATCTGTACGCGCCGTGTGTCGAGACGATCCGCAGTGCGTGGTGCCGCGAGCGCAGCCTTCACGACGTCAGAGTCGAGCTCACGGCGATGCAGGGAAGCCGTCGCACCGGTGGTGATTGGACGCGCCCCGATATCGTCGTGCTCAGCATGCGCACGTTCAAGCACTGGCCGGGGAAGTACTACGACCTCTGGACATTCGAGATCAAACCGGCCGGTGAACTCAGCGTGATCGGAGTCTTCGAGGCGGCGGCGCATTCGCGCGCCGCGACGCACTCGTTCTCGCTTTTCCATGTCCCTGAACCATTGCCCGAGAACGACGACATGCTGCAGCGATGCGTCGCGGAGGCGCAGCGGTTTCAGGTCGGTCTCGTGGTGTTCGCCGATCCCGCCGACTTCTCGACGTGGGACTTCTTGGTCGACCCCATTCGACACCAGCCCGATCCCGAGCTGCTCGAGCAGTTCGTCGCGACGCAGCTCTCCAATGACGCGAAGGACACGCTGATCCGCTGGCAGAAGTAGCCGGCGGAGGCGCGGAAGCCGGTGCATGAGCGGCCGACTCGGTCAGCCGACCTCCGCGTGGGTCCGGCGGTCACGGGCCTTCGCGTCTCGCCATAACCGCCTGCTGCTGCTCCCCCAAGCAATTCGGCATGGACTTCTACTGCGACAACATCCTCGCCGAGGTCTGTCACGAGCAGGGGCTCGTGTGCCGCGACGGCGCGTGCATCCAAGAGTGCGGGTATTACGATGCGGCGCTGCAGCACGTGGTCACGTGCGCGGACCTTGGCTATCCCGGCATCTTCGAGTGCGACGGCTCGCGCTGCGGCGTGCCGTAGGGCGCGGATCGGGGCGTCGCGGGGGGCTTGGACAGCGGAGGCGCACAGGAATCGAACCTGCCCAGGATGCTCCTCGCACCCCACACCGGTTTTGAAGACCGGGGACAGCACCAGCTTGTCGAGCACCTCCATGCGGACGCGACCGTGATGCCATCGCTGCGATGGCGATCGGCGGTCGCGTCGTCGGGCGTCACTCGGGGACGCAGCGACCGCACGACATGCGGCCGTCGGGGTCGGCGTAGGCGCGCTCGAACCGCGAGTTCGCGCGGGCCTCGAAGATGAAGTGGTTGAGCTGGCCGTCGCCGCCGAAGACTCCGGCCGGCAGCGGGCGGAAGTCGTAGGTCGACTTCTGCTCGGGGATGCCGATGACCTGCAGCGCGGTGATCCCGGCGCCACCGCCCATGCCGCCCGAGCCGCCACCCATGCCGTCGTCGGTGCCGACCTCGCCAGGCTCGAGCATGGGGTCGTAGGCGAGCTTGGGCGGCATCTCGCCGGCGTTGAACTCCTGCCACTGCATCACGTCGTCCTGGAAGGCGTAGGCGAAGCAGCGGCACTGCCAGATGGTGCTCGACGGCAGCAGCTTGCAGGGCGAGGTCTCGGGCGTGGCGTCGGTGACCATGCCCTGGCCGTCGGTGCCCACGCACGCCGCGGTGGTGACCACGCGGTTGTGGCTGTCGAACGAGAGCATGAACGCGTCTTCGCGCGTCTGCGGGTCGATCTCGTGCAGGCTCTCGCCGAGGTCGTACTGCACCATCGACCACGCACCCTCCTCGTCGAACAGCTTGCCCGGCGGCGGATCCTCGCAGGCGGACGCGACCAGGGAGAAGGCGACGAGGGGGAGCAGGGCGATGCGATGCATGGGTCCGAAGGGGGCGAAGGGAATTGGGGGCCCGGACACGGACGCTAGCACAGCTTGACACCCCCGCGGCCGATGCTTAGCTTGCGCGCGCGGTGACCGCCAAACGCGACTACTACGAGGTCCTCGCCGTTGCTCGAGACGCCGGCGCGGCCGAGATCAAGCGGTCGTACCGCAAGATGGCGATGCAGTTCCACCCCGACCGCAACCCCGGGGATGCGGACGCGGAGGAGCGCTTCAAGGAGGCGGCCGAGGCCTTCGAGGTGCTGAGCGATCCGGAGAAGCGTCGGCTCTACGATCAGTTCGGCCACGAGGGCCCCTCGCGCGCGGGCTTCTCGGGCTTCTCGGGCGCCGACGAAATCTTCAGCCACTTCGGCGACCTGTTCGGCGACCTCTTCGAGAACCTCGGCTTCGGTGGTCGCCGCAGCGGTGGGCCGCAGCGCGGCGGCGACATCAAGGTCGAGCTTCACCTCGGTCTCGGCGACGTAGTCGAGGGTGGCGACCACGACATCGTGGTGCCGCGACGCGATCGCTGCGGCGACTGCGGTGGCACCGGCGCTGCGACCGGCACCTCGCCCGAGACCTGTCGTCAGTGCGGCGGCAACGGCCAGGTCATCCATCGCCAGGGCTTCTTCACGCTGCAGACCACCTGCCCGGTGTGCCGCGGCGAGGGCAAGATCATCGTGCACCCGTGCACCGGCTGCAGCGGCACCGGCGTGGTCGCGCGCGAGTCGACCATCACCGTCGCGGTGCCCGCGGGCGTCGACGATGGCCAGACGCTGCGCATCCAAGGCCGCGGACACCCGGGCGGACGCGGGGGACCGGCGGGCAACCTCTACGTCGTCATCCGCGTCGATCCCGACGAGCGATTCCTGCGCGACGGCTTCGACATCCACAGCCGCGTGAAGGTGTCGATGTTCCAGGCCGCGCTCGGCTGCAAGGTCGAGGCGGACACGCTCGAGGGCAAGGAGACCATCGAGATCGAGCCCGGTGCGCAGCCGGGCTACACCATCACGCGGCGCGGCAAGGGCATCCCGGTGCTCGGCGGTCGCGGCCGCGGCGACCACATGATCCACCTCGAAGTGATCGTGCCCGAGGACCTGAGCGACGAGCACGAGGAGCTGCTGCGCGAGATTGCCGAGGAGCGCGGCGACGCCGTTTCGGCGCCGAGCAAGGGCTTCCTCGGCTTCGGTCGCAAGCGGAAGAAGAAGGGCTAGCGCGCAGCGATGGCGGTTCGTCGTGCCGGGCGGAGGCTGCGCTCGACGCTGCTGCCCACGCTCCTGTTGATCGCCTGCTCGCGGAATCCCGCCACCGGTCGGCTGCAGTTCGCGCTGCCGAGCGACGCCGAGGAGATCGAGCTCGGGCGCTCGGCCGATGCCGAGGTGCACGCCTCGATGCCGAGCTATGACGAGCAGCCGGCCGTCACCGCCCTGGTCGCCGAGGTCGGGGCGCGGCTGTCGGAGCACAGCGAGCGCGCGGGCCTGCCGTGGCGGTACACCGTGCTCGACGAGCCCGCCGTGAACGCGTTCGCGCTGCCGGGTGGCTTCGTCTACGTCACCCGCGGCCTGCTCGCACACCTCGAGAGCACCGACGAGCTCGCGGCCGTGCTGGCCCACGAGACCGGCCACGTGACTGCGCGCCACGGCGTGGTGCAGCTACGCAAGCAGGCCACCGCGCGCCGCAGCGTCGGCATCTTCCGCGTCATCGATCCGAACCTGCAGCACATCGGCGGGTTCGCGGCGCGCACGGCCGGGCTGGCGCTGCTGGCCTACTCGCGCGAGGACGAGCACGAAGCGGACGATCTGGCGATCCGCTACGTCGACGCGGCCGGCTTCCGGCGCGACGCGCTGGTGCGGGTGTTCGCGGTGCTGACGGCGCTGGCGCAGCGCGGCGGCGATCAGACCCCGCAGTGGCTCTCGACCCATCCCGATCCCGCCGAGCGGCAGCAGCGGACCGCCGCGGCGATCCACATCGATCCCGCGGTGCCACCGACGCCCGAGCCCGCGTACCTGCAGACCATCGCCGGCCTCGCATTCGGCGAGGACCCGCGCGACGGCTATCTGCTCGAGAACCTGTTCGTGCACCCGCGCGGCGGCTTCGAGCTCGAGCTGCCCGCGGGCTGGAAGGTGCTGCACGACCGCGAGCAGGTGCTGGCGGTGAGCCCCGACGAGCACGCGCTGTTCATGACGATGCCGACCAAGCACCGCGATCGCGAGGCGGCGCTCGGCGACTTCTTCCGCGACTCGAGCATGACAGGCGGGCAGCGCATCGAGGGCCGCGTCGGCGGGCTGCCGTTCACCTCGCAGTCGTTCGCGATGGTCGGCGACGACGGCGTCAAGCTCATGGGCCTGGTGGCGTTCGTGGATCACTCGGGCCGCGTGATGGCGATGGTCGCGATCGGCCCCGAGCAGGACTGGGGCGCACGTGCCGATCTGCTGGCGCGATCGTTCGCGAGCTTCTCGCCGATCCGCGAGCCGGCCCGCGCCGCGGTCGGCCCCGCGCGCGTCGAGGTCGTCGCGCTGCCGCGCGCGATGACCCTCGACGATGCCGCGCGCGAGCTCGGCGGCATCACCAGCGCCGACGGCCTCGCGCTGCTCAACGGCGTGCAGGCCGGGGTCGCGCTGCCCAGCGGCTACCTGCTCAAGCAGGTGCGCGCGCCGGGCCCGACTCAAGGCCCGGTGAACACGAAGCCGACCACGCCCTGATCCTGGTAGCCGTACATCGCGATCGCGTTGTCGCGCTCGGCCGCGCTGGTCGTGTAGAAGTGATCGTCGCCGCCGGGCGCGTAGAGCCGATAGAGCTCGACCGCGCCGCAGCGATTGTCGGGCGACACGAAGCCGAGCGTCAGCTCCGGCGCAGCGGTGCCCTCGCAATCGATCGACGAGGTCAGGAAGCGACGACCGCCGGTGCCGGGCTTGATGCAGCGGAACAGCGGCAGCAGGCCGTCGACGCCGTCGGGGTAGACGAAGAAGAAGTCCGCGATCTCGAGCGTGAGCCCGGCGGCGGCGACCTCGGCGGGATTGGCGGTGTAGAAGTGGCCGATGCCACCGATCGCCCGCTGCACGCCGACGCGGCAGCCCGGCAGCGGTCCTTGGTCGCACACGCCGTCGCAGTCGTCGTCGACGGCGTTGCACAGCTCCGCCGGCGCCACGCACTGCGGCGCGCACACGTCGGCGCAGCTCATCACGCCGGCAGTGCCGCAGCTGGTCGCGCACGTGCTGCCGTCGGTGCACGCGACCGAGGTCTCGCAGCCGGTCGCAATTGCGTCGTCGCAGTCGGCCCAGCCGAGCTCGCATTCGTCGAGCGCGCACTCGCCTGCGCCGCAGCCTGCGATCGCATGGGGGAGCACGCAGCTGATGCCGCAGCCACCGCAGTTGTCCGGATCGACCTGCAGGTCGGCGCAGAGCTGACCGCACGCGACCTCGGGGCTCTCGCACGAAGGCGGTGGCAATGGATCCTCGCCACCGTCGGTGCCGAGGGTCTCGCTGCCGTCGTCGGTGACACCTGCGGTGGCGTCACCGCTGGCGGTCGTGGCCGCGCCGCTCGAGCCGTCGCCGCCGTCGCCCGGCGTCGCACCGCCGCCGCCGGCACAGCCCGACAGCGCCAGCGCGGGGCCCAACAGCGCCAGCGCGGGGCCCAACAGCGCCAGCGCGGGGCCCAACAGCGCCAGCGCGGGGCCCAGCGCGGCCGCGCGGGTGCGATCAGACCAAGATGCCCGCGAGGTCGTCACTGGTCTCGCCGCCGTTCCAGCCGAAGCTCGGGGTCTCGATGCCCAACGCGCGCAGGATCGTCACGTGGGCCTTCGAGAAGTTGCCGCCGGGGTCGCGCACGTGCACGTTGGGGGCGATCGCCCCGCAGCATCGCCCCGCGAACACGGCGCCCATCTCCGCCACGCTGTGCTGCCAGCCCTCGCCGTACTCCGAGGTGCCGAACACCAGCGCGCGATCCATCAGCGATACGCCGGCCGGATCGACCACCGCCGCCAGCTGATCGAGCAGCGCGCCGAAGGCCTGCATCTGATAGTTCGTGATGTTGCGGACCAGGTCCCACGAGCCGGCGTGGCAGGTCGAGTGCATGTCGTTCTGCGCACCCTGGGCCGCGAACACGTGGGTGCTCGCGGGCGAGGTCAGCATGAACGAGAACACCCGCGACAGCCCGCAGCCGAGCGCGACGCCGAGCAGGTTGCCCATGATCTGCGTCTTGGCGATGAGGTCGGGGGTGTCGGCCGCCGGCGAGGGGCCCTGGCACGGCGTGCTGGTCAGCTCGAGCCGACGCTGGATCTCGTCGAGGTGGGCGAGGTGCTCGTCGACGCGCACGCGGTCGGTTGCACCGAGCTTGGCGCGCAGATCCTTGGCGTCGTCCATGACCGCGTCGAGCAGGCGCGCACGACGGGCCACCGCCGGCAGGTCGGCTGGCACCGCGAACAGCAGGTCGTAGAGCTGCCCGGGATCCATGACGGGCTGGTTGAGCGAGTCGGGGCCGTTGATCGACACCGCGTTCCAGTGGCCGTAGTCATGGAAGCGCGCCGGCGAGGCGCCGAGCACGATGCTGCGGAAGCGCGGCACCGCGCTGCCGTAGAACTCGTCGTGCTTGGCGACGTACTGATCGAGCGAGGGACGCAACGCCGTCAGGGTGTGCGAGCCGTGATCGAAGCCGTCGGGCCGGATGCGATCGCCGGTCATGGCGACCATGAACCCGCGCATGTGGCCGTCTTCCTGGCCCGGCGGGCTGGGCGGGACCTCGGTGTGGGGCGTGAGCCCGGTGGCGACGCTGACCTGATGATTGCCGAGGTGGGCGAGCAGCTCGCTCGGTGTGAAGCCCGCGCCGGTCTGCGCCGGTGTCCACAGATCGGGGTAGCCGGTCTGAGCCTGCAGCGTGCCGTGGCCGGCGTGCCAGGGCATGCCGTTGGCCCAGTAGAACATGCCGAAGATCGGGCCGGCCTCGCTGCCGTCGGCATGGGCGCCGCGATCGTCGAGCATCGCCGAGAGCACCGGGAGGCCCAGCGCGACGGTGGCACCGCCGACGCTGCCGCGCAGCATCGTGCGCCGCGAGAGGAATCGACGGGCCATCACACCCCCCCTTGCGGGCTGGCGGTGCGGAAGCCGTCGTGGACGACCAGCTCCTGCACGAGATCGAGGAAGCGATGATCGGCCTCGCCGAAGCGCCGATCGAGGTCGTCGATCACGGCCTCCTCGTCGTCCGTATCGAGCCGGCCCTGGGCGGCGCGGAACAGCTGCTGCACGATGCAGCGCGAGACCTCGGGTCGGCTCTCGAGCAGCGCGGCGAGCTCGCGACCATCGGCAAGCGGGGTGCCGTCGAGCTCGCCCGAGCTGTCGACCGGCACGCCGTTCTCGAGCTCGCGATGGGCCCCGACCGAGTCGAAGTTCTCGAACAGCAGGCCCGGTGGATCGATGAAGGTGTGGCAGGTGGTGCACGCGGGGTTCTTGCGGTGCTCCTCGAGGATCTCGCGCAGGGTCTCGCCCTCGCCGCTGGGCGGATCGAGCTGCGTGTTCACGTTGGCGGGCGGCGGCGGCACGGTCTGGCACAGCACGCGCTCGCGCACGTACTTGCCGCGGGCGGTCGGTGAGGTCTGGGTCTGCTTGGCGTTCATCGTCAGGAACGCGCCGAGGGTCAGCAGGCCCGCGCGCGGCCCGTCCTCGGGCAGCTCGACCGGTACGAAGGTGATGGGCGTCGCACCCGATACATCAAGCTCGTACAGCGCGGCGAGCTCGCTGTTCACGAAGGTGCGGCGGGTGCTGAAGATGCGGCGGATGTCGCCTTGCTCGCGGAACACCGCGTCGGCGACCAGCAGCTCGACCTCGGTGCGCATCGAGTCTGGCATCGTGAGCGAGAAGCTGGGGTAGACCGCGGGGTCGCGCATGACACCGTCGAGGCGGCCGAGATCGAGGAATTGCGCGAAGAACTCCCCGATCGCGTCGTGGGCCCGCTCGTCGGCCAGCATGCGCTCGACCTCGCTGCGGATGCCGTCGGTGGTGTCGAGGTCGCCGCGCTCGGCTGCGGCGAACAGCGCGTCGTCGGGCATGGTGTTCCACAGCAGGTACGACAGTCGCGAGGCCATCTCCCAGCCGTCGTAGCGCAGGCGCTCGGGTGTGGCCGCGTCGGGCTTGCCGATCTCGACGCGGTAGAGGAACCACGGCGATTGCAGCATGCCCGCAACCATCGAGCGCGCACCTTCGATGGCGTCGGGCTCCGCGAGGTCGACCGCGACCTGCAGCCAGCGCGCGTGCTCGTCGTCGGTCAGTGGGCGCCGGAACGCGCGGCGGCCGAAGCTCGCGAGGAACTGCGCTACGCAGCCGTCACCGGGTGCGACCGGCTCGCAGCCCATGAACGCAGCGCGCCGGGTCGGGTCGTCGAAGACCGCGTGGGTGACCGCGTCGGCGGCCTCCTCGTACTGTTGGGTGCCGAGCTCCGACAGCGTCGTCGAGGTCGCACCGATGGCGTAGAAGAGGTACGGATTGGTGTCGGGCTCGACCGGCGTCGGCGGCAGCGGCTCGCCCAACAGATCGACCAAGGTGTGGCGGTACTGCAGCGCGGTCAGGCGCGGCAGCACCAGCGCCCCGGGCACGAACTCGATCGGCGCACCGCCGCTCTCGCCCGCGTCGCCGCTCGAACCGCCGCCCTCGCCCTCGGCGGTGCCGGCCGTCATGTCGCCCGCGTCGCCGTCGCCGTGATCCGCCCGTGCGGGCGCCCCGTCGTAGCAACCCGCGAGCGCGAGCAGCGTGAGTCCCCACGCGCAACGCCGCCATGTTTGCATGGTGCCCATCCCCGCCCACGATGCTGCCAACCGCCCGCGCGGGTGACCAGCGCGGGGCTCAGGCGCTACGTAGATCGGGCGTCAACCCCCGAAGGACCGCGTCCAAGGGCGGCATCGTGGGCTTGGCCGTCGCGGGCTCGGGCGCGCGGCCCGGGCCGCCGCCCTCGCCGACGGGCGCGATCCCGGCCCACGGCCGGTGCCGAGCGGTCGCCGCATCGGCCGTCGCTCGCGAGCCGTTTTTCGGCGCACGATCGACTCCTTGGTGGTCGTGACCCGCTTGGCCCCGCGTGATCCCGCGACCGACAACGTGCAGGTACTGCCGTGGTCGGGGGACGATCGCGAGCTGCTGCCGCTGTTGCAGCGCGGCGGAGCCACCGCGGCCGCGATGATCTACGACCGCTTCGGCGCCGACGTGCACCGTGCGATCGGCCGCTGCCTGGGGCCCGACGTCGAGCGCGACGACGTGGTGCACGACGCGTTCGTGCAGATCCTCCGTGGCGTCGGCAAGCTTCGCGATCCCGCCGCGCTGCGCGGATGGGTCGCTGCGGTCGCGGTCAACACCGCGCGCTCCGAGCTGCGACGGCGCCGGCTGCGACGGCTGTTGTGGTCGAGCGAGCCGGTGCCGGAGCCCGCGGCCAAGCCGGTCGATCCCGAAGCCCGCGATCTGCTGCGACGGATCTACGCGCGCCTCGATCGCCTCGGCACGACCGAGCGCGTGGCGTTCGTGCTGCGGTTCGTCGAGCGCCACCAGCTCGCCGAGGTCGCGCGGCTGATGGATTGCTCGCTGGCGACCGCCAAGCGACGCATCGCCCGCGCGAGCGCCCGCTTTGCCGAGCTCGCCGCTGACGACCCCGAGCTCGCGGCGCGCTTCCGGGGGGCCCCATGAGCGATCGGCACGATGCAACCATGGTCGATCTCGAGGCGGTGAGTGGCTTCGTGGCGGAGCATTTCGACGCTGCGGTCGATCGTCGTCGCGCGCTCGAGCAGCGCGCGCGCTTGGTCGCGGCCAGCGATCAGGTCGGGCCGCGCCGCATGGCAACGTGGTGGGTGCCGCTGTCGCTGTGTGCGGCGGCCCTGGTCGCGTGGTGGGCGTGGTCGGCGTGGCTGCGGGTCGACGACGTGGCCACCACCAGCCCGGCGACGCCGAGCCTCGCGCGGGCCGGCGAGTGGCTGCAGGCGCCCGCGCACGGCGACGCGGCGCTGTCGGTGGGCGCGGGCGCCAAGCTGTCGCTGCACGACGGCGCGCGCGGTCGCGTCGCGCAGGCCGACGCCGAGCAGGTCGCGATCGTGCTCGAGGAGGGCCGCATCGAGGCCGAGGTCGACCCCGCCGCCCAGCGTGCGGTGACGATCGAAGCCGGTCCGCATCGGGTGGCGGTGGTCGGCACCGTGTTCACGGTGCAGTGGCAACCCGCCGAGGGCGGACTCTCGGTGATCGTGACCCGCGGTCGCGTCGAGGTGCACACACCGGCGAGCAGCGCCCCGATTGCCGTCGACGCCGGGCGGCGGCTGCAGGTCACGCGCGACGGTGCGGTCTCGTTGACCTCGACGACGAGCGTGCCGGCGGCCGTCGACGACGAACCCGAGCCACCGATCGAGCTGGTGCCCGACGCGTCGCCGGTGCGACCCAACCCCGACGCGCCGCGGGTCCGACCGAGCGCGCGCACCCGCGACGAGGAGCCGGCGCCGAGCTGGCGGGCGCTCGCAGACGACGGCCGCTATCGCGAGGCGCTCGCGGCCGTCGAGGCCGCGGGCTTCGATGCCGCGATCGCGGCGTGGCCGGTCGCCAGCCTCGAGCAGCTCGGCGATGCTGCGCGGCTCGCCGGCGCGCCGGCGCGCGCGGACGCGGTGTACCGGGCCATCCGCAAGCGCTTCGCCGGCACCACCGCGGCCGCCCGCGCGGCGTTCCAGCTCGGTCGTCAGGCGGCCGACGCCAAGCGCGAGCCCCAGGCCGCTGTGCGTTGGCTGCGAACCTACCTGGAGGAGGCACCGCAGGGCAGCTTCGCCAAGCTCGCGCGGGGGCGCCTCATCGGCGCGCTGATCGACGCCGGTGATCGCAGCGGCGCCCGCGAGGCCGCGCGCATCTACCTCGACGCCTATCCCGACGGCCCCCATGCGAAGATGGCGGCGGCCCTGCTCGACAGCCCCTGAGAAGGGGGCCCGCGAGGGGACGACCGCCGACGCCGATGATCCTCGCGGCCGCAGCCAGCCGATGGTTCGCATGCCTGTTCGCGGCGGCGCAGCCGGTCGTCGTCGAAGTCCCGCCCGCGACGGTGATCGAA
This sequence comes from Deltaproteobacteria bacterium, assembly GCA_016709225.1. Classification (NCBI taxonomy): domain Bacteria; kingdom Pseudomonadati; phylum Myxococcota; class Myxococcia; species Deltaproteobacteria bacterium. Next base: position 330,566 of record JADJEE010000002.1, on the reverse strand, counting down.
GCGTCGCCCGACGCCAGCGCGGCCGCGGTGACGCCGCGTGCGTCCGCACCGATCCTGTTGTGGTCCGACCCCGCGCCGCCCGACGCCGCTGCGGCTTGGGGGGCTCGCCTGCGCCGCGTGCAGGCCGAGCTCGAGCTGCTCGGCCTCGCGACCGTGGTGGTACCGGCGGGTGCGTCGGCATCGACCGAGCTCGCGGCGCAGCTGCAGCAGCACGGTGCCCAGCTGGCGATCTGGGTCGCCGGCGATCGTGATCGTGCGGAGCTGTGGCGGCTCGATGGTCGACGGCTCGAGCAGATCGCGATCGTCACGGGGGACGAGGACGACGGCACCTTCGCGGTACGTTGTGCCGAGGTCGCCAGCGCGTTGTCGCTGCCGGTCGCGCATCCCCAGGTGCAGCCGCTGCCGCGCGCCGAGCCGATCGTGCCCGCGCCCGCGCCGATACCTCCGCCGCCGCGCGCGGATCTCCGGCTGTCGCTCGCGCTCGGTGGTGCGTCGCGCGACCTCGGGCTGCTGTTGCTGCCCGGCATCGGCGGTGGGGTCCGGCTCGGGCGACATCGTCGCCTCGGACTCGAGGGCGAGCTGGCCGCGACCGCGCTGCAGGGGCGCGTGCGTGGGCCGGCGGGCGTCGCCCGCGTGGGCTGGTTCGTCGCCCGCGCCCACGTCGGCGTGTGGCCGGTGCCGCGTGCACGGGTCTCGCCGCTCTTCGGGCTGGGCGGTGGCGTGCTGGCCGCGTGGACCCGCGGGCGCGCGAGCGTGCCGTATCGCGGGCGCAGCGATGCGACCGCGGTCGGCGTGGTATCGGCGCTGCTCGACGTCGCGATCCGGGTGGCGCCGCGGCTGCGCGTGCGCGTGGGGGTTCGGGTGGCGATGGCCCTACCGGCGCTGCGCATCGACACCGGCGCGGCGCCGCGGCGTACCGGCTGGCCGCTGGGCGAGGGCGTGCTCGCCTTCGAGTGGCTGCCGTCGCGTCGATGACTCAGCCCATGTACGGGTAGCGCCAGCTGCGGGGCGGCGCGAAGGTCTCCTTGATCGTGCGCGGCGAGAGCCAGCGGATCAGGTTCCACATCGAGCCGGCTTTGTCGTTGGTGCCCGAGGCCCGCGCGCCGCCGAACGGCTGCTGCCCCACGACCGCGCCGGTGGGCTTGTCGTTGACATAGAAGTTGCCCGCGGCCTCGCGCAGCGCCGCGGTCGCCTGCGCCACCGCGTCGCGATCGTGGGCGAACACCGCTCCGGTCAGGGCGTAGGGGCTGGTGCCGTCGACCAGCGCCAGCACCTCGCCGAAGCGTGTGCGGGAATCGCCGGCGTCGTCCCAGACGTGGATCGTGAGCACGGGCCCGAACAGCTCCTCGCACATCGTGCGGTACTTCGGATTGCGCGCGACGATCACCGTGGGGTGGATGAACCAACCTTCGGCGTCGTCGTGGCGGCCGCCGAGGACCTCGTCGATGTCACCGTCGGGGCCGCGCTTGCCGATCGCTTCGTCGATGGCACCGGCGAGCTTGGCGTGGCTGCGGCCGTCGATGACTGCGCCCATGAAGTTGCGGAAGTCGGTGACGTCGCCCACGCCGACCTCCGCGAGCATGTCGCCCAGGCGCTGCCGCACCGCCGGCCACAGCGAGCGCGGCACGTAGGCGCGCGAGGCCGCCGAGCACTTCTGGCCCTGGTACTCGAACGCGCCGCGCAGCAGCGCGACGGCAACCTCGTCGACATCCGCGCTGGGGTGCACGAGCACGAAGTCCTTGCCACCGGTCTCGCCGACCAGACGCGGGTACTGGGGGTAGCTCGCGATGCGGTCGCCCACGCGTCGCCACAGCGCCTGGAAGGTGTCGGTGCTGCCGGTGAAGTGCACGCCGCCCAGCTCGGTGCTGTCCAGCACCGGATCGCCGACCGCGGCGCCGGGGCCGGGTACGAAGTTGATGACGCCCGGCGGCAACCCGGCGTCCTCCAACAGCGACATGATGACCGCGCCCGATCGCACCGCGGTCGAGGCCGGCTTCCACACCACCGTGTTGCCGCACAGCGCCGGCGCGGTCGGCAGGTTGCCGGCGATCGAGGTGAAGTTGAACGGCGTCAGCGCGAACACGAAGCCGTCGAGCGGTCGGTAGTCGACGCGGTTCCACACCCCGGCCGGCGAGATCGGCTGCTCGGCGAGGATGCGGGTGTAGAACTCCACATTGAACGTGAAGAAGTCGATCAGCTCGCAGGCCGCGTCGATCTCGGCCTGGTGGGCGGTCTTCGACTGCCCCAGCATGGTCGCGGCGTTGAGCTCGTCGCGGTAGCGCTCGCGCAGCAACGTCGCCGCGCGCAGGAAGATCGCGGCGCGTTCCTCCCACGGCAACGCGGCCCATCCGGGCTTGGCACGGCGCGCCGCTGCGATCGCCGCGTCGACCTCGTCGCGACCGGCCTGGTGGAACACGCCGAGCACCTGGCGCTTCGCGTGGGGTGCGGTGATCGGTGCGGTGCGACCGGTACGGACGTCGCGGCCGTCGATGCGCGGTGCGATCTCCACCGGCGTCGCCAGCTGTCGCGTCAGCTCGGCCTGCAGCCGCTCGCGCTCGCGGGAGCCGGGTGCGTAGTCGCGTACCGGCTCGTTGACGGCCTTGGGGACCTCGAAGCATGCGCTGGTCATGGTGTGCTCCTTGCGTGGCATCGGGCCCGTCGTCGCGCAGATGCGACGACGAGCGCGAGGAAGAGGGGGGCGAGTGGCCGGGTGGGGCCGTCGATGGCACAGCCGCGTGACCGCGGCGTCGCCAAGGGTGGCGGTGCGGTCTCGATGCGCGGCGGCTCGACCGCGGGGCGCTCGCCGGGATCGGCCTGCGGGCGCTGCGGCTCGCTGCCGCCGCCGAGCGCCGCGAGGTCCTCGGTCGCCGAGTGGGTCGGTCGCGAGCGCGAACACATGCCGTCGCCGAGCTGGCCGCCAGGGAGCTCGTGGGCGTAGATCAGGTACGAGACGCCGGCCTCGTAGCCGCGGCCGCAGGCCGCCGAATTGCTCGCGGTCCAGATGTCGACCGTGCTGCCGATGGCGCCCTTCCACACCCGCGTGACCTCGAACGAGAAGCGCAGCTTGCCGTTCTCGCGGTGCACGCCGTAGGTGCGGCCCTCGAACACCGCGGCCGCACGTGCGGCCGCCAGCTCGGGCGGTGATGGTGGCGCGCAGCTGCACGCGTGTACCGCCCGCGGCGCGAGCAGGGCGATGCTCGTCGTCAACAGCACGCACGCCACCACGCACGAGCCCCGCTGGGCACGCGTCGATAGCGGGGAGCGCGGTGCACGAGGGCGCATGTCGACGTCGCGGCACGAAGGTAACAGCCCGCAGCACCGTGCGCGCCTCGAGCGAACGCGCACTGCTCGTGCGCTCGCGCAAGCCGCGGTAGCGCCGCTGTCGCGTCCAGGGGCTGGCGAAACCCGCGGGTCTTGTCTACACCCCACGTTCCGACGTGCGCGTCCGCTTGCGGTGCGCCCCCAAGACGATTGCGACGCCCCATGCAGGCGACGCCGACCCGAGGAAGACTGCCATGCTCACCGTCAGCAACGTCTCGAAGACCTACGGCGGCAAGAAACTGTTCGACGACGTCACGACGACCTTCGACGCTGGTCATCGCTACGGCCTGACCGGCGCCAACGGGGCCGGCAAGTCGACGTTCATGAAGATCCTCGCCAGCGAGCTCGAGCCCGACCAGGGCAGCGTGACCCGTCCCGCGCGCAGCCGCCTGTCGATGCTGCACCAGGACCACTACCGCTACGAGAACGAGCGCATCCGCGACGTGGTGGTGATGGGCAACCCGCGGCTGTGGCAGGCCATGCAGGACAAAGAGGTCCTGCTGGCCAAGGGCGGCGAGATGACCGACGACGACGGCATGCGGCTCGCCGATCTCGAGATCATCGTCGGCGAAGAGGACGGCTACAGCGCCGAGACCGAGGCCGAGCGGCTACTCACCGGCCTCGGCATCCCGACCAGCATGTTCGACGAGCCACTCAGCCGCCTCGACAGCGGCATGCGTCTGCGGGTGCTGGTCGCCCAGGCGCTGTTCGGCAACCCCGACATCCTGCTGCTCGACGAGCCCACCAACCACCTCGACATCGACTCGATCCGCTGGCTCGAGGGCTTCCTGCGCGACGACTACAAGGGCGTGCTGGTGGTGATCTCCCACGATCGCCACTTCTTGAACGAGGTCTGCACCCACACCGCCGACGTCGACTACGAGAACATCATCGTCTACCCCGGCGCCTACGACGAGATGCTGCAGCAGAAGGTCGAGTTCCGCATCCAGGCCGAGAAGGGCAACGCCAGCAAGCAGAAGAAGATCCTCGAGCTCAAGGACTTCATCCGCCGCTTCGGCGCCAACGCCAAGAAGGCCAGCCAGGCGCAGTCGCGGCGCCGCGCGATCGACAAGATCGACATGGTCGATCTCAAGCGCTCGAACATCCAGCGCCCGTTCATCCGCTTCGAGGTCAAGCGCCCCAGCGGCAAGCTCGCGCTCGAGGCCGACAAGCTCGGCAAGTCGTTCGACGGCCAGGTCGTGCTCAAGGACGTCACGTTCACGCTCGCACGGGGCGACAAGCTCGCCATCGTCGGCCCCAACGGCATCGGCAAGACCACGCTGTGCCGGATCCTGGCCAAGCAGCTCGAGCCCGATCGCGGCCGCGTCTCACCGGGCCACGAGGTGACCATCGGCTACATGCCGCAGCACCACGAAGAGGGCGTCAGCAAGGAAGACCCCAAGACCGCCTTCGAGTGGCTGTACCAGTGGGACGAGAAGGCCACCGTGCAGGAGATCCGCGGCCTGCTCGGTCGCATGCTGTTCCCCTCGGAGGACGCCGACAAGCCAGTGCGCGCGCTGTCGGGCGGTGAGACGGCGCGCTTGCTCATGAGCAAGCTGACCCTCACGCGCGACAACCTGCTCATCCTCGACGAGCCCACCAACCACCTCGATCTCGAGTCGATCCGCGCGCTCACCGAGGCGCTGCAGAAGTACGAGGGCACGCTGGTGTTCGTCAGCCACGACCAATACATGGTCCAGGACGTGGCGACGTGCGTGCTCGAGCTCAAGGGCGCCGGCGGCTGCGACTTCTTCCCCGGCTCGTTCGAGGATTTCCTCGACAAGACCGGGCGCCGCGCCGTCGGCGTGCACTGACGGCGGTCGCTGACGACGTCAGGCCTTGGTCGAGACCACGCCGAGGCCCATCTTCTTGGTCCACCACAGCAGGCCTACGACCAGCTGGCGGCGGTCGTCGACGAACGACGGCTTCTTGCCCTCGAATGCGTGGCCGACGAACTGGAACGTCCAGCCGACCGTGAACATCGCCGCCGCCAGCGGCAGTCCGACGATGGTCGCGCCGACCGGGATCGACGCCGCGATCAGCGGGATGCCGATGGTGTGACAGGTCTGGTTGACCTTGTTCTGGTGGTCGTCCGCGTACTTGCTCATGAGTCGGGACCACTCGTCGCCGAGCTGGATCATCGCCATGGTGGTTGCTCCCTGGTGGGTGGGTTTGGGCGGGGTTGTCGTGGGTCGGAGATGGGTCTATCGCGGGCTGCCCGGGCGCGGGCGTGGACGCTCGGTCGCGGCCCGTGCGGGGGCCACCGCGGGCATCGCGACGCGCAGCAGTGCGTCGACCAAGGCGGCGACGAAGCGCGCGTCGTCGACCACCGGATCGCCGAGCACGTGGGCGTGCACCGAGCCCTCGAGCATGCCGAACAGCACGAACGCGATCGCCTCGCGATCGCCTTGCACGCGCCAGCGCGCCAGCAAGGCCGCGATGCGGGCCACCAGCGCGCGCTCGCCGGTGGCGGTGATCGCATCGAGCTCACGACACGCGTGGCGACGCTCGGTGAGCACCGCGTGCAGGCCGGGGTCGTCGCGGTGGGCCTCGATCACGAGCTCGACCACCGCCTGCATGCGACGTCGCGCGAGCGCGGCTTCGTTGCCGCCGGCGGGGCGCGGCGCCTCGAGCAGCGCGAGGCTGCGATCGGCCACGAGCGCCAGGCGCTCGCGGGCGAGCTCGAGTAGCGCGGCGTCCTTGCTCTCGAAGTACTGATAGAAGCTGCCGGTCGCGACCTCGGCCCGCGCGGCGATGCTCTTGGCGGTGGCGGCCGCGTAGCCGCGCTCCGAGAACTCGCGTCGCGCCGCGTCGAGCAGCGCGGCGCGGGTACGGACGGCGCGGTCCTGCGAGGGCACGCGGGTGCGGGCGGCGGTCGAAGCCACGACCCGGTTGTGGATCGAAGTGAAACCGACGTCAAGTTCAGTTTTTCGGGGCGCACGAGCGCGCAGCGGCGGACACCAAGCCGGCCGCGCTCGAGGACGCCGGCGCCCGCGATCCGCTACTCGTCGACCGATGGCAGCACGCCGATGCCGAGCGCGGGCGCGTCGGCGTCTGGCGAATGGTCGGGCTCGGGCACCGAAGGCGCTGGCGTGCGCGCGCGCGGTCGCACGACGGCCTCGCGGGTCACCGGCGGCGGCGGATCCTCGACGACCGGTCGATACTCGCTCTCGACGCGATCGAGGTCGTAGCGGATCGGCGTGCCGTCGGGCGCCGTCTCGCGCGAGCTCGGTGCTTCCGGGATCACGATCGGCGCGCGGGGGCTCGGCGCACGCACCAGCTGCGGCGCGGCGGCGGGGGCCTGATTGCGGTGCCACACCGCTTCGAAGCGTGCCTTGGCGTCGAGCACCAGCTGCACGTACTCGAGGCTGCGCGGCGGCAGCCCCTGCGCACGCCAGGCATCGACGTTGCCGGGGCCGGCGTTGTATGCAGCCAACGCCAGCATCGTGTCGCCGTGGTAGCGCTCGAGCAGCGCGTGCAGGTAGTAGGTGCCGGCGGTGATGTTGAACTCGGGATCGTAGGGATTGGCCCGTGCCCATCGCAGCTGCTGGGCCAGGCCCGACGCGGTCGCGGGCATCAGCTGCATCAGGCCGCGTGCACCCGCGGGGCTCTTGGCGCGCAGCTGGAAGCGACTCTCGACCCAGATCACCGCGCGGACGAGATCGGCGTCGACGCCGAAGCGCGTCGAGGCGCGCTCGACCCACGGATCCATGGCGGCGATGCGCTCGCGCTCCTCGAGCGAGTACGGGGTCGCATCGCGTCGCGGTGTGATCGCGTCGGTGCGGCGCACGGTGGTGTGCGTGCCCGACCCGGGCGCGCGTGGGCCGACGCCGCTGCCGAGCACGCAGCCGCCCAGCAGCGCAGTCAGTCCGAACACGAGGGCGCCGCGAGCGGCGCCACGGGGGCGGGATGGGCTGGGGACGATCACTCGATCGCTATAAGAGGATCACCGCGGCGCGGGCCAGTTTTCGTCGAAGCCGAGCCGCCCGCGTTGGGCAATCCGCATGAACCCTCGGGCAGAACGCCCTCGGGTGCCAGGGGCAATCCCAGGACGGTGTCACGGCTCGCGACGCGAAGCCGCGAAGGCGAGCGCCTTGCAGACTACACTGCAAGGTGGGGAGGGGCGACGCGATGCGAACGTGGTGGATCGTGCCGATCACCGTGATCGGTGCCGGCGCATGCGGTGGTGAGGACGACCTCGGTCGCGACACCGCCGGCGAGGTCTCGTCGCTGGGCGGCATCAGTGCGGGGCTGAGCGCCGCCGCGACCGGGATCGGAGAGGCGGGCACCGACGGCAGCACCGTCGGTGTCGACGACGCGACCGCGGGTTCCGACGCCGAGGGCGGCCACGAGCCGGTGTTCGACGTCGGGGGAGCCACCGGCACCACCGGCATGCCGATGGAGTGCGCCGGCGATCAGATGCTCACCGCCAAGGTGCGCGACTTCCAGCAGTCACACCCGGACTTCGAGTACGTCATCGCGGTCGATCCGGGCATCGTGCAGGCGGACCTCGGCGCCGATCTGAAGCCGGTCTACGCGGGCATGCCGACCACGCCCACCACCAACGGTCAGGGCCCGTTCGACCAGTGGTACCGCGACACGCCTGGGGTCAACATGCCGATCGACGTGCCGCTGGTGCTCACGCAGCAACCCGACGGCACCTACACCTTCGACGATCAGGCGTTCTTTCCCATCGACGGCCAGGGCTTCGGCGACGAGGGCACCCCGCACAACTTCCACCTCACGCTCGAGCTGCACACCGAGTTCGTCTACCAGGGCGGCGAGATCTTCAGCTTCACGGGTGACGACGACCTCTTCACCTTCGTGAACGGGAAGCTCGCGATCGATCTCGGCGGCGTGCACGGGGCCATGAACGGCGTGATCGATCTCGACGCGCAGGCGGCCGCGCTCGGCATCACGCCCGGCAACGTGTACGCGCTCGACTTCTTCTTCGCGGAGCGCCACACCAGCGAGTCGCACTTCCGCATCGACACCACCATCGGATGCCTCACCGACGTGCCCGTCGGTTGAAGGCGCGTCGGCGTCCCCGCGCCGCCGCAGCCGCCGAGATCTCGACCGAGAGAAATCCCACGCCCGGGACCTTGCCCGCGTCCCCACGCGAGGAATGTTTGGATTAGGCTGGCCTCGCCCCGATGCGACGTGCCGCCCTCCTTCCGAGCCTGCTCCTGCTGTCCTTCGTGTTGCCGTCCGCCGCCGCCGCGCGGGAGGCCCCGGGATATCACCCGTACCTCCCCAAGGATCACGGCAGTGAGGCGCGCATCCTGACGCTCGACGTGCACGCGTTGCTCGCGTCGCCGCGCCGACACACGCCCGCGCCGCAGCCCGATCTCGCGGTGCTCGATCGCGTCGCCGCCGGTGAGCTGCCCGCCGACGTCGACGGCGAGAACCCTCGGGGTCCAATGCCCGATGGTTGGGTGCAGCGCGGCGGGATGGTGCTGCCACGCGAGATCGACGAAGGGCGCCTGCAGGTGGAGCCCGACACCATCTTCGCGGTCGAAGACATCCCGGGCAACGAGTACCCGCGCAAGCACACCCTCTTTCTCAACTTCAACGGTGGTGAGCTCAAGCCCGGCGCCGACAACTCGACCGAGAACACCTCTGCGCTGGCGCGCGCCGGCAACTACCCGGTGTGGGATCAGGGCCAGCAGAAGGCCATCTCGATCGCGCAGGCGGTGCAGGCCGACTTCGCACCGTTCGGCGTGGCGGTGGTCTACGAGACTCGGCCCGGCGATGTCGCGCCGTACACGATGGAGATGATGGGCGGCGACTGGACCGACACCAACATCGACTCGCCGGCCGGCGGCGTGGCGCCCGGAGCCGATTGCGGCGCGCTGGGCCAGCGTCACGTGGTGTACGCGTTCAACAGCTTCTCGGCGGTGCAGATGGCCAACACCGCCAGCCAGGAGGCCGGCCACGCCTACGGCCTCGATCACACCTTCGACTGCAACTCGGTGATGTCGTACTGCGGTGGTGGCGACGGCAGCTTCCGCACCGAGTGCGCGGGGCTGTGCGAGGCGCAGTGCCAGGGCCCCAACTCGGCCGGCTGCCAGCTGACCCACGAGATGTTCTGTGGCGACGGCAGCCTGCAGCAGAACGACTTCGACGAGATGACGTGGATCTTCGGCGGCAACGAGCCCGACATGGAACCGCCGGTCGCGACCATCGAGTCACCGACCGACGGGCAGGCGTTCGAGGTCGGCGCCGACGTGCAGTTCCGGGCGGTGGTCGACGACAACTACGGCGGCTACGGCTGGAAGTTCGTCTTCTACAAGGATGGCGAGGTCATCTACGATCAGATCGATTTCGATCGCGAGGTCGACGATCAGTACCGTGCGGCGGTGAACCTCGCGGGGCTCGATGCCGGCACCTACGAGCTGCACATCGAGGTCCACGATCAGTTCGCCCACGTCACCGAGGACGTCGTGACGATCCAAGTCGGCGACGCCGCGGGCACCGACGGAGGCACCAACGCCACCGGTGCGGGCACGGATGGCGGCGGCTCGGCGTCGGGCGGCTCGGACGGCGGCGCGGACTCGGGCACCGACGGCGGCAGCGATGGCGCTGCCTCGGACACCGCGATGGGCAGCGGCGACGACGGCTCGGTCGATCGCGGCTGCGGCTGCGATGCGGGCGGCCCGGCCGGCCCGTCGACCGCGGCGGCCTGGCTGCTCGCGGTCGTGGCCGGCACCGCGCGCCGGCGTGCGCGGGCCCGTAGCGGCCGCTAGGAGCCATCGCACGCGCCTTCGGGGCGCCTGCGCAGACCCCGTGGGCCGGTCCGCGGGGCCGGCTCGCAAGGCCGCTTGACCGCCGGCGCCCGATCCATATGCTTCGCACTCCCAAAGCCGACCCCTCGAGCGCGGGTGGTCGGCCCACGAGGTGCGAGGCGCCCTCGAGACAGCGGGAAGGACGAGAAGAGAGTCATGTCGAACTTCGATCAAGCCGTCGTACGCACCGGTGGCAAGCAGTACCGCATCGAGCCCGGCGCCACCGTGCGCGTGGAGAAGCTCGCGGGTGACGTCGGCACCAAGATCGAGCTCGACGACGTGCTGCTCGTGGGCCGCGGCGCCGATGCCCAAGTGGGCACGCCGAAGGTCGCGGGTGCCAAGGTCGTCGGCACCATCGTCGCCCACGGCAAGCACCCCAAGGTCATCGTCTACAAGTTCCGCCGCCGGAAGAACTACCGGCGCAAGCGCGGACATCGTCAGCACTTCACCGAGATCAAGATCGAGGCCATCTCGGCCTAGCGGGCCGCGTACGAGCTTCGCTTCAGGCGACGCAAGAGGAATCCATGGCACACAAAAAGGGACAAGGCTCGATCAAGAACGGCCGCGACAGCAAGGCGCAGTTTCGCGGCGTCAAGAAGTTCGGCGGCCAGCTCGTCACCCCGGGCAACATCTTGGTGCGGCAGGTCGGTGAGACCGTGAAGGCCGGCCCGGGCGTCGGTCGCGGCAAGGACTTCACGCTCTTCGCACTCGTCGAGGGGCACGTTCGTTTCTACAAGCGTGGTCGCGAGCGCACGGCGTTCGTGGCCGTCGACGCTGCGCCCGCTGCGGCCGCGGAGTGAGCAGCCCGTCGCGCAGGCGAGCCCATCGTCGGCTCGCCGCGCGAGCGAGGCGCTCGCCCGATGACATCGAGGTACGCCCGTGAAGTTCGTCGACCTCGTGCGCGTGCACGTGCGTGCCGGCCGTGGTGGCGACGGTGCGGTGGCCTGGCGGCGCGAGAAGTTCGTGCCCAAGGGCGGCCCCGCCGGTGGCGACGGTGGTGATGGCGGCGACGTGGTGTTCGTCGCCGATCCGCACCTCACGACGCTGCTCGATCTGCGCTACCGCCGGCACCTGCACGCGCCCAGCGGCCAGGGCGGCGGCACCCACGACCGCAACGGTCGCGCGGGCGAGGATCTCGTGGTGCGCGTACCGGTCGGCACCGTGGTGGTGCTCGAGCGCGAGGGGCCGGTCGAGTCGGCCGGCGGCCTCGACAGCGAGATGTCCTTCGAGTTCGACGAGGGCGATCTCGACGGAGACGATCCCGATCCCGGCGACGACGAGCCCGACGACGACGATGACGGTGGGCCCTACGACGACGCGCACCGCGGGCCGCGGGTGCCGGAGCCGACGCCGGTGGTGCTGGGCGATCTCTCGACCGCCGGAGCGCGCCTGGTGATCGCCCGTGGCGGCCACGGCGGCCGCGGCAACATCCACTTTCGCACCTCGACCAACCAGGCGCCCGACTTCGCCGAGAAGGGCACGCCGGGCGAGGAGCGGTCGCTGCGGCTCGAGCTCAAGCTGCTCGCCGACATCGGCATCGTCGGCTTTCCCAACGTCGGCAAGTCGACCTTCATCGCCAAGGTCTCGCGTGCGCGTCCGAAGATCGCCGACTACCCGTTCACGACCTTGGTGCCGCAGCTCGGCGTGGTCGAGATGGGCGAGGCGCGACAGATGGTCATCGCCGACGTGCCCGGGCTCATCAAGGGCGCCAGCGAGGGCCGTGGGCTCGGGCTGCAGTTCCTGCGACACCTCGAGCGCACGCGCGTGTTGTTGCACATCCTCGCGCCCGATTTCGATCCCGAGCGCGATCTGCTGGCCGATCTCGATGCGCTCGAGGCCGAGCTCGAGCACTACGGCGCGGTGTTCGAGGGCAAGCCACGGGTGGTCGCGCTGAACAAGCTCGACGTGCTCGAGGACGAAGAGGGCAGCGCGCGCGTCGAGGCGCTACGCGCCGCGCTGCGGGAGCGCAACGTGCCGCTGTTCGCGATCTCCGCCCACACCGGCGCCGGCATCCCCGAGTTGCTCGCGGCGCTGTGGCGGCGCATCGAGATGGTCCGCGACCCCGCTCCCGGCTGACCGCGCTTTCGCGTTTTTGGTAGTGTCGCCCGCGATGCGAGGTGACGCGTGAAGACTCGGGCGGCGGTGGCCTTCGCGGCCGGACAACCATTGTCGATCGAAGAGGTGGATCTCGAGGGCCCACGCGCCGGCGAGGTCATGGTCGAGCTGAAGGCGACCGGCGTGTGCCACACCGACGAGTTCACCCGCTCCGGTGCCGATCCAGAGGGGTTGTTCCCGGCGATCTTCGGGCACGAGGGGGCCGGCGTGGTGGTCGAGGTCGGCGCGGGCGTCACCAGCGTCGCGGTCGGCGATCACGTCATCCCGCTCTACACGCCCGAGTGTCGCGGCTGCAAGTCGTGCCTCAGCCGCAAGACCAACCTCTGCACGGCCATCCGCGCGACGCAGGGCAAGGGCCTGATGCCCGACGGCACCTCGCGCTTCTCGCTGGGCGGCAAGCCGATCCACCACTACATGGGTTGCTCGACGTTCGCGAACCACACCGTGCTGCCCGACATCGCGCTGGCGAAGGTCCGCAAGGACGCGCCGTTCGACAAGATCTGCTACATCGGCTGCGGCGTCACGACCGGCATCGGCGCGGTGATCTTCACCGCGGGGGTCGAGGCCGGTGCCAACGTGGTGGTGTTCGGCCTCGGCGGCATCGGGCTCAACGTCATCCAGGGCGCGCGCATGGTCGGTGCCAACATGATCGTCGGCGTCGACATCAACCCGGCCCGCGAGGCACTCGGGCGCCAGTTCGGCATGACCCACTTCGTGAACCCGAAGGCGCTCCAGGGCGACCTCGTCGCGCACTTGGTCGAGCTCACCGGGGGCGGTGCGGACTACAGCTTCGAGTGCGTCGGCAACACCACGCTGATGCGCCAGGCGCTCGAGTGCTGCCACCGCGGCTGGGGCCAGAGCGTCATCATCGGCGTCGCGGGTGCTGGCCAAGAGATCTCGACCCGCCCGTTCCAGCTCGTCACCGGGCGGGTGTGGAAGGGCTCGGCCTTCGGCGGCGCCCGTGGCCGCACCGACGTGCCGAAGATCGTCGACTGGTACATGGACGGCAAGATCGAGATCGACGAGCTCATCACCCACAAGCTGCCGCTCGAGCGCATCAACGAGGCCTTCGACCTCATGCACGCGGGCACATCGATCCGCACCGTGATCGAGTTCTAGCGGCGGCGCGCGTGCGCTCGCCTCACCGCGAGCGCACGACGCTGTAGCCCATCAGCAGCAGGAACGCCGCCAGCGGGATCACGTACGGCACGACCACCATCCCGCCGAGCTCGAAGCGCTTCCAGCCCAGGAGGAATTCGCCGCCGGCCAGGGCGCCCGCGACGAGCAGGGCGCCGAGTGCCTCGGGCCAGTCGGTCTCGAGCTTGAGGCCGACCGCGAAGACGACCAGGCCGACCAGCGCCGCGGCGGCAGGAAGCCCCACGGCGGCATGCCCATGAACGCGTCGACGCCTTTGCTGGCGAGCTCGGGGTTCGTGAGCGCGAAGTTCGCCACGACCACGCCGACCACCAGCACCGCGGCCACGATGAGGTAGGTCCAGACCTTCGCGCGGCCGGTGCCCATGTACTCGGTTTCGGCGCCCACGGCGGCAACGATAGCCAAAACTCGGGGCGGCCTGCATCGGAACTCGTCATCGGCCCCTCGTGGGCGCACAAACGGCCCCATGGAGCGGGTTGCGGCGCTGGCATCGGTCCCGCCGCCGCCGCACGAAAAAAGCCGTGGCCAAGTGTTGTGGATCGACGCCCTCGCGGGAAACCACCTCGGGGTCCTCCGTCGGCCTCGCCCCGGCGCGGATGTTCCGGTCGGGTCTGCAGCTCGCGCCGCTCCGGGCCCCACGCATGCGCTGCGGGTCGGCGCATCTCGTCGTGATGCGCGGGCGCGGTGGGACGGATGCGCCGATGCTGGGGATGAGACGACCGGTGACATCGAACCCCTCCTGGTGGTGCAGCAACGTTGGTCTTGGTACCTTGAACACCGTGCGAGCGTGCGGCGTGTCCAGTGGTCGGTGGCAGGAAACGTGGCGTGGTCGGTGGGCGAGGCGCCTGACGACGACGTTGCTCGCGTGGGCTGCCGTGCTCTGGCTCGGTGGCCACGCGCGCTGGGTCGCCGCGGCCCCGCCCCCGCCTGCGCCCGCGGCCAAGCCCGGGGGCACGCCGGCGCCGGTGAAGCCAGCGGCGGTGAAGGCCGGCGCCACACCGAGCAAGCCCGCGGCCGCGCCAGCGAAGCCCGCGGCGGCGCCAGCGAAGCCCGCTGGCGCGCCGAGCAAGACCCCGCCGCCGGCTCCGACTCCGAAGGTCGGCGGTGCCGAGGGGGCCGCGGTGTCGGCCGACGCGATGCGACGCAGCGAGGTCTACGGCGATCGCATCGACGGCCTGCAGGTCGAGGTCGACGATCTCAAGGACAAGATCTTCCGCAGCAAGGCCCGCCTGGCGCTGCTGCGTGAGACGGTCCTCAAGGGTGTGATGGCGGGCTCGCGCGTCGTGATCGCGCACCGCAACCTGATGGGCTCGGGCTTCCGCCTGGTGAAGATGGTCTACATCATGGACGGCGCACAGATCTACGCGCGCTCCGACGAGTCGGGCAGTCTCGACTCCGAGGACGAGGTCGTCATCTACGACGGCAACCTGCCGCCCGGCCCCCACAACGTGACCATCGAGCTCACGTACAAGGGCCACGGCTACGGCGTCTTCGCGTACCTGTCGGGCTACACCTTCGATTCTCGCAGCTCCCACAGCTTCACGGCGCCGGAGAACGGTGCGGTGAAGCTCTCCAGCGTCGGCTTCGAGCGCGGCAACCTCACCACCGAGATGCGCGATCGCCCGAGCGTGAACTGGCAGGAGCTGCCGCTCGACGCCGCCGGACGGCCGATGCCGCAGGCGAAGGCCCGTCGTGGCAAGGACGAGGAGTAGCGCCACCGTGGTGCGAGTGCCGAGGCTTCGCGCGGTAACCCACCGCGCGGGTGCGATCGCCCTGGCGATCGCCACGTTGCTGGCCGCGGGACCAGCGATCGCGCGTGATCGCGAGGTGAAGCTCGGCGATCTCGCAACCTCGCTGCGCGAGGCCGAGGAGAACGTCGTCGCGGCCGAGCGCGCCGCCGCGAAGGATCCCCGCGCGAAGGAGACCGAGCTCGCGCGACGCCTGGTCGATGGTCAGCTGCTGCTGGCCGAGGGCGACGCCGAGGGCGCGGCGATCAAGTTCCTCGACCTGGTCGAGAACTACCCCGAGTCCCAGGCCGGCGCGCAGGCGGTGTTCTTCCTCGGTGACGCGCTCGTGCACATGGAGATGTCGCGCTGGGCGGCGGAGCTGTTCTCGAAGAATCTCGCCGACGCGCGGCCGGACGCCAAGCGCTTCCATCAGCGCTCGGTCGCGCGGCTGTTCGACCTCGCGAGCCCGCGCCGCGAACAGGGCTTCGCGCGCAAGCCAGGCGTGTCGGCCACGCCCGAGGTGCGCGCACGCTTGCAAGCGGTCGGTGTGGATGTCCGCGTCACGCCGCCGGTGGGCGTGCTCGACGAGGCCAACGTCGCACGGCTGTCGAAGTGGGCGACCTCGTTCCCGGCCGACCAGCGGCTGCCCGAGCTGCGCTACGCCTACGGACGCTGGCTGTACCTGAGCGGTCGGCACGCCGAGGCCATCGTCGAGCTCGACGCGCTGTCGCCGATCGACATCCCGATCACGCGCGGCGGCCCCGATGCCAGCTGGCGGCTGCGTGCGTCGTACGTCGCGGCCTCGGCGAGCCTGGCAAAGGGCGACCTCGAGGATGCCGTCGCACGCTTCGCACGCATCACCAAGACCCGCCCAGGCGAGTCCCGCGACCGGCAGATCGTCGAGCTGGCCTGGATGGCGCTCGGTCGCGTGCATCACGACGAAGCGGCCACCGACGACGCAGTGCGATCGTATCGCCACATCGGCCGCGACTCGCCGTACTTCCCCGAGGCGATGTACGAGACCGCGTGGACGCTGCTGGGCGCCGAGCGCTTCGAGCAGTCGGTGCAGGCGCTCGACCTGCTGCTCATCTACGACCCGGACTCGCCGATCGTGCCGGAGATCAAGCAGCTGCGGGGCAAGATCCGCGTGCAGCAGCGCGACTACAAGGGCGCCGAGGCCGAGTTCCTCGGCCTGCGTCGCGAGTTCGATCGGCTCGCGACCCAGCTGGGCCGGCGCCTGTCCGCCAAGGGAGACGCCACCGAGTACTTCGCTGCGGTGGTCGGTGAGGACATGGAACACTTCAGCCTCGCGGCGGTGCTGCCGGTGGGCGCGGTGCCGGTCGCCCGCTCGCTGCCGCGCGCGGTGCAGGCCGAGTCGCTCGCGCGCGAGGTCGGTGCGCTCGAGCGCGAGCTGGCCGACACGCGCGCGCTGCTGGCCCGCATGGAAGAAGCCGTACGCGCGCGGGACAAGGCGCGGCTGTTCAACGATCTCGCGGCCCACGCCGCCGGCCTCGACAATGTCGACGACGATCTGATCACGGTCGAGGAGGCCCTCATCCGCCGCCTCGCCGGCGACCGCGACCTCGGGGCCGCCGAACGCAAGCGCGGCGCGCTGCGCGACAAGGTCGATCGCCCGCTCGGCGATCGCACCGATCACCAGCGCCGCGCGGTCACCCGCCTGCAGCGGCTGCAGGAGCAGGCCCACAAGCTCGATCTGTTCGTGAGCGCGATGCGGGCCGAGTTGGTCGCCACCGAGCGCTACTACGAGGAGACCCGCAAGGAGCAGAAGATCGACCACCAAGGCTTCCTCAAGGAAGCCGCCGCGCGTCGCGACGAGCTCGCGCTGCAAGAGGCGCAGGTCGCCGCGCTGCGCGAGCGGATCTCGAGCGCCCAGGCGGCGCTGCGCTACGAGGATCCGCTGCGCGAAGCCAAGGCCAAGGCGGTCGCCGACTACCGTCGCTACCTCGCCGGCATGTACCAGGGGCTCGCGGGCAAGGGCGGCGTCTCGGCCGAGGTCGACGCCCTGTGGAAGCGTGCCCAGGGCCTGCACGCGCGCGCCGACAAGGCCCGCGTGGACCTCGACCACACCGCCGGCAAACGCCTCGAGGGCGCCGTGACGGTGCTCGCCCAGGAGCGTGCGAACCTCGATGCGTACCTCGGCGAACTGACCGGCGCCAAGGGCACCACCAAGACCGTGGTGGCCGACGTGCTGGCGGCATCCTACGCCGACGTCGTCACCGAGCTGAACTCGCTGGTGCTGCGCTCCGAGGTCGGTCTGCTCGACGTCGCATGGGCGATGAAGGAGGCGGAGACCGACGAGATCCACCGGCTCGAGGTGGAGCGTGATCGCGAGCTCGGCGAGATCGACCTCTCGATCGAGATGGGCCTGGAGGACGTCGAATGAGGCGCACGCTCGCACTGTCGCTGCTGCTCGCGTCGTTGCCGGGGGTCGTGCACGCGCTGCCGCGCTCCGATCTCGACAAGGCCAAGGCCAAGCTCGGTGACGAGCGCGAGCCCACCGGGGTGCCCGGCGAGCCCGGCTCGGGCCGCGCGCTCGAGCAAGCACCCAAGGCCACCGATCCCGGCCAGCTCAAGGCCCCGCTGCCACGCCGCGCCGCCGACGAGCGCGAGGCCGCGGCGATGGACGAGATGGAGGAGTTCGGCGCGCGCTACCAGCAGGCCCACGCCGCGATGGCCCACACCATCGGCCAGACCTTGCTCGTCACCGGCGTCGCCGGCCGCCGCGCGCTCGAGGGCGCCTACGACAAGAAGATCAAGCAGAAGCAGGCCACCGCCCGCAAGCTGCGGGCCGCCGCGGTCGCGCGCTACGAGGACTTCCTCGAGTTGCACCCCGACGATCCGGCGTGGACGCCGGAGATCATGTTCCGGCTCGCGGAGCTGCACTTCGAGGCCGGCAGCGAGCGCCTCGCGCGGCAGGAGGAGGCCTTCCAAGAGGAACTCGAGGCGTATCAACAGCGGCTCGAGCAGGACCCCAACGCCGCGCCACCGCCGTCGCCGATCCCCGACTACGGCGACGCCGTCGCGCTCTACCGCGACGTCGTGCTCCGATTCCCGCGCTTCCACCTCGCCGACGCGTCGCTCTACATGATGGGCACGCTGCTGTACGAGGAGGAGGAGTTCGATCAGAGCCGGCAGAGCTACCTCGCGCTGGCCTGCGCGAACCTCTTCGCGCCGCCGGCCGCCGACGGCAGCAACGTGGTCGACAGCGGCAGCTGGCGCGCCGGCGACTACGACCGCTGCGAGCCGTGGAAGAAGGACGGCACCTACACCGACGAGTCGTGGCTGCGGGTCGGCGAGGTCCACTACGACCTCGACGAGCTCGATGCCGCGTACGAGGCCTACGCCAAGGTCACCGCCAACCCCGACGCCGACCTCTACGACGAGGCGCTGATCCGCCTGGCGTGGACGCTGTACCTGCGGCGGGACTTCGCGGATGCCGCCAAGAAGCTCGATGAGTTCGTGCGCTACGCCGACGCGCACAAGAACGACGGCGAGCCCGGTGGCGCCATCGCCCTGCGGGACGACGCGGTCAAGTACATCGCCAAGGTCTACGTCGAGGAGGACTGGGACAACGACGGCAATCGCGATCGCCAGGTCGGCCTCGCGCGGCTCGATCGCGACTACAAGGCTCGCGGCAACGAGAAGCACGTGCCCGAGGTCTATGCGGCGCTCGGCGACCTGCTGGCGCTGCAGACCGAGTACGGCAAGGCCATCGAAATCTGGGAGATCACGATCAAGCGCTGGCCGCTGGCCGCCGCCGCGCCGCAGATCCAGATGCGCATCCTGCAGGCCCACAACGCGCTGCAGGACAAGGCCGCCGCCACCGCGGCGCGCGACAAGCTCGCGACCAACTACCTGCGCGGCACCAAGTGGTTCTACGCCAACGAAGGCGACCCCGAGGCCGTCGAGGCCGCGCTCAAGCTCGCCGAGGAGGCGCTGGTCCACACCGCCATCGATCACCACGCGTACGCCCAGACCCTGCGCGCCGCTGGTGATCCGCGCGCCGAGGCCGAGTACGCCATCGCGGCCAAGGCCTACGAGGCCTACCTCGAGCGCTTCCCCGACACGCCCAGCTCCTACGAGTACCGCTACAACTTCGCCGAGTCGCTGTTCTACTCGGGGCAGCTGCTCGCGGCGGCCGAGCAGTACACGGCGGTGCGCGACAGCAACCTCGACAACCGCCTGCAGGAGGATGCCGCGACCGGGGCCGTGCTCGCCTACGAGGCCTACGTCGAGGCCGAGAAACAGGCCGGCCGCCTCAGCGTGCCCGACATGCCCAAGAAGGGCGCGCCGGGGCCGTTCGACAAGGCGCTCGAGATCCCGCCGACGATGCTGGCGCTGCAGGAGGCCTACGATCGCTTCGCGCTCGCGCGCCCCGACAGCGATCAGACCGCGACCATGAAGTACCTCGCCGGCGAGGTCTCGCAGCGCTACCAGCACTGGGACGAGGCCGAGGAGCGTTTCGTCCGCATCATCGACGACCACTGCGCGGAGAACGTCGCCATCAACGCCGGCACCGCGATCCTCGACGCCCACGTCGTGCGCGAAGACCTGAAGGGCGCGCAGGAGTGGACCGAGAAGCTCATGCAGAAGGGCTGCGGCGAGGGCGACGAGGCCAAGAAGTTCGCCGGCGACTTGAAGACCCTCGGCAACGCGGTGCGGTTCCAGGAGGCCACGTTGCTCTACGAGGCCGGCGAGTTCGAGGCCGCCGCCGATCGCTACGTCGCGCTGGTCGACCAAGCACCCGATGATCCCAACGCCGACCGGGCGCTCAACAACGCCGCGGTCGCCTACGAGAACATCGGCCGCTTCGGCTCGGCCAGCCAGACCTACCAGCGCATCTACGAGAAGTACCCGGACAGCGACTTCGCCGACGATGCGTTGCTGCGCACCGGCTACAACCACTCGCGCTTCTTCGAGTTCGACGAGGCCGTGACCTCGTACCTCAAGCTCGCCGAGGACGCGCGCTACAAGGACAGCGAGCACCGCGAGCTCGCGCTCGAGAACGCCGCCGACCTGCTCGACAACCTGCAGGACTACAAGAAGTCGGCCGCGATGTTCGGCACCTTCGCCGCCAAGACCACCGACAAGACCAAGGCCGCCAACGCGACCTTCCGCGCGGCCCAGGTCACCGCCAAGACCGGCGATCAGCGCGCGACGATCAAGGCCTACGAGCTGTTCCTCGCCCGCCACGGCAGCGACCCGGCGCTGGCCGACAAGGTCGTGGAGTCGCAGCTGCGCATCGGCCAGGCCTACGCCAAGATGGGCGAGCGCGCGAAGGCCGAGTCGTACTACCGCGGTACGGTCTCGGCGTTCGATGCCAAGAAGCTGCAGGCGGCGACCGACGCCGCCGACCTCCCGGCCGAGGCGCAGTTCCTGCTCGCCGAGTACGCGCTCGCCGACGTGCTGGCGGTGGAGATCAACAGCACCGGCAAGAAGATGGAGAAGGAGATCCAGCTGCTCACCGAGCGGCTGCAGGTCGCCGCCAACGCCTACGACAACGTGTTCCCGTACCGCCGCATCGACTGGGTGCTCGCCGCGATGTACCGCCGCGGCTACGCGTTCGAGACCTGGGCCATCGCCATCCGTCAGGCGCCGGTACCCAAGCAGCTCAAGCCCAACTCCGAGGCGTGGTTCGCCTACAAGGACGTCGTCGATCAGTTCGCGAGCCAGGCCGAGACCAAGGCCATCGCGCTGTACGAAGAGACCGTCAAGCGCAGCAAGGAGTACAGCATCGCCAACGAGTGGACCTCGTCGGCGCGCGAGCGGCTCAACATCTACAAGCCCGAGGAGTACCCGCTGCTACGGCAGCCGGCGCTCGAGCTCCAGCTGGAGGATCTGCGATGACGAAGGTGCGCAGGACGTTGCGGGCCGCGGCCAGCGGTGCCGTGATCATGCTGGTGCTGGCGGGCTGCCGGCCCGAGGGCGCCACCGACAGCCCCGACGGGCCGCGCGAGAAGGTCGATCTCGACGGGCTCGAGGCCAACGCCACGCCCAGTGCGGACGCGGGCACGCCCGCGGCGCCCGCGGCGGCGGCGGACAAGGCCAAGGGTCTGCCCAAGACGCGCGATCGCGATCCCGAGGAGGAGAAGAAGAAGCTCGCGCTCTCGCACCAGCGCAGCGCCGAGGCCCAGAAGCACCTCGAGGCCGGTCGGCTGGTCGAGGCCATCGACCACAGCCGTCAGGCCCTGCGCATCCACGAGCAGAACGTCGAGGCGATGTTGGTGATGGCCGAGGCCTACTTCCGACAAAAGAAGTTCGAGTTGGTGCAGGCCGTGACCTCGAGTGCCCTTGCCGTCGACGAGAAGGTGCGTACGCCCCAGGAGAGCAGCCGGGCGCACAATCTCAAGGGCTTCGCGTACACCGCGATGGGCCAGGACAACCTCGCGACCCAGGCGTTCCGCAAGGCCGCCGAGGCCGACGACAAGAATGCCGCGGCGTGGAACAACCTCGGCACCCGCTACATGCAGGCGGGCGACATCGCGACCGCCAAGCAGTGCTTCGCGTACGCGCTCGAGCTCGATCCGCGCTTCGCCAAGGCCCACCTCAACTTCGGCGCCGCGCTGCGGGCCGAGGGCAAGTGGCAGGACGCCGAGAAGTCGTTCGACACCGCGCTCAAGCTGCGACCGAACTACCCCGAGGCATACTTCGATCTCGGGGTGCTGTACCTCGACGCCGATCCGTACCCGGGCCTCGAGACCGTCGGACGGCTCGAGAAGGCCATCGCGTTCCTCACGAAGTACCGCGAGCTCGCGATCGCCGACGGGCCCGAAGGGCCGTCGCCCACCAACAGCAAGGGGCGCGGTCCCAAGGTCGCGCCTGGTCCGGCGCCGGTCAGCAAGGCGCGCGCAGAGGACTACATCCGCGTGGCGAAGAAGGGCATCGAGCGCGAGCAACGTCGCATCGATCGCGAGAAGGCGCGCGGCGAGAAGAAGCCGGAGGCCGCCGGCGGTGGCGGCACCGATGCGACGCCGGCCAGTGGCGATGGACCCACGCCGGCAAAGCCCGGCGGCGCCGCGAAACCGGCCGGCCCCGGCGACCCGCCGTCGCCACCCGGGGCAGGAGATCCCGGCACACCGCCCGCACAGTCGCCCCCGACATCGAAGCCGACCCCGAGCAAGCCGGGCGGCGCGGCTGCACCCACGCCGAGCAAGCCGGGCGCATCGTCGCCGACTCCGTCAGAGCCGACACCAAAGGATCCGCCGCCGGGCCCGCAGAAGCCCGGTGGGGGCGCACCGTCCGACCCGGCTCCGAAGTCGCCGACCCCCGTGCAGCCCGCCCCGACGCAGCCGGCTCCGAAGTCACCGACCCCCGTGCAGCCGACCCCCGTGCAGCCGACCCCGAAGCAGCCCGCACCGGTGCAGCCGGGACCGAAGTCACCGACCCCACCGTCGGGCGGCGCCGGCCCGACGCCGCAGCCCCCGAGCCCACCTGCTGCGAAGCCGAGTGCACCCACGTCACCGCCGACGGCACCGAGCAAGCCCACCGTGCAGAAGCCGGGTGGCGTCGCGATGCGGCCATCGATGCCGAGCCCCGGCGACGCGCAGGTGCACCTGCGATGCGATGTTCCGCGCGCGGGGAACCCGCTGCCGTGCGCGTACACTCACCGCCTCGGCGCCGATGTTTCCGGCGCGCCTGTGTTCGTGGCGTCGTCCCAACCCCGCGCTCACCCGCCGTCGTTCGCACCCGCGCACGCGATGGCGATCGATGCGTTCGACCATCTCTCGTGGACGCGGCCGAGCGCCGCGCCGTCACGCGAGCGCATGAGCCCCACTCCGATCGCGCGCGACAAGAAGGATGATCGGGCATGAGCACCACCGTCGTTTCACGCCGCAAAGCAGCCCCACGCCCGTGGTGCGAGTGGTTCGCACGCGTCATCGATCCGACTTCGCTGCCCTGCGCGACCGAGCCCGCACGCCGGCGCATCGACTGCGATCCCGCGTGCACACCTCGGCATCTCCTCTTGGCAGCCCCGATGCTTTTGGCTATGGTGCTCGCCTCGCAACCCGTGTACGCACAGGCCCCACCGGCGCCCGCTGCCGGCGAGACCACTGCACGACCACCCGTGCAGAAGTCGACGCCCAAGCCCACTCCCACCACGGCGCGCGAGTCGACGACCGCGGCTCCGCCGTCGACCGCCGGCAAGCCGAGCTCGACGTCGACCGCGGGCAACACCGATGCGGCGACGCCGGGCGCAGCGAAGCCCGCTGCGGACAAGACCCGTGCGACCCAACCCGGCGCGGCCAAACCCGGCGCGGCCGAGGCCGCCGCCAGCGGTGCTCGCCCGGAGCGCACCTCGCCCGTCAAGGCGCGGGCCGACGCCGCCGCAGCGAAGCGTGGCGGTCGCAAGGCGATCTCGATCGACGATGACTTCCTGGTCGAAGGCAAGCTCGAGAAGCCGAACGCCTTCTTCATCCTTCGACGCTCGCAGGCGGACTTCGACTGGGCGCGCCTCGGTGCGACCTTCTCACCTTTGGTGCTTGAGTCCGTACAGGATCCTTTGTTCTAATCCGTGTTGAGGTGACCCGAGAGGGTCGACCTCGACCGACTCGAGGACCCGCGATGGCGGGCCGGGTCATCGACGAGGGCGATGCGAGCGCTCTGCACGCGCAAGGGCGCTCGCCAAGCCAGGCCCACTTCGGGCAAGATGCGAAACCACCACACACCAGACACGTGAACAACAACCGGGGTCTCGAACGACGTGCCACCCGGTTCATTGCGGGCGCTAGCCCGCACGAGGAGGAGGACGACAAGTCATGGGCGGTCAACCATTTGCTGAGTTCTACCAAGACGGCGGAACGTGGATGCACTTCATCGCGCTCTCGGCCGTGCTCGGCGCGGGCGTCACCATCGAGCGCTTCATCTTCCTGTTCTTCCGTTTCAACATCAACGGAGCGCAGTTCTTCAACCAGATCCAGAAGCTGGTGATGGCGAACAACATCGACCGCGCGATCAAGCTGTGCAACGCCGCCGACAAGGCAGCGCTCGCCCGCGTGATCAAGGCCGGTCTCACCCGCGCCAACAAGAGCGAGGCTGAGATCGCGTCTGCGATCGAAGAGGCGCTGCTCGAGGTCGGTCCTGCGATCTCGAAGCGACTCTCGATGATGCCGGCAATCGCGAACATCGCGACGCTGCTCGGCCTCATCGGCACCATCGACGGCATGATCCAGGCCTTCCGCGCGGTGGCGACGGTCGCCGCCGATCAGCGTGCGACGGCGCTCGCGAAGGGCATCGGTATCGCCATCAACACCACCGGCTTCGGTCTGATGGTCGCGATCCCGCTGCTCGCCGTGCACATGTTCATCTCCGGCCTGGCCAAGAAGGTCTCGGACGAGTGCGATCTGTACGCGTCCAAGCTGGAGAACCTCCTCGCCAGCCGCGTGCGGCAGGGCTGATCCGTCCTCGACCGCGGGTCGACGCCTAGCCATCCAGTAGGCCGACGCCCGCACGAGTACGACCACCCAAGCAGCCGAGGAACGAAAGGAGGGAAACGTGGCGAAGAAATTCAAGGAAGAGACCGTGGAAGCGAACCTGCTTCCCGTCATGAACATCATGCTCCTGCTGATCCCGGCGCTGCTGCTGGCGATGGAGGTCGCACGCATGGCAGCGGTCTCGGTCTCGCCGCCCAAGTTCGCGGCGACGGCGGATCAGAAGGAAGACGAGAAGAAGGACAAGCCGCTCAACCTGAAGGTCTTCATCATGGAAGACGGCTATCGGGTGAGCGCATCGGGCCAGCAGGCCGGCGCCGAGGCGGGCAAGGAGGCCGACTCCACCGCACCGACGCTCAAGCTCCTGAAGCCGGGCACACAGCTCGACGACTTCGAGCGGTACGACTATGCCGGCCTCGAGGCGAAGGCCAAGGAGTACAAGACGCTCTTCCCCAAGGAGACGGTCGTGACCGTGTCGGCGGAGAACAGCATCCCGATGCAGAGCTTGATGAAGACGATGGACGCGTTGCGGGGCAGCGAGTGCAAGCTCGCCGCGGCGACCGAGGAGGTCCCCGAGAACTGCTACTTCTATCAGGCCATCGTCGAAGCGGGAGCGGGGTGAACCATGGCGACTGAAGCCGAAGAAGCATTCCTCGCCCGCAAGAAGGCCAAGCGCGCCGCCAAGCGTGGCTTCCAAGAGGAGGGCGCGGTGCTCGGGATGACGTCCCTCATGGACGCCATCACCATCATCGTGACCTACCTGCTGAAGAGCTACGGCTCCGACCCGGTCGTCATCGCGCCGACTGCGGGGCAGAAGGTGCCGATGTCGACCGCCGACACCCCGATCCAAGACGGCGTGCCGGTCTACGTCAGTCAGCGCGCGATCACGTTCCAGGACCGCCGCGTGGTCCAGATGGACGAGAACGGCGAAGTCGATCCGGCGGCCCTGCAGGGCCACCTCATCGGCCCGCTGTACGACCTGCTCGCCGAAGAAGCCGATCGGTCCAAGAAGATGGCCGAGGGCAAGAACGAAGAGTGGGAAGGCCGGATCATCCTGGTGGGCGACCAGAACCTCAAGTTCTCGGTGCTCGTCGACGTGATGTACACGGCTGGCAAAGCGGAGTTCCGCGAGTACGCCTTCTGCGTGGTGCAGAAGAACGGTTAGTTCGTCCTCGAACGGCACGTCGAGAGGGCCGGGCATCCCCACCGTGGGGTGCCCGGTTTTTTCGTGTCCGCGCGCGGTGCGGAACTTCGCGCCGTCGCGCCGGTCCTTGGTCCTTCGAGGAGACCGAGGCCGATGGCGAAGAAGCGAGACGAAGAGGGCACCGAGACGCAGCTGCTGCCGGTGATGAACATCATGCTCTTGCTGATCCCCGCGCTGCTGCTGGCGATGGAGGTGGCACGCATGGGTGCGATCGAGGTGCGACCGCCGTTGACGACGCGCACCGCGGGCACCGAGGACCCGCCGCCGCCCAAGCCGCAGCTGCGGGTGTTCATCGCCAACGACGGCTTCGAGATCAGCATCGGCGCACGGGGGAGCGCGCCGCCCAAGTGGATCGGACTCTCGGCCTCCGCCGCCCTCGACGACCGTCACGACTATGCGACCCTCGAGGCCGAGGCCGCGACCCTGCTCCGCTTGGGCACCGTCGACCCGGTGGTCTATGTCGATGCCGAGAACGATGTGCCGATGGCGACGCTGGTCGCGACCATGGATGCGATGCGTGGGTCACGATGCAGCCTCGTCGCGGCCCATGCGGGCGAGAACGCCCCCGCGGCGTGCCTGTTCCATGACGTGGTCGTGGAGCCGGGTACCCGCGGAGGGTGATCGGCCGCACGGATTTCGCAGTCCGCGAAAGGCCGTCGTCGGCCCAGCTGCGACAGATTGTCGCGGGGCCTGCGCAGGTCACTTCGGGGTGTACGAAAAACCGCGTTTGCGGGGAAGTACAGGGGCCAGATTGGTGCTCCAGGCCGTCCGCGATATGCTGATGTCCCAGGGGGCATCCGTACGCTGTAAGCGGAACCGGCGGTCCCCATTCCTCGTGAAACGCGGAAACCGATGAAGGCTGCACCTCAACCTCGCACGAAGGTCCTCCGCATCGCCGTCGTGCTCGACGGCCTGGTCTGCGACGAGGTGCACCAGAGTCAGCCCGGGCCGGTCAGCTTCGGCAGCGACTACCGCAGCGACGTGATGCTGTTCGGTGGCCGCGCGCCGCTTCGGCACACGATGTTCGACTACCGGCAGGGTCGCTACTTCCTCGATCTGCCCGCGGCCGCGAAGGGCAAGCTCTCGCTCGGCAACAAGACCATCACCATCAGCGCGCTGCGGCAGCAGTACGGCGGTGGTGATCGCGTTCGCGTCGTGCTCGATCCGCGCGCCAAGGGCAAGCTGGTGATCGGCGAGTCGACGATCCTGTTCCAGTTCGCCGAGCCGAAGCCGGTCCCGCCCAAGGCGATCTTCCCGGCCGAGTACGCGATCCGCCTGCGTGATCAGTTCACGCCACTCGATCGCTACACCTTCGCCAGCTCTGCCGCCGTGCTCGGCAGCTTCTTCGTCTACCAGGCGAATCAAGAGCGCAAGGACGACATGGCGCTCGACACCTTCGACGAGCGCTTCCAGACCGCGATGGGCCTGCGCGAGGACGAGAAGAAGCCCGAGCCCGAGCTCGAAGACGAGAAGAAGGACGACCTCGCCGAAGAGGACGAAGAGAAGGTCGAAGAGAAGGACAAGCCCAAGCCCGAGCCGAAGGTCCTCAAGGACAAGCCGGAGAAGTTCTCCGAGAAGGCGATGGCGGAGGCGCGCAGCGTCGGTGTGGCGCGTGTGCTCGGCACGTGGGGCGGCCCCGGTGAGGGCACCGTCTTCGACGTGATCAACTCGACCGAGAACAACCTCGGTGAGCTGTTCCAGCAGGGCATGACCACCACCGTGCTCGCCGACGGCGGCGACATCAGCCCGTTCGTGCCCGGTGGCACCGGCATCAGCGCCTCGGGTGCGGCGGTGCAGACCGAGGGCTTCAACACCGGCGAAGGCCCCGACCTCGTGGCCAAGGCCGACAAGCTCGAGCGCAAGGTCGCCGGCGTCACCAAGGCCTCCAACACCGACGTGTTCGGCGATGTCGACAAGACCTCGATCAAGGCCGCGATCAAGCACCGCACCAGCGCGCTGCAGCACTGCTACAACAAGGCCCTGCGCACGCAGCCCGACCTGGCCGGCAAGATGAGCTTCGCGATCTCGATCAGCGTGATGGGCACCGTCACCAAGGTCGACGTCGAGGAGGACTCGGTCGGCTCGCAGGCGGTCACCACCTGCGCCCGCGCGAAGATCCAGGGCTGGCGCTTCCCGATGGAAGGCGCCGAGGAAGGCGCCGACGTCACCTTCTCGGTGGTGTTCTCGGGCGGCGGTTGACGCGAGGGGCGATCGGCCATGGTTTTCTCGCGCGGCTGGACACGGAATCCGGCCCCGTGCACCATTGCGTATGGGTAGCCTGAACCAGGGGGCAAATGTGACGAACCTCCGTCCTCGACATCACGGAACCCGATCCCTGCGCACCATGGCGCTGATGTGCCTGCCCGCGTGGCTGCTCTCCACGGGGTCGTACGCCGCCCCGACCGCCGAACCTGCCGCGGGCGGGCCGGCGCCCGAGCCCGCCGCCTCGCCGGCGACCATCGACACGATGTCCGTGGGGGAGAGCCGCGCGAAGATCGAAGCGTCGATCTCGGAGCTGGGTCGGCTGACGGCGTCCGCCGACACCGACAAGGACGTCGTGCGTGCGGCCTGCCTGGTCGACAAGCAGGAGCGCGGCTCGGAGATGATGGAGCTGGTGACCGCCGAGGTGCTCGTCGTGCAGGACGCCGGCACGACGGATCAGCAGCGGGCCTTCGCGGCCGAGAAGCTGACGGCGCTCTCGGATCGCGTGGGTCGCCTGGTCGAGGAGGCACGCGCTTGCTCGGGCAACGCTGGGCCCGAGGACAAGGACGACAAGACCCGCACGCAGGTCGACGAGCGTCCGACGGTGCCGTACGCCGACCCGACCGTCGGTGGTGGCCGGCCACCGGTGCCGCCGCCGGTCGACGACGCTCGCCCACCGACGGTGGAGAGCCCGACGCGCTAGCGGCTGCGCGGGGGTGCCTGCGCGGCGACGGTGGTGGAAGTCCGCGCAGTGCCCCATGCGCGAGCGTGTCGCGCGGTTCGTCCGAAGGATGTCCGCAAGGCCGAGCCTGCGCGAGTTGGTGTAGCCTTCCGCCGACGCGCACGCGCCGTCTTCTCCGATCTTCTCGCTCGATCGTGTCTGCTCGTCTCGCTGGTTGCTCGTTGTCGTGGTCCCGCTGCCTGGGGCTGTTGGCGGCGCTTTGTGTGTGGCTGGGCGCGGCCGCGCCGGCAGCCGCGGGCGGCGTGCTGCACAACGCGTTCGGCATCCCCCGCGCCGAGGACGGCCGCGGCATCAAGGTCGGCGAGCGATCGACGTTCCACGCCGGCTTCTCGCTGGGCCTGGGGCTCGACAGCAACGTGTACTCGAACGCGCGCGACGAAGACCGCACGGTGTCGTCGTTCATGTGGCCGTCGGCGTGGATCGGCATCGGCAACCGCGACATCCGCGATGGCCTGCTGATGACCCCGGCCGAGCGCTCGGGGCGGTGGTTCGACTACAACATCTCGCTGCTGGGCGGCTTCCGACAGTACCTGTCGCGCCAGGTCGACGTGCGCTCGGTGCCGAAGTTCTCGATTGGTACGCAGGTGCGCCTCGCGCTCCTGCCGGGCCGGCGCTTCTCGGTGCACCTCGACGAGGACTTCTTCCGCGGCGCCTCGGCGGGCAACTACCAGGCGCTCGGCAGCGTGCTGAACTTCAACCGCCTCGATCACCGCGGGCAGCTGACCTTCATCCTACGTCCCGGTGGCGGCCGCCTGAGCTTCGCGGTCGGCTACCGCTCGCAGCTCCTACGGTTCGAGAACGACAATCTCTTTCGCAGCAACCGCATCCTGAACGGCTTCTACCACGAGTCCAAGTGGCGCTTCTTGCCGCGCAGTTCGGTGCTGCTGCAGTACACGATGGACTTCACCTACTACGTGGACTGCTGCGGCAGCCCCGGTACCGGTCGCAACGAGGACAACTACGCCCATCGCCTGCTGGCCGGTTACCGCGGCCAGGTCGCCGACAAGTTCGCGCTCGAGGCGATGGCCGGGTGGGGCGGCGGCTTCTACCGCACCGATCCGAATGGGCCGAGCTTCAACTCGTTCATCGGGCAGGCCTCGTTCAACTACTTCCCGACGCTTCGCTCGCTGGTTCACGTCGGGGTCTATCGCAACTTCCAGGACTCGCTCTTCGGCAACTACTACATCGACAACGGTGGCCGCGTCGCGCTGGGCCACCAGTTTCGCTTTCGGATGATCGCGCACCTGGGCGTGAACGTGGCGGCGCGCAAGATCGCGGGCCTGCCGGTGCCGGGCGTGGAGACCGACATCATCGGCGGCTACAACGGCTCCGGCGCCGACAAGTTCCAGCGCCGCACGACCATCTTCGGGCTCGATGCGAAGCTCGAGCAGCCGCTCGGCAAGATCTTCGCGCTGTCGCTCGGCTACAACCTGCTGGCGGACACCCGCGGCTACTTCGTCCTCTACAACCAAGAGAACAACAGCGGCGACCAGCAGACCGACAACCTCTCGTACTTCCGTCACATCGTGACGCTCGTCGCGGCGGTGCGCATATGATCGCGCGCGCCCCGTGGCTGCTGCTTGGCTGCGTGCTCGCGGCGGCGTGCGTACGCGGACCCACCACCACGGTGGTGCCGCCCTCGAACACCATCGAGCGCAAGACCCTCGGGCCGGGCGACGTACTCGAGATCCGCGTGACCGATCGCGACGAACTCAGCGGGCCCTACGAGGTCTCCGACGCCGGCACGATCCGCTTCCCGCTGATCGGCGACATCGAGGTGCAGCAGAAGACCCAGGGGCAGATCGCCGCCGAGATCGAGGCCAAGCTGGGCGATGGCTGGTTCAAGCAGCCGCAGGTCGCGGTGCGGGTCACCGAGCGGCAGAACCGCGAGGTCTCGGTGCTGGGCCAGGTGAAGGAGTCGGGCAGCTACCCCTTCAAGCCCGGGCTCACCGTCATGCAGGCGATTTCCCTGGCGGGTGGGATGAACCCGCTGGCGATGCCGCGCCGGGTGAAGCTCATCCGCGAGACCGACAAGGGCCGCCAGACCTACGAGATCGACACCACCGCGATCCTCGAGAGCCGCGCGCAGGACCTGACGCTCGAGCCGGGCGACATCGTGTTCGTGCCCGAGTCCCCGGTCTGAGCCGCCGACGTACCCGCCCGGGACCTCCTGCCCGCGGCTTGGGTGGCGTACAATGCGTTGGCGATGAGCGCCGAGTCCGAGCCCGTCCTGGGCATCGACCTGGGGACCACCAACTCGGCGTGCGCCGTGGTGCGCGGCGGGCGGGCCTCGGTCGTGCGACGCGGCGACGATCGCATCATCCCCTCGGTCGTCGCGGCGATGCCCGACGGCCGCATCATCGTGGGCAATCGCGCCAAGCAGCGCCGCGCGGTCGACCCCACCCAGGTGGTGTTCTCGGCCAAGCGCATGATCGGTCGCCGCTTCGGCTCGCCCGAGGTGCAGCGCATGCGCGAGACCATGCCGTACCGCATCGTCGAGGGCCCCAACGAGGGGGTCGCGATCGAGCTGGGCGGCCAGCTGCTCTCGCCGGTGGAGATCGCCGCGCACATCCTCAAGTACCTGCGCGAGATGGCCGAGGAGGCGCTGCAGCAGCCGGTCAGCAAGGCCGTCATCGCGGTGCCGGCCAACTTCACCGACGCGCAGCGCAGTGCGACCCGCATCGCCGCGCGCCTGGCGAACCTCGACGTCATCCGCGTGATCAACGAGCCGACCGCGGCCGCGCTGGCCTACGGCTACATCGAGGACACCGACCGCCGCATCGCCGTCTACGACTTCGGCGGCGGCACCTTCGACGTCACGATCCTGCAGATCACCCGCAACGTCTTCGAGGTGCTGGCGACCTCGGGCGAGATGTTCCTGGGCGGCGACGACATCGACGAGGCGGTGCTCTCGTTGATGGCGCAGGCGTTCGAGCGGCAGCACGGCATCTCGCTGGCCGGCAAGACCGTCGCGATGGAGCGCCTGCGGGTGATGGCCGAGCAGGTGAAGATCGAGCTGTCGGAGAACTACCGCAGCGGCATTCGCATCGACGACGTCTACGAGGGGCGCGGACTCGAGTTCGCACTGTCGGAGGCCGACCTGCGCTGGCACATCGAACCCATCGTGCGGCGCACCGTGCCGGTCTGCGCCGACGCGCTGCGGGTGGCGGGCCTGGTGCCGCAGCTCATCGACGAGATCGTGCTCGTGGGTGGCACCACACGGCTGCCGCTGGTGCGCGAGATCGTCGCGCAGGTGTTCGGCAAGCCGGCGCAGACCTCGATCAACCCCATGAGCGTGGTCGCGGTCGGGGCCGCGATCCAGGGCGCCGCGCTGCTCGGCTCGCTGGTGCCGATGGCCCAGGCCCAGGCGAGCGGGGGCGCGCAGGCGCACACGCAGGCCTCCGCGGTGCTGCTCGACGTCACGCCGCGGACGCTGGGCGTACGCACGCTCGGCGGCTTCGTCGACGTGGTCATCCCGCGCAACACCGCGATCCCCGTCGAGCAGACGCGCCTGTTCACGACCACCACCGACAACCAACGCTTTGTCCGCATCCAGGTGTGCCAGGGCGAGGCCGAGGACTTCGACGCCAACCACAAGCTCGGCGAGCTGACGCTCGCGGGCCTGCGCGATGCACCGCGCGGCGAGGTCACCGTTGCGGTGACCTTCGAGATCAACGCCGACGGCCTCATCGAGGTGCGCGCCATCGATCAGGACACCGGCGCGCGGCAGAGCGCGACCATGCGCGTGCTCGGCGGGCTCGAGGAGCAGGACCTCCAGGCCGCGGCGCAGCGCCTGCACGCCAGCAGTGACGGCGGCGCGGTCGCACGCAGCGGCGACACCGTGATCCCGCGCTGACGCGGGCTGCGCGAGGGACCAGGCGATGTCCGACGACGAAGAGCTGCGGCGCCTCCACGACGGACTCGCGACCGCGACCTACTACGACTTCCTGGGCGTGCGGCCCGGCTGCGACTACGTCGCGGTGCGCGACGCCTTCCACGCCCGCGCGCAGCGCTACCACCCCGATCGCTTCGTGTTCTCCTCGGGCACCGTCGATCGCACCCAGGCCTACGAAATCTACAAGCGCATGACCGAGGCCTACCAGGTGCTGTGCGACCCCGAGCTGCGCGCCGCCTACGACGAGGCCCGCGTGAAGGGCCAGGTGCGGCTCTCGGAGGTCGCGCGGGCGCGTCGCAACACCCCCGACGAGCGGCAGGTCGCGAACACCTTCGCGCGGATCTATCTGCGGGCTGCGCGGGCCAAGCTCGCGCGCGGCGACGTACGCGGCGCATGGATCGACGTGCGGCTCGGGCTCGGGCTCGAGCAGGCGCCACCGCTGCTGGCAGTGCTCGACGAGATCCGGCAGCACCCCCAGGCCCAGGCCCAGATCGGCGGTCGACCATGAGCCCACGTCGCGCACTGATCGAGCGCGTCACACGAGAGACCCGCATCACCGCCTCGCTGACCGCGCCGGAGGACGCGCCCGCGCCGTCGAAGGTGCGCACGCCGCTGCCGTTCTTCACGCACATGCTCGAGGCGCTCGCCAAGCACGGCGCGATGGCGCTCGAGCTCGATGCCGAGGGCGACATCGAGGTCGACGGCCACCACACCGTCGAGGACACCGGCCTGGTGCTGGGCGCCGCGCTCGACCAGGCACTGGGCGACCGCGCGGGCATCCACCGCTACGGCTGCTTCTCGCTGGCCATGGACGAGACCCTGGTCGACGCCGCGATCGACCTCGGCGGGCGGCCCTACCTCGTGTACGACCTGCCGGTGCTGTCCGGCCGCTGGATCGGCACCTTCGACTGCGATCTGGTCAAGGAGTTCTTCGGCGCGCTGGTGGTGTCCGCGCGCATGAACCTGCACCTGCACCTGCGCGCGGGCGGCAACTGTCACCACGTGGTCGAGGCCGCGTTCAAGGCCTTCGCACGCGCGCTACGGATGGCGTGCCGACCCGACGGCTCGATCACCGACGTTCCGTCGACCAAGGGCTCGCTCTGATCTACTCTCGCGCGGCCGAGTAGGCGTGCGCATGGCAGAGTCGAAGCGAGCAGCGACCCCCGATCCCCAGGCCATCCACCAGCTGCGGGAGCGCCTGGCCGACGCCGGCGGTGGCCCCGGCCACGCCCGTGGCGACGCCGAGGCGGTCGCGGCCGCGACCGCGACCGTCGAGGCTGCCGCGGCCGCGGTGCACGAGCGCCTGCACGCCAAGGGGCGGCTGTCGGCGCGCGAGCGCATCGAGGGCCTGCTCGACCCGGGCTCGTTCGTCGAGCTCGACCGCTTCGTGACCCACGCCTGCCACGACTTCGGCATGGGCAGCAAGCAGGTCTTCGGCGACGGCGTCGTCACCGGGCACGGCACCGTCGATGGTCGCGTGGTGTTCGTGTTCGCGCAGCAGTTCGAGGCCTTCGGCGGCAGCCTCGGCATGGCCCACGCGCGGAAGATCTGCAAGGTCATGGACCTCGCGATGGACGTCGGCGCGCCGGTCGTTGGTCTCAACGACTCGGGCGGCGCTCGGATCCAGGAGGGCGTCGAGTCGCTCGCGGGCTACGCCGAGATCTTCAAGCGCAACGTGTTGGCGTCGGGCGTCGTGCCGCAGCTGTCGCTCGTGCTCGGACCCTGCGCCGGCGGAGCCGTCTACTCGCCAGCGCTCACCGACCTGGTGCTGATGGTCGAGTCGTCGAGCTACATGTTCATCACGGGGCCCGATGTCATCCGCGCGGTGACCCACGAGGAGGTCACCAAGGAGCAGCTCGGCGGCGCGGCCACCCACAACGAGCGCTCGGGCGTGGCCCACTTCAGCTGCCGCGACGAGGCCACCGCGCTGGCGATGACGCGACAGCTGCTTTCGTTCCTGCCGTCGAACAACCTCGGCGAGGCGCCCCGCGTGGCCTGCCGTGACGACGTCGATCGCAGCTGCCCCGAGCTGCGCGACGTGGTGCCGGTCGATCCCAGCAAGGCCTACGACATTCGCCGCATCGTCGAGGCGATTGCCGACGACGGCCACTTCCTCGAGGTGCAGGAGGGCTTTGCCCGCAACATCGTGATTGGCTTCGTGCGCGTCGGTGGGCAGAGCGTGGGCGTGGTCGCCAACCAGCCGCTGGTGCTCGCCGGCTGCCTCGACATCGACGCCTCGACCAAGGCCGCGCGCTTCGTGCGGATGTGTGACGCATTCAACGTGCCGCTTGTGACCTTGGTCGACGTTCCCGGCTTCCTGCCGGGCACCGAGCAGGAGTTCCGCGGCATCATCCGCCACGGCGCCAAGCTGCTGTATGCGTTCACCGAGGCGACGGTGCCCAAGGTCACCATCGTCACGCGCAAGGCCTACGGCGGCGCCTACGACGTGATGGCGAGCAAGCACATCCGCGGCGACATCAACCTCGCGTACCCGACCGCCGAGATCGCGGTGATGGGGGCCGAGGGCGCGGTCAACATCGTGTTCCGCCGCGAGCTCGCGGCGGCGCCCGACGGCGAGGTCGAGGCCACGCGGGCGCGTCTGGCCGCCGAGTATCGCGAGCTCTTCGCGAGCCCCTACAAGGCGGCGGAGCTCGGCTTCATCGACCAGGTGATCGATCCGGCCGACACCCGTCGTCGCGTCGCGCAGAGCTTCGCGATGCTCCGCAACAAGCGGCAGGACAACCCCCGCAAGAAGCACGGCAACATCCCGCTGTGATCGCGTCGCGCCGGTGCTGCGCGGCGTCGAGGATGCGGGCTCACGGCCGCGCGGCGACGCTGCTCGCACCGCCCAGGCGCGCACGCAGCTGTTCGGCGGGCGGATACTCCGGGCGTAGCTGCAGCGCCTTCGCGACCGCCCGCGTCGCCCCGGCACCGTCGCCTCGACGGGCCGCGATCTCGCCGCGCACGACCCAGAGTTGGGCGTCGTCGGGATCGATCGCGATCGCGGTGTCGATTGCGAGCTGAGCCTCCTCGAGCTGCGGCGGGGCGGCCTCCAGCGCGAGTCGGGCGCGCAGGTAGGCGGCGTAGGCCGCGCTCGACGGTGGCGTCGAGTAGACCTCGTGGCCATCGACCATGTGGAGCGCACGATCGCTGACGCCGTGGCGCAGGCACGCCGCCGGCAGCAACACCGCCGCGAAGGCGAGGGCGCGCGAGAGCGTGGGCATCACAGCAGCGTGCTCAGGTAGACCGCGAGGCAGTACCACGGGGTGCCGGCCAGCAGCAGCGCCCTGCGGGCGCGACCGAGGTGCTCGCGGCTACCTCCACCGATGATCGCTGCGATCGCGACGCACCACGATAGCGCCGCGGCGAGCACCGCGAGCGCGAAGCTCTTGAGGATGAAGGGCGCCAGGGTCGGCACCAGTGCCCCCACCGCGGCAACCACCGTCAGGCCGACCGGCACCCAACTCAGCACCAGGGCGATGGTGGCCAGCCAACCAGCGCCGCGGCTCTGCGCGGCCGGCCGACGCAGGTGCGAGAGCACCCACGCCAGCAAGAAGATCGCGCTCACGGCCAGCGCCAGCGCCACGCCCCCCAACGCCAGCATCGCGCGGATGCGTTCCAGCAGCTCCCGCAGCTTGTCGAGGTCGGGCAGGCCCGCGAGAGCGAGGGTGATGGCCATTGGGCAAAAGTGTAGCAGCGGACCCCGGCCGGGCCATGGCCCCCCCTGAGCCCGAGCTGCTTGCGCGTGAGCGGGGGCATCGGGTATGAGAATCGCCCCACGCGTGCGTAGCTCAGTTGGATAGAGCGTTGGCCTCCGAAGCCAAAGGTCGCAGGTTCGATTCCTGCCGCGCGCGCCCCCTGCGGGCGCGTCCGCGGGTGCTCGGGGGTCGGCGGAGCGTGGTTGCGGGCTGGCTGGTGGGCGTGGCGGTGATGGCGGCGTGCCGGCCACCGGCGCCGGTGCTGGTCGACCCGCGCCCGACCGCGAACCCGATGCCGAGCGCGGATGCGATCGCGCAGACCCAGGCCGCGAAGGACGGCCGCCAGGGTGCTGTGCGCGTCGCCTACTGCATCGACACCGACGGGATCGCCCAGGACGTGCGCGTGATCGAGCCCTTCGAGTCCGAGTTCGATGCGCTGGCGGTGACCACCGTGGAGGGCTGGCGCTTCGAGCCCGCGACTCGCGACGGCCTCGCGTACGAAACCTGCACGAACGTGCGCATCGAGCTGCGTCCGCCGTCCTGACGGTCGCGAAGAAGGCGTACCATGACAACGTGTCCGGACTCCGGCCACCGCTCACACCCTTGCTGATCGCGCTGCACTCGGCTGCGTGCGGTGCCGCCACGTTCGCATGCGAGGACGATGCTCGCTGCGGCGACGGCGGACGATGCGAGCCCAACGGCTACTGCTCGTTCGCCGATCTCGCGTGCGCATCGGGGCGCCGCTTCGGCGAGCACGCACCCGCCGGGATCGCGGGCGCGTGTGTCGACGGCGATGTCGGCACCGGCGATGTCAGCTCCGGTGGCGGGTCGTCGTCGAGTACGGGCAACGCTTCGACGGGCGACAGCTCGAGCACGGCGGCATCGACGAGCGTCGCGAGTACCGGCGAGGTCACCAGCACGGGTGACGGCGGCAGCTCGAGCAGCGACAGCACGGACGGCGGCCCCACGCCGGTCGAGGTCGGCCCGATCGCGATCGCCACCGATCTCGACGACGGTGCGATGTGGCCGACGGTGATGGGCGAGGTCGGCACGTGGTCACCGTCGGGCGAGGTTGCCCTCGGGCAGGCCTACCTCGGCGAGTACCCCGAGGGCGAGCCGTACTGGGGCTACTTTCGCTTCCAGCTGCCGCGTGCGCTGCCCGCCGGGACCGTGGTGCAGGGGGCGGTGCTCACCATCGATGGCCACGGGACGTACCAGTGGGACGAGCAGGTCCACGCGCTGCGCGTGTGGGCCGAGCGCAGCGACGACGCGCCACAGGTGGAAGGGCTCGCGTCGCTGCCGGGCGGCGATCTCGTCGCGCTGACCGAGGCCTCGGCGCGTTGGCCCGCGACCGGCGGGCTGGCGTGGTCGACCGACGGCAGCAACGCCTCCCCCGATCTGGCGCCGCTGCTGCAGGAACTCGTCGACGACGGCGGGCTCGTCGCGGGCGCGTCGGTGCAGCTGTGGGTGGCGGCCGATGACCTGGCGACGCAAGGGCACGAGGTCGGCTGGATCGACGCCTCGGGGCTCGACGATCGCGAGGCGAGGCTCAACCTGTCGCTGCTGCTGCCATGAGCGAGGCTTTAGCCGCCGCGCTCCTGCGCCGCGAGCTCGAGGTAGCGCGCCAGCGCGTCCTCCGGGCCACACACCACCAATGCGTCGCCGGCTGCGATCGGCGAGTCGGCGTCGAACGCGGTCATGATGCTGCCGCCGCGCTCGATCGCGACGATCGAGCAGCCGGTGCGCTCGCCGATGCGATCGACGCGGGGCGTGCGGCCGGCCAGCGCGCCGGCGGGGAGCTTGGCCAGCTTGACGCGCATGCCCTCGGCGGTCCACTGCGCGCCGAGCAGCTTGTGCGCCAGTAGCTCGCCGGCGACCTCGGCCAACGAGACCGCGAAGTCGGCCCCGGCCCGGTGGATGCGCTCGACGTTGTCCTGCCGGTTCACCCGGGCGACCAGCGGCACTTCGGCGGCGAAGTCCCGCAGCACGCTGGCGGCGAAGAGTGTGGTCGCGTCGTCGCTGAGCGCGACGATCACTGCACGGGCATGGTGCAGCTCGGCGCGCTCGAGCGTCGCCCGCTCCAAGACGTTGCCGACCACGTCGACGCCCGCACCATCGACGCGATCGATCACGACGACGTGCTCGCCGGCGTCACGCAACAGCTCGACCAGCTTGCGACCGACCTCGCCGTGGCCGCACACCACGATCGGCCCGGTGCGCGGGAGCGGCGGCGCGATCGCGGCCAAGCGCTCGAGCGCTGCCGCGTCGCCGACCGCGACCAGGATGGCACCGGGCTCGATCACGGTGTCGGCGCGGCAGTGCGGCACGAACACGCCCTTGGACCACTTGGCGATGATGGTCGCGCCGCTGCGCGAGCGCAGATCGGCCTGCGCGAGGGTCTTGCCGGCCAGGTCGCTGCGGCGATCGACGCGGACCTCTGTGGCCTGCACGCCGCTGCCGAGCAGCGAGAGGCCACTGACGCGGGTCGCGATGCGCTCGCTGGCGAGGCCGGCGATCGCGGCCGCGAGGATGTGCAGCGGGGTATACACGGCGGCGGCACCCGCCAACATCATCGGCGCGCGGTGCAGCGGCTCCTGGGCCAGCGCCACCAGCTCGCCCGCGTAACCGTGCTGGCGCGCCGCCAGCACGAAGGCGCCGTTCTGCGCGTCGCTGCCGTTGGCGACGATGGCCCGGGCGTTGGCGAACAGCGACGGCTCGGGGTCCTCTTCGTCGAGCCGACACACCACGACCTTGCGGCCGCGATCGAGCAGGCGTCGCGCGATGGTCTCATCCTCCTCGAGCACGAGCACGCCGACCTTCGCCCGCGCGAGTTCGTCGACCAGCGACGCCACGGCGGGACCCCAGCGATAGATGAGCACATAGTCGCGCAGCTTGGGCGCCGCGCGCGGCAGGCGGCCCTCGAAGCGCGACTCGAAGAACGGCAGCACCAGCAACGAGACCACGATGAACGTGAGCGATACGCCCAGCACCTGTACGATCGAGACGAACACGATCATCAGGGGGTGCTGCCACTGCGCATCGTGGCCGTAGCCGGTGGTGGTCACGGTCTCGGAGGCCCACTCGAAGGCCTGCCAGAACGTGCGCGGGCTGCCCTCGAGGCGCTCCATGCCGACCATGTAGATCGCAGCCAGCAGCGTCAGCACCACCGGGGTGCCGGCGATGAGGGCGACGAGTCGACGCTTCGCAGAACGCACGCAGCGGGCAGTGTAGACCAGCCTCGGCGTCGCAGGCGCCCACCTACGGGGGGACGCGCTCGATCTGCCGGTGCGATGGGGGCGTCGGACCGCTCGCCAGCGTCGGCGTGCGCGCGCTACGATCGCCCGCGTGCAGACCTCGTCGATGGCAGACAAGTCGCTCGCCGCCGCGTTCGCGGTCGTTCTCGGTGGTGCGGTGTCGTGTGGCGACCCCGGCGGCGGGGTCGTCACCGCCGATGGTGGCGAGGACGCGTCGTTGTCCGCGAGCGTGAGCGTCACCGCCAGTGACAGCGGTGCCCAGACCGAGGGCGTCACCAGCAGCGCGTCGGCCAGCGCAGAGACCACGGTCGCTGACAGCAGCGGCGTCGACACCATGGCGCCCAAGTTCGACGTCGGCGACGACGTCGACATGGGGATGGTGCGCCCGGTCGATCTCTGCCACGTCAACGACGACATGGACGCGGTCGGCGACTGCGAGATGAGCGCGCCGGCCGACAGCTTCACCCCCGAGGTGCAGTGGACCTTCGGCGTGGGGCTGCAGAGCTGGGTCACGCCGCTGGTCGCGAACTTCACCGACGACGACGGCAACGGCGAGATCAACCTCTGCGACATCCCCGACGTGGTGCTGCTGACCCGCAGCGGCATCAGCTACAGCACCCCGTGTGACGTCAACATCATCGACGGCGCCACCGGTGTGCTGCACTTTGCGATCCCCCAGAGCGAGCAGGTCTCCTGCACCGGCACCCCGGCGATCGGCGACATCGACAACGACGGCCTGCCGGAGATCGTCGCCGAGTACATCTCCGGCGGGGTCTTCCGCATCAAGGCGTTCGAGCACGACGGCACCGTCAAGTGGGCCAATACCACCGACGGCGGCAACGCCAGCCAGTTCTACCGCGAGTCGGGGGCCATCGCGCTGCACGATCTCGACGCCGACGGCGATGTCGAGATCGTGTTCAACCACGAGGTCTACGACCACGACGGCAACATGCTGTGGGAGCAGACCAACCCCAACCCCGGCGAGCTCGAGTGCTCGACCGCGGCGGATCTCGACGGCGACGGCACGCTCGAGGTCATCACCGGACACTCGGCCTACCACTTCGACGGCTCGGTCTACTTCGACAACTACCCCACGGTCACGTCGCAGTCGATCCCGCAGGTCGGCAACCTCGACGACGATCCCGAGCCCGAGATCTTCGTGACCTCGGGGCAGGGCATCTGGATGATCGAGCACGACGGCAGCATCGCCTACGGACCAGTGACGCCGACCGGCGTGGCTGCTTCGGCCTACCTCGTGTGGCAGCGCCCGGGGACCATCCACGACTTCGACGGCGACAACGTCAGCGAGTGGGCCAGCTCGTCGCAGAGCGCCTACGCGGTGTACGAAGGTCCGACGGCGGGTGACGTGCTGTGGCAGACGGTCGTGCAGGACTTCTCGGGCGCAGCCGGTGGCACCGCGTTCGACTTCCTCGGTGATGGCATCGCCGAGGCGATGTACGCCGACGAGCAGAATTTCCGCATCTACGACGGCCTCACCGGCGCGGTGCAGCTGACGATCCCTCGCCAGAGCCCGACCATCAGCGAGTACCCCGTGGTCGCCGACATCGACAACGACGGCTCGGCCGAGATCCTCGTGGTCTCGACCGGTGGCGAGCCGGCGCTGCAGGCCATCCGCGACGCCGAGGATCGGTGGATCCAGGCGCGACGCATCTGGAATCAGCACGCGTACTACGTGACGAACGTGCGCGAGGACGGCACCATCCCGCAGCACGTGGTGCCCAATGGAGCACGCTCAACACCTTCCGCACCAACGCACAGATCGAGGGCGGCGGGCTGTGCAAGCCGGCTGGCTGATCGTTCGCCGGCGCGCGACACCCCGCGCCACCGATGCTCGGATCGCCGGCTTGCCGACGCTGCGCCGCGTCAGGGTCCGAAGCGCAGCTCGGAGGGGAACACCGGCACCGTCGTGCTCCCGTCGCCGAGCTGCCCGGCCGCGCGCCGCCCGACACAGCCCCAGCTCCCCGCCGCTTCGATGCAGGTGATCGCGTCGCCGGCCACGACCGCCGTGATGCCGCTGCCGACGAGGAACTGCGTGGGTGCGAGCACCTCGGTCGCCGCCGTGATCGTCACGCCGCCGTCGCCGAGCTGACCCTCGCCGGACTCGCCCCAGCACCACATGGCGCCGTTGGCATCGCGGGCGCAGACGTGGGTGTAGCCGGCGGCGAGCTGCTCGATCTCGGCGAGGCCCGGCACGAGCTGCGCGGTGTCGGCGTCCTGCTCGTCGCCGACGCCCAGCTGCCCGAATGCGCCGGCGCCCCAGCAGTACACGTCGCCGGATGCGCGCGCGCAGGTGTGGGCTTGGCCGGCGACGATCTGCTCGACCGCGGCCGGCAAGCCCGTGACGTCGACCGGTGCGAGTGGATCCGCAGGGTCATCGTCGTCGTCGCCGATCTGCCCCTGCTCGTCATCGCCCCAACAGCGCACGGGCCCCGAGTCGAGCCGTGCGCACGAGTGTCGCTCGCCGAGCGCGAGCTCGACGGCGTCGGCGATGAGCGGTACGACGACCGGCGTACCCTGATCGCCGTTCAACGCAGCGGTGCCGACCTGCCCGTCGGTGTTGTCGCCCCAGCACAGCACGCTGCCGCCGGTGCGGACGCACGAGTGCCGCGCCCCCATCGCGAGCTCGTCGACCGCGCCGAGCCCGACCACGGACACCGGCGTGTACGCGTCGACGGTGCTGGAGCCGCCTTGGCCGAGCTGACGTTGGCTGTTGTCACCCCAGCATTGAACGTCGGCGCCGGTCGACACACACGCGAAGCCGTCGCCCATGCGCATGATCTCGACGTCGGCGAGCAACGGCAACG
The DNA here is from genome assembly GCA_016709225.1 of Deltaproteobacteria bacterium. NCBI lineage: Bacteria > Pseudomonadati > Myxococcota > Myxococcia > Deltaproteobacteria bacterium. Next base: position 288,194 of record JADJEE010000002.1, on the reverse strand, counting down.
CGGTGGGAACGACGAGGTGGTGCGAGAGCGGCGAGAAGTAGCCCTCGGCGCCGAATGGCGTCTGGTTGGCGAGGGTGCCATCACCGGCGCACTCGACGGTCCCATCGTCCTGCACGCCACACAGCACGCCGCTTTGCTCGGGCGGATCGAGCACCACCGCGGCGGGAGCGGATGAGAACGCCACCGGTGCCGGCTCGAGCTGCATCGGGGGCGCGAAGCCCAGCTGCCCGTCCTGACTGAAGCCCCAGCACCAGCGCTCGCCCGTGGCCGCACGCACGCAGGCTCCACGTGCGCCGGCCTCGACCTCGACGAGGTCGGCGTCGGGCAGCTGGGCGACGGGGCTCGGGAGCGACGTCGGTGCGAGATCGCCGTTGCCGAGCTGGAAGTCGGCGCCTTCGCCCCAACAGTAGAGCTGACCATCGACGAGCAGCGCACACGCGAAGCGATCACCGAGCGTGATCGACTGCGCCGGCATCGGCAGCGTCACCCCCTGCGGGGCCGCGGCATCGAACGTGTTGCCCACGCCGAGCTGGCCCTGGATGTTGTCGCCCCAGCAGTACACGGCGCCGATCTCGTCGCGCACGCACGTGGTGTCCTCGCCGGCTTCGACCTCGACGACGTCGGCCAGCCCGGGCACGAGCAACGCCGTGCTGCGATCGATTCCGGGCGTCCCGTCCCCGAGCTGACCGTTGTCGTCGTCGCCCCAGCAGGCGACCGTGCCGTCGCTGAGCACCGCGCACGAGTGTCCGTCGCCGAGGCCGAGGTCGATCGCGGTGAGGTCGCCCGGGAGGGCCACTGCGCTCGGGTCGGGGCTGTCGGAGGTCTCGACACCGCCGCGTCCGAGCTGCAGGTCGGCGTTGTCGCCCCAGCACCACACCGCGCCGGCGAGATCGATCACGCACACGTGATCGTCGCCGGCCTCGATCGAGGTGGCGAGCGGTGCGTCCGCGATCGCGATCGGGAGCGTCTGATCGTCGTCGGGTGACATCACCGTCGAACCCATCGCGAGCTCGGCGTTGTCGCCCCAGCACCACACGTCGCCCACGCTCCGGATCGCACAGTGGAGCTGCTCGCCAGCGGCGATCGCCGTGACATCGTCGAGGGTGAAGACGGGGACGCCGCTGAAGCCATCGACCCCGCCGTCGCCGACCGCCCCCTGGGCGCGCTCGCCGAAGCACGCCACGTCGCCGAGGTCGGTGCGGATGCAGCCGCCGAGGCCGCCGAGCGCGATCTCCTCGACGACCGCGTCGATGGTGCAGACGCTCGGCGAGCCCGCGCAGCTCCATCCGAACGCGACGGTGCAGTCGTATGCGCAGCCGTCGGACGGCGCGAGGTCGCCGTCATCGCAGGCCTCATCGCCGGCGCGCACACCATCGCCGCAGCTCGTGATGCACGAGCTCGGCACGCCCGCGCACGACCAACCGGGCTCGACGGCACACGCGGCGCTGCAGCCGTCGTCGTCCGCCGCGTTGCCGTCGTCGCACGCCTCGTCTTGGGTCTGCTCACCATCGCCGCAGGTCACCGAAGACGCCGTGGTGCCAGATGTGCCAGTCGAGGTCGCGTCCGACGTGGTCGCGGAGCCGACGCTGGTCTGCGTCCCGGCTTCTGCCGTGGTGTCGGACGTGACGCCCGCGCTCCCGCTCGACGTGCTGGCATCGACACCTGCGTCGCTCGAGTCACTGCCGGCCGAGCTGCTGCCATCGACGACAGTGGTGCTCGGGTCGGTGGCGCTCGAGCTGGCGGGGCTCGAGCTGGCACCGCTCGACTCGCCGTCGGCGGCGTCCGCCCCATCGTCCCCGCAAGCAGCCACGGCCGCGGCCGCGATGCTGAGCCAAGCGAGTGGGCACAGGCGCGTCGACACCATCCTTCCACGATACGCGAGCGCCGCGAGGTTGGCACTCATCGCGTCGCGCTGCGTCGGTGCGCACCCGGGGTCGTACCGATGACGCGCTTGAAGGCGCGGTTGAACGCCGCCTCGGAGCGGTAGCCGAGCCTGCCCGCGAGGTCGGCCAGGCCGGCGTCCTGGCCACCGAGCAGCGCCGCGGCCATGCGCATGCGGACCCGGGTCACGAACGCCATCGGCGGCTCGCCGACCCGCGCGTTGAAGTGCGCGGCGAAGGACGAGCGCGACATGCCGGCCAGGGCCGCGAGCTCGCCGACCGTCCACGCGCGGTCGGGCTCGCGGTGGATGCCCAGCACCGCGCGTCCGATCTGCGGGTCGCGCAGCGCGGCGATCCATCCGCCCGCGCCGCCAGCATCCCGCGCCAGCCAGCTGCGGATCGCCTGGATGACCAGCACGTCGGCGAGCCGGGTGATGATGGTCTCGCCACCGGGTCGCAGCGCGCGGGCCTCGTCGGCCATCAGTCGCAGCGTGCCCGCCATCCAGTCGGCGTAGCTCGAGCCGGTGCCGTCGAGGTGGATCGCGGCCGGCAGCATCGCGACCAGATCGTGCGCGGCCGGCTCGTCGAAGCGGACCACACCGCACACCAGCGTGGTCGCGGCCCCGTGGCCGCCGTGCTCGAGCAGCGAGTACGCGCTCGAGAGCATGCGTTGCGGCAGCTCGACGACGTTGGGGGTCGGGGCGCGGCGGTCGGAACGCAGGCGGTGGCCGTCGCCGTGCGGCACCAGCACGAAGTCGCCGGTGCGGAGCTTCAGGGCGCCGATGTGCTTGCCCTCGAGCGTGCACTCGCCCTGCGTGATCACGTGGAACCACAGTGCGTTCGCGAACGCAGGCATCGTCAGGCCCCACGGCGCGCGCAGCTCGGAGCGGCAGTAGAACATCCCGCTCAGGCGGAGGAAGTGCAGGGCCTCGCCCAGCGGGTCGGCCGAAGCGGTCCAGTCGGGCTCGCGGGAAGGCGCCGGGTGCATGTCGCCATCGTCCGCGATGCTGGACGATCGAGCAAGTCAGATGGATGTCCAGTGCTGGTGCGTCTCATGCCATGGGCTCAAGCTGGACCTCATGCAGGAACCAACGATGAACGTGCTGGTGGTGGGGGCGACCGGGGGCTCGGGCCGCGCGGTGGTGGATGCGTTGCTCGAGCGAGGCCACCGGGTGACCGCCTTCACGCGGCGCGCGGGTGCCATCGCGGCGCGCCCCGGACTGCGGGTCTGCGAGGGTGACGCGTGCGTGGCCGCCGACGTCGAGCGCGCGGTCGCGGGCCACGACGCGGTCGTGGTCGCGCTCGGCATCCGCGAGAACGCGGCGCTGGTGCGACTGCGCGGCAGCGCCCACACACCGATCGACGTGCGCTCGGTGGGCACGCGGCACGTGATCGCGGCGATGCAGCGCCACGGCGTGCGCGACCTGGTGGTGCAGACCACCTACGGCGTGGGCGAGACGCACGGGCGGTTGCCGCTCAAGTGGCGCATTCTCTTCAAGCTGTTGCTGGGCCCGCAGATCGACGACACCCGCGTGCAGGAGGCGGTGGTGCGCGAGAGCGGCCTGCGATGGGTGCTGGTGCAGCCGGTCGCGCTCGGCGACGACGACGGCGCGGCGCAGACCTTCGCGTCGACCGAGGGCGACGCACGGCGGATGTCGATTCCGCGGCGCAACGTCGGGGCCTTCATCGCCGAGGCGATCGAGGGTGGCGCCTACGCGGGGCGGAGTGTGGCGTTGTCGACGGTGTGAACCGCGGCTACCGATACGCCTCCGCCTGCAGCGTGAACAGGCGGGCATAGCGGCCACCGGCGGCGAGCAGGCTCTCGTGGTCGCCACGCTCGATCACGCGGCCACCCTGCAGCACGACGATCTCGTCGGCGATGCGGACGGTGGAGAAGCGGTGGGAGACCAGCACGACGGCCTTGTCCTTGGCCATCGCCCGCACGCGCGCGAAGGCCTCGGCCTCGGCCTCGGCGTCCATCGCCGAGGTCGGCTCGTCGAGCACGAGCACATCGGCGTCCTCGCGCATGAACGCGCGCGCCAGCGCGATCTTCTGCCACTGGCCACCGGAGAGCTCGCGACCGCCGGCGAACCACTTGCCGAGCTGGGTGCGGTAGCCGTCGGGCAGCTCGCGGATGAACGGCTCGGCCATGCCCGCCTCGGCGGCGTGGGCCCAGCGGGGCTCGTCATCGAAGCGCTTCACGTCGCCGGCGCCGATGTTCTCGCCGACCAGCAGCTGGTAGCGCACGAAGTCCTGGAAGATGGCGCCGATGCGGCCGCGCAGTGCGTGCTCGTCCCAGTCGCGCAGGTCGGTGCCGTCCAGCAGGATCCGGCCGCTGCTGGGGCGGTACAGCCGTGCGAGCAGCTTGATGATCGTGGTCTTGCCGGCCCCGTTGTCGCCGACCAACGCGAGCGCGTGGCCCGGCAGCACGTGCAGATCGATGTCGACCAGCGCCGGCGCGTCGGCACCCGGGTAGGTGAACGACACCGCCTCGAAGCGCAGGCCGTCGCCGGGCACCGCGCCCGCGCGCACGCCCGAGGACGGCAGCGCCGCTGCCGGCGCGACATCCTGCTCGAGGTACTCGTAGAGGTTCGAGAGGTAGAGATTGTCCTCGTACATGCCGCCGATGCCCGAGAGCATGGCCGACACCGCGCCCTGGCCCTGCTTGAACAGCAGCAGGTACATCGTCATGGCGCCCAGCGTGATCGCACCCTGGGCGGCGACCAGCGCGATCCAGCCGTACGCGGCGTAGAAGGTCGCGGTGCCGAGCAGGCCCAGCAACAGCCCCCACACGCCGCGCCGCAGCGTGAGCGCGCGGTCCTCGATGAAGAGCTTGTCGAAGATCTCGCGGTAGCGCTGCAGCAGCAGCGGCCCCAGCTCGAACAGCTGCACCTCCTTGGCGTGCTGGTCGCTGGCAACCACGCCCTCGAGGTAGAGCTGCTTGCGCCGCTCGGGCGAGCGCCAGCGCATGAGCCGGAACGCGTCGCCGGAGAACTTGGTCTCGGCCACGAAGGCGGGCAAGCCGGCCAGCAGCAGCACGGCCGGGGCCCACGCCGAGAACGACCACAGCAACGTCGCGAAGCTCACCAGCGAGATGAGGTTCTGGACCAGACCGAAGCTGCGCATGACCAGCGACAGCGGGCGGCTCGAGGCCTCCATGCGCGCGCGGGTGAGCTTGTCGTAGAAGTCGGCGTCCTCGAAGTGTCGCAGCTCGAGGGTCAGCGCCTTCTCGAGGATCATGACGTTGACGCGGTGACCCAGCCGCATGCGCAGCAGCGACTGCGCGATGCCCTGCACCCGGCTCACGACCGCGATCGCGGCGATGACGAGCGCCTCGATCACGACCCATCGCAGGACCACGTCCGTGCCCGCCCGATTGGCCAGCGCATCGACCACCGCATCGACGATGAGGCGGCCGGTGTAGGCCGCCGCAGCGGGCAGGAGACCCGCCAGTGCGGTCAGGCCGGCGATCAGCACGAACAGCGAGGGGCTGGTCGACCAGCACAGCCCCAACGCACGGCGACCAAAGCGGAAGGTCGCCAGGAATTTGCGTGCGTCGAAACGAACCGTGGCCATCGGTGCCGGAAGACCACGACGATGCGGTGATGCCACGTGTTACCGCCGCCTGGGGCTCGCGGGCGCGTCGCGGTCGTCGGTGGGATTGCGCCGTGGCGCATGCAGGCGCAGCTCGTCGCGGGCACGCTGCACCGCCGCCAGGATCTCCTGCGCGTGGGCGAGCAGTCGCTGGCCCTCCGGGCGCAGTCGCATGCCCCGGGGCGTGCGATCGAACAGCTGCACGCCGAGCTCGTCCTCGAGGCTGCGGATGCGACGCGTGAGCGGCGGTTGGGTGACGTGGAGTCGCTCGGCCGCACGGCCGACGTGGCCGGTCTGCGCGACCGCGACGAAGGACTCGATCTGCACGAGCGACATCGGTGCCACCAGCATACCGGCGCCGCCGCTCGGCGGGCGGACACAAGCGGGCCCGCTTGCGCCGCCGTCGCGCATCATGGGGCGCACCGCTGGCGGACCGCGACTTGACGACTTGGAAAGTCATGATAGTCTACTTTCCAAGTTGGAAAGCGAGAACCCCACGCCGCCGTCCCGGGCCGACGCCATCGAGGCGCTGCGGCAGATGCAGAGCGCCCGTCGACGCGCAGGTGCGTATGCCCTGCCGACGGCGTATCACCTCGCGGTCGGCGGTGTGTTCGGGGCGCTGCTCGCAGCGCAAGGCCTGCCCCTGGGGTGGCGCCTCGCGGTGGAGATCGCGGTCGTCGCTGCGGCCCTGGCGATGATGGCGTGGTCGCGGCGCGTCACCGGGAGGTTCGTGAACGGCTGGCGAAAGGGCCCCACACGTTGGATCGCGGTGACCCTCACGGTCGCCTTCGTCGGGCTCGCGCTCGCGACCCTCGAGGTCGACGCCACGCACGAGGTTCGCGTCGCGCCGCTGCTCGCCGGCGTCGCGATGTTCGTCATCGCGGCGATGGCCGACTGGCTGTGGGTGCAGTTCTACCGCGCGGAGCTGCAACGATGAGCCCGCCGGTGCCACGCTTCGACGCGGTCCTGCACCCGCCGGCGCGCCTGCAGGCGTGCGCCGTGATGGCGACGGCCGACGAGGTCGAGTTCGCGACGTTGCGCGACGCGCTCGAGGTCAGCGACTCCGTGCTGTCGAAGCACCTGCGCGCCCTCGACGACGCCGGCTACGTCCAGCTGCGCAAGGCCACCAGCGACGGGCGCGTGCGTACTTGGGCGGCGTTCACGGCCAAGGGCCGCCGCGCGTTCGAGGCCCACGTGCTCGAGCTGCAGCGGCTCGCGGGTGCGCTGTCGTCGTCGACCGAACGCAGCGCGCCCGAGGTGGCGCCGCGCGCCCTCGTCCCCCGTCGCTCGCCGGCCTGACGCCGGCAACGGGCACGAAGCTGGTCTTGCTCGAACATCGGCGCGCCGAAGGCGTGCCCGAGAGGAGTTGTCACGTCCATGTTCACGACTGTTCTGCTGTGCGCCGTGCCCGTGGGGCTCGTCGCTTGGATCCTCAACGACCTCCGTCAGTACGCGGCGTTCAAGCGCGAGGCGAGCTCGGCCGGACGCGTGGGGTTCTACCTGCGCTGGAGCTGGCAGGGGTTCGTGATGCTGAGCGGCGCATCGTTGCTGTTGCTCGCGGCACAGGGCCGTCTCGCCGACGTGCTCGGCCTGCCACCCGAGTTCGCAGACTTCGCGCCGCCGGTCGACGCCACCGCGCCCTCGCCCGACGACGGCGATACCTACGTCGGCTTCGTCATCGGTGCGACGCTCGGCGTCGCGGCGCTCGTGGCCGTGCAGCTGCTCCAGCTCCGCCGTACGAAGGCGCTGATCGTCGGGGATGTCGAGCCGCTCATCCCACGCAATCGCACCGAGATGCTGGCGTCGCTGCCGCTGTGTCTCAACGCCGGCTTCTCGGAGGAGCTGTTCTTCCGGCTCGCGCTGCCGCTGCTCGTCACCACGGTGACGGGCTCGGCGATCGCCGGGCTCGTGAGCGCCGGCATCGCGTTCGGCCTGGTCCACGCCTACCAGGGCTACAAGGGTGTGCTCGCGACCACGGCCCTGGGCGCCCTGCTGACGTGGATGTATCTGAGCAGCGGGTCGTTGCTGCGACCGATGCTGCTGCATGCGGCGATCGACGTGGTGGCACTGATCGTGCGGCCGTCGCTGGCGCGGTGGCTGTCGCGCGGCGCGTCGGTGTGATTGTGCTGGCCGGGGTGCGTTCGCGATGCTTAACCAGCATTGGACCCCGCCAGCTGCGCGTCCCATGCTGTTGCCCGGCACCCTGGCATGGCGATCGAGATCCACGACAGCTGCGCGATCGCGGCGCTGCGGCGCGCCGGGGCCAGCGCTGCGGCGACCCTGGCCCACGTCGGCGCGCGACTGACCGCCGGCATCAGCACCGCGCAAGTCGACGCGTGGGTGCGCGAGGACACCGCGCGCCGCGGCGGTCGACCGAGCCAGCTCGGCTACCACGGGTTCCCGGCCGCGGTGTGCGTCAGCCCCAACGACGTGGTGTGCCACGGCGTGCCGAGCCCGAAGGTGGTGCTGCGCGACGGCGACATCGTCAACGTCGACGTCACCACGATGCTGGGTGGCTACCACGGCGACACGTCGATGACCTTCGCGATCGGCACCATCGAGCCCGCGAAGGCGGCGCTGCTGGACGCGACCAAGGCCGCGCTGCAAGCGGGCATCGACGCGGTGCGCCCCGGCGTGCGCCTGGGTGACATCGGCGCGGCCATCGAAGCCAGCGCGCGCGCGGCCGGCTACGACGTGGTGCGCGAGTACTGCGGGCACGGCATCGGCCGCGAGATGCACCTGCCGCCGCAGGTCTGCCACTACGGGCGCGCAGGCACCGGGCTGCGCCTGCGCGCGGGCATGGCGTTCACCATCGAGCCGATGCTGACCCTCGGCCGGCAGGCGCTCGTGCACGACGACGACGGCTGGACCGTGCGCACTGCCGATGGCTCGCCGTCGGCGCAGGCCGAGCACACCGTGCTGGTCACCGCCGACGGCGTCGAGGTGCTCACCCGACTGCCGTGAGCGCACGCGGCGATCAGAACGGCTCGACGTCGGCGATGTGCTCGAGCGCGACCTCCCAGGTGACGGGCATCTGGTCGGCGTCGATGGTGAAGTGGGTGGTGCGTCCGCCGAGCGTGACGTCGTAGGTGGCGTCGATGGCCGCCGCGTGCTCGGGGCTGACCACGAAGGACAGCATCGAGGCCTGGTCGCGCCACACGGTGAGCGTGCGCGCGAAGCCGCAGTTGGGCTCGCTCGCGAACGACACCGCGACCACGCCCGGACTCTGCGCGGCCGCCATGCCTGCGGCCGTCGCCAGCTCGCCGAACTGCTGCAGCGCGTCGGGCCGCGGCATCGCCTGCGTGGTGCTCACGAGGTACTGCGCCTGCGGATCGATGAGGCCGGCCTCGGGGTCATAGCCGGGACCCGCCAGCGGCAAGTCGATGGTGAAGTCGGCGTCGACGCAGTCGTAGGGGGTCATCGCGGCGCCGGTCGAGCCGCCGGACGAATCGGCGCTGCCGCCCTCGCTCTCGTCGGCGCCACCACCGGTGCTGCTGCTCGATGCGTCAGCACCGCCCGAGCTGCCGCTGCCGCTCGCGCCGTCGTCGGCGCCCATGCTGCCGCCGCCGCTCGAGCTGCCGTCGGCGGCCGTGGTGGTGGTGTCGTCGGCATCGGGATCCTGGCAGGCCATCAGGCCGGCAAGGGCGGACAGAACGAAGGATCGCAGGTTCATGCAGGGTCTCGTCTTTCTTTCGGGGCAAGGGGGCGAAGCGGGGGGTCACAGGAGCTCGAGCGCGGCGAAGTCGAGCCGCTCGAAGCGGCGCTGCAGCCGTCGCGACTCGAAGTCGTGCTTGGTGCCGGCGACGCGCGCGTGCACGAGCGCACCGACGGGCGGCTGCTCGCCGAGCGTCACGGCCCAGCGCCGCTCGCCCTGCGACGCCGCCGGCTCGAGCTCGACGTAGCTGTACTCGCCGGCTGCGAGCGACGCGACCACGGTGGCGTCGTACTCGGTCGACTCGCCGACGCCGAGATCGACGAGCGGGTTCGCGGGCGTCGTCGCCACCGTGCGCGCGGCCGCGGCGTCGGTCGCCGTCGCGGCCGCAGCGCTCGCGCGCTCACCGTCGCAGGCCGCGGCGACGAGGAGGCACATGAGCACGAGGCGTCGCGACCAGGGCGGTGGGCATGCCGTCATGCCCCTGCAACACCGCGGCCCGCGGTGCGTGTCACCGCGTCGGCACGCGAGAACGACGAACGCGGACGGAGCCCCCGGTCTCTCGCGTAGGGCATCCGTCCGCGTCTGCTAACGGCCCAAGGCGCCCGAGCGATAGTCGCGGAACGCCTGCTCGAGCTCGGCCTGGGTGTTCATCACGAACGGCCCGTAGCGCGCGACCGGCTCGCCGATCGGGCGCCCCGCCACCAGCAGGGCCTTGGCGGCGGTGTTCGCCCGCAGCTTCACCGCGTCGCCGGCTCCGAGCACCACGAGCTTGCCGCGTTCGACGCTGGCGGCCTTGCTCGCACCGACGATCTCCACGCTGCCCTCGTAGACGTAGACGAAGGCGTTGTGGCCGGGCGGCAACGCGTGCTCGAAGCTGCCGCCGTCACCCAGCCGGATGTCGAGCAGCACCGGCTCGGTCACCGCCTCGATGGGGCCGCGCGTGCCATCGACCGTGCCCGCGATCACGCGGACGCTGGCACCCGCATCGGTGGTGGCCGATGGGATCTCGCTGGCGTCGATGTCCTGGTAGCGCGGCGCGGTCAGCTTGTGCGCGGCCGGCAGGTTGACCCACAGCTGGAAGCCCCACATGAGGCCGTCGTGCTGCTGCGGCATCTCCGAGTGGATGATGCCGCGACCGGCGGTCATCCACTGCACGCTCCCGGGCCCGAGATCGCCGCGGTTCCCGACGCTGTCGCGATGCTGCATGCGACCGGCCAGCATCACGGTCACCGTCTCGAAGCCGCGATGCGGGTGGTCGGGGAAGCCCGCGAGGTAGTCGCGCGCGTCGTCCGAGCGGAACTCGTCGAGCATCAGGAACGGGTCGACCAGCGGCAGCGCGCCGGTGCCCAGGCTACGCAGCAATCGGACGCCTGCGCCGTCGGAGGCGGCTTGCCCGGCGACGATGGTGCCGGGGTCACGCAGGCGGGTGCCAGGGGTGGTTGCGGTCGCGTTGGTCATGGCCGGGCATGATGGGCCCGGATCCATCCTACGCGACCGCGGTCGCGTGGGTCACACTGTTGCCCGCCGACAACGACGCCGAGGCGGCGCAGGTCGGCCACATGCAGCGGCCTGCTACACGGGATCGGCCCGCCACAGCATGAAGGGCGGCACCAGCGGCTCGCTGTACGTGGTCAGGAACGCCACCTGGCCGCCGCCGTTGACCTCGCCCAGGCGGATCGAATCGAAGTACTGGTGGTCGCCGAGCTCCGCCGCACCGCGGGCCACGACGGCATCGGTGGTCGGATCGCCGCCGTGGAAGATGCCGTCCCAGAACGCCGAGCCGCAGTGGCCCTCGGCATCGAGCTGGGCCTCGAAGTACACCGCACCCGCATCGTCGATGTCGACGGCGCCGACGCGGCAGTAGGGCCCGTCGAGGCCGGCGACCAGCGTCAGATCCTTGGGGCTGTTGAACGCGGTCGGATGCGCCACGTAGACGCCGGCGGCGAAGTCGTAGACCGTGCCGCCGATGTTCAGCGACATCGGGCTGTTGATCGACAACGCCATGGTGCCGGCGGCGTTGGTGGCGTGGGGTGGCTGCGCGCCGATGCCGAGCTTCTCGACCGCGGTCACGATCTCCGCCTTGGCCTGCTCGGGGGTGTCGAAGGCCAGCACGCCGCGCATGAGGCCGCCCGCGAAGCCGTCGAAGTACTCCATCTGCGCGCTGACGCGGCCGCTGTCGTCGACGTCGAGGCCGCCGGTGTTGAAGAACTCACCGGTGCCGGTGCGCAGCGAGGACAGCGGGCCCGCGACCGGGCCGCGCCACAGCGCGCCTTGACCGTTGACGATGTCACTGACGGCCACGGTGCCGCCCGGTGACAGCGCGATGTTGGGCCCGACCTGGGCGCCGCCGTCGGCCTGGCAGTGCTCCAGCAGGATCGTGGGCGCGACCCCGCCGGCATCGGTGCGGTAGGCCCCGCGCGCGTCGCCGACGCAGCCGGGTACGCCCGCGTGCGTGGCCACGAACGCGATGTCCCCCTCGCTGCGGATCTGCAGCGGACGGCGGGCCGACGCGGCGGTGATGGTGAAGCCGCCACCGGTCAGATCGATCGCGCCCGCGGCCGCGCTGCCGTCTCCGACGACGATGGCTTGGCTGCGCGCGGCGGCCACGGTGCCGTCCTCGGCGATCGCCGCGCGGGCCTCGGGCAGCAGATCGAAGCCGCTGTCGATCGTGACGAAGGTGTACTCGCCGCAGGCGGTCAGCGCGGTGCAGAGCAGGGGGGCGGCGTGGCGGAGGCGGAGCGTCATGCGTGCGGGTGGACGCCGCTCGGGGTGCGATGTGACAGGCATGCGCGCGTCCGCGTGATCAGTTCAGCGGATGCCGTGCATGCGTCGCGCGAGTCGCGGGGCCAGCCACAGCAGCAGCGCCCCGCTGCCGAGGCCGAACCACCCCAGCCGATCGAACAACGTCGCGTAGATCTCGAGCGCCGCGGCGGGCGGAGTCTCCGGCGGCATCGCGGCCATCGTGCCCAGCCGCCCCGCGAGCGTCTCGCCGAAGGCCGAGGCCAGGAACCATACCCCCATCATCAAGGAGACCACCCGCGGCACCGAGAGGGTCGTGACCGCGGACAGCCCGATGGGCGAGATCAGCATCTCGCCGATCTCGATCACGAAGTAGGCCAGCACCAGCGACCACAGCCCCGCGAGGCCGCCCGCGTCGGGGTGGTGCGCCGCGAAGCCGAGCACGAGGGTCGCGGCGCCGGCGAGCGCCAGGGCACCGGCGAACTTCGCCGGGGTGCTGGGGTTGCGGCCATGCGCGTCCAGCCGCGGCCACAGCCACGCAAAGACGGGCGAGAGCACGAAGATGAAGAACGAACCCAGCGCGGTCAGCTGGCTGGCGGTCCACTCCACGCCGAACGCCTCGCGGTGCATCACGCGATCGGAGAACGCGTTCCAGGTGCCGTAGCTCTGCTCGTACAGGGTCCAGAAGATCGCGCTCGTGGCGGTGAGCACGGTCAGCACCATCATGCGATCGCGCTCGACCGGCGTGCACTCGCGGCGGATCACCGGCACCAGCCACGCGAGCAGCACCGCCGCCAGCACCAGCGCGACCAGCTCGGTCGCGGTCATGCCGTCGTCGTCGGAGAACGGCAGGTCGACCTGCAGCAGCGCCCACACCACCAGCACCGCGGCGAACGTGCCGAGCCCGATCCACGCGCGGTGCGACAGCCCCAGGCGCCAGGGCGCGCGCAGGCGCGCAGGGTCGGGCGGCTCGGCGTGGCCTTCGAGGTGACGCCGCCCCGACACGAACGCGAGCAACCCCACCAGCATGCCGATCCCGGCTGCGCCGAAGCCCCAGCCCCAGCCCCAGGTCTCGCCGAGCCAGCCACACACCAGGCTCGATGCGAACGCGCCGACATTGATGCCGAGGTAGAAGATCGTGAAGCCGGCCTCGCGACGGGGATCGTCTTGCGCGTACAGCCGCCCGACGATGGTCGAGATGTTGGGCTTGAGCAGGCCGACACCCACGGCGATGAGCGCCAGCGACAGGTGGAAGACCTGCAGCGCGATCGCGTCGCGCACCATCACGCCATCGACGACGCGCGCGGCCTCGCCCTCCCAGGCCATGCCGAAGTGGCCCAGACACAGCAACGCGCCGCCGGCCACGACCGCCTTGCGCATCCCGAGCAGGCGATCGGCCACCAGACCCCCGGCCACCGGCAGCGCGTAGGCGAGGCCGCCGTAGGTGCCGATCAGCAAGTAGCCGCGGGTGTCGTCGAAGCCGTGGTACTTCGTGATGTAGAAGAACAGCAGCGCCTTCATCCCGTAGAAGGAGAAGCGCTCCCACAGCTCGGTGAAGAAGCAGTAGTAGAGGCCGCGGGGGTGGCCGAACAACCGTGCGCCCGGCTCGTGTGGGGTCGTTGCGGTCACGGGGATGGCGAACTCGCGCGCGAGCGAGTGTCGCATCGAGCGATGCGCCGCGTCGACCTCGTGCGGTCGCCGGCGAGAACCGTAGTACCCTGGTCGATGCTGCGCCTCTGGCAGCCGCGAGCCGCGACATGACCGCAAGCACCTGGGACGACGACACGCTGGATCGGTTTCGGAAGGTGGGCGACCCGCTGGCCGACGACGTCGTGCGCGACATCTTCGACAGCGGTCAGGTCGACGCCGTGCGGCAGCTGTTGCGCCACCTGGTGCGCAACGACCATCCACTGGTGGTGTCGCCCGATCGTACGCTGCCGCCGGAGCTGCTCGCCCACGTCGAGCGCTACTTCGCGGCCAGCGACGCCGCGCTGCCCAGCCTCGACGGCGCGCAGATCGACGCGGGCGAGCGCATGTTCGAGCTGCACGGCCCCGAGGTGCTGATGGTGCTGGGCTGCTACTCGCTGCCGGCCTCGTACACCGCGCGCAAGGGGGTGCAGGTGCTGGCGCAGACCGGCCGGCTCGAGTCCGACCCCAAACGGCGTCTGATCGAGACCACGCAGATGGTGGTCGACGTCATGAGCGAGGGCGGACTCTCGCTCGGCGCCGACGCGCGCACCCACGGCGAGGGCGTCCGCGCGGCCCAGAAGGTGCGTCTCATGCACGCGGCGGTGCGACGCATGATCCTGCATCACCACGGCGAGGCCTGGCTCGCGCAGTGGGACGTGCCGATCAATCAAGAAGACCTCGCGGGCACGCTGATGACCTTCACGCAGGTCGTGCTGGACGGGCTCGATCGACTGGGCGCCGAGCTCACCCCGCCGCAGCGCAGCGCGTATCTGTATGCCTGGAGCGCGGTGGCGCGCATCGTCGGTGTCGACGATGCGCTGATCCCCGCCGACCTCGCGGCCGCGCGGGTCCTGACCGACCGCATCAAGGCGCGGCAGTCGGCCCGCAGCGAGGCCGGCGACGTGATGGCCGCCGCGCTGCTCACGATGATGCGCGACGAGCTGCGGCTGGGCTGGCTGCGGGGTCTGCCACCCACGCTGATGCGGTTCTTCCTGGGGCAGGACGCGCGCTACCTCGCGATCCCGCGGCGCGACTGGACCGCGGTGTTGGTGGCGGCCATCCACGGCATGACGCGCGTGCTCGATCGCGTCGTCGGATCCAATCGCGTGTCGCGGAGTCTCTATCGCAACTTCACGCGACGCCTGCTGTCCGAGCTGCTCACCGTCGAGGTCGGGCCCACGCGGCCCAACTTCGACATCCCCGATCACCTCGCGCGGCGCTGGCAGCTGCCGGCGCGGAGCTGACCCGTGCACCCGCTGTACGCCAACGAGTCGTTCGCCGGCGTCGACCCGATCGCGTTCGACCTGTGGGCGTGGTTCAACGTGGTCGGCGCCCTGGGCTGCGTGTGCTGGGTCATCGCCTACGTCGCGATCATCCGCCGCTCGCGACGCGACCGCGCCAACGGCCTGCCGATGACCGCGGTCGGCTTGAACTTCTCGTGGGAGCTGCTGGCGTCGCTGTTCCTGCCCAATCCGGTCGCGCTGTGGCACGCGTTCGATCGCATCTGGCTGCTGGTCGACGTGGTGATCGTCGCACAGACGCTGCGCTACGGCCCCCCGCTGCAGCGGCTCGAGCTGGTGCGGCGGCACTACATCGCCGCGTTCGCGCTGGTGTTCGTGCTCGGCTTCGTCGGGCAGTACACGTTCGCGCTCGACTATCCCGATCGCCTGGGCTTGGTCGCGGCGTTCATGATCAACCTGGTGATGAGCGTGCTGTTCGTGGTCATGGCGCTCGAGCGGTGGGACGACCCGCGCGGCCTGTCGACCACCGGCGCGTGGTTCAAGATGCTCGGCACGCTGGGCACCTCGATCGAGTGCCACGTGGTCGTGCGCCTCATCGACCCCGAGCTCGGCGGGCTCGGCTTCCTGACCTTCCTATCGGCCGCGATCTTCGGCTTCGATTGCGCCTACATCGCGTTGGTGACGATCGCCAACCGCCGTCACCCCCGCGTGACGTGATCGGGGTCGAGCTCGGCCGGTGGATCGAGCGCAGCGGCGTCGAGTCGCGCGCGTGCGAGCGCGGCGTGGTGGCCCGCGCCGCAGCGATCGCACAGCTCGCGCGCGCGCTCGAGGTGGCCGCGGCCAGCCTCACTGTGGGGACCGCGGAGCAGCCCGAGCTCGAGCTCGGCCTGCGCCTGACAGAAGCGCAGCGCGTGGCGCTTCGCGGCCACCAGCGCCTGCTCGAGTCCCGAGGTCGCTGCGGTGACGTCGCCCTCGATGGCCGCGAGCCGAGCCCCGAACAGCAACGCCGGTGCCTCTCCGACCGGGTGCTTGCGCGCCCAGGCCGTCATCTGCGCCAGGTGGCCGCGGGCCTCGGACCAGACCTCGGGCGTGCCGAGCCCCCGCGCCGCGACCACCAACGCCTCGGCGGGTCCCACCAGCACCTGCCCGCACGGCGGTGGGATCGCGATGCGCCGCGCCTGCACGTAGCGTCGTGTCGCGACCGCGGCCTCGAGCGCCGCGGCCGGCTCGGCCGCGACCGTCGCGATGAAGCATCGCGCCGCGAGCACGAAGGCCTCACCCAGCAGGTACTGCGCGCCGCTGCGCGCCGCGGTGGTGTCGAGCAGCGCGCTGGCCTCGGGCGCGCGACCCATCATGGCCAGCGCATGGGCCTGCCCGCACGCGAACGAGTGCTCGTGCTCGGGTGAGTGCAGCGTCAGCAGCTCGCTGGCGCGGCAGTAGTGCGCGAGCATGGTTTGGAAGTTGCCGAGGTAGTACTCGCACTGGCCGTGGAAGCCCTCGGCGAGCGCGAGGCCGAGCTGGTATCCGGCGCGTTCCGCCGCCGCGTAGCCGTCCTCCACCAGCGCGCGGCAGCGGCCCAGGTCGCCGCCGCCGAGGCGATAGGAGCACTCCATCTGCAGCGCCTCGACCAGCGCGATGGCGTCGTCGCGCTCGACGGCGGCCGCGCTCGCCCGCGCGAAGTAGCGATCGGCGAGCTTCGGCATGCCCATGTACGAGGCCGAGTAGCCCATCACCGCCAGCGCGTAGGCGCCGGGTCGACCGGCGCGCTCCGAGAGGTTGGCGGCGAGCAGGCTCCACGCGAAGATCCGCAGCACGTCGCCGCTGTAGGTCGAGAGGTTGGCGAGGCGACCGGCCGCGCGGGCGGCCTCGTCCATCGCGGCGCGGCGGCTGGGGCTGCGCGCGACCAGCCGACCGGGCCACGCCAGCAGCAACAGCTGCAGCAGCGACAGCCGCAGCAACAGCCAGCTCCAGCCCAGGCGGCTGCTCGGCACCCGTCGGCCGTACGTCTCGACGGCGGCGCCGAGTCCCGCGACCGCGCGCGATAGATCGCCGAGCACGTAGTGGGCCTCGCCGAGCATGCGATGCCAGCGCATGAGCTGCAGACGATCCGAGCTGCCGTGGCCGTGGAGCTCGAGCGCGCGCGCGAGCAGACGTGCGGCATCGCGGTGGGCACCGTTGTCGAGCGCGAGCTCGCCGGCGAGGCCGGAGAAGTGGGCCTCGGCCGCGAGGTCGCCGGCCTCGCGGAAGTGGTGGGCCAGCGCCGGCGCGTGGCCGGGATCGTCGCCGTGGCGCGCCCGCAGGGCCTCGCCGACGCGGCGGTGCAGGACGCGTCGACGCTCGTCCGAGAGCTCCGACAGCACGTACTCGCGCAGCTTGTCGTGGCGGAAGCGCGGACCCTCGCTGCCGACGTCGATCACCGTGGCGGCGGTGACGTGGGCGACGAAGCGATCGAGGTCCGCGGTCGGCTCCAGTCGTGCGAGCAGCCCGAGATCGAGCGCCCGCCCTGCGACGGCGGCGAGCTCGAGGAGCGGCCGCGCCCACGGGGCCACGCGCTCGATCCGTCGCCGCATCATCCGACGCACGCCGCCGGCGTCGACCACCTCGGGCAGCGGCATGTCGGCGATCGCGGTCAGCGTGCCGGCCTCCTCGGCGAGGAATCGCACCACCTCGACGGCGAGCAGCGGGTTGCCCTCGCTCTCGCGCTGCAGCAAGCGCACCAGCTCGTCGCGCCGGCCGCCGGTCACGCTGCGCGCGAGCTGTTCGATCGCTGCGGCGCCGAGCGGCTGCAGTGACATGACCTTGGCGCCCGCGACCTGTCCCGGCAGCGACTCGGCCTCGTCGTTGCGGTAGCTGGCGATGACGAGCACTGGCAGCGAGGCCAGCTGCGGCGTCAAGTGATCGAGCAGATCGATGGCTTCGCTGCCGGCCCACTGCACGTCGTCGAGCAGCACCACCAACGGGGTCTGCATCGCCCGCAACGACCACACCACCGCCCGCAACAGCCGCTGCTGATTGCTCTGGGCGTCGAGCTCGGGCGCGTGCTTGTGGGTGCGTCCGCGTAGCTGATCGATGTCGGGCACCACCGGTGCCAGCACCGAGGCCGCGACCTCGTCGGCGCCGCACAGCGCGAGCACGCGGAACAGCTCGCGCCAGACCTCGTGTGGGCGACCGCCGTCGGCGCGGGCCTGCCCGCGTACGACCAGAGCGCCGCGGGCGATGGCCTCGGCGCGCAGCTCGTCGAGCAGACGCGACTTGCCGACGCCACTCTCGCCCCCCACCAGCCAGGTCTCGCCGGCGCCATCGCAGCTGCGACGCAGCGCGTGCACCAGCGCGGTCCACTCGGCGTCGCGCCCGGCGAAGCCGACGGTCTGCAGCGCGGACTCGCGGGTCTCGACCGTCTCGAGCGCGAGCGTACCGCGGGTGGTCTGCACGAGCGCACGCAGGGCCAGCTCGGCGGAGCCGAACCGCAGCGCTGGGTCGGGTTGCAGCATCCGCCGCAGCCACGTGGCCAGCTCGGGCTCGAGCGCGCCGAGCTGGAGGTCCCGCCCGGCGAGGGTCTCGTCGACCACGCTGCCGGGATCGTCGGCCTCGTGCGGCCGCTGGCCGGTGAAGAGCTCGAGCGCGAGCATGCCGACGCCGTATAGATCGCACTGCGGCGTGCGCTGCTCGCCGAGCAGCACCTCGGGCGCGAGGTAGCCAGCGTTTCGTGTGGGCGTCTCACCGCCCAGGCACGGTACGAGGTCGCGGAGCTTCACCTGTGTGTCGAGCACGTCGACGGCGGTCGGTGACAGCGCGCCGTGCACGAGGTCGCGGCGGTGGAGTGACTCGACCGCGCGCAGCAGCTGCGCCACCATCGAGACCGCGATCGCATGGGGACGATCGGTGCCTGCGCCGGGCCAGTCGACCGCCGCGTCGGCGTGCTCGCACGCGAGGTAGCCCTCGTCGCCCTCGCGCCCGTGGTCGAGCACCTGCACGAGGTTGGGGTGTCGCAGGCCCGCCAGGGTCCGCAGGCGCTCGCGTTGGTCGTCGTCGTGGTCGTCGGAGGCGAAGCGGTGCAGTGCCACCAGCCGTCGCGTCAGGCGATCACGCGCGATGCTCGGCCCCCGACGCCCAGGCTCGTCGCGCAGCTCATAGCGCCGTGCGAACAGGGGGCCGGTGGGGCCGACCGGGTCGGAGATCTCGAGCTGCGCCCGCTCGCGACCCAGACGCGACAGCACGTCGAGCAGCTCGCCCATCGATGCGAAGCGTTGCTCCGGCAGCACGCTCAGCCCGCGCTTGAGCACGCGCACCAGCCAGCCGGGCACCTGGCGATCCTCGGGCGGACGACGTAGGTCGCCGCTCATCACCCGCGTGGCGATGGCGGCCGCGCCGGTGCCACCGAAGGGGCGCTGCCCGAACAGCGCCTCCCACAGCGCCACGCAGAACGCGAACTGATCGGTGCGGTGATCGATCGCGAGGCCGCGCCACTGCTCGGGGGCCATGTACGCCGGCGTGCCCATCACCGCGCCGCTCAGGGTCAAGCGCTCGATGTCGTCGGGCGACGCCAGCTGCGGGCTGTCGGGGGTGAGCTCGGCGTCGACGTCGATGCGGCGCGCGAGCCCGAAGTCGAGCACGCGCACGCGGCCGTCGTCGCCGACCAAGACGTTGTCGGGCTTGAAGTCGCGGTGGATGATGCCCGCGGCGTGGGCGGCAGCGAGGCCGGCGCCGGCGTCGGCGAAGCGCTCGAGCACGCCCCGCCAGGTGCGCGGGCGATGCCGCAGCCATCGACGAAGGTTCAGACCCTGCACCAGCTCCATCGCGATGAAGACGTGCTCGTCGAGCGTGCCGACGTCGTAGATGGTGATGACGTTGGGATGCGAGAGCTTCGCCATCGCGCGGGCCTCTCGCAGCAGACGCGCGCGTGCCGGCGCAGCATCGGCCCCGCGGGCGCGCAGCAGCTTGATCGCGACCTCGCGGTCGAGCTCGGCGTCGTAGGCCGCGAACACCACGCCCATGCCGCCCTCGCCGAGCTTGCGGCGCACCTCGAAGCGGCCGATCGACGCTGGGATCTCGGGGCCGGGCGCGTCAGCGTCACCGCCATCGTCGGAGACGTCGAGCCGGGTGAGACGTCCGGTCAGTTCCACGGCCGCGCCATCATCCCATGGCCCGCGGTCCCGTGCACCCGCTGGCGTGCACGCGCTGGCGTGCACGCGGATGTTCGGTCGACCGGCGTAGCGCGCTCGCGGGGGCGCGACTACGACAGCCGCAGGCCCACCGGCAGGCTGTCGCCGAACATCCGTCCGCGGTCGCCCTCGGACAGCACTGCACCACGCAGGACCAGCTCGATCCACGCCGCGGGCACCTTCGACTTCACGAGCCGCTCGGCGACCTCGGCCCGCAGCGGTGCAGGCAGATCGCGACGCGCATCGCCCGTGCAGCGCGCGATCGAGGCCAACGCGAACGTCGCACCTTCGGCGGTCGCGAGATCGAGTGCGAGCAGTCGCTGCACCCACATCTGCGCGACCGCAGGATCGACGACCTGGATGTCCTCGCCGTCGCCGCCGGTCTCGCTCGACAGCGGCACGCGGGCGCCCACGCGGCCGAGCGGCCAGTACGAGCCGAGCTTGTCGGCGCGCTGCAGCAGGCGCTCGCCGAGTGCGACCTTGTCGACCGCCGCGATGCGATCGAGCGTGGCCGCGAGCTGCAGCATCTCGATGGGCCCGTGCTTGTGCGGCCCTGGAGGTGGCGCCGCGTCGGCGTCGCGCAGCAACCACGGGCGCAGCACGTCGAACGCCGCGCGCTGCCTCGCGCTCGACAGCCCCGCGGCGATGCGACGCCACAGGATCCACCACTCGGCCCAGTTGGCCTTGCTGCGATGGTGCGGACCTTCGTCGAACCACGGCAGCATGCGATCGATGCGCGCGTCGTCGCCGTCCATGCCGAAGCCCGGGCGGAGACACCAGCCCAGGACGCGCATCCAGTTGAGCTCGTGGGCCTCGCTGCGTTCGCGGGTCGGGGCCAGCTCGAGGCAGCGATCGGCGAGCGCGCGGCAGGTCGCCGCCGACCACGTACCGCGGGGACCGAGCAGGGCCTCGATCGCGCCGCGCAACTGCTTTGGCGCAGCGGCGTCGTTGCCCTGCAGCGCGCGCTCGAGCCGTTCGCGGGCCTGGGGCACCTGCGGTGCCACCGGTGCGTCGTTGGCCGTCGTCGCGACCGAGGTCTCGTCGGCGCTCGGCGCCGGGCGATGCAGCGCGAAGTCCAGTCGCCAGCGTCGCGGCGGCAGCGTGACGGTGACGAGATCGATCTCGAGCGCACCGGTGTCGCCGATGCTCGTGCGCAGCGTGACCGGCACGCTGCGGTGAGCCGCACCGGCGGTGGGGTCGCGCAGCACGGTGGTGAGCGCCGGCAGCGGCTCGAGCTCGTCGTCGAGCGCGACCACGGTGCCGGGGGCGTCGACGCGATCGCCGGTGTAGCCGAACAGCGGGAACGCGACCGGGCGATCGAGCACCAGCTCGAAGGTCCGATCGGGCACCGCAGCGTTGCCGCCGGGCTCCATCGCGCGTGGGGCCACGCACAGCGCCTGCTTGCCGTCGCGGCCGTCGACGCCGATGTAGTAGGCGCGGGCGGTGCCGCCACCGATGGCTTGCCCGAGACCGCGGCGCGCGAGGATCGAGCGCACCGCACCATGGGCGACCGCGAGATCCAGCGAGGTGTGCTCGAGCAGCGTGACCGGCTCGGCGCCCCACCAGCTCGACAGCACTTCGCACAGGCGCTGCACCAGCGCGGGCGCGTTGAAGACGCCGCCGTTGAGCAGCACGCGATCGGGGCGCGGCAGTCCGCCGTCGACGTGGGCACCGGCGGCCGCGGCCGCGGCGGCGTGACGGCGCAAGAAGGTGCACGTGCCGCACGATCGCGGTGTCGCTGGTGAACGGCAGGCCCAGCGTCGTGAGGCCGGCGCGGCCGACCCGCGCGGCCTGCTGGTCGCGATCGCTGCGCGGCACGAAGCCGTCGAGCAGCACCGCGACGGCCTCGTCGCGCTCGACCGTGATCGACTTGCTGCCGGCGACCAGACGCGAGCCGCGGCTGGGCATGGTGAGGGTCGCCTGCGCGGGCGGCTCGGCGCCGAGCAGGCGCTCCTTCGCGACGCGGGCCGACTGCACCAACGCCGACCACGTGGTCGCGTCCTCGGGGCGCTCGAGCCCGGCCTTGCCGAGGGCGAACATCGCGAGCGCGGCATCCATGTTGTCGCCGCCGAGCATGAGGTGGCCACCGACCGCGATGCGCTCGATGCGGGCGCCTTCGTCGTCGCGGTCGCGCACGCGCAGCAGCGTGAGGTCGGTGGTGCCGCCGCCGACGTCGATCACGAGGATTAGCTTGGCGTCGCCCAGCTGCGCGTCGACGTCGTGCTCGTGCGCGCCGAGCCAGTCGTAGAAGGCGGCCTGTGGCTCTTCGAGCAGGCGCACCTCACCGAGTCCGGCCTCGCGCGCGGCCGCGGCGGTGAGCTCTCGCGCGCCCTCGTCGAACGACGCTGGCACCGTCACCACCACGTCTTGCCGCTCGAGCGGCGCGCCTTCGTGCTCGTGATCCCACGCCGCGCGCAAGTGGGCGAGGTACTCGACCTGCGCCGCGTACGGCGAGACGTGGGGCAGCGACTCGGGGGCGTTCCACGGCAGGATCGGCGCGCGACGATCGACGCCGCCGTGGCACACCCAGCTCTTCGCCGAGGCCACCAGGCGCGCGGGGACCTTGGCGCCCAAGCGGCGTGCGGCCTCGCCGACGACGACGTCGGGCTGCGCCCACGGCAGCGCGCGATCGGCCGCGGTGAGCTCCTCGGACGCCGGCAGGTAGAGGAAGGAGGGCAGCAGCGGTGCTGCGGCCAGCTCACCGGGGGCGACCAACTGTGGGATCGCCATCAGCCGCACGTGCGGCCGGTCGAGTCGGGCGTACGCCAGCGCGCAGTGGGTGGTGCCGAGATCGATGCCGACCGCGTGGGTGGCAGTGGGGGTCGTCGCGTCGTCCACGTCCGTCCGCGCCAAGCAGTAGCACGGGTCACGTGCGGCCCTCAAAGGCCGGCGCGCGAAAGCGGCGTCAGCTGCCGCGCACGTCGAAGCTGAGCCGCCACCGCCGCGCTGCGCCGCCGTGCTCGACCGCGGCGAGATCGAGCGTGCCGACCTCGGTCACGCGGGTCTGCAGGCGGACCTGCACGATCTCCTCGGGGGCGTCCTCGGCGGCGGGCAGCGTGGTCTCGATGGGCGACAGCTCGACCAGCTCGCCCGGGGGCACCACCGCGCCGACGCGATCGTCTTTGCGGATCGAGGAGCCGAAGAAGCGGAAGGTGACCTCCTCGCCGACCACCAGCGCGAACAGCTGCGGCAGCTCGCATGCGCTGCCCTCCTCCATGCCGAACGGCGCCACGCAGACCGCGTCGATGCGCGGCGGCACGCCGGGCACCGCCAGCTCGACGCGCTCGATGCCGACGTAGTAGCTCTGCACGGTGCCACCTTTGATGCGCACGCCGCCGTGGCGACGCACCTGCGCGTAGTGGGCGGCACCACGGCAGACCGCGAGGTCGGCATCGGTGCCGGCGAGCACCTTCGGCGCGGGCGCGCCGGCAGCGGACAACCACGCCGTGAGCACCTCGACGATGCGCGCGCGCACGGTCGACGCCCGCGTGACGCCGCCGTTGAAGAGGATCGCGGTCGGGTGCACGAAGCTGCCCTCGCTCGCGGTCGCGCCGCGGGCGAGGAACGCCGCGAGGTGGCGCGTGATCGCGGCGTCGCTGGGGTAGGGCAGGCCGACGGTCTGCAGACCCACGCGCCGTGGCACCTGCGGCCTCGCGGTGGCGTCGACCAGGGGCAGGAAGCCCTCCAGCACGATCGCGTCGATCTGCGCGCGTGTCACGGTCGCGCGCACGGTGTTGCCGATGAGCCGACTGCCGCGGCCAGCGATCGCGATCTCGGCCTCGCGCAGCGCAGGATCGCCGAGCAGCGATTCCTTGGCGCCACGACAGGCGTGGGTCAGCGCGCGCATCTGCCACTCGTCGATCGCGGTGCCGTCCTGCTCGAGCTGGGCCCGCACGGCGTGGGCCAGCGCGAGATCGATGTTGTCGCCGCCCAGCAGGATGTGATCACCGACTGCGATGCGCTCGAGCGCGAGCACGCCGTCGTCCTCGCGCACGGCGATCAGCGAGAAGTCGGTGGTGCCACCGCCGATGTCGACCACCAAGACCACGTCGCCGACGGCGAGCTGCGTGCGCCAGCCGTCGCCGTGCTGCGCGAGCCAGTCGTACATCGCCGCCTGCGGCTCCTCGAGCAGGGTCGGGGCCTCGAAGCCGGCCAGCATCGCGGCCTGCACGGTGAGCTCGCGCGCGACCGCGTCGAACGAGGCCGGCACCGTGAGCACCACGTCCTGCTCCTCGAGCGGCGTGTCGGGGTGGGCCTGCTCCCACGCCGCGCGCAGGTGACCGAGGTAGCGCGCGGCGGCCTGCACCGGCGAGCACTTGGGCACCTCGTCGGGGGCTTGCCACGGCAGGATCTCGCCCTGTCGATCGACACCGGCGTGGGACAGCCAGCTCTTCGCCGACGCGACCAGCCGTGCGGGTGTGGTCGCGCCTTGGCTGCGTGCGAAGCTGCCGACCACGTCGCGTGCCTGCGGGTACCACGGCAGCGCGAGCGCACCGGCGGCGAACTGCTCGGGTGCGGGCACGAACAGGAACGACGGCAGCAGCGGCTGGGCCGCGAGCTCGCCAGCCGCGACCACTTGGGGGATCGGCAGCGCCTGCGGCGGGCCGTCGCCGGTCGCCCAGGCCAGCGCGCAGTTGGTGGTGCCGAGGTCGATGCCGATCGCGAGGACGTCGTCGCTCATGACGCCGACAGCTCGACTTCCGCAGGCGCGATGACCCGCGCGTCATGACCTGCGGTGGCGCTCGGCAGGGTGACCGCCTTTGCCCACCAGCCGTGGTGCGCGAGCGTGCCCTTGAATGGGGGCGCACCGACCACGTTGCCGGTCACGCGCACGCGCGCAGCGTCGTAGCCGGGCGGCAGCTCGATCGCGGCGCCCTCGTCTTCGCTGCGCACCGGCGCGATCTCGACGATGCCCGCGAGCGCGCGCTTGCAGCCGTCGTGGACCACCCGTGCGGCCGCGCCGATGTCGGCATCACGCAGGCCCGAGATGTCCTCCTCGAGGAAGTCGACGAAGCGACCCTCGCGCTGCAGCGCGGCGAGCAGCTGCAGCGCCGCGGTGGCATCGGGGCCGCGCACGACCTCGGCCTCCTTCACCTGCACGGGTGCGGGTGCCGGTGCCGGTGGCAGTGCGTCGGCGCGGTCCAGGCCGCGCACGCGCGCCGCGAAGCTGCCGTCGAAGAGCACGCGCCACGGCAGCACGAAGGCCAGCCACAGGCGCGCGAGAAATCCGATCGGTTCCACGTCGTTCATCGCGATCGGCTGAGTTGATAGCGCACTTTTGCCGGCGACGGACCGAGGGTGCGTCGGTCGGCTCGGCCGGCCGCGGGCACCGGCTCGCGGGCCGTCTACGCGCCGATCGCCGCCAGCACCGTCGCGCGGTCGGTCTCGTCGTCGACGCGGTGGTGGTCCACGCGGGCGCCGCAGCTCGGGCAGCCCGCGGTCGCGCTCGCATCGGCGAAGGCGCCGCATCGCACGCACACCGTGAACGGCAGCGGGCGCTCGCGCACGCGCGCCGCGAGCTCGACCAAGTCGGCCTCCGGTGACTCGCGTCGCACGCCGGTGCGCAGCCGCGACAGCCCCGCGAGCACCAACAACGCCGCGCACACGATCCAGATGATCGGCAGCTGCCGCACGCGCGGCGACGCCTCGAGCCGCGCGAGCCAGGGATCGAACAGCCCCAGCGCGAACATCAGCGCGAGCAGGCCGATCGCGATCAGCAGGGCGCCCATCATGCGCTGGCGCGTCATCGTGCCCGTAGGGTGCCGCATTCTCGCGGCCGACGCGAACGCGGCCCGTGATCGCCCGCCGCCCCGGCGCCAGAGCGCCCCGCCGCCGCGGGCCGGACGGATCGAGGTCGCGCTCGGACGACGGCGCCGCAGCCCGCGTCGTCACGCGCGGCGCGTCACTCCACGGTGCACGCTCCGGCCCCACGCACGCCCACGAGCGGCGTGCACACCGGCGTCTGGGCTGCGCACGCGGGCGCGTCGACATCACACACCGCGGTGCAGCAGCTCGCCGGATCCGCACACCCAGCGACGGCGTCGGCGGCCATGCACACGAAGCCGCCCGTGCAGCCGAGTCGATGATCGCACGGTGCGCTCTGCTCGGCAGGCGCGGCGAACTCGGCCGGCAGACAGGCCGGCGGTGCGCCGTCCGTCATCACGCAGGCCGAGCCCGCGTCGCACGTGGGGGCGAGCGGATCGCAGGTCGGCGCGCACGCGACGACGATGCCGCTGAAGCCTTGGAAGCACACCTCACCGTCGCCGCACAGCGGGTTCGCCTCGTTGCCGCCGCACACCGCGGCGCACGTGCCCTCGAGCGTGACCGGATCGACGCCCCAGCAGTACGAGCCAACCTCGCAATCGTCGAAGCCGCTCCACGGCCCGTCCTGCACCGTGCACGTCCCGCCCGGCGCGACCGGATCCGGCGCGACCGTCGAGCAGCGCGTCGAAAGACACGACGACTCGGGATCGCCACTGCCGTCGGCGACCCACGGCACACACTTCTCGCCGACGTTGCAGTCCTGCGCCCAGAGATCGCAGAGCGACAGGGTCACGCAGGCGCTCGGTCCGTGATCGGGGACCAGCAGGTATCCGCTGCCGTCGTCGGACGCCTCGCCGCTACCCGAGCCGTCCGCGTTCGCGGTCGTCGAGCTGCCCGGTCCGCCGCTCTCCGACGCACTCGCGCTGCCCGTCGCCGTCGTCGTCGTCGTCGGGCCGCCCTCACCCGAGCCGCCGTCGCCGGACCCCGAGCCCGGCGACGGCCCGCATGCGAGCGCCCCGAGGAACCCGAACATCCCGGCGATTCGTATGTGCCCTTGCATCACGAGCAACAGGCTACGGAGTCACGGGTAGCAATGCAAGTTTCATAGATGGCGTATGTTGGATTCAGGGCTCGATCGATCCGCGTCGCGACCGACAGGCTCGGTTGTCACGCCCTTCGCGCCGCCGCTACGATGGCCGGTCGATGAGTCACGTCGTGATGCAGGCGGCCGAGTGCGGATCGATCGCCGACGCCGAGCGCGTCGAGGCCGAGCTGGTCGCGCTGAAGTCCGCGTACGTGCGCTACGAGGCCGAGGCCGAGCATCCCTGGTCCGAGGATGCCGTGCCGCCGCCGCTGGTCGCGTTCGGCGAGCGCCACGAGGTGCCGTGGACGCGCAGTCGCGAGACGCGGTTCCTGCTGAAGGGCATGTTCGACGACGAGGCTCACGTGCTGCGGGTCGATCGCATGGTCTTCTTCTGGGGCGGAGGCTTCGATCTCGGCGGCCCGTGGCTGCGCACGATCTTCCGCAAGCTCGGCGCCACCGCTTGCAGCGACGCGCCGCACCTGCGCGTCGCGTGCGATGACCCCAGCGTCCGCGCCGATGCGCTCGCGCAGTTCCTGGTCGACGAGGACTACGAGGATCAGTTCACCCTCTGCGACGACGCCGCCGCGATCGACGACGCGTCGTTCGCCATCCTCCTCGAGCATGGTGACCACCGTCGCTACCTGCTGTTCGACGATTCCGGGGTCCAGGACTGGGCCTTCGTGATGCTGCTGCCGCAGCTCGACGGCGAGGATCCGTCGCTGGCCAACGCGCACTGAAGGCCGCCGAGTCCGATCGTCGAGGTGTCGCGTGAACACCGGGCCCTGCTGCTCACGCGCCTGCGCTTCGTCGACGCGCCCGCGCCCGAGATCGCTGCGGCGATCCTCGCAACCGCAGCGCTCACCTCGAACCCTCGGCTGCGGGCAAAGACGCTCGCGCTCGTCGGAGCCACCGCGCCGTGATCGCGGCGGTCGGTCGTCGCGGTCCGCCCCCGTCAGCGGACCACCAGCGCGTCGCACGAGCCGGCGCTGGCACAGGTCCAGTCGCAGTTGCCGCTGCCGCAGCGCAGGTTCGTCGCGTCGCAGGCCGAGGCGCCTTCGCAGTGCAGCTCGACGTCGAGCCCCGCGGCGACCGAGGTGCCGGCGCAGGCCGAGCGGCCGTCGCAGGCGACCGCGAGCGCGTAGCCCTCGGGTCCCGCGATCGAGGCGCTCGTGCACGCGCGATCGCCCTCGCAGGCGACCGTGCAGTCCATGCCCGGCGGACACACGATCGCGTCGGACTCGCAGCTCGAGCCCGGGCCGCAGTCGATGCGACAGACGCCGGCCTCGCAGCGATCGCAGCTCTCGGGGCACGCGCTCGCGCGATGCATGCCGCCCGCGGACCCGCCCGCGGCGCACGCGTCGAGCTCGTCGGCGGCGACGGGGCGATCGAAGACGCGCGCGCAGCTCGTCAGCGAGGCGAGGCCGAGGACGAAGGAGACGAGGCGGGTGCGGCTGGACATTGCAGGCCCGCTTTCGGCCTGCGTGGGGCGGGCTGTAGCCGATGGCGGACGCCCGTGGCGCGGGTGGGGTCCCGCGATGGGCCGGCCGCGGGGGCTCCGCCGCCTCGCCGGGCCACGCGCCCAGTTGCGGTACGATGGCCACCGCCATGGGCGATCCCCCCGCGCCGCAGGGCCGCCCCCCGGCCGCCGACGCCGTCGCGGGTGTGGCCACCACCGTGGACGCGGTCGACGCTTCGTGGAGCCCGCCGGAGCTCGAGTTCGGGCCCGTGGGTCATGACCTGGAGCGCGAGCATGCGCGCGCGAAGCTGCGGTCGCAGCTGTTCCAGATCGAGGCCGATCCGGTTCGCATCGGTCGCTTCCCGATCCTCGGTCGGCTCGGTCAGGGCGGCATGGGTGCGGTGTTCTCCGCGTTCGACGAGGAACTCGACCGGCGCATCGCGGTGAAGGTGATGCTGTCGAGCGCCGCCGCGGGCACGCAGGGTCGCGAACGCATGCGTCGCGAGGCGCAGGCCATGGCTCGGCTCTCGCACCCGAACATCGTCGCGGTGCACGAGGTCGGCGTGGCCGACGATCAGGTCTTCATCGCGATGGAGTTCGTGCGCGGCGTCAGCCTCGACGCGTGGCTGTCGCAGCAGCCGCGCCCGTGGCGGGCGGTGCTCGAGGTGTTCGTGCAGGCCGGACGCGGGCTCGCGGCGGCCCACGCCGCCGGCCTCGTGCACCGCGACTTCAAGCCCAGCAACGTGATGGTCGGCGACGACGGCCAGATCAAGATCCTCGACTTCGGACTCGCACGCGCGACCGAGGACCGCGCCGACGACGAGCACCCACGACCCGTCTCGTCCGCCACGAACGTCGCGCAGACCGCCCCGCTCACCCGACCCGGCATGATCGCGGGCACACCCGCGTTCATGGCCCCCGAGCAGCACCTCGGCGAGGGCGCGAGCGCGGCCAGCGATCAGTTCAGCTTCTGCGTCGCGCTCTACGGCGGCCTGTTCGGCGCTCCGCCGTTCGCGGCGCGCAGCCTCGCGGGGCTGGTGGCTGCGGTCTGCGACGGCACGCCCGAGCCGCCGCCGCGCGACACCGACGTGCCCACGTGGGTGCGGCGCGCGGTCATGCAGGGGCTCGCGCGCGCACCAGAGCGTCGGCATCCGTCGATGGTCGCGCTGCTCGATGCGCTCGGTGCCGACCCCAGCGCGCGCCGTCGACGGTGGCTGCTTGCCGGCCTGGCTGCGGCGGTCGTGGTCGCGGGCGGCTTCGGCATCGCACGCATGGCGGCGGCCGAGCCCTGTCCCGACGGGCGCAGCGAGCTGCACGGCGCCTGGGACGACGAGCGTCGTGCGCGGGTGGGCGCGGCGCTGCGGGCGGGGGCGAGCCACGGTGAAGCGACGTGGGCGCGCGTCGAGCCGGCGCTCGACGCCTACGCACAGGCGTGGGTCGAGGCCCGCGAGCACGCGTGCCAAGCGTTGCACGAGGGCGCGGTGTCGGAGCTGCTGCACGATCGCGGGGTCGCGTGTCTGTCGCGGGGTCGCACCGCCCTCGATGCGCTCGTGGAGGTGTTCGAGCGCGCCGACGCGACCACGGTCGAGAAGGCCGTGACAGCGGTCGCGGGCCTGCCCGCGCTCGCGCGCTGCGACGACGCCGACGCGTTGCTCGCCGAGATCGCGCCGCCCGATGCCGCAATCGTCGACGAGGTCGCCGCACTCTCCGAGTCGCTCGCGCGCGCGCGCGCGGTGGAGGACGCAGGTCGCGTGGCGACCAGCGTGTCGGCGGCCGATGGCGTGCTGGTCGAGGCCGAGCGCCTGGGCTACCCACCGCTGGTGGCGCAGGCGCTGCTGCGTCGCGGCAGCGGCGAGCTCATCGCCGGACAGGCGACCGAGGCCGACGACGATCTCGGGCGCGCGGCGTGGGGCGCGGTGGCGGCGGGCGACGACGCGGTCGCGGGCGAGGCGGCCGCGCGGCGAATCTTCGTGCGCAGCGAGCTGTTGGGGCGGCCGGCGGATGCGTTGGTCGAGCTGCCGTGGGCGCGCGCGTTGGTCGATCGCACCCACGACGACGTGCTGCTGGGGCTGTTCCTGCACAACGCGGCGGCGGTGTACAGCCGTGCCGGTGATCCGGCGCAGGCGCGCGCGCTCGCCCGCGAGGCGCTCGCGGCTCGCCGGCGCTTCGCGGGGCCCGATCACCCCGACATCGCGCTGACGCTGGCGAACCTCGGCCGTTTCGAGCGCGACCTCGGTGACTTCGCCGCCGCGCTCGAGAGCCTGCGCGAGGCCGTCCGCGTGACCGAGGTGGCACTCGGCCCGCGTCACCCGCAGCGCGCGATGATCGGCAGCGTGCTGGCCAGTGCGCTGCTCGATCTCCACCTCGACGGGGAGGCTCGCGCCGAGCTCGTGCTCGACGATGCGATCTACCGCGAGACCCTCGGTGCGGCTGCGTTGCCGCGCTACTACGTGCTGGTGGCGCTGGGTGAGCTGGCTGGCCGCGAGCGTCGGCTCGACGACGCGCTGCGTGACATCGACGAGGCGCTGCGGCTGGCGATCGCAGAGGTCGGCAGCACGCACCCCATGCTCACCGACGCCCGGCTCGCGCGCGCCGAGGTGCTGGCCCAGCGCGGCCAGCTCGGCGAGGCCGAGGCGATCGGGCGTGACGCGGTCGCGCAGCTCGAGGCCGGGCTCGGTCGCGAGCATCCGTACCTCGCGGAGGCGTGGCTGCGACTGGCACGGCTGCTGCGCGACGCTGGCGCGCGCGGGCAGGCCGAGCCGTGCTTCGTGCGTGCGCTCGAGCTGGCGCGGGCGATCCCGGCGATGTCGCCTGCGGATCTCGCGTGGTACGAGTTCTGGGACGCGGTCGGCTCGCCGGCGGCCGACGCCGGCGCGCGAGCGGCCCGGGTGCACGCGGCGGCCGAGGTCCTCACCGCGTCATGGGGCGCGGGGGATCCGCGCCGTCTCGAGGTCTCTGCAGTGCTCGCGGGGCTGTCGCGCGATCCCGCTCCGGCTCGAGAGGGTCGATGACGAAATTCGACGAGGGCACTGATCGAACGTGGTCGACCGGGGTCCACCGTGCTCGGCACTCGCCTCGCGAGAACCGCTCCCCGGAAGCGACCGACAATGATCACACGCCGCGCCCTCGCCCTCACCGCACTCCTGCTGGCCGCCTGTGTCGTCGACGACGCCTGGGATCCTGGCGAGATCGAGTTCCGACCCTGCGCGAACTGCAAGTGGGGGCCGCCGCTGCTCAACAGCCACGGGGTCAACGGGGTGCCCGTGGCCGCGATGGACATGGTCGGCGAGTTCCACGACGGCTGGCGCCTGCTCGAGGTCTATGCGGCTGGCGATCTCGGGATCGCGTCGCGCAAGCTGCACGGCGTCCACGTCGAGGACGGCGTGCTCTACGGGCAGGACGACTGGGGCGTCATCCTCTCGGCGGACGAGTTCATCGGCTCGCTGTGGATCATCGAGCTCGAGCAGGACGGGAGTCACGAGTCGATGCAGATCATCTCGTTCCACCCCGACCCCG
Organism: Deltaproteobacteria bacterium; assembly: GCA_016709225.1. NCBI lineage: Bacteria > Pseudomonadati > Myxococcota > Myxococcia > Deltaproteobacteria bacterium. The sequence goes on along the minus strand of JADJEE010000002.1, from coordinate 256,415 downwards.
ACGCCGCGCGCTACACCTTCATCGCCAGCGCCAGCAGCCTCGGTGTCGACGCGCCGAAGTTCTACACCTGCCCCAAGGATGACGACACCGGCGAGTACTCTGCGGTGTTGTTCGACGATCTGGACGTCGACAAGGACACGGGTACGCACATGGTGCGGCCCGACACCATCTACTTCGCATGCGCGGCGGCGGCCGTCGGCAAGGCGGCGGTGTGGGGCTACAGCCCGTGGTCGACCAATCCAACCACCCACCAGATTGCGTCCCGTGCCGTGCGCGCGGACTACTGCGGGAACGGCCAGTCCTATACCGCCGCCGGCACCCCACTGCAGCTCTCCGACGTGTTTGGTCTCAACGGCTTTGCCGACCCGTCGCGCAAGACCGAGGCGTTCTGGGGAAAGCAGGGCGCGATCTGTCTGAATGTGCCCCGACGCGTGCAGCCGTGGGAGGTGGTCTGCGACGACGGGCCGCTGCCGCCGTGCAAGACCGAGAATTTCGAGGGCCAGCCCGCCGCCGTGTTGTGGTCGAAGGTCTGGTAGTCGCGTGGCCACGCACGCGGGCCCGGCGGGGCTGCGCGATCCACGACGCAGGGGCAGACGGAAAAAGTGGCGCCCATCGGGATCGGTTGGCCGCTTGGACACACTCATGGTGTCGTGAACCCCGTCGCCCGCGCGCCCCGACAGGCGCGTGGGCGGGTCCGCTCGCGGGCCGCGGTCGTCCGGTCGGACGCGCCGCGCGGAGGGTGTTCCCAACGCGGCAGGATCGCGGGCCGGGAGACGGTCCGTGCGCCGTCATTCGCGCGACGCGGCGCCCCCGACGGACTCGTGGGCGTCGCGTCACCTTCGTCGTCCCGAGGGCGCGGCCGCCGGTGTGCGCGACATCCATCGCGACATCGTCGACCGGCGAGCACCGCCGCCGCGCGGTCGCTTTAGCGGCGATCGGCGAGTACGGGGAAGCGCGCGCGCGCGTCGGCGACCACGGCCGCGTCGATGTCGGCGAGCATCATGGTCTCGTGCACGGCGGCAGTCGTGACGAGCTCGCCCCACGGATCGACGATGCGGCTGTCACCGCTGTAGTCGAGGTCGCCGCCTTGGCCCACGCGGTTCACGCCCACCACGTAGGTCTGGTTCTCGATCGCGCGCGCCTGCAGCAACGCGGTCCAGTGGTGACGTCGCCGTGCCGGCCAGCTCGCCACCACCACGAAGCAATCCGTGGCGGTCGCGCAGCGCCAGAACTCGTCGGCGAAGCGGAGGTCGTAGCAGATGAAGAAGGTGCAGCGCACGCCCTCGATCGGCACCGTGAGAAACTGCGTGCCGGGGGCGTAGTGCTGGTGCTCGCCGCCGAAGGTGAACGGATGGATCTTGCGGTAGCGGTGGGTCTCGCCGCTCGGTCCGCACAGCACCAGGGTGTTGAACGGTCGCGGATCTGCGTCGGTGCGCTCGGGCACGCTGCCGCAGATCCACACGCCGTGGCTGCGGGCCTGCTCGCGCAGGAACGCGACGCTGTCGCCGTCGACCGGCTCGGCCACGCGGTCGGTCGCCATCGAGAAGCCACACGCGAACATCTCGGGTAGTACCACCAGCTTCGCGCCGGCGGCCGCAGCCGCGGCGATCCATGGCCGCGCCCGGGCGAAGCTCTCGCTCGGGCGCTCCCACACGGTGTCGAGCTGGATGCCAGCGACGCGGATCGAGCTGCTCATGTGCGTGCTCCGTGCAGGCGTGCGAGGTTCTTGCGCAGGTTGTCGCGCAGCCGCGCGATGCCGGCGTCGAGCACCGCGTCGGTCTTGCAGAACGCCCACCGCACCAGGTGGCGACCGGCGGCCTTGTCGAGGTAGAAGGCGGAGTTGGGGATCGCGGCCACGCCGACGTGCTCGGGCAGCCCGCGACACAGCGCCATGTCGTCGTCGAATCCGAGCGGGCGGATGTCGGTGCACACGAAGTAGGTGCCGGCGGGCACCAGCGGCTCGAGGCCGACGCTGGCGAGCCCGTCGCAGAGTCGATCGCGGCGCGCTCGATACTCGCGCACGAAACCGTCGTAGAACTCGTCACCGGTCGCGAGCGCCTGCGCCATCGCGTACTGGAACGGCGTGCCGTTGCAGAAGGTCACGAACTGGTGGCACGCCCGCAGCGCGCGGGTGAACGGCGCTGGTGCGCAGGCCCAGCCGATCTTCCAGCCGGTGAACGAGAAGGTCTTGCCGGTCGAGGAGATCACGATGGTGCGCTCGCGCATGCCCGGCAGGCTCGCCAGCGGCACGTGGCGCCCATCGAACACCAGGTGCTCGTAGACCTCGTCGGTGACCGCGATGAGATCGTGCGCGATGCACAGCTGCGCGACGACCTCGAGTTCGGCGGGCGAGAACACCTTGCCGCTGGGGTTGTGCGGCGAGTTGAGCACGAGCAGCTTGGTGCGGGGCGTGATCGCGGCCGCCAGCGCGGCGGGATCGAAGTCGAAGCCGGGGGCGCGCAAGGTCACGACCTTGGGCGTCGCGCCGGCCAGCGCGATGGTCGCGAGATAGCTGTCGTAGAAGGGCTCGAACAGCACCACCTCGTCGCCGACATCGAGCAGCGCGAGCATGGTCGACGCGATCACCTCGGTGGCGCCGTGCATGACCGTGATCTCGGCCTCGGGATCGTAGGCGAGATCGTAGAACCGCTTCTGGTGCTCGGCGATCGCGAGGTTGAGCTCGGGGATGCCGTGGCTCCGCGCGTATTGGTTCTTGCCGCCCTCGATGGCCGCGATCGCGGCGCGCTTGACGAACTCGGGCCCGTCGAAGTCCGGGAAGCCCTGGCCGAGGTTGACCGCGCCGTGACGCTGCGCGAGCGCCGTCATCTCGGCGAAGATGGTGGTGCCGAATCCCTGCAGCTTCGCGGTCAGGTGGGGCAGTCGGGCGCTGCTCATGCCGGGGCCTTTCGTCGACGCGCGCGTGGTGACCCGCGCGCGGGCGGCCGAGCATGGCACAGGCGACATCACCCTCGCCAGCGACCTCGGGAGCTGCACGGGCGCGGCACGACGCGCGTCCGTTCGTCAGAGGTCCAGCGGGCCGGCGTGCAGCGGCGTGCTCGCGCCGAGGCCGGGCCGACCCGCGCCGAGCACGAGATCACCGACGCCGTAGGCGGCCGCGAGCTCGCCGAGCGTGCCGGTGGCGCCGAACTCGGTGTCGTCGCCGCCGAGCATGCGCAGCACGTGGGCCCATAGATCGCCCATCGTGCGTCCGGGCTGGACCACGTGACGCCCCTGGCCCTTGGGGAACGCGCTGCGCATACCCGCCAGCACCACCGGCACGTTCCACGCCTGGTGATCGGAGCCGTAGCCCATCTCGCTCACCCACACCACCAGCGTGTTGTCGAGCAGTCGCGAGCCGTCGAGGTCCTCGATCTCGGCCAGCCGCGTCACGAGCTCGCTGAACTTGCGCGCGTAGCTCTGGAAGCCGGTCGCGACGTCGCCCGCACCCTGGGGATCGTTGCTCGAGTCCTGCAGGCCGTGCACGAAGTTGTGCAGCGCGCCGTCGCCCTCGAACGGCGACTGCGTGAACTCGGAGCTCCACGCGGGATCGCTGTGGAAGCCGATCGCGGCCACCCGCACGACGTCGCACGCGAGTGCCTGCACCGCGTTCTCGAGCTGGAACGGCCACGTGAGCGCGTCGCTGCGGCCGCGACTCCACTCGGGCAGGTTGCCGGTCTGCGTCCACTGCTCGTAGTCGACCGGCACCACCGTCGGCATCACCGACTCGTCCGGGCGCGTGCACGTGGTGGTCGGCTGCGAGGGACCACCGCCGCCCAGCAAGGCCTGGGTGCCCTCGATGAACGCGGCGTGCCGGTCGAGCCGCTCGCGATCGCGGCTGCTCACCCGGGCGCGCAGGCTCGCGAGCTGCTGGCTCACGCCCGACAGCAGGTCGACGCGCCGCGCGGCCATGCGCTCGCGCAGCGTCGGTGGCTGCGGCACCGGCATCGGGTCTGCGACCGGGGGCCCGAAGATCTGCGCCACCGCCTCGCCGGGGTTGCCGCTCATCACGGTGCCGTCGGTGCCGTCGGGCCCGTAGAACTGGATCGGCGAGTAGCCGTAGTCGGCATACGGGGTCGCGCTCGCCGGCAGCACGATCGACGCGCGCATCGCCGCGCTCGCGCGCAGACGCAGGCCCGCGACGTAGTCGATCGACGGGCCGGTCGAGCGCCACTGCTGCTCGAACTGCGGCATGCAGGTCAGCGCGCTGACCAGCGCCGGGATGTGGCCGTCTTGCATGTTGCTGGCGTGCCGCACGAGGTTGTCGACACCATCGACGGTGACGATCTCGTCGCGGATGGACGCGAGCGCGGCGAGCATCGCCGAGGGGGCGGTGCCGGTCGCGGGCAGGGCCCCGGTGGTCGCGCGCGGCGACCACCAGTCGTCGGGCGCCCCGTTGCCGACCAGGCGTCCCTGCTCGTGCACGACCACCAGCAGCCGCTTGGGCGGCGCATCGCCGGCGCCGCGGGCGAGCCGCGGTCGCAGCGACTCGAGCAGCGGCAGCGCCAGCATCGCGCCACCGGCACCGAAGAGGAAGCGACGTCGATCGAAGCTGTGGGGGCGTCCGCTCATGGGGCCTCTCGCTGGCGGTAGGTGTCGGCGCCGATGATGGCGAGCAATGCGGTGTCGAGCTGGCCACCGGATTGCGCGAGCGCGTCCTCGATGGTGGCGATGGTGCAGGCGTCGGCCTCGGTCTCCATGCGCGACAGCGAGAAGCGGAACAGCTGTCGGGCGAAGCAGCTGGTGAGCCCGGGCTCGCCCGCGAGTGCGTCGATGAGCTCGACGTGATCGGCGAACGCGAGCTCGCCGTCGGCGAGTCCGGGCAGCGTGCCCGCGGGGTCGATCGCGCGGCCGAGCTCGTCGGTGTCGCGGTAGCGACCCAGCGCGTCGAATCGCTCGAACGCCAGGCCTGCGGGGTCGATGAGCGCATGGCAGCCGGCACAGTCGCCGCGGGCGAGCCGAGCGTCGGACTCCTGCCGTGCGGTCGGGTCGGGCGGGAGCTCGAGGTGGGTGCTGACCGCGTTGGGCGGCGGCGGCGGCAGCATCTCGCACAGCAGCTTGCGTCGGACGAACGCGCCGCGGAACACCGGCGAGGTGCGATCGCTGTGGGCGAGCGAGGCCAGCAGCGCCGGCTGGGTGAGCAGGCCGCGGTAGCGCGCGTCGTCGAGCTCGATCGCGGCCCAGCCGTCGGCGTCCGGCGGCGTCACGCCGTAGAACGCGGCCATCGTGGGATCGACCCAGGCCTCGCCGGTGCGCAGCAGATCGTCGAGCGTGCCGCCGTCGCGCACGGTCGCGAGCGCGAGACGATCGAAGGCCGCGTTCATCGCCGCTGCCAGCGTGGCGTCGAACTCGGGGAACGTCGCGCTCGACTTGTCGGCGGCCGACAGGCTGCGGACCTGCATCCACTCGCGGAACGCCCGCGCGATGGTGGTATCGGCCTGGGGCGCAGCGAGCAGGCGCTCGGCCTGCGCCGTCACCGTGGCGGCGTCGTCGAGCGCACCCGACTCGGCGAGATCGAGCAGCTCGTCGTCGGGGCCGGCGTCCCACAGCAAGTACGACAGCCGACTGGCCAGCTCCACGCCGGTGAGTGGCCGCGCGACCGCGGCCGCGTCCTCGACGATGTAGAGGAACTGCGGTGCCTGCAGCATCTCGTCGACCATCAGCGCCACCGCGTCGGTGAAGCTGGCGTCGTCGGCCCTCGCCGCGTCGAAGGCCGCCAGCAGCTGCGCGCGCTCGTCGGCGCCGAGCGTGCGTCGATAGGCGCGACGGCCATAGCGATCGAGGAATGCGCCGGCGCACTCGACCCCCGCGCCGGCCTCGAGCGCGCAGGGCAGCAGCTCGCCGAGTACGGCCGCCACGCCCTCGGCGACGTCCTCGGCGGCGTAGACCAGCTGCTCGACGTCGTGCTCGCCGACCTCGATGGCACCCAGCTCGGTCGAGTACCCGGTCGGGGTCTTGCCGGTCGGTGCGGGGTACTGGGGGCTGGCGGCGACGCGACCGTCGAAGATCGCGTCGATCGTGCGCCGGTACTGCAGCTCGGTCAGGCGACGCATGTCGAGCGCCGCGGGCCCGCAGGCGCCCGGGCCCACGTCGTCACCACCGCTGTCGCTGCCGCCATCGCCTGCGGCCTCGCCGGTGCCGCCGCCGTCTTCGTCACCGCTGGCCGCCCCGCCCGCGCCGACGCCGTGGTAGCAGGCCGGGGCGGCGGCCATCAGCGACGCGATCGTTGCGGTTCGGATCGAGCGGGCCGTCACGGAGCACCACGACGCGGTGGCGCGGCGATTCGGCCGGGATTTTTTTCGCGAGCCACTCGCCGCCGCCATGGTTCGGGGGCGGCCACACGCTCGCGGCAGTTGCCCTGCGCGCTATCGATCCACGTCGCAGCGCGTGACACCGTGCGACCGCTGCGGATAAGCTCGGGCCGCCTTGTGGCCGCTGCTCGTCGCTTCGCTGGTCGTCGGCGTGCAGCCGCCGGCGGTGATCCCCGAGCCGCCGCCTGGCGCCCACGAGATCACGCGCGTGGTGGTGCTGCTGCCGGCCGCGGGCGATCGTCGGCTCGAAGACGTGGTCGCCTCGGTGCGCGCCAACCTGCCCGCCGCGCAGGTCGTGCTGGTCGAGCTCGAGGCCGACGGCGACGACACGGTGTCGAGTCGCATGGCGGAGGCGGTCCGTGCCGCGAAGGCGCAGGGCGCCCGCGGCGTCTTCTGGTTCGATCTCCGCGATCCCGACCAGTGGCGCGTGTACCTGCACGTGCCCGGGCGCAAGGCGCTGCTGCGGCGCCGCGTGCCCGAGGCCGCGGCCTCGGTCGAGGCCGCCATCGAGGCCATGTGGCTGATCGTCCGCTCGGGTTCGCTGGCGTTGTCGCGCGGGGTCGACGTCGCGATGGAGTCGGTCGATCCGGCGACCGTCGATCCACCGCCGGCACCCGCGACGCCGACGGTGGCGCCGCCGCGGCCACCGACCGCGATCGCTCCGCCCGCCACCGCATCGCGACGCGCACCGCGGTGGTGGTGGTCGCTGGGTTACCTCGGGCTCGGCCTCGCACGTCGGGTGCCGTGGCAGAGCGGCGGCGCGATCGGCCTGCGCTACGACGTCCATCGCAACGTCGGCATCGGACTGGCCTACGAGCTCGTCGGCGGCGCAGCGCTGCGCGAGCCCACTGCGCTGGGCGTGCTGCGACATGGCCTGGGACCCATGCTCGCCGTCGGTGGGGCTGCGGGTGCGCGGCTGCGGCTGGAGGCGCGGGTGTTCCCGGCGCTGGAGCTGTTGGCGTGGCGGGCCGCGGCCCAGGGACGTCGCGGCGTGCAGCCCGCGGCCAAGCTCGCGGGCGAGCTCGCGCTCGCGGTGGTGTTGATCCCACGCCTGCGACTCGAGCTGGCGCCGGGGTTCGATGTCGCGCTGACGCGCCCGAGCTTCGTGCGCTGTGGGCAGGGCTCGCCGTCGTGCACCGGCGACGACCGTGAGGTCGCGCTGGTGCCCTGGCGGGTGCGTCCGCGCGCACGGGTCGGGCTGGCGATCGGCTTCTGACGAGGCCTTGGGTGGGCTGCGAAGATTTCTTCGGCCACCGTGCCCACGTCGGCGTATCGAGTCGGCCGTGAGCACGTGCGTTCACCTGCGGATCGCCGCGCCGTACCCCGCCGGTGCGCCGCCGTGGCTGCCCATCGTCGGTGCCGGCAGCTATGCTCGCGCGTGGATGGCCGCGCCGCAGCCCCCGTCGATCGCACCGGTCCGCGTCGACACGCTGGCCGCCGATCTCGCGCTGGTCGAGCGTGCGCGCAAGGGCGACGCCGACGCGCAGGCGCAGCTGGTCGAGCGTCTGCTGCCGCAGCTGCGGGTGGTTGCGCACGCGTTGCTCGGGCGCAGCGCCGACGCCGACGATGCGGTGCAGATCGGTCTCATGCGGGTGCTCGAGGGGCTCGCGAGCTGGCGGGGCGAGGCCTCGCTGCAGGCATGGGCGCGCCGGGTCGCCGCCAACGCGTGTCTGCGGCTGGCCGAGCAGAACCGTCGTCACGCCCGCGGCCGCGACGGTGACGACATCGAGGATCTGGTCGCGCCCCAACCGATCGATGCCGCCGGCGCGCACGTGCCCGGCTCCGTGCTCGAGTACCTGCGGCGACTGCCGGCGATCCAGCGCGAGGTGGTGGTGCTGCGCCACGTGCTGGGGCACTCGGTGGAGGAGATCGCCGATCTCACCGGCGCCGCGATCGGTACCGTGAAGTCGCGCCTGCTCGAGGGCCGCAAGGCGCTGCGCAAGTGGGTGCGACGCGACGATGCGGTCGACGAGATCGCCAGCGGCTTGCGGAGGAGGGCATCACCATGAGCGATCCGCACGCGCGCTGGTGCGAGCTGGCCGACGCCGAGGCGGTCGGCGACGCGCTCGACGACGAGGCGCTCGCGTTCCTGCGCGACCACGGCGACGATCCGGCCCACGCCGACGAGCAGCGGTTCTACGACGAACTCGCGCAGCTGGCCCAGCCGGCGCCGGTGCGGGCAGATGATCGCGAGCGCGCCCAGCTGACGCTCGCGAGGTTCCGGGCCGCGGCGGCGCGCCGACGCGTCCGTGCGGTGACCGTCGCGATGGTCGCGATCGCGGCCGCCGTGGTGCTGTCGTGGGCGATCGTGGCGGCGCTCGCCCCCGAGCGCGAGGCGGCGCGAATCGAGCGCGGTGGGTTCGAACTCGCCGGCGATGCGCTCGCGGTCGGTGACACCGTGCCCGACGGGCAGTGGCTGCGCGCGACCACGGTCACCTGCGTCGAGCTGACCCGCGCACGCGCGTGCGTCGATGAAGGCAGCGAGCTGCGCTTGGTGGCGGGGCGCATCGAGCTGCGCAGCGGTGCGATCCGGGTCGAGCAAGGCCGACTCGTGGTGATGCGGGGCGACGAGGCCTCCGCGTTGGCCTCCGAGTTGGCCGCCGGCGAGCGCGTCGCGATCGCGAACGCAGCGGCCACGCCCGACCCGGCCGCGCCGCCGGAGCTCGCACCGCAGCTCGCGGAGGCGCCGCGGGCGTCTGCGTCGAGCGCTGCAACGCCGCCGGTGCAGCTGCAGGTCCCGCCGCCGACCCCGACGGATCGTCGGCCGACCCGCGTGGCACCGGTCGCGAGCGCGGGCGAGATGCTGGCGGCCGCGCGGGCCCTCGCCAACGCCAAGGCCACGTCGCGCGCACTCGCGGCCTACGAGGCGCTGCGCCGGGCCCATCCCGAGTCCGCCGAGGCCCACGCCGCCAACGTGTCGATCGGTGAGCTGCAGCTGCGCCGCCGTCGTTTCGCGGCCGCGCTCACCGCCTTCGGTCGCTACCTCGAGCGCGGGGGTGCGCTGGCCGAGGAGGCGCGTTGGGGTCGCGTGCGTGCGCTCGACGGGCTCGGACGCGCGGCGGCGCGCGACACCGCGATCGAAGCGCTGCTCGCCGCGCACCCGGGCACGATCTACGCCGACGAGGCGGCCTCGATGCGCGGTCGCTGACGCGCCGTCGTCAGCCGTCACAGACGGAGAAGTGATCGACCACGACCGCCTGCGGTGTGGCCACGCCGGCGCCCGGGTTGTTCCACACCATCACCAGCGGCGTCGCGCCGACGAACGTGCTCGGCTGCGGTGCGCTGGCGACCTCGGTCCACGTCATGCCGTCGTCCGAGATCTCGAAGTGCACCACGCCGGCGGCGGTGCGCAGGCCGAGCCAGCGCGGCGTCGCGTCGGCGACCAGCTCCGGCACCACCGGTCCGCCCTCGTCGGGCACGGTCAGCACCCGCACCTGGCCGTGCAGCAGGCCGATGGAGATCGCCGCTTGGGTCAGCGGCACGTGCTGTGTGACCTGCAGGAAGAACTCCGAGTCGCTGAGGGGATCGGGCGGCACCACCAGCTCGACCTGCGCGCGCGCGCCGTCGAACGGCAGCGCGAGCTGGTTGTTGAGCACCAGCCCGCAGCCGAGCTCGGCGGCGTGGGGCGGCGTCATCATGAAGGCGCCGTCGGCGATCGCGAGCGCGGCATCGGCATCGGCCCACGTGATCCACGCGTGCTCGTCGAGCGGTGCGCTCGCGAAGTCGAGCTCGATGCAGCCACCCGGCCAACCACCGGTGTCGTCGCTGCTGCCCGCGACGGGGCCGGTGCTGTCGTCGACGCGACCCGACGACGCGGTGCCGTCGCCGGCGACGAAGGTCCCGATGACGACGTCGTGACACGCGCCCGCGCACGCGAGCGTGACCATCAGCGGGGCGCGCCGCACGACGCTCACCGCACCATGATAGCCGGGACACCTCGGACTGCACGTGGCGATGGGGCGGTGGTCGCGGCCCTTCGCGGCCAGCCCGGCGCGCAGGCGAGCCCGCGCGGCCGCGATGACACGCCCGCGTGGCCCGTGGCATGCTCCCGCGCGCCATGGCGAGCCAGCAGCCGACCGCGAATTCCTCCGCCACCTCCACCGCTGCCGGCGGCCCGCGCATCGCGACCATGGCTGCGGGGCTCATCGGCTCCGAGATCCTCAAGATCGCCGCCGAGATCCGCACACGTCAGCGCGAAGGACAGTCGATCTGCAACCTCACCGTCGGCGACTTCGCGCCCAGCGAGTTCCCGATTCCGGCGGGCCTGCGCGACGGCGTGTTGACGGCGCTCGCCAACGGCGAGACCAACTACCCGCCGTCGTCGGGGGTGCAGGAGCTCCGCGAGGCGGTCGCCCGCTTCTACGCGCGCGAGCTCGGGCTCGACTACCCGGCGTCGTCGATCCTCATCGCCGGCGGCGCGCGGCCGCTCATCTACGGCACCTACCGCGCGGTCGTCGATCCCGGCGACACCGTGGTCTATCCGGTGCCGAGCTGGAACAACAACCACTACTGCCACATGGTCGGCGCGCGCGAGGTGCAGATCGACTGCGGGCCCGAGTCGCGCTTCTTGCCGACCCGCGACGCGCTGGTGAAGGCGCTGCCCGGCGCGCGGCTGCTGTGCATCAACTCGCCGCTCAACCCCACCGGCACCGCGATCACGGGCGATGCCCTGCGCGGCATCTGCGAGGCGGTGGTCGAGGAGAACCGCCAGCGCGAGCGCAGCGGCGAGCGACCGCTGTTCCTGATGTACGATCACATCTACTGGATGCTGTGCGTCGACGGCGTCGAGCACGTGACGCCGCCGAAGCTGGTGCCCGAGGTCGCGCCCTACACGATCCTCATCGACGGCATCAGCAAGGCCTTCGCCGCCACGGGCCTGCGCGTGGGCTGGGCCGCGGGGCCGGCCGACGTCATGGAGCGGATGTCTGCGCTGCTCGGCCACGTCGGCGCCTGGGCACCGCGTGCCGAGCAGGTCGCGACCGTGGGCCTGCTCGACGAGCCCGCGGCGTACCGCGCCTACCTCTCGACCTTCCGCCCGGCCGTCAACGCGCGGCTGTCGGCGCTGCACGAGGGCTTCGAGGCCATGCGCGGCAGCGGCCACGCGGTGGAGTCGCTGCCGCCGATGGGCGCCATCTACCTCACCGTCCGCATCGCGCCGTTCGGCAAGCGCACGCCGGCCGGCACCACGCTGCGCACCAACGAGGACGTGCGCGCGTACCTGCTCGAGGCCGCAGGCTTCGCGGTGGTGCCCTTCCAGGCCTTCGGCGTGAAGGCCGACAGCGGGTGGTTCCGCTGCAGCGTCGGCGCGGTGAGCGAGGCCGAGGTGCGCGCGGCCATGCCCCGCGTCGCGGCCGCACTCGCAGCGCTCACCTGAGGCGACCGGGCGCCGGCTGGCCCTGCGCCGCCGGCTCGTGGGCCGGCTTGCGCCGCGCTCGGGCCCATGACCAACATGCCGACATGCGGTGGTTCGCGTGGGGCTCGGGGGCGTGCGTGCTCGTGGTCGCGTGCACCGGCTCGCCGCTCGAGGCCGCCTCCGGTGCGTCGCTCGGTGGCTCGAGCGGCATGGGTGGCGACAGCGGTGGCGCGGCCACGGGCGCTAGCGTCGGCACCACCACGCAGGACACCGGCGCGTCGGCGTCGATGGGCGGAGGTGCGTCGTCATCGGGCGCGAGCGGGGCGGCCGACAGCACTGGCGCCACGGGGCCCGACGACGGCAGCGGCAGTGCGGCCAGCACGGGGGCCGACACGGGCAGCTCGGGCGGCCCAGCCGAGAGCAGCGGCGCGGGCTCGTCGAGCGACGGCGCCGTGCCGCTCGACTGCACCGGCATCTCGCAGGGCGTGTGCGCCTGCGTCGAGGTGCTGTGTTGCGACCAGATCGCAGCGTGCCTCGACGACGCCGCGTGCGAAGACGTCGCCACCTGCCTGGTCACCACCTTGAATCCCGCGTGCGTCGAGACCGACGCGCCGCCGCTCATCGGCCCGGTGTTCGACTGCTACCTCGCCAACTGCGTCGGCGTGTGCTGACCTCTCGCGCGGCGCGCCCGTCTGCTAGATCCGCGGCAGACCCAGCACGTCGCGCATGTCGTAGAGGCCGGGCCCACGGTCGGCCAGCCATCGCGCTGCCCGCAGCGCGCCGCGGGCGAAGATGGCCCGGTCGGTCGCGCGGTGGATCAGCTCGAGGCGCTCGCCCGCGCCGAGGAACATCACGGTGTGCTCGCCGGCGCAGTCGCCTCCGCGCATCGCCGACAGCCCGATCTCCTCGGTGGTTCGCTGGGTCTCGGTGGTGTCGCGCGAGCGCACCGCGACCTGCTCGAAGTCACGGCTGGTCGCGTCGGCGATCGACTTGCCCAGGCGCAGCGCGGTGCCCGAGGGCGCGTCGCGCTTGTGACGGTGGTGGAGCTCGACGATCTCGGTGTCGAACTCCGGGCCGAGCGCCTTCGCGGCCAGGCGCGCCAGCTGATCGAGCAGCGTGATCCCGACCGAGAAGTTGGCGGCGCTGACGATCGGGATCTGCTTGCCGGCGCGCTTGAGCAGCTCGCGGGTCTCGGCGGTGATGCCGGTGGTGCCGAGCACCAGCGGCACGCCCAGCTCGACGCAGCGCTGCACGTTGCCGTCGGTCGCCGCCGGCAGCGAGAAGTCGACCACGATGCTGCCGCGCGGCGGCGCCAGCTCGTCGGTCAGCTCGACGCCGTAGTCGGGCACGCCGATCAGTCGACCGACGTCGTGGCCCATGCCCGGGCTGTCGGAGCGATCGACGGCGCCGACCATGGTCATGTCGTCGCTCTCCATCACCGCGCGCAGCAGCGCCAGGCCCATGCGCCCACGGGCGCCCACGATCACGACGGAAATCATGCGGTCGGTCATCGTTGCAGCTCTCCTTGCAGTCCCAGCGCCGCGAGCTCGCGGCGCAGTAGCGCCAGCTCCGGGCGGTCGTCGCCCAGGGCGACCAGCGGCGCGCGCATCTCGGGGCCGATGCGGCCGAGCATGGCCATCGCGTGCTTGACCGGAATCGGGCTCGACACCGAGAACAGCGCCCGCGACAGCGGCAGCAGGTCGTAGTGGATCGCGCGGGCCTCGTCCCAGCGGCCGGCCTTGGCGGCGCGGCACATTGCGGCGAACTTGTCGGGCACGACGTTGGAGCCCACCGAGATGACACCGTCGCCGCCCACCGCGAGCAGCGGCAGCAGGGTGAAGTCGTCGCCCGAGAGCAGGATGAAGTCGGGCCCGCACAGCTCGCGCACGCGGCTGGCGCGGATCATGTCGCCGGTGGCCTCCTTCACGCCGACCACCAGCGGGTGCTTGCACAGGGTCGCCAGCGTCTCGGGCAGCAGGTCGACGCCGGTGCGGCCGGGCACGTTGTAGAGGACGACCGGCAGCCCCACCGCATCGGCGATCTGGGTGAAGTGCGCGATCAAGCCCTCCTGGGTGGGCTTGTTGTAGTAGGGCGTGATCTGCAGCGTACCGGCGACGCCGAGCTCCTTGCACGCGCGCGAGAGCTCGATGGCTTCGCGGGTGCAGTTCGAGCCCGCGCCGGCGAGCACCGGCACGCGGCCGGCGGCCGCGCGCATCACGACCTCGATGACGTGGATGTGTTCGGCGTACGACAGGCACGGCGACTCGCCGGTGGTGCCGCAGGGCACCAGGCCATCGATGCCACCTTGGATCTGGGCTTCGACCAGGCGAACGAGCGCGTCGTCGTCGACGCGCCCGTCGCGAAACGGGGTCACGAGTGCAGTCAGTGCGCCGCGGAACATCGGGGCGTGATGATATCGCGGTTCCCCGACGCGCGCGCTAGCCTGCTACGCTCCCGGCCGACACCATGACCCGACTCTCGCTCTCCCGCAGGCGTGCGCTGTTCGCCGGCGCGGCTGCGACCGGCACGGCCGCGTTGGTCGGCGCGTCCACGACGCAGGCGGCCCCCGCCGATCATCGCTGGGCGAAGCACTACAGCGGGCCACCCGCGCGCGGCGTCGAGCCGCCGGCCCAGCCGGGCGCCGACTATCGTCCCACCACCACGCCGGGCGGCGCGACGCTGCCGTTCGTCGTGAAGGACGGCGTGAAGGTGTTTCATCTCATCGCCGAAGAGGTCGAGCACGCGTTCACGCCGACGTTGAAGGCGCGCTGTTGGGGCTACAACGGCCGCGTGCACGGTCCCACGATCGAGGCCGTCGAGGGCGATCGCGTGCGCGTGTACGTGACCAATCGACTCGGCGCACCGACCACCGTCCACTGGCACGGCATCTACCTGCCGTGCGGCATGGATGGGGTCGGCGGCCTCACGCAGCGCACGATCGCGCCGGGCGAGACCTTCCGCTACGAGTGGACCTTCCGCCAGCATGGCACGTTCATGTACCACTCGCACCACGACGAAATGACGCAGATGGCGATGGGCATGATGGGCATGATCATCGTGCACCCGCGCCGTCCGCCGGCCGGCTACGAGGTCGATCGCGACTTCGTGCTGATGCTGAGCGAGTGGAAGATCGCGCCGGGTGCGAAGCGGCCCGACCCCAACGAGATGTCGGACTTCAACCTGCTGACGATGAACGCCCATGCGTACCCGGCCACGGCGCCGCTGGTGTGCCAGACCGGCGATCGCGTGCGCATCCGGATCGGCAACCTGAGCGCGATGGATCACCACCCGATCCACCTGCACGGTTACTACTTCAAGGTCGTCGCGACCGACGGCGGGCGGCTGCCCGCGAGCGCGCAGTGGCCCGAGACCACCGTGCTGGTGCCGACCGGCAGCACCCGCGACATCGAGTTCGTCGCCGACGCGCCCGGCGATTGGGCCATGCACTGCCACATGACGCACCACGTCATGAACCAGATGGGCCACGGCCTGCCCAACATGATCGGCGTGAAGACCAAGGCGATCGCCGCCAAGGGCAACCGCGTGGTCGAGGGCTACATGCCGATGGGCGAGCACGGCATGGGCGAGATGGCCGACATGGAAGCGATGGGCATGAAGGTGCCCGACAACAGCATCCCCATGCTCGGCGGCAAGGGCCCCCACGACGTCATCACGATGGGCGGCATGTTCACCATCCTCAAGGTTCGTGACCGCCTCGAGGGCGAGGGTGACCCAGGCTGGTACGCGATGCCGCCGGGCACCATGGCGACGGTGGCGAAGCCCGAGGAGCTGGCGCGCGATGGCATCGATGTCTGAGCGGTCACGGCCGCGGTCGTGGGCGTGCGCCCTCGTGCTGGCCACCGGTTGTCGCGCGGGCCTGCCCCCGGCGCCGCCCGAGCGCGACGCGGCGGCGGCCGAAGCTGCGATCCCGAAGTGGACGGCGACGCCGGATCCGCTGCACGCCTCCGCGTTCGCGGGCGAGCGCCTCGACGATCCCCACGCCCACCACCACGGCCACGGCAAGCCCAAGTCGACGCCGAAGGTGCCGCCGTGATGCGCCGCGGCGGCTTGCTCACGATCGCGTGCGTGCTGGCGTGTGCGAGCACCAAGCCCGAGCGAGTGCGCCGCGAGGTCGGCGACCTGGTGGCCGCGCGTACCGGCATCGACGAGGGCATCACGCCCAAGCAGGACGCCGAGGCCCGCGCCAGCGTGCAGCGCCGCATCGATGAGATCCTCCGCGAGCCGCTGACGGTCGACGGCGCGCTGCGGGTCGCGCTGCTCGGCAATGCCTCGCTGCAGGCCTCGCTCGAGCAGCTCGGCGTGGCCCAGGCCGAGCTGGTCGAGGCCGGCCTGCTCGAGAATCCGATGCTCTCGGCCGATCTCGTGAACTCGACCCGCGGCAACGGGCTCGGCGGCGGCTTGGCGCTCTCGACCAGCCTGTTGTCGGCGTTCCTCATCCCCGCCAAGCGGCGGCTCGCGAAGGCCAAGCTGCGCCACGCGGTGATGACGGTGGGGCAGGGCACGCTGGCGCTCGTGCGCGACGTGCGGGTGGCGTTCGCCGACGTGCAGGCGGCCGAGGCCAGCGCGACGCTGCACCGCGAGCTCGTACAGGCCGCCGAGCTCGCCAACGACCTCGCGCAGGCGCAGAGCGAGGCGGGCAACCTGCCCGATCTCGATCGCGAGCGCTTCGCGGCTGCGCTCGACGACGCGCGGCTCGAGCTCGCCGACGCGCTGCTCGAGGTCACGGTTGCGCGCGAGCACTGCAACCGGCTGATGGGTCTGTGGGGCGATCGCGTGCAATGGCGGCTCGCGGCCGAGTTGCCGGCCCCGCCGTCGGGCGAGGCCGAGCTCGCCACGCTCGAGGGCCGCGGCGTCCGCGATCGGCTCGACGTCTCCTCGGCCCGCGCCGAGGTCGACGCGATGCTGCTGGCGCTGAAGCTGCGCCGCCGCGGGATCGTGCCCCAGGTCGAGGTCGGCGTCACTGCGCGCAACGAAGTCGGCAACGACCCCGGTCACGAGTGGGTGCTCGGGCCCAACGTCGCGATCGAGATCCCCATCTTCGATCCCGGCCACGCCGACTTCGCGATGCTGCAGGCGCGCCTGCGACAGTCCCAGCACCAGCTGCAACACGCCGCGATCGTGGCGCGCTCGGAGATCCGCGAGCTACGCGAGCGCCTCCTGACCGCGCGCCGCAAGGCCGAGTACTTCGCGGCCGAGGTGCTGCCGCGACGCAAGGCCATCGTCGAGCGTGCGCTCGAGCAGTACAACGGCATGCTGATCGGCACCTATGAGCTGCTCGAGACCCGCTCGGGCCAGGTCGAAGCGCGCCACGGGTACGTCGAGGCGCTGCGCGACTACTGGGCCGCCCGCGCCGAGCTCGAGCTCGCGGTCGGCGGCCGCCTCGAGTGAGCTGCGGCGGGCGGTGCCCCACGCGACCCGCGGGCGGCCGCATGCGGGCCGGTGCGCGCCGATCGACGCGCGAGACGGCGACTTGATCACGGAATCGTACGCCGCCGCCGACGCGGTTGCGCACGGACGCCCCGACACGGAACCGGGGCGCGGCGCCCAACAGAGATCGACGTGCGAAGCATGTTTCGTTGCAGTGGGTGGGTGCTGGGACTGATCGCGTGTGGGGTCTCGCCGCCGCTCGCCGAGTCGGGCACCTCCGGCGACGGGAGCACCGGTGGATCGGCCACCGGCACCGGCACCGGCGCGACCGCGACCACGACCGGGTCGGGCACCACGGCTTCCGACAGCGGCACCCACGACGGCGATCCGACCGGCACCGGCGGTGCGACCGGCACCGGCGGTGCGACCGGCACCGGCGGTTCGACCGGCACCGGCGAGTCGAGCGGTACGGAGACCGACGGGCCGGGCAGCGGCTGGCAGCCGACGTGTCCCGGCGATTTCGGCCCCTGGGGCTGCGAGAGCCCCGACCTCGGCGACGCGTGCAACGCCTACACGCAGGACTGCCCCGGTGGCTCGAAGTGCGGCTTCAACGAGGGCGAGATGTACGCGTGGTTCAACCTCGAGGAGACCTGCCTGCCGATCGTCGGCGCGCAGACGGTCGGGCAGCCGTGTTCGTACGCCGACGGCTTCTACGAAGGCGCGGACGACTGCGACGCGAACTCGTGGTGTAACAACGTCGACTACGAAACGATGATCGGCGAGTGCGTCGAGTTCTGCCGCTGCGGTGAGTTCTGCGGCACCGAGGGCTCGTGGTGCCAGCAGACCGGCTACGCGCCGTACTGTGGCTACCTCTGCAACCCGCTGCTCGACGACGACGCATGCCCGGCGGGTTGGCACTGCCTCCCCGAGGCCGGCAGCCAGACGCCGTGGTCGACCGGGCTCTACACCTGCAAGCCGCAGTACGCCACGCCGTCGGAGGGCGGCAACCTGTGCCCCAACGGCTTCACCGTGCTGGACGAAGGCGGATGCGTCGAGCTGTGCAGCCCCGACGGCGAGTTCCCCTGCGATGACGGTGGCCCGTGCACCGAGCTCGAGCCGGTGAACTCGTGCCCGGCCTCGGTCGGGTACTGCGAGTAGCCAAGGGCCGCACGCAGTCGGCGAGCGGTTGCGGCCGCGCTGCCGAGCGAGCGGCTCAAGGCCACGACACCGGTCGTGCGACCGCGAGCGGTTGCCAGTCGCCGTCGACGATGCGGCCGACGCTCGCGCACACCGACCCCCGCGGGAACGGCAGCGTGCACTCCCAGCCGCCGAAGGCCGTGCGCGCGCGGGTCGAGGTCACCCACGTCGCCGCGGTCGCGCCGGTCTGCGTGATCGCGACCACGATCACGTGACAGTCCTCCGCCTGTCCGACCGCCGTCCACGACACGCTCGCGCGATCGCCCTGCGTCGTGCCGGGTTGCGCGGCGTGGAGCACGACCGTCAGCGCGGCGTCGGACCGGGCCTGCAGCCGTGCCACCAGGGCCAGCGCGTGGCCATCGGTCGCGTCGCGCGACAGGCACGCCTCGAGCACCGCGCGCGCGCGATCGAAGTAGCCCTGGCCCATGTACAGCCGCGCCAGCGTCGGCGTCGCGAGGGGATCGTGGTCGCTCATGGCGTGCGCGCCAGCTCCCGTCGCGCGTGGGCAATGTCGTCGTGGATCTGCGCGACCAGGGCCTCGACCGTGGTGTAGCGCTGCTCGTCGCGCAGGCGCGCGACGAACTCGAGCTGCAGCATGTGGCCGTACAGTCGCTCGCCGAGATCGCGGTCGAGCACATGGGCCTCGAGCACGAGCGGCGCGCCGGTGCCGGTGAAGGTGGGGTTGGTGCCGAGGCTGGCGACGGCGTCGTGCGGCGCTGCGAGCTCGGGCAGCGCCGCGGGATCCCATGCCGATACGCGGACGGCATAGATGCCGGGGCGCGGCAGCAATGCGTCGCCGCAGCGGAGGTTGGCGGTGGGGATGCCGATTGTGCGACCGCGCTTGGCCCCGTGCACGACCTCGCCGACCACCGCGTGCGGGCGGCCCAGCAGCTGCGCAGCGTAGCCGACCTCGCCGCGCGCGAGCGCGTCGCGGATGGTCGAGCTGCTGATCTTCTTGGTGGTGATCTTGTTGCTGATCTGGTTGCTGATCTGGTTGCCAATCTGGTTGTTGCGGATGGGATTGTCGTGCTCGGTCGCGGGGCCGGCCGCGACATCGGGCGGAGCCGGCACCGGCGGCACCACGTGGAGCGTCACGCCGGCGGCCGCGAGCGCGTCGCCCAGCAGCGCGACGTCGCCCAGTCGTTGCGCGCCGAAGCGGAAGTCCGCGCCCACGATCACCGCGGCCGGTCGCAGGCCCTCGAGCAGCTGCGTGCGCACGAAGGTGCGTGCGTCCATCTGCGCCATCGCGGCGTCGAACGGCAGCAGCACCAGGGTGTCGACACCGAGCGTGGCGGCCAACCGCTCGCGCTGCGCGGCGCCGAGCAGCAACGGTGGCGCGCGATCGGGCGCCAGCACGCGCTGCGGGTGGGGCTCGAAGGTCACCAGCGCGACGCGGCCCCCGAGCGCGCGCGCCTGCGCGAGCAGGGCCTGATGGCCGCGGTGCAGGCCATCGAAGGCGCCGAGACACGCCGCGGTGCCTTCGGGCAGCGGCGTGGCCTGACGGCGGATGTCGAGGGCGGGCATCGCGGGATCGTTGGGCGGCTTCGCGGCGCGACGGTAGCACGATGGCTGCGCGAGGCGGCCGCGCGCGAGCGGTGGCTGGTACACTGCCGCGGGCGTGGACGCAGCGGACGGGCCTTCGCGGCATGGAGCCGTGCTCGCGGCGTCGGTCGCCTTCGCGTGGCTGTCGGTGGGGACCACGCCCGCGTTCGCGTGGCTCGACGCCGGCGAGCTGGGGGCCGCCGGCGCCGAGCTGGGCGTGATGCACCCGCCCGGGATGCCGGGCCTGGTCGCGTTGCTGCGACTGGCGGCGAGCGTGCCGATCGGTCCGATTGGCTGGCGCATGGCCCAGGTCAGCGCGGCCGCTGGCGCGCTCGCGGTCGCGATGACGGTCCGCCTGCTGCAGCGCCGCGGCGTGCACGTCGGCGTCACGATCGGTGCGGTGGTGTGGATGCTGTGTGGCCTCACGTTCCTGCGCCACGGCCGGGGCGTGGAGATCTACGTGCCCGCGCTCGCGGCCCTCACCGTGGTCGCGGACGGCCTCGATCCCGCGCGGCCCGGCGAGCGACTCGGACCCAAGCTGCAGGCGACCTTCGTGGCGACGTGGGCGATCTGGGGCTTCGCCGAGCTGCGCATGCTGCTGCCGCCGTTGCTGCTGGCGGTGTGGATCCCGGCGGTGCGACGCGGCCGTGCCTACGGCGCGTGGGCACCACTGGTGGTCACGATGGCGTCGGCGTGTCTGTGCACCCTGCCGCTGTCGTCCGCGCGGGCGCCGTTGGCCGACTGGGGCGATCCGCAGACGCTGTCGCGCCTGCTCGATCACGTGCTCGCGCGATCGATCCAGGGCGCCTACGCGGACGAGATGCTGCCGCGCTCGGCCGCGCTGTGGCTCGCGAACGCCGACGCGATGTGGACCCGCGCTTGCGAAGATCTCGGCCCTTCGGGTCCGGTGCTCGCGGCACTCGCATTGCTCGCGGGTTGGGTCGGGCCCGCACGTCTGGCCGATCGTCGCGCGCTCGCGACGATCACGTGGTGGCTGCTCGGCAGCGCCGCGTTCGCGATCGCGATCAACCCCATGGGCGGTGCCGATCGTCAGACCGGGTTGGTGTTCGACTGGTGCGCGATCGTGCTGGTGGCGGTCAGCGTCGATCGGTGGTTGCAGCCGCGACCGCGCCTGCGGCTGGCCGCGCTGCCGCTGCTGTGGCTGGTGCTCACGCTGCCGGCTGCGCTGCGCTCGCTCGACGATTTCGCAACCATGCGCTCGTGGGCGCCCCACGCCTGGGCCCGCGGTGCGCTGTCGCAGCTGCCTCCGGGCACGCTGTTGCTGACGCAGTCCGACGATCTCTCGGCGGGTGTGCTGTGGCTGCGCGCGGTCGAGGGCGCGCGTCCGGACGTGATGGCGCACGCCGGGCAGCACCTCGGCAAGCGGCCGCCCGATCGCATCGATGCCGCGTTCGTGCCGGTGTGGCAGGCGGTCACGCAGGCCGCTGGCGAGGCCGCGCGGATCGAGGCCGCGATCGCGGCGGCGCCCGGCGGGGTCGCGCTCGAGCACGCCCACGCCGGCGTGTTCCAGAACGTACGCCTGGTCGCCAATGCCGGCGAGCTGCCGCTATCGCTGGTCGATCCGACCCTGGCGAGCGCCCGTCGTGCGTCGCGATCGATCGCGCACGAGGCCGACACCGCAATCGCACGGTGGTCGCCGTGGCTCGAGTGCGACGAGGATCGGCGGCGCCTGGCGGTCGCGATCGCCGAGGCCGTGCGGCCGTGGGTGCGAGGCGGCGGAGATCTGGGCGAGGCAGCGGCGGCGCTGCAGTCGTCGCTGCTGCGCGTCGACGCCGATCACATCGGCGCGATGATCAGCCTCGGCGGCGTGTTCGATCGCATGGGCGACGTCGCGTCCGCCTACGAGTGGACGTTGCGGGCCTACGAGCGCGATCCGTCGCGGCAGGTCACGCTGCTGAACCTCGCGTTGTACCGCGCGCGCCTGCCCGCACCCGCCGGCGCCGCGCCGCAGGCTGCGATCGACGAGGCGCTGGCGTGGGTCGATCGCGCGATCGCACTGCGGCCGTGGCGGCCCGAGCCGTGGCTGCGACGCGCCGAGCTGCTCGAGGCCAGCGGCGATGCCGAAGGCGCAGCAGCGGCGCGGGCCCGGGCTGCGGCCTCGCTGCCCACCGCTGGCGTGCCCCCCTAGCGCGGGCTATCTTGGGATCGTGCCGCGCGCCAAGCTCTTCGCCCTCGCCCTGCTGTCGCTCGCCGCCTGCGGCGAGAACCGGCGCGACGTGTTCTTGCGCGGGCTCGAGATCGAGGGCGCTGCCGAGCGCGGGCCGTGCAAGCTGCAGGCGGCCGAGGGGGCCGGCCTGCCCCAGGGCGCGTCCGCGATCTCGGGCGACACCGTCGCCGCGTGTCTCAAGCAGACCGAGGCCGCGCTCGAGTACTACCAGCGCGCCGCCGAGCTGGGGCTGAACGAGCCCGACTTCGTCAGCACCTACGATCGCGCCAAGGAACGCAAGGCGCGGCTCGAGAGCATGCTGAAGATGGTGCGCAGCATGGAGAACGAGCAGGCCGGGCCGAAGTAGTCCCCCGCGGTGGCGGGCGGCTAGCGCTGCGCGCCGTTTTGGATCCACGTCGCGACATCGACATATTCGGCGTACGGCAGCGGCTCGTCGGGTGGCATCGGATCGCCGAGCACATCTTGCAGGGCTTCGCCGTCGTGGTCGCGCAGCAGCTTGTGCACGAGGAAGCTCTCCGAGGCGCGGCGCTGCGAGATCATCGGGAAGCCGGTGTCGCGGGCGCGGGTCTCGAGCGCGAGCTGGGCCCACGCGGTGTCGCGATCGTCGAGGTCGAGCAGGCGGTAGGCGAGATCGTCGGGGTCGCGGTGGCAGCTGCAGATCGCGCGGCGCGGATCGAACACGCGGCCATCGGTGAACAGCTCGTCGAAGTGGACGATGCCCACCGAAGGCGGCGGTGGATCGACCGTCGCCGGCGTGGCGGTGGTGGTGAACTCCACGGTGTAGCGGCGGCGGTCGCCCTCGACCACCCAGCCCGGCGTGGTGGTGTCGAGGATCTCGCCGCCCCAGCCGCGGGCGCGGGGCACCACGCGCACGCGGTACAGCAGGCTCGGCGACAGCTCGGCCTTGGGCACCACCGACAGCACGCTGCCGTCGCACCACGGCGCGGTCGGTTGCGTCAGCGCTTCGCCGCCGGGGCCGGTCCACGGCAGCAGCTGCAGCGACAGCTCGCTGTCGAAGGCGGACTGGCCCGAGCTGGTCTGCGCGTCGGTGACCAGGATGGAGCGCGGATCGACCAGGTTCGAGAAGCAGAGATCCACCGCGGTCGTGGTCGGCACATCGACCGCGCCGCCGCTCGGGACCGATGCCGTGATCGTGAGCGGCTCGTCGGCGAGCTCGAAGCGCTGGTGGTCGGATACGCGGGTGCAGGCGAGACCCAGCACGAGCGCCGCGGGGATGCCAGCGGCGGCTGCTCGCACGATCACGTGCGACGCCAGCTCGCCCGCCAGTTCGCGCGCCCCGTCTTGCCGCACCCTGCCGAACACGCACACCGCCGCTCGCTGCAGCCTACTCCCAAGTTGACCCCCAAGGCGCGGCCCTGATATCGTCCGAGCCGCGAATTCGCCGCACGCGACCGCGCAGGCAGCCGCCCGGCGCAAGGACCGTGGACCCGCTCGACGGCCCTGGCGAACCGACCGTTCTTTCGAGCTACAAGGAGCCCGCCATGCACTTCCCGACGAACCCGCACGCCGCCGACCCCGTCGACCGCCGCGTCGCGGTCGCCGGCGCGCGCGCGCGCTCCCGGGGCATGGTGTTGGCGGCGGCACTGCTCGCCGGCTGCGGGCCGTTCGGCTACCTCAAGAAGGTCGCGGTCGATGCCAGCCGCGCGGTCGGTCAGGCCGAGAAGGCCGGTGCCAAGGAGTTCGCGCCCTACGAGTACTGGGGCGCGGTGACGTACCTCGAGCAGTCCAAGGTGTTGATGGCGTACAGCGAGTACGACCGCGCCTTCGACTATGGCGATCGCGCCAAGCAGCTCGCCGAGGAGGCCAAGCGCAAGGCCGCACGGCGCGAGTCGGGCAAGATGCGCGAGACCCTCGAGGACAAGGCCACGCAGGACGAGAAGAACGCCGCCGGCAAGGCCAGCGCGGCGGGCTCGGTCGACAGCAAGGCCAAGCCCGCTGGCGGGGGTGACAAGTGAGCGCAGCCGTCGATGCGCGAGGGCGGCGGCTGGCGCTGGTGGTGGCGTTGCTGCTGCCGGCCTGCATCGGGCAGAAGCTGTACGGCGAGGTCGAAGGCACGCAGGAGCAGCTGCAGCGGGTCATCCGCGACGGCAGCAAGGCCATCAACTGCGCGCCCAAGGAGACCGCCATCGCCGAGGCCAACATCAAGTTCGCGACCGACGCGCTCGAGCGCGGCGAGTACTTCCGCGGCAAGGAGCACGCGGAGGTCGCCTCGTACAACACCGAGCGCGCGCGTCGACTGACCGACCCCGAGCGCTGCCGCGACGCGCCGGTCGGCAAGGTCGGTGACCGTGATGGCGACGGCTACGACGACGAGGCCGACCGCTGCCCCGACGATCCCGAGGACTTCGACAGCTTCGAGGACGACGACGGCTGCCCCGACGACGACAACGACAAGGACAAGATCAAGGACGCCGCGCGCTTCGAGAACGGCCAGTGGGTCAACCTCGACAAGCTCGACGAACGCGACTGCCGCAACGAGCCCGAGGACTACGACGGCTTCGAGGACGAGGACGGCTGCCCCGAGCCCGACAACGACAAGGACGGCATCCTCGACGACCCGGATCAGTGCAAGAACGACCCGGAGGACTTCGACAACTTCCAGGACGACGACGGCTGCCCCGAGGCCGACAACGACAAGGACAAGCTGTGCGACCCGTGGGTCGGCGAGCGCGGCCTGCAGTCGAAGTACGAGGGCGAGTGCAAGGGCAAGGACCAGTGTCCCGACAAGCCCGAGGACTACGACGGCGACCAGGACGACGACGGCTGCCCCGACCTCAAGGCCGAGTTCGACGGCTGCTCGGTCAAGATCAGCGAGAAGGTCTTCTTCAAGTTCAACAAGTGGGACATCGACCCGCGCAGCTTCGAGCTGCTCGACGACGTCGCCACCGTGATGAACCAGGTGCCCGAGGAGCTGCACTTCCGCGTCGAGGGCCACACCGACAGCAAGGGCTCGGACAAGTACAACAAGAAGCTGTCGCAGAACCGCGCCAACGCGGTGGTCGACTACCTCGTCAAGAAGGGCGTGAAGTCGAACCGCGTCGAGCCGGTCGGCTTCGGTGAAGAGAAGCCCATCGACAGCAACAAGACCAACGACGGTCGTGCACGCAACCGCCGCGTGGAGTTCAACGTCTCCAACGCGAACTGCAAGCGCAACCCGTGACCGCCCCACTCCAGAGCACCGCCGTGGCCGACACACACCGACGACCGGGACGCTGGCGCAACCGCCTCGCATGGCTGCTGCCCGCGTGGCTGTGGCTCGCCGGCGGCGACGCCGAGGCCGCTGGTCCGCGCGACGACGTGCGGACCGCCTACGCCGCTTCGAAGGACCAGTTCAACAACCTCGAGCTGGAGACCGCACTGGCGACCCTCGACGCCGCCGTCACGCGGGCCGAGGGCGCGGGGCTCGCGGGCGACCCTTCGCTGGGGCCGATCCACGTGCTGCGCGGCGGCATCATCTTCTCGAACACCGGCAACAAGGCGCAGAGCCTGGCGGCGTTCAAGCAAGCGGTGGCGTGCGACTACAACGTCACGCTGCCGATCGAGCTGCGCTCGCCCGAGCTGCAGAAGTTGCTCGAGGAGGCGCGACGCAGCGTCCAGCGCCCCAGCAACGACGGCATCGTCCACACGCCGCCCACCTTCCAGCGCGGCGCCGATGTCGAGTTCTCCGCGCTCGCCAACGTCGCGCTGCCCGATGGCGCCCAGATGGTGCTGTATTGGCGCAAGGCCGACAGCGACGCCGAGTTCACCGGCGTGTCGATGGAGGTCTTCGGCAACTCGGGGACCGCGACGGTCGCGGCCGCCGAGCACGGCGACGCGGCGATCCAGTACTTCTTCTACGCCTTCGACGCCCGCAACGCGCAGCTCGCCAACCGCGGTGACAAGGACCACCCGCTCACGCTCGAGCCGACCGGTGAGGCCGGTGGCGGCGGTACCGGGGACGGTGGCGGTGGCACCGGCGACGGCGGCGGAGCGGGCGGCAACGGCACCGGCGACGAGGGTGGCAGCAAGCCCCGCAAGCCTCGCAAGCCCGGCGGCAAGAGCAAGCTGCCGCGGGTCTTCATCAACATCGGCCTCGGCACCGGCTTCGGCATCGCGCGCGGCGTGGCCGAGCTGACCTACCAGCAGTTCACGCCCGGCCCCGGCAGTCAGAGCTATCAGACCCGCGAGCAGGCCTGCGCGATCGAGCGCTGGTTCGCTGCCAAGGGCCCGCTGGCCGGCGATCAGGTGACCTTCTCGCAGCACCTCCAGCAGATCTCGACGCTGCCCGGCGCGATTCCGGGGGGCACCGACACCGCCGCGCTCACGGCCGCCTACGACCCCAACTACTGCGGGCGCCGCCACCCAGTGACGACCGGCCTCGCGAGCGCGCCGTTCCACATCGCGCCCGAGATCGGGGTGCGGGTTTCCAAGCGCATCGTGCTGTCGCTGTTCACGCGGCTGCAGGTGGTCTCCGGTAGCAAGGTCTTCACCGAGGATCCGGGCAAGCAGGCCACCGACTCGTTCGTCAACGAGGTGCGCTCGGCCAACCCGCCCGGGTTCCGACGCAAGCCGCCGTTCACATGGGCGATCGGCCTCAAGTTCAAGTACTTCTTCGGGCAAGAGGACAAGAAGTTCCGGGTGTTCGCCGGCGCGTTCGCGGGCTACGGCACCTCGCGCCTGCGGGTGAACATGGGCTTCTCGAACGACCGCAACGGCAACAGCGTGCCGGATGCGATCGACATCGCGTACTCGGGGCCGGCTGATCCGGCGACCGGGCAGGTCGACGTCGCCAACTGCACGGCCGTGTGGCCGTACGCGGATGGTTGCAATGCGACCAACGAGAGCGACCGCATGCTCGCGGGCAGCGTCGCCGCGAACACGCCGTCGACCGACACCCGCATCGACACCGTGAAGATCGGGCCCGGCTTCGTCGGCGGCCTGGTCGGCTTCAACTATCAGATCGTGAAGAACTTCGCGTTGTTCGCCGAGCTCGACGTGGGCGGATGGTTCCCGTCGACCGCGAGCCTGTTGTTCGACCTGACGCTCGGTCCGGTCATCACCTTCTGATCGGTCCTGGCAGCGCGCGGCCGCGCGAGCAGGCGGTGGGTCGCGGCGCGACCCCGCGCGGCGCGGTCGCTGCCTGTACATCGTGTTGTCTGCACTGCGGGTTCGATGTACCGTGGCGACCGATGACGAAGGCGGATTTCATCACGGCGTTGGCGGGTGTGATCGAGGCGAAGCCCGACGAGCTGCAGGCGGGCACGGAGCTGGCGGGGTTCCAGTGTTGGGACTCGACCGCCGTGATCAACCTGCTCGTGGTCTACGACGAGAACGGCATCAAGGTCGAAGAGGACAAGATCCGCGACTGCAAGACCGTGCAGGACCTCATCGACCTCGCCGGTGGAAAGATCGCCTGACGCCCGCCGGGCGCCAGACGGGGAGTCACGAGCCATGAAGTTGGTGGGCGCAGCGGCCGCGGTGCCGAAGACGATCGTGAAGCCGAGCTTCGCGTACGAGAAGTTCCCCCAGTTCGATGTCGATCGCATCGTCGGCAACACCGGCGTACTGCAGAAGCGCGAGGCGGCCCCGGGCACCACCGCGACCGACCTGTGCATTGCCGCCGCCGGCCCGCTGCTCGAGCGGCTGGGGTGGGCGCGCGACAGCGTCGACGCCGTCATCTTGGTGACGATGCTGCCGGATCACTATCTGCCGGCCAGCTCGCACCGCGCCCATGAGCAGCTGGGTCTGTCGCCGCGCTGCCTGGTGTTCGACATCAACCTCGGCTGCTCGGGCTTCACCCACGGCCTGCTCGTGCTCGACGGCCTCATCGCTTCGGGGGTGGTGAAGCGCGCGCTGCTGCTGTGCGGCGAGGTCGTCACCGGCGCGTTCAAGCCCCGTGCGGCCGACCTCGAGCACCGCTCCGACCTCGCCAACGCGCTGCTCATCGGCGACGCCGGCACCGCGGTGGCCCTGTCCAACGAGGGCAAGCAGCTCAAGGCCGCGAGGTTCGGCGCCGACGGCAGTGGCTTCCAGCAGATCATCGTGCAGGGTGGTGGTGCGCGCTGCTTCATCCAGCCGTCGCTGTTCGAGCGCCGGCAAGAAGAAGACGAGATCCGGCGGCCCATCGACCTCACGCTGAAGGGCCCGCAGATCCTGACCTTCGCGATGAAGCAGGTCCCGCCGCTGCTCGACGAGGTGTTGGCGGCGGCCGAGTGGACGCGCGACGAGGTCGACCAGTTCGTGTTCCACCAGGCCAACAAGTTCATGCTCAACTTCCTGCGCACGCGCATGAAGGTGCCGGCCGAGAAGGTGCCGCTGTCGATCGAGGAGTTCGGCAACACCTCGAGCGCCTCGATCCCGCTGACCATGGTCGTGCGCGGCGGCGAGCACCTCGACAGACCCACCAAGTGGGTGCTGCTGGGCTTCGGCGTGGGCCTGTCGTGGTCGGGCGTCGCGCTCGAGACCGACAGCATCATCACCGTGCCGCTGGTCGAGGTATGAGCGCCATGGGACCGGTCAAGACCGCCGTCCGCCGCCTCATCAAGTACGCCGGCGCGCGCCTGTGGGAGCAGGTGCAGTGGCCCGACGTCGAGGCCATCTACGAGCGCAGCGGCATGTTCGGCATCGTGGGTTTCCTGCAGCAGAGCTGCGACCCCGACCTCACCAAGCAGGTGTTGCGGCGCTTCGGCGCCAACATCCACCCGGATGCATGGCCGATCGGGCCCAACATCACGATGCACGACTGCCCCAACGACTTCTCGAACCTGACGATCGGCGCCCACGCCCACATCGGGCGGCAGGTGTTCTTCGACATGGCCGACAAGATCATCATCGAGGACAGCGTCGCGATCGGCATGCGCACGATCATCTTGACGCACCTCAACATGGGCCACGGCTATCCCAACAAGCCCGTGCAGCACTTCTTTCCGCTGCGCCAGAAGCCGACCATCTTCCGCCGCGGCTGCTCGGTCGGCGCCGGGGCCATCATCGCGTGCGGCGTCGAGATCGGTGAGGACTCGGTGGTCAACGCCGGCGTGCTGGTCGATCGCGACGTGCCGCCGCGCACGTGGGTGTCGAGCTCGCGGCAGAAGCCGGATCTGCGGCTGCCGGATCGACTGTTCGAGAGCATCGCGAAGCGCAAGTCCGAGGAGTCGGCCGGCTAGCGCCACCCTCGTGGCCCGGTGCACGCCGGGCCGCGCACCCCGTGGGACACCGTGGCGGCCGACGACGAACACGACGCAGCCGCGGGCGATGGGGCGACCGCCGCCGGTGTGTTCGTCGACGAGCTGGTGTTCTCCTCGCGCATCGGCCTCGAGCACAAGGACGAGCTCGAGCGGCTGCTGTTCTTCAACGGCAACCAGGCGCGGGTCGTCGACGGCGTGGCGTTCGTGGTGCAGCAGTTCGGCATCCCCCGCATCCGCAGCGAGGCGGGTTCGCTGCGCATCGCCTTGGCGTCGGGGCGCGAGTCGCAGACGCTGTTCGTGCTCGATCGCGGCGAGCTCGGTGACGATCTCGTCGGCGTGGTGGTCTACCTGCGCGACGCCGACGCGCTGGTGGCCCTGTTCGTCGCGGTGCACGAGGAGTACGCCATCGCGGGGCCGCGGGGTGAGCGGAACCTGACGCTGCGCATCCTCGACGAGCTGAAGGCGATCGGCCGCCGCGTGAAGGGCGTTCGCGAGCTGCGGGTGTTTCTCGGACGTCGCACGCCGGCTCGGCTGACGCTGGGCTGAAGCCGCGGGGCTGCGCGTCAGTCGAGCGACAGCTCGCCGCTCGACGAGACCTCGACGCGGTCCTGCGCCCGCGGGAACACCACCGTGAAGGTGCTGCCTGCGCCGACCGCCGAGGCCACGCGGATCGAGCCGCCGTTGTCCTCGACGATGCGGTGCACGATCGCCAGCCCGAAGCCGGTGCCGTGCTCCTTGGTGGTGAAGAAGGGGTCGAAGATCGACTCGAGCCGCTCGCCGCTGATGCCCACGCCGTCGTCCGAGACCGCGATCTTCACCTCTGGACCGTCGGCAAAGACCTCGACGCGCAGCTCGCCGCGTCCGTGCATGGCCTCGGCGGCGTTGCGCATCAGGTTCCACAGCACCTGGCCCAGCTGGACCGGGTCGACGTCGACCTCGGCGCCGGGGCTGCCGTCGAACACCACCGTGACGCCGACGTTGTTGGGATCGGCGGCGAACGCCTCGGTGGTCTCGCGTACGGCTCGCGCGAGATCGAGGCGCACCGGCTCGGGCGCGCGCGGGCGCGTGAACGCCAGTAGGTCGCGGATCATGTCGGAGAGGCGGCTCGACTCGCGGCGGATGATGGCGAGCAGGCGCGCGTCCTCTTCATCGAGCTGCGCGGTCGACAGCAGCTCTGCAGAGCCCGAGATCGACGCCAGGGGGTTGCGGATCTCGTGGGCCACCGAGGCCGCCATGCCACCCAACGCTGCGAGCCGGTCGTTGCGACGCACGCGCTCGCCGAGCTCGTGCAGTCGGGTGACGTCCTGGAAGTTGATGACGCGCCCGATCTCGATGCCCTGCGCGTCGAGCAGTGGCACCCGCGTCAAGCCGATGCGGATCGTCCGGCCGTCGATCAGACGGTGTGCGAGGTCGATGCGGGCCGTGTCGCCGCGGCTCGCACTGGCGAGCTCGGGCAGCACCGACGACAGCGGCGCGCCGATGTCCTCGTCCTGCAACATCAGCATCTCGCGCGCGGCGGGGTTGAAGAACAGCAGCCGGTCGTAGGTATCGACCGTCAACAGGCCGGAGTTCACCGAGCGCACGATGTTGTCGTTGAGCGCGCGCAGGTTGCCGACCTGTGACACCGAGGCCTGCAGCTGCACGGCGAGGTACGACGACAACAGGCCCACGCCCAGCAGCGCGCCCAGGGTGCGAAGCACCAGCAGCGTCGCTTCGCGTCGCGGCAGCGGTAGCCACACGCCGCCCATGGTCTGGGGCGTGAGCACACCGCTCTGCTCGAGGATGCTCATCAGCCCGAACACGACCGTGCAGGCGATCACGGCGCCCCAGGTATGGCGCCGGCCGCCCATGATCGCAGCGCCCAGCACCGCCAGCGGGTAGAGCGTGACGAGTCCAGAGTCGATGCCCCCGGTCAGGGTCACCGCGACCGCCGCCAGCACGATGTCGATGACAGTCTGGGTCCATGCGAAGCGCGGCAGGTCGCGCGCGCGCGGCAGCCACCGCGCGTAGGCGATCGTCACCGCGTAGCCGAGCACCAGCGTCGCCCACACCCCGATGCTGGTGTTGGTCGTCACCGCCTGGTCGCTGGCGAGCGTGAAGGCGCCGGCCAGCACGGTGAACATCGCCAGCAAGCCCAGCCGGAACAGCATGAAGTACGAGATGCGCCGCGATGCGGCGGCAGTCGCC
Source organism: Deltaproteobacteria bacterium (assembly GCA_016709225.1). Classification (NCBI taxonomy): domain Bacteria; kingdom Pseudomonadati; phylum Myxococcota; class Myxococcia; species Deltaproteobacteria bacterium. The sequence continues at coordinate 225,068 of JADJEE010000002.1, read as the reverse complement.
GGCGCACTGCGGCCAGCGCCGGAGCGGGAAGACGACGCCAGCGCGCGCACGGACTCGGGTGCCATGGGGGTCGGCCGTCGACGCGGCCTACTTGATGTTGCCGGCGACCTCGAAGATCGGCATGTACATCGCGATCAGCATGCCGCCGACCAGACCGCCGAGGAACACCAGCATGATGGGCTCGAGCAGCGCCGTCATCGCAGCGACCGCGGTGTCGACCTCGTCCTCGTAGAAATCGGCGATCTTCTGCAGCATGTCGTCCATCGCGCCGGTCTGCTCGCCGACGCCGATCATCTGCACGACCATCGGGGGGAACACGCCCGTCTCGAGCAGCGGCGAGGCGATGTCGCGGCCCTCCGAGATGCGCTCGCGCGCGTACATGATGGCGCGCGAGACCAGGCGGTTGCCCGAGGTCTTGGCGACGATGTCGAGGCCCTCGAGGATCGCGACGCCCGAGGACAGCAGCGTGCCGAGCGTCCGCGTGAAGCGGGCGACCGCGACCTTGCGCATCACCGGGCCCAGCACCGGCATGCGGATCAGCACCACGTCGAGCGCATAGCGCCCCCGCTCGGTCCGTAGCCCCAGGCCCATCAGCACCACGAACACCACCGCGATGCCGGTCACCACCACCGCGTGATCGGTGATGCCGTGGCTGATGGCGAGCACGAACCGCGTGGGCGCCGGCAGGCTACCGGCGCCGAGGTCCTTGAACATCTTCTCGAACACCGGCAGCACGCGGGTGATCATCACCAGCACCACGACCACGCCGACGAAGAGGATGACCGACGGGTAGACCATCGCGCCGCGGACCTGGCGGCGCAGCTTGGCGGCCTTCTCGAGGTAGGTCGCGAGCCGGCGGAAGATGGTGTCGAGGATGCCGCCGGCCTCGCCGGCCGCGACCAGGTTGCGGAACAGATCGTCGAAGACCTTGGGGTAGGAGCCGAGCGCCTCGGACAGCGACTTGCCCGACTCGACCTCGGTCTTCACGCCCGCGAGCACCCGTCGGAAGCGCAGGTTGTCGGACTGGTTGGCGAGCATGTCGAGGCACTGCACCATCGGCAGGCCGGCGTCGATCATGGTCGAGAACGTCCGCGTGAAGACGACCATGTCCTTCAGCGAGACGCCGCTGCCGATGGTCGGCATCACGAACTCGGTGGGCTTCTTCTTGACCTTCGTGACGGTCAGGCCCTGGGCGACGAGCCGCTCGACCAGCGCGCCCTGGCTGTCCGCCGACAGGCTGCCGCTACGGAGCTCACCGGCCTTGTTGCGCGCTTCCCAGATGAACGTCGGCATGCTCGGGTCGTCCTTGCGGTCGGCTAGCGGGTGCGGCGGACGCCGCCGAGGCCGCGGCCCTGCTCGATGAGGGTCTTGAGCTCGATGGGATCGCTCGAGCGGCGCAGCGCGACCTCGTTGGAGACCTGGCCGCGCAGCACGAGGTCGGCCAGGGACTGGTTGAAGGTCTGCATCTCGTGCACACCCTGGCCCAGCTGCATCTGCGAGTAGATCTGGTGCACCTTGGCGTCGCGGATGAGCGCGCGGATGCCATCGGTGGGCACCAGCACCTCGACCGCCAGCGCACGGCCACCGTCGGGCTTGGGCAGCAGCGACTGGCACAGCACGCCCTCGAGCACGAAGCTGAGCTGCGTGCGCACCTGCGTGTGACGGTGCGCGGGGAACATGTCGATCACGCGGTTGATGGTCTGCACCGCGGAGTTGGTGTGCAGCGTGCCGAACGTGAGGTGACCGGTCTCGGCCAGCGTGAGCGCGGCCTCCATGGTCTCCTGGTCGCGCATCTCGCCCAGCAGGATGACGTCGGGATCCTGCCGCAGCGCGTACTTGAGCGCGGTGCCGAAGCCCTTGGTGTCGGAGCCGACCTCGCGCTGGTTGACGATGCAGGAGCCGTGCTGGTGCAGGTACTCGATCGGATCTTCGATCGTCAGGATGTGCCCGCGCAGCTCGTGGTTGATGACGTCGATCATCGCCGCCAGCGAGGTGCTCTTGCCCGAGCCGGTCGGGCCGGTCACGAGCACCAGGCCGCGGGGCCGACGGGTAAGGCCACGCACGACGCCGGGCAGACCGAGCTTCTCGAGCGTGGGGATCTCGTAGGGGATGAGCCGGAACGCGGCACAGGTGGCGCCGCGCTGCTGGAACACGTTGGCGCGGAAGCGGGCCAGGCCCTTGACCCCGAACGAGAGGTCGAGCTCGAGGTCCTCTTCGAAGCGGTGCTTCTGCTTGTCGTTCAGGATCGAGTAGCAGAGCTGCTTGGTCTCGACGGGCCCGAGCTTGGGCACCTTGAGCGGCACCAGGTCGCCGTCGATGCGCAGCTGGGGCGGCGCGCCGGTGGTGATGTGGAGGTCGGTCGCTCCGGACTCGACCATCGCGGACAGCAGCTGGTGGAGGTTGACGCTCACTTCTTGGGCCCCGCGAGAGACGCGAACGGACTCCAGGGTACCCCAACTGCGCGACCCGAAGCGAATTCGCCGGGTCGCGCGGGGCTGCGGCGCGGGGTGTGGCATGAAGGGGGCCGATGACGACACCGACGCTGCACATCGCCGGGATCGCCGGCAGCCTCAGGACCGGCTCCTACAACGGACAGCTCTTGGCCGAGCTGGCCCGTCTCGCGCCCGCGGGCGTCGAGATCGAGGTGCTCTCGCTGCGCGGCGTGCCGCTGTACGACGGCGACGAGGAGGCCGCCCACGGCGTACCCGAGGCGGTGACGCGCTTGAAGGATCGCGTGGCCGCGGCCGACGGCCTGCTGCTGGTCACGCCCGAGTACAACTCGGGGATGCCCGGCGTGTTCAAGAACGCGATCGACTGGATGTCGCGGCCGGCCGCCGATCTCGCGCGCGTGTTCGGCAACAAGCCCACCGCGCTCACCGGCATCACGCCGGGCCAGGGCGGCACCATCGCGTCGCAGACCGCGTGGGCGCCGGTGCAGCGCGCGCTCGGCATGCTGGTGTGGCCGGGCCCGCGGCTGTACCTCTCGGGCGCGGGCAAGGCCTTCGACGGCGACGGCAAGCTCGTCGACGAGGCCACGCGCAAGCGGGTGGGGGATTTCATCGCCGGCTTCGCGAGCTTCGTCGCGCGCGTGCGCGGCGACGGCTAGCCGGCGCTGGCCGACCGCGAGCGCGACGCGTGGAGGCGCTATCGCGACTTCGAGAGCACGAACGCGAGCGCGCCCATCAACGTGAGGACGGCGAGCGCAGCCCCGATGCCCACGGCGAACGAGCGGGCCTGCCGCGTCGGGGCGTGCGTCGTGAACAGCAGTGCGCCGCAGCCCGGGCAGTGCCCCGAGGTTCGCTCGGACCACGGCGAGCGTCGCCGCATCGACAGGAACGAACCGTCGCAGCCGGGGCATCGCAGGTTGCGTCGCGCCGACCACAGGCCGACCACCACGGGCGCGGTGAGGCTGGGCAGGAGCACGCCGAGCACGATGATCTGGCGCAGCGGGCTGTGGTCGAGCAGCTTCCCGAGTGCACCGGCCACGCCGGCCCCGACGAAGAGCGCGAGCACGCCCGCCAAGGAGGTGAGCATGTGGCGACGGACGCGAAGTCGCGCCTCGGTCGAGTGATCGGCGGTGGTCATGGGCAACCCGGGCCTCGTGTGCTCCTAGACCGTGGTCGCGGCGCGGTTGATCACTGTGGCCGCACGATCGATCGGGGCCTAGCCGCCCTCGGCGTCGACCGTGATGTCGTCGTCGGTCCCCGCCTGCGCATCGGCGCCGAGCGAGCTCACCGCGAGCGTGCGGCCCTGGTCGGCGCACGACAGCACATACGCGCGACCCCACGGATCCGGCCGCGCCCGATCGAGCTCGCGCGCCTCGACCAGCGCCTCGACGCTCGCCGGACATGCGCCGGTTCGCAGCACGTGCAGCTCCGCCGCGGCACGCAGCTGCTGCGCCTCGACGCGCGCGGTCTCCCGCTGCGCCTGCTCGAGTTCGTGCACGACCTGCTGCGGTAGGCCCGGCGAGCTCGCGGGGGAGGGTGCGGGTGGATCCTGTGGCGGCGCGCCGCCACAGGCGGCGACGAGCATCACGAGCAGCAGGGGGATCGCAGGCGGCGTGCGCAGCATCGCGAGCATGGTGGCACGACGCCGAGCAACGCCGCACGGCCGAGCGCTCGGGCGCGTCAGTACGCGACGATGTCGTCGAACCACACCGCGCAGCCGGCCACGTCGCCATCGAGCGCGCCCACGCGCAGCGTCGGCGGCTCCTCCAGGTCTGGCATCGGCGTCGGCAGCCCGACGACCTGGGCGGCGCGGGTGTCGTCGACGAACACGTCGACGTAGCCCGAGATCGGGTCGGTGGCGATGCGCCAGCGCGACCATGGTCCGCTGTTCGCGAGGACATCGCCATCGAGCGGGTACAGCGTCGCGTCGCTCAGCGGCGTGGCGATGCCGAGCTGCACGCCCGATGGCGTCGCCTGCAGGAAGACCTCGTAGGTCTGCGCGCCCGGGAACGACAGCTCGACCAGGCGCACGTCGGCGACGCAGGTCTCGACGAGGAACGCGAACTCGAGGCGCAGCGGCAGGCTGAGGACGCTGAGCGACCGCGTGATCCCGGCCGCGTTCTCGGGCACGTCGTCGGGCGGCACGGAGGCTCCCATCGCGGGCGGATGCGGCGGCGGCGGCTCGCCCGCGGGCACATCGAACCGCACCATCCCGCCGGCACTCAGGAGGGTGGTCCAGTTGTCCCGCGCGGAGCCGTCGTCGAAGTCGACGCAGGTCACCACTGGGTCCGACCCGATCATGTCGCCCAGCTCGTCGCAGAAGCTCACGGTCGCGCCGGTGCTGTCCGGGTCGCCGACCTCGCTCGAGCTGGGGTCGCCGGTCACCGTGGTGCCGGTGGCGGTACCGCTCGTGTCGCCCGTGGTGCTGGTGCCGTCGCTGCCGTTCGTGCTCGCGGCGGAGGACGAGGAGGTCGCAGCGGTGGTCGATGCCGACTCCCCGCCCTCGTCCTCGTCGACTTGCTCGGAGAAGCACGCGGCCAGCGTGGCTGCAGCGAGGGGCGCGAGGTGGCGAGCACGCAGCAACATGATCGTCCAGTAGCGTAGCATGCAGCCGGGGCGCGGCTGCGCGCACCCTCGCGCCGCCGCCCGAGTCGGCCCTGCGCGGTCGCGAGAGCCCGAGCACGACGTCAGTCGGAGGCGGTCACGCGCAGGATCTCCTCGAGCGTGCTCACGCCCTCGGCGACCTTGTTCAGCCCGCTGCGTCGCAGCGTGACCATGCCCAGTCGAATCGCCTCGGTCTTGAGCTCCGCGGTCGAGGCGCCCTGGAGCACCAGGTCCTTGAGCGGATCGGACAGTGCCATCACTTCGTACAGCGCGACGCGGCCCTTGTAGCCGGTGCCGCCGCAGGTGCGGCAGCCCTTGCCGCGGCGCGGCGTGAAGTTCTTGACCTCGGTCGCGTTCATGCCGGCGTCGATGAGCGCCTGGGAGGCGGCGTGGGGGTCCTCGCCGGTGCAGTCCTTGCAGATCTTCCGCGCGAGCCGCTGCGCGACGATCATGTTCACCGACGCGGTCACCAGGAACGGCTCGACGCCCATGTTGAGCAGGCGGTTGATGGTCGAGGGCGCGTCATTGGTGTGTAGCGTCGAGAGCACCAAGTGGCCGGTCAACGCCGCCTTGACCGCGATCTCGGCGGTCTCGAAGTCGCGGACCTCGCCGACCATGATGATGTCGGGGTCCTGGCGCAGGAACGAGCGCAGCGCCTGGGCGAAGTTGAGCCCGATCTCTTCGTGCATCTGCACCTGGTTCACGCCGACGAGGTTGTACTCGACGGGATCCTCGGCGGTGCTGATGTTGACCTCGCTCGAGTTGAGCTCGGAGAGCGCGGAGTACAGCGTGGTGGTCTTGCCCGAGCCGGTCGGGCCCGTCACCAGGCACATGCCGTAGGGCCGGTTGATGTTGTCCTTGAAGATCTTGAGCGGCGCGGTCTCGAAGCCGAGCTTGGTCATGTCGAGCTCGAGCTTGTCGCGGTCGAGCAGACGCATGACGATCTTCTCGCCGAACAGCGTCGGCAGCGTCGACACGCGGAAGTCCATCTCGCGGTTCTTGCCGATCTTCAGCTTGATGCGACCGTCCTGCGGCAGGCGGCGCTCGGCGATGTCCAGCTGCGCCATGATCTTCATGCGGCTCGTGATCGCGTTGCGCAGCCGCAGCGGCGGCGCCATCTCGGCGTGCAGCACCCCGTCGATGCGGTATCGCACCCGGTAGCTCTTCTCGTAGGGCTCGATGTGGATGTCCGACGCGCCCTTCTGGATCGCGTTCAGCAAGATGAGGTTGCACAGCTTGACGACCGGTGCCTGCTCGGCCTCGGCCTGGCTCTCGAGCGCGTTGAAGTCGTCCTCGAGGTCGTCGGCGTAGTCGACCTCGTTCATGTCGAGGTCGCCCATCACGTCGTCGTACGAGCTCAGCTTCTCGGGCTGCTCGTAGTAGCGGACGATGGCCTCCTCGATGGCGGCGTCGGTGGTGACGACCGGCTCGATGTTGAGACCGGTGAGGAACTTCAGGTCGTCGATCGCGTAGATGTTCGACGGATCGGCCATCGCGACGATGAGCATCGAGCCGGCGCGCTGCACCGGCAGCACGGTGTGCTTCTGCGCGACCTCCTTGGGGATCAGCTGGATGACCTCGGGATCGATCTCGAACTCCGAGAGGCTGATCGCCGGCACGCCGTACTGGCGCGCCATGAACTCGGTGAGCTCCTTCTCGCCGAGGATGCCCAGGCGCGCGAGGCTGTAGGCCAGGCGCTTGCCGGTGGTCCGCTGCTCGGCCTGGGCCTGACGCAGCTGGTCGGCGGAGATGATGCTCTCGCGGACGAGGATTTCACCGATGCGATCGTTGGCCATCTCGAGTCGTTCCGGGAGCGTGCGGGCGTCGGGTGCCGGGGCTGGGGCGGGAGGCCTGGTGGCGGGGTCGTCGGCGTCGCGAGCGAGCCCGGCCCAAGCGTACCCGCTTCGGCCCGCGCATGGGCGCGGGTGGCCGTCCGCTCGCGTGCGCGTGCCCGAACCCGCCGCGACTCCGGCATGCGCGCACGCGAAGCGCCCGCGTCGGCTTCTCGAAACTGGGGCACTTGGGCTATGGTGCGCCCCTCGAAGACGCCCATGGCATCGCAACCACGTAGCGACCCCAACAAACGCGGACCCGGACGTGCGCCCGCGCGCGACGGCGGTCGTGAGCGCGGTCGCGACGGTGGTCGCCAGGGCGGTCGCGGCGGACCGCGGGCCCCGAGCTTCATGCGACGCCGCGTCGACGAGAGCGCAGTGCGGCTCTCGCATCCCGCCGCCCGCGGGCTCTCGTCCGGTCACCCGTGGGTGTTCCGTGACTCGCTCGTGCGCGTGCCAGGCGAGCTCGCGGCGGGGGCGTGCGTCAAGGTCGCCGACGAGGACGGCACGCTGCTCGGCTGGGCGCTCTACGAGCCCGAGGGCGCGATCGCGTTGCGCGTGGTCAGCCGCGCCGAGCAGTTCGCGTGGGACGAGGCCGCGATCACGGCGCGCGTGCGCCAGGCCGTCGCGTTGCGCGAGCGTCACCTCGACGACGCCGTGCGCGGCGCGTGCCGGCTGATCCACGGTGAGGGCGACGGCATGCCCGGCATCGCCGTCGATCGCCTGGGCGACTACCTGCTCATCTTCAAGTACTCGCGCGCCGCCGAGGCCTGGCTCGACACGCTGGTGGCGGTGCTGCAGCGGGAGCTCGAGCCGGCCGGCATCTACATGCAAGACCGTCTGCGCCCGGTCAGCGCCGAGGATCGCCGCCCACCGGCGTTCCACCTCGCGGGCAAGACCGCGCCGCCGGAGTTCGAGGTCAGCGAGGACGGCCTGCGCTTCCTCATCGACGTCAGCGCACCGGTGTCGCCGGGGTTGTTCCTCGACCTGCGTGAAGGACGTCGCATGGTCGAAGGCCTCGCGGCCGGGCGTCGCGTGCTCAACCTCTTCTCGTTCACCGGTGCCTTCGGCATTCGGGCCGTGCGCGGCGGCGCGACCGAGGTGTTCAACGTCGACGCGGCGGCCCGCTCGCACGCGCGCTGTCGGCAGAACCTGCAGGCCTCGGGGCTCGACCCCCAGGCCTGCACGCCGCTCGACGGCGACGCCTTCAAGCACCTCGAGCGCCTGCGGGTCCGTGGCGAGCGCTTCGATCTCGTGGTGGTCGATCCCCCGCCGTTCTCGCGGGTCGGCAACAAGGTGTTCTCCGCGCTGCGGAACTGGCAGGACCTCATCGCCGCGATCGTGCAGGTGGTGGCGCCCGGTGGCTTGGTGCTGGCGGTGAGCAACGCCAGCAAGCTGCCCGAGGACGAGCTGCTGCAGGCGATCGGCCTCGGTGCGGTCGCGGGCCACCGCGATGCGGTCGTGATCGGCGAGTGCGGACTGCCGCCAGACTTCCCGGTGCCGCCGGCATTTGGTGAGGGCCGCTACCTGAAGGCCAAGTTGCTGCGGATCGCCTGAGCAGCCGAGTTGGGCGAACCCGCGCGTCGCGTTCCCGAGGGCGTCCGCGTGATACCCTCGCCGCCTCCGCACGCGGACGTGGTGCACAGGTGGTCGGCGTCATCGACAGCCACGAGCGGGACTATCGCACGCTGGTCGAAGACATCGGTGTCGACCTCGCGCAGCTGTCGCTCGACGAGAAGGGCACCATCGTCGCCAACCCGCAGGGGCCGGTCGCACGGGAGATCGGCGTGCCGCGCCTCGCCGTCGGTCACACCCGCGGCGGTGGCCTGGCGGCCGACCTCGTGCTCGAGCGCAAGCTCGCCGAGGGCGGGCGCGGCGAGGTGTGGTCGGCCGAGCAGGTCGCGCTCGGGCGCACGGTCGCGGTCAAGCGCGTGCGCGCCGGTCGACGCAACCAGGCCGATGACGACGCGTTGATCCGCGAGGGCAGGGTGCTCGGCGCGCTCGAGCACCCCAGCATCGTGCCCGTGCATGCGCTCGGTCGCGGTGCCGACGGCGAGTCGTTCGTGGTGATGCGGCTGGTCGGCGGCAAGCCGTGGGACGCGGAGCTGGTGCCGTTGTTCGGGCCCGATGGTCCCACGGACGAGGCCACCATCGAGCGCGAGCTGCGGGTGTTCGTGCAGGTGTGCCACGCGATCGAGTACGCCCACAGTCGCGGCGTGCTGCACCGTGATCTCAAGCCCGCCAACGTCATGGTCGGCGGCTTCGGCGAGGTCTATGTGCTCGACTGGGGCCTCGCGGTCGGGCTCGACGGCGAGGGGCGGCTACCCTCGGCGGCGTCGGTGCGGACGCTGGCGGGCACGCCGGGGTACATGGCACCGGAGATGGCCGACTGCGACGGGCGTCGCATCGATCGGCGCACCGACGTGTATCTGCTGGGCGCGCTGTTGCACGAGCTCGTGACGGGGCGGCCGCGGCACGACGCACCCGATCACGTCGCGCAGCTGGTGCTCGCGCACCGCTCGAACCCCTTCACGTACCCCGCCGCGGTGCCCAGGGAGTTGGCGGCGATCTGCAACCGCGCGACCGACCGCGATCGCGAGCATCGCTTCGCGGACGTGGCGGAGCTGCGCCAGGCGGTGCTGGCGTTCCTGCGCCACGAGAGCTCGCGGCAGCTCGGCGCGACCGCGACCGAGGCGCTGCGGCGCCTCGACGCTGCGGTGCGGGGTGACCTGCGCGGCACCATGATCGCGCCCGGCAGCCTGACCGCGCTGGCCAGCGAGGCTCGCATCGGCTTCCAGGTCGCGCTGCGGGCGTGGCCCGAGAACCCGGAGGCCGCCGCAGGGCTGCAGCGCGCGCTGGAGATCGCCGTCGACCTCGAGCTGCAGGCGCGCAACGCCAGCGGCGCCGCGGCGGTGTTGGCCGAGTTGCGCGCCCCTCGGCCCGAGCTGGTGGCGCGCCTGCGCGCCCTCGAGGCCGAGCTCATGCGTCGCGAAGGCGAGCTGCGGACGCTGCAGCAGCTGCGCCTCGACGCCGACTTCGGTCACAACGCCGAGCGCCGACGCCGTGCCTCGTTGGTGTTGAGCCTGGTGTTGGGCGGCGCGATCCTCACCTTGTTCGGCCTGCGGGTCAGCGGCCTGCACCGGCCCGGATACCTCGACGCGATCGGCCTCATGCTGCCGTTCACGCTGGCCTTGCTCTTCTTGCGGCGCCGCTCGGGTGCGCAGTCCAACTTCGCCGGACGCGCGGTGATCGACATGCTCACGCTCGGCTCGACCGCCGTGACGCTATCGCTTGGGTTGTCGTGGCGCGCGGGGGTCTCGTACCCCTCGGGCGTGGCCTTCGCGTTGTTCGTCGCCGCCGGAGCGTCGTCGATCGCGACGCCGATCGTCGGCCGTCGGATGCTCGGGTGCGCGTCCTGCTTCGCGCTCGGGGCCTTCGCGGCGATCGAGTGGCCGCAGGCACTGGGGCTCGTCGCCGCGGTCACCGCGGTGACCGCCTTCGCGATTGCGATGTGGGCGGCGCGCCGCAGCCGTGCCCAACCACTGCGCGTGCCAAAGTCACCCGAACCCCACTGACGGGCCCTCGTCGTGCGCCGCAGATCGGCGATACTGCCGGCCGCGCAGCCACCCAAACCCCCAAGCACCCGAGGCGACCGACCATGATCAAGGGCATCCACGGCATGTTCTACTCCTCGCAGCCCGACGAGCTGCGTGCGTTCCTCCGCGACAAGCTGCAGCTGTCGGCCAGCGACGTCGGTGGCGGGTGGTTGATCTTCGACCTGTTCGAGGGCGACCTCGGCGTGCACCCGAGCAACGATACCCAGTCGGGCAGCCACGACATCTCGTTCTTCACCGACGATCTCGCCGCGACGGTCGCGACCCTGCGGCTGCGCGGCGTCGCGTTCGACGACGAGATCGCCGACCACGGCTACGGCCTCGTCACGCACCTGACGATGCCCGGTGGCGTGCGCGTGCAGCTGTACCAGCCGCGCTACGAGAAGCGACCGCTGGCCGCGACGGCGAAGAAGACCGCGAAGACGCCAGCCGCGAAGACGACCGCGAAGACGCCGGCCGCGAAGAAGACCGCGAAGACGCCGGCCGCGAAGAAGACCGCGAAGGCGCCGGCGGCGAAGACGGCCGCGAAGACGCCGTCGGCGAAGAAGACCGCGAAGGCGCCGTCGGCGAAGAAGGCCGCGAAGGCGGCGGCGAAGCAGGCCGCGAAGGCCCCGGCCGCGCGCAAGGCTGCGAAGAAGGCTGCGAAGGCGGCGCGCTAGCCCGATTGCCGAGGGGTGCTCGCGCGTCGACGGGGTTTCGGGGGATGCTCCGGCGCGAACCCTTGCCCCTCGATCAGATCGTCTCGCTCGTCGGCGCCGTGCTCATCCTCGTCGCGTTCACCCTCGTGACGATGCAGCGCGTCGATCCCCGTTCACCAAGGTATCTGTGGCTGAACTTCATCGGCGCGGCCGGGCTCACGTACACCGCGGTGGTGGGGCGTCAGTACGGGTTCGTGCTGCTCGAGGGCACCTGGTCGCTGGTGGCGGCGATCGGGTTGCTGCGCGGTCGTGGTCGTGCGCCCGCGCAGCTGCACCGTTGATCGGGCGCACGTCCGAGGCCGGGCGTGCGCACCGTTTTCGGGGGGCGGCGTCGTCAGCCGGTGCCCTTGGGCGCCGTGAGGGCCGCGAGATAGAGGTCGGTCTGCCACTCGTCCTTCGCGATCGCGACCATCGCGGCCTCGAACTGCGCGCGGTCCATGCCGGCCTTCTCGAGCAGGTCGTCGGCCGCGGCGGGATCCGCCGAGATGGCGCGGGCGAGCTCGGCGAGCTTGGCGACGTCGGGACCCGCCGCATCGGCGTCCGGCGGACCTGCGCCGTCGTCGGCCTTCGCATCGGGCTCGGCCTTCGCATCGGGCTCGGCCTTCGCATCGGGCGTGGCCTTGGCGTCGGGCTTCGCGGTCACCTTCGCATCGGCCTTGCCGGCCTTGGTGTCGGCCTTGCCGGCCTTGGCGTCGGCCTTCGCGACGGTCTTGCCGTCGCCCTCGGAGGCGTCGCAGGCGAACAGCGAGAGTGCGAGCAAGCCACAGAGGTGGAGGGTGGGGTGCTTCGTCATGGTCGTGGTCTTCACTTTCCGCCCTTGCCTTCGCCCTCGTGCTTGCCGTGGTCGCGCTTGGCCTCGTCGCGCTTGGCGTCGATCTCCTCGCGCTTCTCCTCGCGCTTCTCCTTGCGTTCCTCCTTGCGCTCCTCGTGCTTGTCCTCGATCTTCTCGAGCTTGTCGTCGAGCTTCTCCGTGCGCTCCTCGAGCTTGTCTTCGCGCTTCTCCAGCTTCGCCTCGCGCTTCTCCTGGTGGGTGAGCACCCGCTCGAGCTCTTCCTTGCGCGCGGGATCCTCGGCGATGAGCTTCTCGATGCGAGCCTGACGCTTGTCGTTCTTGGCCAGCCGCTTCTCGAGCGACGCCAGCTCGGCTTCGCCGATGCGCTTGGCCTTCTTGCCGGCGACGATGAGCTCGTGACGTCGCTCGTGCACGCGCTTGCGGTGCTCGACCGCCTTGTCGTGCAGCGCGGCGAGCTTGGCGTCGATCTCGGCGCGTTGCTCGTCGGTCATCTCGGCGTACTCGGCCTTCTTCTTGGCGATGAGTGTGGCCAGCTCGGTCCCACGCTTGCCGTCGGCGACCTGCAGCCGCACCCAGACGCCGAAACCTTTCTTGGCGCCGCGCTTGCGCGTGGCATCGGCCTCTGCAGTGAGCACGGCGGTGGCGTCGCTGGGCGAAGCGCCGGCCGCGTCGACCGCATCGATCGCGGTGACCACCTCTTCGGCCTCGACGCCGGCGTCGCGGGCATCGGCGGCCGCGAGGGGGAGCGCGATGACGCCGAGGATGTCGTCTTCGAGGGCGATCGCGTCGGTGACGGTGGCGTCGGCTTTGGCGTCGGCTTTGGCTTCGGCCTTGGCTTCGGCGGGTTCCGGATCTCCGAGTCGTGCGCCGGCCACGATGGGCACGCCGAGCACGAGCCCTGCGGCGAGGATGCGGGTGCGAATCATGGGCGGACGATAGCCACCTGCTCGTGTCGCGAGCAAGGCGCGACACCGGGGTGCGCGCGTGCATCTGCGGTGCGCTGGGCTACCGCTCGCGCGCCTGTGGAGGCGGATTGCCTCGGTGGGCGTGGCTCAGCAGCCCCCGCCGTTGCACTCGCCCTCGCGCGGCGTAGCATTGCCGACGCCCATGGCACACCACCCCGGCGTACCCTCCGGCAGCGCGACGTTCCACGGTGACTCACCGTCGGTCAGCCAGTACGGGTGATCGAGCCAGAAGCGCCACATCCCGGCATACGTGGTGAGCTCGGGCGAGGGCGGCTCGAACGGCGGCTCGGAGTGCCCGCAGTTGTGCACGCACTCGAGCACCGGATGGCCGTCTTCGACCAGCGCGGCCTCGAGGTTGTGCGAGCCCGCCTCGAAGTCGATCGCGACGCAGAAGTCGCTCGGGCCGCCCCACAGCACCATCGCCGGCATGATGTGCGGCGAGCCGTTCCACGGCTTGACCAGGCCGCCGACGCCGCCCGACAGCGAGATGATCGACGAGAGGTACTCGCCGCGACCCTGGCCGAGCTGATCGGTGAACAGCGCACCCGCGCTCACGCCGGTGCTCGAGATGCACGCGGTGTCGATCGTGTAGTTGGCGACCATGCACGCCAGCATGTCGTCGAAGAAGCCGAACTCCTCCTGCATGCGCGCATCGGAGTCGATCGCGGTGAACAGCCAGCGGAACAGCAGGTCGCCCTTCTCGGCCGGGATCACGGCCGCGAAGCGCAGCTGGTCGGCGGCGTTCTGCACGTCGGCCTTCTCGAGGAAGCCCTCGGCGTCGCCGCCCAGCCAGTGCCACAGGAACACCAACGGCAGCTGTTCGTCCTCGCCGAGATCGCTCGGCACCACCACGATGAACTCGCGGGCGTGACCGAGGCTGGTGAGCATGTTCCAGCCGGGCTGCAGTGCGGGGCAGGTGCCGCCGGAGTACTCGGGCGGGGCCGGTGGCAGCTCGGCGCCCTCGGGGGCCGGGGTACCGCAGAGATGGTCGAGCCGGAGGCCACCACCGGTGGTGCTGTCGTCGCCGGTCGAGGTCGCGGTGCCGGTGGGCGTCGCGGTGGTGTCGGCGGGCGCATCGTCGCCGGTGCTGGCGGCGGTGGTGGTGCGTGGGTCCTCACCGTCGGTGGTGGTCGCGACGATGCCGGTGGTGCCGGTGCCGGTCGAGCTGCCACCGCCGTTGCCCGCGACGGTGGCATCACCCGCGCAGCCGACTGCGACGAGCAGCGCGAGTGCTCGGCCTCGGGGCCGATCGATCACGCGGTCCCCGTGCCCGAGCTGCCGCCGGTGGTGGGATCGACGGCGCCGCTCGAGGACGCATCGGTGGTCGCGGCGGCGCCCGAGCTGCCGCCGGTCGAGTCGCCGATCGAGGCGTCGGTGGTCGTGCCGGTGAGGGTGGTGTCGCTGCCCATGCTGCTGCCGCCGCTCTGACTCGCGTCGGTGCCGGCCGGATCGGTGCTCACCGTCGTGCTCGCGGTCGCATCGGTGGTCGCCGCGGTGCCCGAGGTGCCGGTGCCTTCGGCCCCGGTCGCGCTCATGGCCTCCGTGTTCGGCGACATGTCGTCGCCGTCGTAGGGCCCGCCGACGCGGGCGCAGGCGGCCAGCGCGATCATGGCCAGCGCGAGCGCGCCGAGGGCTGCACGCGAGCCGTACGCAGGGCTTGGGGAAGGCATGTTGGCAGCTTGTCGCCCGGCGATGCGGGTGGTCAAGCCCGATCGCGCCGGCGCGGGCAAGCTGGTACCTTCGTAGCCGTCCATGAACGAGATCTTCGATCGGGTGCTCCAGGCCGCGCGCAAGCTCGGTGCCTCGGATGTCCACCTCAAGGTCGGGTTGCCGCCGGTGTTCCGCATCCGCGGCGTGCTCCGCACGCTGAAGGACGTGCCGCCGATGACCAGCGAGGTCGTCATGACGTTCGCCATGAACATCATGAACGAGACCATCCACGACAAGTTCCAGCGCGACCACGAGGTCGACCTCGCGTACGCGACCCCCGACGGGCTGCGCTACCGCGTGAACGTCTTCAAGCAGCGCGGCGAGACCGGCATGGTCATGCGCGTGATCGCGGCCGACGTGCCGCCGTTCGAGCGGCTCAACCTGCCGCCGCGGGTGCGCGACCTCGCGCTCGAGCAGCGCGGCATGGTGCTGGTCACCGGCATCACCGGTTCGGGCAAGTCGACCACGATGGCGTCGCTGCTCAACCTCATCAACTTCGAGCGCGCCGCCCACGTCATCACGATCGAAGATCCGATCGAGTACGTCTTCCGCGACCACCGCTCGGTCATCAACCAGCGCGAGCTCGGCTTCGACACCAACAGCTTCTCGGCGGCGCTGCGCTCGGCGCTGCGCCAGGACCCCGACGTGGTGTTCGTCGGCGAGATGCGCGATCTCGAGACCATCCAGACCGCGCTGCTGGCCGCCGAGACCGGCCACCTGGTGTTCTCGACGCTGCACACCCTCGATGCTCAGGAGACCATCAACCGCATCGTGCAGATGTTCCCGCCGCACTCGCAGAACGCGGTGCGGCTGCAGCTGGCGTCGATCCTCACCGCGATCGTGTCGCAGCGCCTGCTGCCGCGTGCCGACGGCCGCGGCATGATCCCGGCGGTCGAGATCCTCGTGAACACGCCGCGCATCCGCGACCTCATCATCGACGGCGCGCGCACCCACGAGATCGTCGACGCCATCAAGGACGGCGTCCATCCCTACGGCATGGTCTCGTTCGACCAGTCGCTCACCGAGCTGGTGCAGCGCCAGCTGGTCACCTACGAGATGGCGCTCTCGGCCGCGTCCAACGCCGACGACTTCGCGCTCTACTTCCGCGGCGTCGCGTCGGGGCAGCAGGGTTCGGGGCTGCAGGTCGACTCGCCCTACTGAAGTTCGCCGGGCCGCTTGGCGTCCGCCCGCGCCCTGCTAGAGTGCGGCCGGTTCCGTCATGGCCTCGCCGCTCTCCGCCCATCAGATCCGTCAGCGCTTCGTCGAGTTCTTCACCGCTCGCGGTCACACGCACGTGCCCAGCAGCCCGCTGGTGCCGCGCAACGACCCGACGCTGTTGTTCGTGAACGCAGGCATGAACCAGTTCAAGGACGTCTTCACCGGCCGCGAGAGCCGGCCGTACACCCGCGCGGTGTCGGTGCAGCGCTGCGTGCGGGCCGGCGGCAAGCACAACGACCTCGACAACGTCGGCTTCACGCCGCGCCATCACACGCTGTTCGAGATGCTGGGCAACTTCTCGTTCGGCGACTACTTCAAGGCCGACGCGATCGCGTGGGCGTGGGAGTTCCTCACCGGCGAGATGGGCATCCCCGCCGAGCGCCTGGCGGTGACGGTGTTCGACGGCACCGGCGAGGACGCGCCCGCCGACGAGGAGGCCGCCGCGCTGTGGGCCGAGCGGGTGCCGGCGTCACGGATCTATCGCTGCAGCGCGACCGACAACTTCTGGTCGATGGGCGACACCGGCCCCTGCGGTCCGTGCTCGGAGATCCACATCTGGCACGGCGATGTGGCGCCGCCCAGCTCCGGCGAGCCCGGCCGCGGCCCCGCGTTCGAGTCGGACAAGTACGTCGAGCTGTGGAACCTCGTGTTCATGCAGTACGAGAAGCACGCCGACGGCTCCATGACCGCGCTGCCCAAGCCCGCGATCGACACCGGCGCCGGGCTCGAGCGGGTCGCCGCCGCGGTGCAGCGGGTGGGCTCGAACTACGAGACCGATCTGCTGGCGCCGCTGGTCGAGTGCGCGCGCCGGCTCGCGCAGACCCGGGGGTCGACCGCGGCGCTGGCGGCCAAGGGCGAGGCGCCGCTGCGGGTCATCGCCGACCACGCGCGCGCGGCCGCGTTCCTCATCGCCGACGGGGTGTTCCCCGACAAGGCCGGCCGCAGCTACGTGCTGCGTCGCATCATGCGGCGGGCGATCCGACACGGCACCGAGATCGGTCTCGATCGTCCGTTCTTCCACGAGGTCTGCGCCGAGGTCGTGGCCCGCTTCGGCGATTTCTACGGCGAGCTGCGCGAGCGCGCGGCGACCATCGCCGAGGTCACCGCGGCCGAGGAGGTGTCGTTCCGCCGCACGCTCGATCGCGGGCTCAAGCGCCTGCGCACGGCGATGGACGGACACGATCGCGCCCGCGATGCGGCTGCGTTCTCGCCCGAGGTCGCCGCCGACCTCTACGACACCTACGGCTTCCCGCTCGATCTCACCGCGGTGATCGTCGCCGAGCACGGCCTGTCGCTCGACGAGGCCGCCGCCGAGGCGGCGCTGCGACGTCGCCAGAGCAGCGGCGAGGCGACCGCCGAGCTCGGTCAGGAGCAGGCGATCGCGGGGGTCTACTTCGCGCTGCACGGCGAGCACGGCGACAGCGAGTTCCTCGGCTACGACCTGACGTCGGCGTCCGCGACCGTGCGCGCGCTCGTGGTCGACGGCGTGTCGGTGCCGAGCGCCGCGGCCGGCTCCGAGGTCGAGGTGGTGCTCGACCGCACGCCGTTCTACGGCGAGAGCGGCGGACAGATCGGCGATGCCGGCTGGCTGCGCGCCGGCGCTGCCACGGTCGCGGTCGCCGACACCATCAAGCCCCGGGGCGGCATGCACGTGCACCGCGGCCGGCTCGAGGGCGGGCCCCTGCAGCTCGGCGACACCGTGCAAGCCGAGGTCGACGTGCAGCGCCGCGATGCCATCCGCCGCAACCACAGCGCGACCCACCTGCTGCACCACGCGCTGCGCAAGCACCTGGGCGAGCACGTCTCGCAGAAGGGCTCGCTGGTCACGCCCGATCGCCTGCGCTTCGACTTCAGCCACAACCGCGCGCTGACGGCCGAGGAACGCCGCCGCATCGAGCTGACGGTCAACGCGATGGTGCTGGCCAATGCGGCGGCCGACGTGCAGCAACAGTCGATGGACGAGGCGCGCGCGCGTCGGGCCATCGGCCTGTTCGAGGCCAAGTACGGCGAGCGCGTGCGGGTGGTGCAGTTCGACGACAGCATCGAGCTGTGCGGCGGCACCCATGTCACCCGCACCGGTGACATCGGCTCGTTTGCAATCGTGAGCGAGGGCAGCGTGGCGCAGGGCGTGCGGCGCGTCGAGGCCGTCACTGGCATGGGCGCGGTGGCCTACTTGCAGGGCCTGGTCGAGCTGGTCGAGACCGCCCGCGACAAGCTCCACGTGCACGCGCTCGACGAGCTGCCGGCCAAGATCGATCGCCTGCAGCAGGACCTCAAGCACAGCGGCCGCGAGATCGAGAACCTGCGCCGCGAGCTCGCCATGGGCGGCGGCGGTGGAGGTGGGGCCGAGGCGACCAGCGAGGTCGGCGGTGTCACGCTGCTCGCGCGCCAGATCAGCGCGCCCGATGCCAAGACCCTGCGCGGTGCGGCCGACGCGATGCGCGACAAGCTCGGCTCCGGCGTGCTCGTGCTCGGCGCCGAGATCGAGGGCAAGGCCACGCTGCTGGTCGCGGTCACCAAGGATCTCGAGGGCAAGGTGCACGCGGGCAAGCTGATCGGCGTGCTCGCGCCGCACATCGACGGCAAGGGCGGCGGCCGCCCCGACCTGGCCCAGGCCGGCGGCCCGAAGGTCGCGGGGCTCGGCGACGCGTTGCAGGCGGCCGCGGCCGCACTTGCGGCGCAGCTGGGCTGACGCGCGCCACCCTGCAGGTCCGGCCACGCGTTCGCATCGATGTCCCGATTCCGGGACGACGCGTGCGCGCGTGGGATCGCCATCGCGGTGCCGCGCAGCGCAGCGGTGCACGATCGAGAATGTGATCGTCGACGTGCGGTGGTGCGAAACAAGCCGTCGCCGTCGCTAGTCTTGATGCACGCCAGGACGCGCGGGGGAACTCGCGACGACCCTGCGGTCGGCTCGGGCATTGGTGCTCCGGGTCCAACGACCGCCCGTCGCGTGCGCGCGACCTGGACTTTCATGCGACCGACCCCGTGGTCGCCGCGCTGGGGTGCCCTCCGGCGTGTCGACCACGGGCGTCGGAGCAGGGGAGCCACGCCAGCTTCGCGAGGAGTGACGACGAATGACGATCCATCAACGCATGCGACTGTGGGGACTCGGCTTGGTGATGGCCACGGTGGTGCCGGCCTGCGATGGCGAAGACGGTGGTGACGATGCCGGGGAGACCACCGGTGATGGCACCGATGGTGGCAGCGGCAGCACGGGCGGCGACGACAGCATGACGACCAGCGTCGGCGCGACGACACTGGTGATCGATCCCACGCTCGATCCCACCGAGGATCCGAGCGGTGCGGCCTCGACCTTGCTCACCACGTTCGGCAGCGTCGGCGACGACACGGCGTCGAGCGGCGACGGTGGTGACATCGGCATCGCGACCACCGACGGCAGCTCGGGCGAGTCGAGCGGCTCGGGCAGCTCGAGCTCGGGTTGAGTAGGCGCGCGGCGTCGGTCGTGCGTCAGTGCTTGCGCAGCCGGACGTAGCCGCGCAGACGCAGACCGAAGAGCAGCGCGTGGGTCTGCCGCCCGTCGGTGCGCACGCGCTGTTCGTACTGCGCATCGAAGGCGACCGCGAGGTGCTCGAGCGGACGGAACTCGTAGCCGAGCCCCGCGAAGCCGCCGAAGCCGGGTCGACGCGCGCGGCCGATCATCGCGGCGTGGCTGGTCGCACCGAGGCCGACCTGAAGGAACGCGCCGCGCCACACGAAGCCCTGGCCGACGATGTCGACGACTCCCGCGACGCCCTTCTTGATGCCCTGGTGCCCGGTCAGCCCGCCCGACACGCCCAGCGTGAAGCGCTCGCTCAGACCACCACCGATCTCGATGCGGTGGCCGATCGCGGGGATGAAGCCATCCAGTTGTAGCGAGAGCCCGGTCGACAGGCCCGCGCCGGCGTAGAAGCCCTTGCGCTTGGGCTCGCGCTGGAAGTCCTCGAGGTGCAGCCGCTCGTCGAAGCGCTGACGTCGGGCGTCGCGTCGGGCGTTCGCGTCGCCGTGGCGACCCGCGAGCTGCAGATCGCCCGCGTGGGCGAGCGTCGGGGTGATGGCGCCCAGCGACGCCACGATCGTAGTTGCAAGCCAGCCAGCGAGGGGTCCGCGCATGTCGTGGCCCCGAACGGCAGCGCGCGCGGAGCACTTACAGCGCGTGCGCCCGCGTGTGACGGCTCGCGCGCCTGCCCTCGGACCGATGCCGGAGCCGGGCCCGCGGGCCCGGTTCTCGCGCGGGGTTGTCGTGCCCGTGGCACTGGCGGCGGCGCGCCGTGATAAGGTTTGCGACGACGCCGACATGGACCCCGCGCAACTCAAGGACGAGCTCGGTCTCACGGACTCCCTCGAGGAGATCGTCGACTGGGCCCGGCAGCGAACCGCCGAGGTGATCGCGACCGGCGTCGACGAGGAGCTCGCCGGCCTGCTCGGCGCACCGGTCACGGTGACGACCGTCAAGGCGCCCGCGCCGCTGCCGCCGGGTTCCGCGACGATGGCGATGCCCCACAACGGTGGTGCGCGGCACGACGCCCACGAGGACGAGCACGGCCTGGCGATGCCGCCGAGCCGCGAGGTGACACTGCCGCGCGTGCCGCTGCCCGCAGTGCCGCTGCCGCCGGTGCCCCAGCGCCCCGACCTGGCCGCCGATGCCGACGAGGCGACCGACGTCGACGAGCTCGAGATGCTCGACGAGGGCGACCTCGAGCTGATGGAGTCCGACGACGACGAGGACGACGACGGTTCGTCGCCGGAGCCGCGCGAACCCGCCGATGGCGACGACGTGGCCGGCGACGACGGACCCGAGCGCTCGGCCGAGTGGAAGCGGGCGTTGGCGGACGCGCAGAGCGAGTAGACCCGAACCACAGGAGCAGCCATGACGACGCGGAGGTGGACGAACTCGGTGCTGGGGCTCGCGATGTTCGGCTGCGGCGGCGGTGGCAGTGCCGACGGGTCGTCGGCGAGCGACGACGGCAGCGATGGTGCGGTGGACTCGGGCCCGCCGACCGACGTGCCCAATCCCCTCACCGATCCCGAAGAGGGACCGCCCGCCGGCAACCCTGACGGCGACTGCGAGGTGCCGGCCGAGGCCGGGCTCGCCGACGTCAGCGCGCCCACCCGCGTCGTCGGCGACGGCACGCCCGCCAGCTGCACCGCCGATGCGTTCATCGATGCGGTCGCCGGTGGCGGCGTGATCACGTTCGACTGCGGGCCCGATCCGGTGACGATCACGCTCGATCGCCCGGCGAAGATCGTCAACGACACCGGGCCCGAGATCGTCATCGACGGCGGCGGCCTGGTCACACTGTCGGGCGGCGGCACCACCCGCATCCTGTACATGAACACCTGCGACGAGGCGCAGGTGTGGACCACCTCGCACTGCGACGATCAGGATCACCCGCGGCTGGTGGTGCAGAATCTGACCTTCATCGACGCCGACTCCCGCGGCGAGGCCGAGAACGACGGCGGCGGCGCGATCTGGGTCCGTGGCGGTCGCTTTCGGGCGGTCAACACCCGCTTCTTCAACAACGTCTGCGCCGACACCGGGCCCGACGTCGGCGGCGCGGCGATCCGCGTGTTCGATCAGTTCGAGGACCGCGAGGTCTACCTCGTCAACAGCACCTTCGGCGGCGCGGAGGGCTACGGCAACCAGTGCGCCAACGGTGGCGGCGTGAGCTCGATCGGCGTGTCGTGGACGATCCTCAACAGCCGCTTCTCCCACAACCGCGCCGTCGGCATGGGCGGCAACCCGGCCGAGGCCGGGACCCCCGGAGGGGGCAGTGGCGGCGCCATCTACAACGACGGCAACACCATGACGCTGTCGCTGTGCGGCACCCGCATCGAGGACAACGAGGTCGTGCAGCACGGCAGCGCGATCTTCTTCGTCAGCAACGATCACAGCGGCAACATCGTCATCGACCGCTCGACCATCACGCACAACCAAGGCGGGTCGTGGTACCCGACCTATCCGCAGATCTCGAACCACGACGACACGCCGATCACGGTCACCGACTCGGTGATCGAGTGAGCCGGATGGGTGTCCCCGCTGCGCGGCGTCACTGCGTGCGCAGCCGCCACAGCCCGAACACGCCGTTGGCGGAGTACACCAGGTGCTTCGTGGGGTCGTAGTCGATCGCCACCGCGCCACGTCCGATCTCCGGCGAGGCCATCTGCGTCCACGACTCGACGTCTCCAAGCGGCGCGCGCCAGAAGGGCTGGCCGCCGAAATCGTGCAGGTAGGTGGCGTACAGCGACGTGCCGTCGTCGATGACGAGCGCGGCTTGCGGCGAGCCCGGCAGCAAGGTCCAGGTCGAGCCGAGCGGCGCCCCGCGGTCGCCGCGGCTGACGAACACCCCGGAGTTGGTCATGCCCAGGTACGCGGCCCCATCGGGTGCGAAGTGCACGCCGCCGCCGTAGACCCCGTAGTGCACGCCGTCGACGACATGGGCCCAGCTCGCGCCGGCGTCAGCGGTGAACCAGCCGCCGCTGTCGGCCGCGAGCAGGTAGCTGTCGGGGCCGAAGATCGAGATGCTCGCGCCCTCGACCCAGCCGCCGAACTGCGGCGGGCCATCGATGATCTCCCAGGTATCGCCGCCGTCCTTGGTGCGCGAAAGACAGTTGGGGGTGTGCGGCGCCGAGCAGTTGTCGTGCCATGTGATCACGAGGTGGCGCGGGTCGTCGCGATCCATGCCGATCGCCTGCGCGAAGTCGTTGACGGTGTCGTCGGGATCGGCGTCGAGCATGGTCCAGTTCACACCGCCGTCGAGCGAGCGATAGATCGTCGGGTCGTTGCCGTAGCCGCTGGCGAGGTACATGCGATCGGGCTCGACGGGATCGATGCGAAGCGCCCAGATCACCCCGGTCTCGAGCTTGGCGCCGTTCTCTCCGGTGCTGATCTTCGACCACGTCGCGCCGGCGTCCGTCGACTTGAACACGCCGGTGCCACCATCACCACCGTTGGTCTCGTTGCCGGCGGTCGCGAACACGCTGCAGTCGATCGGGTTCACCGCGATGGTCGCGGCCTCCATGTTGTCCGGCGTCGCGAACTCGGGCGGCGTGATCTCCTCCCACTGTCCCACGCGCCCGGGGCTCGAACCGTCGCAGTCCATGCCGGGCTGGGGGCCGTCGTCCCCCGAGCTGTCGTCGGTGCTGCCGGTGGTGCTGCCGGTGTCGGTGACGGCCGTCGTGCCGCTCGCGGTCGGCGAGCTCGACGACGACGCATCCGTGCTCGCGCCGCCGCTGCTGCCCGCCGCCGTACTGTCGCCGTCGCCTGCGGTCGCACTGCTGTCGTTGGCCCCGGGGCTGCCACAGGCCAAGAGCGCAGCGATGCCCACGGTGATCCACGCGATGGACTCGGTGCGGGGCTGGGATACGGGCGGCATCGCGTCTCCCATGCGTGGCGACTCGACGATCTGTGACGCAATCGTGGGCGGGGTGAGACGCCCTCACCATCGTGCTCGCAGGTGCACCCGTGGTGTCTGGCGATCCGGGTCCCATGTGGCGTCCCATGCGACCCGGCGGCAACGATCCGCCGCGGCCGCGTGGACACGCCACGGTTCCCTGCGAGTTCGTGGATGGCGGGCGTCGTGCACAGACGCACCGACCATGACGACGCGAGCTCCTCAGCCCCTGCGTGCCCCAGCGAAGGCGATGCTCTCGATGCTGCTCGTGTGCGCGTGCACGTCCGTCGCCGACGAAGCTGGGATGGCCGACGAGCATGCGCGAGCGTCGTCGTCCGCGACGAACGCCGAGGAGGTACTCGCCGCGACCGAGTCGATCACCCTTCACGACTACCCCGTGCGCGTCGCGAGAAGCGTGGCCAAGGATCCGCGCTGCGGCGGCGGCCAGGATCACCTCGACGAGATCCGCGGGTACCTCCAGGCGATCGACCGCGCCGACTTCGGGGGCGCGGTCGCGGCGCTCGCGGAGTTCCAGCGCCGCTTGTACTGTCTGGGGCTGCCCGGGATGCGCGCGCTCGACTTCGCCGTGGGTGAGGCGATGCGGCGCGCGGTCGCGCTGCCCACGGACGAACGCAACCGTGCTCTCGCGGCCCTGTTCAATCCTGCGGCGCTGATCGTCGATCAGCTCATGTTCACGCGCACGTCGTACGTGGCGAGCCTGATGCGGTTGTATCAGCCGCAGCTGCAGGCGGCGCTCCACAAGTTCCCCACCGACGACATCGGCATGCTGGTGCTGCGACCCACGACCGGGTCGCTCGTGCGCCTGCCTTCCGAGACCTGCTCGGCCACCGCATGCGCCCCCAGCGAACAGCAGATGCTGGCGATGTTCGCCGACCCGCGACGCTTCGGCCTCGGGGTGTGCAACTGGCTGGCCCTGGCCCACAACGAGTGGGTGTGCACCGCGGGCGTTGCGTGTGGCGAGTCGGCGCCGGCGCTCGACCAGCTTGCGCCCGCCGACCCCGGCGTCGAACGCTGGGGTCGCTACGGCCTCGCGCACGGCGTCGAGGCTGAGCTCCGCTACCGACCCCTCCACGGCGACGCGGTGCTCGCCCATGCGGATGCGATGCGTGAGGTCACGGCCGTGGAGGCCACGCCGCTCGAGAAGGCGCTGTGGCCCGTGCGCAGCACCGACGAACTCGAGCTCGTGCTGCGCAGCGCGAATGCCGAGTCGGAGGGCGCGCGCGACCACGTGGTGTTCGGTGAGCACTATACCGACGCAGACTTCATGGCGATGTGCGGTGGCGTCCTCGAGCCGGTGAACATGCCCTGGACCACGCCGCCCTACGATCTGTTCGAGTGCCTGCTCGACCAGCGAGACGCGTTCGAAGCCTCGGTCGACTGCGTGGGTCAAGGCAATGCGATCCTGATCGAGGAGATGCGCACGATCAGCTTCGACGCTGGCGGAGGCACCGGCGTGCTCGATCCCGCCTGTCGTTCGAATCCCCTGACCGAAGACGGGGGCCTTGCCCCGGGGCATCACTTCACATGCGAAGACATCCCCGAGTTCTGCGAGGATCCGACCGCCCAGTCCGGTCCGGTCAACACCGAGCCGTCGGCGTCGGCGGCGGAGGCCGCCGAGTACCGGGCGACCACGGCGCTCGCACGCGCGCAGGCGCGAAACGACGCCAGCGTGGCCGCTGACCTCTCGCTCGCCAAGGTCGTCGCCGGCTCCACCCGCGAGGTGGGGGCTGCCGTGGACTTCGGCAATTCAGCGACGGTGAACTTCGGAGCCTACAACTTCGGCGGCGGCTGCGAGCACGCGACTGCGTGCTACGACGCCGCCACGCACACCATCTGGGTGCAGGACTCGGCGTTCCAGCAGTATCCGTACGAGCAGGTGCTCGGCGCAATCGTGCACGAGATCATGCACGCGGCGCTCACCTATCTCGGCGTGCCCGCGGCGGATCAACACGACTACATCGGCGGCCGCGGAGCCACGGTGGTCGAGTTCGGCGAGGACGAGGAGCCAGTGCTCCCGCGCAGCAACAATCAGATGCCGGCGCCCGACGGCAACGATTGCTCGGTGTTCCGGCGTGCGATGGACGCTACGCTCCAGTGCCTCGACGAGCTGAGCCATCCCGGCAGCCACAAGCACGATCTCGCTGGCTTCGAGCCGTGGAAGGACCCGCGCAAGGCCTACCCGAACCCCGATGCGCCGGTCGACGAGGTCGACGAATGCGCAGCATATGCCGTCGGCGGTGGCGGTCCGGGCGGGTCGTCGTTCAGCCCATGTAACCTCATGCACTGCCTCGAGCCCGACAGTTGCTGGTGCGCCGACGGTGGTCTTCCCGCGGTCCAACTCGGTGGCGTGGCTGTCCGCGCGTGCGGCAACTACACCGACTGCGGCGACGAACTGGTGCTCGATCCGATCTCGTGCCAGTGCGTGCCGTACGGCGGCCTCCAGGATCCGGTGCTGCCCGACAATCCCCTCGGCGACGCATGGGCCGCGATCGACGCGCGGCTCTCCAGCGGCGCGGATGCCCAGGACGTCATGTTCCCGAGCCAGGCCCAGACACCCAACGGGCTGTTCCCGCACGGGGACGTTCCCTGATCGAATCGGGTGCCGCGTCGATCGACGGGCAACGCAACCACGGGTGGCACGACGGATGTCGAGCGGCCCGCAGCCCTCACGCCCGCGGCTTCGCGGTGGGCGCGGGCTCCTCGGGCTTGCTCATCGCGAGGAACGCGGCCGCCATGTCGCCGATCGCATCCGACGACAGCTCCTCTTGCTTGGCGATCTCGTAGGGCCGGATGAACTCCGGCGGCAGCTCGTCGAGGAAGCGGCTCGGCGCCCGCGGCAGCTCGCGGCCGCGATCGAGGCGGGCGGCGCCGCGGGTGAGCCACAGACGCTCGCGCGCGCGGGTGATGCCGACGTAGAAGAGCCGCCGCTCCTCCTCGAGGTCGCCGGCGATGGCGTCGCTGATGCGCGGCGCGGCGACGCGGCGGTGGGGCATGGTGCCCTCCTCGACGCCGACGAGGAACACGAACTCCCACTCGAGGCCCTTGGCGCTGTGCAGCGTCGACAGCGTGACTTCGCCGGTCGGCGGCGCCGCTTCGGCATCGGGGTCATTGCTCGAGCTGTCGAGCGAGACCGTGCCGAAGTACGACGACCACTGCGGCTTCGCGCCGGCCTCGCGCCGGCGCTGCTCGTAGCGCTCGACCGAGGCCGCGAGCCACTCGACGCCCGACATGCGGGCCTCGGTCGCGCCGTCGGAGCCGATCTCGCGCCGCACGTGATCGCGAAAGCCGATCTCGTCCAGCACGCCGCGCAGGGCCGTCGCCGCGCTGCCCTCGGCGCGGGCCTGTTGCTGCGCGCGACGAATCATCGCCGAGAACTGCGAGAGCGCGTTCTGGGCGCGGGAGTTCAGGCCCTGCACCTCGTGGCTGTGGTGCACCGCGTCCTGCAGCGAGACCCCGCGGGCGGCGGCGTGGCGCTTGAGCAGCTCGATGCTCTGGCGGCCGATGCCGCGCGGCGGCGTCTCGAGTGCCCGTCGCAGCGCCAGCTCGTCGCGCGGCGTGACGATGGTCTTGAGGTACGCGAGTGCGTCCTTGATCTCCTTCTTGTCGTAGACCGACTGCCCGCCGAGCACGCGATAGCGGATGCCGTGCAGCTGCAGCTGCTCCTCGATGGCCTTGCCCTGCGACGCCGAGCGGTACAGCACCGCCACCTCGTCGGCGCTGCGGCGGTCCTCGACCACCAGCTTGCGGATCTGCCGACCGACCCACTGCGCCTCCTGGTCGCTGTCGGCTGCGACCACCACGTCGACCGGCTCGCCGCCGCGACGGGTGGGGATGAGGGTCTTGTCGTTGCGATTCTGGTTGTTGCGCACGACCGCGTTGGCGCACTCGAGGATCGGTGCGCGCGAGCGGTAGTTCTGCTCGAGCTTCACGGTGGTGGCGGCCGGGAAGCTGTGGGTGAACGACAGGATGTTCTCGATCTTCGCGCCGCGCCAGCCGTAGATGGCCTGGTCGTCGTCGCCGACGACGCAGAGGTTGTGTGGCGGCCCGCACAGCTGCGCGAGCATCTCGAACTGCGCGGTGTTGGTGTCCTGGTACTCGTCGACCAGCAGGTAGTCGAAGCGGCCCCGCCAGCGCTCGCGGGCCTCGTCGTTGCGGGCCAGTGACGACGCCACCAGGCACACCAGGTCGTCGAAGTCGACCGATCCGAGGCTGCGCAGGCGGTCCTCGTAGGCGTCGTAGATGGCCGCCGCGACCACGTCGTACTCGTCGACGATCTCGCGCTCGAGCTGGGCGGCCGTGAAGAACGCGTTCTTCCACAGGCCGATGCGCTGGGTGACGCCGGCGACGTCGAAGCGGCGGTCGTCGGCGCCATGGTGGCCGTGCTCGCGCAACAGCCCGCGCACGATGCCGAGCACGTCGCCCTGATCGAGGATCGAGAAGCTGCCGGCGTCGAGCCCGAAGGTCTCGGGCTCGCTGCGCATCATCGCGGCGCCGATGCTGTGGAAGGTGCCGAGCACCAGCGCCTTCGCGGTGCGCGACCCGACCATCTTCGCCAGGCGATCGCGCATCTCGCCGGCGGCCTTGTTGGTGAAGGTCACCGCGACGATGCGCTCGGCCGGGACCCCGAGCTCGAGCAGGTACGCGATGCGATGGGTGATGACGCGGGTCTTGCCGGAGCCGGCGCCCGCGAGCACGACCAGTGGGCCCTCGGTGCAGATCACCGCCTCGCGCTGCGCGGGATTCAGGCCGGAGAGATCGACCATCGGAGGCAGGGTGTTAACCCAACCCGTGACCCCGGGCAAGCCGCGATCACAGCCACGCGTAGGCCTCGGCCAGCGCTCGCTTCGCGTCGTGCTCGACGATCGCGCCGTGGGCGATCACGATGCGATCGAAGTCCCAGGCAAGCACGCGCGCGAGCGCTTCCTTGACCGCGGGGCGATCGCGGTAGGCCCACCGCAGCACGCGGCTGACGCCGACGCGTCCGTACAGCCCCGCGAGCTTGAGGTACGCGCGGGTGAACACGTACGGCGAGCCGCTGAAGTTCTCCAGCAGATCGCTGCTGACGAGCGTCCGCGACGCGCGGTGGTGGAACAGCACCTCGTGGAACGAGAAGCCGGTCAGGGGGGCCTGCGCGATCTCGGCGCCCCACGGCGGCGGCGCGGTGCCGAGCGTGACGACCCCATGCGGATCGGCGACGAGATCGCGACGCTTGCGCTCGAGCCCAGGCGCCAGCCACATCGTCGCGTCGGGGTACGCCGCCTTCCATTGTCCGACGAACAGGTGGTGGAAGAGGTTCGGCGCGACCAGGTGCGCGACCTCGCCGAGTGCGTCGACCTCGGCCCGCAGCGCGTCGGTGATCGCGATGGGCGAGTGCACCCACAGCGTGCCGTCGCCCAGGCGCACGACCGTCATCCGCGTGCCCATGTGCACGCCCAAGAAGCGCAGGTCGACGGCGGCACACCACAGGTCCGGGGCGACGGCTTCGAGCATGCGAGCGATCTACCACGCACGTCGGGCCGCCGCCGTCGCAGCCGCCGCGCGTCACGGTGCGCTGCAGTAGTGGTCCAGGGTCCACGCACCGCCGCTGCCGGGCGTCTGCGGCGGGGCCCCGAACGGGTACGCTGCCCATGGATGGGTCGTCGTCGCGTCCGCGAGGGCGAGGAAGCTCGCGCCCTCGGAGCCCATCGACGACGAGTGCCCGCCGCCGTGATTGCACAGCACCGCGACGTCGCCGGCGGCCGCGAGCGTGGTCGCGAGCGCGGCCGAGTTGGCCGCGAAGTCGGTGCAGTGGCCGTTGGCGCAGAACACATCGGTCGCGCCGCCGTGGATCGCCAGCACTGCGGTGCTGCTGCCGATCGGGGTGATGGGCTGGTACGCGACCGGGAGGCCGCCGGACCAGCTCACCGCAGCGGCGTAGTAGCCCTCGCGATCGAGGATGTGTGAGGTCATCACCGCGCCGGCCGAGAAGCCCGAGACCGTGAGGCGCGTGCGGTCGACGAGCTCCTGCTCGACGGCGCACGCCACGATCTCGCGCGCGAGCAGGAAGTCATCCTCGCGCGTGCAGTCGGACTCGGTGGGATCGCAGATGATCCACCACGGGTAGGGGTAGGCGTTGCCGCTGCGCGCGAGCGCGTCGGCGTCGGCGACCGGCAGCGCCATGACCCCGTGCTCGTCGAGCGTCATGTCGTGCACCGCGATCGCAGCGGAGTCGGAGGCCAGCACCGCCGCGGGTGTGGCATAGGTCCCGTGCCAGTGCAGCGCCAACGGGCCGCCGCCATCCGCGGTCGACACACCCACGAGCACCGCGTCGCGGCACCCCGCCAAGCCCGCGGGGCAGAAGGTGACCGTGCCGTCGACCAGCGTGGGGCAGGTCGCGGTCGGTTGCGGTGGCGCGCTCGGATCGTCGCCACCGGTCGAGCCCGCGTCGCCCGTGCTGGAGCCCTCGCCGCCGGTGCTCGAGCTCTCGCTGCCATCGCCGGAGCTGCCCTGCGAGCCACCGCCGGCCGTGGAGCCGCCGTCGCTGCCCGAGCTACCGACCTCGCCGCTCGACGAGCTCGGGTCGCCGCCGCTGTCACAGGCGAGACGATCGTGGACGACGATCGTGGATCCACAGGCCGCGAGGCATCCTGCCGCCGCGAGGGACATCGATACAAAGATGGTGCGCATGGCTACGTCCTGGCTTTGGGTTCGCGCGCCGAAGCGGCTCGCGGTCGCGACTCGTCGCGCGACACCCTTCTCCAGTGGGCACGGCTGGTCGATCGATCACCGCGTCGATCGAGTTTTGTTCGCGACCGCGCTAACGTTCTTGCGAACGATCCGGGATCAGGTCGTAGCTGACGCCGAGACCGATGAGGAACGTCAGCAGCGTGCGACGCTCCGGCGCTTCGTCGGGCAGCGTTCGCACCGAGCGGGGGCCGAGCATGAAGCCGCCCCACAGCTCGGCGGCGAGCCGCGGTCGAAGCGGCAGCCGTGCGCCCGCACTGAAGACGCCTGCGTGGTGCCCCCAGCGATCGGTTCCGATCTCGCCGGTGCCGAACGGGCGCGAGTAGTGGTTGTCGCCGAATGCACCGAGCAGGAGGTACTCCGCGCGCGCGAACACGCGGCGGCCATAGGCACCGACACCGATCGCGCCGCCGACGAGGCCGCGGTAGATGGGATCGCGGGTCGATACGTTGCCCACGAACATGCCGCGCAGGTTGGCGTACAGCGGCCGGTACAGCCGCGCGCGCAGCTCGGCCCCGAACCCGAGGCCGAAGAACGTGCCGTGGGCCTCGCACTTCACCTGCTCACTGCGACACTCCTCGTTGCCGAACGCATGCGGCCCCGCCAGCGCGCCGCCGGCGAGCACGAGCCGCGGGTAGCTTCGAGCCTTGCGGTCCTTGGCGGGGGTCGTGGATGACGCCGGTGCGGTGGTGCTCGCGCTCGCGGTGGTGCTCACGCTCGCGTCCGTGCTCGCGCTCGCGTCGGTTGCGGTGGTCGGCGACCGTGCGGCGTCGGCCGGGCCCATCGCGGCGTCGGGCTCGTGCGGTACAGCCACCGTCGAGGCCTGCGCATCACCGGGGACCGCGCGCGCGCCCTCGAACGCGCGCGGATCGTCGTCGGTCGCCGGCGGCGGTGCGTGCAGGACGAGGAGCAGGACGGCGGCGGTGAGCATCGGGCGAAGCCGCGCGGACGACGGGTCGGTCGTGCGCGCCTCCGGCATCGTGCCCCCGACCCGGGGCGCGGGGCAAAGGCTTTGGGATCCACCGCGCGGCGTCGCGGGCGGCGCGGCACGGGCGGGCTCGCACGGCGCCGCGGCCCGCATCGCGTGCCGCTATGCTCCCCGGCGTGACCACGCCCGAGCGCTTCGTCGCCGACCTCGCCGTCCACCGCACCTGCGCGATCGTGCGGGCCACCGCGCGAGAGGTGGCGGCGCAGGCGATGCAGGCGGCGATCGATGGCGGCGTGCGGATCTGCGAGTTCACGCTGTCGACCCCGGGCGCGCTCGAGCTGATCGCGGCGTTCGGCGATCGCACGACGCCAGCGGGCGAGTCGGTGATCGTCGGCGCGGGCACCGTGCTCACGCGCGCGCAGCTCGACGACGCGGTCGCTGCGGGGGCGCGCTTCGTGGTGTCGCCGGTGTTCGATCCCGACGTGATCGCGGCCGCGCGCGACGCCGGCGTGGCGGTGATCCCGGGCGTGCACACGCCGACGGAGATGCTCGCGGCCCACCGCGCGGGTGCGACCGCGCTCAAGCTGTTCCCGTCACCCGCCGGCGGGCCCGAGTGGCTGCGCGCGGTGCTGGCCCCGCTGCCATTCCTGCCGGTCGTGCCGACCCACGGCGTCACGCTCGACAACGTCGGCGAGTGGCTCGACGCTGGCGCGCTCGCGGTCGGTCTGGTCGGCGACGTGTTCCGCCCGGATTGGCTCGCGACGGGGGACTTCGCCGCGGTGCACGACCGCGTGGCGGCGATCCGGGACGTCGTGCGGTTGCGCGGGCCGGCGTCGCGCTGATGAGGCCCCGCGCTCGACGCTCGGGCGCGCTCCGACGAGCCCTCAATTGGCTGCGCGCAGCGACACCGCGACGTTCGCGGTCCCACTGCGCGCATGGACTCGAGCTCGCGAGTCCGTCCCGGGCATCCGCCCGCGACGTCAGACCGGGCGGACGTTCTCCGCGCGCGGGCCCTTGGGACCCTCGCCCTCGGTGAACGTGACCTTCTGGCCTTCGCGGAGCTGCTCGAAGCTGGTGCCCTGGACGGCCGAGTTGTGGAAGAACATGTCCTTGCCACCACCGGCGTCGATGAATCCAAAGCCCTTGTCGGTGAGTCGCTTGATCGTACCTTCAGACATTTCGTGATCTTTTCTGCCGAGAGTTCCGAAGGGACCGGCACGCCAACAGCGACGGGTCGAGCACAGACGGAGGTGTTCGACTACCCCGGGCCGGCGGCGGTGTCTACCCCGGGGGGCGTCCGTGTTCGCGCGGGCGGGTGGGCGCGAGGGCCCGCTGGGTCGTCGCCGTGGTCACCGGCTGCGGTCCCACGAAGTGACGGCATGGGGCAGTGGATGGCGCTGGAGGCCCGCGCAGACGTTGAGGCACGCCAGCTCGGCCATGCGTCGACGGGTGCCAACGGTGGCCGAGCCGATGTGCGGTAGCACCAAGACCTGGGGCATCGCGTAGAGCGGATGGCCCGGGGGCAGCGGCTCCGGATCGGTGACGTCGAGGGCCGCGCCGGCGATGTGGCCCCCCCGCAGTGCGGCCACGAGCGCGTCCTGGTCGACCACGCCGCCGCGCGAGGTGTTGATGAGCACCGCGTGCGACTGCATCGCCGCGAGCGCATCGGCGCCGATCAGGCCGCGGGTCGTGGGCGACAGCGGCACGTGCAGCGTGACCACGTCGCTACCCGCGAGCAGCTCCGAGAGCGCCACCGACTGCAGCGGCGGATCGTCCGGCGCTGCGTGGATCGGGCTGCGCGTGTGCACCAGCAGGCGCATGCCGAAGGCGTGGGCACGGCGGGCGACCGCGCGTCCGATCGCGCCGTAGCCGACGACGCCGAGCGTCGCACCCTCGAGGTCGCGGCCGAGCCAGCGGGTCGGTGACCACGTGGTCCAGGCGCCGGCTCGCGCGTCCGCGGCCGCGCCGACCAGGCCGCGCGCGTGGGCCAGCAGCAGCGCGAGCGTGAGGTCGGCACAGGCTTGCGTCAGCACGTGGGGCGTGTGCCCGACCGGGATGCCGCGGGCCGCACAGGCCGCGACGTCGATGTTGTCGACGCCGACGGCCATGTTGCTGACGACCGCGAGCCGCGGCGCGGCGGCCAGCACCGCGGCGTCGATCGGCTCGGTCAGCAACGAGAGGATCGCGTCGGCCTCGCCCAGCCGCGACCACGTGCGCTCGCACCATGCACCGCGGCCGGCCCATGGCGTGCCCGCGACGGTCGCGGGCGGCGGCGGATCGTCGGGGCCGATCACCAGCTCGCAGTGGGCCAGCGCCCGGAGCCACGCCGGCGGCAAGCTGCGGGTCACGATGACGACAGGGCGCGTCACGGCGCACCGTCGCGCGGGTCGGCCAGCACGATCACGAGGTCGCAGACGTTGGTCGAGGTCGCGCCGGTCACGAGTCGATCATCCAGGGCCGCGAGGATCGCATCGGCGTCGCTGCGCGACAACGCGTCGTCCATCGACAGGCCCGCGGCGGCGATGCGTGAGCCGGTGCGGTCGTCGACGATGGCCCCCGCCGCGCCGCTGTTGCCGTCGTCACCGTCGGTCGCAAATGCGAGCAACACCCGATCGCCGCGTCCGTCCAGCACGGTCGCGGCCCCGAGCGCGAGCTCGAGCGTGCGGCCACCCTTGCCGTCGCCACGCAGCACCGTGGTGGTCTCGCCGCCGCAGACCATCGCCTCGCCCGCGCGCAGCTCGAGCGCGGACAGGCCCAGCGCACGGCCGCACGCGAAGGCGTCGCCGGCCAGCTCTGGGCCCTCGCACGCGCGCCGCCCGACGGCGGTCAGGCTCGCGATCGCGGCCGCGACCGCGGTGCGGTTGTCGGCCAGCACCACGTGGGGCACGTCGCGCTCCGGCGCCCACGCCACGCCCGAGCCGACCACGCGCACGTCTGCGCTGGGCACGTCGACCAGCACCAGCGCGATGACATGGCAGTGGGCGGCGCGCGCCAGTCCCCCGTGCTTGAGGCGATCGAGCGCGCCACGGGCCGCGTTGAGCTCCGCGATCGGTGTGCCGCACGCCATCAGGCCCGCGATGTGCTCGCGCATCGTCGCCAGCGTCTCGCCGGGCGCCGGCACGCACGCCAACGACGACGCGCCGCCGGCGATCGCGATCAACAGGAGGTCGTCCGGCCGGCCGCGCGAGGCGATCGCCAGCAGCTCGCGTCCGGCCGACACACTGCCCGCATCCGGCAGCGGATGGCCGCCGCGCCGCACCAGCACCGTGTGCTGCATGCCCTCGTGATCGTGCTTGCCGACCGCCCACGCCGAGTGCACGTCGCCGCCCAGCGCGTCGACGAGCGCCGCGACCATGCGCGGCGCGGGCTTGCCCAGGCCGACCACGCGCACCACTGCCCCGTCGGCGCGGTGCCAGTGGTGGTCACCGACGCGGACGCCCCCGTCATCGCTCGCGACGCAGCCGCCGATCGCGAGCACGGGATCGACGGCGAGCAGCACGGCGTCGAGGGCGGCGCCGAGCTCGCTGCTCCAGCGCAGCGCCAGCGCATCAGCGCCCCGTGCACGCATCACGCCGCGTCGAACGAGCGCCCGAGCGGTCATGCGGGCGCCTGGGTCGAGCTGCACGCATGCCATCGTAACGCGAGCCGCCAGTCCGGGGCCGCCGCTTGGCGAGCGGCCGCGAATGCGCCTATCATGTCCGTTGCATGGGTAGGTCGACGCTTGATCCTTCGGTGTGGAACCTGGGTGTGCCGATGGCACTGCTGTGCGCCTGCGGACCGATCGTTCCGCTCGGCGGCACCGATACCGACAGCGCAGATGCGACCGCCGAGGGCCCGACCGACGACTCGAGTCCGAGCACGACGGTATCCACCTCGCCGAGCACGACCTCGCCCAGCACCACCGCACCGGGCTGCATCCCCGGTGACTGCCCGCCGGGCTACGACTGCATCGACGGCGTGTGCCAGTACACCGGCTACTGCGCCGACGGCTACTGCTGCTACGACACCTGCTGCGGCTTCGAGTGCGGCTGGTACTACGAGTGCTTCGACAACGTCGATTGCGCGCCGGGCCAGGCGTGCCTCTACAACCAGTGCCAGTACGTCGAGCCCGAGGCCGAGTGCGAGAGCGTCGATCTCACCTTCTTGCTGCCGATTCCCAGCTTCGGCGACGGTGTGACCGCGTTGGCGTTCGCGGACCTCGGACCCGGGCCGGGGCAGGAGCTGGTGGTGAGCGGCGTGAGCACGATCGGCATCGCCGACGCGGGCGGCGGCCTGCAGGTGATTGCGGCCGTCCCGAGCGTCACCGACGTCGCGGCCGGCGACATCGACAACGACGGCGACCTCGACATCGTGTACGCCGGCAGCGACGGTGGCAGCACCGCGCACGTGCTGCTCAACGACGGTAACGGAGGCGGCTGGGCGCCGGTGAACCTGCCCACCAACGCCGCGGGTGCGCAGATCGAGCTGGTCGACTTCGGCGGTGACGGCACCCTCGACGTGGTGCTGTTCGGCGAGCAGGACGCGACCTACGTGATGTGGAACGACGGGCTCGGCGGCTTCAGCAGCGCCGAGTACGTGTGGGACGCCACGGTCTCGTTGGTGCCCGGCGATCTCGACGGCAGCGGGCTGCCCGACGTGGCGCTGCACAGCTACGAGACCTACGCGATGCAGGACGGCCCGTTCTCGGCGTTCGAGCTGTACACCGGCGTGTATCCCTACAAGCGCGCGCTGGCGGTCGCCAACTTCGACGGCCAGGGCAGCGAGGACCTCATCGGCATCGAGTCGGTCAACGGCGTCAGCCTGGTCACGATGTGGCCGGGCTCGTTGTTCGTCGGCAACCCGTGGATGTTCACGTCGTGGCCACAGCCCATCGATGTGGTCAGCGCGGGCGACATCAACCAAGACGGCTACGCCGACGTGGTCGGCGGCGGCGAAAACGGCGTCCTCATGGTCGGCTACGGGCAGCCCTCGCCCAGCCCCGACCTGGTGGTCTGCGTGGGGCAGACCAACTCCGCCGGTGCGATCCGGATGATCGATGTCGGCGAGTTCAGCGGCGACGGCCGACTCGACGTCGCGGTCAGCGACGGCGAGTCGGCGTGGGTGCACCTGCGCTCGGGCTGAACGCCCGGCCGTCAGTCCGCCGCGCCCTCGTAGAACTTCGCGATCGCGTCGGCGTACTTGGTGTTCACGACCTTGCGCTTGACCTTCATGGTCGGCGTGAGCTCGCCGCCTTCGATCGAGAGGTCGGCGGGCAGCACCTTGATCTTCTTGATCGTCTGCACGCGGGCGAGGGTCTTGTTGATCTCGTCGACCTGGGCCTGCAGCCACGCCTCGACCTTGGGGCAGCTGGCGGCCTCGGCCATCGTCTTGGCGGGGCTACCCGACTCGCGCAGCACGTCGTCGAGGCGGGTGTCATCGATGGTCAGCAGTGCGGCGAGGAACTTCTGCCGGTCGCCGATGACCACCGCCTGCGAGACCACCGGGATGCCCTTGAGCTTGCCCTCGAGCACCTGCGGCGCGATGTTCTCGCCGCCGGCGGTGATGAGGAGGTCCTTCTTGCGATCGGTGATGCGCAGGAAGCCGTCGGCATCGAACTCGCCGATGTCGCCCGAGTGCAGCCAGCCCTCGGCGTCGATCGCCTCGGCGGTGGCGGCGGGATTCTTGAAGTAGCCCCTGAACACGTGGCGGCCGCGCATGCAGATCTCGCCGTCGTGCGCGATCTTGATCTCGGTGCCGCCCATGACCTTGCCGACCGAGCCGGTCTTGTACTTGTTGGGCAGCGAGATGGTCGCGGGCCCGGTGCACTCCGACATGCCGTAGACCTCCATGATCGGGATGCCCAGGCTGAGGAAGAACTCGAGCGTCGACTTCGAGATGGGCGCGGCCGAGGTCACGCAGATGCGGCACTGGTCGAGCCCGAGCGCATCGCGGACCTTCGAGAACACCAGCTTGTCGGCGAGCCCGAAGAGCAGCGGCTTCGACTCGCCCTTCTGATCGGCGTAGCCGCCCGCGAGGCCCTGGCCGCGGGCCCACGCCGCGAGCTTCTTCTTGAGGTTGCTGTTCTGCGCGGCCTTGGCGACCATGCCGGCCTGCATCTTCTCCCACACGCGCGGCACGCCCAGGAACATCGTCGGCCGCACCTCGCGAAGGTTGTCGCGCAGCTTGTCCATGCTCTCGGCGAACGCGGTGCACATGCCCGCGGCCATCGGCCCGTGCAGTGACACCACCTGCTCGGCGATGTGCGAGAACGGCAGGTAGCTGATCACGCGATCGCCCTCCTGAACCCCCAGCATCTCGAGCGAGGCGCTGGCGGTCCAGGTGATGTTGTCGTGGCTGATCATCACCGCCTTGGGATCGCCGGTGGTGCCCGAGGTGTAGATGTACGTGCAGACGTCGTCGGGCTTCTGGGCCTTGATGCGACGCTCGAGGTCATCGTCGGCGACGTCCTTGCCGAGCTCGAGGAACTCGGTCCAGCTGTAGACGTTGTCGTCGCCGTCGTCGCCATACATCATGACGATCGCGCGCAGGTGGGGGAGGTCCTTCCAGACCTCCTTGAACTTCGCGAGCTGCTCGCGGTTCTCGACCACCGCGACCTGGGCCTCGCTGTGGCCCGCGATGTACTTGCACTGATCGGCGGAGTTGGTGGTGTAGATGCCCGCCGGCGCGCCGCCGGCATAGATCGTGGCGACGTCGGCGATGGCCCACTGCGGACAGTTGAAGCCGATGATGGCGACGCCCTTGCCGGGCTCGAGGCCCAGCTTGATGAGGCTCTTGGCGGCCGCGCGGGCGTGGTTGCGGTACTCCGCCCAGGTCGTCGTGCGCCAGGTGCCGCCCTGCTTGTGCCGCAGTGCCGGCTTCTCGCCGTGGACCTTGGCCGTCGACTCCATCACCTGCATCACCGTGCGCTTCTCGGACATCGCTTCCACGTCTCCTCTGATCACGAACTCGAGGCCGCGACAGCGCTCGCGACGTCGTCGCGGGCGCGACGACCAACGCTGGCGCCGCTGGCCTCGCCGGGGACTTTAGCAGTGACCGACGGCGCTCGGACAACCCCGGCGCCAAAGCCCCGTCAGCATGGGGATCCTGGAGGTCGGCGCGGCGCGACGCCGCGAGGCGAGGCTGGCGTGCGGCGGTCGGGGCCGCGGCCGCGGGCCCCCGCCATCACAGTCGTTGCGGCGTGCGATCGCCGAGCAGCGCCTGCAGGCGGTGCCACAGCATGGTCCAGCGCTGGCGGTCCCGCGCCCGCAGGCCGATCGCCGCCGCGGGGTCGAACGCGAGCCGACGCACGCCGGCGGGGAACGGGTGCAGCGGCCACGGGCCCAGCCGCGCGCGCGGGTGCGAGCCGAAGCTCTCGACCGGCGGCAGCCACAGCGCGTCGAGCCCCCGGCGCTCGCGGAACACCGCCAGCGTGAGCGCGAGGATGACGTTGGTCTCGATGTCGCTCCAGTGATCGCGCGCCGCCAGCCGCGGGCGCAGCGTGCGGCGCTCGGCGCCGTCGTCGACGGTGAGCACACCGGCGTCGTAGCCGATCGCGTGCTCGCGACCACCGAGGGTCACGACGTAGTGGGTGCCGTGGCGGGGGCGGAACACCAGCAGCTCGCCGTCGGGATCGTCGGGCTCGCGCGGAAAGCCGTGCGCGGCCGCCAGCGCCAGCAGGCGTTCGATCGCGTCGGGGTCGTCGAGCGTGCCCTCGCGTTCGCGTAGATCGAGCTCGAGCAGCTCGCCCTCGGGGTGGTGGTGCTTGCGCAGCAGCTGCGCGAGCGCGAGCACGGGTTCGCGATCCGTGGGCGCGCGACGGATGGCCTGGCGGTACACCGACAACACCGTGGGATCGATCCACTCGGGTGATGGATGGGCCCGCACGAGGCAGCTGGCGATCTCGCGGATGACCTCGCTGAACTCGATGGGGTTGGCGTGCGACCAGGCCGCCCAGCCGACGTGATGCTGCAGCACGCCGCTGGCGTCGCGACTGGCGGGCTCGCCAAGCGACCGTGCCCATCACCGATGGGCCGCTGGCGAAGGCGTCGAGATCCCGGAACGGCACCGCCGCGAGCTCGACGGCGACCTCGAGTCCACCACGGATCGTCCGCGCGATTGCCCGCAGGCTGGCGCCGTCGCTGATCCGGCGCCACTCGTCGTCGGCCAGCGCGAGCAGGCGCGAAGGCACCATCGCCTCGGCCAGCGCCGCCGGATCGGGGCGGCCGTCGGGCATCGGCACGAACAGCGGGCGCCGCAGCTGCGCGAATGGTTGCTGGCCCTCGAGGCCGTCGGCGAGGGCGCGGCGCTCGTG
The DNA here is from genome assembly GCA_016709225.1 of Deltaproteobacteria bacterium. Classification (NCBI taxonomy): domain Bacteria; kingdom Pseudomonadati; phylum Myxococcota; class Myxococcia; species Deltaproteobacteria bacterium. The sequence continues at coordinate 185,831 of JADJEE010000002.1, read as the reverse complement.
CTCCGGCAGCTCGAGCGGGTGGCAGATGCCGATCGGGCCGCTGGGCTCGAACGGCTGCCCGCCGTGGTCGACCGGCCCACCCTGCGCATCGAGGCGAAACCACTTCACCAGCACGTCGTCGACGTAGCAGCCGAGCACGAGCGCGCCGAGGAGGGGCGCGAGCACCGGGTGACGCGCCGCGCGGTGGAGCGCGGCCGGGGTGAAGCGACGGCGCTCGACCATCGCGCGCTCGAGCGCATCGACGTGGGCGCGCACGACCATCGGCGTCCGCTCGTCGTCGACGCTGGTCGGGGCCACCAGCGCGTCGACGTGGTCGCGGGCCCAGCGACGCATCGGCTGGCTGTCGCAGGCGACCATCCGGCACAGCCACATCGGATCGGCGGCCGCGAGCGCATCGCACAGCGGCTCCGGACGGCCCGAGGCCATCGCCCGTGCGAGCACGCGCTCGCCGAGCGCGTCGTCACCCAGGCGGGTCGCCGCGCGCGTGTGATCGGGGTGGCGCAGCAGCGCCTGCGCGAGCACCTCGCGGGACTCGGGCTCGAGCGCCGCTCGCAACGGCGACCACGCCAGGTGGGGCGCAAACACGCGGGCGAAGCCGAACAGCTCCACCAACCGGCGCAGCTCGTCGTGGCCGAGCTCCTGTCCGCGCCGGGGATGCTGCAGATCGGCGCGCAATGTCACCGCCGGCAGGCGCGCGGGCAGCTGGGGGAACTCGAGCGGGTGGCACAGCAGCGGATCGTCGAGCTGCGCCGCGGCGACCGCCTCGGCCACCCCCAGCTGCGTCGCGACGCGGGCAACGGCATCGCCACCGTCGCAGTGCAGCGTGGCGATCCGCAGGGCCATCCAGGCGTCGCGCGTGCCCGCGGCCAGCAGCGACGCGGCCGCGGTCTCCGGCGCAGCACGCAACCACGCCAGCAACGCCACGGGATCGTCGCTGCGCAGGGTCGTCGCCATCGCGCGGCCGTGCTCGGCGGCCGCCGGTGCCACCGCGAGCGGCGGCAGGGCGCGGCGCGTGCCGCCGTCGACGGGCTTCACCCACGGCGGTCGCGCGAGCAGCTGCAGCGCAGCATCGAGCGAGAGGAGCGGAGCGGCCATCGCGGCCGACGCTAACAGTCCGCGGTGAAGCCCCGCAACAAGGCCCGAGGTCGGCGCGCGAGGTGGGCAGCCCTCGCGAACCGCGAGGCCCGGCGGTGGGGCGGCCCCTCGCGGACTGCGAGGCCGGCCGCGCCGCGGCGGGCCTGCTCGCTAGCGATGCGCGCGACCCATGATCGCATTGCCGTTGCGCGTGCGGCCATGGTCGTCGACGCACGAGATCGACAGGCGCGCGATGCCGACCGGCAGGCCCATGAAGCGGCGCGCGTGCAAGAAGCCCGAGCGCGCGCGACAGTGCTCGACCCGTTGGCCCCGCTCGTCGACGATGTCGGTGAAGACCGCGGCTTCACCGTCGTCGGCGAGCTCGACCTCGAACGCGAAGCGCTTGTGATCGCCGGTCACGGCCAGCAGCCAGCGGTCGGGGCCCTGCGCCTTGCTGTCGATCTCGACGTACTTCTGCGCGCGGGTCGACAGCGGGCTGCGGCGATCGGCGGCGGTGGTCTTCACCCACCACAGCCGCACGTCGGCGAAGGCGCTGGGGTTGCGCTCGGGCATCCAGGTGTCGACCACGAGATCGAACTCGGGCTTGCCGAAGTCGCGGTCGATGCGAAGCGCCTCCTGGTGGCGGATGCCGTCGGGCGCCAATGCCTCGGCGGAGATCTCTGCATACGGCAACAGCGGGGCGCCAGCGGTCGAGGTCAGCAGGGCGAGCAGGGCGGGAACGGCGGGCATGGTCGCGTCTCGGAGGGGGGCGGGGAGCGGTCGGGACCGGAGCCTTCCAAGCCCCGTGCCAGGCCGGCACGCCGGTGGGACCCTTCAACAGCACGACGGATCCCGACCCTGTCTGTTGCCGACCGCAACGCCACGATCATCCACCGTGGCGGATTGCCGACGACGGCCGTCCGAAACCCCGGCGGGGCGATGCTGCGGGATGGGTGAGGGCGGTCACGCCTGGGCCCGCGCGGGCGCGGTGCCGCGCCGGCCCAGGCTTGCTACCAGGGGCCGTGCACGGTCCTGCGATCCCCACCCGCATGCTCGGTCGCGCCGGATTGACGGTGCCGCGCATCGTCGTCGGGGCCATGGCCTATCGCGAGGGGGACGCCGCGCGCGAGCGAGTGCTGCACGCCGCGATCGAGCGCGGGCTGTTCGCGATCGACACCGCGCCGCTGTACGGCTTCGGTCGCAGCGAGTCGCAGCTCGGTCGGGTGCTCGCCGGGGTCCGCGGGCGTGTGCGGGTGCTCGACAAGGTCGGGCTGCGCTGGGATGGCGATCACGGCGAGATCCTGTTCGAGGCGATCATCGACGGCCAGCGCCGCGCGGTGCGACGCGACAGTCGCCCCCGCGCACTGCGGGCCGATGTCGAAGGCAGCCTCGCGCGGCTGGGGATCGAGCGGATCGATCTGTGCCAGATCCACCATCCCGATCCGCTGGTCCCGATCGAGGAGGCGATCGGCGAGCTGTTGGTGCTGCGACGCGAGGGCAAGATCGATGCGATCGGCGTGTCGAACTTCGACGACGACCAGCTGCGGCGGGCCCACGCGGCACTCGGTCCGGTGCCGCTGTGCAGCCACCAGCTGCCGCTGTCGCTGCTGCGTCCGGCCGCGCGGACCGACGCGGTGCCGAGCGCCCGCGCGCTCGGCTGCGGTGTGCTGGCCTACTCGCCGCTGGCCGCGGGCGCGCTCGCCGGTCGCGACCCCCGCCATGCGCCGGGACCCGACGACGATCGGCGATGGGCGGCCGAGTTCTCACCCGAGAGCCGCGCTCGCATCGTCGCCGCGACCCACCGCGCGCTGCTGCCGATCGCTGCGCGCCACGACGCCACCGTGGCCCAGGTTGCGCTGGCGTGGGTGCTGGCGCAGGACGTCGACGCGGCGATCGTCGGTGTCGGTGACGTGCGCCAGATCGACGACGCGATCGCAGCCACGCAGCTGGCGCTGTCGCAAGGCGAGTGCGAGACGCTCGCGCGATCGTTTGCGGACGTGCACTGCGTTCCGGCACCACCGCCTTCGCTGGGCCAGCGCGTGCTCGGCAAGGCGCGACGCTGGTGGTCGGCGCGGGCGGGCTACCAGCGCACCGTGTAGCGCACGCTCGACCCGGCCCGGTCGAGCTCGCAGGTGGCGGTCCCTCGCGCCATGGCGAAGTCCAGCGTCGCCGCCATCGCGCCGGTCCACGACGGCACGTAGCCGGGGTGCTCGAAGACCAACGGGTGGCAGCTCGACAGCTCGAGCACCGCGTGATGGGGGCCGCGCTCGACCATGGCCAGCTCGCCGAAGCCGCGGAACATCAGCCCGAACGCCCGCGGGCTGATGCGCAGGTAGGTGCCGGGATCGATGCCGAACAACCGGCGGGCCTGCTGCATCAGCGGCCGTAGCAGTGGGGTCTCGGCGAGGCGGCGCACGACCACCTCGCGGAAGAAACCCGTGGCGTCGGCGCCGAAGTGTTCGAACGTCGCGGTGGTGATCCAGTGCTCGTGCTCGACCGAGATCCAGTCGAGTGCCGGACAGCGCTCGATCGCCGCCAGCGATGCCGCGGGGATCCGTGCGCGTACCGACGCGGCGCTGCCGCTCGCGAAGCTCTCGAGGTGGTCCAGCGCGGCATGGGCCGCGAGCCCCCGCGAGTGCGGCATCGCCATGGACGAGCAGGATAGCGGTCGCGGCGGGGCGGGTGCGCGCGCGACCCGTCAGCGCCGTCGCGAGCCGCCAGCGGTGTCGTCCTTGGGCTCGCGCGCGTCCCCGAGCAGGGCCGCGAAGGCATCGCGTGTCTCGCCGGCGAAGCGGCGCAGCGCCTCGCGTTCGCGCCACCCGACGACCACCAGGACCACCGCCGCCAGCGACCACGCGATCGGGCGCAGCGGCGGGCGCCAGCCCGGGCTGCCCGCGGCCCGGCGCGTGCCCGCGGCGGCTGGACGCGGCCGCTCGAGCACCTCGTCGAGCGCCAGGCGCTGGACCGGCGGGGGCGCGAAGCGGGCGTCGACGTGCGGCGCGGCGGCGAGGTTGCGCGGCGCGGGTGCGGCGGGCTGGGCCACCGCGCTGGTCGCCAGCGGCACCGAGCGCGGGCCCTCGCGCGGACGGTGCGGTGCCTGCTCGTACTCGTCGCGGCACGCGAGCAGGGCCTCGCGCATCGCGGCCGCGTCGGCGAAGCGATCGGCGGGCTGCCGCGCGAGTGCGGTCGCGAGGACTGCCTCGAGGCGCGGACCCACGCTGGCCACGCGGCGTCCGGCCGGCGCGTAGCGGCCGTCGAGCAGTCGCGCCAGGGTCGCGGTGCTGTTGTGCGCCTGGTACGGCGACTCGCCCACCAACAGCGTGTAGAGCAGGGAGCCGACCGCGAACAGGTCGGCGCGCGCGCACGCGGGCTCGCCGAGCGCCTGCTCGGGCGCCATGTGAGCCGGCGTTCCGATCACGGCGCCGGTCTGCGTGAGCGAGCCGTCGTCGACCACGACCTTCGAGATGCCGAAGTCGAGCACCTTCACGACCGGCTGGCCTGCGTGATCGCGCACGAGCATGACGTTCTGCGGCTTGATGTCGCGGTGGACCACGCCGCGGCGATGCACCGCCGCGAGCGCATCGAGCACGTCGAGCACGATCGGCACCGCGCGCGCCGGCGGCATCGGCCCGCGCTGCGCCAGCAACGTCGACAACGTGGTGCCGTGCAGATACTCCATCACGACGAACGGCGCGCCGTCGTGCCAGCCCAGGTCGGTGACCTGCACGATGTTGGGGTGGCCGAACGAGCCCGCGGTCTTGGCCTCGCGGACCATTCGGGCGGCCAGGTCGGCGCGGCCGTCGTGCTCGGTCGCGAGCATCTTGATCGCGACCTGCCGCTCGAGCCCGAGGTGGGTCGCTGCGAACACCACCGCCATGCCGCCGCGACCGATGATGGCGTCGAGGCGATACTTGCCCTCGAGCACCTTGCCGGCGAGGCCCTCGATGCGCGCGGTGTCCATCGACGCATCGAACGATAGCAGACGCGTGCGACGGGCCGAGCCCGGCGCGCGCGTGGCCAGCTCGGCCCATCGCGGCCGACGTGGCCCGATCGGGCCGCCCTCGGGCCGCCGCACGCGATGGCCCGCGAGCTGCGATCCCGCGGGCTTGGATCGGCGCCGTGCTCGGCACGCGCGTTGCTCACCGGCGTCGCTCATCGTGCTCGCACGCAGCCTCACCGCAGCCCTGCAGGGCATCCATGGCTCCCTGGTCACGGTCGAGGCCGACGTGCGCCTGGGGCTGCCCGGCCTCACCATCGTCGGCCGCGCGACCGGTGCGGTGACGGAGGCGCGCGAGCGGGTGCGCAGTGCGATGGGCCACTGCGGGCACGAGCTGCGCCCGCGCAAGCAGGTCGTCAACCTCGCGCCCGCCGACGTGCGCAAGGACAGCCCGGGGATCGATCTCGCGGTCGCGGTGGCCTTGCTCGCCAGTCACGAGGTGGTGCCCGCGCCCGCGCTGTCGGACCTCGTGCTGTGGGGCGAGCTCGCGCTCGACGGGCAGGTGCGGGCGGCCGCCGGCGCGCTGGTGGTGGCCGACACCGCGCAGCGGCACGGCGCGCGCCGGCTCGTGGTCGCGGCCGCCAACGCCGACGAGGCCGCGCTCATCAGCGGTCTCGAGGTCGTCGCGGTGTCGAGCCTCGCGGAGCTGGTCGCGGCGCTGCGGGGGGATCGCGAGCTGCGGCCTCACGTGCGCGCGGCGAGCAGCGCGGCGCAGGTCGTCGGGCCCGATCTCGCCGACGTCCGCGGGCTGCCGGTGGCCCGCCTCGCGCTCGAGGTGATGATTGCCGGCGGCCACAACCTTCTGCTGCACGGTCCACCCGGCGTGGGCAAGACCATGCTCGCACGCCGGGCCGCCGCATTGATGCCGGCGCTCGACGAGGCGGCGGCGCTCGAGGTCACCAAGGTGCACGGGGTCGCGCGCGGCGTGGTCGCCAGCGAGCTCGTGCGGCGACCGCCGGTGCGGATGCCCCACCACAGCGTCAGCGTCGCCGGCATGCTCGGCGGCGGCACGCCGATCCGACCGGGTGAAGTCAGCCTCGCCCACCGCGGGTTGCTCTTCCTCGACGAGCTGCCCGAGTTCCCCCGCAGCTGCCTCGAGGGGCTGCGCGAGCCGCTCGAGGACGGCGAGGTCACCATCGTCCGCGCCAGCGGCGTGGTGCGGCTACCGGCCCGCTTCCAGCTGATGGCGGCGATGAACCCGTGCCCGTGCGGCTACCTCGGCCACCCCGAGCGCGCGTGCACGTGCCCGCCGACCGCGGTGGCGCGCTACCGTCGGCGCCTGTCGGGACCGCTGCTCGATCGCATCGACCTCGTCATCGCGGTGGCGCCGGTGTCCCTCGATGCGCTCGAGGACACGACACCGACCGAGTCGAGTGCCGAGGTCGCGGCGCGCATCGAGGAGGCGCGGGCCCGCCAGCGGGCACGGTTGGCCGCGACGCGTTGGCGCTGCAACGCGGAGGTCGTGGCGGAGGCCGGCGCGGTCGAGCAGTGCTGCCCGCTCACGACCTCGGCGCGGGGCCTGCTGCGCGAGGTGGTGCGGGCGCGACGGCTGTCGCCGCGGGCCCAGCACCGCATGCGACGGGTCGCGCAGACCCTCGCCGATCTGCACGGCGCTGCGATCGTCGGCGAGGCCGAGCTCGCCACTGCCGCCGCGCTGCGCTGCCTTCCGGAGGGTGGCTGAGCCCGAGCATCGCGCAGGCCGCTGGTCCTCGCCCACTGCGATTGCCGAGGCTCGGCGCGCCCTGCTAGCGTGCGCGGCCAGGTGAGCCCGCCGCCCGTCGTCGCGATCGTCAATCCCGCGTCCTCGAACGGCCGCACGCTGAAGCGGTGGCCGGCGCTGCAGCAGGCGCTGCACCAGCGGTTGGGGGCGATCGACATCGTGCAGACCGAGGCGCCCGGCCACGCGACGCTGCTGTGCCGGCAGGCGCTCGAGCGCGGCGCGACGCGGGTGTTGAGCGTCGGTGGCGATGGCACCAACAACGAGGTGCTGTGTGGCTTCGTCGACGAGGCCGGGCGCAATCGCTTCCCCGAGGCCGAGCTCGGCCTGGTGCCGAGCGGTACTGGCGGTGACTTCGTACGACACCTCGGCCGGCGACCGATCGCGCAGTGGCTCGACGTCCTCGGGCACGGCGAGGCCACTCGCGTCGATTACGGCGTCGCGCGCTTCCACGACGCCGCCGGCCGCGAGACGGTGCGGCCCTTCCTCAACATCGCCAGCGCCGGCATCTCGGGGCTGGTCGACTACCACGTGCGGCACTCCAACAAGCTGCTGGGCCCGACGGCCACCTATCTCGTGGGCACCCTGCGCGGCGTGATCGAGCACCGACCCAAGCGTGTGCGCCTGCGTGCCGACGACGGCCCCGTCCGCGAGATCGCGCTCGACCTCGCGGTCGTGGCCAACGGCCAGTACTTCGGTGGCGGCATGTGGATCGCACCGCGGGCGCGCTGTGCCGATGGCGAGCTCGATGCGCTGTGGACCGGCGACGGCAGCAAGCTGCGGTTCCTGGGCCTGCTCGCGAAGGTCTTTCGCGGTGGGCACGCCGACGACCCCCACGTCACGTGTGCACGGGTGCAGCGACTGTCGCTGGAGCCCTGCGAGTGCGCCGACGTCGTGTTGCTCGATCTCGACGGCGAGCAGCCCGGCCGACTGCCGGCGAGCTTCCACATCGAGCGCGCCGGGCTGCGGGTCCGCGCGGCCGGCCTACCGGGCCCGGCCCGCAGCCGCGCGTAGCGTCAGCGCGGCGGCGCGAACCACCGCAGCAGGGTGGCCAGCACCACCCGACCGACGCTCGCGAGGCTCGCGGTCGCGACGTGCTGCGCGTCGTCGTCGACGCGGTGCCATGCGACGTACTCGCGATCGATGACGAGCACGCTCGGGATGCCGGCCGCGGTGAGAAACTGGTGGTCGTCGACGATGCCGGGGCCGCTGGCGTCGGGCGAGAACGCGGGCTCGCCGAGCGCAGCGGCGGTGTCCCACAGCGCCCGTGCGAGGGCCGGGTGGAACGTCGCCGAGTTGGGCTCGATGCGCAGGCGGAGATCGGCGTCACCGACCATGTCGAGCACGATGCCGAGCTCGGCGCGGGCCAGGGTCGGGTGCAGCCCCTGGCGGATGCGCTCGGCGAGGTGGCGCGAGCCCATGCAGTAGCCACCGGCGTCGGGCCGCCCCAGCTCCTCGCCGTCGAACAGCACCACACTGACGCCCACGTCCGGCGGGAGCGCGGCCAGCAGCGGCGGTACCAGGGCGAGCACCACCGCGAGGCCGCTGGTGCCGTCGTTGGCCCCGGGGATCGGCCGCGCGTGGTTGGCGGGGTCGGGGTCCTCGTCGGCCCACGGGCGCACGTCGTAGTGGGTCGCGAGCACGAAGCGACGCGCGGCGTCGGGGTGGAAGTCGGCAACGATCTCGGTGAGCGCGTACGAGCCGGTGCCGCTGGGATCATCGGCGACGTGATCGACGCGCTCGGGCGTGACGCCCATCGCCGCGAGGGTCGCGACCAGGCGGGCGATGCTCTCGGCACGCCGCGGATCACCGAGCGCGCGCGGCTGCGCCAGCCAGTCGTCGAGGTGGGCGCGCGCGAGCTCGGCGTCGAACGCAGGCGGAGGGGTCGCCGCTGCGGTCCCCTCGAGCGCCGCGCTCGCGCGGCAGCCCGCACCCAGCAACACGAGCATCGTCGCCGCGAGGCCGGCCCGTTTCGTCCGGCTGGGCCGGCCCGCGGGCCGGCGAGCCGCGCCGGTGCGCACCGGCGCGACGACGGATCGCCAACGACCACGCGCACCTCGACGCGCCGCATGGCTTGGCACGTCGAGCGCAGTGTCGGGCGGCAACTCCACGGAGGCAACCACAATGAACACCGCTCCACCCATCGGCGCAACCAAGTCCAAGTCCGACGACCGCAAGCCCGTGCGCGAGTCCATCACCAAGGTCATCGACACCATCGTCGGTCGTTTCGGCAAGGGCGCCCTCATGGCCCTCGGCGGCGAGTCCGGCGAGGTCCAACGCTACGAAACCATCGCGACCGGGTCGATCAACCTCGATCGCGCACTCGGCATCGGCGGGCTGCCCAAGGGTCGCATCGTCGAGATCTACGGCCCGGAGTCGTCGGGCAAGACCACGCTGACGCTGCACATCGTGGCCGAGGCGCAGAAGCGCGGCATCCTGTGCGCGTTCCTCGACGCCGAGCACGCGTTCGACGTCGCCTACGCCAAGGCGCTCGGCGTCATCACCGAGGACCTGCTGGTCGCGCAGCCGGATCACGGCGAGCAGGCGCTCGAGATCGCCGACACGCTGTGCCGCACCGGTACCGTCGGCCTCATCATCGTCGACTCGGTCGCGGCGCTCATCCCCAAGGCCGAGCTCGAGGGCGACATGGGCGATCAGCACCTGGGCCTGCAAGCGCGACTCATGAGCCAGGCGATGCGCAAGATCGCCGGCGTCGCCCACCAGACCAACACCACGGTGGTCTTCATCAACCAGCTGCGGCACAAGATCGGCGTGCAGTTCGGCTCGCCGGAGACGACCACGGGTGGCAACGCGCTCAAGTACTTCGCCAGCGTCCGTCTCGACATCCGTCGCATCCAGACCGTGCGGGACGGCGAGCGGGCGGTCGCGAGTCGGACCCGCGTGAAGGTCGCGAAGAACAAGTGCGCGCCGCCGTTCACCGAGGCCGAGTTCGAGATCGCGTTCGGTCGCGGGATCGATCGCGAGGCCGAGATCCTCGACGCGGCGCTCGAGCGCGGCACGGTGGTCAAGAACGGCAGCTGGTTCGCGCACGGGGCCACGCGCATCGGTCAAGGCCGCGCGGCCGCGCTGGACTGGCTACGCGAGCACGCCAAGGAGCGCGACGAGCTGGCCCGTGACCTGCTCGCGACCGTGCTGCCGGCGAAGCCCGCCGCGGCGGCCTAGCACCGGCGCGAGCTGGCCGGTGGCAGATGCTGCGGGCGGCCCGATGTGACCGCCTTCGACACGAACATGCGCCCGGGCAGCGGGCGGCCGGGGCCGATGGGCCGTGGCCATCCCTGCCGGCGCACTCCAGGCGGCCGAAACCGGCGCAACCAGGCGCACGATCGTTCGTCGATCGCCCTTGCGATCAAGGGTCCAAGATTGGGAGACTCGCGCTCCCCCCTGCGGAGGCACGTGTGAGCAGCTACTTCGTTCTCAAGATCCAGTACGTCAACCGGCCGCCGGAGACGAGGAACATCGCCGCGCCGATGACCTCGATCGGTCGCGAGTCGGGCGACATCGTTCTCAACGATCCGCAGACCTCGGGTCGTCACGCCGAGATCTTGTTTCAGAACGGTCAGGTTCGCGTTCGCGACGTCGGCAGCACCAACGGCACGTGGTTCAACGGCCAGCGCCTGAACGAATTCGTGCTCGAGCCCGGGCAGTGGTTCCAGGCCGGTCAGACCACGCTGCAGTTGATGGCGGTGCATGGCGAGCAACCGGCCGCGCCGGCACGCACGATGATGGCGATGGGCGCACCACCGCCGGCCGCAGGCCCGGGCGCGCCGCCGCCCGCGTGGGGGCCACCGGGCAGCCCGCCCGCGCCGCGGCCCCCCGGTCCGCCGCCGGGTGCACCGCCGCCGCAATTCGGAGCGCCGCCACCGGCAGCGCAAGGCGGCGCGCCGGGCTGGGGTCCGCCGCCTGGGCCCCCGCCGGGTCCGGCCGCACCCCGTCCGCCGGGTCCCCCGATGGGCCCACCCCCCGGCATGCCGCCGCAGCAACCCGGTGGTTTTGGCCCGCCGCCTGGCCCTCCGATGGGTGGCCCGCCGATGGGTCCGCCGCCGATGGGTCCGCCGCCGGGCATGCCTCCGGGACCGCAGCCCGGAGGTTTCGGTCCGCCGCCTGGCCCTCCGATGGGTGGCCCTCCGATGGGCATGCCCCCGGGCCAGCCCGGAGGTTTTGGTCCGCCGCCGGGTCCACCGATGGGCCCGCCGCCGGGGATGCCGATGGGTGGCCCGCCGATGGGTCCGCCGCCGGGGATGCCGATGGGCGGCCCACCGATGGGTCCGCCACCGGGGATGCCGATGGGCGGTCCGCCGATGGGTCCGCCGCCGGGGATGCCGATGGGCGGTCCGCCGCCGGGGATGCCGATGGGCGGTCCGCCGATGGGTCCGCCACCGGGCATGCCGATGGGCGGCCCGCCGATGGGTCCGCCACCGGGGATGCCGATGGGCGGTCCGCCGCCCGGCCCTCCCGGCATGATGGCGCGTCCGGGCGGAGGCCCGCCGGCACCGATGGGCCCGCAGTTCGGCGCACCGGCGCCCGGTGGGTTCGGTCCCCCGGCGCCGATGATGGGCGGTGGCGGCGGTGGCGTGCGCCCCAACTTCCAAGGCACCGGTGGCGAGCTGTTCGTGACGTTCTTGGTCGGCTACCTGCTGACGCTCGTCACGGTCGGCTTCTACATGCCCTGGTTCTACTGCAAGATCACCAACTTCGTTCTGTCGAACACGACGCTCGGGCCGACCCGACGCGGTGATCTCCGGCTGGAGTTCACGGGCAAGGGCGGCGAGCTGTTCGTGACGTTCTTGGTCGGCTACCTGCTGACGGCCATCACGTTCGGCATCTACGCGCCCTGGTTCATCTGCAAGATGATCAAGTTCTTCGCGGACAACACCACGGCCACCGCCCAGGATGGCACGCGGTACCGGCTGAACTTCGAGGGCACCGGTGGCGAGCTGTTCGTCACGTTCCTCGTCGGCATGTTGCTGACGGTGATCACCCTCTACATCTACATGCCCTGGTTCATCTGCAAGCTGCGCAAGGTGATCTTCTCGCGCACGGCGATCCTCGAGAACGAGCAGCCGGTCGGCAACTTCGATTTCGAGGGCACCGGCGGCCAGCTGTTCGTGACCGTGCTGGTCGGCATGTTGCTGTGCATGGTGACCGTGTACATCTACTTCCCCTGGTTCCAGGTGAAGATGCTGAAGTTCTGGGCCGAGAACACCCGGGTCTACTTCCAGGGCAGGGCATTCGCTGGCAGCTTCACCGGCACGGGCGGCGAGTTCTTCGTGACGTTCCTGGTCGGCTACCTGCTGACGATGGTGACCGTCGGCATCTACACGCCCTGGTTCATGATCAAGATGTGGAAGTTCGACTACAACAACCACGAGTTCAACGAGATCGCCGGTGGGGCGCCTGCGGGCGCCTTCCAGCCGGGGGTGCCGGCGCGGCGCTAGCAAGCGCGGCTGAACGCGCCGCCGACCCACATCGGTGAGCGCGTCCAAGGATCCGACCAGCGCCGACGCGCTGGCCGGGCTCCGAACGAAGAGGGGAGGCCCCGAGCCCGGGGTGCTCCCCTCTGCCAATTCGGGGACCCCACGCGGGCGGCCCTGTTGGATGCCACGCCCGCACGGGTCGCCGACCCGCCCACGCACGCGGCACACCGACTCGCCCGCGGACCGCATTGCACACCGCCGCAACCACCGCGGGCGGGGGCCGCCACGGCGCCACCGGATCACGGCCCGACCACGGCCCCACCGGATCACGCCCCGATCACGGCGCCACCAGTCGCGGCCCGATCACGGCGCCACCCGATCACGGCCCGATCACGGCGCCACCGGATCACGGCCCGATCACGGCGCCACCAATCACGGCCCCACCGGATCACGGCCCCACCGGATCACGGCCTCACCGGATCACGGCCTCACCGGATCACGGCCGCACCGCGCCCACCGCCATGGCACCGCAGCAGGGCCGCGACGCGGCGCGAACGTGGGCCCGGCGTCCGGCGTTGCGCGGCGCTACAGCTCGGACTTCAGCTCGGGGAAGCGCTGCAGGACCTTGCCGACGTACTTGCCGTTGGGGTAGCGCGCCAGGTACTTGCGACCGCGATCGAGCGCCTCGGTAATGCGACCGTTCTCGGTGCTGGCGAGCCACATGCGGAAGAGCGCCAGCTCGGCCGAGGGATGGTTGGGCGCGCGGCGAAGGAAGGTCTGGAAGGCGACCTCGGCGGCCTCGTAGTCGAGCGCATAGTCCATGCGCAGGATGCCGACCAGGAGGTAGCCTTCGACGGCGAGCGGGTCGCTGCCGTACTTGTCGATGAAGGTCGACAGGCACTTGGCGGCGAGGTAGCGGGTGTCGACCGCCTCGTAGAGGCCGCGGCAGGTCTCGAGCGATGCCCGAAGCTCCTTGCGCCGGGTGAGCTCCGCGTCGCGCATGAGGCTCTCGATGAGGTCCTCGCCATCGTCGTCCATCGGACGTCGCTCGGCGGCCGGCGGATTCGCAGCCGCTACCGCCCCGCCGTTGCGCGGTGTGCGGGGCGTCGCGCCGATCGCCACCGGGGCGGTCGCAGGCCGGGCCGGCACGTAGGCCATGGTCCGGAAGCGCGGGTCCTGCGGGAGGCCGGGCACGTTCCACGCCGGCGGGATGCGGCCGTCGGCGAGCGCGAGGGTCTCGCTGCCGTCGCCGTCCTCGTCACCGGGGTCGTTCGACAGCGGCAGTGCGGCCTCGACCTCGGTGAGACCGGGGTCGTCGAAGGTCGAGCGACCCACGTCGTAGCGGAAGCCCGACTCGACCTCGGCCAGCAGGCGGTTGGTCTTCGGGTGCAGCACCTCGACCTGCCCGCGCAGCACCGACACGATGGTGTTGTCGTTGGGCTCGACCTGCACGGTGAAGACGGTGCCGATCACCCGCACGACTGCCGTCGGGGTACGGATCTGCAGCACCGGATCCGACGGGCGTCGGTCGTAGCGCACCGCGGCGATGCCCCGCTCGACCTCGAGCTCGAGCAGGCTGGGCGAGGCGGCGGTCCACTCGATGCGCGAGCTCGGCGTGAAGTTGGCGACGATCTTGCCGACCAAGCCGACCTGCAGCGGATGCTCGGCGTTCACCTCGAAGTGGGTGCCGACCGGGAAGGTGTTGGTGTTCGAGGACTGACCGCCGGGGGTGACGAGATCGGCGAGCCCGCCGACGATGCGGCCATAGCTCTGCGCGGGATGTTCGATGCCGCCACCGGTGGTCGCATCGCTGCCGTCGTCGCCCGAGGCACCGGTCACCAGCGCGACCGGCTCGGGACCTTCGTCCTCGAACTTGGGCAGCGAGAGCACCTCGGGCGCCACGTCGAAGAGGGTCAAGGTCAGCACGGCGGCCGCGGTCGCGAGGCCACCCACGGTCGCGCCCACCGCCCACTTGCGGTACCACGGCTCGCGTCGCTCCGTCTTCATGCGGCGGAGGATCGCGTGGAACTCCTTCTCTTCGCGCAGCCCCGCGGGTGCGGTCGGCACCACGGGGCCTTCGTAAATGGCGTACAGCGCCCGGTGCATGCGCCGGCAATCTCGGCACGCCCGCAGGTGCTCGTCGTAGAGCTCGCGCACCGCCTGGGTCGCCCGATCGCTCAACACGAGCTCGGAGTCCTCGTGGGCCTCCTGACAGCTGTATCGCGGGCGCGGCTGGGGTTCGCGGGGTTGCATGGCGGATTCCTAGGCGACCACGAGGTCGCGCAGCTGCTTGCGTGCGCGGGTGAGGCGGTCGCCGATGGTGCTGATCGGCTTGTCGAGGATCTCGCTGATCTCCTGCAGCGTCAGACCTTCATAGTGATACAGCACGAAGACTTCACGGAGATCGGGTCGCAGCTGCTGCAGGATGCGGTGTGCCTCGTCACGCGCCTCGACGCGGGTGGAGCCGACCTTGGTCGCGCCGCTCGAGTTGAACCAGTTGAGCGCCGACTTCACGCGCTCGCGTCGAAACCGCTGGCGCAGGAGGTTGTGCGTGGTGTTGGCGGTGATGCGGTAGAGCCACGTGCCGAGCGTGGAGTTGCCCTGGAACCGATCGAGCGCGTTGAAGGCCCGAGCGAACACGATCTGCGTGAGGTCGTCGATCTCGCCGTCGTGGCCGAGCAGACGGTAGAAGTGCGCGCGGACCTGGGCCTGGTAGGTCGAGTAGATTTGGCGCAGCGCACGGTGCTCACCGACGCGGGCACGTGCGACGAGCTGGCGCTCCTCCGGGCTGAGGAACGTGCCGGACTCCGACGCAGCTGCGTCCGCAGTCTGCGTATGCGCAATCGCAAGATTCTCGACGTGTTCGAGCATCGAGGATTCGGAGCGGCCCTTTCGCACTGTGGGACAACCCTTTCGGAAACTTTTCCGGGACCTCGTCAGCTTATCGGGGGATGGGGCGCGGGAAAAGCCCCGACCGGCCCCTGGCTCGCCCGCACGAAGGTGCCCAGGCGGCGCGGGTGATCGTGGGATGATGCGCTGGGGGTCCGATCGCGCGCCCCCGCCCGCCGCGATGCCGCGCCCGCCGCCGAATCCCCTGCCACGCCTGGCCTGTCGCGGGTGGCCGAGCGTCTCGGCCTATTGGGCCGAGCCGATCGCACGCGCCGAGCTGGTGGCCAAGTACGAGGGATTGTTGGCGTTGGTCGATGCGGCGGCGGGCGAGCCGGTGGCCGGGGTGGCGCGCGGGCTCGCGGCGCGTTGGCCCGGCGCGCTGCGGGAGGCCCAGCTGGTACCGCGGGCAATCCTCGTGCGGCGAGCATCGGCGAGCGCGGGCGCCCCGTGCCCCCGCGCCGAGCTGGCGGCGGCGGGCGAGGCGGCGGTCGTGCTTTGGGCCGACCTCCACCGCCTGCTCGGCGATCTGCAGGCGATGCGGGGAGCGGGCGATCCCTGGCGCGGGTTCGCGCGGTTGGAGGGCGCCGCCCGTGGGCGCTGGCCGGCCGCGGTCCCCGACGACCCGGCCGCCGCGGGGGCGTGGGCGGAGGTCGGCCTCGACGCTCGCCTGCCGCGGGCGTGGTTGGCGGCGGTCGCCGGACTCACCCCTGCCGAGCTCGACGGCTGGCTGCGGCGATGAGGCCGCGCTTTCGGGCATGCTTGCGTCGACATGGCCACGAGCCTCCAGCGGGTACTCGCCGCGATCGGTCTGGTCGGCGTGGTGCTGGTCGGCGTGTGGCTGTCGAACAAGTTCCCGCGCGAGTCGTCGGCCCGCACCCGCGTCATCCGCAGCGGTGAGCGCGACGTCGCCACCGTGCGCGCGTCGGTGGCGGAGCAACGCACCGAGCTCGAGCAGGGCAAAAGTCAGCGGCTGCAGCACCTCGAATCGCTGGCACAGGCGTGGCAGGTGCCGATGTCGGCGGCGCACATGGCTGCGCCGCTGGTGCACGCGATCGAGCTCGAGGACGCGATCGTGCTGGCGCCGGGCAAGCAGTGGAGCTCCGCGCACCTGCGGGTGACGGCGGTGGTCGAGCGCGTCACGTACCGCCAGCACGGCGTGAGCGTCGCGGCCAACCACACCATCGCGCGCATCGAGAACATCGGCACGCAGCCGGTCGCCTATCTGGTGCGGGCGAGCTCGGCGGAGCGCGGGCGCTGCGAGGTCCATGGCTCGCGCATGCACAACGCCATCGCCCTGCGGCCGCGCGAGGCCGCCGACGTGGTGCTCTGCGCGGGCAGTGGCTCGGTGCGCCTCGAGCATGTCGAGGTGCTGGAGATCGACGAGTTCCAGCAGCGCCTGCTGAGCCAGCTGTCACCGCGCGCGCTCGGGTCCGACGACATGACCGCGCTGGCCCACCAACCGTTCGAGGCGGTCGAGTCGTGTGGCGCCCTCGCGGCGCCGTCGCTGGCCGGGCTCATCCACGACGGCACGGCGACCTGGGCCGACCTGGTCGACTACTACGCGCGGCACGACTGTCACGTGGATGCGTTCGTGCCGGGCTACCATCGCCTGCGCCCGCGCGACGGCTGAACACCGCCCCGAAATCCCCGCGGCTCGCCCCCGTCGCACACGCGCCCGGACGGGGGCAACGGCGCGCCCGTGGGGGCCCCGCGCGGCCTCGCGGGGCGGCGGCGGACCGAACCCCTTGCCCGTCGCGGTCGGCCGCGCCGTGGGGTCGTCGCCCGCGACCTCCAGGGGCCTCCAACCTTGCAGCTTGATATCGCAGGGTTTTCCCACCTACGATGGGGCTTGCCCGGGGCGGTTTGCCTGGGGCCGTCGAGGTCGCAGTCGTGACGAAGTCCGAACTCATCGAGGTGGTCGCGCAGGAAGCCAATCTCACCAAGGGGCGGGCTGAGCTGGTCATCAATACGATCTTCGAGGCGATGGTCGACGCGTTGCGACGCGACGAGGGCATCGAGATCCGCGGGTTCGGCAGCTTCACCGTGCGGCAGTACAAGCCGTACGAAGGCCGCAACCCACGCACCGGCGACACCGTCCACGTGGCGCCGAAGCGTCTGCCATTCTTCAAGGTCGGCAAGGACTTGCGCAAGCGCATCAACGGCGAGCGCCCCGAGGGGGCCCCACCGCCGCGCCGTCGGGAGCCGCCGAAGGCCGCGCAGAGTGCTCAACAGGCCGCGAAGTCCCCGGCGCGACCGGGCCCGGGCGTCTCCGAGGACGTCATCTAGTCAGTGCGTCGACGGCCGGCGCGGGTGCGCGAGCCCGTCGTGATCGTCATCGCCATCGGACGCCGCGCGACGCAGCGCGCCGCTGCGGACATCGATCCGCACCCGCGTGCCCTCGGCGATCGCCATGCAGCCGCGCGCGCCGAGCAACGCCGACAAGCCCAGCTCGCGGGCCATCAAGGCCCCGTGCCCGAGGGCACCGCCGTGCTCGCACACGACCGCGCGGACCTCGAGGCGCGCGAGCACGACCGCGGCCTGGGCGGTCAGCGCGGGCAGGGCAACCACCGCACCGGTCGGCGGCGGCGAGGCCAGCAACGCCGCGAGGTCGGGGCGCGGCGCGAGCGGCCCGGTGAAGTCGGAGCCGAGCGCGAAGCCCCGCAGCCACCGCGTCGGGACCCCCGCCGGCGCGCCGTCGACGATGCGGCTGGGCACGCGCAGCGCCGCCGCGCGTCGCTGCCGTTCGCGGCGCGCGGCGACGCGTTGCGCGACGTCGGGCAGCCCGTGTTGCGCGAGCGCGGCGAGCTCGTCGGGGGCCAGCGCGAAGACGTCGTCGCCGAGCCCGAGCGCAGCACCGGCGGCTCGCCATGCGGATCGAGCCGCGCGCAGTCCGAGCGCGAAGAGGTGGTCGTCCCACTCCGTCAACAGCGTGGCCGCGCCGCGCTCGTCGGTGGGCAGGGGCAGCCCGCGCTCGGGCGCCTCGAGCCCCACGGGTGCCTTCGGTTCGCCGGCCAGCGACGGCGACGCGACGTCCCACGCGACCGGTAGCACGTCGAGTACCGCCTCGCGACCGCGGAGGCAGAACGGATCCGCGGGGTCGATCGCCGGTGCATGCGCGGCGGCGCGCGCGGGGATGAGCTCGCCGGTGTACACGTCGATCATCGCGAGGAAGGCCGCGAGGCCGCGCGCGAAGATCGCGTCGATCGCCGCGGCGGTGGTCGGCACCGGCTCGCGCTCGAGCGCGGCCAGGCGGGCACGCGCGGCCGGTAGCACCTCGTCGCGCAGGCGCGCGAGCACCTGCATCGTCGACGTCACGGGCGCGGCGGTGGCCGCGAGCTCTCGCACGAGCGTGCGAGTGTAGAGCCAGCCGCCCAGCGGTCGCAGGCCGCCGGTGCGCGGGCGCTGGCTCGCGAGCCAGCGCACCAACCACGCGTGGGCGAACGACAGCGGCTGTGGGTTGTGCTCGGCGTCGAGCTGCCAGGTGCCGTCGCCGGGGATCACGTCGCCGTCCTCGGCGACGAGCGCAACGAACGACTCCCAGTCGGGGAAGAGCGGTGCGGTCAGCGGCCGCGCCTGCACCACGAACACGGTGTCGTCGCGATCGATCGCCAGCTCGAGGTCGAGCCCGAAGCCCGCGCCGGGCAGCGCCGTGCTCGCGGCCGCCGCGATCGTCATCGTGGACGCCCGGGCGCGGTGGGGCCACCCGGCCAGCGGCCCCGAGTAGCGCGGGCTCGCGCCGCTAGCGAAGGCGTCGAGTCGGCCGTCGAACTCTTCGAGATAGGCGCGCCCGTGCTCACTGGCCAGCACCGCGCGGGCGCACGCGTCGACCTGCCGCTGCACGATGATTCCGTCGCGCGGGTGGGTGGGCATGCCAGCGCGCGCGCGCGCGGCCGCGATCTGCGAGACCGCCGCGCGGTAGCTCGCGAGGTCGTCCACGTCGCCCACGCTCTCGCCCAGGCCAGCGCCGCTGTGTCGTTCGCCGTCCTCGAGGACGAGCGCCGAGCGCACGATCACCTTGCCCTGCGCCACGAGCTCCGACGCGGCGGCGAGCGGCGCCGCTGCGCCGGCCTCGGCGAGCGCGCACGCAAAGCCCCGCGGCACCGGCAGCGCGGCTGCGGCCGCGCGCGCAAGGCCGTCTGCCTTCGGCGGCAGCTCGGGGTGCTCGCCGTCGTGCAGCCATCGCAGCGACATGGTCGGCGTCGATGGTAGACCATCGATGCCGCATGTCGAGCTGGGTCGACGATCACCTCTCGTGCGCACCGCTGCCGCGGTGGTTGCCCGCGTGGTCGAGCACATCGACGACCAGGACCGTGGTGGTCGGGCGGCCACCGGGGCGACTCGCAGGCCTGCTCGCGGCGCTCGACGGCGCCGGGACGACGCACGTCGGGTTGCTGGTGTGCGCCGCGGCGCTGTCCGATCGCGGCGACGTGCTGGCGACCGAGCTGCGTGCGCGCGCGACCACGGGCGCGTCGCCGGGCGACGTGCAGGTCGTGGACCTCGCGTGGCTGTCGAGCTGGCGCGCACGCGTGGGGCTGTGGGGCTGGCGACGCGAGCCGGTGCGACGTGCGATGGCGCAGCGGCTCGCGCGACTCGCCGACGGCGGACTCGATCGACTGCAGCAGTGGGTCTGCCTCGCGCCCGCGCCGTGCGTGGTCACGCTGGGGCGGCTGCGCGCCGATGCATCCGACCGCTAGGCGCACGCGATCGCGTCGCGCCATCCCCGGCGCAGCTGGGCGAGCGCAGCCGCATCGCCGGCGGGCTCGAAGCGACGCTCGCGTTGCCACGTGCGCTCGAGGGTGGGCAGGTCGGGCCACAGTCCCACGCCGAGGCCGGCGAGCGCGGCCGCGCCGAGGCCGGTGGCCTCGAGCACGCGCGGTCGATCGAGCGCGACGCCGAGTAGATCGCACTGGATCTGCATCAACAGGTCGTTGGCCGCGGCGCCGCCATCCACCCGCAACACGTCGAGGCCGCGTCCGAGGTCGGCCGCCATCGCGGTCGCGAGGTCGGCGATCTGCAGCGCGATGCCCTCGAGGGCCGCACGTGCGATGTGGGCCTTGGTCGAGCCGCGGGTGAGCCCGCGAATGAGGCCACGCGCGTCGGCCCGCCAGTGCGGCGCGCCGAGGCCTGCGTGGCCGGGCACCACCACGACGCCGCCGGAGTCCGGCACGCTGGCGGCGAGCGCCTCGACGTCAGCCGAGCGCGCGATGATGCCGAGCCCGTCGCGGAGCCACTGCACCACCGCACCGGCCATGAACGACGAGCCCTCGAGGCAGTAGGTGGTCGTGTCGCCGAGCTGCCACGCGACCGAGGTCAGCAGGCCGTGCGACGACGGCACCGGCTTGGCGCCGGTGTTGAGCAACATGAACGCACCGGTGCCGTAGGTGCACTTGGCCTGGGCCACGTGGAAGCAGGCCTGCCCGAACAGCGCCGCCTGCTGATCACCGGCGATGCCGTGGATCGGGATGCCGTCGGGCAATCCCGGGACCCCGCGGGTGGTGCCGAAGCTGGCGTTGCACGGGCGCACCTCGGGCAGCAGGTTGCGCGGCACCGCCAGCAGCTCGCACAGCTCGTCGCTCCAGCCGCCGCCGGTCAGTGGCCACAGCAGCGTGCGCGAGGCGTTGCTGGGCTCGGTGGCATGCACCGCGCCGGCGGTCATGCGCCACAGCAGGTAGCTGTCGATGGTGCCCGCAGCCAGCTCGCCCCGGGCCGCCGCGGCGCGGGCCCCCTCGACGTGGTCGAGGGTCCAAGCCAGCTTCGTGGCCGAGAAGTAGGGATCGAGCACCAACCCGGTCAGCTCGCGCAGGCGCGGCTGCAGCCCGCGCTCGCGCAGCGCCGCGCAGTGATCGGCGGTGCGACGGTCCTGCCACACGATGGCGCGGTGTAGCGCGCGGCCGTCGTCGCGGCGCCACACCAGCGAGGTCTCGCGTTGGTTGGTGATGCCGATCGCCGCGATGCGCGAGGTGTCGATGCGGCCACCACCCACCGCGCCGTCGATCGCCGCCAGCACCGAGCCCCACACCTGCTCGGGGTCGTGCTCGACGAGGCCGGGGCTGGGGAAGTGCTGCGGGAACTCGACGGTGTGGCGCGCGATCACCTGCGCGCTGGCGTCGACGACCAGGCACGTGCTGCCAGTGGTGCCTTGGTCGATGGCGAGGACGAGGTCGGTCGTGGGCATGGTGCGCTCCGGCCGTCGCACGCGAGCAACGGCGGCGCGACGACGAGCGCACCGTAGCATCCCCGGCGGGCCGCAGCTGCAGCCCACGACGTGGCGCGGCCCGCTTGCTATGCTCGCGACCGAAGGGCCCGCAGGTTGGTGACGCAGACGAGCGACGCAGCCGCACCGACCCCGGGAGAGCCGCGCGGGTTCGTCCGCGTGCTGGTGGTCGACGACGAGGCCCCGCTGCGGCAGATGCTCGAGCTGCTGTTGCGGCGCGAGCACTACCAGGTCGTCCACGCCGACAGCGGCGAAGCGGCCATCGAGCTGCTGGGGCGCGAGGACGTCGACGTGGTGCTGACCGATGTGCGCATGCCCGGCATGGGCGGCCTCGCGCTGGTCGAGTGGCTCAAGCGCGAGCGCCCGGGGCTGACCGCGATCGTGATGAGCGCCTTCGGGACCATCGAGCTCGCGCTCGAGGCCATGCACGCGGGCGCGTACGACTACATCGCCAAGCCCTTCAAGCAGGACGAGGTCGTGCTCACGCTGCGCAAGGCCGAGGAGCGCGAGCGATTGCGGCGCGAGAACCACGCGCTGCGCCAGCAGCTGCGCGACTCCGGGGCCACCACCGAGTGGCTCGGCGACATGCTGATCCGCAGCGCGGCGATGCAGCAGGTCGCTCGCACCGTCCGCAAGGTCGCGCCGTTCAAGACCGGCGTGCTGGTGCTGGGCGAGTCGGGCGTGGGCAAGGAGCTGGTCAGTCGCGCGATCCATGCCGCGAGCCCGCGTGCGAGCGGGCCGTTCGTGGCGGTCAACTGCGGCGCGATCCCCGAGTCACTGCTCGAGTCGGAGCTGTTCGGCCACGTGCGCGGCGCCTTCACCGACGCGACCGCGGACAAGCGGGGTCTGTTCGAGGAGGCCAAGGGCGGCACGCTCTTCCTCGACGAGATCGGCGAGCTGCCGCTGGCGCTGCAGGTCAAGCTGCTGCGCGCGCTGCAGGAGGAGGAGGTGCGGCGTGTCGGCGACGTCCGCTCGATCAAGATCGACGCCCGGGTGCTCGCCGCGACCTCGCGCGAGCTGCATCAGATGGTCGAGGACGGCAGCTTCCGCCAGGACCTCTACTATCGCCTCGACGTGATGCCGATCGCGGTGCCACCGCTGCGGGAGCGCAGGGACGACATCCCACCGCTGGTCGAGCACTTCATCGCGCGGGTCAACGCGCGCCTGGGCACGAAGGTCCGTGGGCTCAGCGAAGAGGCGCTCGCGCGACTGCTCGCGTATCACTGGCCGGGCAACGTCCGCGAGCTCGAGAACACCATCGAGCACGCGGCGGTCATGTGCGAGGGCGGCATCCTGCAGCTCGGCGACCTGCCCGAGCGCGTGCACAAGACCGCGAGCCCGAGCGCCGGCTTCACGCTCGCGCTGCCCGAGGGTGACCTCTCGGTGAAGCGGGCCCAGCGGGCGCTCGAGCGGGAGTTCATCCTGCGGGCCCTGGCGCAGACCGACGGCAACCGCACCCATGCGGCCAAGCTGCTCGACCTCAGCCACCGGGCGCTGCTCTACAAGATCAAAGAGTTCGGCCTGGGCTGACCGCGTCGGCCTTGCGCGCGGTGCCCGCGGTTTCGGTGCATCCTCTTTGGAAGCGGCCGCGCCGGAGGGTCGCGATCCCCGCGGGCCCGGCTCGGGGGTCGGCGTCGGGTTCGCGAGGGTTTCTTGGGCCAAGGGGCCCGGCCGTGGAATGCTGGCGCGTCCCCCGGCCCGCGTGTGCCTTCGCCCGCGCCGCCCCGCCGCCGCCCCATGCCCGCCTTCGCCAACGATCTCGTGGACTTGCTCCACCTCGGCCGGTTCGACAGGCGGAGTTCGCGCGCTCGGATCACTACAATGACCTATCAATGGCCTATCACTGTCATTCAACTACATATCACTGAAGGGCAACGAACGCGTTGACGGATCAGCGATCGGGACCGATGATGTACGGGCTTCTTCAGGATGGATCCGGAACCAACGCAAGGCGCGAAGGCGGCCCCCTCGGGGCATGCGAGCGCGTCCGTGCCCGAGCACGACGATCCGCCCCGCACGGCGGAGGCGCCCTCGCGCGGCGGCGACGCGCCGACACGCAAGGAGCCCGCACGCAGCGAGGCGGCCGTGGAGCCGGCGGTGCCGACGAAGCGACGCCGTGCCAAGCAGCCGGCGGTGCGCGAGAACGCGGGCCTCGTGCCCAACAACGTCAAGCGCCTGCGTCAGGCCGCCATGATGAGCAAGGCCGAGCTCGCCCGCCGCGCGGGGGTCAGTCCCTTGACCATCGACCGCGTCGAAGCCGGCTGCCCCTGCCGGATGGACACCAAGCGCAAGATCCTCGAAGCCCTCGGCCTGCAGCCCTCTGCGGCCAAGGAAGTCTTCCCGGACGAAGACCTCGGCTGAGCTCGGCCGGGTGCTTCGAGCTTGAACACAATTTCCGCCACGCGCTCGCGCATGGCAGGCTGACGCTGGGATAGGCCTCGTCGTGGCGAAGCAGTGCATCGGTCTGGACATCGGCTCGAGCGCGATCAAGCTCGTGCAGCTCAAGCCGTCGGGGCGGAGCATGAGTCTGCAGAACTTCGGGATCGAGCCCGTTGCGCCCCAGACCATCGTCGACGGCGTGATCCTGAACCACGGCGCCCTGGTCGACGCGATCAAGAGCCTGACCAAGCGCGTGCACCTCAAGGGCAAGCACATCGCGCTCGCGGTCTCGGGCAACGCCGTGATCATCAAGCGGCTGACCATCCCGGCCATGGACGGGCCCGCGCTCGACGAGCAGATGGAGTGGGAGGTTCGCCAGAACATCCCCTTCGCCCGTGAGGACGTGCTCGTCGACTACGAGGTGCTGGTCAAGCAGACCCCCACCGGCCAGATGGAGGTGCTGCTGGTCGCGGCGAAGCGCGAAATCGTCGCGCAGTACCAGCAGGTCGTCCGCGACGCCGGCTTCCAGCCCGTGATCGTCGACGCGGCCGCACTCGCGCTACAGAACGCGATCGAGCTCGGCATCGGCTTCGCGCCCGGCGACACCGTGGCGATCATCAATGTCGGCGCGACCTACTCGACGCTCTCGATCATCTCGAGCGGCCAGCCCTCGTTCAACCGCGACCTGGGCACCGGCGGCAACACCTACACCGAGGCCATCCAACGGCAGCTGGGCGTGAGCCTCGACGGTGCCGAGGCCTACAAGGTCGGCGGTGCGTTCGCGGCCGCAGGCGCAGCCGCCGACGTGGTGCCGCAGGAGGTCCACCGCATCCTCTGGCAGGTGTCCGAGCAGGTCGCCGAGGAATTCCAACGTTCGTTGGATTTCTACATGAACGACGCCATCGACGCCCGCCTGAGCCGCATTTACCTGAGCGGCGGCTCGTGCCTGGTACCGCAGCTGCCCAAGGCGATCCAAGATCGCTCTCGCATCCCGGTGGAGATCATCAACCCATTCGCGCGCGTCGTGGTCGACACGCGGCGCTTCGACGTCGAGTACTTGCGCGTGAACGCCCCGGTTGCGACCGTGGCATTCGGCCTGGCCGCACGCCGTCCGGGGGACTCCGAATGATTCGCATCAACCTCGCGCCGACCAAGCGCAAGCGCAGCTCCGCCGGCACGGTCGTGGCGGCGGCGCCCGGGCGCAACAACACTGCGGTGGCGTCGGGCGGGGGCGGCTCGGGCGCGGCCTCGCTGCTGCTCATGGTCATCGCCTGGGCCGCGCTGGGCGGCGCGGGCTGGTATCTGCTCGGCATCGAAGAAGACGCGACCCTCGCGGTGCGAGGCCAGGCCGCGACGATCGGCAACGAGGTCAACGAGATCAAGGGCGTGATCGACGAGGCCGGCCTCAAGGCTCGCGAAGACGACATCGCGCGCCAGAAGCTGGCGATCGACAAGCTGAAGGCCAAGCAGCGCACGCCGGTCTACGTGATGTACGAGATCGCGAGCATCCTGACCGATGCGCAGCTCGGCGGCTCCGTCACCATCGACCAAGAGAAGTACAAGAAGAACAAGGCCGACGATCCGCAGAGCGAGATCAACGAGCGCTGGGATCCTTCGGGCCTGTGGCTGACCAGCATCGAGGAGAACGGCTCGAAGCTCACCATCTCGGGCGCGGCGCGGGACGCCGCCGATCTCTCCGAGTTCACCCGCCGGCTGCGCGCGAGCGTGTGGTTCGGCGACATCACCCACCCCGACTACGAACGCGTCGACGACCAGCGCAGCTCGACCGACGCCGTGCGGCACCTGACGTGGAAGCTCGACGTCGAAGTGCGGCGCTGGAACTGAAGGACGGCAGTGGAAGGCTTCGGACGCATCCCGATCTGGCAGCGACTGCTGCTGTTCCTGCTGGTGGCCGGCGTGATCGTCGGTGGCTGGTACTTCTTCTTCTACGTCGACGCCGTCGACGGGCGCGCCAACGCTGAGGCAGCGCTGACCGCAGCGCAGACGGAGCTCGCCGAGGTCAAGACCAAGCGCGACAACTTCGACGCCGAGAAGCGCAAGATCGAGGCCGCCGAGGCCGCGCTGGAGGAGCAGCGCGAGGTGCTGCCGCTGACCGCGTCGACCGTCGACAACTTGATGCAGACCTTCCAGCAGCAGTCGCGGCTGGTGGGCATGACGGTGGAGAGCTGGACCAACGAGCCCGAGGAGTTCCAGGACTTCTACGCCCGCATGCCCATCAAGGTGCGCGCGACGGGTACGTGGACGCAGGTCGGCGAGTTCTTCCGCCGGGTGTCTGAGCTCAAGCGCATCGTCAGCGTCGATCGGCTGTCGCTCCAGGCCGGCAAGGACAAGCGCACGCCGGGTTCGAAGGAAGCCGCCGAGCGCGCGCCGCTCGAGATCGAGTTCGAGGCTGCGACCTATCGCTTCCTCACCGATGAAGAGCGCAACGCCGCCGCCGAGAAGGGCGCGGCCAAGAAGGGCAGGCGCAAGAAGTGAGACGGACCGCTGCACCCATCTCCGTGGCGCGTACGTGCGCGCTGGCGCTGCTGCTCACCGCCGCATGCGTCGACGACGGCGGCGCCGAGGTCTCGAAACAGCGCGGCTCACCCGGCCTCAAGGCCGGTGGCGGTGGTTCGGGCGCCAAGGCGGCCCCGGCCAAGGCCAGCGGGGGCGGCAGCGGCACCAAGCTGAGCGGTCCGGCGCCGCGCAAGAGCGCCGAGGGCGACGAAGAGGACGCGCTGCCCAGCGAGCTGCCGGCGCGCCCGCCCATCGCGCTCGACGCGAAGTCGTTCCAGCGCCGCCGCGATCCGTTCTTGAGCTTCGTGGCCAACGAGATCGTCGTGCCCGAGCCGGACCGCCCGCGTGCCGATCGCAAGGTCGAGATGCAGCAGTACGCGTTCGAGGACCTCAAGCTGGTCGCGATCGTGAACGCCGGTCGCAACCTGCGGCCGCGGGCGCTGTTCGTCGCCAGCGACGGCCGCAGTCGCTCGATCATGCAGGGCCAGTACTTCTCGAGCGCCGAACTTTTGCTTGCCGCGGTGAATCGAGACTATGTGGAGGTCGAGGTCGTAGATGATGACCTGGCCAGCAGTCTCAATCTCCAGCGGGGCGAACGCCGCGCCATTTATTTGCGCAACGATTGACAGTGGAGCGACCCTCCGATGATGCGCTTCGGTTCTGCACCCCGTACCGGAGTGCGTCGTGCGACGCCCCTGGGTTTTCTGACCGCGCCGATGGCCTTGTTGCTGGCCCTGCGGCCTGACCTCGCCACCGCCGCCACCCTCGACGCGCCCGGCGGCCTGCCGCTGGCCGAGCTGGCGCAGACCGTCGGCATGCCGCCGCTGGTGCCGCTGTGGGCGGCGCCCGGCAACCGCATCGACGGCCTCACGGTCGACGAGCAGGACGAGGGCACCACCACGCTGCGCCTGCGTGGGAGCGCGAAGCCGACCTTCAGCGTCTATCGCATGCAGGACCCGGATCGGCTGGTGGTCGACATCGCGGCCAGCGAGCGCGGCAAGGTCGTGCCGCACCTGCCGCTCGACAACTGGGCCTGTGGGCGTCTGTCGATCGACGACGTGCAGGAGCAGGACGCCCAGCTGGTGCGGCTGGTGGTCGAGCTCAAGCGCGACGTCAGCTACATCGTGGTGCCCGACGGCGACGAGCTGGTGGTGACCATCACGCCACGACAGGTCCCGCCCGAGGCCTACTTCGCGCGCAAGAGCGCGAGCGCTCGCAGGGCCGAGCTCGAGGCCCAGGCCGCGGCGGTCGAGCGCCTGCGCGCCGATGCCAGCGCGCGATCGAAGGCCGCCGACGGCAAGAGCCGCAAGGCCCAGCAGGAGCTCGCCGACGCCGAGTCGCGGCTGGATGCGGCGCGCGCCGCCGAGGCCCGCGCGAAGGCGGCCGAGGCCGAGGCCCGCAGCGCCAAGCTGCAGGCACGTCGCGGGGTCGATGCCGGCGACGGCAACCGCCGCAAGGCGAGGCGCGCCCTGAAGGATGCCGAGCAGCAGCTCGCCAAGGCCGAGCAGGTGCGTGCCGCCGCCGAGGCCTCGTCGCACAAGGCCGATCGCGCGCTCGCGAAGATGCGTGCCGAGCTCGAGGGCGAGCGCAAGGCGATGCTGGCCGCGCGCCGACGCGCCGAGCAACACGAGGCGGATGCCCATCGCACGCTCGCCGACGCCGAGCAGCAGGCCAGCCACAAGCTCGCCGACGCCGACGCCCAGGCCACCCACAAGCTCGCCGCTGCCGACGCCCAGGCCAAGGCGCTCGCCGGCGCGGCGCAGCGCAAGCTCGCCGACGCCTCGAAGCAGGCGCTCGCCACCGAGAGCGCGGCCCGCCGCAAGCTCGCCGACGCCAAGCGCAGCCACGACGAGGCCGCCAAGGTCGAGGGCGCCGCACGGGCACGACTCGCCGCTGCCGCAGCCGCTGCGAAGGTCGCCGAGCGCGACGCCGAGGCGCTGCGCAGCAAGGCCAGCGCGGCCGACTCGCGTGCGCAGAGCAAGCTCAGCGAGGCCGAGGCCAAGCTTGCCGAGGCCGAGCGCAAGCGGGCCACCGCCAAGCACGAGCTCGCGAGTGCCGAGCAGGCCTCGCAGCAGGCGCAGCAGCGCCTCGACGCGGCCGAGCAGGCTGCCGCCCAGAAGCTCGCGGCGGCCGAGCAGGTCCGTGCGCAGGCCGAGCGTGACGGACTCGCCGCCGCGGCGGCGCGCGCCGAGGCCGATCGCAGCCGCGAGAAGGCCAAGGCCGATCTCGCGTCGGCCGATCGCACCAAGGCCGATGCCGATCGGACCATGGCCGCGGCCGCCAGCGTGAAGGCCGAGGCCGCGCGCACCAAGGCCGAGGCCGACGAGGCCAAGGCCGAGGCCGACCGCGTGCTGGCGTCGGCCAAGGCCGCCGCGAAGGCGCGCCTCGAGGCCGCCGAGCGCATGGCCGACGCGACGCTCGCCGACGCGGAGCGCAAGGCCGCAAAGGCAGCCGCCGCCAAGCTCGAGAGCGCCACGAAGGACGCCGACGCTGTGGTCGCCGCGGCGCGCAAGAAGTCCGACGCGCTCATCGCCGAGCGCATGAAGTCGGCCGAGTCGACCGCCGCCGCCAAGATCGCGGCCGCCGAGCGCAAGGCCCGGGAGCTCGCGGCGCA
The DNA here is from genome assembly GCA_016709225.1 of Deltaproteobacteria bacterium. Lineage (NCBI taxonomy): Bacteria > Pseudomonadati > Myxococcota > Myxococcia > Deltaproteobacteria bacterium. Next base: position 156,995 of record JADJEE010000002.1, on the reverse strand, counting down.
GCAGCTCGCCGACGCCGAGGCCCAGGCCGAGCGCAAGCTCGCGGCCGCCCGCAAGGAGGCCAAGCGTCGCGCCGAGGACGAGGTCGCCCAGGCCCGCAAGGCGGCGGTCGCGGCCGCCGAGCGTGAGCTCGCCAGCCTGCGTGCGCGGGCCGAGAAGGAGACCGCCGCGCAGGTTGCCGCCGCCCGCGAGAAGGCCGAGCGCGAGGCCTCCGCCGACCTGCTCGCCGCCCGCACCAAGGCCGAGCGCGAGGCCGCGACCCAGCTCGACGGTGCCAAGCAGCGCGCCAGCGAGATCGAGCGCACGGCCGCACGCAAGCTCGCCGCCGCCGACGAGACGCTCGCGCGTCTGACCCGCGAGCGCGAGGGCATCGAGGCCGATCGCGAGGCCGCGCGCAAGGCCAAGGCCGAGGCGCTGGCGCTGCGCGAGCAGGCCGACGCCGCGCTCGTCAAGGCGCGCGCGGCGATGGACGATGCGACCCGCGAGAAGCAGACCGCGATCGACGATCGCAAGCTCGCCGATCGCGAGCTCACGGCCGCCAAGGCCGAGGCCTCGCGCGCACGCAAGCGCGGCGAGCTCACCGAACAGATGTCTCAGCGGGTCGCCGAGGCCGAGCGCGCCCGCGATGCCGCGCGTGCGCGGCAGAAGCAAGCCGAGCAAGACCTCGCCAAGCTCGCAGACGATCGCGAGAAGCTGCAGGCGAAGCTGGTCGCGGAGCGCCGCACCGCCGAGACCATGGCGGCGACGATCACCAAGCGCGAGCAGGAGCTGGCCAAGGCTGCCGACGCGGTCGCGCAGGCCCGCGCGCAGGTCGACGCGCTCGGCAAGCACGTCAGCCCCGAGATGCTGGCGGCCGCGCAGGGCGAGACCCGCAAGGTGCAGGCCACCGCGACGGTGCTGGAGAAGCAGGTCGCGCGCCTGCGCGGCGAATCCGACGAGGCCCGCACGCGTGCGGCCGCGGCCGAGCGCAAGCTCGCGGAGCTCGAGGAGCAGGGCGCCCGTCGCCGCAAGCTCGATGCCGCCCGCGACGAGGCCGAGGCTGCCAAGCGCGAGGCCGCCAGCAGCAAGGCCGAGTTCGCCCGCATGCACGAGCGGCTGGCCGGGGTGCAGAAGGATCTCGCCACCCGCAAGGCCGAGGTCGACCAGCTGGTCGCCCGTCGCGCGGAGCTCGAGAGCCAGGGCGAGGCGCTGCGGAGCAAGAACGCCGCTGCCAGCCAGGAGCTGGCGCAGGCCGAGCAGAAGCTCGCCGCGGTCAACGACGCGCTGGCGGCCGAGCGCGCCAAGCTCGGCGGTGTCGAGGACGAGGTGCGCAAGGCCCAGGCCAAGCTCGATGCGCGCGTCGAGGCGATCGCCGCCCGCGATCGCGCGCCGGCGCCCCCTGCAGCCCCCGCACGCCTGGTCGAGTCGTCCGCGCCGCGTGAGCCCGCGGTCGCGACCGCGACGCCCAAGCGCAGCGAGGCCGCCGGCGCGTCGGCCAAGGTTCGCGACGTCCGCTTCGAGGACGACCGCGACGAGTCGCGGGTGATCATCTCGTTCGAGGGGCCGCTGGCCTACGCGGGCAACTCGCTCACGCCGACCATCCAGGTGCTGCAGCTGCAGCACGCCAAGATCCCCAAGGCGCTCGAGCGCAGCCTCGACGCCACCGCCTACGACGGGCCCATCAAGCTGGTGACCTCGTTCGCGGAGGGCGACGGTGCCAAGGTGGTGGTCTCGACCGGCAAGGCCAGCAAGGCGCGCCTGGAGGAGCAGCCCGGCGCGCTGGTGTGGCACTTCCCGCGGGCGCGACGCGGCAAGGCCACCGAGGCCGTGAGTCTCGCGGGGACCAAGGTCGCCGCCGCGAGTGCGGGGGCCCAGGCCGCCACGCTCGCCACCACCACCACCAGCGCGATCGCACCGAGCGCGCGGCCACCGGTCGCCGCGATGGCGCCGGCCGGCAACAACGGCGCGCCGTCGTTCAGCGACGACGAGGTGATGGACAGCCGACCGACCCGCAGTCGCGGTCGTTGGCGCGGCGAGCGGATCACCATCGAGCTGCAGGACGCGCCCATCAAGGACGTGCTGCTGCTGTTCTCCGACATCGGCCACGTGAACATCATCGCGGGCAAGGGGGTCGAGGGCAGCGTCACGATGAAGCTGAACTCGGTGCCGTGGGACCAGGCGCTCGACATCATCCTGCGCTCGCTGACCTTGGGTTCGACCCGCGACGGCAACGTCATCCGCGTCGCGACCGTGGAGGACCTCGAGAACGAGCGTCGCGCCGCGATCGAGCGCGCCGCCGCCCGCGTGCAGCAGAAGCCGCTCGAGACCAAGCTGGTGCCGGTCTCCTACGCGACCGTCGACGAGATGGTGCCCAAGGTCCAGAGCGTGTTGTCGCCCCGCGGCACCGTCACGCCCGACACCCGCACCAACACGCTCATCATCATGGACGTGGCAGAGAACATCGCGCTGGCCGAGAACCTGGTCGGACAGCTCGATACCCAGACCCCGCAGGTGCTCATCGAGGCCCGCATCGTGGAGGCGCGCACCACCTTCGCGCGCAACCTCGGCGTGCAGTGGGGCTTCGATTTCATCGCCAGCCCCGGCACCGGCAACCCGACCGGGTTGTTGTTCCCGAACTCGGTCGGCGTCGGCGGTGGCGCCACCGGTCGACCGGTCGACTCGCGCGGCCTGATCCTGCCCGGCGCGGCTGCCAACCCCAACTATGCGGTCGATCTGCCGATCCCGGTCGGTACCGGCACCGGTGGTGCGATCGGCTTCTCGTTCGGCAGCATCAGCGGCAACCTCAACACCAACCTGCGGTTGTCCGCGTCCGAGAGCACCGGCGAGATCCGCATCATCAGCGCGCCCAAGATCGTCACGCTCGACAACAGCGAGGCGCAGATCGAGCAAGGTGTGCAGATCCCGATCTCGCAGGTCAGCGCGCAGGGCGTCAACACCCGCTTCGTGCGCGCCACGCTAGGCCTGAAGGTCACGCCGCACGTGACCAACGAGGGCGCAGTCTTGCTCGACGTCGTGGTCGAGAAGAACGAGGCCGACTTCGTCAACACCGGTGCCCGCGGCGACCCGACGATCCTCACCAAGCAGGCGCAGAGCCGCATGCTGATCAACGACAACGACACCGCGGTGATCGGCGGCATCTACACCCGCTCCAAGGCGGTCAACTTCGACAAGATCCCGTGGATCGCGGACGTGCCGATCATCGGGTGGTTCTTCAAGCAGAAGGCCGAGGCCGATCAGCGCTCCGAGGTGCTGATCTTCCTGACCCCGAAGATCGTCAACCGCGCGAGCAGCATCGGCGGGTGATGCCGGCGATGCGACCGGTGTTCCTGGTCGGCATGATGGGCAGCGGCAAGAGCACGGTCGGCGCATCGGTGGCGCGCCGGCTGGGCCGCGAGTTCTGCGATCTCGATCGCCGGATCGAGCTGCTGTTCGGCGCTTCGATCGCGTCGATGTGGCAAGACGGCGAGCCGGGCCTGCGCGCGCGCGAGGCCGCCGCCCTGCGATCGCTGCTGGACGAGCCGGGCTTCGTCGCGCGAGGGGCCGTGGTCGCCTGCGGTGGCGGCACCGTGCTCGACCACGGCTCGCTGGCGGCGATGGCCAGCACCGGCAGCGTGGTGTTCCTGTCGGTGCCGATCGAGCGGCTGGTCGCGCGCCTGCAAGGGCACGACGGCGCGCGCCCGCTGCTGGGCGAAGCGCCGCTGCTGCCCACGCTCGCGGGGCTGTGGCGGGCCCGCGAGCCCAGCTACCGGCGTGCGCAGTTCACCGTCGATGCCGACGCCGCGGTCGATGAGGTTGCCGCGCGGGTGATCGCCGCATTGCCGAGCGATGGGGGCGCACCGTGAGCGACGTCTTCACGCTGCAGGTGCCGGTGCCACCCTCGGGCGCGCGCGGCTACGGTGTGCAGGTCGGCGAGGGCGTGCTGGAGGCGGTGGCGCCGAGCGTGCGCGCGGCCGCGTCGGCGGCGACCCGCGTGGGCGTGCTGTCCGACGAGAACGTGTTCGCGCTGCACGGGGCGCCGTTGCTCGCGCGCCTGCGGGCCGCCGGGCTCGAGCCGGTCGTGCACGTCATCGCCCCTGGCGAAGCCAGCAAGCACATCGAGTCCGTGCTCGCGTGCGTCGACGCGTGGGCGGCCGCGGGGCTGTCGCGGCGCGACGCAGTGGTCGCGTTGGGCGGCGGCGTGGTGACCGATCTCGCCGGTCTGGTCGCGCACCTCTACATGCGTGGTGTGCCGTGGATCGCCGCGCCGAGCTCCTTGCTGGCGCAGGTCGACGCGTCGGTCGGGGGCAAGGTCGCCGTCGATCGGCCGGGCGCGAAGAACCTGCTGGGTGCGTTCCACTTCCCTGCGGCGGTGCTGGTCGATCCGCAGCTGCTCACCACGCTGCCGCGTCGCGAGCTCGCCTGCAGTGCCGCCGAGATGATCAAGCACGCACTGCTGTTCGCGCCCGAGGAACTGCCGCTGCTCGAGGCCGCCGCGCCGGCGCTGCTGGCCGGTGACGCCGTGGCCGCGATGCCGAGGGTGGCGACCTCGATCGCGCTCAAGGCCGCCTGCGTCGCGGGCGATCCCTTCGAGAACGCCCCCGCCGGCCGCGTGCTGCTGAACCTCGGGCACACCGTCGGCCACGCCATCGAGCACGCGTCGGGCTGGGCCGTGGGGCACGGTGAGGCGGTCGCGTTGGGCCTGGTCGCGGCCGCGCGAGTGTCCCACCACCGGGGGCTCGCGACCGCGGAGCTGCAGTCGCGGGTGGTCGAGGCCCTGGCGGCGTTCGAGCTGCCGCACGTCTTGGCGCCGTGGCTGACGCCGACGGCTCGCCCGCTGCTGGCGGCCGCGATCGCGCTCGACAAGAAGCGCGGCACGCAAGCGGTCGGCACGGTCACCTACATCGCGCTGCGCGACATCGGTGCACCCGAGGTGGTTGCGATGTCGATCGACGAGCTGATGGCGGCGCTGTAGGCGGGTCCGGTTCGGGGCGCCATTCTTGCTGCGCTACGCGACCGGGTGCTAGCGTAGTGAGAGCGTCCGCGATCGGCCTGCCGTGGTCGTTGGTGGCGCGCCCCCGTCTGCACGAGAGTCTCCGCCATGGCCAGAACCCCGCTCGTCCTCGCTTCGCTGCTGTCCTGGCTGCCCATGGGCTGCGCCGACAATCAGGAGTCGCTCATCGTCCTGATGGCGCCGGCGTGGGACGAGGACGGCGCGTGCGCGGTCACCGACTCCAACGACGCGCTGCCGCTGGGCCTGCTGGATGCCGCGCTGCCGAGCGCGTACATGATGCCGGCGCTGCTCTTCAACAACACCACGCTGCAGAACGCGACCAAGAAGAACGCGGGCGTGCAGACCAACGAGATGCAGCTGAAGAGCGCCAGCGTGAGCCTGTCGGTGCCGCAGAACAAGGACGCGGCGGCGGCGGTGCGCAAGCAGGAGCCGTCGCTCATGGACTTCGAGGTCTCGTTGCCGACGCAGTCCATCGCACCGCAGCAGACCATCGGCGTGTTGGTCCAGGTGATCCCGCAGCAGACTGCGGCGGCGCTGGCGGGCGAGCTCTTCCTCACCGACGCGCAGAAGGAGTCCCGCGTCACGGTGGTGGCCGACGTGGTCTTCCACGCGACTCGCAGCGGCAACGTCAAGGGGCGGGTGGGGGAGATCGATGCGCGCGAGTTCTCGTTCCCGATCACGTTCTGCTACGACTGTCTGATCGACTGCCACACCTGCGAGAACGCGATGTGCCCTGCGCAGTCCAGCACCTTCGTGGGCGGCGTCTGCGGCAACGCCCAGGACCTCCCGCTGGTACCGGCGGCCTGCGCGAGCGACAACGGCTGAGGCTTGGGCGAACCGGCTCCGGCCCCGCGCGGGACTTGACCGCGGGGCCCTCGGCGCGCGAGCATGACGTTCGGAAGCCCCCGCATGCTCGGTGATCAGCTCAAGACGATCGTGGACAACACGCCTGGCGCTGCCGGTGCGATCCTCATGGGCTTCGATGGCATCGCGGTGATGCAGCACGTTGCCGACGGGGCCCAGGGCGAGGTCGACCTCGAGTCGACGGCCATGGAGTTCTCGTTCCGCTTCATGGAGCTGCGCCGCGCGGCGCAGTCCCTCGACATGGGGGACGTGCAGGACATCACCGTCAAGGGCGATCGCCAGACGCTGGTCTGCCGTGTGCTCTCGGACGAGTACTTCGTCGCGGTGCTGCTGACCGAGTCGGCGTTCCTCGGCAAGGGGCGCTTCCTGCTGCGGGCGTCGGCCCCGGGGCTGCTCGCGGATCTCTGAGGTCCGCCCGCGCAGGGGCCTGCACGCCCGAGAGGGCTCGCGAACCCCGCGAAGGCCCGTTCGCGCGGTGATCCGCAGCGAACGAACCCCCTGGCGCGATCGCCCCTGTCGGCCCCACAATACGCCCGCCATGGCCCCGGCAGACCCGACCGATGCGGCACGCTCACGCGCCGCGGGTACGCAGCGACGCGCGCGCGTGATGGTGGTCCACGGGCCGAATCTCGATCTGCTCGGTGAGCGCGAGCCGGGCATCTACGGCGACACCTCGCTAGCGGAGCTCGATGCGCGCTTGGTCGCGCTGGGCCACGAGCTCGGGGTCGCGGTCGAGTGCGCGCAGAGCAACGCCGAGGGCACGCTCATCGATCTCCTGCATCGCGCCCGTCGCGAGTGCGACGCCGTCGTGATCAACCCGGGCGGCTACACCCACACCAGCGTCGCGCTCCACGATGCCCTGCGCGCGCTGGCGATCCCGGCAGTCGAGGTCCACCTCAGCAACCTCTACGTCCGCGAGCCCATGCGGCAGCGGTCCGTGACTGCCGCCGCCTGTCGCGGCGTGATCATGGGCCTCGGGCTCGATTCCTACCTGCTCGCGCTACGCCACGTCGTCGCGCTCGCGGCCGAGCACGCCGCGCGCGCGCCCGAACCCGCCATCTCCCGCGGCGCTGCTCCTTCGACGACGCACGCCACGACCACGGAGCCTGCATGAACGATCCAGCGGATCCCAAGTTCCCCGACCTCCGATACATCCGCGAACTCGCAAAGGTGTTTCGCCAGTACGAGCTCGACGAGCTCGAGATCGAGAGCGGTGACGCCCGCATCCTGCTGCGCCAGGCCGACTACGCCCAGCCCGGGCAGGTCGCGGTCGCGATGTCGCCAGCGCCCGCGGCGATGCCGGTCGCCGCGCCTGCGCCGGCCGCCGCGCCCGCGGCTGCGCGCCCCGCCGAGGCGGCGGGGGTGTTCATCACTTCGCCGTTCGTCGGCACCTTCTACCGCACGCCGCGGCCGGATCAGCCGGCGTTCGTCGAGGTCGGCAAGAACGTCGCCTCGGGCGCCACGGTCTGCATCATCGAGGCGATGAAGCTGTTCAACGAGATCGAGGCCGACTTCGCCTGCCGCATCGACGAGGTGCTGGTCGAGAACGGCGCACCGGTCGAGTACGGCACCAAGCTGTTCCGGGTGACGAAGCAGTGACCGCGCCGATCCGCAAGGTGCTCATCGCCAACCGTGGCGAGATCGCGTTGCGCGTGATTCGGGCGTGCCGCGAGATGGGCATCCGTACCGTCGCGGTCCACTCGACCGTCGACGAGTCCGATCTCCACGTGCGCTTCGCCGACGAGTCGGTGTGCGTGGGCCCGGGCCCCGCGACCCAGAGCTACCTCAACATCCCCAACCTCATCTCGGCGGCCGAGCTGACCGGCGCCGACGCGGTGCATCCCGGCTACGGCTTCTTGTCGGAGCGCGCCGACTTCGCGCGCGTGTGTGGCAAGTGCGGCCTCAACTTCATCGGCCCACGCGCAGAGCACATGGCGATGATGGGCGACAAGGTCCGCGCGCGGCAGACCATGGCCGAGGCCGGCGTGCCGATCCTGCCCGGTACCGGCGTCATCACCAGCACGCAGGAGGCCATCGACGCGGTGGCCCGCATCGGCGTGCCCGTCATCATCAAGGCCTCGGCCGGTGGTGGCGGTCGCGGCATGAAGATCGTGCGCGATGCGGACAAGCTGGCCGAGACCCTCGCGACCGCCCAGGCCGAGGCCCAGGCCGCGTTCGGCAACGGCGACGTCTACATCGAGCGCTACGTGACGAGCCCGCGTCACATCGAGATCCAGGTGATCGCCGACCAGTTCGGCAACGCGGTCGACCTGCTCGAGCGCGAGTGTTCGATCCAGCGCCGCCACCAGAAGATCATCGAAGAGGCCCCGTCGGCGGCGCTGACCGAAGAGGTCCGCGCCGCGATGCGCAAGGCCGCCGTGGCAGCCGTGAAGGCGATCGGCTACCAGTCCGTCGGCACGCTGGAGTTCCTGCTCGACGGCGACGACAAGTTCTACTTCATGGAGATGAACACCCGCATCCAGGTCGAGCACTGCGTGACCGAGATGATCACGGGCGTCGATCTCGTGCAGGAGCAGATCCGCATCGCCAACGGCGAGCCGCTCGCCCACCTCGACCGCGTGCACCAGGCGCGCGGCCACGCCATCGAGTGCCGCATCAACGCCGAGGACCCGGTCACGTTCGCGCCGCAGCCCGGCGTCATCTCGGCGCTGCACTTCCCCGGCGGCTACGGCGTGCGGGTCGACAGTCACGTCTACCAGGGCTACCGCGTGTCGCCCTACTACGACTCGATGATCGCGAAGATCGTCGCGTGGGGAAAGGACCGCGAGCACGCGCTGCGTCGCATCCGACGCGCGCTCGACGAGACCGTGGTCGAGGGCATCCGCACCAATGTGCCGCTCCACCGGTGGATCCTCGAGCAAGAGGCGTTCACCACGGGGCGCTACGACACGCACTTCCTCGAGAAGAACCTCGACGCCGCGGCCGTCGCGGCGCGGGCCGAGGGCCAGGGTTAGCGCGGGGGCTGGGGAAGGGGCGAGCGGGTCTTGGCGTTCAGCAAGGAAAAGGCGCACGAGCGAGCCGAGAAGTTCGCGGCGAAGGGCCAGCACGACAAGGCTGCGCGCGAGTACCAGACGATCGTCGAGAACGATCCCAAGGACATCCGCGCGTGGCTGATGCTGGCCGATTGCCTGGTGCGTTGCGGCGATCGCAAGGGCGCCATCGAGCGCTACCTGCAGGTCGCTGGCTACTATGCCGCGCAGCAGCAGCAGCAGAAGGCGATGGCGGTGTACCGCCAGGTCGTCAACCTCGATCCCCGGCGCTTCGACATCCACCAGAAGATCGCGCAGATCAACCTCGAGCTGGGACGCGTGCCCGACGCGGTCGCGATCTACGAACAGCTGGCCCAGGCGCAGCTGCAGGCCGGCAACACCGCCGACGCGATTGCGACCTTCGAGCTGGTCGCCAACGCCGAGCCGGCCGCGATCCCCAAGCGTCTGCGCCTGGCCGAGCTGTACTCGCGCGAGCGCAACATCGACAAGGCGGTCGAGCACTTCCGCATCGCCGGTGACCAGCTGCTGGCGACCGGCCGCCGACAGGACTACGTCCGCGTCGCCGAACGGCTCATCTATCACAAGCCCGACGACCCGGACTCGATCCGCAAGCTCGCGCGGGTCTACCTCGAGCTCGGCGATGCGCGGCGCGCGTTGATGAAGCTGAACGCCCTGTTGCACGCCGACGCCAACGATCACGTCGGGCTCGAGCTGCTGGCCGAGACCTTCCTCGCGCTCGAGAAGCCCGACAAGGCCACCAGCGTCGCGCTCGAGCTGGTGCGGCAGTGCAAGGCGCAGGGCGAGTCGGGCGCCAAGGAGGCCGCGCGCGTCGCCCGTCGCGCGCTGCAGTGGGACCCCGACAACCTCGAGCTGCAGGCCGCCGCGAGCGGACACACCGGGCCCGCGGTGCAGCGGCCGCGGACGATTCCACCCGAGCCGCAGCCGCGGATCCCACCGCCGGTGTCGTTCGACGAGGACGACGACGATGTGGTCGAGGCCGACGACGTGCTCGAGCTCGACGAAGACGACGTCATCGCCAGTGACTCGACCTCGGTGCCGCTGCCCAACCGTGCAGCCGCACGCCCGGCCCGCGAGCGCGGTCGCGAGGAGCCGGCGCCGGCGCAGTCGATGACGCACCGCGTGCTCTCCGACGTCGAGCACACCGCGGCCGAGGGCGCCGACGCGGGCGTCGACCTCGACAAGATCCTGTTCGAGGCCCGCGTCTACGTGAAGTACCGCCTCTTCGAGCACGCGATCGAGCACGTCGGCGAGCTGCTCACGCTGCAGCCCGATCACGTCGGTGCGCTGGCGCTGCGGGCCCGCGCGCTGGGTGAGCTCGGCCGCGGTGCCGAGGCGGCGGTGACCCACGTCCGCGTGGCTCGCCTGGTGGTCGATCGCGATCCCAAGCTCGCGCGCGAGCACCTCGGTGCGGCGCTCGACGCCGACGCCAACAGCCCCGCGGCGATGGAGCTGCTGGCCGACCTCGACGCGGCCGCGGCCGCCAGCGAGCGCCCCGGAGGCACGCAGCGCGGCACCGCGACCTTCGCGGCGGTCGGTGACAGCGGCGCCTTCGACGTCGTCGGCGACGACGACTCCGGGCTCGACCTCGCCGCCGGCGATCCCAGCGCGTTGCCCGGCGGCGACGACGACGACTTCGCGATCGATGTCAGCGACGGCGAGCCCGAGGCCCAGCCGACCCAGCCGATCCCGGTCGAGAACCGCTTCGGACTCTCCGACGCGCGTCCGCTGCCGGGCCCCGATCCCGAGCGCGAGGAGCATCGACCGACCGAGGATCTGAGCGAGGCGCTGGCGGGCATGCGGGGCTTCGACGACAGCTCCCGCGGCGCCGACAAGACCCCGCCGTTCGGCTTCGAGCCGCGGCCGCCGGTCGCGTCCGCGAGCACCGCGAACGCGCCGACCCAGGCCTTCGACGCCGAAGCGCACCCCGATGGGAGCACCCAGCGTTTCGCGCCGATGCGGCCGCCCCGGCGCGCGACGCCGGAGCTCGGCGAGCCCACGGTCGACCTCGACGATCCGACCGACGTCGCGTCGGGCGGCGACAGCGATCACATCACCCAGCCGGTCGAGTCGATCGCCACCGCAGCGGCGGCGACGAGTGACAGCCAGGAGACGTCGATGGCGAACCCACCCCGCCTTCCGCCACCGCGTCGACCCTCGACGCCGGCGGCCAAGCCTGCGTGGCCCGACCTCAGCGACGAGGTCGCCGAGGTGCGCTTCTTCCTCGATCAGGGACTCGACGACGACGCCCATGCGGCGCTGGCCGAGCTCGAGCGCAAGCACCCAGGGCATCCCGATGTCGCGACGCTCGCCGGCGAGTTCGCCAAGGACACCGCGGGCCCCTCGCAGAACTCGGGTGCCACGCCGTTGGTCAACGTCTCCCCCGCGCCGGCCCCGACCGTCGCCGCAGCTGCGTCGCCGGCGGCCGCGGTCGCCGACGACGAAGAAGAGGTCTTGCTCGAGGACGAGAACGAGGACGAGGACGCCTACCTCTCGGCGATCTTCGGCGACGGCGGCAAGCCCAAGGGCAGCCGCAAGAAGGCCCGCACGCCCGAGATCCGCGCGACCGGCAGCGACCCCGGCGACGCCGCTTCGGCGTATGACCTCGGCATGGCCTACCGCGACATGGGCCTGGTCGACGACGCCATCACGCAGTTCGAGCTCGCCGCCCGCGACGCCAGCTGGGAGGCGCGGGCGCTGGTGATGTCGGGCACGCTGCGGGTCCATCGCGGCGAGACCGACCGCGCGGTCGCGGACCTGCAGCGCGCGATCCAGGTCGCGAGCAACGAGGACGAGCTGTTCGAGGCCAAGTACGAGCTGGCTGGCGTGTTCGAGAAGGTCGGCGACAACGATGCCGCGCTGCAGGAGCTGCAGGGCATCCCGGCCGGCTATCGCGAGCGTGACGACAAGCTCGTCGCGCTCGGGGGCTGACGATGCCGCCGCGTCGACTCGGGCCCTCGACGCAGGCCGTGCACGGCGGTGAGCCGCGCGTCCGCGACGGTCGCTCGATCACGGCGCCGGTGGTGCTGTCGTCGACCTATCCGTTCGACGACACCGCCGAGCTGTCGTCGTACATGGAAGGCCGGCTCGAGCGCGCGCCGGAGTACGGGCGCTACGGCAACCCTACGGTCGCCGCGGCCGAGGCCAAGCTCGCGGCGCTGGAAGGCGGCGAGGCTGCGGTGTTGCTGGCCTCGGGCATGGCCGCGATCACGACCACCTGCTTCGCGATGCTGCGCCAGGGCGCGCACGCGGTGTTCACCGCCGACGTCTACCGCAAGACCCGCGCGTTCGCGACCGACACGCTGTCGCGCTTCGGTGTCGAGGTCGACGTGGTCGCACCGACCGCGTCGGCGATCGAGGCTGCGCTGCGCCCCACCACCAAGCTGCTCTTCACCGAGCTGCCGACGAACCCCTACCTGCGCGTGGTCGACCTGCCGGCGGTGGTGGCGTGCGCGCGCGCGCATCGGGTGAAGACCATCGTCGACGCCACCTTCGCCACTCCGGTCAACCTGCAGCCGCTCGCGCTCGGGGCCGATCTCGTCATCCACTCCACCACGAAGTACCTGGCGGGGCACAACGACCTGCTGGGCGGGGTCGTGATCGGCAAGCGCGGCATCATCGACGCGATCCGCGAGCAGCTGGGGACGCTGGGCGGCATCGCGGATCCGCTGTCGGCGTTCCTGCTCTTGCGTGGGGTCAAGACGCTCGCGCTGCGGTTGGCGCGACAGAACGCGTCGGCGTTGGCGCTGGCGGAGGCGCTCGAGCGGCATCCGAAGGTCAGGCAGGTCTGGTACCCGCTGCTCGCCAGTCACCCCGATCACGCCGTTGCCGTGCGCGACCTGCAGGGCGGCGGTGCGGTGGTCTCGTTCGAGGTCCACGGCGGCCTGGCGGCTGGCACCGCGCTGGTCGACGCGGTGCGGATCCCCAAGCTCGCGCCGAGCCTCGGCGGGGTCGAGAGCCTCATCGAGCAGCCTGCGCTCATGAGCCACTACGAGCTCGCACCGGAGCAACGCGCCGCGATCGGCATCCGCGAGGGCCTCGTGCGGCTGTCGGTCGGCATCGAGGATCTCGGGGACCTCCACGACGACCTCCTGCAGGCGCTCGATCGCGTCTGACGGGTCCGCGCGCCGACCCGGCTGGGCACCGCGCGAGGACGTACGAGGTCCCTCACGTGTCGAGCGCGGCGCCTCGCGGGGGGCCGCTGGCGGGCGCCGCCGTTTCACGGGCGGGCGTGCGTGCGGGGCATGGCCGTCGCGCGGCGTGCGGCCCCCTGGAGCGCCCGCGGACCAGAGATCGGCACCGCCCTCGCCAAGAGCGTGGTCGCGACCGCCGATGCCTGATAGAAGCCAACTCCGCGCGCGACGGGCAGTCCGATTCGCCCGCGCCGCTTTCAGTCCCACGACTCGCGCCCGGCCAAGCGGCTCGGACGCCATCTGCCCAAAGGTTCGCATCATGCAGTCGTCTGTCGAGCGCATCAGTCCCGTCGAGTGTCGCGTCAAGGTCGAGATCCCCTGGGCCGACATCGCCACCCGTCTGCAGGACAAGCTGCGCGACCTCGGTCGCCGCGCGAGGGTGCCGGGCTTCCGCCCCGGCAAGGTGCCGCAGCCGGTGCTCGAGCGCATGTTCGGCAAGAGCGTGCGACAGGAGCTCGCGCGTGATCTGGTGCAGGAGACCTTCCAGACCGCGGTGACGCAGAACTCGATCGTGCCGCTCACGCAGCCGGTGCTGGAGTCGTCGTCGCTCGAGAGCGGCGCGCCGTTCACCTACGCCGCGCGCTTCGAGGTGCCGCCGGCGATCGAGCCCAAGAACTACACCGGCGTGGCCGTGCGCCGTCGCCCCGCCGTGGTCGACGAGGCCAAGGTCACCGCCGAGCTCGAGCGTCGCCGCGAGCAGCTCACCGAGCTGCGCCCGCTGCCCGAGCCCGCCGAGGGCGAGACGCCGCGCAAGACCACCGCCGCGGGCGACGTGTGGACCGTCGACGTCGAGGGCAACATCGGCGACACCCGCGTGACCCGCAAGGACGTCCGCGTCGACATCGTCGAGGAGGGCGCCGAGCCCAAGAACGAGTTCATCCCCGGGCTGGCCGCTGCGATGGCCAACCTCGAGGTCGGCGACGTCGGGCAGCTGCGCACGGTGCGGTTCGTGCCGACCGCCGAGCGCATGCGCCCCGAGCTGCGGGGCAAGGAAGCGGTGCTCGGGCTCGGCCTGCGCGAGGTCCGGGTCAAGCACGTGCCGGCACTCGACGACGACTTCGCGCGCGACACCGGCGAGGCCGAGTCGCTCGACGAGCTGCGCACCAAGATCAGCGACAAGATTCGGCAGGACGACGCCGACGAGGCCGAGCGCGACGCCCGGCGCCGCCTGGTGGTCTCGCTGCTCGAGACCAACCCGTTCGACGCGGCGCCCTCGATGATCGCCCGCGAGGTCTCGGCGCAGGTCGACGCGACCAAGCGGCAGCTCGCGCAGCAGGGGCTCAAGCTCGCCAACGTCGGCACCACCGAGTCCGATCTCGCGCGCCGCATCCGCCCGCAGGCGCTGTTCAACGTGAAGGCCTACCTGCTGCTCGACGCGATCGGGAAGGCCGAGTCGCTCGACGTCAGCGACGACGAGTTCGAGGCCGAGCTGACCAAGATGGCCGAGGAGAGCGGCCAGAACCTCCCGCGCATGCGCGCGCAGATGGAGAAGAACGGCCAGCTCGTGCTCGTGCGCGCGCAGATGCGCGAGGAGAAGATCCTCGACTTCTTGATGTCGAAGTCCGAGGTCACCGAGGCGCCGGATCCCGAGCCCGAGCCGGGCGAGGGCGACGACGACAGCTCGATCGGCTAGTCGCCGACCTGCCCGATTGGCGCCCGCGCGGGCGTGTGCACGGCGGCACCTGCGGTCGCCGTGCCACGGCTCGGTGCGGGCGTCTGCACGTGTGCAGCCGGGTTTACGCCGCGGGCTCGCGCGGTGCGGCACACATCGGGACGACCGCCGGCACGCGTGCCGGTGGCGCCGCATCGGAACGCATCGCACATCGTTGCGTTCCGCCGCGGCACGCGTGGCCCACAACATGCGCTCCAGCGGCCGGAATTGCCGCCGATGGCAGCACTTGCATCGGGGGGCATGGCCGTACAACATAGCCAAGTGATGCTCGACAACGCGACCCACCCGCTGGCACGACCTCGGGGGCAGCGTGTGATGCAGGTGCGAGAACGAGGAGATTCATGAACGATCGCGACGGCCGCGCCGGCATGCCGGACCTCTACTGGGGAGAGCCACAGGCGAGCATCCCCTTCGTCATCGAGCAGACCCATCGGGGCGAACGCTCGTGGGACATCTACAGCCGGCTGCTGAAGGACCGCATCGTGTTCCTCGGCACCCCCATCAACGATCAGGTGGCGAACGTCATCATCGCCCAGCTGCTGTACCTCGAGTCGGAAGACCCCGAGAAGGACATCCGTCTGTACATCAACTCGCCCGGTGGTGTGGTCACTGCGGGCCTGGCGATCTACGACACGATGCAGCACGTCAAGGCACCGGTCGCGACCTACTGCCTCGGCCAGGCCGCCTCGATGGGCGCCGTGATCCTCGCCGCCGGTGCGCCGAAGAAGCGCTTCGCGCTGCCCAACGCCCGCATCATGATCCACCAGCCCCACGGCGGTGCGCAGGGCCAGGCGACCGACATCGAGATCCAGGCCCGCGAGGTGCTGCGACTCAAGGCCCGCCTCAACGAGATCCTCGCGCAGCACTGCGGGCGCGACATCGAAGAGATCCTGCGGGACACCGACCGCGACAAGTTCATGGATGCCGACACGGCGAAGCGCTACGGCTTGGTCGACGAGGTCGTCACCCGACCGCAGACCCCCGCCTGATGCGGGTGAAGACGAGAGTGGGAAGGAAGACCAGATGAGCTCCTCCAAGCGCGACACCGGTCACGGCAACCTCAGCTGCTCCTTCTGTGGCAAGAGCCAGAAGGAAGTGAAGAAGCTCATCGCTGGCCCTTCGGTCTACATCTGCGACGAGTGCATCTCGCTCTGCAACGACATCCTCGCGGAGGAAGTGCAGAAGGAAGAGCGCCAGCAGGGGCACGGACGCGTGCCCAAGCCGAAGGAGATCCGCGCCATCCTCGACGACTACGTGGTCGGGCAGGAGATGGCGAAGAAGATCATCTCGGTCGCGGTGTACAACCACTACAAGCGCATCAACGCCAAGCGGAAGCCCGACGAGGCCGAGCTGCAGAAGAGCAACATCTTGCTCATCGGGCCCACCGGCTCGGGCAAGACCCTGCTCGCACAGACGCTGGCGCGCATTCTCGATGTGCCGTTCGCGATCGCGGACGCCACCAGCCTCACCGAGGCCGGCTACGTCGGCGAGGACGTCGAGAACATCATCGTGAGCCTGCTGCAGAACGCCGACCACGACGTCGAGCGGGCCCAGCGGGGCATCATCTACATCGACGAGATCGACAAGATCGCCCGCAAGGGTGACAACCCGTCGATCACCCGCGACGTCTCCGGCGAGGGCGTGCAGCAGGCGCTGCTCAAGATCCTCGAGGGTACGGTCGCGTCGGTGCCGCCCAAGGGTGGCCGCAAGCACCCGCAGCAGGACTTCCTGCAGGTCGACACCACCAACATCCTCTTCATCTGTGGCGGCGCGTTCGCGGGCATCGAGGACATCATCGAGCACCGCATCAGCGCCAAGAGCATGGGCTTCGGCGCCACGGTCGAGAAGAAGAAGGAGCTGCGGCAGTGGGACCTGCTGCAGCGCATCCAGAACGAGGACCTCATGAAGTTCGGGCTCATCCCCGAGTTCATCGGTCGCCTGCCGGTCATCGCGCCGCTGCAGGAGCTCGACGAGGACGCGCTGATGCAGATCCTCACCGAGCCCAAGAACGCGCTGGTCAAGCAGTACCGCCGCCTGCTCGAGATGGACGGCGTGGAGCTGACCTTCACCGGCGACTCGCTGCGCGCCGTGGCCCGCAAGGCCAAGACCATGCGCTCCGGTGCCCGCGGTCTGCGGTCGATCCTCGAGCGCGCGATGTTGGATGTGATGTACGACATCCCCAGCGTCGACAACGTCGCCGAGGCCGTCATCAGCGACGAGGTCATCACCGAGGACAAGCGCCCGGTGCTCGTCTATCGCAACGAGGCCAAGAAGGAAGCCAGCTAGCTGACGCGATGGTGGCCGCGGCCACCGATCGTACGCCTTGACCGGCTTCGGCCTCGGCCGCCATCCTGACCAGGGTGGCGGCCGTTTGCATGCGCGGACCGGTGACGCGGACCGCAGTGGTGCTGGTGGGCGGCCTGCTCGCGTCGTGCTACCGCGGCCTCGACGGCGCCGCCGGTGCCGACGAGGGGGCGGGTACCGAGGCCTCGGCCAGCGGTGAGGGCGGCTCGGGCGAGGGCGACACCGGCGTCGCCGCTGGCTGCGAGACCCCCAGCGTACAGACCTCACCGGTACGTCGGCTGACGCGCTGGGAGTACGACAACACCGTCCACGATCTGCTGGGCGATACCACGGCGCCGGGCAAGAACTTCATCCCCGAGTCGCTGCAGCTCGGCTTCACCAACGGTGCCGCGAGCACGCCGATGAGCGCCAGCGTGGTCGAGGACTACGAGGCCGCCGCGCTCGCGCTGGCGACCACCGCCGTCGCCGACCTGCCGACGCTGCTGGGTTGCGATCCGGTGGCCGACGGCGAGGATGCCTGCGCGGCGAGCTTCATCGAGGGCTTCGGTCGACGCGCGCTGCGGCGGCCGCTCCTCGCCGACGAACTCACCGCGTATCAGGGCTTCTACGGCGCGCAGAAGGCCGAGTTCGGCTTCGACAAGGCCATCGAGATGGTCGTCGCGGCGATGCTGCAGTCGCCCTCGTTCCTCTATCGGGTCGAGATCGGCATGCCCGATCCCGACCAGGGCGGTGCGCGACGGCTCGACGGCTACGAGACCGCGACCCGCCTGTCGTACCTGCTGTGGGGCACCACGCCCGACGACGCGCTGCTCGACGCCGCGGCGGCGGGCCAGCTCGACGCCGCCGCCGACGTGCGCGCGATGGCCGAGCAGATGATCGACGACGAGCGCGGGGCCCGGGCGGTGCAGGACTTCCATCTGCAGTGGGCCCGCGTCACGGCCGTGCCGACGCTGCACAAGAACGACGCCGCGTTCACGCCCGCAGTCGCCGACGGCATGCTCACCGAGATGGCGCTGTTCGTCGACGACGTCGTGCGCGCGCGCAACGGTACGCTGGGCGATCTGCTCACGACCCCGGCGACCTTCGTCGACGCCGAGCTGGCCAGCTTCTACGGGCTCCCGGTCCCGGCAGGCGACGGCTTCGTCCGTGTCGAGCTCGACCCGCGTCGCGGCAGCGGCTTGCTCAGCCAGGGCGCGATGATGTCCGCGCTCGCCCACGAGGCCCAGCCCTCGCCGGTGTACCGCGGCAAGTTCGTGCTCGAGCAGCTGCTGTGCTCGCCGCCGCCGCCGCCACCCTGCAACGTCGACACGCAGCTGCCGGCGCCCGATCCGACCAAGACCCAGCGCGAGCAGCTCGAGGAGCTGACCGCCAACCAGCCCTGCTCGGGCTGCCACCGCGTGATCAACCCGCCCGGCTTCGCGTTCGATCACTACGACGCCATCGGTCGCTGGCGCGACGACGATCGCGGGCTGTCGATCGATCCCAGCGGCACCATCGCCACCGGCGACGCGCAGGGCAGCTTCGCCGATCACACCGAGCTGGCGGCGCTGCTGGCCGAGAGCGACACCGTGCGGGAGTGCATGGTGCGGCAGTGGTTCCACTACGCATACGGCCGCGGCGAGGGCGAGCTCGACGCCTGCAGCACCGACGCGCTCGCCGACGCGTTCGCGGCTTCGGACGGCAACGTGCGCACGCTGCTGCTCGAGCTGACGCAGACCCCTGCGTTCCTCTACCGCACCGACCCCGACGCGGAGGCAGGCCCATGACGCTGCGAATGTCGCGACGCACGCTGCTGCGCGGCACCGCCGGCATCGGCCTCACGCTGCCGATGCTCGAGGTGATGCTGCCGCGTCGCCGCGCCAGGGCGGCCGACGGGCTCGCGCCCAAGCGGCTGGTGGTCTGGTACACGAGCACCGGCACCGTGCTCGGCAACTGGCGCCCGGGGGGCAGCGGCGGCACGCAGTGGGTGGCCTCGCCGATCCTCGCGCCGCTCGACACCCCGACGCTGCGGCCGCAGCTGACGATCCTCTCGGGCGTGCGCATGGCCGCCGCCGAGGCGCTGCCCGGCAACGGCCACGTCAAGGGCATGACCTCGGTGCTCACGGCGCGCCCGTTCAAGGACATCGAGTCGACCCAGTTCGGCGACGTGGGTTGGGGCGCGGACGTCAGCTTCGATCAGGAGGTCGCCAAGCACCTCGGCAACGCCGATCAGCTGCGCTCGGTCGAGACCGGCATCATCACGTTCGGTGGTGGCGCGACCGAGTACATCAGCTACGCCGACGGCGGTGGTCAGGCCGGCGTGGTGCCCTCCGAGGCCGACCCGCGCAAGGTCTTCACGCGGCTGTTCGCGAACATCCCCGACTCCGACGCGGCCAAGGCCGAGCTCGAGAAGGTGGTCGCGCAGCGCAAGAGCATCCTCGACCTCGTGCAGGACGACTTCGCCCGTATCAACGGCAAGCTCGGCGCGCAGGACCAGCAACGGCTCGACAAGCACCTCACGCTGGTGCGCGAGCTCGAGGACCGCATCAAGGTCGGGGCCTACTGCGCCAAGCCGCCGGAGCCGACCGTCGACGACGCGCAGATCCACCAGAACCAGATGATCCCGACCCTCGGGCAGCTGCAGATGGATCTGGTCGCCGCGGGCCTCGGCTGCGACGCCACCAGGGTCGCGACGCTGCAGTGGTCGGGCGCGCAGTCGGTGTTCGACTTCCGCGATCTGATCCCGTCGGCGCCGTGGGACGCGCTGGCGTGCCCGCCCGAGGTCGACACCTGCGGCTCGGGCCTCAACACCGCGCAGCACACCATCTCGCATATCTCGGTCGGCACCGCGGGCGGCATCCCGCAGGGGCTCTCGACCGCGCAGCAGACCGCGATGGAGTGCCTGAGTGCGATCAGCACCTTCTACTCGCAGCAGCTGGCGTACTTCGGCGACGCGCTGGCGAACAGCCTCGATGTCGATGGCTCGCCGGTGCTCGACAACACCGTCATCGTGTGCGTGACGGAGGTCGCCGAGGGCCCGACCCATGCCTATACGGACATGCCGTTGCTGTTGCTCGGCACCGCCGGCGGCGCGCTGCGGCCGGGCCACTACGACTTCGGCAACGAGCGCACGATGAACGACCTGTTCGTCACGGTCGGACAGGCGCTCGGCATCGATGGCTTCGACAGCTTCGGCGCGCCGGAGTACGTCAACGGGCCGCTGACGGAGTTGCTGACGTAGCCGCAGTCGCTGTCGGCGGTGGGTTCGCGGGACCCTCGGCGCGGATCGGCAACAGGCCCCACGGGGTGTGGATGCGGAGCTCGCCGTCGCCACCCCGGCGCGCCTCGAGGGTGCCGACCACACGACCCACGCGCTGACCGTCGAGGGTCGACAGCGCGGTGTCGGCGGTGAGCTTCACGGCCGGCGCCGACTCGAGCTCGCCCCAGCGCGGGATCACGCTGCCTTGCCCGCGGCCGCAGCCCCAGCCGGTACCCATGGGCCCGATCTGCTCGACCTGCTTCGCGCGCACCCAGCCGTGCACGCGCACGCCGGGCACGCAGCGCTCGACCAACTCGACCTCGGTCCAGCCCTTGCGCACGCGGACGATCCGGACCTCGTGGGGGGACGCCTCGGTCGGCAGACGGAACATGACCTTGCCGCCGGGGCGCTGCGCGATGGCCAGCGCGCCCTCGATCTGCGCGTCGATTGCCGGGTACTCGAAGGCAACCGAGCTGAACGTCGGCACGAGCTCGCTGGCGGCGACCCACCCGCTGAAGCGGTCGTCGTCGCTGCGCACCTGCACGGCGTCGCCTTCGCGACCCAGCACGCGCACCGGCATGTCGTTGGCGAGCTCGATCGCGCCGTCGTCGGGCGCGGTCCGGAGCGTCGCGTCGGTTCGCAGCGGTGTCTTCGCGGCCAGCTGCGGCGCGAGGTCGGCCTTGTCGAGCCACACGAGCAGGTGCGCGAAGCCACCGCTCGGTCGCATCAGCACGCGCACGCGGGTGTCGGTCTGCTCGACGACCCCGAGCCGCTCGAACGCCGGGTCGCCGATCTGTGCGATCACCGGCGGTCCGTCCTCGGTCCAACGCAGCGCACCGCGACGGCCGACCACGGCGAACATCGTGGTTTCAGGGTTGCCGCCGAGCAGCGTCCACGTGCGATCGTCGACGGCGGCACGTTCCACCACCGCGGGATCGAGCGTGGGCGTGGTCGGTGCCGTGTTCGCGCCGGCTTGCGCTTGCGTGCCCGCGGCGTCGGGCCGTGGCGGTGGCGTCGCGGTCGTCGTCTTCGGATGCGCGCACGCGAGCACCGCGAGCGCGAGGGGCAGGGCGAGGACGACACGCAGTTGCGACGGCACGATGTGTCGCACGATACCGCAGTCGCGCGTGGCCGCGGCTCGCGTCGAGCGGCCGCCGCACCCGTCGCGGTCGCCTCGCCGCGTGCGCTCAGAAGCAGCCCGGCCGCGGACTGGGATCGGTCGGCGCGTCGGTCGGTAGCACCAGCCGCAGGTACGCGTACTCGTCGTCGCAGAACCGCGCCGGGCCCTGGCCGTCGAGCTCGGCGCGCTCGGGGAAGGGGCGGTCGGCGTCCATCAGGCGGTCGGGCGCGTCGCCGGCGTCGTGGAAGTCGGGCCCGTAGGGATCGGCGAGCCCCAGTGAGTGCCCGAGCTCGTGGCTGAGCGTCGAGCCGACCATGCTGCCCAAGACCCAGATCGCGCATGCAATCTGGCCCGGACGATCGCTCGCGGGGCACGACGCACCGCGCTCGAGCGGCGCCGGTGCGTCGGCGAGGTCGGCGGCATCGACCGGATGCCCGCCGACGTCGGGGCGGAACCGGTCGAAGACCGCATCGAACAGCGGCTCGGGTGAGAGCTGCATCGCCAGCGCGCCGGGGTGCTGCGAGTAGCCGAACAACGACTCGATGAACACACCACCGTAGCCGGGGAAGCCGTCGTCCTGTGTCTGCGCGTTGACGCCACCGATGTGGTCGTAGAGCCGTTGGTTCTCGGTGTCCTTGCCGGGCGTGTTGTCGTAGCCGAGCAGGCCCAGGCCGTTGGGATCGGGGCCGCCGACGTCGATCTGCGCGAACAGGGCCCAGTCATCCGGCGGCTGCTCGACGATCGCCACACCGATGCCGGCGTAGTCACGGCGCATGACCTCGAGCACGCGCGCGCGCACCTGGGCATCGACGGCGCGCAGGCCGAATGCACGAAGGCTCTCGACGTAGCTGGGCAGGAACTGCACCCACACCACCTGTCGCACCGGCCGCAGCGCGAACGACAGCGGCGCGGCATCGCCGGCGACCTCGCTGCCCTGCCACGCGATGCGGGGCGTGACGGTGCCGGCGAAGCTGCCGGGCCCGTAGCGGATGTCGAGCTGCTGGCCGAGTGCGTCGTCCTCGTTGATGACGTAGCGAATGGTGTGGCCGTCGACGAACTCGGGCGTCAGCACCTCGTCGAGCTCGATGACGCTGCCGTCGGCGTCGGCGGTGAACGCACCCACGAAGTCGAGCAGGGTCGAGCCGTCGTCGCCCACGAAGCCCGCGCCGGTGATGGTGACGTACTGCCCGAGGCTGGCGTGGTCGGTCGATGCGCCGTAGACGATGGGACGCTGCAGGTCGTAGTCGACGGCCAGCTGGGGGCTGTCGTGCACGACGCCGCCCCGCTGGCGGTTGCGCAGCTGCACCGTGCCCACGAAACGTCCGGGATCGATGCCGGCGATCGTCGGTACGAACGCAAAGCTGCCGTGCTCGCGGTCGAACGGGTCGGCGCCCATCACCGGCACCTCGGTTGCGGCGATCGGCGCACAAGCGTCGCCTTCGGCGGGCGTGAAGCAGCCCTCGAGCACGGCCACGCTCTCCCCCTCGCCGCGCAGCAGCAGGCCGCTCCCGATGATCGTGATCGGCTCATTGGGGAAGATCACGCCGGTCTCGGCGAGGTCGTCGATGCGCGGCGCGAGCTCGGCCCGCAGCGACCACGCGGTCGGCAGCGGCGTCGTGCGGTAGAGCCGACCGTCGACCTCGCTGCGCACCTCGACCTGGACCTCGCCGTCGAAGCTGGCCCCGTCGCCGCCCAGGGTGGCGAACACGTCGTCATCGACCTCGAGCTCGAGGGTCTGGGCGTCGACGTAGCGCAGCGGCAACGTGATGCCCTGGTCGAGCAGCGCGAGGTGCGAGCTGCCCCACGGGCTGTCGACGAACGACTCGCCGGCGATCGCGATCACGGTCCCGGGCAGGATGAGCTCGGGTGCGACGCGGCTCAGCTCGAGTCCGGTCAGCGCCGGGTCGTTCGGGCGACCGGGGCTGGCCTCACTGCAGGCCGCGATCGCGAGCACGGCCGCGCGCAGCGGATGCAGCAGCCGCAGGGCGCGGGCAGTCGGGCGGGCATGGTTCACGGCGCGGGTCCGCAGCATGCCAGCGGTCGTTCCTCACTTGTTGAACTTGTCGACCCGCAGCTCGCCGCGCGTGTCGTAGGCGGCGCCCTTGGCACGGGCCTCGGCCAGCCCGGAGGTTCGCAGCACCCACATGCGCTTGATCGCGACGACCTCGTCGCTCTGGCGCGCGTGGATCTCGACCAGGTTGTTGCCCGGGGTCAGCGGCACGTCGGCGTCGAACTCGAGCCGTCCGTTCGTCGGATCGGCGTTGGCCACGTAGTAGACCTTCTCGACGTCGCCGAACAGGTCGCGTGAGGGGTTGAAGACCGTGATGAAGACGTCGCGCACGGCGTCCTCGTCGCTGGCCACGCCGCTCAGCTTGACGCTCTCGCCATCGGATTGCGTCGGCGACGACGACAGCGCCACCTTGGGCGGCGAGACCCCGAAGACGGTCTCGACCGCGGGGGCCTTGCTGGGGCCCTTGCCGCTGACCTCGACGTCGGCGGCGCGCACGAACGCGAAGCCGTCGTCAGGTAGCTCGACGCGGTACCAGCCGTCGGTCCGCGCGGTCGAGCGGAACTTGCTCGAGGCCTTCGCGCGCGCGATCACGCGGGGCGTGCCGGTCGGGGTCGCGAACAGCTCGACCTCCGAGGCCGCGACCACGCCGTTGGTGGCGTCCGCGAGCTTGGTCGATGGCGCCGTGAGGTCGAAGTGGAGGTTGTCGGTGAGGACCTCGGCCATCTTGTTGTCCGAGACCGAGACCTGCAGCAGCTCGTCGCCGACCTCGGACTCCTTCATGACCTCGACGTCGAGATCGACCGAGCGCACCGCGCCCGGCTCGAGCTTCTGCAGACGCTCGCGCCCGCTGTGCAAGAACACCGAGTCGCCGGCGAGGTTGCGCAGCGTGACCCAGGCGTCGAGCGCCGCGCTCTCACCGGTGTTCTTCACCCACACCCGCACGATCGCGCGCTCGCCGACCTGCAGGGTGCCGTCGCCGTTGCCGCTGATGTTCTTGCCGGCGCTGCTGTCGTCGATGACCGCGTAGCCGAACGCGAACTCCGGCCGCGCCAGTGCCTGCGCACTGACGTCGATCGAGGTCTGCGAACCGGCGGCGAGCTTCGAGCCGTGCTGGTCGAAGAGGTGCAGGTCGATGCGGTCGGTGCGTGAGAGCTCTTGCTCGGCGACCGAGAGCTTGATGGGGTAGCTCTTGCTCTGGCCGGGATCGATCTTGCCGAAGAACAGCTCGCGCTCGTCGAAGTAGCGGTAGTCGCTGTCGCTGATGGCCCGAACCTGCCACGCGGTCGCGTCACCGACGTTGGTGACGGTGACCGTGACGGTGCCCTTCTCGCCGCCCTTGATCACGTTGCCGGGCTTGTCCGACTTGATCTCCACCTTGAGCTTGGGTGTGCCGGTCTGCTTGTCGGGCCCGCGCGCCCAGTCGACGCCGCGCTTGGCGAGGCTCTGCGCGATGCGGGTCTGCTCCTGCGCGGCCTGCTCCCGCACGAAGCCGTCCATGCTCTCGAGCATCGCGTCGCGATTGGCCGAGGGTGCGCGCAGCACCAGGTCGCGGGCCATGCGGATCTCGGAGTCCTCGAGCAGGAGCTCGGTACGCGAGTCGGGCTTCTTGTCGTTGCGGCCGGCGATGGTGCGGTCCTTGTCCTTCGACTTGCCGCCGTCGACCGGGGTGTCGTCCTCCTCGCCGACCGAGCCGCGGTCGAGGAAGTACACCGGGCCGTAGGCGGTGCGTTCCTTGCCGGTCGCGTCGGACACCAGGTGCTGCGACAGCGACTCCTCGCGCAGGAGGTCGAAGCGATCGCGGCCGAAGTAGGCGATGTGCTCGGCGCCGATCCACACGGGAATGGTCTCGACGTCGGGCGCGACGCCGACCGACTGGATCGAGACGTCGCCGGGGGTGAGGTACTGCGCGATGGTCAGCTTGAGCGCGAGCTCCTTGTCGCCGGCCTTGCGCTCGTGCAGCACCTGCACCGAGCCCTTGCCGAAGGTGCGACGCCCGAGCACGACCGCGCGGCCCTGGTTGCGCAGCGCGCCCGCGACGATCTCCGAGGCGCTCGCCGAGCCCTGGTCGGCCAGCACCACCAGCGGCAGGTCGGGGAAATCGTAGCGCCCGTTGGCGTCGCTCTCCTCCCGCGGCGAGGCGACGCCGACCGTCGACACGATGGTGCCGCTCGAGAGGAACGCGTCAGCGACGTCGACCGCGGCGTTGAGGAGGCCGCCGGGGTTGTCGCGCAGGTCGAGGATCACGCCCTCGACACCCGCCTGCTGGAACTCGTCGAGCTTCGCCCGCAGCTCGGCACCGGTGGTCTCGGCGAAGTTGCGGGGAATCGCGACCAGGCCGACCTTGCGGGTGCGCCCGCTGGCGTCGGTCTCGGTGAGCACGTCGCCGATGACGCTGTCGAGCTGGATGCGTGCGCGGGTGATCTTGAGCGGCTTGGGCCGGTCGAGGCCGTCGCGCGTCACGTAGACCGTGACGGTGGTGCCGACCGCACCGCGAAGGCGACCGACCGCGTCGTTGATGTTCATCGTGACGGTCGACTCGCTGTCGATCTGCACGATGCGATCGCCCGGCAGCATGTCGACCTTCGAGGCCGGGTTGCCGTCGATCACACGGATGACGGTGATGGCCCCATCGCGCATGCCGACCTCGATCCCGAGGCCGCCGAAGCTGCCCTTGGTGCTGGCCTTCATGTCGGCGAAGTCGGTCGGGCGCAGCAGGTTGGTGTGCGGATCGAGCGTGGCCAGCACGCCCGCGACGATGGCGTACTCGGCCTCCTGCTGCTCGTCGGCGGACAGCTCGACGTTGCGCGCGACGAAGCGGAAGACCTCACGCACGCGGGGGCCCACGGCCCACAGTGCCTCGACGTCGTCGAGCGCGAATTCCTGCTCGGCGGTGCCGACCTTCACGCGCACGCGGTCGTCACCGACGGGCTCGACCAACACCTCCGCGATGCTGTTCTCGAGCGCATGCAGGCCCGCGCGCGTCATCTTCTTGGGGTCGATGCGATCGGGCTCGACGTAGTACTTGGAGACGTTCCACAGCGTCCAGTCGAGCACCCGCAGCTCGGTCGCGTCGGCGGCCGGTGACAGCCGCGCGTGGTCCTTGGGGTTGTGTCGCTGGGCCTGGGCATGGCCCTCGCCCCACGCGGTCAGACCCATCGCCGTGAGCAGCGAGCCCGCCACCATCACACCGGCGAGACGCGGCGCGAAGCCACCGACCTTGGGAGCGGATCCAGGGGAGCTCATCGTTTTCCATGGTAGCCGGCGCCGACAGGCGCGGCCACCTGGTGGGATCGATGACGGCGCGCCGACGAAGGGGCCCCGCGCAAGGCGCCTGCGGGCTCGCGCGGCACTGTCCGCCCGTGACACGGCCCATGTCACTTTCGGAGCATTGGGGGGTTGTCAGCGATGGCCACCGGCGGCGTACACTCCGGCGGCTTGGCCATGACGAAGCGGCGCAACGAGGGTAAGGCGGCCGACCCGGCTGCACGCGTGACGCCCGAGGGCGGGGCGCTCGAGCGTGCGGCGCCGAGCGGCGCACCCGAGCCCGCGACCGGCGACGACGACGACGACGATGACGAGGCCCCGGCCCAGGCCGAGCTCGCCACCGATGACGATCTCGCGGCCGCCGAGGCGCTGTCCGAGTCGGATCCGGTCACCGACGAGGAGCTGGAACGCATCGCTCGCACGCTCCACGGCGCGGCGGCGCCGGGAACCACCGCGCTGGCGCGCCGTGATCCCCTCGCGGCCTACATGGGCGAGGTGCGCCGCTACCCGCTGCTCACGCGGGAGCGCGAGCACGAGCTGGCGGTGCGCTGGGTCGAGCAGGGCGACACCGACGCCGGGCGGCAGCTGGTCACCTCGAACCTGCGGCTGGTGGTGAAGATCGCCCACGAGTACCGCCGCGCCTACCAGAACCTGCTCGACCTGGTGCAGGAGGGCAACGTCGGCCTGGTCCGTGCGGTGCAGAAATTCGATCCGTACCGCGGCGTCAAGCTCTCGACCTACTCGGGCTGGTGGATCCGCGCGTACATCCTCAAGTACATCCTCAACAACTGGCGGCTGGTGAAGATCGGCACCACCCAGAACCAGCGCAAGCTGTTCTTCAACCTCCGCAAGCAGCGTGAGGCGCTGCTCGCCGCCGGTGTCGATCCCACCCCCGAGCGCATCGCCCAGGAGCTCGACGTGTCGGCCAAGGAGGTCGTCGAGATGGAGCGGCGGCTGGCCGCGCCCGACGTCTCGCTCGACGCGCCGCTGGGGGCCGAGGACGACGGGCGCACGCGGCTCGATCTGATCGAAGACGACTACGCCGATCCAGAGAACCGCGTGGACGCGGCCGAGTTCAAGGACCTCCTGCAGGAGAAGCTCGTGACGTTCGGCGGCGGGCTCGACGGCCGCGAGCTCGAGATCTTCCGCGAGCGCGTGATGTCGGAGGACCCGATCACCCTGCAGGACCTCGGCGATCGCTGGGGCGTCAGCCGCGAGCGTGCGCGGCAGATCGAGAAGCGCATGCTGACGCGGCTGCGTGAGTACCTGCAGGGCGAGCTCGGCGACGCCGTGCAGATCGCCCTCGGCCATGACTGACCGCGCTGCGATGCCCGGCATGCTCGTCATCGTGGGGACCCCGCTGGGCAACCGCGACGACCTCTCGCCGCGGGGGCGCGCTGCGATCCTCGGGGCCGATCTCTTGCTGTGCGAGGACACGCGCTCGCCGGTGCGCCTGCTCGGCGACGGCGTCACGCTGCCGCCGCGGCGCTCGTGCTTCGTCGGCAACGAGCACGAGCGGGTCGGCGAGCTGCTCGTGGCGCTGCGCGACGGCAAGACCGTCGCCTACGTCAGCGAGGCCGGCATGCCGTGTTGGAGCGACCCGGGGCAGCGACTGGTCGCGGCCGCACTCGCGGCTGGCTTCGAGGTCGACGTGGTGCCGGGGCCGACCGCGATGGCGACCGCGGTGGCGTGGTCGGGGCTGCCGGCCGACGAAGTGCGCTACTGCGGGTTCCCTGCCCGCGGGGGCAAAGCCCGCAGCGACTGGCTCGCGTCGCTGGTCGACGAGCGCGCGACCGTGGTGTGCTACGAGGCGGCCAATCGCACGGCGGCGCTGGTCGCCGATCTCGCGCGCACGCTGCCAGACGCCGACACCCGCGCGATCGTGATCGCCCGCGAGCTCACCAAGCTGCACCAGAACGCAATCCGCGGCACGGTCGCGGGCCTCGCGGCCGAGGCGCTGACAGGGCTGCTCGGCGAGGTGACGGTGGTCTTGGCTCCGGCCCGGCCGCGCGAGCACGATCCCGTGCGAGCCGCCGCCGTCGCGACCCTCGAGGCGCTGCTCGACGCCGGCCTCAAGCCGCGCGAGCGGGCGCGCCGGCTCGCGGCGCTGACGGGGCTACCCGCGCGCGAGCTCTACGCGCGGCTGGGGCACGGCGGCGACGCGCCGCCTCACGACGACGATTCCCCGTGAAATCGTGGCGGTCGCGGCCGCGGCGGGTGAACCACGGCGGTCCAAGTCTCACCCCACGTGCAGGGACTGCCTCGCCCGACGGGCGGTCGACCGCCTCGCCATGCCCGCACGCCTTCGCCTCGCCCCGCTCGCGCTCGTCAGCCTCTTCACCGCCGCGTGCGGCGACGCCGAGCAGGGCGACGACGCGGCCGCATGTGTCGGCGCCAAGTGCGACGACGTCGACGGCGAGGGCGACGGCGAGCGCCGCATGTGCGTGGCGGTCCGCGGCAACGGCCAGCTGATCTTCGCCCACTTCGCCGCGCTGGCCCGCATCGTCGAGCACTACGGACCCGTGTGGGGCTCCGCCGGCGGCAGCTCGGCCAGCATCACGCAGTTCCTGCTCGAGAGCGTGCAGATGAACCCCGCGATCGCGCAGTGCGGCGAGCAGCCGTGCACGCCGACGCAGCAGGGGCAGCGCATCGCGCTGCAGCTCAAGTCGCTCACCGGCTACGCCGCGGTGCTCGGCGAGACCCCGGAGGCGGCCGCGATCGGGCAGTTCGCCGGGCTCGCCAAGCGGTTCCAGGAGAGCGGCATCGAGGCACTCGCACAGACCGACCCCGTCGCCGCCGAGCAGGCACTGTCGGATCTGTTGCAGTCGGCCGACCTCGCGGACCTGCTCAACGCCGAGATCCTCGAGACCATCGCGGGCTCGCCCGACCCGGCCTTCCACGTGCGCGACATCGTCGGCGCGGTGAGCCAGCTGGGCTCGTTCTCGGTCGGCTGCACCCCCGAGCAGGCCGCCGCCGGCTGCAACCCCAAGGCGCTGTTCGTGCGGCCCGGGCTGCTCGACTTCGCCGCGGTCGCGCGGAAGATCGGCCGCATCGCGGATTTCTACGCCGGCTACGGCCCCGACGCGGCGCGCATGCAGGCCTGGCTCGACGGCTGCGCCGACGCGGCGGTCGGGCGCGACTGGGCGGCGATCGCCGCGCTGCCCCTGGGCGACACCACTTGCGGCAGCGAGTTCACCGCGATGGTGACGGCCTACCGCGCCGCGGTCGTCGCCGACGCCGGCGTGCCGCGTCGCCTCGGCGAGCCCGTCGGCGCACGGCTGCACGCGCTGGTCTCGACCTCGGTGCTGACCGACGGCGCGGCGGATGCCTTCGCCAAGGCGCGCGCCGACTACGGTGCCGCCCAGACGTATGCACTCGACGTCGACTTCGACGACGTGCGCTTCGGCTACTGGGGCGCGGCCGAAGACCTCGGCAAGGTCGAGTCGAACGCGAAGTACTTCGATGACGTGAAGACCTCGAAGTTCCTCTCGCTGGGCACGACCACGTGGGGCGAGGCGCTGTCGTTCTCGCCGGCGGAGCCTGGGCTCGCGCGCGCGCTCGAGCTCGGCGATGGGCGCGTCTCGGCGGGCGGCTGGTCCGACCTGCACCCCACGCTGGTGCTCGAGAACCTCGGCTGCGACGAGACCGTCTACGTGACGCGTCGCGGCGACGAGTCGACGTTCGCGACCGGCATCGCCGCCGAGCTCGGCATGGACGCGGCGACCGGTGCGGCGCTCTACGATCTCGATGCCGACAGCAGCTACGCGCGCTCGATCGCGGCTGCCGATGCG
Organism: Deltaproteobacteria bacterium; assembly: GCA_016709225.1. Classification (NCBI taxonomy): domain Bacteria; kingdom Pseudomonadati; phylum Myxococcota; class Myxococcia; species Deltaproteobacteria bacterium. The sequence continues at coordinate 126,521 of JADJEE010000002.1, read as the reverse complement.
GTGTGGTGCACCGACTGGAACAACGACAGCGCCACCGATCTCGCGGGCGTGTTCGCCGACGGCTACGGGGCGCCGATGCAGAGCAGCGATCCGTTCTTCACCGACGGTGCCGATCCGTACGCGGGTGTGGCGACCGATCTGGGCCTGCGCGGCTGCTCGCCGGGGGCGTGAACGGGGCCAAGGTTTGCTACCGTCGTGCGCATGCACGGCGGTCCGACGAACTCGCCCCCGCGCGACCACGAGACCCACCTCGGGGTCGAGGGCAACGAGCGCCGCACGACCTTGGTCATCGCGATCACCCTGGTGGTCATGCTGGTCGAGATCGGCGTGGGCTACTGGAGCGGATCACTGGCCCTCACCGCCGATGGTTGGCACATGGCCACCCACGCCGGGGCGCTGGGGCTGTCGGCGGTCGCGTATTGGTTCGCCCGCACCCGCGCACGCTCGCGCGTGTTCACCTTCGGTACCGGCAAGGTCTACGCGCTCGCGGGCTTCACCAGCGCGATCCTGCTGGCCGTCGCCGCGGTGTGGATGGCGGTCGAGGCGGTTTGGCGGCTCGTGGTGCCGCGGGCGGTGCACTTCGAGGATGCGCTGCCGGTGGCGGTGGTGGGGTTGCTGGTGAATCTCGTGAGCATCCGGCTGCTGCACCCCGCGCAGGGGCACGCCCACGATCACGACCATGACCATGGGCATGACCACGACCACGGCCACGACCACAACCTGCGGGCGGTCTATCTCCACGTCGTCGCCGACGCGCTGACCAGCGTGATGGCGATCGCGGCGCTCTTGTGTGGCCGATACCTCGGGTGGGTCTCGCTCGATCCGTTGATGGCGATCGTCGCGGGTGGGCTCATCGTGCGCTGGTCGTGGCAGCTGGGCCGCGATGCCGCCGCGCAGCTCGTCGACGCCAGTGGCGACGCCGAGGCGCTGACGCGGATCCGCGGCGCGCTCGAGTCGCTGGGCGACGTGGTGGTCGAGGATCTCCACCGCTGGCAGCTCGGGCCGCGGCGCTGGGGCTGCGTGGTCGCGGTGGCGAGCGCGAGGCCGCGAACGATTGGGGAGCTGCGCGCGGCCGTCCTCGCGGCGGCGCCGGTGCACCACCTGACGGTCGAGCTGCACGGCCCGCGGGCGCCGGCCGCCGAGGCTTCGCACGAGCACTGACGCGGCGGTACGCGCCGGCACGCCGAGCGCAACCATCGAGCCCCCGAGCACGTCCCTGCGACGCGAGCGGCGGCGATGCAGGACCCATCGGCAGCGCTGCCGATGTCGGCGTCGCCGATGGCTTGGCACGATGCGCATCATGACGAACGCCATGCGACGCACCGCCGGGGCCCTGGCCATCGCACAGCTCTGGGTGGGCCTGGCCTGCCGAGGCGACGACGGCCACGCCGGCGGCGACGGGTCGGGCTCGTCGGGCACGTCGGCCGACACCACGCTCGCATCGGCGTCGGCCAGCTCGGACAGCGGTGGGGTGGGCGACGACGCGACGGTGATCGAGGCGTCGCTGCCGACCGCGCTCGCCTGCGGTGAGTCGGTGACAGCAACGATCCGCGTGCGCAACGACGGCGCGACGACGTGGTCGGCCGACGACGGCTACGCCCTCGGTGCCGTCGACGACACCGATCCGCTGAGCGCCGTCGGCCGCATCCCGTTGCCCGCCGGCGCATCCATCGAGCCGGGGTCGTCGCACACCTTCGAGCTCACCCTCACCGCACCCGCCAGCGCCGGCGCGGTGATGACCGACTGGCGCATGGTCCACGAGCATGTGCAGTGGTTTGGCGAGACCGCGTCTGCGGCCGTGACGATCGCGTGCGACGGCACCGGTGAGCGCGGCGGGCCGGTGGTGCTGGAGGAGCGCTCGTTCGCCGACGATGGCGGGCGCTTCGTCGCGCTCGGGGCCACGATGATGTGGGCGGCGTGGGCCTACCGCAACGATCGCCCGCGGCTCGAGTCCGATCTCGCGTACCTGCAGGCCAATGGCTTCCACTACGTTCGTGCGCTCGGGGTCGTCGGTGATCCGGCCGCGCCCGACTACTGGGACGGACGCGAGATCGAGCTCGCCTGGCCCGACTACGCCGAGGTGGTCGCGGGCCTGTCGGCGCTCGCGTTCGACGAATATGGGCTACGGGTCGAGTGGACCTTCATCGGTGACGGCCAGATCACGGTGCCGAGCGCCGCCGCGCGCGATGCGTTGACCGACGTGTTCGTCGCGCTCGCGCAGGACCGGCCCGACGCGATCATGCACTTCGAGCTGGCCAACGAGGCGTGGCAGAACGGCTTCGCCGGCGACGACGGCCTCGCCGAGCTGCGCGCGCGGACGCTGGCGCTGCGCGATCGCACCGCGGTGGTGGTCGCCGCGTCGGCGCCGTTCTCCGACGGCTGCGACGACGTCGCGGGGGTCTACGGCGGCGACGTTGCCGATCTCGCGACCATCCACGTCGATCGCAACCTCGGCGGTCCCGCCGGGGCCTGGGGTCCGGTGTTGCGGCCGTGGATCATCGACGACTGCGGCGCCCTGCCACCGGCCAGCAACAACGAGCCCATCGGGCCCGGCGCGTCGGTGGCGAGCGAGGACGATCCCGAGCGACTGGTGGCGGCCGCGCTCGCGACGTGGCTGGCGGGCTGGCCGGCGTACGTCTTCCACAGCAACGCTGGCGTGCGCGGCTTCGATCCCATCGCGGGCGCGGTCGGTGGCGATCGCTTCGCCCCGATCGTCGCGACCCTGCCCGGCGACCTCGCCTCGTGGACGCGCCGTCGCCACGACGACGGCGGCGCTGCGCTGCGGATCTACGCCACGGTGGGCGGCACCGACGTGCCCGACGTGACCTGGCCCGAGGCCGGTGGTGAGGCCGGCGTCGCCGGATTGCTGCAGAGCGAGCAGGGGGAGCGCGTGCTGGCGCTGGCGCTGGGCATCGTCGGTGACGCCGCACTCGAGGCCCGCGTACCGTTGTCGCTCGAGATCGTCGACATCCTGACCGCAGAGGTCGTCGAGTCGCGCGAGCTCGCGGCGGGCGAGGGGTTCCGGCTCGCCGGGGCCGGTGCCCGACTCCTGCGCGCGACCCTGCGCTGACGCGGCGACCCAGGTTCAAGGGCGAAGGCCCGCCTCGGCGCGGTACTGCAGGCAGCGTCGGTCGCCGGCCTCGACCCGACGGCACCCGCGAGGGCGCACGTCGTAGATCGAGCAGCGCACATTCGCGCCGATGCGGCCCCGCAGGGCGATGCAGCGGTCGTCGGGGGCGACCAGCTTGAGGTGCACGCGCCCGTCGGCATCGCGCTGCAGCAGCGCGGCACCCCGCGCGCGCCGACGCAGCGGCTCGTCGTCGCCGACCTCGACCCACGCGCGCACGCCCTCGCGCCGGTTCTCGAGCGGGTTGCGGCAGCAGGCGCCGCAGCTGCGGCAGTCGAGCTGCGACGGCGCACCGACGACGTGGAGCGTGCGACCCACCGGCCGCCTCACGCGTGCACCGCAGGCGAGCTGCCGTCCGGCATGGCGGTGCGCTAGAACATCAGCAAGAAGCGCGCGTAGGCGTAGGTGTCGATGACGTCGTCGATCACGAAGCGACGCCCGACATTGTCGACCACGTCGCGGCGCAGCGGATTGACCTCTTTGGTGCCGGGCTCGACGCGATCGTTGTCGGCGCCGCCGTCGGCCTTGCCACGGTTGGTGAAGGTCAGGAAGTGCCGCGTGTCCGTCTGCACCGTGAACCCGGCCATCAGCCGCGCGTGCGGTCCGAGGTGGAGGTTCAGCGCGCCGTTGAAGCCGAAGGTGCCGTAGTCCTGCAGATCGGTGACGCCGTTGTGTCGTGCGCAGGAGCTCCCGCCGGCCTGCAGGTAGCCAGGGTCGCCGGGGTTGTCGGCGGCGAACGCCATCGCGGCGTTGCGATCGCACTGATCGGCCGTCGTGGGATCGTTGGACCCGACCATGGCGGGCGAGTCCGCCAACAGCTCCCAGATCTCGCTGTAGCCGCGACCGCTGTAGTGCAGCACCGCGCTGCCCTCGAGCAGCACCGAGACCTTGAACTGCTTGGCCTTGCGCTCCCACGGCACGATCTCGGTGCCAAAGCTCATGCCCGCGGTGGACTGGGGCTGCTTCTGGGTCTGCGCGCCGAAGCGCGAGAAGTCCTGGAACTGGCTGGCGGCGCCCTTGAACGCCTGTCGCCAGAACGCGGTGAAGTACGGGTCGAGGAAGCGATGGCGCCGCGACAGCGTGGTCCACAGCCCGAGCTCGTGGGTGCGACGACCGACGCGGTGGTTGCCGGCGGGATCGTCTTGATCGATGTTGCGCGTGAAGGTCATCGCGCGACCGACCCCGAAGCGACCCTCGAAGCCAATCACCCAGTTCGGCATGTGGGCGCGCTTCTCTTGGTTCAAGATGCCGTACTTGAGGCCGACCCAGAACTGGTCGATGCCGCGCCGGGTCGGGCCCTTGAAGATCAGCTCGGTGCCGGGGCCCGTGAACTGCGTGAACGGGGCACCGTTGGTGGTGGCATCGAAGCCATCGCGCGGGATGATGCCGTCACGGATGGTGGTGCTGTTGTTCTTGTTGACGCAGGTCGCCGACGGGTTGGGCGGCACGTCGTCGCCGTAGACGCAATCGTCGGCGCGCTGATCGAAGGCGTAGTTGCGGTTGTCGGCGAGGATGACCGGCAGCGACGCGTAGATCGCGAGGTCGTGCCACAGACCGATCTCGATGGTCGGCGTCAGCACGTGTCGTTGCTGGCGGTAGACCAGGTCCTTCACGAGCCGGGTCTGGGTGTCGTTGGGGCCGCCCGTGTTCCACTCGCGCAGGATCGCCGCCCGCTTGTCGTTGAACGTGTAGGCCAGCCCCATGTGGATGTCGAAGCGATTGTTCTCTTCGAACGAGCTGGCGACGCGGGTGACCTCGGCGGCCGTCGCGTCGCTGCCCGCACCGGCTGTCGCCGCGGCGAGCAACAGCGCCGGCAGGATCCGGCGACCGTGTACAGGATGACGCATGATGGGAGCCGACAGCGACGCTACCAGCGCCGCTTGGCCCGCGTCAACGGCCCTGGCCGTCGTCGCTGGGTCGCAAGCCGAGCTCCTTCATCTTCGACTGCAGGCTGCGGCGGCTGATCCCGAGCAAGCGGGCGGAGCGGGTCACGTTGTACTGCGTCTGAAGCAGTGCCTCGCGGATCAGTGCCTCCTCGACCATGCGCGAGCCGGCGCGCACGGCCTCCTTGAGGTCGAACCCCAGGCTCGTCAGCGGCAAGCGCAGCAGCTTCTCGTCGGCACCGGGGGTGCCCGCGGCGCCGTGCGGCCCATCGCCGTGTTCGCCGGTGGACGCCGTCCGCTCGGCAGCGACGCCGCCGTCGCTGCGCGTCACGTCGCCGCCGTGGGTCCGCGGGCCGTCGTCGTCGTGCTCGACGCCGTCGCGCGAGTCGTCGCCGCCGTCGCGATCGGTGTCGAGGAACGCGTCGGGCAGGGCGTCGGGCTCGATCACCGGCCCCGACGCGAACAGCACCATGCGCTCGACCAGGTTCTCGAGCTCGCGGATGTTGCCGTGCCAAGGGTGGCGGGCGAGCGCAGCGAGGGCCTCGTCGGAGAAGCCCTTGACCTGCTTGGCGAGGCGCTCGTTGCAGCGCACGATGAAGTGCTCGATGAGCGCCGGCAGATCGTCGAGGCGGTCGCGCAGCGGCGGCAGGTGGACCGGCACCACGTTGAGCCGGTAGTAGAGGTCCTCGCGGAACTCCTTGGCGCGCACCGCCGCTTCGATCTCGCGGTTGCTGGCGGCGATGATGCGGACGTCGACCCGCAGGGTCTTCACGCCACCGACGCGCTCGAACTCGGACTCCTGGATCGCGCGCAGCAGCTTGACCTGGATCTCGAGCGGGATCTCGGTGACCTCGTCGAGGAACAGTGTGCCGCCGTCGGCGAGCTCGAAGCGACCGGCGCGGCCGCTGACTGCACCGGTGAACGCGCCGCGCTCATGGCCGAACAGCTCGCTCTCGGTGAGGCCCGCGGGGATCGCCGCACAGTTCACGCGGATGAACGGGCCCGCCTTGCGCGGCGAGCCCAGGTGCAGCGCGCGTGCGACCAGCTCCTTGCCGGTGCCGCTCTCGCCGGTGATGAGCACCGTCGAGGGGCTCGCAGCGGCGGTGCGGATGATCTCGCGCACCGCACCGATCGCGGGCGAGCGACCGATCATGCCCAGCGACTCGCTGGCGTCGTCGGGCTCGCGGGTGCGCTCGTCGCCGCTGCGCTCGCGCGGACCGGGCCCGACCGAGGCGCCGGACCGGGCCCGCGTTGCGACCGCGCGCTGCAGCACGGTACGGATCTGATCGCGGTCGAAGGGCTTCTCGAGGTAGTCGAACGCGCCGAGCTTCACGGCCTCGACCGCGGAGTCGACGGTGCCGTGGGCGGTCAACAACACCACGGGTAGCTCGGGATCCTCGCGCACCAACGCGCGCAGCAGGCCGATGCCGTCGAGTCGGGGCATGCGGAGATCGGAGATCACCGCGTCGAAGGTCCCCGACGGCGAGGTCCGCACTCGCGCCAGCGCAGCCTCACCATCGGACTCGGCGTGCACCTCGAAGCCCTCCTGCTGCAGCAGCGCGCCGAGCACCTTGCGGAGGTTGGGCTCGTCGTCGACGAGCAGGATGCGGGGTCGATGGTGGCTCACGTGGGTCGGGCCTCGGGTGGGGAGTGCGGCACGATCGGCGGCGTCGCGGCGCTGGCGTCGCGGGGCGCCGCGTCGGCCGGCCCGAGCTCGGGCTGCACGGGCAACAATACCGTGAAGCGGGCGCCGCCCTCGGGATTGTTGGCGACCTCGATGACGCCGTGGTGATTCTCCACGATGCGCTGCGAGATCGGCAGGCCGAGGCCGGTGCCACCGCTCTTGGTGGTGTGGAACGGCACGAACAGGTTGGTCATGGTGCGCGAGCTCAGGCCCGGGCCGTTGTCGCGGACGTCGATGGCGAGTGCGTCGCCCCGCAGCAGCCCGCGCTGGCGCACCGACAGGGCGATCTCGATCTTCGGGTCGGAGATACCCGCGGTGGCGTCGAGCGCGTTGAGCACGAGGTTGTGCAGCACCTGCCGCAGCGCGTCGCCGTCGGCCCGCACGGTCGGGATCTCACCGTGGGCCCGCAGCTTCACCCGCTTCTGCACGGCGTCGGGCAGCAGGCGTACGGTCGCGTGGACGATGTCGCGGGGGTCGACCGGCGACAGCTCGCCTTTGAAGGGGCGCGAGTAGGTGAGGAACTGGCTGACCACGCGGTTGAGTCGATCGACCTCCTCGACGATGACGTCGAGGAATTCGCGGGCCTGCGGACCGGACTTGTCTTCGATCGACTCCATCACCTGGACCGCACCCTTGATGGCGCCGAGCGGGTTGCGGATCTCGTGGGCGAGACCGGCCGCCATCTCGCCGAGAGCGGCCAGGCGGTCGCGCTCCTTGCGACCCTCGTAGACCGCCGAGTTCGCGATGGTGGTGGCGGCCTGGGCCGCGACGCCCTCGAAGAGCTCGATCTCCTCGCGGGAGAACGGCTCGAGCAGCCGCTCGTCGTCGACGAACAACGCGCCCAGCAGCTCGGGCTCGGTGCGGTCATCGCCGTGGCCGAGCGCACCCACGATCGGCAGCGCGAGGCTGCCCTTGATCGCGCCCATGGTCTCGAGCATCTCGTCGAGCTCGACCTGCGCCTCGGCACGGGCACGTTCGCGCTCGCGCTGCAGCACGTCGCGCAGCTGGGTGCCGTGACGCAGCATGCGCTCGAGCAGCGGTCGACGGGTCGCGAGGTCGAGTCGCGCGAGCGGGACCGGCCCGAGGTGCCGCGACAGCACCAGCGCGCTGCCCTGACGATCGATGAGGTAGAGGCTCGCCTGGGTCACCCGGCCCGACGCCTGCAGCTCCGCCACCACCAGCTTGGCCATCTCGTCGGGGTCGATCACGTTCAGCAGCTTGAGGCGCAGCTGCAGCAGAATGCGGCGCATCACCCGACGATCGCGGTACAGCCACGACTCGAGGCGACTCTCGATCTCGGTGCGCACCGGCTCGAGCAGCACCAGCACCGCGAACGAGGCCACCGCGGCGTTGAACACGAACAGCGAGCGGTTGCTGGCGTCGCGCGCTGGGATCCACAGCAGCAAGAGCGCGTAGAGGCCGGTCACCACCACCACCAACACGCTCAGGCTCGCGATGCGCAGCGCGACCTCGGGCAGATCCAGCAGGCGCTCGCGCACCAGCGTCTGCGCCACGAAGTAGAGGTACACCGCGGTGACGATCGGCCCGACCGCGGGCACCCACGACGAGCCCAGCGCGAGCGCGGCGATGCTGGCGTAGAACACGTAGCGCAGTCGCGGTGCCGCGCTGGTGCCCTCGGCCGCCCGCGCGGCCCGCCACACCCGCGTGATCGCCAGCAGCAGACCGACGATGACGTAGGTGCCGAGCAGCATCGGCACCACCTCCCACTGCGGCAGCTCGCGCAGGCTGGGGAAGAACAGCACCACCGTCTGCGCCAGCACCAGCAGCGTACCGAGCCGGCGCTGGATCTTCTCGTACCTGCGGCCGCCGACCGCCGGTACGAACGACGACAGGCTGCGGCCGGCGGTCCACGGCAGCAGCACGCTGATGGTCTGCGCGAACCACCCGAAGATCGACAGCTGCGAGAACCCGAAGAAGAACCGCGCCAGGTGGAACAGGCCCAGGTTGAAGCAGAACACCGCGAACAACACGAAGTTGTCGCGACGGCGGTCGCGTAGCACCACCGAGGTGCCGATCGCGAACGCCACCGTCGCAGCGAGCAGCGAGCTGAGGCTCTCACTGAGCGAGGTCGCGGGCATGGCGAAGGTCCGCGCCAGTGTAGCCCGCAAACCCCGCGCGCACCGACCCCAGCGGCCCGGCGCCGGCGCCGGGGTCGGGCCTGCCGCTCGCCTTGCCGACGCGGCCGCGCACCCGCCCGCCCCGCGCTGGCCGCCGCGGCCGCCGCTGTGGCATGATGCGGGGGCCATGGCGGGTCCGCAGCTCATCGACAATGACAAGCGCGCGCAGCAGAAGGCCCGCGCGATCGCGTCGGACATCTACCTGTACAACAAGCAGAAGATCGAAGAGGCCCTGCTGGCCGACACGTTCTTCGACGATCCCGACCTCTCCGACCTGATCACCGAGGGGCGCGACCTGTTCCGCGCCGCGGTGACGCCCGACCTGTTCAAGCGCAACTACTACGACCGCGCCATCGTCGACCGCGTGATCAAGCCGATGGCGGCGCTCAAGTCGACGATCTGGTAGTGGGCACATCGCCGTCGGCGTGGTCGGTGTCGCTGCCGGCCGGGGGCGGTTCGCGGCTGGATCGCGCGCTGCTCGACGCGCTCAACGAACGCGGCGCCAACCTCACCCGCTCCGCGCTGCAGCGCGCCTTCGCAGCCGGGCAGGTCACCAGCGAGGGGCGGCCGCTGCGGCCCTCCCAGGCCCTGCGCGCGCCGATCGAGGTGCAGGTCGTGCTGGTCGCCGCGCCGCCGCTGGTCGCGAGGCCCGAGGACCTGCCGCTGCCGGTGGTCTTCGAGGACGACGATCTGCTCGTGGTCGACAAGCCCGCTGGCATGCCGGTGCACGCGGGTCCCGGGCACAGCGACGGCACGCTCGTGAACGCGGTGCTCGGTCACCTCGTGCGCGCGTCCGATGTGGCGCCGCAGCTGCCGGTGATGCCGGGTAACGACGACGCGCGTCCGGGGCTCGTGCATCGGCTCGACAAGGACACCAGCGGGCTCTTGGTGCTGGCCAAGCACGCCGCCGCGCAGGAACACCTCGCGGCGCAGTTCCGCCGCCACGATCTCCACCGTGCCTACCTCGGGCTGGTGTACGGCGTGCCGCGCTGGCAGACGCAGCACCTCGACACCCTGCACGGGCGCGACCCGGCCGATCGTCGCCGCTTCTCGCCCGCGGTCGGGACCCGTCGCGCCATCACCGATGCCGCGGTGGTGGAGCCGCTGCACGGCGCCGCGGTGGTTCGCTTCGAGCTGCACACCGGCCGCACGCACCAGATCCGAATGCATGCCCGCCAGCTCGGCCACCCGATCCTCGGCGATGTGCTCTACGGCCACGTCCCCGCCGATCCGCGGGTGGCCGCGGCGATCGTGGGCCTCGGGCGGCACGCGCTGCATGCCGCCGAGCTCGCGATCGTGCACCCCGATGGTCGACGGCTGTCGTGGCAGAGCGCGCTGCCGGCCGAGCTGGCGGCGGTCGTCGCCGCGCTGCGCGACGGCCCGCCCCGCTGATGGCAGACTAGGCGCGCGCGTGTTCGACGTCGCCGACAACCTCGCCGCGATCCCCGGGCTCGTCCACGGCTTCACCGACCGGCGCGGGGGCGTGAGCGAAGGGCGCTACGCCACGTTCAACATGGCGAGCAAGTGGGGAGACGACGTCGCCGCGGTCGCACGCAATCGCGAGCTGCTGGCCGATCACGCCGGCTTCGATCGCGGCGCGCTGCGGCTGGCGCGACAGGTCCACGGCCTCGCCGTGATCGACGCCGCGACCGCGTCCGAGGGCGTCGAGGCCGATGGCCTGTGGTGTCGCCGGAGCCACGGGCTCGTGTTGGGGGTGCTGACCGCCGACTGCGTGCCGGTGCTGCTGGCCGATCGCGAGGGGCGCGTGGTCGCGGCGGTGCACAGCGGGTGGCGCGGGACCGCGGGGAACATCGTCGGCGTTGCGGTGGCGCAGCTCGTCGCCGCTGGGATCAGCGCCGACGCCCTCGAGGCCGCGATCGGTCCGTGCATCGAGCAGGCCGCGTTCGAGGTCGGCCCCGAGGTGGCGTCGCAGTTCGACGCCGCGTACGTCGACCGCCGCGGCGCGCGACCCCACGTCGACCTGGTTGCGGTGGTGCGCTCGCAGCTGCAGGGCGCCGGCGTGTCCGCGGCCGCGATCGCACGGGTCGGCGGCTGCACCCACGCACAGCCCGATCGCTACTACTCGTATCGGCGCGACGGCGCGGGCATCGGCCAGATGCTCGCGTTCATCGGCTGGCGCGCCGGCGCGTGACTACTTCGCGGGCTCGGCGGGAGCGGCCGCCGGAGCGTCGCTCTTGAACTGGTTCTCGAGCGTGCCGGCCTCGCGCTTGGGCGACATGATGGCCACCACCGACATCGCGGTGATGTAGCCGAACAGTGCGATCACGCCGCCGATCATGAGCAGGTAGCCGAGCCCCGCGATGTTCGCGATCGGCGGCTTCGAGGCCTGCATTTCCCACTTGTTGTCGGCGATGTCGGTGGAGGACATGTGCGCTTCTCCTGTCGGGGCTCGACCGAGCGGCGAGCCGGCCGCCGTTGCTCGTGGCCCGATGCGGGCTCACGGGGCAGCACGGCACCGTAGCATGTCGGTTCGCCGGCGGACAAGCGCGGCGGCGCCGGTGCGGGCGCATGCTCGGCGGCCGCGTATGGTCGACGGCCGCGTATGGTCGACGGCTGCGCATGCTCGACGCCTGCACATGGGTCGATGGGCGCGCGCCGGCCTGGGCACCGGGCTGGGCGCCGGCCTGGGCACCGGCCTGGGCACCGGGCCAACGTGGTGTTAGGGCGTATCGAGGCCGTAGGCCGGGAGGATCTCGCCCGCCAGCGCCTGCAGCTGGGCGAGTGCCTTCAGATAGGTGACTTGCGCACTGAGCGCTGATGCCTGCGCCTTGTCGAGCTCGTCGAGTCGCAGCAGCACGTCGTAGTTCGTCGAGCGACCGACGTCGTAGCGGGCCTGCTCGGCGGCGAGGTTGTCCTTGGCGAGGTCGACCGAGATCTGCGCGACCTCCATCACCTTGCCGGCGGTGCGCAGTCCGTTCGCCGCTCGGATCACGCCGGTCGCGACGGTCTGCTTGGCGCGTTCGAGGTTCACCTGCGCCTTCTTGATCTGCAGCTTGGCGGCCTGATGCCGGCCCTTGGCGGTCCGGTTCTGCACGTCCCAGGTCAGCGTGAGCGAACCCTGCAGGGTCCAGTCGGCGAGCAGCCGGTTCTCGTCTTGGATCACGCGCTTCTTGTTGAAGAAGTTCTGGAACGCCTCGCCCCAGCTGCCTTCTCTGCCGGGGTCGCCGGTCTGTGCGGTGGCCGAGGTATCGGTGCTGCGGCCCTGGGGGGTGAAGCTGCCCGAGAAGTCGAGCTGTGGCAGTCGTTGGTTGGCGGCGACCAGCTCGTCGATGCGGCCGCTGGCGATCTGGATCTCGAGCTGCCGCACCTGCGGGTTCTGCTTGAGCGCGCGATCGATCTCGTCGGACAGGTTGACCGTGCGCGCCTTCACGAGCGGATCGGTCGCCGGTAGCACGCCGAAGGTGCCGCTGCCGTCGAACGACTCGCCCATCAGCGTGCGCAGCGTGAGGCTGCGGTCGAGCAGCGTGTTCTCGGCGGTGAGCACGTCGCTCTCGCGGGCGGCGAGCGCCTGCTCGACGGCCTTGGCGTCGACCGGCGAGGTGCGGCCGGCGGCCACCAGCGCCTTGGTGCGCTCGAGCTGCCGGGTCGCGAGCGCCACGCTGTTGCGCTTGTTCTGCAGGTCGCGGTGGGCGAACAGCACGTCCCAGTAGGCCGAGATCAGATCGCGCACGAGGTTCTGCGCGGTGAGGATCTGCGTGGCCTGGGCGGCGTTGACCGCCAACTTGGCCTTGTTGATGTCGGCGCGGTTGACCTTGAGCCCGGCGCCCTTGAGCAAGGGCTGCGTGAGCGTCAGGGTCGGCGTGATGCGGTAGGTCGACAGCGTCGTGGTTGCCGCGTTCGCGGCCAGGAAGTTGCCGGTCTTCTGATCTTGCTGCGAGCGGTTGATGTCGATCCTGAGCGAGACCGTGCCGCCGATCTCGAGCTTGCGCTGGAACCCGAGCGTGAGCCCGAGCGAGCGGTTGCCGGTCGCGAAGGTGATCTGCGAACCGCGCTGCGGGGTCTTGGCGACAGTGCCGTTCAGCGCGGCGCTGAGGAACACGTCGTAGGCACCCAGCGCGGTCATCACGTTGGCCTCGGAGATGCCGACGTCGATGGCGTTGCTGCGCAGATCGATGTTGGTCTGCAGCGCCCGCTGCAGCACGTCCGACAGCTGCAGCGTCTCGGCCGCGAACGGCGGCTCGTAGTCCGGCGGCAGGCCGGCGTCCACGGTCGGGAGGTCGACCGCGACGGGATCGGTCGGCGCCTCGCGTTCGGTGGCAGCGGCCGTCGGAGCCGGCGGCGGGGCCAGGGCGAGCAGGGTCGTGAGCAGCAGCAAGGGGAGCCTTTGGGTCGCGGGGAGCGGGGTAGGGCGGGGCGAAGTACCGCCTGATTGGCGCGTGCGGTCAAGCGAAGCTCGTCCGCGCGGGGGTAGACGGGCCGAGGCCCCTGCAGGTTTCGTCGAGCCGCTTTGGCGGGGGCCGAGCGGCCGTGGCGGCCAGGGCCCGCCCGTCGGACGGCGTGCGCCCGGCCGCGAAGGCCGCGGGCTGGCCGAAGGGTCGGCTCGCGCGCCCGTCGCGGCCGCTGGCCATGTAAGGTTGCCCCCCCATCCGCGTTTCCTGCCGCGAGGAGACCCCCTGCGGTGCAGCAAAGGGGCGCGGTCAGAGGTCCAGCTCTCGTCCCCGACGCCGTCGGAGACCACCCCCGGCCCCGCCAGAACGCCACCCAGGTGAACGACCACGTCGATGTCGATGAGTCCGCCGAGAAGGCCCTGGTCGAGCGCGCCCAGTCCGGTGACGCCGCCGCGGTGCGAGCGCTCTACGAGCGCTACGCCGCCAGCGTCCATCGCTACGCGATCGTACCGCTCGTGCACGATCGCACGCTCGCCGAGGATCTGCTCGCCGACACCTTCGTCCGCGCGATGGAGAACATCGGCCGGTTCCGCTGGCAGGGCAAGGGCGTGTTGCCCTGGCTCATCCGCATCGCGAAGAACCTCGCGCTCGATCACCTCCGCAAGTCCGGCCGCTTCGGTGGCTGGCCCGATGGCTTCGAGCAGTTCGTCGCCGACGAAGACGGCCCCAGCGGCGAGGCGATCGCGTCCGAGCGTCAGCTCACCATCCTCATGCGCGAGCGCATCGACGTGTGCCTCGAGGCGATCAACCCGCGCTACGGGAAGGTCCTGCGCCTGCGTCTGGTCGAGGGCACACCGCGTGATCGGGCGGCGGCCGAGATGGAGGTCTCGGTCGGCACGCTCGACGTGCTGCTCTTCCGCGCGTGCAAGGCGTTCCGCCGCGTCTATGTCGAGCGCTACGGCGAGACACCGACCCTCGAGTTCTAGGCAATCATGACCACGCAATCCTCCCATCACGGCCGTGACGAACTCGCGCTCGCCCGCATCGCGGCCGAGCTCGCGGCCCTCGGCGAACCCGAGCTCGACGCCGACACGGCCGAGCTCCGCGCAGCGGAGCCCGACGCGGCGGTGTCGACGTTGTTCGCGCTGGTGCACCCCCAGACCGCTGCGGTGACCCTCGACGATCTCGGCCGTGCCCGGGCGTGGCGTCGCATTGCGGCCGCGCGTGCGCGCCGTGACGCAGCCGCGGCGGTGCCGGTGGTCCACGGCCCCGCCAAGCTGTTGAGGGCGGCGTGGATCGTGGTGGCGGCGGCGGCGGCCATCATCTTGGTGCCCGTGCTGGCGCCGCAGGCCCGCGAGCGGCCCGACGAAGCCGAGCTCGAGGGGCTCGCGGCCGCGGGTGCCCAGGCCCGTGGTGCACTCGCGCGGCTGCCCGGCGGGCAGGACCGCGAGCGCGCGCAGCAGCTCGCGCGCGAGTACAATGCGCGCATGCACGGGGGCCAGCGATGACTGCGAGCAAGCGCAGCGGCCGCTCGCGCTTCGTCGCGTGGCTGCCGTGGATGCTGTGCCTGTCGGCGACCACGTCGGTGCTGGGCTGCGATCCCGACGATGCGGCCCATGCCCGCGCGGACGAAGCCCCCGACGATCGCCTCGCGACGCACCGCGTGGCGTCCGCTGCCGCGACGCCGGAGGGCTTGGCGTACCTCGAGGCCGTCGCCGCCGTGCACGACGACGCCGACGGTCAGTCGAGCGCCGAGGGCCGCGCCGCCGCGCTGCGTCGCGGGCTGGCGTTGCCGGTGCCGGCGGGCCTCGCCGAGGCCGAGGTGTTGCGCCTCGAGCTGGCCGCGCGTCTGGCCGAGACCTTGGCGTCGCATCCCGAAGGGGTGCCCGCGGCGATCGATCTGCTCGCGCCCATGGTGGCACCCGAGCGATCGCTGCCGCTCGATCGCGCCAGCGCGCGCGCGCTGGTCACCCTGGGTGATCTGGCGGTCGCCGCCGGCGACGACGCCCTCGCCGCGGGCAGCTACGCCCGCGCGATCCGTGTGATGTCCTCTCTACGCCAGGAGCTCGAGCGATGAGGTCGCCCCGCCGACATCCCTCCCGTGCGCCGGGTACGGCAGCGATCGTCCAAGCGCTCGTGCTGCCGCTGCTCGTGCTCGCCCTCGGCTGCGGCCCCCAGGCCGGCGGTGGTGGCACCGTCACGCCCGGCGGTGCCGGTGGCGGCGTCTCGTCGGATCCCGACGGTCGCGACGAAGGCCAGAGCGCCGGCGAGCTGAAGCAGCGCCTCGACGCGTTGCTCGATCGCGAGGAGCAGCTGGCACCGCAGGCGGCGACCGACGCCGGCAAGTGCGAGGACCTCTGCGAACTCGCGACCAGCATCTGTGCGGTCGAGGAGAAGCTCTGCGATCTCGCCGACGACCACCCCGACGACGACGCCTACCAGGGTCTGTGTCGCGAGGCTCGCAACGAGTGTCGCGAGGCCCAGGACTCGTGCGTGCGCTGCGTCGAGCGGCTCGGCGCACGTAGCACGCAGCCGCAGTGACGCGGCCGCGATGGCGTCGCCGCGCAGGCGAGCGAGCTAGTGACCCGAGAGCACCGCGGCGGGTTCCATCCGCGCGGCACGGCGCGCCGGCAAGAACGCGCCGAAGATGCAGAAGCTGACCGCGAAGCCGAGCGCCGCGAGCAGCAGCCACCACGGGAAGTCGAAGTACGTCGACGGCTTGTAGGGGAAGTCGGGCACGTACTCCTGCGAGACCCAGTCGAACACCAGGCTCGACAGCCACGCCAGTGCGACGCCGGCGAGGCCCGCGAGCGCGCCCAGGGTCGCGGCCTCGCCGAGGACGATGCGCGCGACGTCGCCGCGGCTGGCCCCGACCGCGCGCATGATGCCGATCTCGTGCTGACGCTCGTACACCAGCATGAAGAACACATGCATGATGTTGACCGCTGCGATGCCGACGATCACCGCGCTGACCAGCGCGAACACCAGCGTGAAGATCGCGATCAGCAGGGCGGCCTGCTCGGCGCCGGTGTCGGCGACGTCGAGGTTGAGGTCCTGCACGCCCTTGGCGACCGCGGCCACGTCGTCCTTGCCGGGCACCATCACGATCACCGAGTGGTAGCGCTGGGCGTCTTCGGGCTTGCCGAACTCGACGTTGAAGCGCTGCACGTAGCCAATCGGCATGGTCAGGCCCAGCGCGATCGCCTTCTCGGAGAAGCCGACCAGCTGGCCGCGCTCGTGCAGGACGTGGTCCTTGTTGCTCGCGCCGACCATCGACGAGCCGATCACGATGTCGAACGAGAATCCCAGCACGCTCTCGGGCACCAGCTTGGGAAAGCCGTGGGCGCGTCGCAGGGCGCCGTTGTAGAGCTCGACGATGTGTTTCGAGGCCAGGATCGGCACGAAGTGGCGGCACACCTGGGGGGTCCCCGCGAGCGCCTTGCCGTAGTCGTCGTTGGCGTTGCGGCGCTTGTAGGGCGTGCCCGGGGGGTAGCCGCAGTAGAGCTGCTCGCTGCCGCAGTCCTCGTCCTGCTTGCACGCCACCGGTGTCGTGGGCTCACCGCCGGCCGCGTCGAAATCGCGGAACTCGAAGCCGGATCCGACGTCGTGCTGCACCAACGCAGGGTTGATGCCGTCGGCGACCAGCTCCGTGCGCAGGTCGGCGCCCAGCAGCGCCTCGCCACCGGTGGCGATCGAGGGCACCGTCAGGCGCATCTTGGGGTAGACGATCTCGACCCCCGGCAGCGCCTCGATCTGCTTCACCTTGGCGTCGTCGATGATGTCGGTGCCGAGGGTGCTGCCACCCAGCGCCAGCGGACCGACCGCGATGTCGAGGCTCTTCGGCACGACCTCGAGCTGGTCGAGTGGGAAGATCTTGCCGAGCACGACCGCGCGCACGCCCTGCGCGAGGGCGATGAAGAACGTGAAGGTGGCGATGCCGACCACGATGCCGATCGAGGCCAACAGGAAGTGGTTGCGGCTGCGTCGCAGGTTCGCGAACACCATCCGCCACAGGCGTCGCGATCTCACGGGTTGGCCTCGCGATCGTCGGCCCGGGCGGGCGCGACAGGCTCGGCCGCGGGCACGGAGGGCTCGGGCGCGGGCGCGGTGGGCTCGGCTGCCGGCGTGGTGGGCTCGGGCGCGGGCGCGGAGGGCTCGGCCGCGGTGCGGCCGTCGTCGAACAGCTGGCCGTCCTCGACCCGCAGGTGTCGCTCGGTCGCCGCCGAGATCTTCGGATCGTGGGTGACGATCACCACCGTGATGCCGGCGTCGCGGTTGAGCTTGCGGAACAACCCGACGATCTGCGTGCCCATCTTGCTGTCGAGGTTGCCGGTGGGCTCGTCGCACAGCATGAGCTTGGGGCGGTGGAACAGCGCGCGGGCGATCGCCACCCGCTGCCGCTGTCCGCCGGAGAGCATGGTCGGCTTGCTGTCGCCGCGGGTGCCGAGCTCGACCTCGTCGAGCACCTCCTGCGCGCGGCGTCGGGCCGCGTCGTCGTCGACGGTACGATCGCCCCGCGCGAACAGGGCCGGCAGTGCGACGTTCTCGACCACCGTCAGGTGCGGCAGCAGGTAGAACGACTGGAACACGAAGCCGACGAAGCGGTTGCGGTAGTCCGACAGCTCGACGTCGCTGAGGCTCCGCAGCGAGCGGCCATCGACCTCGATCTCGCCGCCGTAGTCGCGGTCGAGGCCGCCGATCGCGTGCAGCAGGGTGGTCTTGCCCGAGCCCGACGGGCCGATGATCGAGACGAACTCGCCGTCGCCGATCTCGAACTCGACGTCGCGCAGGACCTCGTTGACCAGCTTGCCGGTCTTGTAGGCCTTGCGCATGCCGCGAACGCGGATCACGTGGGCGCGACGATAGCCGCGGTCGGCGAGCGCGGTCAATGTGGCGGGCGGGCCCTGATGGGGCGGCCACGTCACGCGTGCACGGCCTGGGGCTGCTACGCTGGTGGGCGATGGCACAGACCGCGACGATGCGGCGCTTCGAGGTCGCGCTCTCCGACGCCGATCGTGGCGTCTACGAGACCCTCGATCTGCGGGTCGCGCAGCATCCCTCGGAGAGCGAGCGGTACCTCGTCGCCCGTGTGCTCGCGCGGGCGCTCGAGCACGCCGACGGGGTCGAGTTCAGCCGTGGGCTCGCGGCCGGCGAGGAGCCGGCGCTGTGGCAGCACGATCTGCGAGGCGACCTGCAGGCGTGGATCGAGATCGGCAACCCGACCACCGAACGCCTCCACCGCGCGAGCAAGACCGGCGCGCGCGTGGTCATCTACACCTGGAAGGCGCCCGAGGAGCTCGCGCGCGCCATCGCCGACGCCAAGGTCCACCGCGCCGACGCGATCGCGATCCACGTGCTGGATCCTGCGCTGCTCGACGCCGTGGTCGCGACGCTCGATCGCAACAACCACTGGGCGCTGTCGATCTCGGGTGGCAGCCTCTACCTCGACGCCGGCGGCCGCTCGTTCGAGGGCGCGCTCCGGCGCGCGCTGCCCTAGTCGGCGTTCTGACCCATCACTATCGCTGTGTCGAGGTACCAGTACCTCGACGGCGCCGTCGCACGGGTGGTGAAAGCGGCAGGCGAAGCGGTGCGTTCGGTGCCGCGGATGCTCCGTGCACCCCAGCTCCCGTTGCTCGCGCTGGCGCTCGCCGCCTGCACGGGGCTCGGCAGCCCGTTGCGGGTCCACGACGAGCCACCGCCCCGGGCGATGGATGTGCCCGTGATTCCCGAGGCCCCGTCGTCGGCCGCCGGCGAGCGACCGCAACCGGCCGTGCGCGGCCCGTCGCAGTTGGTCGCCGGTGGCTTCCACGCGTGCGTGCGCCGCGAAGATCGCCGGGTCGCGTGCTGGGGCCTGGGCGACTTCGGTCAGCTCGGTGACGGTACGACGCAGGACCGCGCAAGTCCGGTCGAGGTGGTCGACCTCGTCGAC
The DNA here is from genome assembly GCA_016709225.1 of Deltaproteobacteria bacterium. Classification (NCBI taxonomy): domain Bacteria; kingdom Pseudomonadati; phylum Myxococcota; class Myxococcia; species Deltaproteobacteria bacterium. The sequence goes on along the minus strand of JADJEE010000002.1, from coordinate 107,411 downwards.
GTCGAGCAGGTCGCGCTGGGGCTCGAGCACTCGTGCGCGCGGCTCGGCTCCGGCCAGGTGCGTTGCTGGGGGGCCAATCCCTTCGGCCAGCTCGGCGACGGCACCGACGACGAACACCCGACGCCGGTCGCCGTCGCCCGCGTGGACGATGCGATCGACCTGCAGCTGGGAGACTTCGAGGCCTGCGTTCTGACGGCGCGTGGCGACGTCGCGTGCTGGGGCGGCAACCAGGGCGGCATGCCGATCGCATTCCAGCCCGACTCCGCGTGGCGGGCGACGCCGCGGATCGAGCTGCGTGACGTGGCGGGCCGCCGGCTGGCGGTGACGCAGACGTACCGCTGTCTGTACGGTGGCGGCGATCCGCAGTGCTGGGGCGACGCGGCGTTCGATCCGTGCGCGGCGCCCGGGGGCCGCGACGATCCGAGCTGCCCGATCGCCGATCTGATCGATGTCGTCGACCTCGATCTCGACGCCGCCTTCGGGTGCGCGGTGATCGAGGACGGCGCGGTGCGGTGCTGGGGCAGCAACAGCTATGGCCAGACGCCGACCGGCGGCGCTGCGTGCTACCTCGACTATCCCGAGGCCGGCTGTCCGCGGCCGCTCGACGGTGTCGAGGCCGCGGTCCAGGTCGCGGTCGGGACCTGGCACGGCTGCGCGCTCGATCGCGACGGCGCCGTGACGTGCTGGGGTGCGAACAACTTCGGTCAGCTCGGCACCACGCTGGCACGGACGCAGGAGCAGCGCTGGGCCGATCTGCACGGCCCCACCCGCATCGAGCGCTGGCACGACGTCGTCGAGATCGCGGTCGGCCGCGGGTTCACCTGCGCACACACGCGCGACGGCGCCGTCGCGTGCCTCGGTGATCTCGCCGAGGGGCGTCGCCCGCGGCCATTGCTGGCGCCGCGGCCGATCGCACCGGCGCGCGGTTGATGCGGGCGCGCGCTCACCACGACAGCCGCAGGCCGACCGACGGCAGGATCGGGAGTGACACCACCGGCACCGCCTGGCTGTAGTCGTAGGCGTCGTTGCGGAACTCGGTGTTCTGGTGGTTGTAGACGTTCTGCACGTCGGCGTAGGCGTCGAGCTCGAGCTTGCGCCACACGAAGTGCTTGTCGACCCGCAGGTCGAGCTGGTGGAAGGTCGGCACGCGCGCGGCGTTGCGGCGGCCGCCGATGGCGATGTAGTCGCCGGTCGATGCGTCGTAGACCGCGCCCACGTGCGGCGTGTACGGATTGCCCGAGACCACGCGGAAGCGGGCGCCGACCTGCCAGCGCCGCGGCAGCCGGTACACCGCGATGAGCGTGAGGATGTGGGTCTGATCGAAGTCGAAGCGAAAGAAGCCCTCCTTCGGGTCGAACTTCCGCTCGCTGCGCGACAGCGTGTAGCTGGCCCAGCCGAACAACCGCCGCGTGAGATCCTTGCGCACGAACAGCTCGCCGCCATAGACCCGCGCGAGCCCGGTGCTCGAGAAGTTCTCGGGCCCGATCGCGCCGTCCCGGCGCCGTACCAGCTCGCCGCTGGGCGCCGCGAGGTCCCAGCCGTGCTTGTGGAAGCCACCGATCTCGACGCTCCACTTCTGCGGCAGCTCGACCCGCACTGCGGCGCTCGAGTGCAGCATGCGCTCCGGTCCGAGTCGCGGGTTGCCGAAGGTCGGGTTCCACTCCTGCACGTCGGGGATCTGCGAGTAGATGCCGACCCCACCGCGGATGCTCACCCGATCGCCAGCCCGCAGCACGAAGCGAAAGCGCGGATCGACGGCGGCGCGTCGGAACTGCAGGCCGTAGTAGGTCAGCCGCACGCTCGGCACCAGGGTCAGCCACGACGCCGCGTCGAGGTACAGCGTGCCGTACAGGCCCGGCTGCGCGTAGCGATTCTTGCTGTCGAGCGCCAGCCTCGTGGCCTGATCGCCGGTGCCGTTCTGCGGGATCGCGACCGACTCGGCGTCGATCTCGAACTGCCCCGCGGTGCCCTGGGTGCCGAGCTGCAGGCGCGCGCGGGGCCCCAGTCGCCGACCGATCTCCGCGCGACCCGAGAAGGTGTGCAACCCGAGCGAGAAGCGGAAGACGTCGCCGGCGCCGGCCTTGGCGAGGTCGTAGCGGTACGACGGCGTGAGCAGGATGTCCCAGCCGCCGGTGTGGTTCTCGTACGCCAGATCGACGCGGTGGAACAGCAGCGTGGTCTCGAAGCGGTTGCGGGCGTCGGCGCTGACGTCGTTGGGGTCGGCGGTGACCAGCTTGGTGCGATCGTCGGAGCCGAACACCCGCGCGGTCAGCTTGCCGGTGCCGACTGGGTACTCGAAGATGGCCTGGTAGTCGTAGTAGCGCGGCGCGACCGTGAGGCCGATGCCGGCGTCATCCGGCAGCACCGCGGGCAGGATCGCGTCGATGTAGCTGCGCCGCGCCGACACGATGTACGAGCCCTTGCCGATCGGGCCCTCGACCATCGCGCCGGCGTCGAACAGATCGGCGTCGACGTAGCCGTGGACGCCGTCGCGGCGACCCGCGCGGGTCTTCACGTCGATGATGCCGCCGGTGGCGTCGCCGTAGCGGGCGTCGAAGTTGCCGGGCAGAAAATCGATGTTGGTGATGATGTCGGCGTTGAAGACGCTGGTGAGGCCGCCGAAGTGGAACAGCTGCGGGATCTCGTGCTCGCCGAGGAACACCGCCGAGTCGCTGGGATCGCCGCCGCGGATCACCAACAGGCCGATGCCGAACGGCGCGCGCGCGATGCCGGGGAAGTTGGTGATGGCCTTGAGCGCGTCGCCCTGCGTACCGGGCAGGTTGCCGATCTCCTGCGCCGTGATGCTGCGGCGCACCACCTCCTGCCGGGACTCGCCCTCACTGCGCACGACGGTGCGGTAGGGGTTGTCGCTGGCGCGGACCAGGTAGGCATCGAGCGCGACCTGCTCGCCGGGCGCGACCGCGACGATCGACTCGAAGCGCTCGAAGCCTGGGGCGGTCGCGACGACCCGCAGCTTGCGCGCGGGCCGGGGGAGCGGCGGGATCGCGAAGCGGCCGCGGTCGTCGCTGCGCACCTCGAGCTGCCACGGCGGCATGGGCAGCTCACCGTAGGTCTGCTTGCGCACCACGCCCGGCTCGGCGTCGTCGGGCGCGGGGATCACCAGCACCGTCGCGGCGGGCAGCGGCACGCGGGTGCCGGCCTCGTGCACGACGCCCACCAGTGGCGCGTCGGCTCCGCTCGCCGGCAGCGGTTGCGTGGGCTCGGCGGGCGGCGTCTCGTCGTCGTGCGCGTCTGGGTTCGCCGATGCGTCGTCGGGTGTGGTGGGGGGCGGAGGCGTGAACGCGATGCGCTGGTGCAGCACGATCTCGACCGGTGCACCGTCGAGGGTCGCGGCACGGTAGCGCAGGCGACCGATGGCATCGACCGCGAGGGCATCGAGGGTCGGATGCAGCGGTTGCTCGACGGCGATCGAGTGCGGCACGCCATCGATGCCGATCACGAACGTGACGCCGACCTCGCCCTGCGGCGGATCGTCGGATGCGGCGAGCTCGGCGGGGTAGGTCACCTCGACGCCCTCGACGAGCTCGGGCGGCACGAGCCCCGCGGGCAGCCCCGCGGGCGTCTCGGGGGGCAGGGCGGCCGCGATCCGGGGCGCGAGCGCGAGCGCGAGCGCGAGGGTGAGCGAGCGGCCCATCGACGCGCGTATCGTAAGCGAGCGGTGAGCAGGCCTGGGGGGCAATGTCCCGGCTACGCTTGCGCCCCAGGCTGCCGCGACAGCAGGTGGCCGCCCTCGACGATCGTCGCGCGCTCGGGCGGCACTACCCGAGTGCGATGACTGCGATGCTCGGCCTGATGGTGCTGCTCTCCTCGACCCCTGCGATGCCTGTGGCGGGGGCGGCCACAGCCCCCGCCGACGCGCCGACCGAGTCGGCGACGCGGCCGCGCTGGCGAGGACTCGGGTTGACCATCAGCGGGGCCGCGCTCGGCACCGCGTGGTTCGGGCTCGCATTGACCGCAGCACTCTCGGACGCCGACATTGCGCGCGAGCAGGCCCGCGGCGAGTCGCCGCGGACCTGCATCGAGTTCTGCATGATCGGGCCGGCGTTCCACTGGGCCGGCACACCGCTGCTCATCACCGGTGCCGCGCTCATCGGCGGCGGCGCGCACCTACGGGGGCGGTGGCTCGCGCGCGAGGGCCGGGGCATCGGCCGCTCGCTGCACCGCGGCCGCGTGCTCGCGGGCACCGGCGGTGGCCTGCTGGCCGCCGGCGTGCTGGGGCTCGCGCTCGGCGTCTCGCTGCAGGGCCACCCGAACCTGGGACCGCAAGGTGGCCTCGCCGTGCGCGAGGTCGGCTGGTGGAGCGCGACGGTGTTCGGCATCGGTGGTGCTGCACTTGCGGGCCTCGGCCACGGCATCATCCGCGGTCATCGCGAGCGCGCATCGAGGGTGCAGCTGGGCGCCGCACCGATGCTGGGCGGAGGCGTGCGGGGCCTGTCGTTGTCGGGCCGCTTCTGATGCCGACGTGAGCGTTGCGCGGCCGCGCGGTCACATGTCGACGGTGATCTTGTCGGACAGCCGCAACACGTCCTGGGTGCGCTCGAGCGCCATGCGATCGGCCTGCAGCACCTCGCTCACCGAGGCGAAGGTGCGGCCCGAGTGTGGATCGACCACCGCCGGCGAGAAGCGCAGGTAAAACGGCCAGGTGTCGACGTTGGAGGCTCGGATGTGCTCGATGTCGAAGTTGCGCGAGGGACCACCGGCGGTGCGCGTGCGCAGCTGCACCCAACGCGGGTAGGGCACGTCCTGGCCCTGGATGCCGAGCTTGCAGCCGTCGGCGAAGTTGATGTGCTCGGTGTCCTTGGTGTGAAACGGCGGCTTCGCGGGCACCGGCACCAGCGCGGTGGCGTCGGAGCCGTCGCCGGGGACCTCCACGAGGATCGGGTCGGGTCGCGAGGTCGGGGCCCCGGGGCTGGTGACGCCGACGATGTCGAAGAACAACGCGCGATCGCGGGGTCGCACGTCACCGCCGCGGGCCCCGGTCGGCACGCGGCCCCAGTGCCAGCGCGCGATCTGCTTGTAGACGAGGTCGGCGCCCCACTGGTGGTCGTGGTAGCCGCCGTGGCCGGGCACGTTGGTCTGTGCGCGGCATACGACGTGCTTCTTGCCGCCGACGCGATCGCGCTGCACGAGGCAGTGGCTGATGAACACGGTGGGGTTCGGCATCACGCAGGCCCAGTGATGGCGCACGCCGCTCTGGTCGATGAGCACCGCGTCGGTCGGCTCGAAGCCCGGCGTGTTCTGCTCGAAGGTGGCCTCGAGGTCGATCTCGAGCCCGCGCGCGATCGCGCCGACGAGGGTCTTGCCGCGGTGCTTCACCCGCAGCGTGTAGCTGCCGTTGAAGTTCTGCACGAACGAGCAGTCCCCGAAGCGCAGCTGCACCGTCGGGTCGCCCGGGCGCGACACGTGCACGCGACTGGCGATGTCGGCCCGCGGCATGCGGCTGATGAGCAGCGCCACGTTCTTGCTGGCGTGGACGTCGACCACGTAGCTGACCACGCCCGCGTAGTGCCCGGGGTTGTCGCCGTACTTGGCGAAGTAGTCGACCTTGCGGTGGTGGTGCCGCTGGTGCGCCAGCAGCCGGTGCGGGTCCATCCCGTGCGGGTAGTGGAAGCTGGTGATGACGCGGAACGGTCGGCCCTCCACGTCGACGAGCTCGACCTCGAAGTACCACCACTCGTAGTGCTGCTGCGCCGGTGACAGCACCAACGGGGTCTGGGCATGACGGTGGGCGGATGTGAGCGGGTCGATCGTCCGGATCGCCATATGACTTCGTCTTAGCAGGGTCGGGGTCGAGGCGCCCGCCGACACGCACCACGTTTCGTCCCCGCCTCCCCGTGCGCTGGGTCGCAGTCCATCGGCGACGCGGTGCGTACGCTGGTGGCCATGCTCCGGCAACACAGGCCCTGGCCGCTCGCGCTCGTGCTCGTGCTCGGCGCGGGTGCTTGCGACATCTTCGGTGCGGCGGGTGATGACGCGCCGACCGACGGCGACGTCTGTCACGCCGACGACGAGTGCAGCTCGGGCGTGTGCACCACGGCGAACCTGTGCTCGCACTCGCTGTGCAAGTGCCCCAACGGCGCGTGTGCCGAGCACGGCTCGGTGGTCGACGATTGCCGCGACGACTGGGTGTGCGTCGATCGCGAGTCGATCTTCGATCCGGTCGTCGAGTTCTTCGACGGCACCCCCGCGAAGGACCAGGGCTACTGCCAGCGACCGTGCGCCGCCGACTGCCCCGATCACTACACCTGCGAGCCCACCGACGGATTCTGCAGGCCCGACACCGAGTGGACCCGACCCGAGCCGACGATTCGGTGGCGCGGGGTCGCCAGCGGCGAGGTCACGGGCAACATGAACAGCGCGACCGTCACGGTCGAACGTGGCGCGACGCTGATGCTCGAGGGCAGCGCGAGCTCACCGGTCGATGCGGCGATCACGGGCTTCACGTGGACCACCGTCTCCGACGCCGGCGACTATGTCTCGTCCGAGGGCGAACGCATCGAGCTCCAGGTGCCCGAGCAGGGTGGCTACCGTCGTGCGGAGCTCTCCGTCAGCGACGAGCGCCTGCGCGGTGCGATCGTGACGGTGGTGTTCGAGAGCTGCGCCCCGGCCGGAGCCGCGTGCGGCTACATGGGCTCGGGCTGCTGCACCAGCTGCGACGCCGACGGCGTCTCGTGCATGTGAGTGCCGCCTTGGCGCCCCGCGAGTCTCGCCTGGTGCGGCGGTGCGATCGCCAGCCCGGCCGTCGCGGCTGCGACACCGAGTGCGGGGCCAAGGCACCGCGCGTGCCCCCCCTGCGGCGACGGCTCACCACGGCGCGGGGACCGGCACCGATTCCCAGCACGCCGCGTCGAAGCCGAGCGACGCGCACGCGAACGACTCGCTGCACGACGCGACCGGGGCGAAGGCGAACTTGCCATCGGCGCACACGACCCGCAGCACGCCCTCGTCGACGCGCTCGACGATCTTCGGCGTACAGATCACCCCACGCGACTCGAGCAGCCGCTTGCCGAGCGCGTCGTCGTCGAGCGACTCGAGCCAGCCCCAGCGGGCGTACGCGACGATCAGCACGACACCGAGCAGGGCGAGCACGCCCGTGGCGAACCGAAGACGCATCGCGTCGGTGGAACGCGCCAGTGGGGCGGGGGCATTCCGATCACGCCGCGGCGGTGGCTGAGCATGGTGAAGGCAGGCCGCCCGAACCCGCGCACGGCGCAGGGGTGAGAACGGCTCCGCAGCCTCGCCCGGCGCCGAGTTGCGCAGCAGCCGGTTGCCGCCGGGCGCGTACACGTACCGCCGCGTGAAGTTGCCGCCGGACGCGGTGTGCCGCAGCCTGCTCCGGCACCCTCGGCAGATTCCGGCGGTGGTCAGCGTGTGCGACGAGGAAGTTCCGCCGCAGGGTTCACGTCGCCACGCTCGATCGGAATCTCCACAGTTCCGTGGAAGAAACCGCGGTCATCGGGTGCAAGTGGCAGTGCGCTTCGGGCTGCTTGACCGGCGGCGGCGCCTAATCCACGACGCTGCGCTCGCCGCATCACCCGGAGCTGGGCGAGCCGTCGAGGTCCGAAGGGGGGTGATGATCACCTTCGGTATCACATCGCCTTCTTCGAAGGAGAATGCGTCCGCTACGATGACGATCTGATCTCCGCTTTGCATTTCCACGAGAAGGCGTGCCGCCGTCTCGCTCTCGTCCAGCGAAACGGTGTTGATTGAGTGACTCCTCCCCCAAGGGAAGGCCCGCGGACAGCTCAGGTCGGAGACGTTCGTGCCTAGAATGGAACCGTGACGCCGACGGTCCCCATCGAAGTAGATCAAAGAGACGCGAACCACCCCCTCGGTCCACTGAAGTTGGACCGCCTGCAGTGTGGCGTCATGAAGGGCCGAGTAGTCCATCGCGTTCTTCTCCTACGGGAGTCGCAGCGGGAGATGAGCTTCGGGGGATTCAGGCGGCACCACACGGCCATCGAGGCCGATTCGTTCGCCAGCGGGGTTGTGCATTCACATCACCACGCTCAACCGGAATGTCCACAGTTCCGTGGACGAAATCGCGGTCATCGGCTGCAAGTGCGCGCGCGCGTGGGGCTGCTGACTCGCGTGGGCATACGCGGAGGGCTGCTCACTACTTGGTCTCGGGAACAGCGTCGTTGTCGCGCTCGGCCCAAGCAAGCGCGAGCACGACGAGCGTACTCGCGGTGGAGTTGGTTTCGAGCGTGAACCGCTTCAGACCGGAGAGGTCCACGCCGAGATGGCTCCACTTGGCGCGCTGCCGCTGCAGCAGGTCGTCGTCGTCGTCGTGTTCGGTCGCTGACCTCACCGTCTCCGCGGCGACGATGCCGAAGTTCATCGTCGCGATAAGAGCGAAGCAGTCCGAGAACGCGACCGTCGAGTGGTGCCCGTCTGGCCAGAGCATCGACAGCAGGACCTCGTCGGCGACTCCCGGCCGGCGGCGGGGAATCTCAATCGAGAGAACGACTGCGTCGTGCCACGGAAGGTCTTCGAAGCGGCGTGTCATGGAGAGAATCCCGGATCCCGATCGCTAGGCCGAGGGCTGTAGTGCTGTCCTCGCCCGTCGAGGTGGTAGTGGCTGTAGTTCGGCCCTTTCGTTCCCGGCGGCGTCGGAGGATCGATCCTGATTCGTTCGACGAATTTCCCGTCGACCACCTCGCCGTAGCTGCCGGCACGATGAGGGTTTTCCACGTAGCGTGCCGGAATCTGGTACTTGCCTCCAGCAGGCAGCGCCACGCCTTGAGGAGTGACTTGAATGGGTCCCTTGGGAAGCGCGGACGCAGCTGCATCGACTCCCCCCTCTGCGGCGGCAGGCCCGGGGAGCGCTCCTTGCGTTTGGGCGGGAGACACCGGTGCCGGCTCCGGCTTCCCCGGACCACTGAGGAACCCGCCCTTGCGCAACGCCGCGCCGATGAACGCCGCAAACACCTTGTCACCGGCCGGGCCGCCCTGCTGCACGATGGGGTTGATCAGCGGGTCCGTTGGGCCGCCGGGCCCTGGCCCGGCGTCGGGGCCGTACAGCGCCCGGGTCTCGTTGACGGCCTGGAGGTACGGCGAGTAGTTGCCGTAGGCGTCGGTGTTCGCAGGGCGCCCGGGCGCCTGCCCGGTACCCTGCGCAGGGAACAAGGGCTCGCCCGCTTCCTGCTTCGCCTTGATCGCCGCGTTGCGCTGTCTTCGCTCGCGCTGACGTGGCGTCTCCCGCGGGTTCGCCAGGGACTCGTAGATGCCCTCCCTGAAGTCGCGGTTCCTTCGCTCGACCTCGGCGCGGCCCTGCTGGATCTCCGCCGGGGTGAAGTCGCGGAACTCGACCTTCCCGCGGGGACCGATCTCGATGGCCCTGTCCTGCGCCAACTCTTCGGGGCGCAGGATGCGGATTTCTTGCGGCTGTTGCGGCGGCGCCATCCCGCTCGGGTCGCTCATCGTGACCGGGTTCGACCTCGCGTACTCGTAGAGGTTGATCCCCCCGGCCATCCCGATCGGATCCGCGGCCGTCCAGCGCCCCAACCACGCCGCGTAGTACCGGGCCCCGAGGTGATACAGCCCGGTCTCCTCGTCGCGCTCCTTGCCGATGTACCGGTACCGCTTCGCGCTCACCTCGACCGCGCCGTCATTCGCCGCGTAGCTCGTGGTCCCGAACGGATGAAACTCCTCGTACGAGATCACCGCCGCATCACCATCGAGCTCGAGCGAAGCCGAGTCGAGGTGATTGCCATGCTGGAACCGCGGCACGATCACGGGCGCCGCGACGGGCTCCCCGTCGTCGACCGTCAGCGTTTCGACCAAGCACAGCCGCCGCGTCCCATCGCCGACATGCAGCGTCTGCCGCTCGAGTTCCGGCGCGACGTCGTTCGCGGCCCGTTCGCGGTACAGCTCGAACTCCCCGAGGTAGACCCGCTCGCGCACGCGCGAGCCCGAGGCGTTGCGCTGCACCTTGCGCACCCGCGCTCCGCTGGCGTCGTACACGAACCACACCTCGCCGCCACCACCCAAGTCGCAGTGCTGCAGTCGGTCGGCGTGGTCCCACGCCATCGCGGCGAGGTGCGGCATGCCGGTCATGTTGCCATGCTCGTCGTAGCTGTACGAGTGCGAGAACGGCTCCGCAGCCTCGCCCGGCGCCGAGTTGCGCAGCAGCCGGTTGCCGCCGGGCGCGTACGCATACCGCCGCGTGAAGTTGCCACCCGCCGCGGTGTGCCGCAGCTCCACGATGTTCCCCACCGCGTCCCACGCGTACGTCTCCTCGTACCTCCGCAGCGCAGCTCGTCACGCTCGTCCGTCGTCAGCGGCCCTTGGCCGGCAGGCTGCTGGCCGGCATCGACCTCTGCTTGCTTCACCCACGCACGCACGGCCGTTTGCCCGAGGTCGAGATCTGCAGCGACTTGGGCGATGCTCTTGCCGCCGGCGTTCACCAGGCGAACGACCTCGGCCTTGAACTCCGCCGTGAACGAACGGCGCTTCCGTTTCTTTGGTTCGGACACCTCGACCTCGACTCTTCTTGGCATTGTGCCCTCATCTCGGCTGTCCACCAACTCGGGTCAGGGCCACTTCACCGGGCGCCCCGGCCTGAGTCGATCAAGTCGTCCTGGGCCTGTGTCAGCAGGTTCGCGAGCCAGGCCGCGGGAACCACGGTCTCACCGTACACACGCAAGGCGAGTGCGCCCGTGGCGTCGCGCTCGATTCGCCCGCGATGCTCCTCGCCCTCCCAGAGGTCGATGCAGAGTGCGTAACCCTTATCGGGGTCGTTGGTCAGGTCTGCGGTCCAAGCCATGGTTACCTCGGCGTGTAGCGTTCCAGGAGCCCGATGAAGCGGCCATCGCCGGTGAACTGCGCGCCAGCGCCGCTTGGCAGCCTAACATCCGTGACTTGACCGTGCACCTTGTGCACTCGGTGCGTCACCGTCATGCCCGGACTCGCGAATAGGTCGTCCAGGAACTGCCGTCCGAACGCAGTGTTCTGCGCCGCGTTGCCTCCGGCGCTTGTGAAGGCACTTCCTGGGCGACTCGCGTGGCTTTGAATCGCCTGTTCACTCGGACTCGCTCCACCGCGACCGACCTGCGTTGCGCTGGAGATGAACTGCGCACGTGTGGATGCCGACAGCGCGGGAAGTTCGATTGCTCCCCCCTCTGCGGCGATGGCTGGGGGAGCAGCTCCTCGCGTCGCCGCGACGACCTCGGCCGAATGGATGTCGGACGCGCGCTTCGGGCCGCTTGACCTCGTTGCCGGATGACGGATCAGCCCCCGCGTTGGCAGGCGAGTGCCGTCCCGCACATACTTGCGACGACGACGAGGCCGACGTCGTCGTACAGCTTGCCCGAACTGCTCCGGGCCAAGGCCACCAACTTCGCCGGTGAGGGTGAGGGTGATCCGCGAAGTGCGCTACAGATGGCGTCGGCAGGCGCGGAGCGGAACAGGCCATCTGTTGCCGCGAGCATGATGGAATCAGGCACTACGGTTGCCTCGAACCCGACCGGCGATGCCCGGTTGGACCCGAGGCGCGCCTTCTGCTGCGCGGCGGTCAAGTCCCTGCGCTCGGCGCTCGATACCAGCCACGCCTCGCTGTCTCCGACACTAGCCCCGACGACGACGCCTTCGTGAATCGAGGCGACGACGGCCGTAGCCTCCCCCGCGGCGGCATCGCGAGCCAGTTGTTCGTCGAGCTGACAGAGGAAACGACACCAACTCTGCGACGTCGGCGGGGCCCCAAAGGCGTCGGCCATGGCGGCCGCGAAACTCGCGATCACGAGTTGCGCGGCCCGGGCCCCGCCGGCGATACCGCCGGCACCATCGGCTACGACGAGGGCCGTCCCTGCGTCGTTCTCAATGACGAGCACCGCATCCTCCGGGTGGGCGCGGTCGGACGCAACCAGTGACGCCGTGAACATCGAAGCGTCACCACGGAGTCGACGGATGGTCGAACCTGTCGAGTGCCAGCTGGAACTCGGCCCGTCGCGCGACGAGGTCAACGAGCACGTTTCTGAAATCGTTCGTCCGGTCGTCCGCATCGGCGAGCAGGCGTGGGAGGTACTCCACCAAGTCGAGAAGGTCGGCGAGAACCTGTCCATCAACGCCTTGGTAGGCCAGTCGCCTCAGTTCGACGAGGGCCGCGTTCATCGCTCCGAGGGCTCCTCGTTCTTGTACGCTCGGTATCACCTAACGTCTCCTACTCGATGACGACGTCCCGAATCGGGGTTCCCGCAGAGCCGCGTTGGACCTGAATCGGCGGCGGTTTCGACCCGCCAAGGGTTTGCCGTAGCGTGCTCAGCCAGCGGTCCAGGCCGGACCCGGCCGTGCTGATGGACGACTTCGGCGACAGGAGCAAGCCCGCTTCCACTTGGACCGTGCCTGTGACTCTACCGCCTTCCACGACCTGCGCCGAGATGCGTCCGGTTCCCACGCCCTGCTGCGCCGCGATCTCCGCAGCCTTGGAACGACGAACGCCATCGATGATCTGATAGCTCGGATTCCCTCCCCCCTCTGCGGCGTCGGGCGCCGGCCCGCCAGCGGGGGCGTTTGCAGATGACGCCCCTGGCGCGGTCCGGCGTACACGGCCCGCATCATTCAGCGCGCCGCTTCGGTTCTTGAGCGGCGCGCGGCTCGGCGACGGCGGCCGACTCGAAGGCGTTCTCCCGCCGGGCGCCGAGAAGCCCGTGACATTGTCGAGAAGATCGCCAGCGGAGAGACCGCGGATGCGCCGCTCCTGGTCCGACATCGGTTCGATCACGCCCGCCTGCTCGAGCGCCACGGACGCCTTCTGAAACGCTCCGTTGGCGATGAAGCCGAGCCCGTTCATCTGCGCGAGTTCAGCCCGCTGCAGTTCGCGCGGGTCGAATGCTCGATCGATTGCGTCGGTTGGCGTGCCGGTCGACATCGACCCGTGCGTTGCTTCGGCGGCAGCAGCACGCACACGCCCGCTGAGGTCCGAGCGGCGGAGTTGATCGCGCCCCTCTTGCCGCCGGGCGAGGTCCGCCAGTTCCTGCTCGAGCTCACCAGTGACGGTCGCGAGTTCGTCTCGCAGCGCATCCGCGATTGTGGGCGAACCTGCCTCGCTGATCGCCCGAGTCAGCTCGTTTTGGTGCAGAACGAGCGCACCCGCCACGCTCTCTCGCGCGGCGCCAGTCACGTCGCGGAACGTCGTTGGGCTCCCCCGGCAGTACGCATACCGGTTGTCCCCATCCGCGAGCCCTGTGGGATCCGCCGCCGTCCAGCGCCCCAGCCAGCTCGCGTAATACCGCGCCCCGAGGTGATACAGCCCGGTCTCCTCGTCGCGCTCCTTGCCGATGTACCGGTACCGCTTCGCGCTCACCTCGACCGCGCCGTCATTCGCCGCGTAGCTCGTGGTCCCGAACGGATGAAACTCCTCGTACGAGATCACCGCCGCATCACCGTCGAGCTCGAGCGAAGCCGAGTCGAGGTGATTGCCATGCTGGAACCGCGGCACGCTCACGGGCGCCGCGACGGGCTCCCCGTCGTCGACCGTCAGCGTTTCGACCAAGCACAGCCGCCGCGTCCCATCGCCGACATGCAGCGTCTGCCGCTCGAGCTCCGGCGCGACGTCGTTCGCCGCCCGTTCGCGGTACAGCTCGAACTCCCCGAGGTACACCCGCTCGCGCACGCGCGAGCCCGAGGCGTTGCGCTGCACCTTGCGCACCCGCGCACCGCTAGCGTCGTACACGAACCACACCTCGCCGCCACCACCCAAGTCGCAGTGCTGCAGTCGGTCGGCGTGGTCCCACGCCATCGCTGCGAGGTGCGGCATGCCGGTCATGTTGCCATGCTCGTCGTAGCTGTACGAGTGCGAGAACGGCTCCGCAGCCTCGCCCGGCGCCGAGTTGCGCAGCAGCCGGTTGCCGCCGGGCGCGTACGCATACCGCCGCGTGAAGTTGCCACCCGCCGCGGTGTGCCGCAGCTCCACGATGTTCCCCACCGCGTCCCACGCGTACGTCTCCTCGTACCTCCGCAGCGCCGCGGGGTCGTCCGCGTGCGGCTGCAGGCTGAAGGCCACCTCCGCATCCACCGGTTGCGACAGCGATCGCAGCTCCCGACCGCTCGCCGAGCTCAGCCGGTACAGCGCGTCGTACTCGAACCGCTGGTCCGCGCTCACCACGTCGTTGTCGAAGAACACCCGCGGCTGCGCGCCGTCGCGGATCTCCACGATGTTGCCGACCGGGTCGTAGGTGTAGCGCAGGTCCTGCAGCACGGCGTCGTCGGACGCCCGTACCAAGCGCATGCGCGAGAGCCGGAAGGTGTCGGGCTCGTAGGCGTAGCTCGCCGTGGTGCCGTTGCCGTGCACGCACCGCAGCCGCTGACCGCGGGCGTCGTAGTCGACCGCCGTCACGATCGCGCTCGGCTCCGCCGCGCCCCGCACGCGCACGTCGACCGCCTCGAGTAGACCCGCTTCGTTGAACCGCGTGCGCGTCTCGGAGCCGTCGGGCGTCGTCCGCGAGACCAAGCGCCTGAGCGCGTCGTACTGCATCGTGGCCACGAACGAGGTCGGCTCGAGCGACGCGTCGGCGATCGCCGCGATCGCATCCGGATCGCTCGCGCCACCCAAGCCGCTCCAGTCCTGGGTGCCCTCGACGGCGCGATTCAATCGTACCGCTTGCTGCAGCAGGTTCCCCGCGAAGTCATGCCGCACATTCGTGTGCTCGCCGGCGCCGTCGTACACGCGAAACACGCGTCCGCGCAGGTTGTCGGCGACCGCGGTCGCGACCTCCTCGCCCCAGACGGTGCGCGTCACCAGCATCTCGACCCCGCCCGGCGGTGTGACGAACACGTGCGTCCCCCGCCGCAACGCGTCGACCACGACGCGCGATGCGAAGCCGCGCGCGTTCCAGCTGCGCACCACACCACCGGCAGCATCGAACAAGATCCGACGCCACCCGGCGTCTGCAGAGTCGGTTCGCAGCACCTGACGCAGCATGCCGAAGGTCCGCGACTCGGCGAGGTTGCCCCGGGCATCGATCACCCGCAGCACGTTGCCGACGACGTCGAGCTCGACGCGCGTCTCGAGCTGCCCGAGCACCCCGGCGTCCTCGATGGTCCGCACGGCGCGGCCGAGCGCGTCGGCGTGGGTCATCGTGGGCGTGTCCGCGTGGGCCGTGGCGAGCGCCGCAGCGCGACGCTGGGCCAGCTCGTCGGGCGTCGCGCCCGGCAGGGCGATGCGCGCCGCATGCCACGCCGACGCCAGCACGGTGTCGTTACCGTCGTAGCTGCGCTCGAGCCAAGGCGTGCGCTCGACCCGGGCATGCGTCCCGTCGGGGAAGTCGGTTCGCTCGACGCGTCCGAGCGGGTCGTAGTGCAGCACCGCCGTCACGCCGCGCTCGCGCAGCTCGGCCTCCGACTCATACGCAAGTGTCGCGGAAAAGTACGGCTCGTACTGCCGCACCGGGTTGCCCTTGTTGTCGAAGACGGTGCGGCCACTGCCGATCCATCGCGGCGAGGCGAACGCGTCGACGGTCGCGCCATCGACCACGACGAGCGCACCATCGGCGTCGCGTTGCGGCGCGAGGCCAGGCTCGGCGCTGGCCTTCTCGAGCAGCACGCGGCCCGAGCCATCGCTGTACACGCGTCGCTCGAGCCACCGCGTGGTCGGATCGCCGTGGCGCTCCCGCGCCGACGCGTGGGTGAAGTTGGGCTCGCCGCGATCCCGCCACGCGAAGAGGTCGTAGGCGAAGCGCGTGGTGGGATCGTCGGGCGTGTCGCCCTCGCCGAGGCCGGCCTTGCCCATGACGGCGGTCCACACCACCATCCCGCGCGCATCGAAGCCAGCCGCGCTGCGGTTGCCGTTGGCGTCCGTCAGCATCGTCGGTGCGAGCACGCGGTAGTCGTGCGTTGCGGTGACGACGTTGCCGAGCGCGTCGGTGAACGCGATCGGAAAGAGCGCGTGGTCGTCGTAGACGATCGTCGTCGGTGGGTCACCGAATGGACTGAAGACCGCTTCGGTGAGGAAGAACTGCGTGGCGTCGTAGCGCGCACGGGCCGAACGGGCCCACCACAGGCCGTCGTCGGCGACGTAGCCCGCGCCCGCGAGCAAGCCGTCGTCCACGTCGGCGCCGTACATTGCCGTGCGCTGGCCGTCGCTGAAGGCTGCGGCGTGGACCTCCCGGACCAATGCGAGCGGCCCGCAGTCGCCGAGCCCACGCGGTGCCTCGCCGTCGTCCTGCGCGTAGAAGGTCCGCTGCGCGCCCAGCAGTCGCAGGTGCGCTGCGCCGTCGACCGGATCGGCGGCCTCGGGCGCGTCGCGCTGCGCCGCGTCGACGACGCTCCGCAGGGTCGCGAGCTGCACGGGCGCGCCATCGTCGTCGGCCCCGAGCAGCTCGTAGCTGCGCGACTCGACCGGCACGCTCGCGCGATAGGCATCCGGTTCACCGGCGACATCGAAAGCAGCGAACGACGACTCGCGGATCACGACCGCGCGTCGCAGCTGCTCGGGCAGGGTCCCGACCACGCCGCGGCGGGGATAGCCGACGTCGGCGGCGCGCAGGACGTCGCCGTATGCGTCGACGTCGAGCACGAGCGCGTGGGAGATCCGTGGGTCGTCGACGTCGCGCTCGTAGTGGTACGACAGCCGCTCGCGCTCGTGCACGAACACGACCGCGTGCTTGCGCTCGCCACGGGCCTGTACGACGCGTACGGCATGGTTCGCCTCGGTGACCGTGTACGGCAGCCCTTCGCGGTCGCTGCCGTCCTGCGCGTAGATCTCCTCGTGCAGCAAGCGGCCGCGGAGCGCCCGCGCGGCCTCGCGGGCGTCGTCGAGGTCGAGGCCGGCGGGCATGACCGTGTCGGGCAGCGTCCACGCGGCCGGGTCCCCCGCGAAGTACTCGCGCGCGAGCTGCTCTGCCAGCGACACGCCGCCTGGATACGCCCCGGTGTGGAACCAGCTGCGCGTGTGGACGGGCGGCTGGTGCAGCGCCGACTCGACGATGTCGAAGAGCGCGAGCTCGAAGAGCGCGTCATCGCCGTCGGCATCGAACGCCTCGGTGTCCCAGCGATCGACGGCCGCGAACCCCCGCATCTCGCGCTCGACGCCGTCGTAGTACCCGTGGTGGTACGCAAAGCGCTGCACGAAGCGACGCCCGGCCACGAGATCGGCGGTCTCGATGCGCGTGACGACCTGCACGGGGAAGGGCAGGCGGGTCACCCACGGCCGCCCCGCGGCGCGATCGCGGAGGTACTGTGCGGTGCTGGGCTCGTAGGCGAGACGCGTCACGAGGCCGACGCCGTTGTCGACCTCGACCAGCAAGTGCGGCTTCTCGAGCGCGAGCTCGACGTAGCGCACCGGCAGCGGCTTGGCCCAGTCGGCGGCCTCGGACCACACCAGGCAGCTGGTGCCGGTGCCGCGCACGTCGATCAGCTCGACCGCGGTGGTGACTGCGACGCCGGGGAACGCGGTGATGCGCTGCGGCGGCGACCAGCCGTTGCCCGAGCGGTTGAACCACACCCGCGCGCCACGCTCGTCGAGGACGACGAGATCCGTGGTGCCGCTGCCGTCGATGTCGCCGAGTCGCACGCGCCGCGCGTCGAACTCGTCGTCGGCGGCGAAGAACGGATCGCCATCCATCGTCACCCGCCGGCCGAAGCGACCGAGGCCGAGGTTCGGCCAGTAGTGCACCGCGGCGTGTTCGATGCGCACGATGTCCTGCAGCCCGTCGCCGGTCATGTCGGCGAGCACGATGCGACCCGCCGCGTCGTCGAACACCACCGCTGGGCCCGCGCGTTCGTCCCCCGGCTTGGGCAGGTGCACCGGCGCTCCCCAGCCCTCGGCACCCCGCGATGGCACCCACACGAAGTGGTCCGCCTCGGTGAGCAGGAGGTCCGGCAGCCCGTCACCGTCGAGGTCGAGCTGGCGCAGCTGCGGATCGCTCCATGGGATCGTCGGCACCGCGGTGAACGAGCGCCACGGTCCCCACTCGCCGCTGGCGGTACGGGCGTGGTAGCCCTCGTCCATCACCGTGAGCTCGAGTCGACCGTCGCCATCGAGATCGACGAGCTGCGCGTCCTGGCCGAGCCGCGCCGCCGATACCTGCGACGCGACCGGGGCGAGCGCACCGTAGCGCCCGTCGCCCAGCGGCGGCATGTAGCAGAGCACGTCGCCGCGCTGCGCGACGATCCCGGGCAGCCCCTCGCCGTCGAGATCGACGAAGCGGTACTCGTCGCCGTCGATGCCCAGCGGGAGCTGGGCGAGCGCGTCGGGGTCGAGCGTGTGGGTCTGCGCGCCGATGCGCGCCTCGGAGTAGCGCAGGCGCATCGCGGGGAACTCGGCGATCTCGTAGCCGCCCTCGGGGTGGCGCACGTGGCTGCGCCGGGTCGCGCGGCGCAGCGTCGCGAGGTGGGCGACATCGTCGTAGTCGAGCGCGAGCGACGAGACCAACGTCGGCGTGTCCCCGAGCTCGGCGAAACGATGGAAGACGAGCACGCGATCGCATCGACGCCGCGTTCGCACGTCGAAGCCCGCGCGCATCGACGAGAAGGGGTCGCTCCGCAGCGCCCACGGGCGGGCCTCGTCGGGGGTGGCCAAGAAGCGGCCCGTTGCGCCATCGACCTCGCCGTGCTCGCCGAAGTCGAAGACGATCTCGAACGCGAAGTCGTCGGCGATGGCGGGACGCCGATTGCCGTAGCGGACGCGCTTGAGGTAGCGCTGCGTGGTCGCGCCGCGGTTGCGCTCGGCGGTGCTCGGGCCGAGCACCGGCAGGTCGTCGGACTTGTACGAGAACGCGGTGACGTTGCCGCTGCCGTCGCGGGTCTCGTCGAGGTACCACGTGAAGACCCGCGCGGGATCCTCGGGATCGAACAGGCGCGAGTTCGATGAGAGGTTGGAACGGCCACCGCAGTGGCCAGCGCTGCCCCCCCGTGTGAATCGGCGCCGCAAAGGTTCCCGCCACGACAGTTGCAGTCCGTAGATCGGGCCGAACCGCCGCGAAATGGGCTGCGGCCCACGTTCCACGGCGTCATTGCGAGGCGCGAGCGTGAGCTGCGGCCCCTCGCACGACGGCCACGATGCTGGCACGCATCGTGCTGATGCTGGCCGCCGAGATGGCGCACCGCATCACGCACGCATCCTTGATCTCGCTCGTCGCCCTCGGGCCCACCGTCGCCGCGTGCGGTGGTGGTGCGGCGAAGGGCACGCTCGGCGTCGACGTCTCCTACGACGATCGCAGCGCGCAGGTGCAGGCGGTGCTGACACGCGCGCTCGCGCAGGACGAGAGCCTCCACCTGCGGGTGCGCCAGGGCTTCGTGGGCGAGCTCGATTGCAGCCGCGACGCCGCTGCGATCGCGCGCATCGACGACGCGCCGGTGCGAGGGCTCGAGCGTCCGACCTATGCCGGCCCGAGCGTGGAGCCGAGCGCGTTCGAGCCGGTCTACGACCAGTCGTGGGTCACCGGCGAGCCGACCCCCGAGATGCTGGCGCGCATCGCCGACGGCGAGGCCATCATCGACGTGTGCGTGATGCGGGACGGCGAGGTGGTGGCGCAGGCCGAGCTCGCGCTGGCGCGCGCGCTCGATCGCGCCGGTGCCGATGGCAAGTTCGACGGCGGCATGGAGGAGCGCATCGCGAGCACCGAGGCCTACGCCGACCTGTGCGTCGCGGAGCTCGGCGACATCCCGTTCTTCCCCAAGCTCGGCGATGGCGACTACGGCACCTTCGACTGTCGCACCGCGACGCCGCTGCCGACCACGGTCACCGACATGGCCGGCAACGTGACGCACCCCGACAAGGAGGTCTCGCAGTGCGACGAGCCGCAGTACATCTACGATCTCTGCGAGCCCAACGCGGTCGATGGCGAGACCAACGGCCCGCGGGTCACCAGCGCCGACAACGACGAAGGCACGCACTGGGTGCTGCTGTGCCGCAAGGCCCAGGAGGAAGAGGGCAAGTACAACGACATCGCGATGATCGGGCACAACCCCTACACCGGGAAGACCTGCTTCTTCCAGAACGCGCTGTACTCCCGCACCGACGGCACCGCGGTGCCGCATCCTGCCGATCGTTCGGCCTCCGACGACTCGCCGGCGACCTCGCCGACGCTGTGGTCGGGCATCCACGGCGGGCTCGGCTCGGGCATCCAGTGCGCCGACTGCCACGACGCCGACCCGTTCATCCACTCGCCGTGGATCGACGGCGCGAAGCGGGCTGACGGCACGCCGGTGGTGCCGAAGATGGGCGAGCACGAGGACTTCGTGCTCGGCTTCAACGACGCGCCCTACAGCATCGTCAACACGCAGGGCCAGGGCTGGCACATGCACGAGCAGCTCGTCAGCGAGGAGGCCAGCGCGTGCACGAGCTGCCACCGCTTCGGCGCCGGACGCTGGATGGACAGCTGGATCGATCGCCTCGACGGCAGCTCGCCGGCGTGGACCGCGACGGTGACCGAGTCGCACCGCGACTTCGCCGGCACCTTCTGGATGCCGCCGGACAACGAGGGCCTGTCGGAGGCGACCTGGGCCGAGTCGGAGTACGCGCGCGCGATCGCCTTCATCAAGGAATGCGCGCGCAACCACGACGCGTGCGCGTGGGCGCCGGTGCCGACCGCCGAGACCGCAATCGACGAGGGCCTGCCGGTGGTCGAGCTCGAAGGCGAAGCGCTGGCCCGCTCGGCGCTCGCGACCCTCGGCGCCGACATCCACGACGTCAGCTGCCCCGAGGGCGAGTGCGCGACGCGGCGCTGCGCCGAGTGCCACGCCGTCTCGCGCACCTCACTGGGGACCTGGCACAACCTCACCGATCACGCGCTCGACATCTGCGGCCTCGGTCGCGATCCCGCCGAGATGACGCCGGCGCAGGCCAAGGCCAGCATCGACTGTCTGCGGGTCGACCCCAAGGACGACAGCTCGGTGTTCGCGACCGAGCGACTCGGCATCACCGCCACCGGCGTGCAGTACGGTGGCTTCCGCACGCTGTTCCAGGTCGCCTACGGCGAGGCCTGGACGCAGCCCTACGCGCAGTTCAAGCGCCGCGTCTCCATGCCCAAGGGCAACCATCCCAAGCTCGGGCTCGACGAGTATGCGGTGCTGCGCAAGTGGTTCGAGCAGGACCTGGTCGGGCTCGACGAGGTGCTCGACGAGGCGCCGCCGCCGGCCAGCTGCACCGACCACCTCGACACCGCCGGGCTCGCGCAGCACCTCGAGACCATGCGCTTCGAGGGCTGGGGCGCGGCCAACCAGGACGCCGGCGTGCGCATGTTCGGCTGCCCGACCGAGGGCGACATGCGCGGGTGCTTCACCGACGGCAGCTTCGCTGATCGCACCGCGAGCTGGGGTGGCGAGGTCGGCACCGTGCGCGAGCTGGTGACGTTCGACTTCGCGACCAGCTTCTGGACCCGCAGCTCCGCCGACGGGCGCTTCGTCGGCAACGGCGGCGGGCCCGAGGGCGCGACCATCACCGACCTCGCGAGCGGCAAGAACATCGCGGTCGACGCGTTGTATGACCCGGGCTTCTTCCCCGACAACAGCGGCTTCGTGTTCCAGGGCGCACCCGGGGGCACCGGCATGTGTGCGCAGAGCGTGCTCGACGCGGGCGATACCCTCATCGGATTCGACGAGCCGCAGTGCCGCACGGCCGGTGGCATCAACCTCTACCAGCACGTCGCGCGCGGGCTCGACGGCGGCGACTACTTCGTCATCAACAGCCAGTTCACCTCGGATCCCGGCACCGGCACCACCGACCCTGCGGCCAACTTCAACGCCAGCTCGACCATGAAGATCACGCCGATGGTCTTCACGGGCACGCAGTACGAGCCCCACGCGGCGGTGGTGGTCGGCTCGCCCTACGAGGGCGACTCGGTGCTGTCGCCGTCGTCACAGCTGGTCGCCAGTCGCCTGGCCGGGCCCGGCGGCGCCAGCCTCGGCTATGTGCTGCGCCGCGTGAACGCGGTGCCCTCCGGCGACAGCTACGTCATCGACATCAACCACGAGCTCGCGACGATCTGCACGCCGGGCGCCAAGCCGAACTTCTCGTTCGACGAGCGCTTCATGGTGCTGCACCACTACGAAGACGGCGTGGCGAACCTGTTCCTCGTCGACCTCGCGGACGGTGCCCGCTATCGCATCACCGACATGAAGGACGGTGCGCGGGCGCTCTTCCCCCACTTCGTGTCGAGCGGCTGGATCTACTTCCTGGTGCGGGGCCCGAACGGCGAGCGCATGCTCGCGGCCTCCGACGCGGCGCTGCAGGTGGCGGGCTGATGCTGACCGCGCGTACGCAGGTCCCGCGCCGACGGTGGTCGCTGGCGGCATTGCTGGTGGCGTCGCTCGCTGCGGCATGTGCCGAGCCCGCGCCGGCGAGCGAGCCCGAGGCGTTCCCGCAGGGCATCGCCGGTGGCAAGACCGACCTGCTCGGCCGCAAGCTCGCGGGGGTCGCCGATCCGTACGTCGCCGACCGCGGTCTGCGGGAGCGCGAGCCGCAGCTGCGCGCCGACATGCGAGCGCGTCGCGAGGCCGCGTGGGCGACGGTGTTCAAGGTGCTCGAGCCGGTGCCCTTGCTCGGGCTCGCGCCGGGCGGGGCAGGGCACGACGCGCTCGCCCTGCCCGACGATGTGCCGCTGGTGCCGCGCTTCCACACCTGGTACGGCGTCGACGACTTCAAGCGCATGTTCCAGGCGCTCTACGACGATCTCGGCCCCGCTGGCCGACGCGTTCGCGAGCCCTTCGCGCCCGATGCCATCGCGGCGGCGTTCGAGGCCAACGCCGACGCGATCGAGCGTGCGAGCAGCTGGCCGCTCGAGCGCTACATCCGCGAGGTGCAGAAGCTGGGCACGTGCCCGTCCGAGCTGTCGGCGGCCGAGTGCGACGCGCTGCTGCAGCGCAACCTCGCCGGCGCGAGCTCCGGCATCGCGCGCATTCTCTACGGCCCCGCGACGCTCGAGCACGCGCTCGCCAACTACGGCACCATGATGGATTGCCTCGGCGAGCTCGACACCCTCGGGTTGGACGCGGTGCCCGAGCGCGACGACGACTTCACGCGCTGCTTCGACGACGAGTTCCCCGTCGATGCGATCCTCGTGAAGGCACAGTGGGAGCGGGCGGACTTCGGTCGCGACCTGCCGGTGTTCGACACCGACCGCGACGCGCTGACCCAGCGCCTCGCGCCCGGCGGCGACGCGGCGTGGGGCGAGCAGGGCGACCGCCGCGCGAACCCTGGCCCCGACGACATCTACACCATCGCGTTGCGCAACGGCTCGGTCTATCGGCTCGCGGGCCTGCACATCATGACCAAGGAGCTCCGCCACTGGCAGTGGACCACGCTGTGGTGGAGCGATCGACCCGACGAGGACTTCGGTGCCGATCGTCCGGCGGCGATCCGCGAGGGGCTGGCGCCGGCGTTTCGCCACTACAAGATGTGCACCACCGCGTT
This sequence comes from Deltaproteobacteria bacterium, assembly GCA_016709225.1. Taxonomy (NCBI): domain Bacteria; kingdom Pseudomonadati; phylum Myxococcota; class Myxococcia; species Deltaproteobacteria bacterium. The sequence goes on along the minus strand of JADJEE010000002.1, from coordinate 84,040 downwards.
CTACACCGAGGACGATCCCGATCCGGCCGCGCGCTACCCCGAGCTGCCGTCGCTCGCGGCCGCACTCGCGGCCACCGGCGACGGTGCGCCGACGTGGTGCAGCAACCCGTACCTCGAGCACGGCCGCGGCAACGCCGGCACCAACTGCATCGGCTGTCATCAGCACGGCGGCGCCCAGGTGGCGCTCGACCTCGATGGTGACCAGGCGCTCGACGCCATCGATCTCGAGCGCTTGGTGGCCGACGACGCGCATTTTCCCGATCACGGTCGTCGGCAGCAGCGCGAGGTGTTCCCGGCCGACTACCTGTGGTCGTTCCATCGCGTCGACGACCTCGTGGGCGTGGTCGCGGCCGAGGTCGCCTTCCGCGATCAGGGCGATCGCCAGGCCGTGCACCCGCGGGTGCAGGCCATCGTCGCGCTGCCCCGCGACGCGGCCGCGGGCGCGACCACCTTTGCGCAGCGGTGCGCGCGGTGCCACGGCGCGGATGGTGATGGCTCCGGCTTCGCGCCGTCGCTGTTCGAGCGGCTACCGCGGTTCGACGACGAAGCGATCGTGCAGACGCTGCTGCAGGGCAAGGGCGGCATGCCGGCGTGGGGCGAGACGCTCGATGATCACCAGCTCGCCGATCTGCTCGGTTCGCTGCGCGATCGCTTCGGCGCGCCGCAGTGATCGCGCAGCGCCGTCACGGCCACTGGCAGCTGGGCTGGTTGCCGACACCGTCGGTGCAGACCATCCCCGGCAGGCACAGCATCGGGCTGTCACACTCGAGCACGCAGTGCTTCGACGGGATGTTGCGGCACGCGGGCTCGCCCGAAGCGCCTGCGTCGGGGCAGTCCTGGTCCTCCATGCAGGGCTGGCGGCACTGATCGGCGACGCAGTCGAGGCCTAGCGCGCACTCGGTGTCGTTGGTGCACGGCTGATAGTCACCGCCCGACTCGTCGCCGCCGGTGGAGCCCATGCTCGCGGCGGTGGTGGTGGCATCGCCCGTGGCCGTACCGACGCCGGTGCTGCCCTCGACGCTGCTGCCGGATCCGCTGGAGACGTCACCGCCGCTGTCGTCGAGCGTCGCCGTCGTCGTCGCAACGTCGCCTTCGGTGGTGCCCGGCTCGGTCGTGCTCGCACCCGTGGTCGTGCTCGCACCCGTACCCGTGGCGTCGCCCTCGCTGGCGACGGTGGTGCCGTCGCCCGGATCGGCGGTGGTGTCGGCGGTGACGTTCGCGGTGGTGTCGGCGTTGCCCTCGTCGGTACAGGTGCCCGCCAGATGATCGCCCGCGAGCGCGCCGTAGCGCCGGCCGCTGGCGCAGGTGTCATCGGGGAAGGCACAGAACCCGGTCGGCTCGCAGCTGCCGTGCACGCCCGCGTTCTCGCAGGCGGCGTCGTCGTGACAGGCGAAGCTGCGGCCCGCCGTGCATGCGGTGGCGACACCGAGGCCCGTACCCACGAGGACTGCCAGCATGCATCGCACGCATCCACGGTAGCGATCGAGAGTCGCGGCGTCGAGCCACCACGCGACGGATCGAGCGCGCAAAACTCGATCGGCTCTCGTCGCTTCGTCCTGTCCGTGGTGGAGGCTACGCGCGAGACGAGCTCGCGCAGACTCACGTCGATCAGTCCTGCAATTCGAACACGTACTCGTAACGCAGCTCGTAGTCCGCTGGCTGTCCGTCGGTGCCGACCGCCGGCGCGAACTTCGATTGCTTGAGCGCCTTCTTCGCGATGTCGTCGCAGCCCGAGCCCATCGGCTTGGTGACCTTGGCGGAGCGCACCTTGCCGTCGCGCGTCACCTGCACGAGCAGCACGACCGTGCCCGAGACCTGGCGCTGCGCGACCGCGGGGCACTCGAGCTCGGGCACCTTGATGACGCGCGGCTGCTGACGGATGAACAGATCATTCTTCGGCTGCCACGGTGGACCGGCGGCGTTGCCCGTGCCCTTGCCGGAGCTGCCGGTGCCGCCGCTGCCGGGCTTGGTGCCGTTGCCACCGGGGGTGCCGTTGCCACTGCCCGAGGTTCCGCCGCCGGTGCCGGGCTTCACGGTCACGGGGCCGTTGCCGCCCGGGGTCAGCGGCAGATCGAGCTCGAGGCGTGCCGGCTTGGGGGGGCCCGACGGCGGTGGCGTCTCCGGGGTCGGCGGCGGCGTGGGCTCGGGCTTGGCCTTGGGCTTGGGCTTCGGCTTCACCTCGGGCGGCGGCGTCACCTCGGGCTCCAGCGGCTTTACCTCGGGCTCCGGTGGTGGCTCGGGCTCGGGCTCGACCTCGGGCTTCGGTGGCTCGGGCTCGGGCTCCGGTGGCAGCTCCGCGACCTCGAACTCGACCAGGTCGAGCTGCTCGGGCTCGTCGGGCTCGATGCTCGCGGCGAGGAAGAACGCGGCGACGTGCAGCAGCAGCGCCAGCGGCACGCCGATCAGGGGATCGAGCCCGCGGGCCCGCGACTCGATCGTCGCCCTCGCGACGGGGTGCATCAGCCGCCGGCCTTCTCGGGCTTCTTCGTCGCGATCGCGTATTTCTTGATGCCGGCATCGCGCATCAGATCGATGAGGTGGACCAGCTGCCCGACCTGGGCCGCCTCGTCGCACTGCACGATGCCTTGCAGGCCGCGGTCCTCGACCAGCTTGTCGGTGAGCTTGTCGATGATCTGCGCGTCGGTGCTGAGGGTGGTGCCGTCGACCTGCACGGTGCCATCGGCGGCGCAGACGATCATCACGCTGCTGTCGTCGAGCTTGGCCCCGGTCGAGGCCTCCGGCTTGTCGACCTGCACGCCCTCGGCGTTACTGATGATGCTGGTCGTCACCATGAAGATGATGAGCAGCACCAGGGTCACGTCGACCAGCGGCGTGACGTTGATGCCCGTGATCTCGTCGTCGTCGTCGATCGATCCGCCGGCCATGTCGAGCTCACGCCTCCGACTTCGCGGCGCCGTCGGGCGCGACCATGAGACCGAGCGCGCCCTGGGCCATCGCCTCGGCCTCGCCGAGCGTGCGCTTCACCCGGCGCTGGAAGATGTTGTAGGCCACCACCGCCGGGATCGCGACCAACAGGCCGACCGCGGTCGCGACCAAGGCCTCGGAGATGCCGGCCATCACCGCCGTGCTGCTCTCGCCGCCGGCCTTGAGCCCGGCGGTCGCGAGGTCCTGGAAGGCGCGGATGATGCCGAGCACGGTGCCGAACAGGCCGATGAACGGCGCGTTCGCCCCGAGCGTGCCGAGGTAGCTGAGGTTGCGCTCGAGCCGGAGCTTCTCCTCGGAGCGCACGCCGTTCATGGCGGCCTCCATCGCGGCGTGTCCGCGGGGCTTGTTCTCGAGCATCTCGGCGACCATGCGCGCGCCGCTGCCGGCGACGCCGGTGACGAGCTTGCGCGCCTTCGCCAAGTCGTGGTCGGCGAGCGCCGTCAGCAGGCCGCGGCGGATGCCCGCGTCGGCGCCGGTGATCTGCCGGAAGAAGATGAAGCGCTCGAGCATGATGTACACGCTCACCACGCTCAGGCCGACGAGCAGCCACAGCACCCAGTTGGCGCCCACGAGGGCGAACTGTAGAAATTTCTCTGTGAGATCCATGCCAGGCCGCTGCCGGGGAAGTTAGCCGAAAGCCCGCGAAGCGACCAGCCCAGCGCCTTGGTTTTCGCGCCGCCGTCGCCGCGCAGGTGGCCCTGTGCCGGCTGTGTGTTGGCCGTGTGTTGGCCGTGTGTTGGCCGTGTGTTGGCCGTGCACCAGGGGCGTCGTGGTCCGAGGTTGGTCCGAGCGCGGGTCGAGCGGGCGACGCGTGCGTGGCCCTGGCGGCGATGCTCGCGGCGTCGAACGCCTGGCGGCGGCCGTCAGCTCGGGGGATCGGCGGTCATGCCGAGGTACACGCGGCAGCTGCGGTTGTCGGGGTCGTGGTCCAGCACGAATTGCCACTCCGCGCGCGCTTCGGCGATCCGCTTGGCGCGCCACAGCGTGATGCCGAGCTGGACGCGGGCCTGGATGTAGTCCGGCGCGCTCTCGCGGATCGCAATGAGCTCGTCGAGCGCCTCGTCGATCCGACCTGCGTCGCGCAGCACGGTCGCGAGCTTGGTGCGGATGTCGACGAAGGTCGGGCACAGCATGAGCGCCTTGCGGTACTCCTTCACCGCGTGCTCGAGCAGCCCGACGCCGACGTAGGCGTCGGCGATGTCGCGGTGCATGTTCGCGATCTTGCCGCGCGCGTAGGCGTCGAGCTTGTCGAGGCTGCCGGCATCGGCGGTGCCGTAGACCTGCGCGTAGACCCGACGCCCGTCGTCGTAGCGACCGAGCTCGTTGTAGCAGACCGAGAGGTTGAGCGCGGCCTCGGTGTAGCGGGGGTTCAGCGCCAGTGCGCGCTCGAACGCCGCGCACGCCTCCGAGGCCTTGCCGGCCTCGTACAGGATCACGCCCATCATGTTGTGCACGTCGGCGTAGTCGTCGTGCACGCGCAGCACCGCCTCGAGGTGCTCGCGGGCCTTGGCGTACTCGCCTGTGAGGTAGTACTCGCGGCCCACGACCAGGTGATGCTTGATGAGCGGATCCATGGCGACCTCTTTGAACCTTAGTGCTTCTTGGCCGACAGCGGGCGCGTTAGATGGCGCGACCGCCCGATGCCGTCGTGCCCGCCGCCGACGCCGACTTGCCACTGGGTGCGCCGGGTGGGGTCGCGGGGGCCTCGGGCGATTCCGACTCGGCCTCGGGCGACTCGGCCTCGGGCGACTCGGCCTCGGGCGACTCGGCCTCGGGCGACTCGGCCTCGGGCGTGCCGCCCGCCTCGGGCGAGGCGCCGCCCTCGGGCTGCGCACCGCCGCCTTGGCCGAACGGCGAGCTCGGCGGTGGCGCGATGGTGCCCTCGGGGCGCTGCGGTGGGGCCCGCTCGGGTCGCACCGGGTTCTCGAGGTTCTTGGGCTTGGGCGGGCTCTTGGGCTTGGGCGGCGAGCGATCGGGCCGCTTGCGCGAGGGATCGGCGGGGCCAAAGGTGTCGCGGATGTATCGCAGGTAGATGCGCGCCTGCTTGCCGTGGTGGTGCTTGGGGTGCTGCGATTGCAGCTCGGTGAAGGTCGAGCGCGCCAGCTCGATCTCGTCCATGCGCAGGTAGGTGACGCCGAGCAGGAACAGCACCTCGGCGTCGAGGCCGATGCCGGGGTAGGTGGCGTGGGCGGCCTCGAGTCGACCGATTGCGGCCTCGGGCTTGTCCCGCGACAGGTAGAAGTTGGCGACGTAGAGCTCGTGCTGCAGCAGGCGCCGTCGCACCTCGTCGCGGAGCTTGACCGCGTACGGCTCGGTGACGGTGCCGCCGTAGTGATCGAAGTAGTACTCGAGCTCGATCAGCGCCTCCTCGAGCTGCGACTGATCGCGCATGTAGTCGGGCGGCAGCAGGAAGAACTTCTGCGGCGCGTTCATGAACGCCGAGGCCGCGGCCATGAACGAGGCCCAGCCGTTGCGCACGTGCTCGTGGGTCGGATGCAGCTTGGCGAACTGCTTGAACGCATCCATCGCGGTGGTGTGGTTGCTCTGCTCGAACTCGGCCCGCGCGATGAGCAGCTCGGCCTCGACCGCATAGCGCGAGAACGGGAACCGGATGCGCACGAAGTCGGCGTACTGGATCGCCTCTTCCCAGTCGCGGTCGAGGAACTCGTTCTGCGCGAGCGCGAAATTCTCCTCGGCGGTCTGGGCGTAGTCGGCGGCGAGGTCGGGGCCGGTCTTGCAGCCGACCGGTGCGACCGCGCCCATGCACAGGGCCACCAGCGCGCAGCGTGCCCACGCCGGGGGGCGCGCCCAACGCGGGCGGCGACGGCTCGCGGCGTTGGATTGCGTCGGCATGCGTGCGGGCGGGACGGTACGGCGCGCGCTCGGGGGGTGTCAACGACGGCGGGCCGGGCTCGTGCGCGCGCGCGTCGTCGTGGTGCCGACGCGAAATCGACGACCGAGGGAGCAACCTCGCCGGCTCGCGCGTCCGTGCCATCGGTGCCCGCACGTCGTGCGGGCGCGCGCGATGCCCCGCGGCCCGCACGGCACCTTTGGGGGACGATCCCCAGCGCTCGTGCGCGCGCGCGCGACGGGCAGGCCCGCCGTTCTCGTCGATTTCGGGGGCTGCACCCCGGCTTCGCGGTACCTTCCCCACCCGAGCGGCGATCGATGGCCGCTCGCGAGCGATCGCTGCGATGTCGCACCGTCCCCAACGCCTCGGACCCGTCGCCGCGATGTCGCTCGTGGCCGGCTCGATGCTGGGCATCGGGATTTTCATCGCGCCGCCAGTGGTGGCCTCCCACGTCGATCGGCCCGCTGCGTTCCTGTTGGTGTGGCTGCTCGGCGGGATCTCGGCCCTGTGCGGCGCGCTGTCGGTCGCCGAGCTGGGCGCCATGATGCCGCGGGCCGGCGGCGACTATCCCTACCTGCGCCGCGCGTACGGCCCGGGCCTCGCCTTCGCCGCGGGCTGGCTGCAGCTGCTGGCGGTGTTTCCCGGCTCGCTGGCCGCGATGGCGGTCGGCACGGCGACCTTCCAGCTGCCGCAGATCCTCGGCAGTCACTTCGAGCTGCCCGCGCAGCTCGGCCTCGACCCCACGCTGTTCTGGGCCACCACGCTCGTGCTCGGCCTGACCGTCGTCAATCACATCGGCGTGGTGGTGTCGGGCCGGCTGCAGATCGTCGTCACGATCGCGCCGGTGTTGTTGTTGTTGCTCGGCACCGTGTTCGTGATGCTGCACCAGGGCACCCACGCCGGTGCGCTCGCCACCGCCGAGCCTGGCCTGCGCGTGCCCCCCGTGGCCGCGCTCGCGGCCGCGTTCCTGCCGGTCTACTTCGCGTTCTCGGGCTGGAACGCGGCGATCTTCGTCGGCGCCGAGATCGACGCGCCGTCGCGCAACGTACCGCGCGCGCTGGTCGGCGGCACGATGGCGGTGACGGTCCTCTACGTCGCGCTGTGCCTGGGCTTCCTCGCGGTGTTCACGATGTCGGCGCTGGCCAACACCGGTGAGGCCGGTACCGCGGCGGCCGCGGTCATCTTTGGCGAGTGGGGGCGCTGGGGCGTGACCATCGCGATCTTGCTGGCGATGCTCGGGTCGCTCAACGGCACCGTGCTGACCGGCTCGCGCATCGCCTACGCGATGGCGAAGGATGGCCACTGCATCGCAGCCGCCGGCACCTGCAGCCCGCGCCATGGCACCCCTGCGGTCGCGCTGTGGATGCAAGCCGGCTGGACGCTCCTGCTCATCTACACCCACGGCTTCGAGGCGCTGATCGGCTACGCCTCGGCGGCGATGCTCATCACCGGCACACTCACGGTCGCCGCGGTCTTCGTGCTGCGGGTCAAGCTGCCCGGCATGCCGCGGCCCTACCGGACCTGGGGCTATCCGATCGCGCCGGCGATCTACATCCTGCTCAGCCTGGTGGTGCTGGTGGTGCTGGCACGCAAGCTCGATCCCTCGGTGTTCGCGGGCGCGGGCTGGTTCGCGCTCGCCTACCTCTTCCACCGTTTCGTCATGCGTCCGCGCGAAGCCGCCAGCTCGAGCCGCAGCGAGCCGCGCGGCGAGCTCGATGCCCACAGTGTGGGCGTCGGCGACCCCTGAAGCATCGCGTGGGTCGCTTGCGGCCGATGCCCGCCGCAGGCGAAGATGGGGCCATGCGACTTGCGTGGGCGGCTTGGGGTTTGGGTACGGCGCTGGGCTTGGGCGGTGCGTGGGCCTGTGGTGACACCGGCGCCGACGAGTGCCCGATCGGCAGTCACGGCTGCGCCTGCACCGTGGGCGGTGCCTGCGATGTCGGCCTGTCGTGCTTGGCGGGAAGCTGCGAGGTCCTGCCGGGCGGCACCGACGGCACGAGCGCGTCGGACAGCGACACCGGCATGAGCGCGGGCAGCGGGAGCTCGGCGACCGCGGCGAGCACGATCACCGGCATGACCGAGTCGGACACCAGCGCCGGCGACAGCAGTGGCGGCGGTGGTCCCAAGCTCGACGTCGGCGGTGGTGAGACCGGCCCCATCAGCGGCTGCGGCAAGATCGACATGCTGTTCGTGCTCGACAGCTCGGGCTCGATGATCGAGGAGCGCCAGGCGCTGGCGGCCACCAACGCGGTGACCGGCATCATCACCACGCTCGAGGGCTTGAACGGTGGCGGCATCGACTACCGCATCGGCGTGACCGACGACGACGACAACGGCTTCCACGTGCCACCGGGCTGGGCCGGCCCCAACCCGTGGTTCGACAGCACCGAGCTCGACGACATGGCGATGGCGTTGGCGGTCAACGGCGCCGTGGGGGCCGTCGGCGGTGAGCCCCCGATCGGTTGCGAGCACGTGCTGACCAGCGGCACCGATCTCCTGCTCGGCGACGCCACCGGCTTCGTTCGCGACGACGCGCTGCTGGTGCTGCTCATGCTCACCGACGTCGACGACTACGGCGACTACGATCAGCAGGGCGGCAACACCTGCGGCCTCGGCTGCGCGACCCCACCGAAGTACACCCCGCCGGAGGCGGAGGATCTGCTGTCCTCTCAGGTCAAGGGCGGTCAGGTCGGCGCGGTCGCGGCGATCGTCATCGCCGGTGATCCCGGCGTCGCCGCGGGCATGAACTTCTGCGGTCAGCCCGGCAGCTGCGGCTGCAACGGCATCGACTGCGGGGTCTTCCACGCCACCAAGTTGTTCGCGTTCGCCGATCTGCTGGACACCAACGGCTACGCCGCCGACCTGTGCCTGGTCGGCAACGCGGTGCCGGCGACCGTCGAGGCCGCGCTGACCGACAGCATCGATGCCGCGTGCATGAACTTCGAGCCCGCCGGTTGACCTCCGTGCAACGGCGCGCGACGGGCAGCCGACCCGAGCGCGCACATGCAACACCACGCACGTCTCGTCCACCCCCGTTGCCTCGCCCTGCTCGCGCTCGCGGGCGCCTGCCAGGAGATCGATGGCCCGGCGGCGGACGCATCCGACAGCTCGGGGGCCGACACCGAAGGCGCCGATGATCCATCGGCCACCAGCGGCGGAGCGGCCGGCTCCGAAGCCGGCGACGAGCCCGGCACGACCGCCGGTGCCGACAGCAGCGGCGGCGAGACCGACACCGACGGCAGCGTCTGCGGCAACGGCACCATCGATCTCGGCGAGGTCTGCGACGATGCCATCAACGACGGCAGCTACGGCGGCTGCATGCCGGGGTGCCAGGAAATTGCCGCGCGCTGCGGCGATGGTCACGTCGACGCCGAAGAGGCCTGCGACGCCGGCGAGGCCAACGGTGTCTACGGCTTCTGTGCCAGCGACTGCAGCGGCATCGGTGAACACTGCGGCGATGGCACCGCGCAGGACGGCGAGGGATGTGACGACGGCAACCGCACCGACGCCGATGGCTGCAACGTCGATTGTCGGCCCTCGGGCGAGCTGCGGTGGTCGTACTCGCTGGCCACCGACGACGGCGAGTTCTCGGACACGACGGCGATCGCGGTCGCCGTCGACGGCAGCTCGGTGGTCGTGGGGCGACGCGGCGGTGCCACCGAGGATCGCGGCCACATCACGCTGCTCGACGCCAGCGGCTCGCCGTGGTGGGACGACGTGCTCGACTACGGCGACGTCTACACTTCGCCCAACGGCGTCGCGATCCAGGGCGACGGCGGCATCCTCGTGGTCGGCGAGGGCGATGGCGGTGGCTGGCGTCGTCGCTACACCCCCGGCGGGGTCTCGACCGACAGCGAGACCACGCAGAACGTGTGGTGGCGAGCGGTCGACTGCACCGGCGGTCTCGGCTGCGCGGTGGTCGGGTGGGTCGGGTACACCACCGCCATCGAGGTGCTCGACGACGACGGCGTGCCGCTGTGGTCCGGCAGCTCGACCTATCAGGCGACCGACGTGACGGTGTGGCCCGACGGCGACGTCGCCATGGCGGGGGTCCGCACCGCCGATCACGGCTTCGCGCGCCGACTCGCCAGCGGCGGCGCGCAGCAGTGGGCGCTCGCGCCCGACGAGGCCCTGCGCTACACCGCGATCGCGGCCACGCCCAGCGGCACCTCGATCGAGCTCACCGCCGATGACACCGGCACGACGCTGTGGGAACGCGATGCGACGGGCGGCGCGCTGTGGCACTCCGTGCCCACCGCGCACGTCTGGCACGACCTCGCCATCGATGCGCTCGGCGACATCGTTGCGGTCGGCACCGTGGCCGACGACGACGGCACCCCGCACGCGGTCGTCCGCAAGTTCAGCCCCGAAGGCGGCACCCGCTGGACCACCGTCGTCGACGATCTCGACGTCGACCTCACGCACGTCGAGGTCGCGGAGGGCACCGGCCTCATCGTCGCCGCCGGTCGCACCCGCGATGCGGATCCCTACGCGGGTGTCGTGGTCGCGTTCGCACCGTGACCACAGACGCCCGCGCGGGCTGCCGTCGGTGCCCGCTACTGCGCGTTGGCGCCGCCCAGCTCGACGTAGCCGATGTCCGCGTTGACGCCGTACAGCGCCAACCACACCGCCTCCGGCCGGCCGTAGGGGGCGACGTCGATGACCAAGCCGTCGAGGCTCACCGGCGTGTCGCCCATGTACGCCGGATGCTCGCTCAAGGTGCCGAGGTTGGTCTCGACCGCGACGTTCACTGGCGTCCAAAGCCGGACGCTCTGGCCGATCACGCCGTCGATGCGGGCATCGAAGGTCCAGTCGAGCCAGCCATCCTCGCTGGTGAGGTGCACGACGACGTCCATGATCACGCCGTCGTCGCACGGGGCACTGAGGAAGGCGCAGCCGTCGTCGCCACCGGGGCCCTGGCGCACGACGCCGCCTTCGTAGCTGACGTCGAGGTGCAAGATGGTCTCGGGCGCGCCCTCGTGGGCGATCCAGACGAAGCCGGGAAAATCGAGACCGGCGAAGACGGCCACGGCCTCGGCGGGGGTGAAGCCGCGCTCGAGCGGGGTCTCGAAGTCGATCACGACATTCTCGGGGCAGCTGCACTCGAACGGATCACCGCTGCTGCTGCCTGCGCCGCTGCTGCTCCCGGCGGTGTCGCCCGTCGTGCTCGCGTCGGCGCTGTCGCTGGGGTCGATCGTGGTGCCCGCGCTGGTGCTCGCGCTGGTGCTGGCCGTGGTGCTGGCCTGGCTGTCGCCGCCGCTGCCGTCGGCGGTGCCGTCCGTGTCGGCCACCACGACGGATGGTCCGCAGGCGCACAGGCAGGCGCACACGAACATCGATACCCCACGACGACCCACCATGCCCGTAGGATAGCGCATTGCAGGGTGCGCTGGCGCCCCATTCTTCGAGCCGACGACGGCAATGGGTCGCGCTCCGCTCGAGCCGACGCGCCTGGGCAACGCGAGACCGATCACCGTCGCGACCGCGCCGGCAATGCCGAAGGTCCAGCCCACCGTGCAGCAGCGTGACCTCCGAGGTGCCGGCGGGAAAAGCGACCGGTGCGAGACGCGTCGTCCCTCGCGCAGCACGGCGAGCACGTCGGTGTCATCGATCGCGATCGTCGTGCCGCACGTCGGTGGCGCGCGCGAGCGCAGGTGCAGCTCGCGCGGCGACGTGGCGCGCGATCGCGGCGTCCGGCCTCGCCACCGCGACCGATCGACGTGGACGCGCCGTGACACCAAGCCGGCGGGCGACCCAGAGGTTGCCTCGCGTGCCGCCACGCGCGTACCCTGCTCGCCGCGATGCGCGGAGGTCGACGAGGCGCGGACCACTCCGCAGGTACGCGTGCGCACGCAAGTACGCGGCCGGCTCCGCCGGCGCCGACCATGGCGCCCAGCGGCGCTGCCGCGGAGGTGGCGGTCGCCGATCGTGAGCTTCGCGAGCGTAGCGAGCGGCTGCGGCTGCTCGCGCAGGCGCGTGACGAGCACACGGCATCGTTGCTGCCGAGCTCGGAGATCACGTTCGGGGTCTCGCTCGCGATCGACGAGGCGCGTGGTCGCGTCGAGCCCGAGCTGTGGCGTCACCCGGTGGTGCGGATCGCCGCGCTGCGCGTCGGTCTCGATGCGCGTGGGCGCGTCCAGCACGTGCGGCCCGCTCACCTCGATGCGATGACGGCGAGCCCCGGACTGCTGCCGCCCGAGGTCGGGCTCGAGGTGCTCGCGCTATGGCACGGCGCGCGCGCGCTCGAGCGCCGCGTGTTCGGACCGCCGCGCGAGACCGAGGCCGTGTTGCTGCCGCCGGTGCCGGGCTCGGGCACGCTGCTGTCGACGCTCTTCGAGGTGGCGCGCTGCCATGTCAACGACATCGGCGGCCCCCGGCTGATGCGCGGACCGGCTCGCACGGGGCATCCGCAGTGGCGCCTGGCGAGCAACGGGCGCCAAGACCTGGTGTTGGCGCCGCTGCCCGGCGAGCCGCCGTGGGCGGTGTTGCCGGTGGTGCCGCTGCACTACGTCAACACGCAGACCGGGACCTTCGGGCTGCTGCGCTCGGAGATCGGCGACGAGGTGGCGCTCGAGCTCACCACGGCGTTGTCGGTGCCCGCGTCGCTGTCGAGCGCAGTGCCCGACGAGGTCCGGGCGTCGTTGACGAGTGCTGGCTTGCCGCTGCCGCTGCCGCTGCGCCGTGGCGCACCCGAGGCGATCGTCCCGATCGCGAGTGTGCGGCTGACGGGCCGCGACGCCTTCGGCGGGCGCGTGCCGCAGGTGGAGCTATGGTTCGCCTACGGTGGTGTCCGCGTGCGACCGGGCGAGCCCGGCGACGAGGTCATGCATCTGGTCGGCGACACGCTGCACCCGAGCCCGCGCGCCCACGCCTTCGAGCGGGCCGCGATCGCCCGTCTGCGCGAGCTGGGCGCGCCAGAGCGCGTCGATGCCACCGCCACCGTCGCCGACCAGGAGGCGTGGATCGCCTTCGCGCGCGATGCCGTGCCGCGCCTGCGGGCGGAGGGCTTCGACGTCACCGTCGAAGACAGCTTCGAGTGGACCGCGGTCGAGATCGACGGCTGGTACGGCGCGACCGAAGACGCCGACGCCGGCGAGTGGTTCCTCGAGCTCGGCGTGCTGGTCGGCGGCGAGCGCATCAACATCCTGCCCGCGGTCGTCGAGGCGATCCGCGACGGGCGGATCACCCGCGAGCGACTGCAGGTCGAGCACGCCACGGTGCTGCTACCGCTGGCGGATGGCCGCCGCGTGCGGGTCGAGGGCGCGCGCTTGCAGGCGATCGTCGACGTGTTGGTCGAGCTGCACGACCACGACCGATCGCCGCGCGACAAGCTGCGGCTTTCGAGCCTGGACGCCGCGCGCCTCGATGCCCTGACGGACGTGGCCTGGGAGCTGTCGCCGCGGGTCCAGCAAGCGGTCGCGCGGCTGCGGGAGGGGCCGGTTTCGGTGGCGCTGCCGACGGCGCTGCGCGCCGAGCTGCGCGAGTACCAGCGACACGGCTTCGAGTGGCTGCAGTGGCTGCGCGAGGCCGGCCTCGGCGGGATCCTGGCCGACGACATGGGCCTGGGCAAGACCGTACAGGCCCTGACCCACCTGCTCGCCGAGCACGAGGCCGGGCGCATGAAGGCGCCGGCGCTGGTCGTGGTGCCCCGCAGTGTGCTGCGCAACTGGGCCCGTGAGGCCGAGCGCTTCACGCCGGGACTGCGCGTGCTGGTCTACCACGGCCGTGATCGCCATGCCGCGCTGGCCAACGGCGAGCACCAGTTGGTGGTGACCACCTACGCGTTGTTGCAGCGCGACGAGGTGCTGCAGCAGCAGCGCTGGCACACGGTCGTGCTCGACGAGGCGCAGGCGATCAAGAACCCCACCACCAAGGTCGCGCTGGCGGCGATGAAGCTGAACGCGCAGCAGCGGCTGGCCATGACCGGTACGCCGATGGAGAACCACCTCGGCGAGCTGTGGTCGCTGACGAGCTTCGTGAACCCCGGCTTGCTCGGCAACCGCCGACAATTCACGCAGTGGTATCGCACCCCGATCGAGCGCGATGGCGAGGTCGGACGCTTCGACGCACTGTGCCGTCGCATCGCGCCGTTCATGCTGCGCCGAACGAAGACGCAGGTGCTGACCGAGCTGCCGCCCAAGACCGAGGTCGTGATGTACGCCGCGCTCGACGATCGCGAGCGTGATCTCTACGAGTCCGTGCGGCTGACGATGGAGGAGCGCGTGCGCAAGGAGCTGGTCGCCCGCGGGCTGGCCAAGAGCCAGATCGTCGTGCTCGACGCGCTGCTCAAGCTGCGACAGGTGTGCTGCCACGCGCCGCTGACCAAGCTCGCGGCGGCGCGGGCCATCACCCGCGGCAGCAAGCTGACGCTGCTGCTCGACCTACTCGAGCAGCTCGCCGCCGAGGGCCGTCGGACCCTGGTGTTCAGCCAGTTCACGAGCATGCTCGAGGTCATCGGCAAGGAGCTCCACGCCCTCGAAATCCGCTGGAGCACGATCACCGGGCGCACCAGCGATCGTCAGCGCGTGGTCGACGAGTTCCAGCAGGGCAACGTGGCGGTGATGCTGGTCTCGCTCAAGGCCGGCGGCACCGGCCTGAACCTCACCGCAGCCGACACCGTGATCCACTACGACCCGTGGTGGAATCCGGCGGTCGAGGCCCAGGCCAGCGATCGCGCGCACCGCATCGGGCAGGACAAGCCGGTCACGGTCTATCGCCTCATCTGCGAAGGCACCGTCGAGGAGCGCATGGTCGCGCTGCAGGAGCGCAAGGCCGCGCTCGGTCGCGGCATCCAGGAGAGCGCGCAGCGACGCACGCAAGGTGGCCATCGCCTCGACGAACGCGACATCGCGGCCCTGCTCGCGCCGTTGGGTGAGCTCGACCTGCCCGAGTAGCGCCGCGGATCCGCGCTACCCGATCGGCGTCAGCGTGCAGTCGTCCTCGCAGCCGCTGCCGTTCACGCCGTTGGCCTCGCCGGCGTCGCACTCCTCGTGCTCCTCCTCGCGCACGCCATCGCCACACTTGGGGCCCAGGGTGCAGTCGGCGTTGCAGCCGTCGTAGCTGCCGACGTTGAGCGCACCCAGGTCGCATTCCTCGTGCGCGGGATCGAGGACGCCGTCGCCGCAGTAGGGCCCGACGCCGAGGCAGTCGGCGTTGCACATGCCGAAGCCGCCGGTGTTGTTCTCGGTGCCGTCGTCGCAGACCTCGTAGGGCGTGACGACGCCGTCGCCGCAGACCCAGTCGCAGCTCGATGTCTGCGTCACGAAGCCCGACAGCGTGAGCCGGAAGTTCGACGCGGTCGTGTGGCGCTCGGCGTGGAACACCGCGACCTCGTAGACCTTGCCGACCTCGAGCTCGTCGACGCAGGCCTGCACGATGGCCTGCTGCGTGACGTTGGGCTCGACCGCGGGATCGGCCAGGCTCATGGTCGCGCCGACCGCCCCGTGCAGGCCGCCGATGTCGAGGCATAGGTGCCCGTCGACGAACACCCACACGTCGTCGTCACCGCGGAAGGCCAGCTCCTCGGTGCCGGAGAACTCGAACCAGTAGCGGATCTCGGAGGTGAAGTTGAAGTTGTGGCCTTCGTAGAGGATCTCTGGATCGGTCGACGCGGGGTCGGCCCAGCCGCGATCGTCGATCGGGAAGAACGCATTGGAGTCGAACTCGTAGGCGCCCGCGGGTGTCTGCGGCAGGTCGAGCCAGTCGACCACCGCGAGGTTGGTGCCGGGGGTGTCGCGGTACCACTCGAAGAACGACTCGGCGGTGTGGTACGAGGCGTTGTTCGGCACGAACGCTGGGTTGGCGACCGGGCGGCCGTCGTCGGCGAGCAGCAGGTCGACCATGTCGAACGTGATGCCGGAGCCGCTGCCGTTGTTGAAGTCGATGTGGCGTGGATCGGCGGGGTGATTCCAGCCGCGGACGTCGCGGAACAGGATCGGCAGGTGCAGCGTGTCGGGCAGTGCGACGTCCTGCAGCTCGCACGCGAAGCCGGGCTCGACCTCGCAGGTCTCGGAGCAACCATCGCCGGCGAAGTTGTTGCCGTCGTCGCACTCCTCGGTGGTGCCGGGGAGGATGATGCCGTCGCCGCAGATGGCCTCGCAGTCGCCGTGGGCGCAGCTGGGCTCGTTGGTGCACACGGGGCTGCAGCCGTCGTACGGCAGCAGGTTGCCGTCGTCGCAGTGCTCGAGGCCCTGGGCCTGGCCATCGCCGCACTCGGTCGGCAGACACGCGGTGTTCGGCGTCGGGCAGTAGAAGCCGGCTTCGAGCTTGCAGGCGTCGTTGCAGCCGTCGCCCGGTTCGGCGTTGCCGTCGTCGCAGACCTCGAAGCCCGCGAGGATGCCGTCGCCACACATCGCGGCCTGGCACTTGGTGCCGGGCAGCACGCAGCTGTAACCGTCCTCGAGACCACACTGCGCGTCGCAGCCGTCACCAGGTGCGTCGTTGCCGTCGTCGCACAGCTCGGGCGAGTCGACCTTGCCGTCGCCACAGATGATCGGCACGCACGGCAGGCCCGGCACGAGACAGCGAAAGCCGTCCTCGGCGCTGCAGCTCGCATCGCAACCATCGCCCGCGTCGAGGTTGCCGTCGTCGCACGCCTCGGTGGCCCCACGCGCACCGTCTCCGCAGACGTCACCGCCTTCGGTCTCCTCCTCGTCGGTGGTGGAGCTGGTGCCGGTCTCACCGCTGCCGCTGCCGCTGTCGCTGCCGCTGACCGAGATGCCGATGCCGCCCGACGCGTCGGTGTCGGCCTCGGGACTGACCGCCGCGGTGCAGGCCGCGTTGGCGACCGAGGCGACCAGGACTCCTCGAACAGCGACTCTGAAAGCTGGCATTCAGATTACATATAAATCACCATTAGAAAGAGGCACGGGGCTGGGCGAGATTTCGCCCCGCGTGGCCGGAATGCCGTTCGTCAGGCCATGCCGGCGCGTCGGGGCGAGAACCGTGCGCATGCCACGCCCGGGACCGACGCCAGGCCAGCCCGGCCGGCGGTCGGCCCGCGGCGGTCGGGGGTCGTCCGGCGCGGGTGGCCGCGGCGTCGCCGTCAGCAGCCGAGTGCGTCGCAGATGTCCTGCGGCGCACCGAGGGCCTCGCACTGCATCTGCGCGGTCTCGCAGAGACCATCGAGCTGATCCTGCACACAGCCGTCGATGCCGTCGAGGCAGGTGGGGTCGGTCGGATCGGCGTCGATGCAATCGGTCACGTCGTCGAAGCACGCGGTATCGATGCCGGGGATCTCGGGCAGGTCGGGGAGGTCTTCGGGATCGGGGATCTCGATCTCGGGCTCGGCGGCCGCGAGGCAAGCCTCGACCTCGCCCGCGCAGGCTTCGATCGCATCGAGGTCGGCGGCGTTCTGCACACACTGCGTGAGCGCATCGACGCAATCACCGAAGGCGTCTTGGGTGGCGTCGTACTGCTGCACCAACGCCTGGCCGGCGCGGGCGCGGGCGTCGTCGTGATCGTCGCGACCCTGCACGCAGCCTGGGATCGCGAGCGCGAGCGCGGCGACGACGATGGGCGTCCGCAGGACGCAGGGGAGGCGCTCGACGGTGACGGTGACGGGTTGGATGGCGGGCCGAATGATGGATTGGATGCGCATGGTGCCTCTGCTCGCGAACGTTGCTCGTCGCTGGCAACGGGACATTGGTGCGACCGTGGCGGTCATCGTGACGAAAAGTGATCGCGTGCTATCGTGGGTCGCAGGTGATCGTCCGCGTTCGCGTTGCCGAAGCCCTCGCTGCTGCGCTGCGGCTGCACGCGCCGGCGGAAGGTGACGCGGAGCACGGTGGCGCGGCGACGCTGCAGTGGACGGCGCCCGCGGTGTGCCCCGACGAGGCGGCGGTGCGCTCCCGCGTCGAGCAGATCATCGGTCGCCCGCTGCGAGAGGGTGACGAAGCGGTGCGCGTGGTTGCACGCGTGACCGACGACGAACCACCGCAGCTGCAGCTGTCGATCACCAGCGACAGCGGCAGCCGCGAGCGCGTGATCGACGGCCGCGATTGCGCGGAGCTGGCCGAGGTCACGGCGGTGTTGGTGGCGGTGGCGGTGGATCCCTCGGCGAGTCCGTTGCCACCTGCGTCCGCGCCCGCGCCCGCGCCCGCGCCCGCGCCCGCGGCGACCCCTTCGACCGCCGCGACCCCGCGGCCCGAGCCGCGTGCCCAGCGGTCCACGCGGGTACGGCCGGCCGCGTCGGGTGGCGTCGCGGCGAGGCCCGCCGCGACGATCCACGTCGCACCCGGCGTGGGGCTCGGCGCGGTGCCGGGTCCGACTGCAGTGCTGGCGGTCGGCGCCGGCGTGCGGTGGCTGCACGCGCGGATCGACCTCGCGTTCGAGCAGTGGTTCGCACGGCCGGCGACACTCGGCGAGGGCGACGCGGGCGTGGACGTGCGCGCGTTCCGGGTCGGCGTCCGCGGCTGCTACGTGCCCACCGCGGGTCGCGTGGTCGAGCTGCCGCTGTGCGCGGGGCTCTTCGGCGGCGCGATGCGGGGCGACGGCCGCGGTGTGCCGCGCACGAACGCGCAGCGGATCGCGTGGGGCGGCGCACAGCTCGAAGCAGGCCTGATGTTCGCACCGCTGCGCGACCGCCGTTGGTTCGCCGTGGGTCCGATGCTGCGCCTGCAGGCGCCGTTCGTGCGTCCGGCGTTCAGCCTCGATGGCCTCGGTGTGGCGCACCGCACGGGGGTGTTGGGGTTCGTGGGTGCAATCCAGGTCGAGTTGCGTTTTCCTTGACGGGTTGGTGGCTCGGTCGGCCAACACCCAAGACATCGAAGGCCCGACGTTGACCCCCCACGTACCCCCGCTCGAGCTCGTGAGCGACGCTGCCGGCCAGCCCCGGTGGACGTTGACGGCGGTCTACCGCGAGTACCAGGGCTTCGTGTGGCGCTCGCTCTACCACCTGGGCTTGCCGCGGGCGCAGGTCGACGACGCGGTGCAGGACGTCTTCATCGTCGTGCACCGGCGGCTGCCGGAGTTCGACGGCCGCACCACCGTGCGCAACTGGCTGTACGGCATCGCGCGACGGGTCGCGAGCCAGTACCGTCGCGGTGCCGAGCGCAGCGCCCAGCGATTGCGGGTGGTGCCGAGCGCCGAGACGGCGGCGTCGGTCCAGGACGCCGGCACGCCCGAGCGCTTCGAGGCCGCCCAGCTGGTGCGGCAGTTCCTCGACGAGCTCGACGAGGACAAGCGCGAGGTGTTCCTGCTCGCGGAGCTCGAGGGCATGAGCGCGGGCGAGGTCGCCGACGCGCTCGAGCTCAACGTCAACACCGTGTACGCGCGCCTGCGGGCGGCGCGACTCAAGTTCGAGAAGGCCGTCGCGCGCCACGAGGCGCGCTCGCGTCGCGAGGTGCGGACATGAGCCGCGCACCCGAGCCCAGCCCCGCCGCCAAGGCGCTGCTCGCCGGCTATGGCGCGCACGTCGACTCGCTGCAGGTCAGCGGCGACGCCGAGCTGCGGCTACAGTCGATCCTCCGGCGCATCGATCGCGGCGAGGCGCCGCTGCCGTTGCTCGACGCGCCATCGGCCGCGCGCCCGCGGCGGGTGATGGTGCTGGCGATTGCGGCCGTGGGCACGGTCGCCGCCATCGCGGCCGCGGTGGCGCTGTGGCTGCCGCGCGCAGGCCTGTGGGATGCGACCGCGGCCACGGCGGTCGATCCTCAGGCGGCGTACCAGCACGGCGATGGCGGAGACGACGGTGCGCTCGAAGAGCACGCCGGCCGCCAAGCGACGCACGACGCAGCGGCAGCGACGGGCCCGCGCGTGCCCGCGATCGCGTCGCCAGCCGTCGAGGCGTCGGCGTCCACGGCGTCGGCCGTCGTCGCGGTGCCGAGCGCAACGCCGAGCGTTGCCGAGGCGACGCCGCTGCCGCGGACCCGCGCGCGCCCGCGTGGCGCTGCGGCCCGCGTCAGCACGCCGACTGCGACGGACGCCGCCGACCTGCTCGCGCAGGTGCGGGTGCTCGCGCAAGCTCGCACCGCGCTGCGCGATGGTGACGCTGCGGGGGCGCTCGCGCGACTCGAGGCCGATCGCCGCGCACACCCGAGCAGCGAGTATGGCGAGGAGCGCGACCTGTTGGTGGCGTCGGCGCTGTGCGAGCTGGGGCGTCACGGCGACGCTCGGGCGGCGGCCTCGCGTTTCCGTCGCGAGCACCCGGGCTCACCGCTCGCGGCGCGACTGCCGAGCTGCCCCGACGAGCAGCCGTGAGATCGTGCGCGGCGCTGGTCGGCCTGTTGCTCGCCCCGACGGCGTGTGTCGTCACGGCATCGGTCGGCAGCGACGGCGGCACGCGTGGCGACGGCAGCGGTGATGCCGGTGGCACCGTCGCGGGCAGCGACGGCGGCAGCGGGACGGCGGCGGTCACCGGCGACGAGGGCAGCGGTTCGAGCGGTACGCCCGGCAGCGACGGCGGCTCGAGCAGCGATGGCGGCGGCACCGATCTGCTGCAGGCGTGCATGTCGATCGGCATGGGCGGGCCGGTCGATGCGTGCGTGCCCGCGGCCGACGACACCGTGTGTGTCGGCTGCGTGAAGCTCAGTTGCTGTGCCGCGCTGACGGCCTGCGACTCGTTCGCGACCTGCGTGTGCCTGCTGGCCTGCGCCGCCGGGGGCCTGGGGCCCGCGACCTGTGCCGACACCTGCGGCGACCCGGGCTCGGGCTGCGATCTCGGCGGCTGCGGCGAGGCCGAGTGCGAACAGGCGTGCGGCGGCTAGCTCTGGATCAGCTGACCCGGTGCCACGTCTGGGTGCGGTAGAACGGACCCACGGAGCCGCGAACCTTGAGGTCGCCGTCGTCCTCGATCCACAGCTTGCAGTTGTAGGTCTTGCCCTTCTTGGGGTCGAAGATCTTGCCGCCGGACCACTCGTCGTCGTCCTGCTCGAGGCCCCACATGATCACCATGCCGACGATCGGTGCGTCCTTGTCCTCGCCCTCGCACGCGGTGCAGACCGCATCGGGGTTCTGGAACAGCTTGGTCACGCGGCCGTAGAGCTTGCCGTCGCGCTCGTAGATCTTGACCAACGACTTGGCCTCGCCGGTGTCGTCGTCGATGGTCTTCCACACGCCCACGGGCGTGTCGGAGGCCTCGAGGTCGCCGCTGGCGCCCGCGAGCAGACCGAACATGCCCAGGGCCAGGGCGAAGCCGCGCAGTTTGGTGACCAGGTTGGGCTGCTGCATCGTCTTGGTCGCTCCCCGTGCATGGTGAGGCGAGTCGGGCCGTGGTTCACCAACTTCTGCACACGCGGTGCGGATTGGGCGAATCGCCCACGTTCGTACGCAATTCGATCGCGCGGCCGTGGGTCCGATCGGCCGCTGGCTCGCCGTCAGCGGCGCAGCTTGGTGGTGACCGCCAGCCCGAACGGCGCCGCGTGCAGATAGAGCCCGGGCAGCCACAACGGCAGGCCGAAGACGTCCGGGTGGATGTACGAGAAGGCGCCGGTCGCGGAGATCGTCGCCTCGACCACGAGCCCGCACGCCGCCAGCGCGAGCGCGAACCACCAGGTCGGGCGATGTTGCGTGCGAACCAGGAACGCGATCACGTACGCGACCAGCAGCCCGATGGGGTGGGCCTGCCACTGGCCGCTGGCCCAGTACGCGGCCACGAACCAGCTGCCGGCGTCGAGCAGCTCGTGCTCGCGCATGGTCGGCGAGGCGTCGACCCACATGCGCGCGCCGGTGATGGTCGCGACCGTCGCGGCGCCGAACAGCGGCACCACCCACCACGCCTGATCGAACCACAGCGGCGTCGGGTAGTAGAGCACGCCCATGCGCACGTGGATCTGATCGAGCGCGGCGCCGCCGATGCCACCGAGCACGAAGGCGAGGGTGAGGCGTAGCGGCGTCCAGAGTCGGGAGTCGGTCGGGTTCAAGGGGCGCCTTCGTCGCGCGGCACCGGCAAGTGGACGTTGGTGCGCATCGTCGACGGCGATAGGGTACGCCCTCGCGTTGGGCGTCGACCAGGGGTGACGCGTCACATGAAGTTGCGGGTGTGCAGCTCGCTGAGCGCTGCGGCGGCCGCGGGCGCGAAGCCCAGCCGGGTGAGCCGACGCTGTCGGCCACGGTCCATGTCGTGCACGAGCGCCTGCACCTCGGCGTGTCCGCGCGCGATCGCCTGGGGGGTGAGCGAGCCGGCGGCGAGCACCACCAGCGCCTCGAACACGTCGGCGTTCAGGCCCGCGGTGTGGGCGAGTGCGTCGTGGCGGCGGTGCACCGCGGCGGCGAGGCGATCGGCCAGGGTGGGATCGGCGGCGAGGTGGCGCTGCAGATGCGCGAGCCCGAACGCGACGTGGCGGGCCTCGTCCTGCGCCGCCAGCTTGGCGATCGTGCGTGTGATCGGGTCGGGGCCGTGGGCCTCGAGGAACCACAGCAGCGAGAGGAACGAGCCCTCACCCAGCACCGCCAGCAGGAACGAGGCGATCGCGAAGTCGGGCTCCTCCACCAACGTGCGCAGCGAGGCCTGCCCACCGGCGCTGGAGCTGCCGAGCGCGCCGTGGCGCAGCGCCGCGCGCCGCGTGAAGACCTCGATGTGACGGGCCTCGTCGGCGCACTGCACCGCGAGCACCTGCAACACCTCGCGGAAGTGGGGGTGGATCTGCGCGAGGAACCGCGCCGGCACCAACAGCGCCGCGGTCTCGTTCTCGATGAGGTACGTCATGACCTGCACGACCGCGTCCTCGATCGCGTCGTCGTGCACCAGCGCTGTGTCCCACGGGATCGCGCGCGCGGGGTCCCACTGCGCGGCGGCGGCCTGGGCGTACAGGCCCGGCGCCTCGTCGGCCCACACCTCCTCGCGCCGCGCCCACGGGAAGTGCAGCGGTGCGCAGCCGGCCTCGACGCGCGCGCCGCGGGCCGCCAGGCCCCACGACGGCGAGGCCTGCTCGGCGATCGCACCGTCGCGACGCGGATCGACGCCGCCGGTGTCCAGCGCGTCGCGCCACCGCGCCGCGAACACGCTGCCCTTGCGCAGCTCGAAGCCGGCCGCGTCGCTGCCCAGCAACGTGTGGCCGAGCGCGCGGCACCACGGACGCGCCTGCAGCCCGAGGTCGGCCCGCGTGCCGACCACCCGCACGTGGGCGTCGACCGGCAGCGCTCGCAGTCGCCACGCCAGCAGCACCTCGCCGCCGTCGTCGAGCCCGAGTGGGCCGAGCTCGACGAGTGTGGCTTCGCTGCGGCCGGCGTCGCGCTCGCTCATCGGCCGCCGGCGACCTCGTCGAGGAACGGCTGCAGCACGCCGAACGCCGCGCACGCGCGCTCGAGCTGGGCGTAGCCGCTGGTGCGACCGGGCAGCCACGCCTTCAGGCCCTCGAGGTCCATCAGCGTGCGCACCGCTGCGTCGCCGTAGTCCATCGCCAGCAGCAGCTCGACGAAGCGGCGCTGCTGCGGCGCGTCGGCGACATCGGCGAACACGCTGAAGTTACAGTGGTCGTAGGGCGCCGTCGTCGCGAGCACCTTGGTGCCGCCGGTCGGCAGCACGCCCTCACGGGCGAACAGCAGGTGGTTGCCGTCGATCATGCACGCGGCCGCGACCTCGCCGGCCATCAGCGCGCGCGCGGCATCCCGCTCGCCGCCGATGTGATCGCCGTGCTTGCCGACCAGCTCGTCGAAGCGGCGCACCTCGAGGTCGCGCCCGGGCTCGAGCCCGTGCTCGCGCAGCAGCGCCAGCGGGATGAGCGTGGCCTGCGGCGAGTCCGCGGCCCCGACCGCGACGGTCTTGCCGCGCAGCTGCTCGACGGTGTCGACGCCACCACCCTCGCGCACGACCACGAACGAGGTGAGATCGCGATCGCTGTCGCGCATGCACACCGCCCGCACCTCGCGACCGCGCTGCTTGGCCGCGGCCTCGAACTGCAGCCACGCCAGCGGGCTGTTCCACGCCACGTCGATTGCACCCTCGAGGTGCGCGGCGACCTGGCGCTCGTAGTTGGTGAACATCACGACGTCGAACTCGAAGTCGTGGGCGCGGAAGAACTCGCGGAAGCCCTCCCAGATGGTGACCACCTTGGGGTCGTAGGCGACGGCGCCGAGCAACAGTGTCTTGCGTGTCATGACGAACGTGGCTCCGATCCTTGGGTCGCGCGGGGTCAGGCCAGCGGCATCCCGCACAGGGCGCGGCCCATGAACTCGTAGAGGGTGTCGGTGGTGGGCGCCATCACGCTGGCGGCCCGTGCGTCGCGGAAGTAGCGGTCGACGCCGATCTCCTTGCGGAACGCCGCGCCGCCGCAGACTCGCATCGCGAGGTCGAGCACGGAGGTCGCGGTCTCGCCGGCGGCGGCCTTCGACTGCAGCACGCGCAGGCTCGCATCGGCGCGGCCCTCGGCGAGCGCCGCTGCGGTGTCGGCCAGCAGCGTCGCGACACCGTCGGCGGCGAGCTTCATGCGCGCGAGGTAGGCCCGGGTGACCGGGTTGTCGGCCAGGCTCGCGCCGGTGTGCTCGAACTTGGTCGCCGTGCAGTGGGCGATCGATCGTCCGATCGCCGCGTTCATCAGGCCCAGCGAGCACGACGCGTTCAGGACCTGGAAGGTCGGTAGCACCACGCCCATCATCACGTCGAAGCCGGCCCCGTCGGCGCCCAGTCGCGCCGACGCCGGCAGCGACGCGCCGGTGGCGGTGACCGGACACGAGTCGTTGCCGCGCAGGCCCAGGCCATCGAAGCCGCCCGACACCACCACGCCCGGGGTCGTGCGCGGCACCAGCCAGATCGTGCTGGGACCGTCGGCGGCGACTGGCCTCGAGGACCAGACGTAGGTGTCGGCGTGGTGGGCCGAGGTCACCCAGCTCTTCTTGGCGTCGAGGCGCACGCCACCGTCGGCCGCGGTTGCGGTGCTGGTCGGGGCCCAGAACATGCTGCGCGAGCCGACCTCGGAGAACGCGAGCGTGGTGAGCTCCGCGCCGCTGGCGACCGCGCGGCGGCGCTCGACACTGCCGTGGGCCTCGATCACCGCGGTGCCGCACAGGTGCATCGCATAGATCATCGCGGTCGAGCCGCAGGCCCGCGCGACGCGCTCGACCGCGCGCGAGGCCACGCCGAGGCCGAGCGCGAGTCCGCCGACCGATGCGTCGCTCAGGATGCCGAGCGCGCCGAGCTTTGCGAGTGCGTCGATCGACGCGCGGGGGAACTCGCCCTCGGCGTCGACGCGGGCGGCGGCGGGCGCGATCACGTCGTTGGCGACACGATCGATTTCGGCGAGCAGATCGGAGGCGTGGGTAGGCATCGTCGGTGTTCCTTGGGGGTGAGGCGCTGGAGGCAACGCGCGCCGAAGGGCTGCCCGCCCTGCGCGTCGTGCCGCGGGCGGGTCTCGCACGGTCGGGCACCCGGCCGCGCGGTGTGTCGCGGCGTGGCGTGCAGGGTGTCGCGCGGTTCGACCGCAACGGCCGCCGAAGTCTACCCCACGGGCGTCGCCGCCGGTCAAGGCGAGGGCGCCCGTGCTACCTTCAGCGGCGTCGATGCGCTCGATCGTGGCCCCGCACGCCTGCGTGCTCCTCCTGGCGGCCGCCGCGATCGCCTGCGGCGAGTCGTCCAACACCGTGTGCAGCACCATCGGCCCCCGCGGCGGCGTGCTGCAGTCGATCGACAGCGTGCTGACGATCGCAATCCAACCCGACGCGCTCGACGACGACACCAAGTTCTGCGTCGGCCCGTCGACGCTGCCGCCGGCGGTCGACGGTCCGACCTATCTCGTGTCGCCCAACCCGCGGCTGCGCTTCGATGCGCTGGTCAGCTACCGCCACGAGCTGCCCGACGATCTCGACGAGCTCAACGTCGGTCGCATCCGCGCGATCGACTTCGAGAAGGGCAAGGGCGTGTGGCTGTCGCTCGGCGACTGCCGCATCGAGCCCGAGGCGTTTCAGGTGCGCTGTCTCGATCGCGACATCTCGAAGTTCTACGGCCTGCTGGAGGACCTGCGTGGCACCGGCACCGCCAGCGTTGCCGACACCAGCGGCGGCGAGGGCAGCGGCACCACCACCGAGGACCCGACCACCGACTCCGCCGAGGACTCGAGCACCGGCGATCCGCCGATCGACTACCCGCCGGAGTGCGACAGCCTCTTCCGCGGGCCCTACGAGCTGGTCCACGCGGGCACGTTCTTCCAGCCGGTCGGCGCGATGCCCCAGGGCGGCGCCGAAGACCTCGCACCCGACGGCAACGGTGGCTTCGTCGCGCGCGACGGCACCGGGTTGTCGCGGCTCGACGTCACCGGCGCAACCCTCGGCACACCCGACGATCCCGGCTTCACGGTGTTGCCGCTGACCGACGCCGCGAGCTTCGCCAACTCGTCGACGCTCGGCATGCGCTACCTCGCCAACGGCGACCTCGTGATGATGCAGCGCGAGGGAAACTCGCTGCAGATCATGCACCCCGACGGTAGCCTCGAGACGCCGCTGCCGGGGCTCTCGTTCCCCAACGGGGTCTACACCGACACCATGGGCCGGGTGTGGTTCACCGAGTTCCTCGGTGCCCGGGTCTCGCGCTTCGATCCCGCCAGCGGCACCGCGACGATGGTCGCCGACGTGCCCGAGGGCAACGGCGTGCTGTTCGATCCCCTGCGGGGGCTGTTGTTCTACGTCAGCTACACCGACAGCAATCTCTTCCGGCTGCCGATCGACGCCAGCGGCAGCCCCAGCGGCGAGGCCGCGATGGTCACCGACCTCGCGGGCTTCTCCGACGGCATCGCGATGGATGTCTGCGGCAATCTCTACGTCGTCGACAGCGGCGGGGCCGAGGGCGCCAATGGCCGGCTCGATCGCGTGTTCATGGACGACGACGGCATGATGACCGAGGTCGAGGAGATCGCCGGCGTCATCCCCAACGCTCCCGCCAACGCGAACTTCGGCCTCGGGGCCGACTACGGCGCGTTCGAGACCGCGATCTTCATCAGTGGCATCCCCGGCGACGTGCACTACGTCGACCTGCAGATCACCGGGGCTGCGGTGCCGGTGTTGGCGGCCGCACCCGCGAGCGGCTAGCTCGCGGGGCGCACGCGGGCGGTCGCGCCGGCGCGCACCCGGGCGCGCTGCTCGGGCGACAGCGGCAGCGCGGCCTCGATCATCACGATGCGGGTGGCCGAGTCGATCTCGGGTGCCACCGTCTGCACGACGGTGTCGAGCTCGAGGCCCAGCTCGACGAAGCTGACGTGGATCGCCGCGCCCTCGGCGAGCCGCTCGAGCGCGGCCGCGGGCGCGGCGAAGCGCAGCACCAGCTCATCGGAGATGACGTGCACGATGGGTTCGCCGGCGCCCACGATCGCGCCGGCGTCGGCGAGTCGCTCGACCACCACGCCGGCGAACGGTGCCCGCAGCACCGACTTCTCGATGCGCGAGGCAATGAGGTCGGCCTCGGCCCGCCGGGCGGCCGCGTCGGCCCCCGCGCGCTTGCTGCCCAGCGCCGCGCTGCCCTCGTCGTGGCGCAGTCGGCTGAGCTCGTCGTCGGAGACGATGCCCGCGAGCTTGCTGGCGCGCGCGGCCTCGGAGCTCGAGTGCCGCGCCTGCAGGGCCAGGCGTCGCGCCTCCGCCTCGGCCGATCGCACGCCGGCCTGGGCGGAACGCAGCTCGCTGCGCTCGGCGCTGTCGTCGAGCACGACCACCCGGGTGTTCGCCTCGACGCGATCGCCGACCTCCACCAGCACGTCCTGGATGCGGGCGATGTCGTCGGTGGCGAGTCGGATCTCGCGCCGCGGCACCACCACGCCGAGCATCCCGCGGGCGGCGAGGGCGTCGTCGGTGGGGTCCAGCGCCGCAGGCGCAGAGGCGTCGTCGTCGGCCTCGGCGACCATTGCGATGCGGGCGTCCTCGCGGCAACCCACGGGCACGGCCAGCGCGAGCACCACCACCGCGGCCCGCGTGCGCGTCACGGCGTCGACCCCTCGGCCGCGGTCGCGACCAGCTGGCGGCGATAGAGCTGCTGGTAGGTACCGTGTCGCGCGACCAGGTCGGCGTGGGTGCCGACCTCGACCACGCGTCCGTGATCCATCACCACGATGAGATCGGCGCTCATGACCGTACTCAGGCGGTGGGCCACGACGATGCGCGTGCACCGGAGCGTCGCCAGTGCGCTCTGCACCGCGTGCTCGGTGATGGCATCGAGCGCGCTGGTGGCCTCGTCGAGCACCAGCACCGCGGGGTCGAACAGCAGCGCGCGGGCCAGTGCGAGCCGCTGGCGCTGGCCGCCCGACAGCGAAGCGCCGGCGTCGGCGAGCACCGTCTCGTAGCCCATCGGCAGCGCGATGAGGTCGTCGTGCACTGCGGCCAGCCGCGCGGCCGCGATCACCTGATCGAGCGGGACCCCGGGGCGGCCGAGCGCGATGTTGTCGCGCACCGACATCGCGAACAGGGCGGGCTGCTGCGGCACCACACCGAACTGCCGCCGCACCGAGCCGAGATCGAGCGAGTTGAGATCCATCGCGTCGACCAGCACGTGACCCGAGGTGGGCGGGTACAGCCCCAGCAGCAGCTTGGCGAGGGTCGACTTGCCGGCGCCCGAGGGCCCGACGATCGCGACGAACGCACCGGCGGGGATCTCGAGATCGACGTCGAGCACCGCCGGCGCGACGGTGGCGTCGTAGCGGAAGGTGAGCCCGCGGGCCAGCAGCGCGCCGCTCAGCTTGGGCGCCCACGTGGTGGCCCTGCCGTGCTGCTCGGTGGTCGCGCCCAGCACGTCCTCGATGCGGTCGAGGTAGCTGCCGAGCAGCTGCAGCTTGAAGCCGGTGTCGACCAGCGCGGAGACCGGGCCGAGGAATCCGCCCGCCAGCGCCGACAGGCCCAGCATGGTGCCGAGGCTGAGATCGCCGCGCAGTACCAGCAGCGCGCCGGTGCCGAGCACCACCAACGGCGCGGCCACCGAGAACGCCCCCGAGGTCGCGGTGACCAGCGCGTCGAGCCGCGAGCGCGTGAGGGCCACGTTGAGGTGATCGGTGAAGAGGTTCGACCAGCGATCGATCGCGCGGTGCTCGGCGCCCATCGACTTGAGGGTCTCGATGCCGGTCAACATCTCGACCTCGAAGCCGGAGCTGCGGGCCTGCGCCACCAGACCCTCGGCCATCAGCTCGCGCTGCCGACGTCGCACCGCCACGAACAGCAGCGACAACACGCTCGCGAGGCCCAGCACCAGCAGGCCCAGGGTCGGGCTCACCCACACGATGAGCACCAGGTACAGCACCACCATGGTGCCGTCGAGGACCGCCGACAATGCGCTCGAGGTCATGATCTCGCGCACGGTCGAGTTGCTGCCCAGCCGCATCATCAGGTCGCCGGTCGAGCGGCGCTGGAAGTACGACAGCGGCAGCGCCAGCAGGTGATCGACGAAGCCGACCGTGAGCTCGGCGTCGAGCAACGTGCGCAGCTGGACCAGCAGGTTCGAGCGGATCCACGAGGTGAGGAAGTGGAACCCGACCATCAGCGCCAGCCCGCCGGCCAGCACCCACAGCAGGTCGAAATCGCGACGGGGCACCACGCGATCGACCAAGACCGAGGTCAGCAGCGGCAAGCCCAGTGCGAGCACCTGGATCATCGCCGACAGCGTGACGATGCGCAGCCACAGCTCGCGGTGACCCAGCACCTGACGGAACATCGTGCGCGGCCGCGGCGGCGCGCTCGAGGTCGTGAAGCCCTCGCCGGGCTCGAACAGCAGCGCGACACCGGTGAAGCTGTTGGCGAAGCGCGACATCGGCACACGGCGGCGGCCGATCGCCGGGTCGACCAGGACCACGTGGGTGCGCGAGATGCTCTCGAGCACCACGAAGTGGTTGAAGTCCCAGTGGAGGATTGCTCCCCGCGGCAGGCA
This sequence comes from Deltaproteobacteria bacterium, assembly GCA_016709225.1. Taxonomy (NCBI): domain Bacteria; kingdom Pseudomonadati; phylum Myxococcota; class Myxococcia; species Deltaproteobacteria bacterium. The sequence goes on along the minus strand of JADJEE010000002.1, from coordinate 54,476 downwards.
CTCGAGCTCGTCGAGCTCGGCCCGCACCCCGCGACCGCGCAGGCCGAAGTGCCGTGCGGCCTGCAGCAGCGCGACCGCGTCGACGCCGAGCTCGGCCCCGAGCATGCGTCGCAGCTCGTCGAGCGCGATGTGCTTGCCGTGATAGGCCAGCACCATCGCCAACGAGGCCGCGCCGCAGTCCGCGTTGGTGACCTGCTGTACGAACGGGATGTGACGCCCGCGGGCCGTGACGCCGAGTCGCAGCAGCGCGCGGAAGCGGGGCTCGCGGCCGGCGGGCTCGGGCTCCGCGGTCTGGCCGCGCGGCGGCTCGTCGGGGGTCGGCGTCGCCGCGCTCATCGACGACCCGCCGTCCCCGGTAGCACCGACTCGAGCAGCGTGCGCGAGTCGACCTCGATCTCGAGGGCGCCCTGCATGCCGTCGTAGAAGCGATAGCTCCCGTCGTCCGACTCGAACTCGTTGCCGTCGATCGACGCCTCGACCATCACGACCGGGCCGTGCAGCTCGACCGCGCCGTCTTGGTCCTTGCCGAGGAACCGCAGCGCCTCGGCCGGGCCGACCACCTCGTCGGCGATGCTGCGGACCTCGACCGGCACGCGGATGCGCGGGAAGCCGTCGAGCTCGAGCAGCATCCGCGTGCGATCGCCCGACAGCCGCGGGCGCTCGTGGCCGGGTAGCATCGCCACCACCAGCGGTCGCGAGTCGGGGCGATCGACCGCCACCAACGCGTCGCCGGGTTGCACGGCCTGGCCCACGCGCACGCGGATGTCGGAGATGGTGCCGTCTTGCGGCGCCACCAGCACGCGCTCGTCGAGGCGGCTGCGTGCGAGCTTCGCGGCGACGTCGAGCGACGCCAGCTGCTTGCGCAGACCTTCGTCGTCGGGCTCGCGGAGCAGGCGGCCCAGCAGCAGCTCGTACTCGCCGACGGCGTGCTCGAGCTCGGCGCGCTGGGGGCCGTCGTCGAGTCGCAGCAGCACCGCGCCCGCCCGCACGCGTTGACCTGGCTGCACCGGGATCTCCGTCACGCTGCCGGCCGCGAGCGAGGCCAGCACCTGCCGACCTTCCATGCGGATCACCGCCGGGCCGCGGGCGTAGTCGCCGACTCGCACCGTGGCGGCGAACACCGCCGCCGACGCCACCACCAGCCCCACGGCGCGCATGCTCACCGGATCCAACCCGGGACCACGTGCAGCGGACTGCCGAGTGTGGTGCCGCGGCGGTGGGCCTCGATCGCCTGCGCGCGGAACAACGGGCGTGGTTGCTGCGGTGGTGCGATCGCGGGCGCGGCCGCGCCCGCGCTGCCCTGCGCACCGGCGAGCGCCGCCGCATCGTCGACGATCTCGACGCGCTCGCCACGGGGCTCGGCAGGGTGACCGTCGTCGCTCATCGAGAACTCGGCAGGCGTGCCAGGAGCGCGCCGCCGATCGCCGACAGCACGTCGCTGCCCGCCATCGCATCGAAGCCGAGGAACATCGGCGACGAGTTCAGCTCCAAGATGCGATAGCGCCCGTGCCGATCGCCCTTGATGTCCATGCCGGTCCACGATAGCCCCAACGCCGCGGTCGCGTCGACACAGACTTGGGCGTCCGCGGTGGGCAGCTCGATCGGCACGATTCGCTGCTCGTTGGCGCGGAAGTCCAGCGCGTCGGTCTCGATCCGCAGCGCCGCGGCGACGCGGCCGTCGATGACGTAGACCCGCACGTCGTCCCCCGGCAGCAGCTCCTGGAAGCAGACCGGCGCCCCCACCAGGGTCGCCAGGCGCTCGTCACCGAGGTCGCGCGGCTCGACCTTGCGGGTCACCGAGCCGCCCGCGACAGGCTTGTACACGGCCTCGCGGTCGCTGCAGAACGCGCGCACGCGGACGGGATCGTTGCTCCACAATGTGGTCGGTACCGGCAGGCCCGCGTGCGCGAGGATCGACAGCTGGTAGGGCTTGTTGATCGACGCCAGCGACGATGGCGAGTTGTACATCGGCACGCCGGCGGCCTCCCAGCGCTGCAGCACCGCCGACAGCAGCGCGGCGCGCTCGCGATAGGCCATCAACGTGCGCCGCCAGTCGCCGTCCATGTCCTGCTGAGCATCGACGCCGAAGGCGACCGGGTCTTGATAGATGCTGCGCAGGTACACCGCGGCCGGGCGGTGGAGCTGCACGCCGTCGATCTCGATCGCATCGGGTGTGGCGCCGAGACTGACGTGGAGCTCGTGGGGAAATCGCAGCGCGTCGAACAGCAACGGCTCGTGATCGTGCTTGCGCAGCCATGCCGCAATCGCAGCGATGTGTTCGTCCTTCGGAGAGCCGACCAGCACGATGCGGTCGAGGGCAGGGGGGCGCAGGGACGACGCGTGGTTCGACATGACGGGCTCGCGGGCGAAGGGGAGCGCCCCCGGGCTCGGCATCTGCGGCCGGGCCCGAGGGCGTCCGGTTGGAGTTCAGATCGACGGGAGGTCGCCCTCTTCGCCGAGTGCGAGGGTCGTGGCTTCTTCGCCACCGAGCACCGTCGATCCGCCGCCGCCCTCTTCACCGAGCGCGAGCGTGGTGGGGTGGGGACCCTCCTCGCCGAGTGCCAGCGTGGTGGCGATCGGCTTCTTGCCGCCGTGCACCTGGCCGAGATCCTCGATGAAGAGTGGGGTGGGCTCTTGCTTGCGCTTGGACATCGTTGACTCCTTCTTCCACGGGCACTGCCCGTCTGCTTTGGCCGCGCGAACGCGGGGCCGCGAGCATGCCCGAGGCGAGCGACGCCGAACAACCCCGCCGGCGCAATGCGAGGGAAATTTCAGAAAAGCACCACCCGAGGATCGCGAGGCGGGATCAATCCGCCACGTCGTACGCCTTACGGGTCGTGCTCGACTTGCCGAAACTGTCGGCTCCAGCGAAGGACGGTGTGCGGCTGCGCCATGCAAGTGCGCCGTCGGCGTTCCTCGCCGCGCCGATCGGCACATCGATCACTGGCCGCAGCTTCGCGGTCTGGGTGCAGTCCCCCGAGCGCCTGGGCGCCATCCACACCAGCATCGACGCGCCACGGGAGCTCGACACGCTCGCGGCGCTGCTGCCGGTGCTGGTGCATCCGCAGCTGGCGCCGCGCTACGACATCCTGCACGACCTCGGTGAGGTTCGATCGGTCGACGAGTCGCGCTTCGTGTTCCTCGAAGGGGCGTTGCGCACGTGGATCGACGCGCTGGCGCAGCGCGTGCGCCGACTGGCCATCGTGCGGCCGAGCGGCCTGGTCGGCGCCGCGGTGGCCGGGCTCGTGCACGACTGGGTCGTCGGCCGGATCGACGCGCGCCTGTTCCACGACCGCGAGCAGGCCCACACCTGGCTCGCGATGTCGGCCGTCGAGGTCGATGCGATCGAGCGCGAGCGCGACGCGCTGGTGGGTCCCGAGTTGCTGCGGCGGGTCCGCGAGGTCGTCGCCGGTGACCACGCGAGCGCGACGCTGGCGTCGGTGGCGGCCGCACTGGGCACCGGCGCACGCACGCTGCAGCGCACGCTGCAGCGGCTCGACACCAGCGTCCGCGACGAGATCCTCCGTGGCCGCATCGATGCCGCCAAGGCGATGCTGCGCGCCGGCGACGACAAGATCGCCGCGATTGCGCAGGCGGTCGGCTTCGCTTCGAACGCCGCGTTCTGCGTCGCCTTCCAGAAGCAGGTCGGCGTGACGCCGTCGTGCTACCGCGGCCACCGTCGCGATGACGCTCGCGTGCGCCGAACCACCGATGCGCCCGTCGTTGACGCGAAACCGTAGGTGATTGTCGCCGCCGCACAACCACCATCGCTGGCCGCCACCTCGACCGCTCACTAAGTTAGCCCGTCATGAAGCGCAACACGACCACCCCCAGCCTTCCCACCGCCGAGCCGAGCGACAAGCTCTCGCTCGACCTCGACGATCTCCGCAGCCTCGACGAGGCCTCGCTGGCCTGCGTGCAGGGCGGCGTGATCGGCTTCCCGCCGTGCGCGGCGATGAACGCGACCTCGGGCCCCATCGGCTTCCCGCCGGCCTGAACCCAAGCGACGAACGGACACGAACATGGCGCTCGAAGACCTCCTGGGAACGATGACGACGACGGCGTTCTTCGAGCGCCACTTCCCCGATCGGCACCTGACGGTGCACGGCAGCCTCGACCGCTTGCCGGCTTTCTTCTACCAAGGCGTGCTCGCCGACCCCGACGCGCTTTCGGCCGCGTACCGCGGTCCGGTCTACGTCACCAACCGCAACCTCGGGCGCTACCAGGTCCACGGCATCGAGACCCGCGCCTGCTTCGCGGAGCTGGGCCTGAGTGTGGGGTTCACGGAGGTCGAGAACCTCGCGCCCGGTGCCAAGGAATGGTTGCATGCACTCGAGCAGGAGCTCGGCATGCCGCGTGGGTGCGCGACGATGGCGGTGTTCGTCAACGGGCGCAACAGCGGCCTGTCGGTGCACTGCGACGCGCAGGAGCAGATCGCGATCCACCTGATGGGTCCGAAGGCGTTCCGCGTGCAGGCACACCCCACGCGATTCCCGAAGATGCAGCACGTGCCCGGGCGCGAGACCCCGCCGCACTGGCTCGCGCAGTCCGACGGCCTGCTCGACGTGACGACGCTGCCCGAGGACGCCGAGCACATCGAGCTGCGGCCGGGCTCGGTGTTGTACACGCCGCGGGGGCTCTACCACGAGACGCTGTCCGGCGACGCGCTCGCGATGACGGCGGTGGTCGCCTTCCGCAACCCCACGCCGGCGGAGCTGTTGACGCGCTACCTCGAGAATGTGCTGCTGCAGTCCGAGGACTGGCGTCGCCCGCTCGCGCACGGGTGGTCGGCCGCGCCCGGCCATCGCGACGCCGCCAAGGCCCGCATGGACGAGCTGGTCGCGCAGCTCGTCGCCCGCCTCGGCGGGCTGTCGACCGAGCGGTTGCTGGCGTCGGCCGAGGCGCCGCCCCTCGAGCCCGGGCGTGTGCTCGACACCACCCGACTCAAGCGCGACCCGAGCACCCACGTCGCACTGACGCAGGAGGGCGACCGCGTGCGCGTGTCGATCGCGACCGCGCTCGGCACCGGCGCAAAGGCCTCGCTGTCGCTGCCATCGTCGCTGCAGCCGGCGCTCGCGTGGCTCGAACGAGGCCGGCGTGCGTTCGACTTCGCCGAGCTCTGCAGCGCGTTCCCAGCCTGGGAACGCAGCGCGCTGGCCTCGACGGTGGCGCTGCTGTTGCGCACCAAGGCGTTGGTCGAGCTGCCGTTCGAAGCCTGGTGAGCGACCGCGCGGGCCGAAGCTCGCACCACCGCTGCGCCGCCGCGCGCGAGCACGTCAACGCCGCAGCAGGGTCTCGGTGGCGCGGGCCAGCTCGGCGGCGGCGCCGTCGATGTCGCGTCCCGCACCACTGCGCCCGCGCTCCAGCAGTGCGCGTGCGCGTGAGGGGTCGTCGCCCCGCAGCGCGATCACGTGGGCGAGCACGAGCGCGGCGTAGGCCCGCAGATCATCGGGCACCGACGCGTCGCCGGCGAGCCGCCCGGCCCGCTCGGCGTGGCGCAGTGCCGCCGCGGTGTCGCCGACGATGGCGGTGTTGTGCGCGAGGTTGGCGAGATCCAGCGTGAGCAGGGGATGGTCGAGGCCGAGCGCGCGCTCGCGCAGCGTCAGCGCGCGCACCCGCAGCTCGAGCGCGTCCCCGGGACGCTGGAGGTCGTCCTCGAGCACGTTGGCGACGCCGACCAACGAGTCGGCCACGCGCGGGTCGTCGCGCCCGAACAAGCCCTCGCGCACGGTGAGCGCGGTGCGGTGGTGGGCGAGCGCCTCGTCGGCGCGACCGAGCAGGCGCAGCGCGCTGCCGAGGTTCTGGTGATCCTGGGCGACCGCGGCGCTGCGCTCACCGTAGGCGGCCACGTGCTGCGCCAGCGCGCGCTCGAGCAGGGCCACGCCGCGCTCGGTCTCGCCGAGCTCGAGCGTGGCGATCGCGACGTTGTCGAGCATGTCGGCGCTGCGGGGGTTGTCCTCGCCGAGTGCGGCCGCGAACGCGGCGTGGGAGCGCTGGTACCACTCGAGCGCGGCGGCCGGATCGCCGCGGGCGTCGAGCACCAGCCCCACGGCGCCGAGCGCCGCTGCGGTGCCGGGGTGGGCCTCGCCCTGGGCGCCCTGCCAGATCGCCAGGCTCGACTGCGCCCGCGCGAGTGCCTCGTCGTGCAGCCCCAGCTCCGACAGCGTCATCGCGAGGCTGCCCAACAACGGCGCGCGATCCAGCTCCGCCATCGCGCCGGGCTCGCTGGCCAGCGCGAGCGCGCGGCGCTGGTGCTCGAGCACGTCCTCGGGGCGACCGCCGTGCTCGAGCACGCGCGAGAGGTTGTGCTCGAGTCGCGCCTCGCGGGCAGGGTCGTGGCCGAGCCGTTCCAACGCGGCGCGGGCCAGCTCGGCCCACAGCTCACCGTCGCGGCGGTGCTCGAGCTGCGCACCGGCGACCCACACCAACATCGTACGCAGGTCGGCGAGCAGGCGATCGTCGTCGGCGTGCTCGGCCGCGATGGCGCCACGGCGCAGCGCCAGCTCGGCGTCGGGCGTGCGGCCGAGCGTGTCGAGGGCGTGCCCCAGCTGCAGCTCGGCCTCGGCGATCGTCGGGTGGTGGCCGAGATCGTGGGCCCGTCGCGCCGCGACCTCGGCCACCGCGAGCGCGTCGGCGGGCTTGCCGGCCTGCTCGAGTGCGCTGGCCTGCGCCACGCGGACCCGCAGCGCCTCGACCTGCGCGCGTCGATCGGGATCGCTGGGCATCGGCTCGCGCCGGCGTAGCGCCTCGGCGTCGGCGCACGCCGCCAGCTCGGGCAGTGCGGCGGTGGCTTGCAGGGCCCGATCGGCGGTCTCGCCGTCGGCGACCGCGAAGGTCTGCGCCAGCGCAGACACCCGCTCGCGGGCGCCATCGAGGCACGACATGCGCAGATCGAGCAGCTCGGCCGACTGCTCGTGGTGGAGCGTGGTGGCCTCGCACGCATCGCGCCAGCCCTCGCGCCAGTGCGCCGCGAAGGCGTCGAGGGCGGCGCGCACACCCTCGGCGGTACGGCCTGCGTGCGCGCGACCGCTGCCACGCAGGCCTGCGTCGACGCGTGCGGCGACCTCGTCGTCCCACGCGCCCGCGAGGCGAGCCTCCGCGCCGTCGCAGGGCTGCTCGCGCCGCATCAGCCCGCCGGCGACGACCGCCGCGGCGGTGCCGACCGCGAGCACCGTCGCCGCACCGGCCACGCGCAGCCGGGCCGGCCGCGCGTTGGCCCGCCGCAGCGCGTCGATCAGCGCGTCCATGCTGGTGAAGCGGTGCTCGGGCTCGCGGGCGAGGCCCCGCAGGATCGTGCGTCGCAGCGCGGCGTTGATGCCGGGCGCCCGCGGGATCTCGGGCATCGGGCCCGAGATGATCGCGCGCGCGATCGCGGGGTTGTCGTCGCCGGCGAACGGCACGCGCCGGAACAGCGCCTCGAACAGCGAAACGCACAGCGCGAACTGATCGCACGCCGGCGTGCTGTCGCGGCCGAGGTGTTGCTCCGGCGCCATGTACATCGGCGTGCCGCGCACACGGGGCGGCTCGTCGGGGTCGCGCTCCTGCGCTGGCGTCGCCCGCTCGCCGTCGTGCACGCGCGCGAGCCCGAAGTCGAGCACCTGCACGCGCCCCAGCTTGTCGATGAGTGCGTTGTCGGGCTTGAAGTCGCGGTGCACGATGCCGGCGCGGTGGGCCGCCGCCAAGCCCTGCGCGGCCTGCAGATAGGCCTTCACGATCTCGCGTGGCGTACGGGGGGCGGCCTGCGCCCACCGCCGCAGCGTCTGGCCGTCGACCAGGTCCATCGCCACGAACACGCGCTCGCCGAGCAGGCCGACGTCGTGGATCGCGACCACGTGGGGATCGGACAGCCGCGCCAGCGCCTGGGCCTCGCGCAGCATCTCGCCACGTTGTCGGCCCCGACGGCCGCGCGGTCGCATGAGCTTGATCGCGAGCTTGCGATCGAGCTGCGGGTCGTAGGCCGCGTAGACCACACCCATGCCGCCGCGGCCGAGCGTGTAGAGGATGACGTAGCGGCCGACATGCTCACCGCCGCGCAGCGGCAGCACCGCGAGCGTCTCGCCATCGGGCGCGCTGTCGGCCGCCGGTGCGTCGGAGCTCGCCACCGGCGCCAAGCATGGCAGCCTGCGCCGCTGCCGCGCAAGCACGTGCTACGTTCGCGCGACACATGACCGCATCGAACGCCGGCACGCTGCGTGTGGCGACCTGGAACGTGAATTCGATCCGCGCGCGCATCGATCACGTCGCGACCTGGCTGGCGGATCACGAGCCCGACGTGCTCTGCCTGCAGGAGACGAAGGTCGAGGACAACCTGTTCCCGAGGGTGCCGTTCCTCGAGCTCGGCTACACCGTGACCGTGCATGGTGGCCGTGCGCTGTGCGGCGTCGCGACCATCAGCAAGCGCGCGCCGACCGAGGTGCACGCGGGCTTCCGTGTGGGTGAGCCCGATCGCCATCCCCGCGTGCTCGAGTGCGTGATCGATGGCGTGCGCATCTTCAACCTCTACGTGCCCAACGGTACCGAGCTCGGCTCGGATGCGTTCGCCTACAAGCTCGCGTGGTATCGACGGCTGGCCGCGCAGCTGCGGGCGCCGGTCGCCGGCGGTGAGGCCGTCGCGGTGGTCGGCGACTTCAACGTCGCGCCCGACGACCGCGACGTGTGGGATCCGGGCGCCTTCCGCGGACGCTTGCTCTTCACCGACGAAGAACATGCGGCGCTGCGGGAGCTGCTCGACGTCGGCCTCACCGACTGCTTCCGCGCGCGCGAGCCCGGCGGCGGGCACTACAGCTGGTACGACTACCGCACCGGCGGCTTCGCGCGGCACGAGGGCCTGCGGATCGACCTCGTGCTCGCGTCGGCCTCGCTCGCGGCGCGCTGCACCGCCGTCGTCCACGACGACGTGCCGCGCGGCTGGGACACCCCCAGCGACCACGTGCCGGTGGTGGCGACGTTCGAGCCCGCGGCCACCTGATCACGGGTTCGCCGGCGTTCTCGCGCGACGCTGCGGCAGCTCGCCTTGCCCGCGGGCGCCGAGGTCACCGCGCCGCCTGCGATCGCCGCCGACGGCACCCTGCTGCTCGCGTGCACCACCGGGGTGTTGCTCGCGCGTTGAAGGGACGCGAGCGGGACATCCCGACCTACTGTGGCACGCCGCCGACGAGCACGATGTCGTCGACCCAGACCGCATCCGAGTTCGACGACAGGCTGCCGTCCTTGGTGTAGCTCCACCGCAGCGTGTGCACGCCGGCGGCGACGTTGTAGAGCTCGTTCGCGGTCGCGTTGGCACCCGACCACTCGTCCTGCATCACGTTGTCGATCCAGAACTCGAGATAGTCGTAGTTGCTCTCGCTGCTCTCGCGGTGGGCGAACGCGACCGTGCCGGCGATCGCGTAGTTCACCGACAGCTGCATGGAGGTCTCGCCGCCGTCGGAGATGTCGCCGCTCATTGCGGAGAAGCTGCCGTTGATCGGCATGGTGCCGGTCACGCTCCAGTTGGCGTCGCCGCTGAGCGCGAATTCGGGGGCCAGCAGGCCGCTCTCGAAGTCCTGGAGGTACTGGCCGCCGGAGCAGCCCGAGAAGTCGAAGCCGCAGGTATCGGCGCACGCGATCTCACCGGCGTCGAAGCCGACCGACTGGCAGGTGGCGCCGCCGAGGTCGTCGCCATCGCAGGCTTCGGGCCCGGACTGGACACCGTCGCCGCACAGCGAGCACTCGCTGGTGTTGTAGAGGCACGTGACCGGATCGCAGGTGACGGTGCCGGCGGTGAAACCCGCGTCGACGCAGTCGACGTTCGGCCCGACCACGCCGTCGCAGTCCTCGGCCGGCTCGAGCGCTCCGTTGCCACAGATGTAGCAGCCGCTGGTGTCGAAGCCCTGGCAGGTCGCGTTGCACACCAGGGTGCCGGTCTGGAAGCCCTGGCTCGCACAGCTGGCGTCGCCGAAGTCCTCGCCGTCGCAGGTCTCGGAGCCGCTTCGCACGCCGTCACCGCAGACGGCATCGCCGCCACCGGAGCTGCTGTCGCCGCTGGTGTCGGCCGGCGCGGTGGTCGACAGCGTGGTGCTGACGTCGGTGGTGGTGCCGGGCTCACCGGTCGAGCTCTCCGCACCCAACGTGTCGTCGCCCGTGCTCGAGTCGACGCCCGCCGAGGTGGTGAGCGTCGTGGTCGGCTGCTGGAAGACGTCGTCGACCTGCTTTCCACAAGCACCGACGGCGACGAACGACGAGACCAGGCAAAGCTTTCGCATGATCCCAAGAGCCTAACAAAGCCGCCCGTGGCTGCGAAGGGGGCGCGAGCAGCGGGCGGCTGGGATGGCCCCCTGCGCGCTTGCGACCGCGGCCCGAAGCGGCTGCGGCGGTGCTCGCCGCGAGCGCTTCAGCGCTTCATGAGCGAGCCGAGCTTCATGGCGACGCCGATGTCGCCTTCGAGCTGCAGCTTGCCGAGTCCGAACGCCGTCATCGGGTCGAGCTTGCCGCCGAGCATGTCCTCGAGATCGGCGAGCTTGATCTTGACGGTGCACTGCGCCGGCACGTCGTCGTTGGTGACGATGTTGGGCACCACGCTGGCATCGACGGTGACCATGCCGTCGCCGCCGCAGTTGAACTTGATCGATCCGCCGAGGCCGCAGTCTTCGCCGACCTTCTCGCGCACGGTGTTGGTGACGCTCTCGATGCTCATCGTGTGGGGTTCCGGTCGGCAGGCTTAGCCCGAAAGCACCGCGCGCGTCAAAGCGGCCCGCGCAAGAATGCAGGGGGCCGCGGCAGGGCTGCACGGCGCCAGCACCGGTGGCGCGGGCAGGCGTGCCACGAGCACGAACTCGAGGGCCCCGCCGGCGACGTCGATGCAATCACCGGCACCAGGCACGGCGCCGTTGAACCTTCGAGCGCGCGGCGGCGGCGAGATCCCTCACCGCACGCGTACGCGCGTCGGGGTCGGTTCGCACACCCGCGCACGCTCGCGTTCGGAGTAAGCTTCGCGCTCGCCTCCCATACCGTGCGGCAGCAGCTGGCCCCGACGGTCCGCGTGCGCGCCCACGGCCCCACGAGCCCCCATGCCGTATCGTTCCGTGTTTCGTTCGGATCTGTTCGCCGGTCGCACGGTGATTGTCACAGGTGGGGGCAGTGGCATCGGCCGCTGCACCGCGCACGAGCTCGCCGCGCTCGGTGCCCACGTGGTGCTCGTCGGCCGCAAGCCCGAGCGGCTCGCCGGCGTCGCCGCCGAGCTCGCCGAGGACGGCGGCGCGTGCAGCAGTCACGCCTGTGACATCCGCGACGAGCTCGCGGTGCGCGAGATGATCGCCGCGGTGGTCGCCGCCCGCGGTCGCATCGACGCGCTGGTCAACAACGCCGGCGGCCAGTTCCCCTCGCCGATGGCGCTCATCAACCAAAAGGGCTTCGAGACGGTGGTGCGCACCAACCTCGTCGGCGGCTTCTTGGTCGCGCGCGAGTGCTTCACGCAGTCGATGCGCGATCACGGCGGTGCGATCGTCAACATCGTGGCCGACATGTGGAACGGCATGCCCGGCATGGCGCACTCGGGCGCTGCGCGGGCGGGCATGGTCAACCTCACCCAGACCGCCGCGCTCGAGTGGGCGCCGGCGGGCGTGCGCGTGAACGCGGTCGCGCCCGGCTGGGTCGCGTCGAGCGGGCTCGACACCTACGAGGGGCCGATCAAGCAGATGATTCCCAAGCTGCGCGAGGCGGTGCCGCTCAAGCGGCTCGCGACCGAGGCCGAGATCAGCGCGGCGATCGTGTTCCTGCTGTCCGACGCCGCTGCGTTCATCACCGGCGAGACCCTCAAGGTCGACGGCGGCGCGCCCCTGACCAGCGCGCTGTGGCCGACCCCCGATCACGATCGATCGCGGCCGTTCGAGGGCTTCCATCGCGCGGTGGTGCCGAGCGTGCTCGACCGCAAGGGGGGCGCCGCATGAGCGTGATCGAGAGCCGCATCGATCCCAACGGCGGGCTCTTCGCCGAGCAGCGCGGGGCCATGCTGGCGCTGGTCGACGAGGTCCGGCGCCTCGAGGGCAAGGTCCGCGAGCACTCGTCGCGACAGGCCGGCAAGTTCAGCAAGCGCGGGCAGCTGCTGCCGCGCCAGCGGGTCGCGGCGATGCTCGATCGCGGCGCGCCGTGGCTCGAGCTGTCGACCCTCGCGGGCTACAAGATGCACGACGACGACGGCGACGACGGCATCGCCGGCGGTGGCAACATCGTCGGCATCGGCTTCGTCGCGGGTCGACGCTGCCTGGTGACCGCCTCGGACAGCGCGATCAAGGGCGGTGCGGTGGCGCCGATGGGCCTGCGCAAGAGCCTGCGTGCGCAGGAGATCGCGCTGGCCAACCGTCTGCCGTGCGTGAGCATGGTCGAGAGCGCCGGCGCCAACCTGCTGTACCAGTCCGAGATCTTCGTCGACGGCGGTCGCGTGTTCGCCAACATGGCGCGCATGTCCGCCGCCGGCATCCCGCACATCACGGTGGTGCACGGCTCGTCGACTGCCGGTGGTGCGTATCTGCCGGGCCTGTCGGACTACGTCATCGTCGTTCGCGGCAAGACCCGCATCTTCCTGGCCGGCCCGCCGCTCGTGAAGGCCGCGTTGGGTGAGGACGCCGACGAGGAGGCGCTCGGCGGCGCGCAGATGCACATGGGCGTGGCCGGCACCGCCGAGTACATGGCCGACGACGACGCCGGTGCGCTCGCGCTGGCCCGCGAGCTGCTGGGCAAGCTGCCGTGGGATCCGGGGCAGCAGCCGGCGCCGTTCCCCAGTCGACCACCGCGCCACGATCCCGAGGAGCTGTGCGGCGCGGTGCCGGTCGACTACCGCACGCCCTACGACGTGCGCGAGATCCTCGCGCGCGTCGTCGACGACTCCGACGTGCTCGAGTTCAAGCCCCGCTACGGCGAGCAGACCGTGTGCGTGCACGCGCGCGTCGAGGGCTGGCCGGTCGCGTTCATCGGCAACAACGGGCCCATCTTCCCCGAGGGCGCCGCCAAGGCCGGGCACTTCATCCAGGCCTGCTGCCAGTCGGGCACGCCGATCGTCTATCTCCAGAACACCACCGGCTACATGGTCGGGCAGCGCGCCGAGGAGCACGGCATCGTCAAGCACGGCGCCAAGATGATCCAGGCGGTCGCGAACGCCAATGTCCCGCAGATCACGATCTTGGTCGGCGGCTCGTTCGGCGCCGGCAACTACGGCATGTGCGGTCGCTCGTTCGATCCTCGCTTCATCTTCGCGTGGCCCAACGCCCGCACCTCGGTGATGGGCGGCGAGCAGGCTGCGAAGGTGATGGAGATCATCACGCGGGCCAAGTTCGCCCGCCAAGGCGTCATCCTCGACGACGAGAACCTCGGCAAGATGTCGGCCGGCATCAAGCAGAAGCTGGACGCCGAGTCGACCGCGCTGTTCTCCACGGCGCGGCTGTGGGACGACGGCATCATCGATCCGCGCGACACCCGTCGCGTCATCGCGACCGCGCTGGCGACCTGTCGCGAGGGCGAGCAGCGTCGGCTGCGGCCCATCACCTTCGGCGTGGCGCGCCTGTAGCAGCGCAGCGACCAACCTCCACCCATCCAGCCCCGGCATCGCCGGTGGCGCCCGCCCCGGGAGTCCGAAAGCCCATGAAGATCACGCAGGAACACGAACAGCTCCGCGACTCGATGCTCAAGTTCATCGAGCGCGAGATCAATCCCCACATGGACGCGTGGGAGAACGAAGAGATCTTCCCCGCCCACGCGCTCTTCAAGAAGCTCGGCGATCAGGGCTTCCTCGGCGTCACCAAGCCGCCCGAGTACGGCGGGCTCGGGCTCGACTACAGCTACTCGGTGGTCATGGCCGAGGCACTCGGGGCCATCAACGGCGGCGGCGTGCCGATGGCAATCGGCGTGCAGACCGACATGTGCACGCCGGCGCTGGCGAAGTTCGGTAGCGACGAGCTCAAGCGCGAGTGGCTGGCGCCATCGATCGCCGGCGACCTCGTCGGTTGCATCGGTGTCAGCGAGCCACAGGCGGGCTCCGACGTCGCGGCGATCAAGACCTTCGCGCGCAAGGACGGCGACGACTACATCATCAACGGCGGCAAGATGTGGATCACCAACGGCATGCAGGCCGATTGGATGTGCTGCCTCGCCAACACCTCCGAGGGCGCGCCGCACCGCAACAAGAGCCTCATCGTCGTGCCGATGGCGAGCAAGGGCGTCGAGCGGGCGCGCAAGCTCAAGAAGATCGGCATGAACAGCTCGGATACCGCGCAGATCTTCTTCGACGACGTGCGGGTGCCCCGGCGAAACGTCGTCGGCCAGGAGGGCATGGGCTTCATGCTGCAGATGATCCAGTTCCAGGAGGAGCGCCTGTGGGGCGCGGCCAACACCTTGGGCGGGCTCGATCAAGCGCTGAAGGCCACCATCGAGTACACCCGCGATCGCAAGGTGTTCGGCCACAGCGTGCTCGACAACCAGTACGTGCACTACAAGCTCGCCGAGTGCGCGACCGAGATCGAAGCCCTGCGCGCGTTGGTGTACCAAGCCACCGAGCAGTACATCGAGGGCAAGGACGTCACACGCTGGGCCTCGATGGCCAAGCTCAAGGCCGGTCGGCTCGCGCGGGAGGTCTCGGACACCTGCCTGCAGTTCTGGGGCGGCATGGGCTTCATGCACGAGTCCAAGATCTCGCGGTTCTACCGTGACGGTCGGCTGTGCTCGATCGGCGGCGGTGCCGACGAGGTCATGCTGGCGATCATCTGCAAGCTCGACGGCACCCTGCCGCGCCGGGAGAAGGCCTGACCGTGACGGCCGCACTCCCCGAGACCTCCGCGGTGCAGACCCGCCTCGACGACGGCGTGCTGTGGCTGACGCTGTCGCGCCCCGAGGTGAAGAACGCCATGAACGCGGAGATGATCGACGACATCGTCGGGGTCTTCGCAGCGATCCGTGACCGTCGCGACGTGCGGGCCGTGGTGCTGCGCGGCGCGGGGGGCAACTTCTGCGCCGGCGGCGACGTGAAGGACATGGCCGCCTCGCGGGCGGCGACCTGGCGCGAGGGCGAGCCCGATCCGGTCGCGGCGATGAACCGGCGCTTCGGCACCGTGATGCTCGCGGTCGACCGTGCGCCGCAGGCCGTGGTCGTGGTGCTCGAGGGGGCGGTGCTGGGCGGTGGCTTCGGGCTCGCGTGCGTGGCCGACGTCGCCATCGCCCGGGCCGACGCGCGCTTCGGCCTGCCCGAGACCGGCCTCGGCCTGCCGCCCGCGCAGATCGCCGCGTTTCTCGTGCGTCGGCTGGGGCTGTCCGAGGCGCGCCGTCTGGCGGTCACCGGTGGTCGCTTCGACGGCGAGGTCGCGGCCCGCATCGGGCTCGTGCACGCGGTCGCAGCCGACGACCACGCGCTCGAGCGCGAGCTGGCGGCCGCGCTGGCGCAGATCCGCCGCTGCGCCCCCGGTGCGATCGCGGCGACCAAGCACATCATGGCGCAGGTCGGCGCGATGGATCTCGAGCGCGTGCTCGACGAGGCCGCGGCGGTGTTCGCCACCGCGGTGCGCGGCCCCGAGGGCAGCGAGGGCACGATGGCGTTCCTGCAGAAGCGCAAGCCGGCCTGGGCCGACGGGACCGATCGATGAGCGACGAACGCATCGACGTGCTGCTGGTCGCCAACCGCGGCGAGATCGCGCTGCGGGTCATGCGGACCGCACGGGCGCTGGGCATGACGTGCGTGGCGGTCTACAGCGAGGCCGACGCCGATGCGCCGCACGTGGCGTTCGCGGATCGTGCGGTGTGCATCGGCGCGCCGCCGTCGCGCGAGTCCTACCTCGCGATCGATCGCGTGCTCGACGCGGCCCGACGCGCCGGCGCGCAGGCCATCCACCCCGGCTACGGCTTCCTCTCCGAGAACCCCGTGTTCGCGCAACGCTGCGTCGAGGCCGGGCTCGTGTTCGTGGGCCCACCGGCGTCGGCGATGCGCATGATGGGCGACAAGATCGAGGCCAAGCGCCGCATGATCGAAGCCGGGGTCCCGACCGCACCCGCGTACCTGCACGTCGGCGACGGCGACGGTGAAGGCGATCTCGCGCGGCTGCATGCCGAGGCGGAGCGCATCGGCTACCCGGTGTTGGTCAAGGCGGCCGCCGGCGGTGGTGGTCGCGGCATGCGGATCGTCCGACGCGCGGCCGAGCTCGCCGAGGGCATCGCGGGGGCGCGCTCGGAGGCCGCCAACGCGTTCGGCTCGGGCTCGGTGTTCCTCGAGAAGCTGATCGAGCACGCGCGCCACATCGAGATCCAGGTCTTCGCCGACACCCACGGCAACGTCATCCACCTCGGCGAACGCGAGTGCTCGGTGCAACGCCGCCACCAGAAGATCATCGAAGAGGCCCCGTCGGCGGCGGTGTCGCCCGACCTGCGCGCGCGCATGGGCGACGCCGCGGTCGCTGCGGCGCGGGCCATCGGCTACGTCGGTGCCGGCACCGTCGAGTTCCTGCTCGACGACCGCGCGCTCGACGACGATGGTCTGCCGCGCTTCTACTTCCTCGAGATGAACACGCGCCTGCAGGTCGAGCACCCGGTCACCGAGATCGTGGTTCGACAGGATCTGGTCGCGTGGCAGCTACGTGTCGCCCAGGGCGAGCGCCTGCCACTGTCGCAGCACGAGGTCGACATGGTCGGCCACGCGATCGAGGTGCGGTTGTACGCCGAGGATCCGTACGCGGGGTTCCTGCCCCAGACCGGCCCGGTGCTGCGCTGGCGGCCGGCGACCCACGGCAGCGCCCGCGTCGACGCCGGCATCGTCCAGGGCCAGGCGGTGTCGCCGTACTACGACCCGATGCTGGCCAAGATCATCGGCTCGGGGCGCACCCGGGCCGAGGCCATCCGCGCGGTTCGCAAGGCCGTGGCCGACAGCGTGATCTTCGGGGTCGGCACCAACCGCGGCTTCCTGCTCTCGCTGCTCGAGTCGGCCGAGTTCGCCGACAATGCGCTGCGCACCGACACGCTCGACGCGCGCATCGGCGTCGACGCGCCCACGCGACCGCGTCCGAGCGGCCGCGCGTGGGCGCTGGCGGCGTGGCTCGCCGCCGATGGCCAGGCCCACGGCGAGCTGGCCCACTGGCGCAGCAGCGGCGAGTACCCGGCGTCGGTCAAGCTGCGCTGCGGCGACGAAGAGCGCGTGCTCTCGGTGCACGTCGATCGCACCGGCCGCGCGAGTGTGGCGGGGGCCGCCGCCACGCCGGTCGAGCTGCGTGTGCACGCGCGTCGCGATGGCGAAGTCGCGTGCGAGCACGACGGCGTGCGCCGCTGGATCGACGTGCTCGCCGAGGGCGACGAGCTGTGGATCGACGACGACGGCCATGCGTTCGCGTTCGTCGAGGTGCATGCCGGCGCCAGCGGTGAGGATGCCGGCAGTGGCGATGGCATCGTGCGCGCCCCGATGGGTGGCCGCGTGCTCGCGGTCGGGGCGGTGGTCGGCGCGGTGGTGCGCAAGGGCGAGACCCTCGCGGTGATCGAAGCCATGAAGATGGAACATCGCGTGCTGGCGCCGTATGACGGCACCGTACGCAGCGTGGGCGTGCAGGTCGGCGGGCAGGTGGCGCAGCGGGCCATCCTCGCGACTCTCGAGCCCACCTCGAACGAACCCGAACCGGCGCAGTAGCGCTCCTGGCGAACGCAGAGACCCCATGGACAAGGCCATCATCACGTGCGCCGTCACCGGCGTGCTCACCGATCCCAAGCAGCACCCCGTGCCGGTCACCGCCGAGCAGATGGCGGCGTCGAGCAAGCAGGCGTTCGACGCCGGCGCCGCGATCGTGCACCTGCACTTTCGCCGACAGGAGCCGGGCATGGGGCACCTGCCGACCTGGGACCCCGAGGTCTGCGCCGCGATCTGCGACGCGGTGCGTGCGGCGTGCCCCGGGATCATCATCAACATGAGCACCGGCGTGATGGGCCCCGACATCGACGCGCCGGTCGCTGCCATGCGTCGCATCCGCCCGGAGATCGCGGCCTGCAACGCCGGCACCCTCAACTACCTCAAGACCCGCAGCGACGGCTCGTGGGCGTGGCCGCCGCTGGTGTTCGACAACCCCGTGGCGAAGGTGAAGGCGTTCCTCGACGCGATGGCCGAGCTCGGTACGATGCCGGAGTTCGAGTGCTTCGACACCGGCATCCTGCGCTCGGTGGGGCTGTTCGTGGAGAACGGCATGGCCAAGCATCCCCACTGCAACTTCGTGATGGGGGTCGCCTCCGGCATGGCCGCCGAGCCCGATCTCCTGCCGCTGCTGCAGCGTTGGCTGCCGCCGGGCGCGAGCTGGGAGGTGACGGCGATCGGTCGCGCCGACGTGTGGCCGCTGCACCAGCGCGCGGCCGAGCTCGGCGGCTCGCTGCGCACCGGGCTCGAGGACACCTTCTATCTGCCCGACGGCGGCAAGGCGCGGGGCAACGGCGAGCTGGTCGAGGCGATCGCGAAGTGTGCCGCGAACGCGGGGCGCAGCATCGCGAGCCCGGCCGAGGCCCGCGCGATGCTGGAGCTCGCGTAGCCGGCGGCGGCGAGCGACCACGACTCAGAAGCGCATCGTCAACGTGACGCGCTTGGGCGAGAGTGTGGCCCGCAGCGCGTACTCGCCCCGCGGGCCCCGGCGGTGCACGAGCAGCACGCCGAGCCCGGTGGCGGCGAGCGCAGCACCGGCGATCGTGAGCGCGAGACCGCCGGCCTGCGTGCGGTGCACCCAGCGACAGTCGCCGTCGGCATCGCGCTGCGACGCATCGCAGCGCCGCGGGATCTCGCGGCCGTCGATCGCGAGCAGGCCGATACCACCGGCCATCGCGGCCGCGCCGACGCCGATCGCGGTGGCGCCGAGGATGCGCCGCGTGTTCACGCGCGGCGCCGGGTCGAGCGTCGTGTGCACGCGCTCGTGGACGCCACGGGCGGCGGTGATGCGGGTGCGCTTGATGAAGTAGCCCGACTGCGAGAGCTCGACCTGGTGTACGCCCGGCGTCACTGCGCGCTCGAGCGGCGTGACCCCGACCACCTCACCGTCGATGCGTACGGTCGCGCCGCGCGGGGTGCTCGTCACCGCGAGGGTGGCGGGGACCGGCCCGTCGCCCTCGAGGCGTCGTCGCAGCGCGTCGGCCCGCGTCGACAGCAGCTCCTGCAGCTCGGCGAACCCGCAGATGTCGCAGTTCGCGGACGTCGAGGCAAACGGCTCGCGCTCGCCCGGTCGGCGCGCGATCAGCTCGAGCGCGAACGAGTGCTCGCCGGTGCGCAGCTGCAGCTCGACGCGGTGGGCTCGCGCGGCAGCCTCGCGGCACGTGGGGGTCCCGCAGTCGTCGAGGAGCTCGTAGGACGTCGACGCGAGTGCGCGGCGCAGGCTCGCCGTCAGCGCCTCGCGGTCGCGTGCCGACAGCTCGCCATCGACCACGGCGGGCGCCACGAGCACCTGCATGGGCGCGGTCGCGGTGGGCGAGGGGGCCGGCGACCGCGACGCGGTCCCATCGGCGGGCGCGGCGGGAGCTCGCGTCGCAGGAGCGGCCGCGCGAGCGGTACCGCCGACGCCGAGCGCGAGGGTCATCCCCGCCGTCACCAGCCACTGCGTCACCACCATCGTCGCGTTGCCTCGCTCGGCCCGTCTCCACGACCCCAGTGTGCAACCGTGGTGCCACGGCCTGCGGGCGCGACGGACGGGGCTCGGGGTCCACACCCGCTCTGCGCGTGGGCGCGCGCGCACGGTCGCTCGATGACACAGCGCGACGCATCCGCACGCTCGCGCAGCGCCGTCGATCGCGGGCTTGGGTGACCAGCGCGTCGGCTTCATGGCGCCGACACGGCCGCGGTGACGCGGGCGCGAGGCTTGCACCCGCGGCCCGTCGCGACCCCGCGCTCCATCGCGCGCGACCGCAGCGGCACCTGGGCGATCCCATGTTCGAGCAAACCATCTTTGGCCCGCCACTCCCCAGCGCCGTCGCGCCCTCGCCGGCATCGGTGCCCACCCGCGACGTCGATGTCCCCGTAGGGCCGCAGCGCGATGGCGACGGCCCGCGCCTGGTGCCCGGCGAGCGGGTGCCGGGCACGCGCTACCGCCTGTGTCGCTGGCTCGGCGACGGTGGCATGGGCGTGGTCTACGAGGCCGAGCAAGTCGACCTCGAGCGCCGCGTCGCGCTCAAGATCCTTCGTTCGCAGATCGCCGACTGCGACGAGCAGCGCGAACGACTGCGCCGCGAGGCCGCGCTCACCACCAAGATCGCGTCGCCCTACGTGGTGCAGGTGCTCGACTTCGGCGTGCTGCCCGACTCGCGGGTGTTCTATACGATGGAGCTGCTCGCCGGCGCGCCGCTGTCGCGGGAGATCGATGCCGGCGCGATCGCACCGGCGCGCAGCATTGGATTGCTGCGGCAGATGTGTGCCGGGCTCGCGGCTGCGCACCAGGCCGGCATCATCCACTGCGACGTCAAGCCGGAGAACGTCATCGTCGTCGCCGATCGCCGCCACGGCCGTGACTGCGTGAAGCTGCTCGACTTCGGCATCGCGGGCACCCTCCACGACCTGCACACCCGCCGCAAGGCCGGCACCCCCGGCTACATGGCACCCGAGCAGATCGAGGGCACCTCGTTCGATGCGCGCATCGACATCTACGCCCTCGGCTGCACCGCCTACGAGATGCTGAGTGGCCGCCCGCCGTTCCAGCGCGAGACCCCGCTCGAGATCGTCCGCGCACACCTCGAGGCCGACCCACGCCCGCTCACCGAGCTCGCGGTCGACGTGCCGCCGGCACTGGCGGCGGTGGTGATGCGCTGCATCGCCAAGCAGCCCGACGATCGCTACGCGTCGATGGCCGAGCTCGAGGCCGCGCTGTGCGAGGCCAAGATCGCCGCCGGCCTGCGCACCGCGTGGGACGATCTGCCGCTGCCCGAGATCGATGCGACCCGCCGCGGGCAGCTCGAGGCCCGCATGCCGCGGGCGCGCGCCAACCCGATGCTGCGACACCATCGCGTCGTCGCGATGGTGTCGGCAGCCGTGGCATCGCTCAGCCTCGTGCTGTGGCTGTCGTCGTCGGTGGTCGGTGCCGCGGACCACGAGCGCGTCGAGCAGGCGGTCGCCAGCATCCATGCCTCCGCCCAGCGCGGCGCGTTCGAGCACCCGGGCGGCGCGGAGGCCGGCGACACCGCCGACGCCTCGGTGGTCACGCTCGCGCCGATGCAGGGGCCGGCCCCCGAGCTCGCGCGCGCGACTGCGTCGGACATGGGACCGCAGCTGGCCGACGACCTGGTCGCGCCCGACGACCGCGCGCGCGAGGTCTCCGAGGTCGTCGCTGCCAAGCCCTCGCTGCTGACGCGGCAGGGGCACGACGGTCGCGACACGACCGACCATGCCGGTGGTCGCGTGCGTGCGCAGCAGGGCCGGCTCGCGTCCTCGGCTGCGGCTGCACCCGCCATCACCACCTCGAGCGACTCGCCTGCCGACGTCGCGCCGAGCAAGCCCTCGCGGATCGATCGCAGCCGCGCGCGGGCGCTGGTGCGGACCGCTCGGCGTGCGCTCGCGGCCGGCGAGCGCGAGCGCGCGAGCGAGGGCTTCGAGCGCGCGCTCGCCCTCGACCCACGCAGCGCACCCGCGATGCTGGGCCTCAGCGAGATCCGCTTCGACGCCGGCGACCATGCGCGCGCGCTCCACTACGCGCGACGGGCCAGCCAGCTCGCGCCCAGCGACGCCGCCGTGTTGGTGCAGCTGGGCGACTGCTACTTCAAGGTGCTCGATCGCGAGGCCGCGCGCCGGGCGTACCAGCGCGCCGATGGCCTCGGTCACCGCGGTGCCGCCGAGCGCCTGCGTCGACTGGAGGGCTCGCGATGACGCGCGGCGTGCGTGCAGTGGTCGCGATGGCGCTCTGTGGCATCGCGGTCGGGTGCGTCGGGGTCAACCCGCGCTGGGACGAACGCGAGCGCGCAGCGAGCGAGGGCGGCGAGTCGACCGACACCGATGGCACCGACGCCGGAGCCGGCGAGACCTCGACCGCGCCCGCGAGCGCAGCGGACACCGCCACCGTCGACGCGTCGAGCACCGGCGACGTTGGTTCGAGCAGCGGGTCCACCGGCGCGATGCAGTGCCCGCCGGACCGCGGCCTCTGCGATGGCGAGTGCCGCAAGATCCTCTCCGACGCGCACCACTGCGGCGAGGCCTGTGTCGACTGTGAGGACGTGCCCGGCTCCGACGGCAAGTGTCAGCAGGGCGTCTGTCACATGATGGGCGAGGGCAAGGCCGAGGATGGCTGACGGCGCCCACGGACCCGCGTTCGCACAGGCCCACGCGCGCGTGCGGGCGTGGTCGCGACGGCGGTGGTTCCGACCGCTCGCGTGGGCGTTGCTGTCGCCGCTGATGGTGTTCGTGCTGTTCCTCGCCGCCGCCAACGTGATGCTGTGGACCGGCGCGATCGAGGCCATCGTCACCCGTGAGGGCGAGGTCACCCGTGTCGAGCTCGAGCACGGCTTCGCGTGGGTGGTGTGGCCGACCCACGTGCACATCGACGACGCGCGGCTCGCGGTCGACTCGTACAGCTATCAGCTGGCGGTCGAGCTCGAGCACGCCGAGGTCGACATCAGCCTGCTGTCGTTGCTGCAGCGCCGAGCGCACTTCGAGTCGATCACGGCCTCCGGCGTGCGCGCGCAGTACCGCATCAAGCCCGACGCGCAGGGGGCCGATGCGCCGCGCCTGCGCGCGTTCCCGCCGTTCGACGGCACCGCGCCCGAGCCGATTGCGAGCACGCCCAAGCCCAAGCCCGCGCCGGGCGAGGCCTGGGGCGTGGATCTCGACGAGGTCGACGCGCAGGTCGACGCGCTGTGGATCGACGAGTACGACTTCGAACCGGGCGGTCACATCCACGGTGGCCTGCACTGGGTCGACGGCGGTGACTTCAGCGTGCCGCCCACGACGGTGCACGCCGACGCCGCGGTGCTGTGGCTCGGCGCCCACGAGGCCGTGCGCGCGCTGGCCTGCGACGGCACCGTCGAGCTCGCCCGCTTCGACTCGGGCGAGGTGCCAGGGGCCGGGATCCCGGCCTACCTGTCGCTCGCGTTCCGCGGCGAGGGCACGGTCATCGAGCCGGAGGCGCTCACCACCTGGTGGCCGCAGCTGCAGGGCCAGCTGGCCGGCGAGCCCGGACCGCTGTCGATCGACGTTGCGATCGACGCCGGGGTGCTGCGACCGGGCAGCCGCGTGACCCACGACAGCGACCACATCGAGGCCGGGCCCGCGGACGCGTCGTTGCGCGGCCGCTCGCACCTGGTGCTCGCGGTCGGCGACGACGGCCGCCCTGCGGCGTCGTTGACCCTGCACGACGCCCGGCTGCACGGCGGGCAGGGCGAGATGGTGCACGCCGCTGCGCTGCGTGGCTGGCTCGTGCTGCCCCATGGCGACCTCACGCAATCGTGGTCGATCGAACGTGTGCACGCCGAGGGCTCCGAGCTCATCGCGGAGGACCTGCGCCGCATTCCCCTGGGTGACGACGGTTGGTCGTTCGAGCGCGGCCGCGGTCGCGGCCACGCGGTGCTCGACATCGGCGCCGACGAAATCCCGCGGCTGGACCTCGACCTGGGCCTGAAGGCCGTCGTGCTCGCGGCCGGCTCGGTGCGGGTCGGCGGCACCGTCGGGCTCGATGGCACGCTGCGGCGCGAGCCCGGCGGCGCCTTCGCGGCCGACGGCATCGCCGTGCGCTCCGATGCGGTCTCGATCCGCACCGACGGCGGCAAGAGCGACGGTACGTGGGTGCGGCTGCACGACGGTGAGATCCACGTGGCCGACGGCGCGGTGCGCATCGAGGCGCGCGCCGAGGTCGAGAACACGCGCCCGCTGCTCATCCACCTCACCGCGCTCGATCCACTGATCGTCGCGGCGCCGGAGCTCGAGCGTGTCGAGCCGCTCTCGGGTCACGCGAAGGTGCTCGTGCAGGGCGAGATCGTCGAGGTCGAGGTGATCGACAGCGAGCAGCTGGGGCTGCACGCGGCCGCGGTGTGGCGCAGCCGCGGCGAGGCGTGGCGCATGGCGGTGTGGCTCAGCGGGCTCACTGCGTTCGGCTTCACCGCCACCGACGATCGGAAGCTGCGACGGCCGCTGCCGTTCGTCGGTCGCGATTGGTACCGCGAGCAGCGGCGATGGGTGCGGGCGGTGGGCGGACACACCGTCGTCGACGCGCCGACCAACTAGTGTCGAGGTACTAGCGTGCAGCTGCGTCGCGGGCGGCGTCGAGTCGCGCCCGCAGTCGCGCCCGCGTGCCATCGAGTGGGCTGTCGGGGTGGCGCTGCTGGTGATCGTCGAGCAGCCGTCGCGCGGCGTCGTACTCACCGGCGGCGAGGCGGCGCCACGCCTCGGCCAGCTGCTCGGCGCCCAGCAGCGGCAGCGCCGGGATCGCCGGCGGCGGCGGCGTGCGGATGGTCGTCGCGCGGGCCACGGGCGCAGGGATCTCCGGTCGTGCGAGCTCCGGTGCCGCGACGGCGGGCAGCTCGACCACCGGCGCAGCGACGCTCGGCGGTGGGACTGGAGCGGACGCGGTCACCACCGGCGCGGCGGTGCTCGGCCGACGCATCGGCGCCGCGCGGTCGAAGCTCGCGATGATCGAGATCACGGCGACCGCGGTCACCAGCGCCCAGCTCGCGGCGGCGGCGGCCGGCCACGCCTTGCCGAGCAGCAGGCGTGGCCACAGCAGCCACAAACCGTGGGCGCGTGCGGAACCCGGACGCGGCGCCGCGTCGATCGGGAGCTCGACGAGCGCGCGCCGCAGCTCGTGACGTGCCGCCCGCAGCCGCGTCGATACGGTGTTGGGGTTCACGCCGTAGCGCTGCGAGGCCTCGATCGCGGTGTAGCCCTCGACCTCGCACCAGGCGAACGCTTGCTGCTGCTCCGCGGCCAGGCGCCGCGTCATCTCGCGCAGCAGCACGCGGGCCTCGGGTGCCTGCCAGGGCCGCTCCGGTGGTGCGAAGCCCATCCAGGTGCGCAGCGCGTCGAGCTTGCGACGGTGTCGCTGGGCGCTGCGACGGTGGCGGAAGGCCACGCGCCGGGCGATCACCACCAGCCAGCCGTCGATGCGATCGCCGTCGAAGTCGTCGAGTCGCCGATGGGCGACCACGAACACGTCCTGCACGGCGTCGTCCTCGAGCCACGACGGCACGCCGAGCCGGCGGATCGTCGCGCGCACCAGCGGGAGGTTCTCGCGGTAGACCGCCCTGAACCCGCTTGCGGGCAGTCGTGCGTCGAGTGCGTTGGCCTGCATGGCGACGTGCACGCCTTTACGGCTCGTAGCGGGCCATCCAAGGGCCGATGGTCAACACCGCGGCATCGGGTACCGTGGTCTGACCGATCACGACGAGCGTACCGTCGTCGGCGACGTCGCCGTAGGCGGCCCCGTCGAGCTCGAGCGCGTCGGCCCAGATGATGCCGTTGGCGTCGACCGACGCGACCCAGCTCTGCGGGTTGCCGGCGATGGTGCCGCCGATCACGAAGATCTCGCCGCATGCGCCGGTGGCCAGCGCCCACGGGTGGTGGAATCCAGGCGTCGTTGCGCTGTCGAGGGCGAACACGGTGCTACCGGTGTCGCGATCGATGACGTCGAGCCACTGGGTCTCGGTGCCGGCCGGAACCTCGTAGTCGAGCTCGTACGAGGCGATCACGGGGCGCTGGTTCGAGTCGAGCGCGAGCGCCCGCGGCACGCGGCCCGCGAGCAGGAACGCGCTGGTCGGCGTGGTGTAGGCGCCCGCGGCGAAGCGCACCACCTCCACGCCGGCCCCGTTGCCGCGCAGGCCCCAGACTTCACCCGCCGCGCCCTCGACGAGATGGCTGAACATGCTCGTGTCCGCAGCGTCGGCGCGGGAAATCTCGGTGCCGTCGACATCGAAGTGGAGCAGCCGTGAGTACCCGAGCCCATCGGAGTACCAGTACGCGTGGGCGAGCGAGGTGCCGTCGGCGAGCAGCAGCGCCTCGTTGGCGAGTGCGTTGAACATCGGGCCATCGAACGCCGCAGCGCTCCACGTCACGCTGCCGTCGGCGCCCGTCAGCTGCAGCCACTCGTCGCCCTCGTAGAAGCTCGACATCGCGACCAGGTGGCGATCGCTCGCATCGCGCGAGAGCACACCGACGTGCTCGAGCGTTCCCGGGGCCGTACCGAACGTGATCTCGCCGGCAGTGTCGATCTGCGCCCAGGTGTGGTTGCCCTGAATGAACGTGATCGAGACCTCGCCTGCCGGAGAGAACACCACGTCCTCGAAGCCCGACAGCTGCGGGTCGTCGTCGGGCCCGGCGTGGATCGACAGCAGCGAGCGGGTGCCCGTGTTGCTCGCACAGGCGTCGGCGCCCGTGGTGCTCGTCGCCGACACCGAGCCGGCGTCGTCACCCGAGCCGCTCTCGGCGTCGCCAGAGCCCGACGCGGTGAGCAGCTCGGCGGGCTCACCGAGGTCCTGCTCGCGCACGCAGGCGGGCACGAGCAGGGGGACGAGGAGCAGGGCGGGCTGCAGTCGGGGGGTCGGCATGGGCTTCACCCGCTTCGATCTCCGCATCGCGGTGGTTTCGTTGCCGGCACGCGTGCGGCTACACTGGGCGGCGGCAGATGCCGGCGTGGTTCGTGGTCTCGGGGCTGCTCGCGTGCACGGAGCCGACGGCCCCGCCCACGCCCGAGGCATTGCGCTGGCGCGCACCTGCGCAGTGTCCCACGTCCGAGGTGGTCGCCGCGCGCGCCCGTGCGCTGGGGCCGGCGGATCTCGACGCGTCCGCGACCATCGAGGCCGTGCCCGGCGGGTTTGCGGCGCAGGTCGAGCATGGCGGGCGTCGTCACGAGCTGCGCTCGGCCAGCTGCGACGAGCTCGCGACCGCGGTCGCGCTGCTGCTGGCGGGCATGGACGTGCCACCGCCGGAGCCGCTCGCGGGCGAGAGCGCGCCGGGCGTCCGGGTGCCCGCGCAGCCGGAGCCCGCGGCAGCGCCGGCCGCTGCGCCCGCGAGCGTTGCATCGTCCGCGTCCGCCGATCGATCGACCCGTCGGCCACCGCGCGCGGTGCCCCACTGGCCCCGCGACGCCGAGCCCCCCGCGATCCTCGGGCCCTACGTGCTCGCGGCCGCGACCGTGGGCGTCGGTTCGGTGCCGCGGATCGACGTCGGTGGCCGCGGCGCATTGGGCTGGTCGTGGACCCGCGTCGCGCTCGAGGTCGGCGCGTTCGGGCTGGCGCCGATGCGTCGCGCGATCGATGCCACGACCAGCGGCACGATCATGGTCGCCGCCAGCAGCGTCCACGCCAGCGCGCGGTTGCGCTGGGCTCGCGTCGAGCTGCGACCGGGGGGCGCGTTCGAGGCCGGAGCCAGCCGCGTGCGCGCACGCGGCGAGGTCGTGCGCCGGATCGGGCGCGCGCCATGGTTGGCGCTGCGCGCCGAGCTGCGGCTGCTGGCGTGGTTGCACGCACGCGTGGCGGCCACCGTCGCCGCTGCGATGATCGTGCCGCTGCTACAGACGCGTTACCGCATCGGTGAGGCGCTGCTCTTCGAGGGCCGGCCGGTCGGCTTCGCCGCCACGCTGGGGCTGACGATCGCGCTCGGTCGCGACGCTTGAGCGCAAGGGCGGCGCGGCCCGATTGTCCACGTTGGATCATCGGCGTCGACGGGCGCACGATGGTCGGCGCGAGGCCGGCCCGCCGATGATCTCGCCGAGACAATCGGTGGTGCAGCGCGAATCCGACGTCCGCTTCGGGTGTGCAATGCCCTCGTGCGAACCCCGAACTCCGAAACGGACGAGCTCCAACGTGCGACCGCGGCGCTGCGTGCCCGCGTCGCGTACAACCTCCGTCGGCTCGCCAAGCAACGCGGGCTCTCGATCGTGCGCGTGTGTCACTTCGCCGACGTCACGCGCTCGGCCATGTACCGCGCGCTGGCTGGCCGCGCGTCGATGACGGTCGGCACCATCGCTCGACTCGCGAGCGCGCTGCAGGTCGACCCCGCCGAGCTACTCGCGGCGGTCGACGGCACCGGCGGTGCGCCCGAGTGAGCGCCAGCGGACAGCCCTCACTCCGCGATCGTGTTCAAGAACATGTCGGCCAGCGCCGCGTGCCCTTCCGGCGTGGGATGGATGCAGGTGAGGTCGAACCATGTCGCGTTGTCGGGCCCGCGGTAGCACTGGCTCGCGGGATCGCCGGCGTGGAAGCCGTGGCCACAGAAGCCCTCCGACATGAACACGACGTCGGTACCGTTCTCCTGCGCGATGCGCATGTACTCCTCGTTGATGTGCTTGAGCGAGCCCTGCAGCACATCGGGCATCTTCGCGCTCGAGTTGAAGCCCGCCAGGCCCGCCGTCGGGCAGCTGAGGAAGTCGAACGTCACGTCGGTGAACTCGTAGACGTTGGCGTTCACGACGAACACGCCGTTGGGGAACTTGTCGGGATCCTCGACCAGCCACTTCACCGCGGCCTCGTGCTCGGCCACCATCGCCTCGACCTCGGCCAGCAGGTCGGCCAGCGGGGTGCCGTCGAGATAGTCCTTCGCGATCGCGGCGCCGTCGTTGCCGCCCATCGTGTAGATCACCAGCGTGCGCTGCGTGAGGTCCTCGGGCGCGAAGCAGTTCGACAGCTGGCCCTCGAGGTCGTCGTTGCGGGCGCCCCACACCGCGCACGACGCGAACGCACCGCTCTCCATCACGTTCGTGGTGCCGCCGATGCTGACGCCTTCCCACTGCGTCGACGGCGGCTCCAGCTCGAACTGGGTCGCCAGGGCGTTGGCGAGGATCGAGCGGTAGAACTGCGTCGCCGTGGTCGGCGGCGTGCCCACCGTCACCGAGTCGCCGAGGAAGACGATGCGCTCGATGTCGGTGATGTCCTGCTGGTTGGTGCCTTGGCAGTGCGAGCCGAGCGGCACGTCGAACATCGAGTAATCGGCGACCGGCGAGACGCCCGCGACATACTGCATGTCGATGCACGCAACGCCCGGCGAGCCGGTGTCGGTGTCGGTTGCGTCGGTGGTCGAGCCGTCCATGCCGCCCGAGCTGTCGGCTGCGCTCGCGCTCATGCCGGTCGCATCGGTCGCCGTCGTGGCCATACCCGTCGCACTCGTCGCGCTCGCCGAGCCCGTCGTGCCCGCATCGGTGGTCGAGTCGTCGGCGCTGCCCTCGGCGCTGCCGTCGTCGCCACAGGCGCTCGTGAGCGCGAGCGCGAGCGCGAGCGCGGCCGGCCACGGGCGAAGCAGGAGCGAGCGGGGGCGGAACGTGGTCGGCAAGTGCATCGTGATCACCAAAGGCTTGGCCACGGTCACTCTACGGCGGGGCTCCGGCGCGGTCACCCGCAATGACGAGGGTAGGGTGTGACCGGGCCATTCGGCTCGGGTTGCGCGGCGCGAGCGGCCGCGCGCGAGGGGCCGGGGAACCCCGCCAGCGGCCGCGTGAGGACACCTGGTCGCTGGGATCGCGCGGGTGGGCGCTGCTCGGGCGGCGGGGGAGCGCGGTCGCGAGCGGACGGCTCGGCGGGGGTTGTGTGTGGGCGAACGCCCGTGGACCGCGGTCGATCCCGATCACTCCCCCGCTAGATGTCGTGCACTCGGCCGGCAGGGCCATGAGTCGGCTTCTCGCCGGTGGCGATGTCTGCGTCTGCGACGGCGCGAAAGAGCCCGAGGCCGAAGTGGGCCCCGTACCCGAGCGCGATCGGGCCCTGCTGTGGAGTGTCGAACACCAGCCTGACGCCGTAGCCACGATCGGGCCCACGCCGGCCGCCACCGCTGTGGCGACGGCGGTGGAATCGCGCCCAGCGGTCGCGCTCGCCGATCTCGGTGACTTCGCTGGGCTCGACTCCTACGAATTGGATGCACGCGCGTCGGATCTGCTGCTCGATCGACTCGCGCCACTGCCCGCGGACCCGCTTGGGATGCCGCGTCGGGACGAACGGCGTGACGCTCTCCCACACGCGTCCGGTTGCGAGCACGGCAGTGCGCGGGGGCTCCCGCCCGCCGAGATCCGCGGCGCTACCGAGGCCGACAAGGACCAGCTCGAGGTCGTGACCGCCGCGGCCCCAGAGCCGGCGGATCTGTTGCAGCGCCAACACGTCGTGGTCGTCGAAGCCAGCGCGGGCTGCGATCAGCAGGTGGTCGATCACGCCGCGCGCAGCGTTGCCGGGATCGTCGCTGCACGCGAGGAACATCGCGTGGCCGTGGTTCGATGGCTCGTGCCCGTGGCCCGAGAACACCGGGCGCGCGTCACCGGTGAGATCGCGTGAGCGTGACATCGCCGACGCACGCAGGCGCTCCGTGACCGCGAGCGCGTGCTCGAGCCGAGGCAGCACGGCCGATCGGATTGCGAAGCGAGCCACGTTGGGGCGCGTGCGCGGGCGACGGGCGACGGCCGGCGTGACCGCCCGATCGAACGGCGCGCGCTCGAACACGTAGCGCACCAGGCGGGTGCCGGGTACGCGCGACCAGCCCTCGCTGCGATAGCGGGCGCCGTCGAAGGTCAGCACGTCCCACAGTCGGCGCGGGATGTCCGGCCCCTTCTTCGGCTTGGGCCGCTCTGCACAAAGCGCCTCGAGCTCTTCGGCCGTGGCGACCGCCAGCAGGTTGGTTGCGCCCGCGCGATCGAGCTGCTCGTGCGGCCAGCAGTCCCAATCGTCGCCGCCCACGTCGACCACCCGCAGATCGGCCCACGATTCGGCGCGCCCGAGATAGGTGGTCCGGGCACAGAGGCTCTCGAGCAGGCTGCGTTCGGACGACGTGAGCTCGACCGCCCACGCCATCGTCACCGGTCGAGGGTCTCGCGCACCGCCTTCGATCGCGACGAAGGCATCGAATACCTTGGCGCGCTTGTGGCCCGCGTCGTCGATGTCCGGCATGTAGTGTCGCGTGTGGGCATCGACGGCCCGCGGCAGACGATAGCGCGGCAGGGCCCGCAGCTTCTCGAACAGGGGCTCGGCCTTTGCGGGCGCGACGTCGCCGGCATAGGCCGCACTGACGAGCGCCCGGAGCACACGCCAGGGCGACGGCGGCCACTCCGGGATGCCCTCGTTGTGGGCGTGGTACCAGCCGTTGCCGTGGAAGCGACCGGCGAGAAAGCGCAGCTCGAGCGCAATCACGGCTACCGCTTCCCCCTCGTCGCCTTCTTCTCACCGGACGTGAACGTCGCGATGCTGACCGGTGGGCTCGCGAAGTGCTCGCTGGCCGCCTTGATGAGCTCGGGCAGCGCGGCTTCGATCGCCGCGAGTTCGGGCACCACGAAGCCGGTCGGCGCCTTGACCTCGAGGGCGCCTGCCGCGAGGTCGCACGCGGTGCGCAGGCGCAGGCCGGTCTCGAGGAACTTGCGCACCTTGAACAACCCCAGCGCGAGCAGCAGGCGCTGCATCGCGTCGCCCAGTCGGTAGCCGCGCAGCTGCTCGAGATCGAGGTTGAAGTACGCGGTGATGCGCTCGGCCACGAACTCCGTGCGGTGGAAGGGAACGTTGCCGAAGCCCTCGGTCGCCGTGCGACCGCTCTCCTCGTCCTTGCCCGGTTGCACGCGATCGTTCTTCACACCACCGGTCGTCACGCGGCCCACGCGGTCGGCCTCGATGAATCCAGAGATTGCTCGTGGCACGCGCAGGACCCCGGCGATGCTCTCGAGGAAGACCCCGTGCAAGAGGCAGCCGATGTCGAATCGTGCGAGCGCGGTGATGAGTTTGTGGCGGTCGAGTGGCTTCTTCTCGTCGAACGCGATGGCTTCGACCAGCTGATTGGCGAAATCCGACTTCTCGATATAGACCGAGTTCA
The DNA here is from genome assembly GCA_016709225.1 of Deltaproteobacteria bacterium. Classification (NCBI taxonomy): domain Bacteria; kingdom Pseudomonadati; phylum Myxococcota; class Myxococcia; species Deltaproteobacteria bacterium. Next base: position 22,777 of record JADJEE010000002.1, on the reverse strand, counting down.
GGCGGTGCGCCTCCTGGATCGACGTGGTCAGCAGGCTGCCATCGGCCGCGTTCACGCGCACGTACGGCAGCCCCTCGAGCGGCGTATACAGTTCGTTGCGGGCCTCGTCCCAGCACGCAGCCTCGAGCCGATTTGCCACGCTCTGCGCCGATTCGAGCAGCAGCTGTTCGTCGCCGTTGGGCAGCGTGTACACGCCCGCGCCGACGTCGGGGAAGCCGGTCGGTTGGAAGCGTGTGCCTTGCACGGGGGTGAGTTCGACCTGCAGGAGCAGGCGCGGTCCGGCGGGAAGATCGAAGGTGGTCATGGACTCTCCGGCGATGGGGTTCGGACGGCAGGCTCGACGGCGGGAAGCACCATCGCTTCGAGTCGCCGCCGTTGGGTCCGTGTGAGCGGGAACGCGAGCGCAGCGGCGATCCGGCGTGTGCGCGCTGGGGACTCGATCCATGCGCGGTCGGGCAGCGCGCGTCCGCTGGCGGACAGCCTGCGGATCGCTGCCGCGGTGGCACCGGAGGCATCGCCCGCGCACGCCCGCTGCAGCGCGCCGGCCGTGCGCGGCAGCGCGTCGTCGCCGAGCCGTCGGTGGTGGACGAGCGCCAGCACGGCATAGCTCGCCGGCGGCACCAGCGTGTCCGCAGGCGGCGGCGCGAGCGTTGGATCATCGACCAATGCCAGGCCACGCAGCCAGCGCTCGATCAGGCGGTCGTCGGTGTTGCCGTCGATGAACTGTGCGATGTCAGTGAGCGAGCACCAGGGCCTGGCAGCGTCCGGCGACGCCGCGCCCAGCTGTTGCTGCCCCTCGACGTCCTCGCGCAGCAGCAGCGCACAGAGGTTCTCCACGAGCGGGGCGTCGGTGAAGACGCAGCCGAGATCATCGGCGCGCCCGAAGCTGCGGCCTGCGCGGTCGAGCGGCACCCAGCGTCGCCGGATCGCCGGCCTGCTCGCGAGTGCGGCCGCTAGGCGCAGCTCGCAGCTGCCATCGTCGACGGCGTCGGCCCACGCACTACGCAGGCGGGGCACGGGCGTCAAGAATGCCTTGGTCGCGAACGACAATGAGCGGGCGAGGGCACGCTCGGCGTCCCCGAGTGCCAGCAGCGTGGGGGCGAGCGCGCCACGGGTCGCGGCCTCGAACATCGCCTGCTCGAGCTGACGGCGAGCGACCGCGACCGCGGCGGGAGCGTTCTTGCCAATCGACTTGTGCCGGAAGCGCTCGTACCAGGCATCGATGTCGTCGAGCAACCGCGCAGCCCCGAGTTCGTGGGTCGCGAAGCGGCCGAGCGGGGTCGCGAAGTAGGCTAGGCCGTTGCGGACCTGGAACCCGATCCGCGCAAAGCCGTCGATACCCCGATCGACGCCGAGACCCGCGACCGCCCGTGCGAAGTCGAGGGCCGTGCTCGCGGGTCGGCTCGCATCTCCGCGACTCACGGTTGCGCGACCCTCGGCGAACAGACGCCGAAGCGAGCGCATCGATGCGGGCGCGGACCACAGCGGCAGCCACACCTCGTCTCGACTGTCGCCCTCGTCGGCGTCGGTCAGCGACGCCAGGCCCGCACCGGCCTTCGCATGGAACGGGAACGCCAGCGTCGCCGGGCCGCTGCTCTCGAGGCGCCGGGTCGCGGCGCCCGCGAACACCAGCGAGCCCTCGATCAGCAGCACGAAGTCCCACGGGTTGCTGCGTTCGTTCGCCGCCGGTTGGAACTGGCCCATCACGCCCTTGAAGCGATGCGCCACCGCGTCATCGAACAGCGACGACGTGAGCGCCGCGCGGCTGTCCGCCGAGAGCACCTCGACCACGCGCTGCTGGAAGTTGTTGGTGAAATCGAGTCGTCCGTCGTTGCCGCCGGTGCCGAGCAGCGGGGGGAACAGCAATCGGGCGTCGCCGAGGACCACCGCGGCGTCGAGCCAGGCGAGCGCGGCGTCGGGCAGAGCCGCGCGCATGGCCGCGACCATCGTGACCTTGTCGTCGTCCTCGGGGCGTGTGTCCCAGCCGCGCGCGGCGACGTAGTCGCGGCCCACCGCGATGGCTGCGGCGAAGTCGGCGAGCCGCGGATCGCTCGAGTTCGCGATGTGGTCGGCGGCGTCTCGGCTGTCCTTGGGATAGAACCCGCTGCCGCCGTTCCACGGTGCGATCACCGGACTCGGCCTCCAACGCGAAGCGAAGAAGTCGAGCAGTGCCTCGCGGTCGAGCGTGCTGCGCAAGACGAAGTACTCGCCGCGCCAGAACCCGCACGCGTCCGAGTCGCGCTGCTCGGCGACCAGTCGAAGCACGCCCAGCGCCTTGAGGTACGACGCCAGCGGCTCGGGGCGACAACCGTGCAGCTCGACCTCGAAGTGATCCGCATGCGCGTCAGCCGGCATCGGGGCCTCCTTGGTGTCGGTCGCGTTGCTGGCTCGCGCGCCAGTCGGCGACGCGCACGAGGGTCTCCACATACGAGAGCCGGAAGGGCCCGTGGCGCTCGAGCAATCGCATCATCTGATCCGACCACGCCTCGTGGCCTTCGCCGCCGCCGAGCTCCATGCACGCGAGGCTGAGCGCCTGCTCTGGCACGATCTCACCGTCGCCGAGGTCCACGGACGGCAACGTGTCGCCGTCGTGGACGCCGTGGGCAAAGCGGCAGTGCGGTCGGTCGGTTGGGGGTTCCTCGCCGGGACGAGCCCGCAGCGCGATGCGAACCTTGCCGTGGTGTGCGGCAACCACGAACGCGCCGAGGTCGGACTTGCCGGCCGCGAGCCAGGCGAGCGCGCTCGCCAGCTCGTGCCGGAAGAAGCGTCGGGGATTGCGTCCGCCGTGTCGGCCGTCGCTCTTCGCCCATGGCCCACCCGTGCGTCGAGGATCGTCGCCGGGGAGATGTTCGATCAGCATCTGCTGGAATGCGGGGTGGACCTTGCCGGCGTCGTGCCATCGCGCGGCGTCAATCAGCACCGGCTCGTCGACGATCGCGGCGGTGTGCCGACCGAGGCGATCCAACAACGCGCGCATGTGAACGGCGGTGTCTTCGGCGTGCGTCCGCATGGTGATGTAGTCGCCTCCGAACGTGAGCGAGTCGGCCGCGTCGGCGTCGGGCGGTTCACCGCGGGCTGCCACCGCGGGTGGTACGTCGGCGCGATCGCGCGTGAAGCCGGCGTCGGGCCGATAGCCGCCGACGCCCACGTCGACGACGACCGCGAGCCCGGGGAACAGGCGCTCGACCTCGACCCACGCGCGGCGAAGGCCGTCGAATCGCCACACCGACTTTCCCTTGGTGAGCTTCTCGAGCTCGTGCACGGGCACCTGGCACAGCTCGTCGCGCTGCAGGTCCGGTGCGTCGAGCCCGGGTGGCTCGTCACCCAGCTCGCGCCACGCGACCTGGACGTCGCGGTCGTCGGTGGCGCGGACATACGGTGCCACGTCGATGTCGTGGCCTGCGAGGTCGGGCTCGGTGTCGAACAGCTCGATCAAGTCCTTGCCGCGCAGCACCGGCAGGGTCGGGCTCTCGGCCTCCGTCGCGATGGTGGCCAACGACGCCGGGCCGACGTCGGTGAGTGCGTTCGCCTTCGTGCGTGCGGCGACCAGTGCATCGGCCTCGTAGGGCAGGCAGAGGTTGGCGTCTTCGGTCTCGATGTCGATCAAGACCGCGCGGGCGGACTCGTGCTCTCCCGCGCGATTGAGCCGGCCGAAGCGTTGGACCAGCGATGCCCAGGGTGCGAGCTCGGTGAACAGCGTCTTCGCGGAGATGTCGACGCCGGCCTCGATCGCCTGGGTCGCGACCAACACGCCCACGAACGTGCCGGCGAGCGCGGCATCCTGGATGCGGCGGCGGTCGATCGGTCGGAAGCGCGAGTGCACGAGCGCAGTCGCTTCGAGCCCAGGCTCGTGGCCGAGTAGCGCGTACAGCTCCTGCGCACGCTGGACGCGATTGACCACCACGAGTGTGAGCGTGCCGGGCACGTGAGCAGCGGCGATCTCCTTGGCCAGCGGCGCGAGCGAGCCCTTCTTGCCTAGTGGGGTCGCGGCGCGCTCGAGGGTCTTGCGTGCCCGCAGCCTGCGCTCGAGCGCGGGCTCGGCCGCGACGAATGGCTGCCGCGATAGCGCCCGCCGCACATCGACGGTGCGCAAGCGCCCCTCGGCCAGGGTCGCTGTCATCCACACCGTCTTTGCTGAGCCGGCGACCCCGAGCTGCTCGCGGAAGGCCTGCAGCTGCGACGCCGTCGAGGCGCCCACGCCCATGAGCTGCACCTCGTCGATGACCCACGTGCAGTCATTGTTAAGCAGGGCGAAGTGCACGGGCCATCGGTAGCGGCTCATCGCATAGCCGCGCATGAGCGCGCGCGACAGCAGCTGGTCCTGGGTGCCGATGATGATGGTGTCGCGATCGGGATGTTGCTCCCATCCATCGTCGACGGCGCCTCCGAGCATGAGGTGCACGCCGAGTCGCTCGGGGCCGAGGTTCAGACGGCGCACCCACTCGATGACGGCACGGTGGGTCTGCTCGACCAGCGTGCGCATCGGCAAGCAGAACACCAGCCGCGTGCCCGCCTCGTCGCGCTGCGTCGGGCTGCCGTGCAGGCGCCGCCACAACCAGCCCAGCACTGCGGTCGCGGTCTTACCCGAGCCGGTCGGCGCCTCGAGGAGATCGGGCAGGGACTCCGCAGCAGCGAACGCGCGCTGGTACGCGTAGGGATCGCGCGACGTAGCCTTGCGGAAGAAGTCGTCGAAGGTCATCGGGTCTCCTGCCGGCGGCTGGCCGCGCGTGCGCACGAGGTCGGCACGGGCAGACGCATCTGTGACGACGCTCGAGCGTCGTCACAGATGCGGCATTCGGCATTTTCGTGGGGCATGCTTGCTTGCTCAGGGGTCATGAATGATCGATGCGCGCGCTAGCGTGCGCGGAGGTTCGACCGCGTACGGTGACCGATCCGGCCGCGGGCGCGCGTACGCGGAGAGGGCGGTGAGGTCGATTTGGCCGTGCTCGCCACCTCGCTTCCCCTTGTCAGGCCGGTTGGAGTTGCTGGCGGACGCAGATGGCAACGCCATCACCGGCAACGAGGTCATTGAGGAGGGCGAGATCGAGGACGGTCACGGGGAACTCCGGAGGCAACCTTGCGGCGCTGTGACGACCTGACGGGTCTCGCTGCGCGCACGCGCGCGGGCGGATCCTCAGCTCATGCGTTGCTACTTCGTGCTCGTTCGAACGGCGAGCGCGTCGGAGTATGCAGGGTTCGCTGGCGCCATCGCAAGCTGGATCGTCGCGATGATCCTCGGTCGATCATCCTCGCGCGGATCATCGAAGTGTCGACGTGCGTGGTTCGAGAGCTTTGCGAAGATGTTAGATCTCGGCAGTGTCGCGAGCCTACGAGAGCGCATTCGTTCGACTGTCCTCGCGCGAGGACACTGTGCGCCTGCGATACGTCCATCTCGCGATCGTCTGGCCACGTGCGCGCGCGATCGTGATCGCCTGCGCGTGTTCGACCGTCGAACGCGGTCCTCCTCGCTCGCGTCGATCGCCGAATCGTCGCGTCTCAGGTTCTGCCTGTCGCGTCGATCTGCAGCGCCGGAGTAGCCTGCTCCAGCGCGTCCACGCCTGCACAGATCCCACGGTGGCCGTGCATCGAGCGCCCGCGCGTCGCTGGGCGTACGCGTCGACTCCGGTCGCGACGCTCGCCGCATGTCCACTGATCCTGGCACGCCATGCATCCATCGCTGCACGACGAGATCTTGAAGCGCGTGCTCGCCGACGAGACGCTTCCCGCCGCTGCGCAAGATCTCGTCGATGCCGCCTGTCGCGGCCCGCAGGCGCTCGCGCGACAACTCGCGTCGCCCCAGGGCGACACCCGCGAGCCGGCCGCGCACGATCCACCGCAGGCGGCGACGCAGCGGCCGATCTACCTCGAGCGCTTGGTCGTCCAGGGCTTCCGCGGCATCGGTCCCGAGGCGACGCTACGACTCCATCCCGCACCAGGACTCACGCTGGTCGTCGGTCGCAATGGGTGCGGCAAGTCGAGCTTCGCGGAGGCGCTCGAGGCTCTGCTCACCGGCACCAGCAGTCGTTGGCGAGACCGCCACGTTGCGTGGCGGCAGGGCTGGCGCAACCTCCACGAAGGCAACACCCGAATCACTGCGCGCTTCACCGGCGCAGGTGAGCGGGCGTTCGAGCGTGTTCGCAGCTGGGGCGACCAGGGCGAACTCGACGCGTGCACGGTGACCACCACCGCAGCCCCAGACCCGCTCGCGGAGGTCACCGCCGACATCGCTGCGTTCCGCCCCTTCCTCAGCTACGCCGATCTTGGCACGCTGCTCTCCGGCGAGCCCTCGCGGCTGTTCGACGAACTCAGCAGCATCCTTGGTCTCGAGGACGTGACGGTCGCGATCAAGGCCCTCACGGCAGAGAAGAAGCGGTTCGACGCCGAAGCGAAGCAACACCGGGCCGAGAAGGAGACGCTGGTCGCTGCGCTCGCCGCCGTCGCGCATCCCGAGGCGGAGTCCTGCCGTGCGGCACTCGATCGCAAGAAGGTGGATCTCGAGCAGATCGAAGCGATCGCGCGGGGCGAGTCGGCGCAGGTCGAGACCGATGTCGCCATGTTGCGACAACTCGCTGAGCTGCAGCCCCCGGACTTCGAGGAGGTGACCACCGCCGCGATCGCGTTGCGGGACGCCATGTCGCACCGGGATGCGCTGGCGAGCGCGAGCGCGGCCCATGCCGGCGAGCTCGCGGAGATCCTCGAGCATGTGCTCGCGTACCATCGGCAACACGGCGGCGACTGCCCGGCCTGTGGTGCCCCGGTGTCCGAGGGTTGGGCCGAAGCGCGCGGCGAGTCGCTCGCACGCCTTCGCGCCCAATCGGAGGAACTCGACGCTGCGGCGACCCGCGCCACGCAATTGAGTCAGCGGGCGCGCAGCCTCGTGCGTGCGGCTCCAGCCGTGATGCACGAGGCGGCGCGGCTGGAGCTCGCAGGGTTTGAGGATGCGCTGCGGGCGTGGGGGCGCTGGTCGCCGCCGCCAGCCCCGGCTGAGCTGGCGGACCACCTCGAGCGGCACGTCCTCGAGATGGTCGAGCACGTCGTCACGCTGCGCGACGCCGCGCGATCCCGGCTCGAGCTGCTCGAGGCCGACTGGCGACCGGCGGCGAACCGCGTGGTCGGCTGGGTGCAACGCGCTCGCGACCTCGCCGCGTGCGCGGACGTGCGCAAGGCGCTCGACGAGGCGGCGACATGGCTGAAGGACACCGAACAGCAGATCCGGGACGCTCGATTCGCGCCGATCGCCGATCATACCCAGCGCATCTGGGCGCAGCTGCGCCAGCGCAGCAACGTCGACATCGCCAGCGTCTCACTCGCCGGTACCCAGACGCGCCGCCACGTCGATGTCGACGTCACCGTCGACGGCACCAGCGGCGTCGCGGTCGGTGTGATGTCGCAGGGCGAGCTCAACGCGCTCGCACTCAGCCTCTTCCTCCCGCGGATGGCGTTGCCGGATAGTCCGTTCGGCTTCGTGGTGATCGACGACCCGGTGCAGGCCATGGATCCGCACAAGGTCGACGGCTTGGCCCGGGTACTCGAAGAGTTCGCGGGCAAGCGTCAGGTGCTCGTGTTCACCCACGACACCCGCCTGCCGGAGGCGATCCGGCGGTTGCAGATCGATGCCGAGATCCTCGAGGTCACCCGGGGACCCAACTCCGTGCTCGAGATCCGCCCGGTGTACGATCCTGCACGACGTGCGCTCGACGATGCCCGCGCACTCCTACGCGCGGCCGATCGGGTCGACGAAGGCGTACTCCTCCGCCTCGTGCCTTCACTCGGTCGCACCGCGATCGAGGCCGCTTGTGTGGCCGCGATCCGGCGTCGGGCGGGCGGCGCGGTCTCGAGCTCGGGTGGCGACCTCGAGGCCGCGATCACCGAAGCGAAGACGACGCATCGCTTGGCTGCACTGGCGTTCTTCGGCGAGCCGGATCGCGAGAGTGACGTTTTCGGTCACCTGAACCGGCGCGTGGGCTCGCGGGCAGGTGACGCGTTTCGCGCCTGCAAGGAAGGAGCGCATGGCGGCTGGGTCGGCGATGCCGGCGGTCTGGTGGCCGAGGTGGCGCGCATCGTGACGCTGCTGGAGTCGGTGCAATGACGCCGCGACAGCTGCTCGCGCAGGCGCGTGGCCTCATCGCCCAGCGTGATGTCGCAACCGAGGGCGTGTGGCCTCGCTGCGTCGCGTTCCTCGCTCGCCAGGCGGTCGAGGCCTCGGTGACCTCCTTTGTCGACCGCCATGCGCCGGGACTGCGCGACACGCCGATGCGCGCGCAGCTCATCGCTCTCACGGCGCTCTCGAATCGTCCCGAGCTCGCCCGCAGGGTCGTCTATGCGTGGCACGCCCTGAGCGAGGCGACACACTACCACGCCTACGAACTCGCGCCGGCGGTCGCGGAGCTCGAGGGGTGGATCGACACGGTCGGTACATTCATCGACGCGGTGACGCCCGCGCCAATCACGGAGCGGTAGGCTATTCGATGGAGGCCGATGCCGAGGCGGACGCCTCGAACTCGAGCCCCCCGCCGAACTCGCGTTGCAGCTTGACGTCGTTCTCGACGCCGTTCTCCGGTACGTAGAAGTAGAGCTCGACGCGGCGATTCTTGGCCTTGCCCTCGGCGGTGGCGTTGTCGGCGATCGGTCGCGACTTCCCGTAGTACGCGATCGAGCTGCGGTGCGCGAGGTCGGGCTCGACGCCGAGCAGGAGCGTGCGGACGCGGGTGGCCCGCTGGAACGCGAGCACGCGGTTGGCTTCGTCGGTGCCGACGCTGTCGGTGTGCCCCACGACCAGCAGGCGCAGCTTGTCGTCGTGGTCCATGATCTCGACGACGCGACCGAGGGTGACGAAATCATCCTGCGAGACGGGATCGATCTTCGCGGTCGCGAAGTGCACGTTGCGGCTGGCGGGAGCCTCGTGCACGCACGCGACGAGCGAGAGCAACAATACGACGATGCGCGTCATGGGCATGCGTGCGCGAGGTGTAGCGCGAGCATCGAGCCGCCGCAACGCGGACTCCCGCAGTCGACGCGCGCGCGGATTCGAGATCGGGTGATGCCCGACGCCCGTCATCGGACATGGCGAAGTCCGTCGCCGCGACGCACGGGGTGACGGCGCGTCGGCGTGCGAACTGTCCTCGCGCGAGGACAGTGCGCGGCGCGAACGTTCGACGGGCGCTCGATCACCGTGCACCAGCCACGGCGCCGAGCCGATGGGACCCCGCGAGGTCGCGTGTGGCCGATTGGCCATTCGATCGCGATCGCGCCGCGCGTGTGTCCTTCCCCCCGCTGCAACCAAGCGCTGCAACGACCTGTCCCGTTGGTACGATACCGGCCAGGTCCAGGATGTCGCGACCGCATCAGGCGAGACCCGAGCCCGGCGCAGCCGCCTTGCATGCCGGGTTGCTCTTCGCGGGCAAGTACGAGCTGCTCCGTCCGCTGGGTCGCGGCGGCATGGCGCAGGTGTGGTTGGCGCACAAGCACGGCCACGCCGGCGTGAAGAAGGTTTGCGCACTCAAGATGCCGCCCGATCTGATCGGCGCCAGCGAGCTGCAGCGCGACGCGATCTTCAACGAGGCCAAGCTCGGCCTGCAGCTGTCGCATTCCAACATCGTGCAGGTGGTCGACTTCGGCGAGCACGCCGGGGTGGTCTATCTCGAGCTCGAGCGAATCGACGGCATCGACCTCGCGCAGTTCCTGGGCGGTCTGCGCAGCGCAGGCGAGCGCCTGTCGATGGCGATGGCGGTGTACGTCATCGGCTCGATCCTCGAGGGCTTGCGCTACGCCCACGAGTTCGCCATCGATGGCCGGCGGCTCGGCATCATGCATCGCGATCTCACGCCCAGCAACGTGATCATCAGCTCCGCAGGTGAGGTGAAGATCATGGACTTCGGGATCGGCAAGTCGCTCGACGATCAGACCTCGCGTCAGCACATCAAGGGAAAGGTCCGCTACATGTCGCCGGAGCAGGCCGGCGGTGATGCCTCGCAGCAGTGCGATCTGTTCGCGGTTGGTGCCATCTTCTACGAGCTGGTCGAGGGCCGGAAATTCCGCGACGAGATCCGCCACGATCTGCTGCTCGCCGCGCTCGATGGCAAGAGCCCGCGGCTGCAGCGGCACGATGTCCCTGGGGAGCTGCGGGTGTTCTACGACGGCTTGGTGGCGAAGCGGCGTGATCGATTCGCGAGTGCGGCCGAGGCGATCGCTCGGCTCGCGTCGTGGCAGGGCGGCCGCGCGACCGCTGCCGACCTGCGCGCGCTCTATGCCGTGCACCTCGGTCGATTGCCGAAGTCGGGCTACACCGAGGCCGACCTCGAGATCCCCGAGCCGCTGCGGGCGTTGCTCGCGGCGCTGGATCACGCTGCGATGGCGGACGCGGCGGGCGGCGAGATCCGCTCCGCGGCCGCGCCCGCGCCCGCGGTATCCGTCGAGCCGGGTCGCGGCGGGCCCGAGCGCAGCACGCCGTCGGTCACGGAGCCTGCTGGCCCGCAGGACGCAGCGCCGAAGCAGGCGCGCACGGAGGTCTTCGGCCGGCCGCGCGCGGCTGCGCCGGTGCTCGGCGCCGCGGCTTCGCCCACGGCCGGCCCGCGCGTGCCCGCTTCCGCCGCGGCGGACGCTCCGCGGACCGGCGCGACCGCGGGCCAGGTCGGGCCTGGCGCGACCGTGACCGAGATCGCCGTCACCCGCACCGCGAGTGCGGTCGGTTGGCGGCGATGGTCGTGGCTGCGGCGCCTCGATCGTCGGCACGCAGCCGGGGCCGCGTGGGCAGCCTTCGCCGCGGTCGGCATCGTGTCGTTGTTTGCCGTGATCCTGCGATGGGAGCGATGGCGCAACGCCCTCGACGCGGACGAGCGGGTCGCGTCCGACGTCTCCGGGGTCGTCGAGCCCGGCGCGCTCGAGCGCGACGCGACGGCGGCATCGACCCATCCGCAGGCGCCGAGTTCGGCCTCGACTGCGCCGAGTTCGGGCTCGACTGCGCCGCTGCTGCCCGCGTCGGATGGGGCCGCGATCCCGGCGGGTCCGATCGCGGCCTCGCCCGCCGCGGCCTCGCCCGCTGCGAGCATCGATCCGGCGCCGACGCCCGCGCCCGCGGTCTCGCCTGAGCTCGCGCCGCTGGGGGCTCCGGCCGCGGCGTCCGGCGTGGGCATCGATCCGGCCGCGCCGAACTCGGCGTCCGCGGTCGATGCGGTCACCCCGGAGCCGCCGTCGAAGGCCGCCACGCCCGCGCCGCGTCCGTGGGTGAAGGTACGCTTCACGCAGATGATGGCCACGGGCGAAGTCAAGGTCGACGGCAGGGTCTACGTCATCGGCGACACCATCGACACGCGCTTGCGGGCGGGCTCCCACGCGTTCGCGTGGCGCCGCATCGGCGAGACCGGCTGGCATCGTCTGCCGAAGCTGCGGCTCGACGCGCGCAAGACCTATGTCATCCACATGCGCAGCAACGGTCCGATGGTCGGCTGGAAGGGCGTCGGCGAGTGATGGCGCAGCGGGTCCGCGAGCGGGAGGAGTCGGGCCGTATGCGCTACGGCGCCCTGCCAGGCGACGACGATGTGCTCCACGCGGGCGACGTGGTGCTCGGCGGTCGCTATCGCGTCGTCGGCGTGCTCGGCCGCGGCGGCATGGCCACCGTCTATGCTGCCGTCCGGGGCGAGCGCGGTGACGAGGTCGCGCTCAAGCTCCTGCATGCGAAGGCGGCCAGCCGTGCCGACGTCGAGTACCGCCTTCGCAACGAGGTCGAGCTGGTCGCCGAACTCGGCGATCATCCGCATATCGTGCGCCCGCTCGAGGCTGGTCGGCTGCGCGAGTGCGACGATCTGCCGTTCGTGATCTCGGCGCGCGCTTGCGGGCGACCGTTGTCCCGCATCCTCGCCAGCGAACGCGCATTGCCGGCCGCCCGCGCGGTTCGCATCGGGCTCGACATTGCGAGTGCGCTGCTTGCCCTGCATGCGCGGCGCATCGTGCATCGCGACGTGAAGCCGGAGAACATCGTGGTCGATGAGGCCGGTGGTCGCGAGCACGCGCGGCTGGTCGACTTCGGGTTGGCGTCGCGGGAGCCGAGCGATGCCGGTGCACCGCGGGTGACCGCGGTGTTCGAGCGACCCGGGACCACGCTCTACATGTCGCCCGAGCAGGCCTCGGGTGCCGCGGCGCGCTGCGCCTTCGATGTGTTCGCGTGGGGCGTCACCATGCACGAGATGCTCGCGGGCGTCGCACCGCTGGCGGGCCTGGCCGCCGGCGAGCTGGTCGCGCGCAAGCTCGATCCCGCCGAGCCGGCGCCCTCGCTCCGGCGTTTGCAGCTCGAGCTCCCCGATGCGCTCGTCGAGCTGGTGGACGCCTGCATGGCCCGCGAGCCCGAGCGGCGGCCCTCGATGGTGCACGTGCAGGCGCAGCTCGAGCAGGTGCTCGATCGGCTCGGCGGGTCGACCGACACACTCGCGCCCGCCGTCACCGACGAGCGGACGAGCGAGAGCACCGCGCCAGGCGAGCCCCGGGAGTCGCCGCGGTGGCCTCGCGTCGCCGTGCTTGCGGCGATCCTGCCCGTGTGTGGACTGATCGGCTGGTGGTGGCTGCGCTCGCCGGCACCGCACGTCGACGAGCCCGGTGTCGCGCGCCCGATCGCAGTGGACGTCGGAGGCGACGAGGGTGGGGCCGCGGTCGTGCCTGCGAGCGCGGCAACCGCATCGCCCGGCGGGGCGAGTCTGCCGGCCGTCGCGCCCTCGGTTGACGCGCAAGAGCCCCAGCTTGCGCCGTCGGTCGCCACGACGCCCGTGTCGGCGCCGTCGGTGCCCGTGGCCGCGCCGTCCGCCTCGACGTCCCCGATCGCCGAGCGGCCGTCGTCCACCGGTCGGACGCCGACGCCGTCGCAGCCGATCGACGACCCCAACGGTGCGGTCTGTGCCGCGCTGCGTGCACAGACCGATGCCGCCGAGGAACGTGGCGACTTCAACGCGGTGCTGGTGGGCTTGCGTCGCAAGGGATGCTGGGTCGACAAGCGGGCTGCCCGTCGTCGCCAGGCCGCCGCGCACTATCAGCTCGGGCAGTTCCGGCGTTGTGCGCAGCTGACCGAGCGCGCGGGTGACCCCGAGACCGCCGCGATCGGCGAGATGTGCCGTGCCCGCGCGGAGGCGACCCCCTAGCCAGCGAAGCGAGCGAGCGACCGCGATGGGTCCCCCGCCGCCGTTCTGCGGTGGCGACGAGCGAGCCGCTGCACAGATACGAGGACGGAGAGCACGTGCGACGCAAACTCAGCCTGGTCATCCTCACCGCCGTCGCGGTCGCTACGGCCACGCCGGCCCGTGCGTCGACGCGCACCACGGCGAGCGAACCCGATCCACAGGCTCCACTCGGTGTGGGCCTGCAGGTCGACACCAAGGGCGTCACGGTGCTCGCGGATCTCGTGACCAAGCGCGTGCGCAAGCAGGCAGAGCTGCGAGCCCGCGACGCGGGTGTCGCCATCGTGGAGCGGGGCCGCGCGAGCATCAAGGTGGCGGTGCGATCGACACCGAAAGCGTTGGGCTTCGAGTACGTCGTGACCGCGCAGCTCGACGGCACGCTGGTGCCGATCGATGATCGCGAGGGGCGCTGCGACCCGTGCACGCACGAGGACGTCGTCCGCCGTCTCGACGACCTGCTCGTGCGCCAGTACGAGGCCTTGCAGGCGCAGGCACAGCGCCTCGACGATGCCGCGGCCAGCCCTGCAACGCCGAGCGAGCCCGTGCCATCCCGCGCACCGTCGGAGACGGCGACGCGGCACGAGCACGGCTCTCCCGCAAGTGCAGCGACCGAGCCCTCGGGGTCGCCGCCGACGACCACGCCGGCCAAGCCGACCACGCCGCTCGGTGCGGTCGGCGGGGCTGGGATCGCCATCGGCGCGGTCGGACTCGCGGGCGTCGTCGCGGGCGCCGTGTTGGCCACTCGGCCAGCGCAGCGCGAGCGGGTACCGGGCGACGCCGGTGCCTTTCGCGAGGTCGAGCGCGACACCGGAGGCTTGGCGCTCGTCGGGGTCGGGGCTGCGCTGGTGGCCGGCGGCATCGCGATGGTCGTGACCGACGTGGTACTCCGCAAGCGGCGTCGCATCGGCGCCGCAGTAGTGTTGAATTCGCGGCTCGTAGGCTTCAGTGTCTCCGGGCGCTTCTGATCGGCCCGTCATCGTCGCGCACCTCAGCCTCCAGGAAGGTCGTTTCCCATGATGAACCCCCGGCGAATCGTTTCCCCGCTGCTCGGCGCGACGCTCGGCGTCGCGTTCGCGTGCACGAACTCCACCATCGTGCGCGACCCGAACCACTGCTTCAACGCCGACGGCGACGCGACCTGCCGCGAGAAGCACGGCGACGACAAGCCATACTGCGCGAGCGGAACCTGCGAGCCGACGGTGACCGACGGCTGCGTGCCGATCCGTCCCGACGACGACATGTGTTACGCCCCGTGCGGCGGCATGAAGGCGCTCGCGGATGACCCGGAGTGCGACGCCGTCGCCGACGACAGCTCGAGCAGCGTCGGCAGCTCCGCCAGCGCCAGCACGACCGACAGCACCGGCCCCAGCTCGAGCACCTCGAGCATGACGGGGAGCACGATGAGCACCACCGCCGGGTCCAGCTCGACGGGGCCGCAGGGGTGCGCGGGGGATGAGGCGTGCGGTGAGCCCGGCACGCCCATCTGTATCGACGAGGTCTGCTCGCCCTGCGAGAGTGATGCCCAGTGCGCGGCGAAGGATGCTGGCGCCCCGGCATGCCGCGACGACGGCCAGTGCGTCCAGTGCACCGCGAGCAACGACGACGGCTGCGGCGGCGCCACACCCATCTGCGATGCCGCCGTCAATACCTGCATGGGGTGTGCGTTCCACGAGCAGTGCCCTGACTCCGCCTGCCGCATCGCCACCGGCGAGTGCTTCGACGAAGCCGCGGTCGTCCACGTCGACGCCGATGACGGCGACAGCCTCTCCGCCGAGTTTGTCGACGGCACCGTCATCATCCTCCACAACTTCGGCTCGACCACCGCCTACCAAGTCAACCTCGCGCTCGACACCGGCGTCGCGGCCATCCTCGCCGCGCCCGGCGATGCCCCCCGCATCCAGGGGCTCGGCGGGGCTGCGTCCATCTCCGTCGAGAACGGCGGCGAGCTCTACCTCGCCAACGGCGTCCAGGTCTTGCTCAACGGCGACTCGATGTTCCCCGGCGTCGCCGTCGACAACGCCTCGCTCTACCTCGACCGCGCTCGCGTCGTCCAGAACGCCGGCGGCGGCATCTCCCTCGACAACGGGGCGTATGCGCTCGTGCGGAGCTCGTTTGTCGGCGGCCAAACAAACAACCGCATCGCGCTCGCCATTACGAACTCTGACGCGGACGTGCACTACTCCACCCTCGCTTCGCTTGCGACGGGTGCGGGCCGCACCGTCCAGTGCACCAGCCCTGGCAACGTGACCATTCGGAACAGCCTCGTGGTGCTCGACGGGACGACGAACGATGAGATTCTGTGCGCTGGGGTTGTGCTCGACTACAACGCCACCGAGACCAACCACAACGGCACCAACACGCCGGTCGGTGACTTCAACACCGACTGGTTCAGCGACGCCAACGCCGACTTCCACCTCACCCCGATGGCGCCCGCAGCCATTCTCACCGCTGCCCAGTGGCAGTCCGGCGACCCGCTCATCGACATCGACGGCGACGCACGCCCGGGTGTCGACGGTTCCGCCGACGTCGCCGGTGCCGACATCCCGTAGCCCCCTCTCCCCTCTCGCAAGACGCCAAGGACGGCACCCATGCTCCCTCGCTCCACCGCTGTACTGCTCGCACTGGCGCTGCCGCCCGCCTGCACCTCACCCTCCGCAAACACATCCGAAGGCGATGCCTCGAGCACTGCCGTCGCCGACGACAGCTCGAGCACCGCCGACAGCACCGTCTCCGCCACCGCCGGCTCGAGCGACACCACCGGTCCGACCTCGACCACCTCGAGCATGACCGGCAACACCATGACCACCACCCAGGGGTCCAGCTCGACCGGACCCCAGGGTTGTCAGGGCGACGACGAGTGTGGCGGCCCAGGTACCCCCATCTGCATCGACCAGGTCTGCTCACCCTGCGAGAGCGATGCCCAGTGTGCCGCCAAGGACCCCGCCAACCCCGCCTGTCGCGACGACGGCCAGTGCGTCCAGTGCACCGCGAGCAACGACGACGGCTGCGGCGGCGCCACGCCCATCTGCGATGCCGCCGTCAATACCTGCATGGGGTGTGCGTTCCACGAGCAGTGCCCCGACTCGGCCTGCCGCATCGCCACCGGCGAGTGCTTCGACGAAGCCGCGGTCGTCCACGTCGACGCCGATGACGGCGACAGCCTCTCCGCCGAGTTTGTCGACGGCACCGTCATCATCCTCCACAACTTCGGCTCGACGACTCCCTACGTCGTCAACCTCGCGCTCGACACCGGCGTCGCGGCCATCCTCGCCGCGCCCGGCGATGCCCCCCGCATCCAGGGGCTCGGCGGGGCTGCGTCCATCTCCGTCGAGAACGGCGGCGAGCTCTACCTCGCCAACGGCGTCCAGGTCATCGGCAGCACCGAGGCCATGTTCCCCGGCATCGCCGTCGACAACGCCTCGCTCTACCTCGACCGCGCTCGCGTCGTCCAGAACGCCGGCGGCGGCATCTCCCTCGACAACGGGGCGTATGCGCTCGTACGCAACTCTGTGCTGGCTGCCAACGGCAGCGGCTTCCAACCTACGACTGGATTGAGGGTCACAGGTTCGTCTCTCGATCTTCTCTATACGAGCGTTGTCGCCAACGACGGAAATGTGCAAGATTCCCTCAGCTGCTCGAATGCAACAGTGACGGTTCGCAACAGTCTCCTCTTTGGTGTCAGCGACGATTCGGTAGGTTGCCCAGGGCTCGGCGCGACGTACTCGGCGGCGGACTCCAACGCCGGTGGACTCAACGACGTCGGCCCTCTCAATCCGATGTGGTTCCAGACACTCCCCACAAACCCCGCGCTCACAGCGATGGGCCTCGCCGAGTTCGGCGATGTCGCCCAGTGGCAGTCCGGCGACCCGCTCATCGACATCGACGGCGACGCACGCCCAGGCGTCGACGGCTCCGCCGACGTCGCCGGTGCCGACATCCCGTAGCCCCTAACCCCTCTCGCAAGACGCCAAGGACGGCACCCCATGCTCCCTCGCTCCACCGCTCTGCTGCTCGCACTGGCGCTGCCGCCCGCCTGCACCTCACCCTCCGCAAACACATCCGAAGGCGATGCCTCGAGCACTGAGGTCGCCGACGACAGCTCGAGCACCGCCGACAGCACCGTCTCCGCCACCGCCGGCTCGAGCGACACCTCCGGTCCCACCTCGACCACCTCGAGCATGACCGGCAACACCATGACCACCACCGACCCGTCCAGCTCGACCGGACCCCAGGGTTGTCAGGGCGACGACGAGTGTGGCGGCCCAGGTACCCCCATCTGCATCGACCAGGTCTGCTCACCCTGCGAGAGCGATGCCCAGTGTGCCGCCAAGGACCCCGCCAACCCCGCCTGTCGCGACGACGGCCAGTGCGTCCAGTGCACCGCGAGCAACGACGACGGCTGCGGCGGCGCCACGCCCATCTGCGATGCCGCCGTCAATACCTGCATGGGGTGTGCGTTCCACGAGCAGTGCCCCGACTCGGCCTGCCGCATCGCCACCGGCGAGTGCTTCGACGAAGCCGATGTTCACACCGTCGGTGCAGGTCAGGACTTCGAGGACTTCACCGCCGCAGCGGGCTCCCTCGGCGCCGAGATGGCCGTCCTGCGCGTCTCTTCCGGCCCCACCTACGACGAGGCCATCGTCCTCTCCGGCTCCAATGCCGTCTGGGCCATCCTCGACGCCAACCCCGACGACATGATGGTGCCCCTGTGGGCGAGGACCTCGGGCAACACCTCCACCCTCGCCATCGACGACAGCGCCGAGGTCTACATCCAAGGCATCTCCGTCTCCAGCAACACCGGCTCGAGCATGTTCCCCGGCATCGCCGTCGACAACGCCTCGCTCTACCTCGACCGCGCTCGCGTCGTCCAGAACGCCGGCGGCGGCATCTCCCTCGACAACGGCGCCTATGCGCTGGTGCGCAACTCGTTTGTCGGCGGGAACGGCAACGGCGCCGCCGGGACACGCGGCATCAGTTGTACCGACTCGGACGCTCTCATCCTCTACTCGTCGCTCGTGCGCAATGATGCCGACACCGACGACAGCCTCGCCTGCAACGGCGGAAGCAACGTGGAGGTCCGCAACACCCTCCTGCTTGGCCGAGACCCAAGCTCCATCAATTGCGGTGCCACCATCACGTACTCGGTGGTCGACGAGATGTTTGCGGGCACCGGGAATCATCAGGTCGCGATGCTGAACAACGCGTGGTTCGGTGATGTGTTCTCCAACGACTTCACCCCGACCGCCATGGGCCTCGCCGAGTTCGGCGATGTCGCCCAGTGGCAATCCGGCGACCCGCTCGTCGACATCGACGGCGACGCACGCCCGGGTATCGACGGCTCCGCCGACGTTGCAGGCGCGGACATCCCGTAGCCCTTCCTCGCCCCGCAAAAGCACCCAGCCAAGGACGGCACCCATGATCCCTGGTGCCCGCCCGCGCGCCTATTCGGAGCCTGCTCGGAGCCTGTCCGGCGTGGCGTCGTCCTCCGCCTGCACCTCACCCACCGCAAACCGTAAACGCACCCGAAGCGGATAGCTCGAGAGCTGAAAGGCCCGCGGTGAGCGCGAGTGGGGACCCTGAAGTGCAGGCTGCGCGAGACATGTTCGCCGAGCGCCACGCACAGGGGCAGATGCGCCAGCAGCTGCGGCGCGTATGCGCCGAAGAGTCGTGGGCCGGGCCGCAGCGGCGCCGGTCCCTCGCTTCAATGGGGCCGCGTCGTGATCGACGCGGAGAGGGCGAAGGCGAAGGCGAAGACACCGGCGAAGGCACCGGCCCTTCAATGGGGCCGCGTCGTGATCGACGCGGAGAGCCACGGGTGCGAGCCCGCGGCGGTCGAGGCCTCGACCCTTCAATGGGGCCGCGTCGTGATCGACGCGGAGAGTCACGATCGCCGGGTTCGGTGCCGACGACGACCAGGTCCTTCAATGGGGCCGCGTCGTGATCGACGCGGAGAGCTGGAACTCGTCGCGCACCGAGCCGATGCCACGCGCCTTCAATGGGGCCGCGTCGTGATCGACGCGGAGAGCTCCGGCTCGGTGGGGTACGACCTCTCCGCGAAGCCCTTCAATGGGGCCGCGTCGTGATCGACGCGGAGAGACGAGTCGGGCGTCCCGAGGTCATCGATCGGTCGATGCGCCTTCAATGGGGCCGCGTCGTGATCGACGCGGAGAGCACTGACGACCGTAGCGGACGTGCACGCGGTCACCCTCCCTTCAATGGGGCCGCGTCGTGATCGACGCGGAGAGGCGCGTGTTCCCGACGAACCCGCCGGCCGTCTCGGGCCTTCAATGGGGCCGCGTCGTGATCGACGCGGAGAGACGATCGTGCAGCCCGAGAGGGCGAGGGCGAGGATTCCTTCAATGGGGCCGCGTCGTGATCGACGCGGAGAGGTGTGCGGCCTGCGGGAGCCGTCGATCGCCGTGATCCCCTTCAATGGGGCCGCGTCGTGATCGACGCGGAGAGACGTGAGGCACACCGGGTATCGGCTCGCAAGGTCGTGCCTTCAATGGGGCCGCGTCGTGATCGACGCGGAGAGGCTTGGCGGCGTGACCCACCAGCGCTCGCCGTCGCCCTTCAATGGGGCCGCGTCGTGATCGACGCGGAGAGATCGGTCGGCGAGGTGCCGCCCGTTCGGGTGGGCCCTTCAATGGGGCCGCGTCGTGATCGACGCGGAGAGCGGTCGGCGCCCGAGCGCGGGCACGACGTGCTGGCGCCTTCAATGGGGCCGCGTCGTGATCGACGCGGAGAGAACCCGCGCTCGCCCGTGTCGAGGCGATAGGGCGCCCTTCAATGGGGCCGCGTCGTGATCGACGCGGAGAGTCGAAGCCATCGCGAAGCTCGCATCCCGCGTCACCGCCGCCTTCAATGGGGCCGCGTCGTGATCGACGCGGAGAGGCCCAGTTCGGCGCCGTCTTGTTGTTGTTCGCGTTCGGCCTTCAATGGGGCCGCGTCGTGATCGACGCGGAGAGGTGAGCACCTGCGTGTCGTCGAGCAGGCCCCGGTCCGCCCTTCAATGGGGCCGCGTCGTGATCGACGCGGAGAGCTGCGGGCAGCAACACCGGTGGGGCCCGTCGATCGTCCCTTCAATGGGGCCGCGTCGTGATCGACGCGGAGAGGTATGCCGCGGCGGTGGCCTTGCCGATCATGTCGAGCCTTCAATGGGGCCGCGTCGTGATCGACGCGGAGAGCGGCAGAAACTGAAGGTGGTGTGACGATGATGGAGAACCCTTCAATGGGGCCGCGTCGTGATCGACGCGGAGAGTTGGTAAGCGCTATCGCATTCTGACCGTGGAGGGCCTTCAATGGGGCCGCGTCGTGATCGACGCGGAGAGAAGACCAACCGCGCGCGCGTCGGCCTCGGCGACAAACCTTCAATGGGGCCGCGTCGTGATCGACGCGGAGAGACGCGTGATCGTCGATGCCGTCGCCCACGATCGCGACCCTTCAATGGGGCCGCGTCGTGATCGACGCGGAGAGCCTACCGGCTCACCAACGAGAAGGGGCGGAGCCGGTCCCCTTCAATGGGGCCGCGTCGTGATCGACGCGGAGAGGGTGGTCGAGCGAGCGTATCACCACCCAGACGTGCCGGTCCTTCAATGGGGCCGCGTCGTGATCGACGCGGAGAGATCGGTCGACGGCAGACGGCCGCCGCGCGGGGACTCCCTTCAATGGGGCCGCGTCGTGATCGACGCGGAGAGGCGAGCGTGGGCACCGTGCGATGGTGCGACGCAGATCCCTTCAATGGGGCCGCGTCGTGATCGACGCGGAGAGATGGGGGTGGAGGTGCCCACCAGCTGGCCGAGCTGGTGCCTTCAATGGGGCCGCGTCGTGATCGACGCGGAGAGCCGTCGACCACCGCGTCACCGCGGACGCGCGACACGCCCGGCCTTCAATGGGGCCGCGTCGTGATCGACGCGGAGAGGCAACTCGGCACCGAACTCGGGCGACTCGCAGTCGAGCCTTCAATGGGGCCGCGTCGTGATCGACGCGGAGAGAGCGCGACGAACAGTTCGTGCTCGGCATCGTGCTGCCTTCAATGGGGCCGCGTCGTGATCGACGCGGAGAGACGGCGATCCGACGGATCGCACGCTCGCGGTCGGCCTCCTTCAATGGGGCCGCGTCGTGATCGACGCGGAGAGCGGGGCTTTCGGGGTGTGAGCACCGAGACCACCGACCTTCAATGGGGCCGCGTCGTGATCGACGCGGAGAGGGCCGTCCGCGTGCCGCCGAACGCATCGACGCCGATCCTTCAATGGGGCCGCGTCGTGATCGACGCGGAGAGCCGAGCGCCGTCGGCACGACGTCGCCGCCGCCCCACGTCCTTCAATGGGGCCGCGTCGTGATCGACGCGGAGAGCACAGCAGCTCACGGAGAACGCGGCGATCTCGTGGGTCCCTTCAATGGGGCCGCGTCGTGATCGACGCGGAGAGCGCCGCGCAACTGAACCTCGAGGCGGCGACGGTGGCCCTTCAATGGGGCCGCGTCGTGATCGACGCGGAGAGGCTCGCCGGCATCTCGGAGATGTCGGCGCAGTCGGTCCTTCAATGGGGCCGCGTCGTGATCGACGCGGAGAGGCGCCTCGGGCAGCAGCGCCGCGACCACGCCGGCGGCCCTTCAATGGGGCCGCGTCGTGATCGACGCGGAGAGGTACGGCTGCGGGTCCCAGCCGAAGCCGTCGTGGGTCCTTCAATGGGGCCGCGTCGTGATCGACGCGGAGAGGATCGAGACGCGCCGCAACCTCGCCGACTCGGCCACCCTTCAATGGGGCCGCGTCGTGATCGACGCGGAGAGCACCGTCCAGCGTACCCGCACCTTCCCCGACGGCATCCTTCAATGGGGCCGCGTCGTGATCGACGCGGAGAGTCGAGCGCCGGCCGAGCGGCTGCGACGGCGCCCGTGTACCTTCAATGGGGCCGCGTCGTGATCGACGCGGAGAGGTGTGTTCCGGGCTTCCGCAACGCGTCGGAACGATGGTCCTTCAATGGGGCCGCGTCGTGATCGACGCGGAGAGCCACCCAAGGAGACGCGCTGATGCCACGCCCCACGAACCTTCAATGGGGCCGCGTCGTGATCGACGCGGAGAGCCGGCAGGTCCGCAGGCCGCACGTCTGCCGATGCCTTCAATGGGGCCGCGTCGTGATCGACGCGGAGAGAGGGTAGTCGTGCCGAGGCGAGCACGACGCCGAGCCCCTTCAATGGGGCCGCGTCGTGATCGACGCGGAGAGGAACGCCCGGCCTGGCGCCGGCGCGGCCTTCAATGGGGCCGCGTCGTGATCGACGCGGAGGCGGCTGAAGTGTGCCGCCGAGGCAGTCCTTCAATGGGGCCGCGTCGTGATCGACGCGGAGAGCGGCTCGCACCTCTGCGGCGCGCTCGGCGACGGCCGCCTTCAATGGGGCCGCGTCGTGATCGACGCGGAGAGCCGCTCCGCGGACGGCGCCATCACGCGCCGCCTGGCCTTCAATGGGGCCGCGTCGTGATCGACGCGGAGACAGGACCGTTCGCAGCGTGCCCGGGCCCTTCAATGGGGCCGCGTCGTGATCGACGCGGAGAGGACGCGGCCCAGGGGGCTCGCCGGCGCTGGCCCCTTCAATGGGGCCGCGTCGTGATCGACGCGGAG